>CAVVII010000006.1:0-524184 GCA_963748055.1 uncultured Verrucomicrobiae bacterium | reverse complement strand
GCTCCGTGCTCATGGACCTAACCGTCCTTCCGTTGCGATCAGAGCCTCGCAAAGGGCATGGATCTCCTCGTCAATCTCTGCTGGATCTGACACCGTGCGGCCGACCTCTTCTCGCAACAGCGCGGTGTGCCGCTTTCGCAACCGATGGATCAGTGTTTTGACCCCGCCGGTGGTGATCTGAAGCTGATTCGCCACCTCGTCGTACGAGGGCGGAGCTATGCTGTTGTTAGGATCCAGGAAAGCTTTTAGCGCTTCGAATGTGGACGTTTTTCCCGCGCTAGCATACTCTTGGCGGAGCTGTTTTAGCGCTTCTCCCAGAACCGTCATCGCCCATCGGGCATCAAAGATTTTTTCTGGCGTCAAAAACTCGACCGGCTCGAGTCGATAGCGTTCTTCGGCCTCTTCTGCATCCAGTTGTACAAATTCCTTGTCTCCTCCTCTTTTAAGGCGGCGGGCGCGGTCACCCGCATCCGAGAGGTGGTTCTGGAAAGAGGCGAGCAAGAACGACCGGAATTTACCTTTGAGCCGGTCAACGCCGGTTAGCGCCCGGTGTTCCACCACGTGCAGGAAAAAACCTTGGGTCAAATCCTGGGCGTCATCGGGCGAATGCCCGCGGCGCCGAGCGAAAATGTAGAGCGGATACCAATAGAGCCGACACAACTCGGCTAAAGCGGACTGCCCCCCTTGCGCCTGACTTTGAGCCGCCCTCATGACGATCGTCCAGCGCGTGGTGTGAAAACTTGCTGCGCCCTCCGCCGGGGGACCATGGTCGCGTTCCACAAAGAATTCCGTGTTTCACCAACAATAACGGGCAAAAGCATGTTTAGGAACAAAATTCCTGAAACTCTGAAACCGGGCTGCCTTTGTAACGGGATGAAGACCCTCATCTCCGATCATGACTACGAACTCCACTTGGGCAGCACTGCGAAACCCGGCAGGCTTGCTGCTGGCTCTGTTGGCTCTGTTCCTGATCCCGGTGGACCTGTTCGCCTGGACCAATGGGGAGCTTTTAATCTGGATGGACGCGGACCGAGGCCAAGCTCTCAAGGCGACCGCGGCAAAGAAATTCGAAGACGATTTTGGACTCAAAGTCACGATCGAGGCCCCCGAGAAGATTACAGACAGTTTCCCAATTGCTGCGCAAATGGCGAAGGGCCCCGACATTGTCATCTGGGCGCACGATAAGGTCGGCGAATGGGCAGACGCCGGATTGATCGCCCCGGTCCAGATCTCCGAAGAATTTGGAAACAGATTTTTCCCCAAGGCCTGGCAAGCTGTGCTCCACAATGAGCGGATTTGGGGGTATCCGATCGCTCTGGAAACTGTAACTCTGATCTATAACAAGAAACTTCTCGACGGTTCTCCTCCTACGCAGCTTTCCGACCTCGTATCGCTGAACGAGAAAATCAAAAAGGAACATCCCGGAGTAACCACCATCCTCTGGGATTACAACAATTCCTATTACTCATGGGGGATTCTGGCGAGTGCTGGCGCCTACGTTTTCGCGAAGAATGGCTCAGACTACGATTTGAAGAATATGGGAGTTGGAAATCGCGGAGCGGTTGAGGGACTCTCGAAGATTATCGCTTTGATCCATGCCGGTGTTTTGCCAAAGAGCGTCTCATACAGTGCGGTGGAGGACCTAATGGGCCAAGGGAAAGTGGCCATGATTGTCTCCGGGCCGTGGGCATGGTCGAACCTGATCAAGAATGGAATCGACTTCGCGGTGGCACCAATCCCGGGCGTGGATCAGAACGTGGGTCGTCCCTTTTGTCGGGGTAACCGTTGCCTATCTCAATCGCTCAAGCCCAAACCAAGATTTGATCAAGGAATTTATGGAGCGTTACGCGCTTACCGAAGAGGGAGTCACTGCTATGTATCATGCAAAGCCGACCGGCGTTCCAGCGCTAATCTCGATATACGAGAAGTTGGCTAAAGACAACCCGCTTTTGCGGCAGCTCAACGCAGCGGTAGAATACGGTCAGGTCATGCCAAATATCCCTGAGATGGGCCGTTTCTTTAGCTCCGTGAGTGGAGCCCTTCAAATCGCCACACAGGGTAGAGCTTCTGCCCAGGCGGCACTGCAGGAAGCCGAGGCAAACATGCGACACCATTAATCGGACCCGATCTTTCCGGAAGACCACGCTAAGTGGTTGGGCGAGGCTCAGCACAGCGACCTGAAGGCGTTGCTGAAGCCCTTTCCAGCAGACCAGATGCGGATTTGGGCAATTAGTCCGAACGCATGAAGATGTCGGGTCGCTTCGTGAAAGGAACCCTGGCGCTACGAGCAGATCGATGGCGCCAGCCACTACTTCAAGGCGCGGCTCGTCATGACGATAGAGCAACTCGTTGGCGACGCGGCCAGATGGCCCCTTGTAGGTCAACTCAAGCGCCCCGGAACCAAACCATTGCACGCTGACCACCGTGACGACTTGATCCGGCAAAATGCCTCGAACTGCGGCGCTGGGCTGGAGGTCTTCGAGGCGGGTCATGTTTTCTTGTCTGGGGCTTCCTTGGTTTCAATGGGAAAAGTGTTGTCGCCTTGTTAGCCCATTATTATAAGAATCATCGTATTCTGTATATCGTTAGATTTCAATAAGGGTCGAATCCCCTGTCGTGGGTGTTCGGCTCGCCAATCATTTCGGATTCCCCGCCTTGTCCGCGATCTTCCCGGCTGGATTCTGCACGCACAAGCAGTTGCGCAGATCCCTGACAATGATTTATGCGCGCTTGAGCGATAGCCTCTTCCTGCAATGGAGTGGGTGACGCCCAGACCATTTCACCACAACCGATTTCCAATTTGCCTTGTCCGAAGGCCACCATCGTCGAACTGAACCTCGCTTGAACCTTTCGGTGGCGGCTCGTAGGCTGCTACGGGGTTATTATAGCATGGGGCTCTCATCCGAAGGCCCATCCTCAGGGAACGCTTATTTTCGACTCCTAACATGCCCCTACGTCACGTGTGACTGCAACGGGTATAATCCACCCAGGCGAATTAAGAGGTTCAAGCGACTCTGCACCAAATTGAGTCGAACTAACCGCTAGACTAGCGCTAGTTCCGGAGTCTTGCGGAGGGAGAGCGACACTGCTCTCTTTATATGGGACGGCTAAGTTCTCCTGTTGAAGCGCTCGCTACGAACGAACTCTCGATAAGGCACCAACATCGATTCTTGTCGTGCAAAACTATTTTAATCCGCTCTTTTTGAGCCACTTGTGAAGATTGGCCTCGGTTGTGTGGTAGCGACGGGCGATAAACTTTTGGGTGGAACCATTTGCCAGCAGGCCTTCGATCTCGGGGCGATACGGATCGAGTTTGCTTTTCCCCGGTCCGGTCGGTCTTCCGAGTTTCATTTCCTGCGCCTTCTTGAAGCGCATTCGTGACTTTTTGGTCTTCGCCTCGTAATGCTGGTTAAATAGCGGTTCTCTGCTGCTGGAGCTGGTTCGCCTTGGTTGAAGAGTCAATGGTCATGTTACGACTTGATACTCGTTAGTGACTGTTGATGCTATCTATTTTTAACAAGCATTCTACAAGTCATTTTTCTCCAGCTTGGGGCGTGGCGGCCCTTAAGCAGCTTTGGCGATTCGGAGAATTTCCTTGTTTAATCGGTGGGTATGAGTATCGGCTGCTCTGAGCTTAGCGTAAAAATAGGCCTGCCCGGAGCGTACGATATTGTGGCTGACTCTGAGCGCCGTAAAATCCCCCTACAGTCAAGCTGGGTCATCGCACCGTGAGATACCGGCTGGCTGCGGTACAAAAAGCTCTTTGACCGGCTGATTATCGACGAAATCCGCTAGCCCGGAAATTTCATCATAACTGCAAAAAAGTAGCACAGTCTTTTAGATGTTAGATTTTTATCAGAAGTTATCACTAAACACAAAACTGCAATTGAAATAGGAAACAGTATGAAGATCCTGAATGGTACTTACCTCGCACGACAAACTCGGCAACACGGGCCGCAAGACCGGCTTTTGGCTGGAGGAACTGGCTGCCCCTTACTATGTATTCAAGGATGCGAGCGCTGAGATTGTGCTGGCCTCGCCGAAGGGTGGACAGCCGCCGCTCGATCCCAAAAGCAACGAGCCGAACTTCCAGACCGATCTCACGCACCGGTTTGAAGCCGATCCGGTCGCGAAGGCGCAACTCGCTTCGACCATTCGCCTCGACAGTGTCAAGGCCGACGATTACGACACGGTTTTCTACCCGGGCGGCCATGGCCCGATGTGGGATCTGGCCGAAGATCCGAACTCGATCAAACTGATCGAGTCGTTTCTGGCCGCAGGCAAGCCCGTTGCCCTGGTCTGCCACGCACCCGGCGCGCTTCGCCACGTCAAGACTGCGGACGGTAAGCCGTTGGTGGAAGGTAAAAATGTCACTGGTTTTACTAACTCCGAAGAGGAGGCGGTGGGCCTGACCAAGGTGGTGCCTTTCCTGGTCGAAGACGAACTGAAGGCGAAAGGCGGCCATTTCTCGAAGACTGGGGACTGGGGAGTTCACGTTGTCAGCGATGGCCTACTGACCACCGGCCAAAACCCAGCGTCATCAGGCCCTGCGGCGAAAGTCCTTCTCGACCGTCTTGCTAAACCCGGTAAGCGTTGAGCGCTTCGCCGGCCCCTTGGAACAGGTGCGGGTGAGGGACTCGGAAGCGGCTTTCAGGAGTTGGGAGGTCGAGCTTTTCAGCGAATCTGCAAGATCGATGCGCTGGTCGGGGGCTGCGATGGGCAGTCACTCAATAATGCCGCCATTCTCAGCGATCAATAGACGAGTCCCTCATATGGGACTCGAGGTTTGCGTTTGGGATTTTGTTTTGCCTGTCCCGTTTTGTCTTGCTCGCTCTTCCAGATGTTCAAGAGCATGTTCAGGAGCCTGTTCCACAAACGGCGGACCCGGTTATCATCACGCACAAGGCTGGCGATGAGAAGAGCCAAGCGTTCTGGCGGATGCTGGTCAGCGGCGATCCGGAAACGGCGTTGGTGGCAAAGGCTACGGCGAGCTTTGTCTGTCAATCGATTGTAACTGAGACGATCGGGAGCAGGAGAGCGGACGAATTAAGGTTCAAACGTTCCTGCTTCGCGCTTCGCCTGGCATCGTAAGATCCATCGCAGGAATCCGTTGAGATCGGCTTCATCTTTAAAGAGCCCGTCGTCAAAAGTTATTTTCGACAGAGAATCGACGGACACTAACTTCTCCTGACGTTTGTAATCTCGCTGAGTCGGACGGAAGGGGACCGGACCCTTAGTCTTGTTCAATTCGATCAATTTTGTGAAGTTTTCCTCTGGGGAAGGCTTCGCGGATTCCACTTTCTTCACAGGCGTGGAGCTTTTTGCGATTGAAGATGTTGTCTTGGAATTCTTCGGGCGAGTAGGTTTCGTCATATCTCCTAGCAACGGCGAAAGCTGTTGGTTGGTAACCAGAATGGAGAAATATTTCGCTGCATCTTCCTTCGTGACGACCTCCCGATAATCCCGCTTCAAAATCGCGATGCTGTGGTCCGCTTGGTCCGAAGTCCATTCGAGACCTTTTAGTGCTACAGCATAAGAGCAGAACGAATGACGGAGGCAGTTTTGCTTCCATTCAATTTTCGCCCCCGCAACGGCGTTTTCCATTGCGTGTTGCAGTTTCTTCTTCGGCTTAACGAAACCGGATTTCCGAACGAAAGGTTCTAAGATCTCGGCCAGATTTGCCGGAATCTCTTCCAGCTTACGGCGGTTGTTTTTCCCTTTTTCAGGGGGAAGGTCGATAAGCGAACGCTCCAGCTTTATTTCGGTCCAATCAAGTCGAGAGACCTCTTCACGGCGAAGTCCCGTAAAAGCGCAAATAGCGAAGAACGGTAACCAATCTCGGTCAAGGGACGATAAAAACGCCTTCATCTCTTCCGGTGTTAATATTTCCACCTTGGTCTTCCGTTTAACCCGGAACGGTTCCAGCCCTTCGAGCGGGTTCGCGGCAAGGGCGTTCGCTTTCGTCGCGATGGTAAGAGCGTTGTTGAGGTAACCGAAGTGTCGGCTCCGGGTTTTAGCGACGAGAGGGAGACCGGCAAGCCACGCCTTTATCTCCGCACCCGTGAGCGTTGAGATCTGCGTATCGCCGTACTTGGTAACGAACTTCCGAAGCGTCTCCCGCATCGACGTGTAATGTTTCTTCGAGATCTCTTCCTCTTTCAAACGACGGTCGAACTCAGCGATGGTTCGACTTTCCAGCTCTTTCGCGGTAATCGAATGCCGCAGATTATTAAGGTGCGCTAGGTAGAAATCGATTGCCTCTTTCAGCGTCTTACCGAACGGCTTTAACCGGGTTGCGCCGTCCCGGGCGGTTTCGGCGAGAACAGCGTCTAAGGCGACGGCATTCTGACCGAGTTTCCGCATCGCAATGTTGCGTTCGGTTGCCTCGGCTTGCGCCGCTTCTTTGCTATTAAACCAGGCTCGGATTCGCTTACCGTTCGGACGCCCGACGATGTGCCAAACTTTACCGCTATTCGGTTTCTTGGCTTTCTTGACTTGGTACTCGCTGACGACTGGTCTTCCCATGCGTCCCTTTTTAACGCCTTAACTAAGGGCGAATAAAGGCTAAAATTCGACCTTTTCAGACCGCCCAGGACCCTGGTGGATCGTGTTTCGGGAGATTTTCCCCGGGGAAGGGCTTAAAACGTGGCGGAGTTAACGGGGCTCGAACCCGCAACCTCTGCCGTGACAGGGCAGCGCTCTAACCAATTGAGCTATAACTCCATTCCCGGAGGAAGGCGAAACTAGAGCCGATTACCTTGACCTTCAACCTGAAATATTTGAGCAAGCACGCGAGGGAGACGGTGCACGGAGGGGTATTTCAGATCCATGCTTTTGGTGCAAAATCAGCGCAGGCGCAGGCTCCGGAAGCCAAGGTATTTACGAGGTTAGGGGCAAGCACCGGGGCAAGTTCACAGTGCACGATCAAAGCGCGATCTTCCAATGAGGCGAGACCCAACATGCCAGGACGATGCTTCGATTTCGGACGGACCGCGGATTGATGTCACACCGGTTCATTCCCGCATCAAGAGCTCGACCGCTTTCTCGAGCTGAGGATCCTTCCCTTCACTGACGCTCTTTGGATCGTTCTGCACTTTTACGTCGGGCTCGACCTGCGTCTTTTCCATGAAATGACCTTGTTCATCCCGGAAGCCGACCTCTGGGATGCCGAAAATAAGGCTCGGATCTTGAAGGGTTTCCCACCAAACGGCTGTTCCCGTGCCCGGGACCGGCATACCGACCAGTTTTCCAAGACCAAAGTGTTGGTAGACCCATGGAAAGAGGTGTGCATCCGAGTAATTGCTCTCGCTGACCAGGACCGCGGTCTTTTTGTACCATTTCTCGTTTGGTTCCCAGCCAATGCTCTGGCCACGGGGTAGAAACTCGAGATAGGGTTTGCCGCTGAGGAAGGTCGCGAGCGTATCATGAAGGTTTCCGCCCCCGTTAAAGCGGGTGTCGACAATCAGCCCTTTTTTGTTGCTCTCACGCCCCAGGGCCTCAGAGTAGGTGTCGCGATAACTTTGGTCGTCCATCGCCCGGACATGCACGTAGCCGACCGTTCCGTTGCTGAGTTTGTCGACCAATTCGCGGCGTTGCTTTACCCAGCGGTCGTAAAGAAGCTCGTCCTGTTCGCCTAAACTGATCGGCTTAACCGCAACATCGAACCGGGTGTTCTTCGCGGGATCAAAAATGGTCAACAACGTGGGCTGGCCGGCGAGATGATTCAGAAGAGGGCTGATATCCATTCCGGGCTCGATCGCTTTCCCATTGATCTTTTCAATAATCATTCCAGCCTGAATTGTCGCTGAGGCGGTTATGAGCGGGCCCTTCTCAATCACTTCCTGAATTCGGAGCCCATCCCCCTGAAAGCCACGATCAAAAAACGCCCCCAGGGCTGCGGTTGCATCGGCATTTTGCGATTCAGGAAAATACTTACAACCTGTGTGGCTCGCGTTGAGTTCCCCAAGCATCTCGCTTGCCATTTCTGAAAAATCGCGGTCGTCCGAGACGTAAGGGAGAAATTTTTGGTATACCATCCTGTAGTAGTCCCAATCGACGCCGTTGAGATCTTTGAGGTAAAACTTTTCCCTCATCTGGCGCCAGATATGTTCGAACAGGTAGGCGCGTTCGGCGGCGGCATCGAGTTCTTTCTCCGCGTTGAACTTCGCAGGTTCGGCTTTGCCATCGGCCAGAGCGACCTTTGTTATTTTCCCGGCAGCAAGCACGAATATGCTTTTCCCGTCCTTATCGAGCTGGATCTTAGCCGGAAAGTGCGGACCTCGGCCGGATGGTTTCGGCGCCTCGAACTCCCAGAGCCGCTTCAATTCTCTTTCGCGGAGCTTCAGCGACCATACCTCGTAGCCCTTTTCGCTCTTTGCCAGGTAGACGAGCGTCTCGCCGTCACTCGTCAGCAGGGCGTCTTCGATAGGAGTCGAACCGAGCGTGAGCCGTGAAACGCGGTCTTCGATGTTGTTAAGGTCGATTTTGACAGGCTCGACTTTCTTGGACGGATTTGTCTCAGCTCCCTTGTTCTCTTCCTTCTTCTCCGGAGCTTCTTTCTTTTTTTTCTCTTCGTCTTCCGCCTCCTTCAGGATGTCGTACTCGGCTTTAGAGAGTTTGGACCGGTCGTATGCCTCTTGAGAGAAAAACATCTGGTAGACATCCCATTGGCTCTTTGCGGAACCACCGTCTCCATGGAGGCCGTATTTGTCTGACAACCAGGTCATCGACTTCCCGTCCGCCGTCCAACGGGGCATTTGGTTGTCGTACCCGCGCTTGGTCAGGTTAGTCAGTTGCTGCTGCCCTCCGGCGTCCACAAGCCCCGCTTCTGAGGCCCAGCGACCGGGAGTTAAAAAGGTGACGAGAAACCACTTTCCATCCGGAGACCAATCGAACCATTGGTCGCCGTCCTGGTAAGAATAGTTCAGGTTGCGCGGCAGGATGGTGCGGGTCTGTTTCGATTCAAGATTTATCACTTTCAGCGTGGTGCGGTTTTCCAAGTAGGCTACTTCCTTACCGTCCGGCGAATACTTGGGGCGGAAGTTCTCCTGGCCATTGTCCAGGATCGGATGGACATCGATTACCGTCGAATTGAAGAAATACGGTTCTTTCTCTTTAGGCTGATCGATCGACGCTTCGTACAGACTCCAAGGCTTGTTGTACTCCGCCGCGAAAACGAGATGGCGTCCGTCCGGGCTAAAGGAAACATTACGTTCTTGTTCCGGGGTATTTGTTATGCGCTTCGTCTCGCCATGGTCGACAGAAGCGACGTAGACATCGCCCCGGACGATAAAGGCCACTTCTTTGCCATTGGGACTTAGCGCCATATCGGTGACATTGTCGCTATAGTGTCTTATGCGGGTTGCCGGCTCACTGTCGCTCAGGCCAATCTGGACGCTGACCTTCTGCGGTTGTTGAGCTCCCGCAGGCAGCGTGTAGATCTCCCCGTCATAGCCGAAGCAAAGATCGCCATTATTGGATGCGCTCAGGAAACGGACTGGGTTTTTTTCGAAACTCGTAACCTGCTGGGCGGTCCCGGCCTGACCGTCCAAAAGGGGGAGGCGCCAGACATTAAACGATCCGCTCCGTTCGCTAAGATAGTAGACCGCGCTTTCGTCAGCGGACCATACCGGTTCCCTGTTCTCGCCCTGGAAGCTTGAGAGCTTTTGGTGGTCGCCGCTTTTCGCGTCGTAGAGCCAGATATCGTGGGCTACAGAAAATGTCTCATGCTTTCGCCATGGATCTTCGTATCCTTTCAAGTCCTCGTAAATGATCCGACTTCCGGCGCGGTCGTAGCGCGCTTTCAATGCGGGGGTCGTCAAGATCATCTCTGGTTCGCGTCCTCCTTGGACCGATACCTTGTAGAGCTGTGAAAAAATCTTGACCGGGACCAAAGCGCTCTGGGCGGTCCCCATCCGGTACGCGTTAAACAGCACGTATTTTCCGTCGGGTGTGAAGCTGACCGGTATCGCGTCGGTTGAATAAGTCGTCAACCGCCTGACTGCCCCCCCTTGTGGGCTGGTCACAAACACGTCGTAGTGGCCATAGCGATCTGATGCGAACGCAATCAGCTTTCCATCCGGCGACCAGACTGGAGATGAGTCGTGTGCCGGACCGCCGGTGAGCGGGCTGGCTAAGCCGCCGGCGGCAGGCACCGTAAAGATGTGCCCTCGATAGGTGAAAGCAATCGTCTTTCCATCCGGCGAAATGGCCGGGTAACGAAGCCACAGAGGATTAGCATCCGGGCCCAGGGGTACGGGATTGTCCGCCAGGATTGGTAACGATGGATTGATGCCGGCGAGAACAATGATGGCAATCGTGGCGGGTCCAAAGTTTCTTTTGATCGCGGAGAAAAGGAAGGCAAGGGTGAACATCGGTGACACAACACACGCAGATTTGGCTTTGTTGCAAGCCCGCAGGCGTTCGGCGCGCGGCTCTAAACTGCCTTGAAGATTATCTTTGCACGGTAGAACGTTTGGCTGATGATCTCGCCGTACAAATTCTCTCCCCGAGCTCGCCTGCTGGATTTTATGCGTCAGGCGGGCAATCCGAACCTGATTAATCTCGCTGCCGGCTTGCCGTCGGTGGACTGCGTGCCGAAGGCGGCGCTCAGACAGGCGTTTGATGCGGCGCTCAGCGGGGAGCCTGACGTCGCATTGGGGTACCACACTCCGGACGGCGATTATTCGTTGCGCGAAATGATCGCGGTGCGGCTTTCCCGCCGAGGTATCTCGGTCAGCGCCGATGAAATGGTGATTACCACGGGATGCACGCAGGCGTTGCACGGCATGATCAAGTTGCTGGCAAAGTCTGGTGACGTCGTCGCTTGCGAAGCGCCTGCCTATTACGCGACCCTGGAAATCCTCGGGGACATGGGAATCCGTGTTCTGCCAATCCCGGTGCGTGACTCTCACGGCGTCGATCTTGACATGGTTTCAACCTTGTTCGAACGATTCCGCCCAACACTTTTTGTCGTTTGTTCAACGCTCTCGAATCCATCCGGTGCCACGATGCCAAACGAAGCGCGGCAAAATCTGCTCCAAATCTGCCGAAAGACAGGGACTCATATTCTTGAGGATGAGATTTATGGAGAACTTTCGGAAATCGATGGGCTACGGCCAATTCGATCGTACGACGATGGAAGCACGGTGTCGTATGTCATGAGCTATTCGAAAACAGTCGCGCCGGGTATCCGCGTCGGAGTCTGTGTGGCTGGGGCAAATACGGACCGATTCGCCCTGCTGAAATGCCAACAGGATATGCACTCGGCCACCGTTTGCGAAGTTGCCTTCCGAAAGTATCTGCAAACCGGTGATCTGGATTCGCACCTGAATTATTTGCGAGTATTAAACAACCGACGCCGCGAAGTGGCCTTGGAAAATATCCGGCAACATTTTCCCAAGGAAACGATCGTATGGATACCGGAGGGGGGTTATATGCTCTGGGCGGAATTTCCCCAACACATCGATATCGAAGGGGCATATCAGGCCGCCTTGCTGAGGAATGTCGCTTTCAGCCGGGGGATCGCCTTTTTCACGACGCCCGAGGCCAAAGTTAGTGCCATGCGACTGAATTGTTCGCGCCCGACGACGAACGAGCTTGTCCAGGGTTTGGAGATACTCGGAAAGATCCTTATCAGAAGCGTATGAACAAGAAGTTCGTTTTCCACGGAGCCTACCTGATGGTCGTTGGGATCGTTGCGGTAATGTACAACCCGCACACGGGCGTATTCGGTTTCAATTCGGACGCTAAATCGGGTCTGATCGTCAGTGGCGCATTCGCCATTATTTCATTTTTTTGGGCTTTCTATTACCGGCAGGCGCATCGCGCGGCGATCATTGGGGGTTTCATCACCACGGTTTTGCTTTTCGCAGGAACCATCCCCCGCGCATTAACCGCCTGGAGGGAGTACGCGGGCGGTGACACAGTCAAATGGTACGTGGGCACGACCATTTCACTCGTCATCATTGGATCGATCCCGCTCTTTGTTTCTCTCTGGCAAGGTCTGCGCGGGGGTCGATCGCGCTGACCCCGAGGTTCGCAGCAACGTGTGGGAGGTCGGCGTAACGACGGGTCGGCGTGGTCGGAGGATCGCCTCCGATGGAGAAGGGTTGGCGGTCGAATTTGGCGTCGCGGGCTATTGCCCCCAAGCGCTGCCACGCTCAAAAAATCGAGCATAGTCTCCGGTCACTCTAAATCTTTAGGGCTTCCGCGAGAGATACAGGCCGGACAGACCAAGATCATCCGCATTGTGCCGAACGCCAAACGATTGGCCCTGGACAAAAGTGGAGGTCATGCAGCATGTACCCATCAACTTATGAACTATCGAAACCTGGGAAAGACTGGCCTGAAGGTCAGCGAACTCTGTCTGGGGGCAATGACATTTGGGCGGGCGAATGAAGCGACTGAGGAGGAAAGCTTTCAGATGATGAGCCATTTCGTGGCGGCGGGTGGAAATTTCATAGATACAGCCAACGTTTATTCTACCGGCGTTTCAGAAGAGATCGTCGGTCGCTGGTTGAAGCGCCAGCGCAGGGACGACCTGGTGATAGCAACCAAGGTCAGATTCCCGGTAGGAGAGGGGCCAAACGATTTTGGACTGAGCCGGAAACACATTTTGAGTTCGGTAGAGGCCAGTTTGAGGCGGCTGCAGACCGATTACATCGATCTGTATCAAGTTCATTGTTGGGATCCCAAGACGCCATTGGAAGAGACATTGTCGACCCTGAATGACCTGGTCAGGAAGGGTGTGGTTCGTTACATTGGCGCGAGCAATTTCGGCGGGTGGCAGCTGCAACGGGCGATTGATATCAGCGGGCAAAGCGGATGGGAGAGTTTTGTGTGTCTTCAGCCGCAGTACAACCTCTTGTGCCGGAGCACCGAATGGGAGTTAATCCCGCTGGCAGTGCGGGAAGGTTTGGGAGTCATTCCGTGGAGCCCGCTTCGGGGTGGATGGCTGTCTGGAAAGTTCAAGCGCGGTATGACTGCGCCGCCGGAGGGGTCACGGATTGAACTCGCCGAGCAAAAGGACTGGGGCGAAAAGTGGAGCGCGTACAACAATGAGCAAACGTGGCGGACATTGGACGCGTTGCACGACGTCGCCCGGGTCTTAGAGCGTTCCCCAGCCCAGGTAGCGATCAACTGGCTGTTGCAGAAGCCGGGCGTGACCGCGCCGATCATCGGAGCGCGAAGACTGGAACAGCTCGAAAATAACCTTGGTTCGGTTGGATGGTCGATTCCGGCAGATCAGGTCGCAAAGCTCGATGCTGCCAGCGAATTGCAGGCGCCGTACCCCTACGACTTCATTGCGAAATTATCGTAGCGCCAGCCGAAGGGGCGGACCCATTGCGGGCTAGAGGGCTGGCGGGTGAGGAAGCGAGCTACCAGAGCTCGAGTTGCAATTGCGCTTCGGGCTCCTCCTCGCCAAAACGAACGCCTAACCCGAGGAGCCGAACCCCCAGGTGCTTTCGCTGTAAGCCTTCGCGCAACAACCTCAGGAAAGCTCTCGATTTCCAGAGGTAAGCCGACCCGTTCGACCGTGGTTCGAGCAAAATCAGCAAACCGGATTTTAACAAAGACCGCCTTGACTCGGCCTTCGCCTCCGCTGTTTTTCAGGTCGCCGATCAGTTCTTCGAACAGATCGGGTATTCGGGCTTCACATTGCGCGACGGAGGTGAGGTCGATCGTGAACGTTCGTTCGTTGCTGAGAGATTTTCGTTCCCGGTCCGGTGTGACCTCCCGCCGGTCATCACCGCGGCACAAAAGGTAAAGTTCGAGTCCAAATTTTCCGAACCATTCGTGGAGCTGAATGCGCGAACACTGTTGAAGTTCGCCGCACGTCCGAATCCCTAGCCGCGCAAATTTCTCTGCCGATTTAGCGCCGATGCCCCAGAGTTTCTGGACGGGCAGTTCCAGCATGAACTCGGGAATATCCTCCGGTCGGATTTCAAACTGGCCATCAGGCTTATTCCAATCGCTGGCTATTTTGGCCAACATCTTGTTCGGAGCGATACCCGCGGAAGCGGTCAACCGCGTATTTTGAAAAATTAGTTGGCGAATGATCTGCGCAAGGGCGGCCGGGTCTCCATCGTGACGGGAAACGTCTAGAAAGGCTTCGTCAAGCGAGAGTGGTTCCACCAGAGGTGTGAACCTCGAAAGAATTTCTCGGATTTTTGCTGATTCGCGCCGATAGACTTCAAAACGGGTCGGCATGACGACCAAGTCCGGACAGCGCTGCAAGGCCTTAAAAGTTGGCATGGCCGAGCGCAGGCCAAATTTGCGCGCCTCGTAATTGCAGGTCGTCAGGACGCCGCGTTGATCGCGCGCACCGCCCACTGCGACCGGCTTACCGGCAAGTTCGGGTCTGTCCCGGACCTCGATGGCAGCATAGAAACAATCCATGTCCAGATGGATAATGTTGCGGCGCACAGGTATAGATAAGCAGCAAACTGGCGGTAATCGAAGGTTATCCTTCGATGGTAGCTTGACCGGCGCAGCACGTTTGGGAACGTGGCAGCGAGCCAGTGAATCGGAAAGGATCGCAGACAGAAATGGATTGGGTTTGCCGTGCCGGGCCCTGCCCGTCAGTAACGTTTTCGTGCTTGTGGTGGCGGCGGCTCGATGTTTTCCAGGTCGATACCACTTTCTTGCAGCGTGTGTAAGAGGTTGTCCAAAAGCAAGGGAATCCCGTCGATATGATTTTCTCGATTCAGGGTCTGAAAGTTCACGATTTGCTCCCGGAGCCTGAGCGTGAGCAATGATTTGTATTGCTCGACAGGATCTGTCATCGGAGCTTCGGTATCGGCCTTCCGGCTCACGGCTTGGTCAAAATTCTGGCTCGCGAGGTCGTTAAGGGTTTCGCGTAAGACCCGGACGGTTTCCGTCAAACGGGCGTTTTCTTCACGCAACTTTCCGACCTCTTTGCCGGCTTCGGTGGAGTGCGTCTCAGCCTGTTTCGTTGGGAGGTGTGAATGACGGAGCTGATTTTTAGCGTTCTGTAGCTCTTCTCGAAGATAGTTGAATTGTGTCTCGACTTCTTTCAGAAGGTCCGAGAGATCCGGACCCGCCCTGTGATGGTTTGGCGCAGGCTTTTCCGGCTTTTGCCGGTAAGATCTTTCAGACTGATCCGGGCCACCAGCCGGCGATGGAGATTTGCTCGATTGACGTGGGTGAGGGTGCCGCGGATGCCGCGAAGCATGTTGCATCGGCTCTTGCGAGTGAGGCCGGACGAGCGAGGCAATCCTCTCTTCTGGAGGCTGGTTTTGAGCCTTGGCAAGTCTGGCCTGGATGACTTCGTTCAGGAGGGGCGGTAAATCCTGTCCGGCGAGTTGCTTTTGCCAGCGGGAGCTCCATTTTCCAAACGTTTTGGCTAACTCCTGTTGGACAGGGTCCGGGATCGTGTTGAGCGGCTGAAAAGGCTTGGCCCATTGGATGATGGCGACCACAGCAGGGGGGTTGGCGCTTGCCGAACACTCGATTGCCGTGAGCGCAACGAGCTGTGATTCGACTGACTTCAAGGATTTCAGATCGAGCTGCAGCAACCAAGGCTTGTTCTTGCCAATCAGGACGCTGAAGAAAATTTGCCGATCTTTTGGCTCCAGCCCGTTTTCAGTTCTCAAGGTTTGGAGGGTGGCAACGATCAGCCTGAGCGCAGAAGGAGCGTCCAGCTTGTGGAGTCCGCGGGCGATGCTGAGCCGCATTCGCCTGGAGGCATCCGACTCCAGCGGCCGCAAAGCGGCGAGAAAATTGCGTTGTTTGACAGGACTTAGCTGGGGCCAGGCCTCTAAAGCGCCATTAACCGGCACGAACCATGGGAGATCCCCCAGAAGCTCGAGTGCACCTGAAAGTGCCTTTCCTCCTGACATGACCAGTTCCTTGAACAATTCCGCGCCCTTCTGTTCATCGGCAGGGGAAAGTCGTCCGTTACGGGAGTTTTCAATGATGGTCCGAAGCTCGTCGATGAGAGGTTGAAAATTTTTCGGCATAGAAATGCGAGTCTGAATGCCCAAACTCCTACGGCAGGAGCCGTTTCGCTTTTTTCTCGGTAAGCGCCGCCATTACTTTTTCACTGCTCTCTGCGGAATTAAAGCCCGGCATTTTGCTGATCCAGCGATAGACGGGCACGGTTAATTCGTTCGAAATAGTCGGCGACGATTGGCTGAGCAGTTCCAGCCCTTTGACGGTTTCTGCGGCGACTTGCTCCACTACACTTTGGCCCGCCTGGATCGGAGAGATGCCCGGTCCGAGCGCCTGCTTGTACAGTTCCATACTGTTCAGGAAAAGCGTACGTGTTCGCGGGTAAAAGCTGATCATGAGATTCCAAGGATCGTCTCGCTGATCACCGCCGTGGCGAAAATCTGTTCGCAAGACGAGGGAAGGAATATCCGCGAACTTGGCGAACAAAAACTCTGCCACGGTACCGGAATCCAGTTCCGGTCCGTCAAAATTGAATATGGCCAGGTCACAACCGATCAAGGTAGCAATATCCTGGTCGCGGATACCGTGAGCGCCCAGATTTCGCTCTTCCAACGTTTGGGGTAGCACGCAAATGAAATTCAGGTTTGACCGTTTCGCGATAGCATCCGCTAAGGCAGCATTGCCCACCAAGTGTTTCGAAGAGAAAAGCTCACCCGCAAAATATACCGAAAACATTCCAATCGGGCGGAAGCATTCAGCTTCATAGACAATTAATCAAGCTGATTTCCTGGTCCTTCTCCGCGACCACCTTGCTCGTCAGATACTTCAGCGGAGCGGGGTAGAACCTGAGAAGCTCAAAAAGAGCGCTCGAAATCTTCGGATGCAACACTGCGAATCTGGCCAGCTGATTTACCCACAATCGGTTCCGGTAAATCTTGGTATGCCAGGCGCTATAAAAAAGGGCGGGGTCCGAGGCATTGGCGGTTGCATGGCAAATGGCATTGGCGGCCAATGCGCCAGTCTGCAGTGCATACAATATTCCTTCTCCGGTAAGAGGTTCTACCACCCGGGCCGCGTCCCCGATGTAGAGCAGGTTAGGGCGCGTGGACAAAAGGGCCGATCGGGTTAAAGGGGTGATCGACAGCCATCGGTGACTGAGCGACAGTCCGAACTTTTCTACCGCCTCACGACGAAAGCGGTCGGCGTGTTGCGGCCGGCAGACCAGGCACAAGTTAGCTAGGTTTTCCCCGACAGAAGCCAGACCGAGGTAGCCGTACGGATACAGCTCCAATGACACGTGGGGCTCAAGATTCGTCAAAAAATGGGTCTGCAGACCGACGCGATCGGTGTGCGTCTTCGGGTAATCCGTCAGAAGGCGTGCGATAGAGGAATTGCGACCGTCCGCAGCAACGAGGAACCTGGCTTGCACCTTTTCGATGCTGGTTGAGACCTGCCAGGTTGAACCGTTTTGAACCTTCAACACCGGTTCTCCAAATTTAACCTCGGCTCCTGACGAGATGGCATGATTGATCAGAGTTTCATCGAATAGTTTTCTTCGGATCCCGCGTTCCCCCCTGGCCTCGTCCGATAGCTCAAATCGAATTGAGCGCCTTGCGATGTTACGGAATTCGACCCAGCGTAATTTCGCCGATGGCAAGCGATCGATCATTTCACTGACGCCCAGTTGATCCAGAACGGCCCAGGCACTAGGATTCAAACAATCCCCGCAGACTTTTTCTCTTGGAAACCTGGTTCGTTCAATGACCAGGGTCGAAAGTCCGGCGCGCGCGGCGAGAGCCGCGGCGGTTGCGCCGGCCGGTCCACCTCCGACGACCAAAACGTCGTAAGCCCTCATACGAACAGTTCAGCGATCGAGTCGGCGACCATTCGGCCTTTCGCGGTCAATCGAACCCGGGCATTGCCTTCCTCGATGTATCCTTCGCGCCGAAGATCGTCCAGTTCGCTCGGCCAGAGCGCGATCTCCAATTTAGAAACTCCGATTGCGGTGCGCAGTCCGAAAGCGATCGCCTCGGCTTTTCGCATCCGGTCACTAACGTATTCCCTGAAATTGATCGGCTCAATTTCAGAGCGAAGCTGTTCGATGTACTGGCTGGTATCTGGAGTATTTTGCCATCGCCTTTCACCGATCGTCGAGAAAGCGCTGGGTCCCAGGCCGAGATAGTTCCGACCGAACCAATAGGCAAGATTATGGAGGCAATCGTAGCCTGGTTTCGCGTAATTGGAGATCTCGTACTGGCCGTATCCCGCCGACGCAAGGGTCGCCATCGTGAACTCGTAGAACTCAGCGTCCTGCTCGAGGTTTTGGACGAGTTCACCGATTTGGAACCGCCTAAAAAATTCCGTGTCCTCCTCAAAGGTCAGGCAGTACGCCGAGATATGTTCAGGCGCCAGGCTGATGGTCTTTTTGACAGTCTGCTGCCACGTCTCGAGCGATTGCCCGGGAACGCCAAAAATCAAGTCGAGGTTTAAATTCTCAAATCCGGCCTCTCGCAGGATGTGGTAGGAGCGCTCAGCCTGTTCGGCCGTATGAACGCGGCCAAGTCGACGCAGTATCTCGGCATCCCAGGACTGTACGCCCATACTGACACGGTTCACTCCGAAATCGCGCAACATTTGCGCCTTTTCCAGGGAGACCGTTGCAGGATTCATCTCGAGCGTCCATTCGCGCAGGCGGGAAAGATCCAGCCGCCGATCAAGCCCGGAGAGAAGGAAATCCAGCTGTTTAACCGAAAGGGCGGATGGAGTGCCGCCGCCGAAGAAAATGGTTTCCAGGCGGCAACCGGGCATTTCGCGAAGACGTCGGTCAAGGTCGAGCAAGATTGAATCGAGGAAGGATTGAGTCTTGTTCCTGTCGGAAGCTTCTTTGTAAAAGCTGCAATAGGGGCAGATTTTCGGGCAAAAAGGAATGTGGACGTAGAGGTGGTGTAACTCGGTAGCGTCCTCAATTCCGTTTTGGATTTGCATGAAGGTGAATATAATGGTGGCTCGTGTTCCGAGTCGTAGTGACGTTATTGATTTTTGGGATTGTCTCCAATCCGATGTGGTCGACAGGACAGTCGCCGCAAGCGTCTCCAGTGTCTAACGCTTTACCGGCCAACGCCCAGGAAGCTGTCGCGCCGCAGCCAACGCCATTGCCGGTCTCGGCGCGGTCAATGGTGTACCGGATTGGGAACTCGCAAGCCATTGCGGACTATGAACCAAACGCCGGGGTGGTACGGCGTATGGTTGACGATCTCGTCATGGCGGTCACCGGCGAGCAGACGGTCTCGTCGGCATGGGCATCGCTGGTTAAGCCTTCTGACATTGTCGGAATCAAAGTCTGTGCGAACGGAGCTCCGCTCTTCAGCACTCACCCTGCCGTAGTAAATGCAGTCATTGCGGGACTGATCGAAGCGGGTATTCCGCTCCAAAATATCGTCGTCTGGGATCGCGAAGAGAATCTGTTGAAGCTGGCAGGGTTTCGCTCAAGGTTCGGAGGCTACCGTCTGATGTGGAGCGAGGGAAACTATGACCCGAAAGCCGTAATCACGTCTCCGATTAGCGGCAAGCTAATTCATGGCGACCTTCTCTTTGCGAGCAAACAGCCAGATGTTTTGAAACAGCCAGCCCGGCCAGAGCGACAGGAGAACGAGAAGAAAAAGCCGCGGAACCTGGACAATCTCAGCGACGAGAGTCACCTGAGTAATGTTTTGACGCACGTCGTAACAAAAGTGATCAACGTTCCGGTTCTATCTGATCATTTCCTCTGCGGCCTTTCGGGCGCGCTATTCAACATGACAATTCAGAACCTCGATAATTGGCGCAGATTGATTCAGGATCCCGTCAATGGCGATCCTTCCATACCGGAGGCCTACGCTGATCCCCGGGTGGGCGATAAAGTCGTTCTCCATATCATGGACGGTCTGGTCGCAACCTATGCGGGTGCACCAATGGGAGATGCGAATTATGCCATCCACTATGGAACCTTGTACGCCAGCAAGGATCCCGTGGCTATGGATGCGATCGCACTAAGGATGATTGATCAATGGCGGATCGAAGTCCAGATGGAGCCGGCGTCGAAAATAGCGAAATATCTTCCGACCGCATTTACGTACGGGCTAGGGAACGCCGATCTCAACAGGATTGAGGTAATCGATGTCCGGTGAAGCCGAGCTATTCGCTCTTCTCAAACAGGTTTCTCGTTCTTTCTATATCAGCGTGCGATTCCTTCCGAGGAAGATTCGCCTGACGATTGCCCTTGGCTATCTGCTTGCCCGTGCGTCCGACACCATCGCGGATACAAATTGTTTGCCGCCGCGGGAGCGTATTCAGACCCTGGAACGGCTTCTCGAATCGATCGCGAGCCCGCAAACGCGAGGTTCGCTGGATTTTTCGGCCTGCGTGGCCGGTCAGGCTGATGGTCCGGAAAAGGTGCTGTTGAGCGACATTCAGCGAGTGCTAGCATCTCTCTCGACGATGCCGCCGGCCCACCGTGAGCTTCTAAGCGAGACCCTGGCGAAAATTATCCGCGGGCAGACCCTGGATATCGAAAGATTTGAGTTCGACGCAGGAGTCCATGGATTGGCGGATGATTCAGCGCTCGAAGAGTATACATATCTGGTCGCGGGTTGTGTGGGCGAGTTCTGGACTAAAGTATGTTACTTGGAGTGGCCGGGGTACGCCCGGCTCCCGGAGGCGGAACTGCTCGGCCTCGGAAGAGATTTTGGTAAGGCCCTTCAATTGATCAATATCTTGCGGGACTATCCCGTCGATCTTCAGGCGGGAAGATCGTACCTGCCGATCTCGAATCCGGAGGAAGTCGCCTCGAATCTGGCGCTCGCCCGACCGGAGTGGGAACGATGGCGCCGCCGGGCGTTGAGTTACCTGGATGCGGCTTGGAAATATGTGATCGCGGTTCGACCGCCACGAATTCGGTTTGCTTGCGCGGTTCCTCTGTTCATCGGCGTCCGTACCCTGATTCTACTGGGGAACGAACCTGAAATCCGGCCAGGAATCAAAGTTTCGCGCAACGTGGTACGGCGCTTGATGGCTTGGGCGGCGGGTGTCGCGCTATTTCCGTTCCTGGAACCGTATGCGTTTCAGGAAGTCTTCCGGCGCTGAATTCTGCACGTCCAAAATGCAAATCACTTCGCTTTGAAGACGCTGATCGTGGTCAGGAAATCGATGGCCCGCTGGAGAACCAAATCTTTCGGAGTGACCGGCTTGCGGTTTCGGTTCGTATGGTCTGTCTCGTATGCGTCCAGGTCAGGGTTCTTGCCGGCGACAAGGGCAGCCTCATTGGTATGTGGACGTTCCTCGTCAAAAATGTAATCCCGGACACCGTTCTCGTCTTCAAGCCCAAGGACCTCTTGCTGATTTGGGAACGTTACCGCAATATCGGGCGTTAGTCCCTCAGGGAAAATGTTTGGCTTGTCGGGGATGACCAAGTTTACCTACGGCGATTGTTAATACCAAACCGTCGCCGACCAGGAAACGTTCGTACTCAACGGCCCGGCCGGAAGTCTTTTGCCCAATAATCAAAGCGCGTACCTGGCTCCTGAGTGTGCCTGCGATGGCTTCTGCGGTTCCGGCATTTTCTGCGTTCACGAGAACGGCGATGGGTCCGTTGAAAATCGGATCTGCCGAAGACGTGTAAATTCGCTCTCGTCCTTCCTTCTGCTGCACCAGCTTGAACAAAACTCGGCCTTTTGGCACAAACCGACTCAAGTATATCTGCGGCAAGCTGAAAGTCGCTCCACGGGCGGCATCGTTCGCAAATCCAGGATCAACCCGCTCAGGCCTCGGGCGACAAGGCTTTTCAGCGTATCATCGAGCTGCGCCAGACTCTGTTGGGTAAGAGTTCCGGGTCGCAGGTAGCCGAACTGTTTTTCAATCAGATCCGATTTGAGCGGATAGTTCCGTACCGGCTGCTCTGCTTGCGCTTTGGTCTGGACCGAGGCGCCGGGACCAAGCCTTGATAGCAGACCCTCGACCGTCGCCTGGTTGATTTCCTGATTTGTTAGCGCGCCCGGATCGACATAGTTCGACCCGCAATTGTTCAATGATTTCCTGGAGACCGGCCTGATCCAATTGGTTCAATGAGATCCCGAAGTGATTTCGGCGTTGCCTCGGCTGCCGGAGCGGTCGGGACTGGCGTTGAAGCCGGTACGGATGGTTGCTGCGCGAAGGCAGACGGCGCAAAGCACAAGACCAGAAGGCAACAGATGATGCGCGCGGTCATTGGGATAGATCGTTCAAGGCTAAATCGAACCAATGTCGCGGCGGAAATAACTTCCGTCGAATTCGATTCTCTCGACCGCGTCGTATGCGCGCCGCTTCGCGGCCGATAACGTATCTCCGGTTGCGGTGACGCCCAGGACACGGCCCCCTGAGGTGACAATCCGGTCTTCGTGCTGCCGCGTTCCCGGCGTGGAACACCGTCACGCCGTCTATTTGCTCGGCTTGTTCCAAACCGACAATCCTTTTTCCGGTTTCGTAATGATTTGGATAACCGCCCGAAGCCATCACGATACAGACGGCTGCACGCGTATCCCATTCTGCGGTGACCACGTTGAGGCGCTGATCGATCGTTGCCTCGAAAAGGTCCACAATATCCGTTTTGAGTCTCGGCAACAGGACCTGGGTTTCGGGATCCCCAAATCGGCAATTGAACTCCAATACCCGTGGGCCTTCATTCGTCAGCATGAGTCCCGGGAAAAGCAGTCCGCGAAACGAGATTTTGTCATTCCGAATGCCGCACATGAAAGGATCTAATATTTTCTCTCGAATCTCCTGCAAAAGAGTCGCGTTCAACTTTTCCGATGGGCTGAATGTTCCCATGCCTCCCGTGTTGGGCCCCTGATTTCCGTCATACAATTGCTTGTGATCCTGCGCAGTAGGAAGCAGGAGGTAGGAGTGGCCGTCCACCAAGGCGTGGATTGAACATTCGGCGCCCGTTAAAAACTCTTCGATCACGACCTTTCGGCCTGCGTCCCCAAAGCGGCCCGCGATCGATCATGTCGCTAATGGCCGATTCGGCTTCGCTACGATCCTGGGCTATGACGACGCCCTTGCCGAGAGCCAAACCGTCAGCTTTCACTGCCAACGGAAATCCGAATTGTTCAAGCGCGGACTTTGCTTCCACTGAAGATTGATATTCGCCGAACCGCGCTGTCGGGATTCCGTGCCGGAGCATGAAGCGCTTCGCAAAACCCTTGGACGATTCTAATTGGGCTGCTTCTTTGCAAGGGCCAAATATTCGCAAGCCAGCCTTCTCGAACACATCAACAATTCCCGCAGCCAGAACGTCGTCCGGACCTACTACCGTGAGGTCGATCGACTCCTGCTGAGCAAAGCTAAGCAGTCGATCAATATCTCCGGGCTTTACCGGAACGTTCCGCCCTACGTTCGCGGTCCCGGCATTTCCGGGCGCGATGAAGATTTGTTTGACTCGCGCAGACTGACGAATTTTCCAGGCCAGCGCATGTTCACGGCCCCCGCTGCCGATCACCAGTACTTTCATACCTCTTACCGAACTGAAGGCACGTACACGGTTGTTGTCGTCGGGAGCTGCGATTTGATAAGCGTGAAACGATTCCCCCTGATATGCACGACATTCGGCTGGTGAGATAACCATTCGCCAAGCCCGCGAAGAGGTACTTTTGATGAATACGCTGTCGAATACATCATCGGGACGATGATTTTCGGACGAAGCCGGTCAATGGTCAGGCGCCGCTTCTCGTCGGTGAAGTTTTGAGGGCCGCCGACCGGCAGAAAAAGCACGTCAACATTGCCGATGTTCAAAGCTTCTGACAGGCCTACGGCATCTTCGATGGCGCCAAGATCACAGAACCGTATCCCGTCCATTGCCCAGACATAAGCAACGTTTAAACGGGGCGAGACGGTCAAATTTTCCGAGCTTGTTTGAACGCCGCGAATCAAGACGCCGCTTGCACGATTCACCCCGCTCGCCATAGAGCTTCGAAAAATGATGGGCGAACCGGCGGCCAAATCCGCGTAGTTGGACGTATCCTCTTCATGCGTAATAATCACCACATCCGCAGGTACGCTGGCGACTTTGACAGGATAGTTGAGAACGGTCGGATTAAATGGATCGGTGAGTACCGTCAGGCCGATCGAAGAGGTGACGCGAAAGCAACCATGCCCCAGCCACTCGATCGTTACCTCGCGCGGACCGGTGTACGCTGGTTCATTTCGACTGTGTCGTGACCAACAACCAGCCAGAAGAAGGACTGCTAACAGGAGGGATATGCTTCGATGCATGCTTCAGCCTAGGAAAATGTTCGGTGAAACGCCAGACTTACACATCCCGATCGAACGTCAAGGACAGGTGTGCGGGTGGTTCTCGCCCCAGAAATGGCGCAAGGCTGAGACTTCTCCAGGACCGGCTTTCCAATGAAAGGAATCGCGGATTGCGCGGGTAATATATTCTTTCGCGACTCCCACTGCCTCTTTGAGCGTCAGTCCCAACGCAACGTTCGCCGCGATCGCCGCTGAATAGGTGCAACCCGTTCCGTGCGTGTGGACCCCATGTTGGTAGGGCTCCGAAAATTGATGCGTGCCATCGTGATCGATCAGTAAGTCGATAGCGTCGGCAGATTTGAGATGTCCGCCCTTCAGCAGAAACGGAACGCGGAATCGATCGTAGAGCTCTATGGCGGCATCGCGCATCTCCCGGAATGTCTCCAACTTTGCTCCAAGGATCGTTGCTGTTTCGTCAAGGTTTGGGGTAATTAGATTCGCGAGAGGGAATAATCGAGACTTGTATTGCTCGATGGCATCAGGCTGCACGAGTGGATCGCCCGACGCCGCGACCATGACAGGATCGACAACGAGGAACGGTCGTTGGTCCAGCGGCAATGCCTCGAAGACTTCACACACGAGATCGACGGTTTCGCGTGAATATAACATCCCGGTCTTGATTGCCAGGACCGGGAAATAGGTCAAGCTGAGGATCAGCTGATCCCGAATCACTCTTGGTTCTATTCCTTGAATGGAGCGGACCCGTCCAGGGACTTCCGCAACCACGCAGGTGATCACCGTTTGGGCATATACCTGAAAGTGGGTGAATGTTTTCAGGTCGGCCTGGATACCCGCGCCGCCGGAGTTATCTGATCCGGCGACGGTAAGAGCTACAGGTGTTTCCATAGAAGGAGACTTTTCGGTTAAAATGGCGCATTATAATCGTGTGAGTTCAGGGTTTCGAGAACTGACTGGTCTCCGCGTGCTTATCGACAAGGTTGTTTATATGCCCACGCTTGAGGCTCCGCCAGAGAGACCCTACCCGTTCGTTTATTTTATTACGATCGACAATCAATCGTCCGAAACGGTCACGATCCGAGGCAGAAAATGGGTGATCACAGATCAGTTGGGTCAAAAGATTGTCGTCGAAGGTGACGGCGTGGTCGGCGAGTTTCCGCGGCTTCGCCCAGGGGAACGCTTCTCTTACAACAGCTATCACGTCATCGGTACGGATAGCGTGGCGGAAGGGGCCTTCATCGGAATTTCCGATCAGAGCGCGCCATTCGTTGCGCGGATACCTCGTTTTCAGATGCAGGTGCCAAAAACCGTCTAGCCCGGGAAGCTCGCCGCCTCGGCTGCCGCGTAATTTTTGCGGGCTTATTTCGACGAAATTTTGCCCGTAGCGGAGCATGCGATAGACCAGTCGAGCGAAGTGATGGGCGATGGCGACGATTGCTTTGGGAGCGCCAAGTCTGGCTTTGAGACGACGGTATTTTGCGCCGAGCGCACTCTTGCTATGGGTCAGGCTCTGAGCGCACAGGCGCAGGGTGTCGGCAGCTCGATTGTAGACTTTGCGCGTGGCTCGACGCAGTACCTTACCTCCGCTGATGGAGTTGTTTGGACATAGACCTAGAAAAGAGCAGAACTGCTTTTCGGTATTCCACTTGGTCATATCCAGGCCCACTTCGGAAATGATGATCTGGGCTGATTGCTCTTTAATGCCAGGGATTTTAGTCAAATCGACTCCGCACACTCGGTGGAGCTGAGTTTTTAGATTCTGGCGCGAGTTGATTACTTCGGCTCGAGATTCCAATTGGGCCAGATGATGCTCGATACAACCATCACAATCCTGAATTTTGATCTGGCTGAAGCGGTAGGTTTCGAGCGCGACTTTCAAGGCAAAGAGCAGTGCAGAGTCCCAATTGCCATGCAAACTTTTGGCCACCGTTTCGCGTGAGGCTTTAATCCGTGAACTGCACAAGGCGGCAAGCTGTTTTGGATCCCTTTCTCCGGCGATAATCGCCTCGATGATGTGCAAGCCCGTTTCGCCGACAATATCACTAATGACATTGCTCAATTGTACATTCATCTCAAAGAGCGCCTTCTGCATGTGATGAACGGCTTGAGTGCTGTTGACGACTAGATTGTCGCGCAGGCGCATATAAGTTCGCAGTTTGCGAATCTGGTGATCAGGACGAAACGATCCGTTGAGCAGACCGAAGCTGTGAAGCTTTTGAATCCACTGGCAGTCGAGGACGTCTGTCTTGGTTCGGCCCGGCACGTGCTTGACATGGCGAGCATTGACCACCCGAATTTCAAAGCCGTATTGTTCCAAGACTTCGTAAAGACTGATCCAGTAGATACCTGTTGATTCCAGAGCAACGGTTTGAATCGGCAAACAAGCTCGGTCTATTCTTGCTCGCTCCCGCTCCGCTGCAATGGCCCGTGAATGGTCCCAGTTCCTACACGTCACAAATCCGCTGGTTATTATGTCCCTGGGACAGGACACTAGGCAAAAACGAGAGCGTCAACTTTCAGGTCGTGGCTCTCGGCTGGAATTTCAAGGATGACCTGAAATGCAAAGCAAACGCCGACTTTGACCGTGGAATCAGGAATCGTGGTAAGAAATCGGTCGTAAAAACCTCCGCCTCGACCCAGGCGATGCCCGTCCCCTGTAAAGGCCAGCCCGGGGACAATCACGAGGTCTAAGCGCTCCGGCCTGGCGCCGCCAGCAGGTTCGCGGATGCCATATTTTCCGGGACAAAGATCCGAGAGCTTAGAGACTGTCCGAAACAGGAGGGTCTTACCATCGCAGTATGGATAAGAGACCACATGACCTTCGAGGAAACCAAGCTCCCATAAAAGATCCAAATCCGGTTCGAATTCTTGAGGCGCGAAAAGAGCTACGTTCTTTTTGTCGGGAAAAAACGCTTTCAAGTTCTCGCAAATCAGAATAGATCGCTCGCGTCGCTCGCCTGGATTCAAGCCGCGCAGACGGTCGCGCATCATTGCGCGCAAGAGAGATTTATCAGAAAAATGCGATCTGGGATTTGCCATAGCAGGACAATTCAATGATGACTTGGGTGCCGTGTCGAAAATATCCGCGAATCAAGGGCATAGCGTCAGCTTAAAGCCTGGTAAGGGGTGGCTCCGGCGCAATTTTATTACCCAGGTCTACCTGCCCTCTCTTTTTACGCGACGAAAGGGGATTGCGCACCGGCCCAAGTTTCCCGAGCTTGGACCGGAAGAGGTCTGTTTGACCTGGATAGGTCATGCCTCCTTTCTAATTGGTTGGCGCGGGATAAACATTCTGGTCGATCCTATCTGGTCGCTCTGGTTAAAGGTAATCAAACGTATTCGGCGTCCTGGATTCCCTTTGCAACATCTGCCGGCCATTGATTTGGTACTCGTCACGCATGCTCATTTTGACCATCTGGATAGACGAACCCTGCGAAGGATCGCGGCGTTCCAACCGGTCATCGTTCCCCATGGGGTCGGGAATTTAGTGCACGATTTAGGCTTTAATCGGGTCCACGAATTGAGCCCCTGGGAGACACTGCACGTCGGCGAGGTAGGGATCACATTGACGCCATGTCATCATTGGGGAGCCCGGGTTTTGCACGATTCTCATCGGGGTTTCGGCGGATTTCATCTGAAACTCGGCACGAGAACGATCTTTCACTGCGGCGATAGCGCTTATTTCCCTGGTTTCGCTGAGATTGGAGAGCGTTTACCGACCGAGATAGCCTTGTTACCGATTGGAGCTTACGATCCGCCGACCGGACGTGAGGTGCATATGAATCCCGAGCAGGCCATCCAGGCTTTTACGGAGCTGAATGCGCAGATCATGGTTCCCATGCACTATGGATCGTTTCGATTGAGTTTCGAACCTCTTGAGGAGCCTCTCGATCGCCTGCGAAAGGGAATCAGGCGCCGCCGGATCGAAGAAAAAGTCGTTGTCATGGAAGAGGGCGTCCCAGGCATCTTCTAAACGGAACTATCTTTTTGCCCGGGACAAGACGCTCGTCCTCACCTCTTCGAGAATATTTTCCAGATCTCCAGACTCCCGATTACAAAGAACTGCCGCGATGAGCGTCTCTCCGCGGCGATAGCGTGCGATGAAATTTCGTTTGTCTCTGGAGCCTTCGATCTCTGCCAGCAGATGCGGCATGGTAAAATCGCCGACAAAATCGAAATGCATCCCCAGGACTTGGCTCGAACAGGACGGGACGACCTCGAACTTCTGACGTTTGCGCCCCGTCATATTCGCTCCGGCGGTGAAGCCCTGCAGCCTCGCCATTTCGACGTTCGTGACTCGCTTAGCACCTCCGTAGACACGATCCGGGAAAAGCGCTATGTCTCCCACAGCGTAAATCCCCTTTTCGTCTGTTTCAAGATATTCGTTCACGGGGCATCCGCTGGGGCTGCTGAGCGGCGTATTCGCCACCAAATGCAGGTTCGGTTCCGTGCCGATTGCGACCACGGCGAGTCCGGCGGGAAATCGCAGCCCACTTTTGGTCTGGATATTCTTGATCACTGTCTTTCCTTCAAAACCGTTCAAATTCTCGTTAAGGAGCAATTGGACACCGGCTTCCTGATATAAATCGGTCAGCCATTGTCCGGTCTCGGGATCGAGGAGATCCTGCCAGAGGACCTTGTCACGGCTCAGCAGGCTCAGTTTGGCACCGGAGTTGAGTAGGGAAGAGGCGACTTCGACACCAAGGTATCCGGATCCAACAATGACCACATGCTTTTCGCTCAGCAGAATTTCCTTTATAGCCAGGGCGTCCCTGTACCCTCGAAGGTAAATCACATTTCCGAGGTTGGCGCCTGCCACTTGCGGACGGCGGGCCCGACTTCCGGTTGCGAGACAAGCCTTGCGAAATTCAATGGTCTGCCCATTTTCGAGAACGGCCAAGCGCCGTTCAATGTTGAATTCCCTGACATAAGTCCCGAGACGCAATTCAACTCCTTTTTTCTTATACCACTCATCGTTTTTCTCGACCAGCTTGTCGAAAATGACGCCGCAATCCTTGAGGACGGACTTTGAAAGGGGCGGGCGTTGATACGGGAGGTAGGACTCGTTGCTGACGAGCGTCACAGAGCCTTTGGGGTCAAATTGACGCAATGAGTCACATACGCTGGCGGCGCCGACACCGCCGCCGACGATCAGATAATCACGTTGGATCATGCTTAAGCCGGATTATACGGAGCCATTTTTACTTTCTCGATGAAAATTCACTGATGGTTGACCTTCCGGGCTCAAAACCCGTCGCCGGGTCGATCTGCAATGCGATTTCCTCCTCAAAAATGCAACACCAGCGTCTTTCACAGACTATGCCAGCCGCGGGAAGCGCGATATAGCTGGACTAATTTCTTCCGCTGGAAGTCTATTACGGGAGAGCAAACCGATCTCCGATCTCTCGCTGCAAGCCTGCGCGTACCCGTTCAAACTCCGCGCGCCCGATGAAATCGATATAGGACATCACCCCTCCTCGATGCGCGGGGTAGTTCCAGCCGAGCACAGATGCGAGGTCAGCTATGGCGAAGTCCTCAATGATACCCTCCTGCATCGCGTGCAGAGCTTCGAGCGTCTGGATCACAAAGAGCCGTCGTTCGATTTCCTCAGACGAAGGTGGGTTTGCCGCGGGCGCAAAGACACGGACAGATTCGGGCCAGGGAATGCGTTCCTTGCTGCCGTAATCATAAATGCCGGCCCCGGATTTCCTGCCTAGGCGCGATCGATCCGTATATTCCTGGAGCACCGTGATGGTTTCCGTCGCGTATTTTGCCGCGCCTCGACGATGCACGGCCAAGGACGCGAATATGTCTGTCAAGAGGTCCAAGGAGATCAAATCAGCGACTGTGAGAGGGCCGAGAATCATACCTGCGTTCTGGGCGACGTTATCTATCAACCACGGAGAAACGCCTTCGCGAAGCATGAGAAGGGCCTCTTGCAGGTAAGCCGCAACCACCCTGCTCGTGAAAAATCCCGGACCATCCCGGACAATCACCGGGGTCTTTTGAAGTGCCTTCGCCAGGAGGAGCGCACTGCTTATCGTTTCCGGCGCTGTTCTTTCTCCCACGACTATCTCCAGAAGCTCCATCCGATCGACCGGCGCAAAAAAATGGGCGCCGACAAATCGCGCTGGATAGCTGTAGGCCGAGGCTAGATCTGAAATAGGGAGAGTCGTCGTGTTCGAGGCAACGATGGCTTTTGGTTCTGCGACCTTCGCAATGGCCGCCAGCATCTCTTTTTTTAAGTCCTTACGTTCGAAAATCGCTTCAACAATAAAATCGCAACGTGAGAGCGAGGCAACGTCCAAAGAACGGTGAATCCGGTTCAACACATCGTCTGCCGGCGCGTCTTTCAGCCGACCGGATTTGACATCTTCCTGCGCTATCTCGTGCGTGCGACGAAAAGAACCGTCGAGTGCTGCCTGTGAATTGTCCACCAGAACGACCTCATAGCCGGACCGGGCTGCCGTGTACGCGATCCCGGTGCCCATCAGTCCTCCTCCCAGCACTCCGACGCATTTGATCGAAATCGGTTCATTGACGATTCTGCCAATAGCCTTTTGCCTTGCGACGTGCAGGGTATTTACCCGGTTCACTGTCGACCGTGAACGGCGAACCCACGACCACTGTTCCGCTTCCAGGCGGATGCCGGCGTCAATTGAGCGTTCGAGTCCGTCCTGGAGACATCTAAGAATCGCCGTAGGAGCTGCTTCCTCCGGAGTCACGCGCTGCCGAAGCTTGAGGTAGATTTTCTCGAGGATTCGGCGATTAGATGGACTTTGAGAATAGGCTGGCGTCAACTCCTGAGGCACCTGATCCCAAGGCTGCCTTGGTTGCGGATGGGCTTTTGTCCACTCCAGAGCCGCCTCAGTCAAAAGGTCAGGGTGCCTCAACTCGGTCAATCCCGCCGCAGCGCTCTCCGCCCCAGTCACACTCTCGCCCCGGAGTAAGACTTGGGCGGCAAATCCGACGCCGCAAAGCCGAGGGAGCCTTTGAGTGCCTCCAGCGACAGGCATCAGGCCATACTTTAGCCATGGAAAGCCGAGTTCGATGTTGCCGCTGTTGGCGAACCGGGCATGGCACGCCATCGCGATCTCGAGTTGAAGTCCGCCGAGCGATTCGAAGACGAGCGCAACGATCGGCTTAAGTCCCTGGTCCATTTGCCGGAGCAGGCCACCCAATCGACCGATAGGCGGATCGCCCGAGAGAATCTGTTCAACCTCAATCCTTTCATTGTCGGGCCTGGTCCGAAATTCGATCAACAAAGCGCTCGTCTCGGGATTTGCTAGCGCGGTCGCTATGCCGTCGAAAAGCGCCAGATTTAATGGCAGTTCGCATTTGATCCGAGCGACTTTTTCGGAATTCATAGGCGTTTGACAACTGTGGCAACACCCATGCCCAAGCCGGTGCACATGGTAACGACCCCGTGTTCGGCGTTTCGCCTGCTCATTTCATCGACCAAAGTTCCAATCAGGATCGCACCGGTCGCGCCAACCGGGTGTCCCATCGCGATCGAACCGCCGGCGACATTTATTTTTTCGAATGGCACTTTCGTTTTTTCCATGAAGTACAAGACGACGGAGGCAAATGCCTCGTTGACCTCAAAAAGGTCGATATCGGCCACGGCGAGTCCGGCTAGATCAAGAGCTTTGCGGACAGCTGCCGCCGGAGCTGTGAGCATGATGCAAGGATCATCGCCGGCACTTGCGGTCGACACGATTTCAGCTTTTGGTTTAAGTCCCAGCTCTTCGCCGATTCGTCGATTCCCCATCAGCACCACTGCCGCGCCGTCTGCCAGACCGGAAGAATTTCCAGCGTGATGAACGTGGCGAATTTCCGGGAGCTGCGGGTAACGAAAACGGATGTAGTGCCGATAATCTTCCCCGGCTCCTTCGAAGGATGGTGATAGTTTTGCCAAACTCTGAATTGTTACATTCTCTCGCAAGAGTTCATCGCTGCTGAGGACCGGTTCCTCAGCCTCGTTCCTGATCGGTACGACCGAGTTCTTAAACCAACCCTTGGCCCAGGCCGCGTTTGCACGTTCCTGTGACGTGACGGCCAGCGCGTCAACGTCGGTTCTGGAGTATCCGTGCAGAGTCGCGACAAGATCCGCCGAGAGACCCTGGGGAATTTGCACGGCAACGTCCTTGAATGAGACATCGGAGCTCATCGGACCCCCCGAACCGAAAATGGAGACTAACGAAAGCATTTCGACTCCGCCCGCGATGATGACTTCAGCCTGCCCCGCCATCAGCTTCGCGGCGGCAATATTGACAGCATCCAAGCCAGACCCGCAGAACCTTGACACCATCAAACCCGGTGTCGTTACTCGATAGCCGGCCTGAAGCGCACTTGATCTGGCCAGGTTGCCGCCTTGATCGTTGTACTGTTCGCAGCAGCCGAGAATGATCTCGTCAACGGCGGCGTCAATTCGAGGATATCGGCGGCGCAATTCATTCAGAAGACTGGTTACCAGACTGAGCGGCGTCTTCGTATGAAGCATGCCGGTCGGCTTGCCACGGCCGCGCGGCGTCCTGATGGCGTCGTAAATTAGGACTTCGGCAAGGGAGCGCATGGAACGAAAAAGCGGAAGGATGCAGTAAAGTACCTTGTTTGACCGGATTGCGCGAGAGGGCGTTGCCCTGGGCAGTCATTTCCGTTATCTCTTTTCTGAGACCGAATGAAGATATATCGAATTGCTACCATTCCGGGAGACGGAATCGGTAAGGAGGTTGTCCCGGAAGGGATGAGGGTCATCAATGCTGCTGCCAAAAAGGCGGGCATTCATTTTGACTGGCAGCAGTTTCCATGGAGTTGTGCCTACCACAAGGAAACTGGCCGAATGATGCCGGAGAATGGTCTCGAGCAGATCCGCCATCATGACGCGATTTTCCTCGGTGCGGTCGGCTTCCCGGGGGTTCCCGATCATGTCTCGCTCTGGGGCCTCCTGATCCCGATCCGTCGAACATTCGAGCAGTACGCGAATGTTCGACCTGTGCGATTGATGCCGGGACTTCAATCTCCGTTGCGAGACCGTGATTTAGGCGATATCGATCTCATCATCGTTCGAGAAAACAACGAGGGAGAATACTCGTCTGTCGGAGGACGGATGTATGAAGGCACAGAGTTCGAGTTGGCCTTTCAACAATCAATCTTCACGCGACGAGGGGTCGACCGGATTTTGCGATACGGGTTCGAGATCGCCGCCAAACGGACGAAAAAACAGGTGACTTCTGCGACCAAATCGAACGGAATTACAATCACCATGCCGTTTTGGGACGAGCGTTTTAAGGCGATTGGCGCGGAATATCCGGGAATCAGGACAAACCAGTTTCACATCGATATTTTGACCGCCCACTTCGTCCTTCATCCTGACTGGTTTGACGTCGTCGTTGCTTCCAACCTGTTCGGAGATATCCTCTCCGATCTCGGCCCGGCCTGCACTGGGACAATTGGCATCGCTCCGTCCGCGAATCTGAATCCAGAACGATTGTTTCCGTCCATGTTCGAGCCGGTGCACGGTTCGGCACCGGATATCGCGGGGAGGGGGATCGCTAACCCGGTCGCTCAGATCTGGTCTGGCGCGATGATGCTGGAACATCTGGGTGAGCAAGATGCCGCTGAGGCAGTGTTGCGGGCAATTGAGCGAGTCCTGGAAGACGGACCCAAGACCCCGGACATGGGAGGAACCGCGTCGACAACGGAGGTTGGGGAAGCAATCGCCGCAGCGGTGTGACTTGATTTGACCTTGACATCTTCTCTCCTCTATGGCTGATTCCGGGCTCCGCGCGCCACAATGAAGTGCCGTTGGTCCCTGGGTTCCGGCTGCTTGGCCCGAACCGCACGCGCCAGGGGTAACCCGGCAGAGAGTAGATTGATATGCATATGCCCGTTCGTTTAGGACGTTTCGAAATGCCGAAAAGCCTCACCAGGGATGAGGTCAGCGCAACCGAAACTTACGCCAAATTCATCGCTGAACCTTTTGAGGCAGGCTACGGCCACACCGTCGGAAACTCTTTGCGCCGGGTTCTTTTGTCCTCCCTGGAGGGAGCGGCGATAACTTCTGTTCGGATCACCGGTGCGCAACATGAGTTCGCATCCCTGCCGGGAGTTGTTGAGGATGTGACTGACATGATCCTCAATTTGAAAAAGATCAAGTTCAAGGCGGTCGACCACGAACCGCGGACCGTCTCGATCAGTGTCCAAAGGGAGGGACAGATCACCGCCGGCGATATTCAGACGATCCAGGGTATCGAGGTGCTCAATACCGACCAGGTGATCTGCACGCTCGACAAGAAGCAGAAATTTGAAGCAGAGTTCGACGTTCGGGTTGGTCGCGGGTTTTTCACCGGAGACGAGAACAAGCGTCTGGATATGCCGATCGGTGTTATTCCGATTGATTCGATTTTCTCACCCGTAATCCGCGTCAAGTATAACGTCGAAAACACCCGGGTTGGTCAGCGCACCGACTATGACAAGTTAGTTCTGGAAATCTGGACTGACGGCCGCATCACTCCCGATGATGCGCTGCTCCAGGCTTCGGCTATTCTTCGTCACCATCTTGACGTGTTCGTGAATTATGACGATAGCCAGGTCGAGTTTGATGAAACGCCCGAGGAAGTCAGCCAGGAAAATACGCGGCTGAAGAAACTGCTCAACATGAGTGTCAACGAGATAGAACTCTCGGTTCGGGCCGCGAACTGCTTGAATAACGCCAACATAACGACCGTCGGTCAGCTCGCCATGAAGACGGAAGCCGAGATGCTCAAATACCGGAACTTCGGCAAGAAGTCGCTGAATGAGATCAAAGAGAAGTTGCAACAGCTTGGTCTCAGCCTCGGAATGAAGTTCGAATCCGGATTGGTTGAGCCCCCGATGGGTGGCGAGCGGAGCGACGAAGGGAAGTTGGTGTCCTTGTAGAAACTTATGCGTCACCAGAAGAAGACTATTAAATTGGGTCGGAAATCCGAGCATCGGAATCTGTTGCTGGCAAACCAGGTTTGCAGCCTTATTGAGCATAGCCGGATCAAAACAACTTTGGCGAAGGCGAAGGCGGTCCGACCCTTCGCCGAAAGGATGATCACTCTCGGCAAGCGCGGCGACCTGCACGCTCGTCGGGTAGCGTTTTCTTTCCTGCGCCAGAAGGAGGCCGTTCGCAAATTGTTCGCTGAACTGGCGAAGGCCACGAGCGCCCGTCAAGGCGGTTATTGCCGGGTGGTTAAACTCGGTCCGAGGCAAAGCGACTCAGCGCCAATGGCCTACCTCGAATTCGTTGATCGTCCGGCGCAGGAAGAGAAGCTGGAAGCCAAACCCACGACTGAGAAGAAAACAGCCAAACCTTAAGGGCAATCTCGAGGCGGACGTCTCCGACACGCCGACACGCTTCTCCCCCGGGCCTGACCACAAAAGGAAGCGAAGAGATTTGACAGAAGGCAGCAAAGATCACAAAGATTGGAAGACAATTTTGGGCGGAACTGAAAATGTACGGGTCAGACGGCGGAGCACCTTCGATCACGCCGATCCCTTCGACCTGATCCGCGTCAGCGCGTCCGATGGCTATCTCCCGTGCAACTCCTCGGGTGGTCGATGCGCTCCGGCACGTCCGACGTGACCCGTTTGGAACGCGTTCACCCGCATTCGAGGACGTCGTTGCTCGAATCTGATCGTTCCTCGAATATCGTTTCTCGTTTCCTATCGAGCCAAAGCCCGCAATTTCGGCCGATTTTTCGCGTATAGGATAATTCCAACCACCGCTGCGCATAGCAACCATCCCAGGAGACGACGAATCCGTAGGTGGCCGTTCGGCGCATCCCACGGCGTCATGGGATCTGGCAAGGCGCGCAAAATGTCAGCTCGCAGGAGGCGTTCCGCCTCAAGATCGAGCCGCACTTGGCGCTTCAGCAGCGCCAGCGCAGGGTCGCCTACGCGCATTCCGAATCCGAGGGCTCGGGCTGTCGGGCTGTCGGCAAAGAGTCGCCGCTTCCCGAAAGCCCTTTCGATAAGCATTGTGCAATCCTCGCCAAAAAACGGCCGTCCCTCGATGTGATTGAGAAACTCGACTACCTCTTCCACGATTCCTTTATCGACTTGGCGAAAAGCGATGGCCGGAACCGTGAGATCCCAGCCGCTATGATCGCGGTTTCGAAAGGTTTCAAGCGGCGTCCAATTCAATCCGTCGACGAAGTCTTCGTGCGGATTACCTAATAATTGTTCGACCACGAACTCTCGATCATCCTCCAGTACCACATGCAGTCCAGCATGCATTGCGAGTGGAGGAGCGTCCGCAGCGCGTCCAATTCCCGCGAGACACAGATCGAGCATTTCGATCGGACGAATGATCCATCCGCCAAGGACGCTTGCCTTATCGCTCTGCAGGATAACGCCTCGGAGTTTCACAATCCGGCCGGGGCGGTACGGAACCGACGGCTCTGCAGGATTTGATTTTGCCACGGCTAACTCTATGCCGCGTTAGCCGCCTTTTGCAAAAGCCGCGCTCTCAAAAATCCGTGCGGCTTGGCTGCCCGTGAACGTGGCCTACACTGCCCGACCGGTCACGAGCCTGATTATTACCACTATCACCGCAATCACCAAAATAATGTGGATCAAACCTCCGGCCACATGAAACGAGAATCCAAGAAGCCACAGGATAAGAAGTATAACCGCGATAGTCCAAAGCATAGCGTAACCGATCGTTGCTGTTCACCAACCATTCGCTCCTATGCCCCCCCGCGGATGCCTGCGTTTAAAGAATTCTGTCCGGGTAAGGCGAGACGCCCTACTTACTTTCTAATCGCGACTCTTCGGGCAGCGGCCTGAAAATTGTCCTCGGAATGTCCAAACTCCAGGTCCCTTCGGGCCGCGGACATCTCGCTAAACAGACAAGACGCGAACCGCCTCCGGATTGTTCCCGGCGGAAACCAACGAATGCCAAGTTTGGGCAACGCCCGAAACAACGGCGTGGATCTGTCAATTCTCAGCTCAGAATCTCGAAGGCCTTTTTAAGGTTGTTCGGCCTGAAAATCAGAAGACCCTTTTGCGAAGTGGGTGCCGAGGCCAAATATGCATACTCGATGTTCACATTTTCTGCTGCGAGCTTTTTCGCGATTCGCGACAGCGTACCGGGCTTGTTGTCGTGCTCCAGCATTAGGACTTCGTTTTCCACTACTAGCGTGCCGTGCTCTTCAAAAATCGAGAGCGCCCTTTGGTGATCGCTGACGACCATACGGACGACCGCATGATCGACCGTGTCGGAGATTGTCAGTCCGAAGATGTTGATACTCTCGGCTGCCAACGCGTCGCATACCGCTGCGAGCGTTCCAGGCTTATTCGCCAGGAACAAAGCGAGTTGGGTCGCAATTTCCATAATCTAAGTTTTTGTTACCGAGGTCTTCTCCGGCGAAGCAGCCACAACCGCGGACGGTTTCGGGGCTGCAGGGATGTCGATAGGGCGAATCTTCCAGAACTTTGATTCATATCGATGCCAGTCGCCCAGAACTTCTTTGGCCCGGTCACTTTCTGTCCGCTCGAGATGTTTGTAGATGAGTTTCTTCACCATGACGATATCTGTCTCGGCCTCGAGGCGCTCCTGCGTGACCAACTCTGGATTCAAGCTAAAGCGAAATGATTCGTCCAGGTCCAGCACATAGGCCACTCCTCCGGTCATGCCGGCTCCAAAGTTTTTCCCGGTGCTGCCAAGGACCAATAACACACCTCCGGTCATATACTCACAGCCGTGATCGCCAACGCCCTCGATGACCGCGGTCACACCGGAATTTCTTACTCCAAACCGTTCTCCCGCCCTTCCGGCTCCGAAGAATTCTCCGCCGGTCGCACCGTATAGACAGGTGTTGCCGACGATCGAGTTCTCATGTGCGACATACTTCCGGTTCGCGGGCGGCCTGACCACGATTTCACCACCGCTCATTCCCTTGCCAACGTAATCGTTTGCCTCGCCCGTCAGCGTAATTTTTACGCCGGGGCTCAGAAAAGCTCCCAGGCTTTGACCGGCGCTGCCTCGCAGCTCGAGTTCAATTGTTCCTTCCGGCAATCCTTGCTCCCCCCAAAGGTACCCGATCTCGCCCGAAAGCTTGGTCCCAACCGCGCGATTGGTGTTCTTGACTCGGTAAGAAAGTGTGATCGGCAACTGATCGTTGACCGCTTCACGTGCGTCTTGCAGGATCGAATCATCAAGTCTGCGGCCCAACGGCGGATCGTTTCGCTCCCAGGTATTGTGCCGCGGCTGCGGATCGTCATCTTTCGAAACGTTCACCAACAACCGGCTGAGGTTGACCTTATTGGCCTTCGGATGGTTTGGGATTTGCCGCTGTTTCAGGTATTCGACCCGGCCGACAAGATCGTTGAAACTGGATAGGCCCATCTGCGCCATAATCTCCCTCACTTCGTTCGCGACACCGTTGAAGTAATTTACCACATATTCGGGCTTGCCCTTGAACTTCGCGCGCAGGCGCTCATCCTGGGTGGCGATCCCGACCGGGCACGTATTGAGATGGCATTGCCGTACGTAAACGCAGCCGGAGGCAATGAGCGCTGTAGTGCCGAAGTTGAATTCTTCGGCCCCAAGCAGCGCCGCGAAGACGATGTCTTCCCCGGTTCGCAAGCCGCCGTCAGTGCGCAGGATAATCCGGTTCCGCAGACTGTTCAGCATCAACACCTGGTGCGCCTCTGCGATTCCAAGTTCCCAGGCGCTGCCGGCGTTCTTGATGGAACTCAACGGCGACGCACCGGTCCCTCCTTCGTGACCGCTAATTAGAATGACGTCGGCGTGCGCTTTTGCAACTCCGGCGGCGATTGTACCAACACCGGCTTCAGCGACCAGCTTGACGCATATTTTTGCCCGCGGATTCACTTGTTTGAGGTCGTAGATCAATTGTGCAAGGTCCTCGATCGAATAGATATCATGGTGCGGCGGCGGCGAAATCAACGCCACTCCGGGCGTGCTTTTTCGCAAGCGCGCGATCAGTTCCGTCACCTTATGTCCCGGCAACTGTCCACCTTCTCCGGGCTTGGCGCCTTGGGCCATCTTGATCTCGATCTCTTTCGCGGCAGCCAGATAGGCGGCAGTGACTCCAAAGCGACCCGCTGCGATTTGCTTGATCGCGCTATTCGGCCAATCACCATTTTTCCGGCGATGAAACCGTTCCGGGTCCTCACCGCCTTCTCCCGAGTTGGATTTCCCGCCGATCTTGTTCATCGCGATCGCCAGGCATTCGTGTGCTTCCGGACTCAGCGCACCAAGCGACATGCCGGCCGTCGTAAACCGTCGGCGGATCTCTTCGATCGGTTCCACCTCTTCGATCGGAATCGGTTCTTTGCACGTCGGAATTCGTTCCAGAAGGTCTCGCAGCGTATTTGGCCGAACCGCTTTAACCGCTTCGACATACGACTTGTAGTCCTCGGTCTTATTGGATTTAACGAAGGCATGGAAACTCTTGAGTACGGGCGGCGTAATCGCATGCAGTTCTCCCTGACGCCTGAACCGGTAATACCCGGGGTCGCCCAGCTCAAGATTTCCATTCTCTTCCGGTACCGCTCTCGAGAATGCCTGATGATGGCGCGTCAACGTCTCCGCGGCAATCTCGTGGAAGCCAATCCCTTCGATCTTGGAAGGCGTTCCGGTAAAGCATTTCTCGATGAGCTCCGACCCAATTCCAATTGCTTCGAAAATCTGTGCGCCTCGATAGCTATCGATGACCGAGATACCCATTTTCGACATGATCTTCAGCAACCCTTTTTCGATCGCTATCTTATAGCTCCGCGTCACTTTTTCGTAGCTCGCACTATCCCCTAGTTTACCCTTTTCGATTAGTTCCCGAACCGTCGCGTAAGCGATGTATGGATGGACCGCGCTTGCACCATATCCGATGAGGCATGCGATCTGATGTACGTCACGAGCTTCTCCGGTATCGCAGATGATGCTGGATCTCATTCGCTTTCCGGCTCGAGTAAGATGGTGATGAACTGCCCCAGTGGCGAGCAACATCGGAACCGCTGCGTGATCATGATCGATGCCCCGGTCTGAGAGAATGACCAGGCGAACCGAATCGTCGACCGCACGTTCAGCGTCGGCGGAGATCCGGGCCACTGCTCGTTCCAATCCCTCGTCACCTTCCGCAACATCCCATAGCACTGAAATCGTCGCCGACTTGTGCTCCGTATCCGGGATCGATTTCAGAGCCTCGAACTCGTGTTCCAACAGCACCGGCGAATCCGAGTGGACCAACTTCGCGTGTTCAGGTGACTCCCCAAACAGGTTTCGTCTCCAACCCAGGATCGTTGCCAGGGACATGACAAGCTTCTCGCGGATCGGATCGATGGGAGGATTCGTTACCTGTGCGAAAAGCTGTTTGAAGTAAGTGTACAGGAGTCTCGGCTGCAAAGAAAGTACGGCTAGCGGAGTATCGTCTCCCATCGAGCCAAGGGCTTCCTGACCGTCTTTCACCATGGGTTTAATGACCATCTCGAGTTCTTCACTCGTATACCCGAACGCAACTTGCCGCTGCGTCAGACCCAGGATATCCAATTCTTCCTGAGGTTCAGCGATCGCCCCGCCGGCGATCTTCTGCAAACGGAGAAGATGTTTGCCGACCCACTCAAGGTACGGTTTCTGTCTTGAGAGCTGCTGCTTTATTTCGGCATCTCGTAAGAGTTTACCTGCACGAGTATCGACCGCGATCATCTCACCGGGCGCAAGGCGGCCCTTTTCGATGACTTTCGCATCATCGATGTCGTTGCAGCCCGCTTCCGAGCCGAGGCTCACGAGGCCGTCTTCCGTAACCTTGTATCTTGCAGGTCGAAGTCCGTTTCGATCCAGACAGGCGGCTACGACGATTCCATTGCTGAATACCAGGCCCGCCGGACCGTCCCACGGTTCATTGAAGCAGCGGTGATATTCGTAGTAAGCCTTGAGCTCGGGAGACATTCTCTCGTCAGTTCGCCAGGCCGGTGGTACGAGCATGGTCATTGCGTGCAAAATGTCGCGGCCGGACATCATCAGCGCTTCAATCGCATTATCGAGGCTGGCCGAGTCCGATCCCCCGCGTTGGATGATCGGCTTCAGCAAATCGACGTCCTCGCCCCATGAGTCAGCCGCCAACTCGGGTTCTCTGGCGCGCATCCAATTACGGTTGCCCTGGATGGTGTTGATTTCTCCGTTGTGTGCGAGGACCCGGAACGGCTGGCTGAGAGGCCAGGTCGGAAATGTATTCGTGCTGTATCTTTCGTGATAAAGGCAGATGGCGGTTTCGTACTCCGGGATTGGCAAGATCTCGATAGAATTTCTCGAGCGAGGCTCCGGTCAACAGGCCCTTGTAAACAATCACCCGGTGCGAAAACGAGGTGATGTAAAAGTTTCTGATCTTATCGAGTTGCACACGCTTCTCGATCTCGTTTCGAGCAAGAAACAAGCGGCGCTCGTACTCATCATCATTCATCCCGGCGGGGCGACCGATAAGCACTTGCTCGATGCGTGGCATTGTGAGCTGAGCCTTTTCGCCAAGCACGAGGACATTGAGCGGCACCTCGCGCCAGCCAAACTGGAAGAGCTCGCGCTGCTCCAAAATCTCTTCGATGATCGCCTTCGCACGGGCTTGAGCATAGGCGTTGTCGTGAGGTAGGAACACAAAGCCGACCCCGAGATCTGTGTCGCTGTAAAGCGCGTGCCCGAGTTTCGCGACCTCCTTGCCGTAAAAGCTTGTACGGGATCTGCGTCATTACTCCCGAGCCGTCTCCGGTTTTCGCGTCTGCGTCCATTGCTCCTCTGTGTGCCATGCTGCAAACAGAGGTGAGTCCGTAACGCAGCACTCGGTTCGAACGCTCGCCATTGATTGCGGCGACAAACCCTACTCCGCACGAATCGTGCTCTTCTTCCGGCCTGTAGAGCGAGTCCGGGCGCCCTTGGAGTGTTTGATTAATTACGTCATTCATGGCGTCAAACCTGCTGACATTAAGACATGAGATGGGTGATTCAAGACTAAAATCCACAAAATACACGCCAAATTTATGTCGCAGAAAAGAAGCCTTTCGCCTAATTTGTGCTCTCTGAAGTTCGGAGTCGACTCACCGAGTCAATTCGCGAGAATTGCCGATGTTTCCCTTCCGAACCAGACGGGACACAGTGCCATGAGAACTTTAGATGAGCAAGAAAAGGCGATCGTCCGTCGACTGATTCGCGATCCGCGCGAATCGGACAATGGAGTAGGGGAATTAACGGGGGTCAACGTGCGGACGGTTAGCCGGAAAAGGCAACGTTTGGAGCAGGAGGGTATTCTTTCTTATTACGCAAACGTCGACCTGTCAGCGATTGGCGCCCAACAGTTTAATGCGCGTCATCTCTATATCATCAAGTTTGGCGTAGGGATTACATATAAGCAATTGGTGGATGATATCAAAATGGAGCCGAGTAAAACGGTTTTCACGGAAAGGGTTTTCGAAAGTCATATTGCCGAGATCGACGGTAAAGTGGCGCTTTTGCTCTATATCGACGGCGACAGTGACGTCGACATTGTTCAGCGAATGCACGAAGAACTGATCCCGAACCTCTTGGAAAACCACGGCAAAGATTCGATCGAGGAAATATCGACCATCCGCTTTCTGGCCCCTGTCCGCGTGATGCGGAATTACCTTCCCCTGGTGAACATGAAGAATGGTCTGATGAAACCGGAATGGCCCGACGAGGCGCTCTACGTGGGCCGGTGATCGCGTCATGCTGCCGGCCACTTCCGTCCGGGGATAGCTTCCCAAGACTTTTACGAAGGTGCAATGTTTCTCTAGCTCCTCGATGGCATTCTTCACCACTTCGTCTTCGCAATGGCCTTCAATATCAACGAAGAAAAAGTATTCCCAATTCTTACGTTTCGAAGGCCGGCTTTCGATCTTGCTCATGCTCAATTTCAACCGGTTAAAAGGTTCGATCGCGGCGTACAAGGCGCCGGCTCGATCCTGGACGCAAAACATCAACGATGTCTTGTCATTACCGGTCTGCGGGCAGCTGGCGTCAGAGATAACCAGAAATCGAGTGGTGTTATTCGGGCTGTCCTGGATCGACCGCTCGAGTATCTCCAGCCCATACACCTCAGCGGCCAGCGCACCGGCCAGAGCCGCCGCGTCCGGCTCTTTTGAAGCGAGTTCAGCGGCTCGCGTCGTGCTCGAAACTTCGATCCATTCAAGGTCATGAGCATGTGTTTGCAGCCATTTCCGGCACTGGCCGAAAACCTGAGGGTGAGAGTAGATCTTGGTGATCTTGTCTTTCGGTGCGTTCGATAAGAAGTTGTTTTCGATCCGAAGCAGAATTTGTGCGCAAATCTTTAGCTCCGAGTCCGTAAAAACGTCCAGCGTGTGATTGACTGCACCCTCAACAGAGTTCTCGATCGGCACGACGCCGTAGTCGGCTCGGCGGCGAGTGACCTGATCGAAAACGTCACCGATGTTGGCCTGAGGAACATAGTCCACCGACGCCCCGAATTTCGCGCGCGCGGCCTGATGTGTCCAGGTTGCTTCAGGGCCGAGGTAACCGATGGTCAATCCTTTCTCGAGCGCCAGGGCGGCTGACATGATTTCCCGGTAGATCGCGCGCACGGCTGTTCCAGGAAGCCGTCCCTGGTTCTTCTTCTCGAGGCTCTGCAGCAAAGCTTCTTCACGCTCAGGCGCGTAAATAGCCAGACCGGCCTGCTTCTTGACGACGCCGACCTCGTGGACAAGGTCGGCCCGCTGGTTCAGGAGTTCCAACAACTTCGTGTCGACCTCGTCAATTCGTTTGCGAATCTGTTCCAGTGACAATTTGGATTTCTCCATTCTGAATTTCTTCCGTTTTGGAGTCCGACCGGTCGCTCGATTCGACATCCGGCGGTGGGCGACGCTCCTCCGTCCCCGCCGCTTGCGGCAGCGAAATCTGTCTGAGTTCGATTGCGTTTGGCAGTTCTTCCAGATTCTTTAGCCCGAAATGTTCCATGAAGTGCTGCGTTGTTTCGTACAACAACGGCCGACCGGGAATCTCTGCCCGCCCCGCGATTTTCACCAGTCCAGCATCGAGCAGCTTTTGCATGACGCCGTCCACTGTTACACCGCGAATCGCCTCAACATCGGCTTTTGTGATCGGCTGGCGATAGGCAATGATCGCGAGCGTTTCGAGCGCTGGGGCGCTGAGTCGTGTCGGCCGCATCTCCGGAAACAGCTGGCGCACCCAGATTTGGTATTCCGTCCGGCTGACCAGCACCCAGCCTGACACCTGTTCAACAAGCTGGAATGAGCGGCTCAGTTCCAAGTACTCGTTCTGTAAGAGGTGCAGCGAGTCGACGATCTCGGCCTCACTGGCCTTGCCCAGAGCAGGCTCTAACCCGTCTTCGAAAGATTCAGACGCCAACTTCAAAGCGCCGGCGATTTCCTTCGGCGCAAGCGGTTTTTGCGACGCGAAAAGCAGGGCCTCGACGACTGCCTTCAAGGTAACCATGGTTCGAGCCTCGAAATTAGCCCAGATCTCTCTTGATAGAAAATCGGATAATCTCTTCTCCTCTCAAATCGTCACGCGACGGATTTCTATCTCAGCGAACGGCGCGTCCTGAACGACCCGCAACTGCTTCATCCGAATGAGTTCCAAAAGTGCCAAAAACGTGACCGCAATCTCCGTTCGACTGGCAGCTGACGCGAAGAGCTCGGAAAAAGCAACGGATCCTTCTCCGGCCACGGTGCGGATAATGAAGTCGATCTTGTCGGAGACCGTGAAGTTTTCCTCAAAGATTTCGCGCAGATCTTCGCGCTTGCTTTCGATTTTCTTGAGCACCTTTTGGAAGGCGCTGATCAAATCAAAAATGCCCACTTCAGACTTTAGCAGCGCTTCGGAATCGTTGAACGTCTGGTTTCTCCGGCACCCGGGCGATGAGTCCCTCCTGAAGCAGTTCTCGCTGGTGGAGTTGGAATGCTGCGTCCTTGAACTTCTTGTACTCGATCAGTTGCCGAATCAGATCCCAGCGCGGATCCTCTTCCTCTGCATCTTCTTCCGGAGGCTGCTGATGGACAGGCAGAAGGTTGCGGCTTTTAATGTAGATCAGATTCGCCGCCATGACCACGAACTCTCCTGCGATCTCGAGGTCGAGCATGCGAAATGTTTCGAGATACTCGAGGTATTGACTCGTGATCCGTTCAATCGAAACATCGTAGATATCGACCTCATCCTTCTTAATGAGATACAGCAAGAGATCCAATGGACCCTCAAAAACCTCAAGCTTCACTTTGTATTCGGGCTGCATTAAAGACTTACGGTGTGGCCGGCGGTTTGAATTCAGAGAGAATGCCGACTCCTAATCCTCCTTGATCAAAATGGCGTTCGCCACCGCGTAATCCTGGGAATGGCTCAGGCTGACGAAAACAGAATGGACGCCTAAACGTTTCGCCAGTTCCGCCGCCCCGCCGTGCAAGACGATAAACGGCTCGCCGCTGGCTTTTCTCCGCACTTCAATGTCTCTCCAACCGAACTGGCCAACAAACCCTGTCCCGAACGCTTTCGATACGGCTTCCTTGGCGGCAAATCGGGCCGCAAAATGAGGCGCGGGATCACTCATCCCCCGGCAATAGTCCACTTCGGACGCTTGATAGATCTTATGGACAAAATGATCACCGTGGCGTCGTATTACGTCCGCAATCCTTGCGTTTTCCACCACGTCAATCCCGATCCCAAGAATCATCCTCAGGTTTTCAAGCGGTCAGACATCTGGCGAACGGCCTGTTCAAGACCAACAAAAACCGCGCGCGAGACAATTGAATGCCCGATATTAAACTCGTTCCAATGCGGGATTTTCCTTAACAATCTAACATTATCATAATTTATCCCATGACCGGCGTTCACCACCAGGCCTTTGTCCTTCGCGAAGCGTGCTGAGGCGTCAAGCCGGTCCAGTTCGTCCCGCTTGAAGTCCGGCAATGCGTTGGCAAAAGCACCTGTGTGTAACTCCACAGCGTCAGATTCCATTTCGGCCGAAGCTTCAATCTGATCGGCTTCCGGTTCGATGAACATGCTAACGCGGATCCCTGCAGAGTGAAGGCGTTGAACCGTCTGCTTAAGGGCTTTAAAATGCTTGGCCACGTTCAATCCGCCTTCCGTCGTTATTTCCTGTCGATTTTCGGGAACGAGACAGACCTCATCGGGAACGACTCTCAAGGCGGTCTCCAAAATCTCCGGCGTATTTCCCATCTCGAGATTCAGCTTTGTCATGATGCTTGCTCTTAAACGGAAGACATCACGGTCCTGGATATGCCTCCGGTCGGCGCGCAGATGCACCGTGATGCCGTCGGCTCCCGCTCGTTCGCATGCGGATGCTGCCGCGAGAATATCCGGCTCGCAGTTCGGCGTATCCATCATGTCCGCGTAACGTGCCTGCCTGAGCGTTGCGACATGATCAATATTCACTCCTAGTTTGATCATAGCCATCTTCTCGAATTCCTCTCTCAATGCCTGAAATGGCGGACCCCGGTGAAGACCATCGCCATTTGGCGTTCATTCGCGGCCGCTATAACTTCTTCGTCGCGCACCGAGCCGCCTGGCTGGATCGCCGCGGTTGCGCCGGCTTCCGATGCTGCGATCAGGCCGTCCGCAAAAGGGAAGAATGCGTCGCTGCAGACGGCGCTGCCTTTGAGCGTAAGTCCTGCCTCGTTCGCCTTCCAGACCGCGATTCGCGCCGCATCCACTCGCGCCATCTGGCCCGCGCCGATGCCAAGGGTCCGATCCTTGGAAGCGTAGACGATGGCGTTTGATTTAACATGCTTAACCACGCGCCAACCAAAGAGCATGGCTTTCATTTCGTCTGCGGTGGGCGGTCGAGCGGAGACCACATGTCGTTCCGGCTCTTTGAACCCGGCCCCGTCCTTCTCCTGCACGAGCAAGCCACCGATCACTGATCGAACATCCGGGTCATCTTTTGCTTCGTCCGCTCTCGAGAGCATCCTCATCAGCCGAAGATTCTTTTTCTTCTGGAGGAGGGCTCGCGCCTCCGGCTCGAACTCAGGGGCAATAATGACCTCACTGAAAATCTCTGAAATGGCGCGGGCCAGGGACTCAGTCAGAGGACGGTTGCTAACGATAATACCGCCAAACGGAGCTTGTTTGTCCGTGGCGAAGGCCTTCATCCAGGCTTCCCGAAGATCCGGATCCGAACCAACTCCACATGGGTTTGTATGTTTGAGAATGGCGATTGTTGGTTCTGCGAATTCTCGAATCAGGTTAGCCGCCGCATTGATGTCGAGGATATTGTTATAGGACAATTCCTTGCCATGCAGCTTTTGGAAGTAATCCTGAAAATGACCGTAGAGGGTCGCCGTCTGATGTGGATTCTCTCCGTACCGCAAGCGCGTTTCCATAGGTAGAGAGAGTACAAAGGCTCCCGCCGCGTTCTGTTCGTGCCGCAAGAAACCGGCAATTGCCTTGTCGTATCTGGAACTCGCTAGAAAGGCTTTGATCGCAAACTGTTCCCGCAACGTCAGAGTAGTCTCTCCGTCGTGCAGTTCCATTTCTTTCAAGACCGTCCCGTAGTCCGCGGGATCGGACACGACGGTGACAGAGCGATAGTTCTTGGCGGCGCTCCGAAGCATCGAAGGCCCGCCAATATCGATTTGCTCGATTGCCTCTTCGAACGTCACATTCGGTTTAGCCACCGTGCTCTCGAACGGATAGAGATTAACCGCTACAAGATCAATCGGCTCAATCTGGTGTGCCGCTGCCTGCTGACGGTGATCGGGATTGTCTCGGAGAAAAAGCAATCCGCCGTGTACCTTCGGATGGAGAGTTTTGACTCGTCCACTCATGATCTCCGGGAAACCCGTGAATTTTTCGATCTCGATGTGCGGGATGGACTCGTTCCTGAGCAGTGTCGCAGTGCCGCCGGTCGAAACGATCTCAATAGCCATCTCGCTGAGGCGACGAGCGAACGGCACAATGTCCGTCTTATCCGAAACAGAAATGAGAGCACGGTTAATCTTCATGAAAGCCAAAAGAATAACAGGTTCTCCTTGCTCGTCTACCGTTTGGCGTGGCTCACTTCTTGTTTGCGGTCTCAGCCGACTCGATGAATGGCGGACTACCGAGACCGGACAATTCAAACGAGGGCCCGTCGTCCTCCGGCCGGCGGCGCACTATTCCATTGCAGAGGGTGAACCAGTTTGAGCTGGCTCTGCAGCTCGTACTCTATATTATCTCCTCATTTATACCTCAGAAATTATGGCGCATATCAATGAGATAGAAGGTATCGGAGCAGTCTATAGCGAGAAACTAGAGGCTGCCGGAATCAAGACAGTCGAAGGGTTGCTGCAAGCCGCGGCGACCCCGAAAGGCCGCAAAGAGCTGGAGTCCAAAACCGGCATTGGTCATCAACATCTTTTAAGATGGGTCAACCAGGCCGATCTATTCCGCATCCAGGGCGTTGCGCGTCAATATGCCGAACTGCTGGAAGCCGCCGGCGTGGACACCGTTTTGGAATTAGCGCAGCGGCGGCCGGACCATTTGCACGCCAAACTGGTCGAAATCAACGAGAGACAGCATCGGGTCAAGGCGGTCCCCACCGCTCAAAATGTGAAAAAGTGGGTTGAAGAAGCGCAGGCTTTACCGCGCGTTGTTGAATATTAAGAGGAAGTTGCGAAAAATTCTCTTGCATTATACTAACCAGTCAACTAAGCTGCGTTTGTGAGGCGAGAAGGCGATACTAAGCAAAAGCTGTTCAATACAGCCGTCGATCTGATCTGGGAAAACAGCTACGGTTCAATCAGCGTCGACGATATTTGCGCCCGTGCAGGGGTCAATAAGGGAAGTTTTTATTACGCGTTTAAGTCCAAATCAGACTTGGCCGTTGCCGCTTTCGAAAACCACTGGAATAAGAAACGCCCCCTTCTCGATGAGGTTTTCTCCTCGCAAGTTCCGCCCCTTGAGCGCATGGAGAACTACTGCGACCGCGTTGTTCAAGACCAATTGGAAAGGTATCAGAAGGCTGGGAAAGTCTGCGGTTGCCCCTTCTCTTCGATCGGATCCGAACTTAGCACCCAGGACGAAACAATCCGGAGGAAGGCGCACGAACTTTCTGAGCGATCAATGAAATATTTAGCGTGCACATTGCGAGACGCGATTGCCGAAGGAACGGTGGATGCTAAGGATCCAATGGAGTTGGCACGCGAGGTTTTCTGTTACGTGAGCGGTTTGCTCATGCAAGCGAAGATAGAGAACAATCCAGACATTCTGAAATGCGTCAAGAAGGGCGTCTTTCGCATTCTGGGAGCGAAGCCACTCGCAGCGATTTCATAAGGTTCGGACCGTTTTTTTTGCCCGTAAACTTAACTGACCAGTCAGCTAAAAACTTTAGATAATGAAAACCGAGTTGTATAACATGAATACGTTGTTCCCATCGAATCGTACGGAATGTTCCGCCGCCGCTCTCTCCAAACTCCTCGAACGCCCGTTGAAGTTTGCTGAAATAGCTGCGTTCTCCGCAAAATGCGATCTGAGTGATCTCGAAAAGCGTCCGGCCGAGCGAACAAATCACCCTTTTACTGTGGTTGTACCAGCCTACCAGCTTGTCGCTTCGCTTTCGCGATTCGTCGAGTAACCACAGAACCAAACGACCATGATTCCGATGCATTCAAAAATAGGATTGGCTTTCGCGATTGTCTTGCTGGCTCTGCCTGGAGTTAGTACAGCGAAGGAAACCGATACTCGGTATCGCGGTCTGCAAAGCACGGCGGACACAGATTGGGAATTCAAACAGCTGCTCAACGGGTACCTCCGCGCGTGGAGCCCTGGCTGCCGCAAGTTCGACCTTGAAAGCGCTGCCCAATTCTACGAAACCACGGATCGCTTTGCCGGCTACCATTTCCTTGCGCCGATCGAGGGTCCCGTTGGCTGGGAAAGGTATGGCTCCGAGATGGCAAAAATCATGTCCGACTATGCCGAATATACGATTTTACCTAGTGAAGAGGATTTTCGATTCAAACGCGATGGATTGCACGTTTCCACGGCGATCTCCTACCGGGTAGTGGGCAGAAATCGGGAGGGGAAGACGTTGGATACCCGAGCGAGGGTGTTCTTGGTTTGGGAGCGCGTCAATGACCGTTGGTTAATCAGCCGCGAAGATGTAACCGCCCTTCTGAATAGTTCCAATGTCGCACGGTGAAATAGAGGTCTGCGCAGCCCTTTAGTCTTGCCAATCGCACCTGCGAAGAAGCAAGACTTGGGCGTTGGGCGATTCCAGATTGGCCTTAACTCAGGAAAGTAACGACTTCGGCCTCGCCGCTCGCATGCCCGACGACAGCGTCGGTTGCTATGTTTATGAATAATCCGTGCTCAACGACTCCGGGAATTAAATTCAGTTTTGCTCCAAGGCTTTCCGGTTCCGGGATGGCGAGCAAATGACAATCGAGTAAATAGTGGCCGCTGTCGGTAACGAGCGGTTCTTTCAGGCCACCGCGGACATCGATCTGGACATCCGCGAAACCCTCATCCTTAAATAGCCTTTGCAGGTGACGTTCAGTACTTCGCCACGCAAAGGGTACCACTTCGATCGGAAGCGGGAACCGACCCAGTCCCTCCACCACCTTGGATTCATCGACGATCGCAACCATCCTCCTCGAGGCACAGGCGACGATTTTCTCCCAAAGCAAGTTTGCGCCGCCTCCTTTGATCATGCGACCTTTGCGATCGATCTCATCAGCGCCGTCGATGGTCAGGTCCAATTGTTTGACGTCATTCAAATCCGCCAGCGGGACACCGACCTCTTGAGCAAGTTGCCCGGTCGATTTTGAACTCGGTACTCCAGTGACTCGGAGCCCTCCCGTTACGCGTTCACCCAGAATCCGAACAAACCATCGAGATGTTGTTCCCGATCCAAGTCCTATCGTCATTCCATCCCTCAGGAATGTTTCAATCGCTTTGGCGGCGGCGGCCTTTTTTGCCTCATCCTGTGCGGAGCTTGCTGGCATATTTTTAAATTTGAGAGCCAGCCTATCAGAAAATCATGGAATGCACCTATGCTTTTCCACGCGTTAAGCTGACTAGCCTGAAGAATTCTCGAAAGAAATTGACAAATATTCGAGCCCCTGCGCAATGCTGTAGGCGAATCTTTGCATACTTGGTTTTCTTGTGTTGAAACCCAGACCTCGAGAGATGTTTTTTTGCAAGGCGAGAAGCTTCGCCAGCCGCAAGCTGCCTTTCTCGCGCGAGCTGGCTGCGCATATAGTTTTCGCGCTTCGGTGCAGGATCCCGCAATCCGGCAGAGCTTCCTCAAAGATGCTGCTGGACGGAGTGCGCTGACTTTATCGAGTATGTAATCCCCTCAACGTTAACTAACCCACGAAGAATAACCCCGTTCCAATAAGGAGATAACATGCGGACCCCTACTATCCATGCCACCGCGTTTCGAGCCGAACGCATTGGCGGCCAAGACCCTGGCAGAAATCCGGAAACTGTAATGAAAATCGAAGATCGGGCCGCCAGCGGCCTCAGTCTGCGTCGCGCAGCGATGGGCTCATTGATCGCGCTTGTCGCCGCCGGGACAATCCTGTCGATGACGGGTGGCGCTACGATTGCGAACGCAGCCGATGCGCCCTCCGACCAGATCCTGATCGGCCTGATCACAAAGACCGAAGTCAATCCGTTTTTCGTGAAGATGCGACAGGCAGCGGCGGCGGAAGCCGAAAAGCACGGCGCAAAGCTGCTCGCTCGGTTCGGCAAGTTCGACGGCGATAATGAGGGACAGGTCGCAGCCATTGAAAACATGATCAGTGCGGGCGTCAAGGGTATCCTGATTACGCCGAACAACTCGACGGGAGTGCTCGGCGCCGTTAAAAAAGCTCGGGACAAAGGCATCCTCGTGATCGCTCTCGATACGGCCACGGATCCTGCGGACGCTGTTGACGCGACCCTTGCCACCGACAATTTCGAGGCTGGCGTCCTCCAGGGTCAGTACGCAAGGAAGGCGCTCGGGGATAAAGCCCCGAAGCTCGCGATGCTCGACGGAACGCCAGGTGGCACCGTAGATACGCAACGACATGATGGATTCCTCAAGGGTTTCGGCATCAAGGAAGGTGACCCGGCGATCGTCGGCAAGCAAATCACAAACGGCGCACTGGATAAGGGGCAGACGGCCATGGAAAACCTTCTGACAGCCCATCCCGATATCAATGTCGTCTATACGATCAACGAGCCGGCGGCAGAGGGCGCTTATGCGGCAATTAAGAAAGCCGGCAAGCTCAAGGACATCGTTTTGACTTCGATTGACGGCGGCCGCCTGGGCGTTCAATACGTTAAGGACGGCAAAATTGCGGGTACGGTCATGCAGTTTCCCAAGTTAATGGCGGCTCGCGGCGTCGACTACGTCGTCGATTTCGTCAAGACCGGGAAGAAGCCGAGCGGGTTTATCAATACCGGCGCGGCCCTAATTACTGATAAGCCATTCTCGGGCCTGCCCTCAAAGGATACGAAGTTCGGTTTGGAGAACTGCTGGGGCTAGGCTGAAACGCTCATGTTTTTGAGCGCCCCATCCGTGCTCCGCCTTCAGTGAGAACAGCCTATGTCAACCAACACCATGGCGTCATCGAATCGCGGTCCGGCGCTGCTCGGCCGAGCCTTGGCAGCGCCGACGATTGGCTCGCTCGTCGTGCTGATGGTGTTCTGCGTCATATTCTCACTGACAACGCGTACTTTCCTGGCCGACCGGAAACCTTTCGCTTGTGGTTCAGCAGAGCGTCATCGTCGGGACGCTGGCGATCGGTCAAACGATGATCATTCTGACGGCCGGGATAGACCTCGCCAACGGCTCTATAGCGGTGCTCGGGACGATTGTCGCCGGTCGGCTGGTCAATGAGGGTCACAACGCGGTGCTATGCCTGCTGTTCGCAATCCTCCTGTGCACGTGCGTCGGTCTGTTAGCCGGGACGCTGGTGAGCAGGCTGATGTTGCCCCCCTTCATCGTCACGCTCGGGTTGCTCGGGATCGTCACCGCTGCGACGCGTTTGTTTGCGCAGGGTGGGTCCTTTCCTGTCACTGACGAGTTGCTTGGCTGGACGGGGAACAGCTGGATAGTTGGCGGCACCGGCATCACCTTCGGGATGTTGATCATGTTCGCTCTTTACGCCGCGGTGTGGTACCTGCTTACGCAGACTGCATGGGGTCGGCATATTTACGCGATCGGCAACAATCGTACAGCTGCCCGACTGGTCGGTATCCCCGTAGAGAACAGGCTCCTTTCTGTCTATACGTTCGCAGCCTTCCTGTACGGGATTGGCGCATGGCTCGCTCTGGGCCGCATCCCGAACGCTGACCCGAATGCGTTGCAAAGCGCTAATCTCGACAGCATTACGGCAGTCGTGATCGGGGGTACGAGCCTGTTCGGCGGACGGGGGAGCATCTGGGGTACACTCATCGGAACCTTGATCGTATCCGTTTTGCGCAACGGTCTGACCCTCTCCGGGATCGATCCGCTTTGGCAGGATCTGGTAACCGGTGTGCTGGTGATCAGCGCCGTCGCGGTCGATCAGATCTCCAGAGGGAGGCAGCGATGAAGGTCGGCGTCGAAAAAGCCCCTGCGCAAGGCGAAATCGTATTGGAGGCGCGCAATATTGTAAAACGTTACGGGCACGTGACGGCGCTCGACGGCGCCAACCTGGAACTGCGTGCAGGCGAGGTTCTCGCGATCATCGGCGACAACGGCGCGGGCAAGAGCACACTGGTTAAAGTGCTTTGCGGGGCGGTGATTCCAGATGAGGGGGAAGTCTTGCTCGACGGGACGCCGGTTCACTTCCGCAGCCCCCTCGACCCGCGCAAGCGCGGTATCGAGACCGTCTACCAGGATCTCGCCGTCGCTCCGGCTCTCGACATCGCGACCAACCTCTTTCTGGGTCGAGAAATCCGCTGCCGTGGGTTGCTTGGTACATGGTTTCGAATGCTGGATAAGAAAAGGATGAAGAGAGAGGCGCAGAAAGAGATGGAGGAGCTGAAGTTCCGGCTTCCGTCGATTGATAGCGCCGTCGAAGATCTCTCCGGCGGGCAGCGTCAGGGGGTGGCGGTGGCTCGTTCCGCAATTTTCGCTCGCCGCCTGGTCATCATGGATGAGCCAACGGCCGCCCTTGGCGTCCGTGAGTCCGGAGAAGTGCTGAATCTGATCCGGACGATCCGGGATCGAGGCCTTCCCGTAATTCTCATCAGCCACAACATGCCGCACGTTTTCGAGTTGGCAGACCGAATTCATATCATGCGGCTTGGCCGGCGCGCGGCTCTGACGACCCCGAAACGGCATACAATGTCCGAAGTGGTGGCTATTATGACCGGCGCCGCACCAGGTGACGAGCCGTCTCCCCGTTCGGATCGCGCCTCAGAGGGATAAAGCCGACCGAGGTTTGCACCTCAGTTCTGAAACTGAAACTGCAGATTTCGCGGCTCACCGAGCGGTTTTTGGGCCGAGGAGCCTTCGCCATGCCACATACAAAACCGACATCGGTCCAATGCCCCGACCGCCTCGTCCATAGCGCCGCGCCCACCGGGAAGACGCTCCTGATCTATGACGGAGATTGTTACTTTTGCCTCCGCTGGGTCCGTCGCTGGCAGGAAACCACGCGCGGTCAGGTGGATGTCGCTTCTTTTCAATCGGCAGGAGAGCGCTTTGCGGCGGACATCTCGATCGAATGCTTTCGTTCTGCCGTCCGCCTGATTCAACCCGATGGACACGTCTACGGAGGTGCGGAAGCCATTTGCAGGATGCTCAGCCATGGACCCGGTTGGGCGAGCGGGCTGGCGCTCTGGTGTTACGAGCATCTTCCGGGCTATGCAGTCCTGGCTGGATTCGGTTACAGGTTTGTCGCCCGGCATCGGGGGTTTGCCTCTTGGGTTACGACCGCGCTCTGGGGAAGCGGCGAGGAAGCTGTTTGCAGGCCGACCTACCTTTGTGCCCGGCGCTGGTTTCTTCGGCTGCTCGGTGCGATTTACCTGATTGCTTTTGCATCTTTCTGGAGCCAGGTCGACGGTCTGATCGGCCATGAGGGCGTCCAGCCGGTCGCGCCTTGGCTGGACGAATTGCGCAATCGGTTCGGGACTGAAGCTTATCGGCTTTTTCCGACCTTGTGCTGGTTCAACCCGAGCGACTCGTTTCTCCATTTTTTGTGTGCAGGCGGCATCGCGTTAAGTTTGCTCCTCATTTTAGGAATCGCGCCGGTTCTCTGTCTGCTGATGCTGTGGGCGTTCTATCTTTCGCTCTGCGTGGCTGGGCAGGTCTTCATGAATTTCCAGTGGGATTATCTACTCCTGGAAGTCGGCTTTCTCAGCATTTTCCTGGCACCGGTTCGCCTCTTCCCCTCGCATCGCGATGAAGAGCGCCCGTCCCCCTGGGCGCATTTTCTTCTCCGCTGGCTATTGTTCCGCCTCATGCTCATGTCAGGGGTCGTGAAGCTCACAAGCGGAGACGAGTCGTGGTGGAAGCTTTCCGCGCTACGTTATCATTATGAGACTCAGCCGCTGCCAACTCCGCTCTCCTGGTGGGCCAATCTACTTCCTTCATGGTTTCAGGCATGCTCAACGCTGGTGATGTTCGGCGTCGAATTGGGTGCGCCGTTCCTGCTCTTTGCCCCTCGGCGGCTGCGCCTGATTGGTGTGGCTAGCCTCCTGGTGCTCCAGGCGTTGATTGCGCTAACCGGTAACTACTGTTTTTTCAACCTCTTGACCGTCTCGCTCTGTTTGCTCGCCGTCGACGATTCGGTCTGGCCACGGCTCGGCCGCAAACCGCCGGAGCGTTCGACAATCCGCGATACTCGATGGCCCTCATGGCTCTTGTTCCCGCTGGCAGTTTTTGTTGTCGTTCTGAGCGGGCCCCTGCTATGGAGCGCGTTTTATCCGGACGCAGGCTTTCCGCCGGCATTCAATGCAGCCTACGGGTATCTCGAGCCTTTTCGCTCGCTTAATGGTTACGGGCTCTTTCGAGTGATGACAAAAACCCGGCCCGAGATCATCGTGGAGGGCAGTCAGGATCGTGTGACCTGGCAACCGTATGAATTCAAATATAAAATCGGTGATTTGCGACGAGCGCCTCCGTGGGTGGCACCTCATCAGCCGCGACTCGATTGGCAAATGTGGTTTGCCGCTTTGGATGACGTTCGGGGAGAAATCTGGTTCGTGAATTTTCTGGCGCGTCTGCTCCAGGGGTCGACACCGGTAATCGCACTGCTGGATAGAAATCCGTTCCCGGAATCCCCGCCTCGTTACATCCGGGCCAGGCTATTCCAATATCACTTTACGACCGCCGCTGAGAAGAAGCAGACGGGCGCGTGGTGGAGGCGGGACAGAGAGGAACCCTACTGCCCTGTCTTGAGCCTGCGTGACAAGGAGTAACAGGTCAGGAAGCGCGCGCTCGATCCAAATATAAATACGTTATTTACTAATGTATTGATAGCCGTTCTATCTCGCCCAGTACGCCCAATCGTTCAACTAAAACGGGATGTCGTCCGGCTCGGCATCAAGATCCGGGTCTCGCGGCTCCGGACGTGAAGGGGGAGCGGCGGTGGCGGTGGTGCGCCGAGGCGGCGCAGAGGTTGAGGAGCTTTCGCCGTCCTGCCGGCTGCCTAGCAGTTGGATGCTTTCGCTGACTACGCGCAGTTTAGAACGTTTCTGACCGGTCTGCTTATCGTCCCACGTGTCCAATTGAAGACGGCCTTCGATGAAAACCGGACGTCCCTTTTTCAGATATTGGCCGGCGATCTCCGCCTGCCGTGCCCAAAGCGTCACGTCGACGAAAGTTGTTTCTTCTTTCTTTTCGCCGTCTTCGCCGGAGTAGATCCGATTGACGGCGAGACCGATCTCCGCAACTGCAGTGCCCTTAGGCGTGTACCGTACCTCCGGGTCACGAGTCAGATTGCCGATTAGCAGTACGCGGTTCAGATTTGCCATAAGCCGGGTTCAGGGTTTGGGAGTGGTTCGCGCAGTTACCTTAACCGGTAACTGCTGGTAGTGCTGCAGAAAAACGATCGGATCGAGCTTAAATTTGCCGCGCAATTTTGTCATCAGCGAAGGCTCCGCTTCGAAGACAAAATTTACATAGTACGCAGAGTCAAGGTGACGGGGGCTGTATGCGAACGGACGCTTTTCCATCTTCTGGACTTGCTCCACCGCGGCGCCCTCTTTCGTAAATTCGGACTCGAGACGTTCAATGATCTCTTTCACGCTGTCTTCCTGACCGCGCGTATCGACGGCCAGCAAACATTCATAACGACGTTTCATAATGTGTCAATATTATTCTGCTCTGTTGTAATTGCTCATGGCGGATGCCATGCCCTTGTCAGCAAGGTGCTCGACGGCTTCCGTCGCGCGGTCAAGCGCATTGTCCACCATTGGTTTCTCGAATCGCTCGAATTTTCCCAGGACATGGTCGACAAGCTCTTCGGCTTCCGGAGAAGCTCCGATCCCAATTCTCAGACGCATAAACGTCTGGCCCAGATGTTCAATCACCGACTTGAGACCGTTGTGGCCGCCGTCACTCCCAAAGGGTCGCAGCCGCAGGCGGCCCAGCGGCAGAGCGACATCATCGACCACGACCAGAATCTCTTCCGGCTGGATCTTGAAATAACGAGCGAATCGGCCGACCACGTCTCCACTTCGGTTCATGAAGGTAAAGGGTTTGATCAGCAGGGTGTCGCCCCATTTTCCCCATTCAGAGCTCCAAACAGCCGACCTTGATAATGTCACTCCCTTTTTCCCTGCTAAACGATCGATGACCATGAACCCAACGTTATGCCGCGTGTCGATATACTGCGGGCCGGGATTTCCCAGGCCGGCCACGAGACGCAGATCCGACATGGACGACTACGACTGTGCAGTCTCCTGCTTGGCTTCCACCTTTTTCTCGGTAATGACTTCCGGAGTCGTCGGGGCTTCAGCTGTTTCTGTCACCTCTTCTCCCACGCGTGATGCAACCACGCTTATCACGGTCAAGTCTCCGTCCGTAATGGCCTCAACCCCTGCCGGAAGCGGGATGTCGCGAACGTGCAGCGACTCGCCAATGTTCAGATTCGAAACGTCTATTCGAACGATGTCCGGCAAGTCTTGCGGAAAACACTCTACTTCCAGGGTACGCAAAGAGTATTCGAGCAGCCCGCCGAATGTTCTGACCCCCAAGGCTTCACCAAAGGCCTCGATTGGAACTTCGGAAGTGATCTTTTCCGTCGCCGAAACGGCGTGAAAATCGACATGTAACAATTCCCGTTTCAAAGGGTTATGTTGCACTTCCTGAATCAGAGCCAGACGGCTTGTGCTTTCGCCACCGCCGATGATCTCTAGCTCGACTAGAACATGCTCGCTCGATGCATGAGCCAAGACGGTCGTCAATTCGCGGCCGTCAATTTGAAGGGTAATCGGCTCCGCCTGCGATCCGTAGATAACTCCGGGGACCAGACCCTCGTGTTTGATTTTCTTTATCGCGTTGCGACCAACCAAGGTTCGCTTCTGCGCTTTCAGTTTAACTTGTTGAGCCATGATTCTTAAGTCTGTTTTGCGTTGATCTCGAAAAGGGAACTTACCGACTCGTTCGTATATATCCGATGAATGCCCGCGCCAAGGAGCTCGGCAATGGAGAGTACCGTAATTCGGCAACCCGGTTGGAGGCTCACGGGCGTGCTGTCGGTGGTAATCAGCTCTTGGATTTCCGATTTCATCAGCCTCTCGTGGGCTATATCTGTGAAAACCGCATGGGTCACGCCGGCATAGATGTCTCTGGCGCCGAATTTTTTCAGGAGTGTAGCGGCACTTGTCAAGGTGCCTGCGGTTTCGGTCAGGTCGTCCATCATAATGACGTTTTTGTCCTCCACGTCGCCGATCACCGTTAACGCTTCCGTCTCGGTTGGGCTTTTCCGGCGCTTGGCAACGATAGCCAGCGTTGCGTCCAACGCCTCCGAGTAGGCCGAAGCCAACTTCAAGCCTCCGACGTCCGGTGACACGACCACAAGATTGTCCAGCTTCTTTTGACGGATATAGCGGATCAATACTGGTGCGGCGTACAAATGATCAACCGGAATGTCGAAAAAGCCTTGGATCTGTTGGGCGTGCAGGTCAAGCGTAAGAACCCGGCTCGCACCGGCGGCGACCAGGAGATTGGCGACGAGCTTGGCGGTGATCGGTACTCGGGGCTGATCTTTCCGGTCTTGGCGCGCATAGCCAAAATAGGGTACGACCGCCGTGATTCGATAGGCGCTTGCTCGCCTGGCCGCATCGATCAGGATGAAAAGCTCCATCAGATTCTGGTTCGTCGGCGGACAGGTCGGTTGGACGATGTAAACGTCGCGCCCCCGGATATTCTCGTTGATCTTCACTCGCGTTTCGCCATCAGGAAAAGAACTCACGACGGCGTCGCCTAGCGGAGCGCCCACCGACTGGCAGATTCTCAGAGCCAGATCGCGGTGAGCTGATCCTGAAAAAATCTTCATCTCTCGATTAAGCGGGGTCATAGCCAGGCAAAGAGGAACCCAGACTCTAACGTCGAATTCCGTTTTTGCAAGAAAAGGGCGTCAGGGGGAACGCGTCGGCGTACCGGAGTGTCGGCGGGTCGGCGTATCAGGTGTCGGAGTGTATGGCAAATTGCTTTTCGCGTGTGCTAGAAACGTAGATAACAGATAACGGCGACACGCCGTCCCGTTTTCCCTACGCTAGCAGTTCCGCGAGCTTCTCCCTGAAGGACTCATTGTCCCGCACCGAATAGCCGGCGTCCGCCTTCAACCGAAGTTCGTGTCCATCCATCGTCCGGAATCGAAGATACAACGGTTGCATCCCTGGAAACTGTTGGACAAGTTCACGTATTGCGATCAGCCGTCCTTCGTCGGCTTTCTCCATGGGGATATCAATGGTCAGGCCTTTGACCCCTTTGCGGCGCGTAATTGGTCCAATCTCGCTCGCCACCAGGCGGATGCCCTCTTCGCGCTTGTCCATTTTGCCCGCAATGGCCACGATTTTTCCTTTATCAATCTCCTTGGCGGCTTTCACAAAAACCTCATTCCACACCATCACTTCCACCGATCCGGTAAAATCTTCAATGGTCAGGATCGCGAATGGCTTCCCATCCTTCCGGGTATGTTTCTTATCGAACGCGGAGATCGAGCCGGCGATATGGACCGTGGCCTTGTCCTCCTGGCTGCCTAAATCACTGACGGCCACATACTTACCGCCCTCTATCATTTCCCGGTACGGGTCTAACGGATGGCCGGTAATATAAAAGCCGAGGAGATCTTTTTCGTACCCGAGCTTTTCCGCTGTGGACCAGGGGGTAAAGTGGACGTTGTCGCCGTTTGTTTTCGGGGCGGGCGTCAGTTCCAGATCGCCAAATAATGAGACCTGTCCACTTCGCCTGTCTCTATGTGCAGAGGCCCCGGTCGCCAAGGCTTGATCAATTCGCGCAAACAATTCCGCGCGGTCCCTCCCGGTAAAATCGAATGCACCGGCTCGAATAAGGTTTTCCAGTATCTTGCGGTTGACCGACTTGGAATCCAGGCGGCTACAGTAGTCCTCAAGTGACTTGAATGGGCCGTTTTCCTCTCTCTCGCCGATCGCCGATTGCATTGCGCCCTCGCCGATATTTTTGATCGCCGCCAGGCCATACCGAATTCCGCGCTCCTGTTCACGAGTTTCGGGCACAAACTTCAAATGGCTCATGTTTACGTCTGGCGGCAGGATTTTTACGCCGAGCCGTTCGCATTCTGCGACAAACACGGCAATCTTCTCCGTGTTGTTGACTTCGTTGCTGAGCAGACCAGCCATAAACTCAACCGGATAGTTGGCCTTCAGGTACGCGGTTCGATAACTGATCAAGCCGTAAGCGGCACTGTGGCTCTTGTTAAAGCCGTACCCCGCGAATTTTTCGAGGAGATCGAAGATCGTATTGGCCTTCCTTTCGTCGATGTCATTGACCCGTTTGCACCCCTCGATGAAGTTGACCCGTTCTTTCGCCATCTTTGCCTTGTCCTTCTTCCCCATCGCCCGTCGGAGAAGGTCGGCCTGACCCAGGCTATATCCGGCCAGGATATTGGCGGCGCGCTGTACTTGTTCCTGGTAGATCATGATCCCATAGGTATCGGCACAGACCTCCTTAAGGAGTGGGTGCTCGTACTTAATCTTGGTCTGGCCCTTCTTGCGCCTGACGTAGTCCGGGATCAGCTCCATGGGCCCCGGGCGATAAAGCGCGATCAAGGCAATGATATCGTCAATGCTATTGACATCGAATTGTTTGCAAAGATTGACCATCCCGCCTGATTCCAGCTGGAAGACGCCGATCGTCTCGCCTCGGTTGAGAAGATCGAAGGTGACCCGATCGTTGAGCGGAATTGTTTCGAGGGAAAAGTCCGGCTCCCGGTCTCGAATCAGATGGGTTGCATCCTGAAGGACCGTGAGAGTCTTAAGGCCGAGAAAGTCCATCTTCAGCATGCCCAGATCCGTAAGCGGCCCCATCGCATACTGGGTCACGACTTCGTCGTCGTTGCCGCGACACAGAGGGATATAATCGTCCAAGGGCCGGTCGCCGATGACGACGCCGGCAGCATGGATACCGGTGTTCCGGGTCAGCCCTTCAAGGACCGTCGCGTAGTTCCAAAGTTGCCGGGTGCTCTCTTCCGTGTCGACTGCCTGTTTCAGTTCCGGGTTCTTTTCCAGTGCGCTCTTGAGAGTGATTCCGAGCTCGTTCGGAATCATTTTTGCTACCCGGTCGCCGTCCGAATAACTCAGGCCAATCACACGCCCAACGTCTCGCACGACGCTCTTGGCTCCAAGCGTTCCAAAGGTGATGATCTGGGAGACGGCACGCGGGCCGTACTTGTCCCGAACGTATTCGATGACTTCTCCCCTTCGATTCTGACAGAAATCCACATCGATATCTGGGGGGCTAACGCGTTCAGGGTTCAGGAATCGTTCAAAGATCAATCCGAACCGCAGCGGATCCAGGTCGGTGATTCCGAGAACATAAGCCGCCAGCGAACCGGCCGCCGATCCGCGTCCTGGTCCAACCGGAATACCATTCTGTTTTGCGTAGTGGATAAAATCCCAGACGATGAGGAAATAACTCGTGAAACCTGCCTTCTCAAGAATCGAGAGCTCATAGTCGAGGCGTTGACGAAGCTCCCGATCGGTTTCTGCGCGTTCTCCATAACGCTCTCGCAAGCCTTTAAAGCAAAGCTCAGTTAAATATCGTTCCCGTGTTGTGCCCTCTGGTGCGTTGTAAGCCGGATACTTTGAAACGCCAAAATCTAGTTTGAGATCACATTTTTCAGCGACACGAAGCGTATTTGTCAGCGCCTCGGGAACTTCAGAAAAAACTGCCCGCATCTCTTCGGCAGACTTGAAATAAACTTCCGTCGGGTAATGCATGCGCCGTTCGTCATGAACCATCGCTCCTGTGCCGATGCAGATCATTACGTCGTGAGCTTCGTGATGGGATCGCTCCAGAAAGTGCACGTCGTTCGCTGCGACGACGGGAATCGAATGGCTTTTGGATATTTCAAGCAGAGCGAGGTTGCACAGACGCTGTGCCTCGATTCCGTGATCGTGGAGTTCCAGGTAGAAGTTTTCTGGACCGAAGATATCGACAAACTCGCCGGCCGATTTTTGAGCCTTTTTCAGGTCGCCCGCCTGGATGGCAACATTAATTTCGCCCTTGAGGCAGGCGCTCATACCGATCAGCCCCGCGCTATGTTTCGCGAGCAATTCCTTGTCGATCCGCGGTTTATAGTGGAAGCCCTCCAGGTGTGCTGCGGTGACGAGTTTTACCAGGTTGCTGTAACCGCAAAAATCTTTCGCTAACAAAGTAAAATGAAAGGCTGCATCCCGGGCCGAGGAGGCACTTTTATCAATCATCGAACCGGGAGCCATATAGACTTCACACCCGATGATCGGCTTAATACCGGCCTTTTGCGCAGCCTGATAAAATTCGATCGCCCCATACATATTTCCGTGATCGGTCATCGCCACACCCGGCATCCCGTTCTCGACTACCTTTTTCATGAGATCCGGAATACGGATAGCGCCGTCCAGGAGCGAATATTCGGTATGAAGATGGAGATGAACGAAGGAGTCAGTCGGCATTACCTTAAAGGTACCCGTTGGAGCCGAACGCATCAATGGCAAGTAGCAACCTCTGAGAACTTGGTCGGGTTTGGCATTTTGCAAAATTGTGGCAAACTATGGCCTCCCGAACGCCGAGGTGGCGAAATTGGCAGACGCGCCAGACTTAGGATCTGGTGGAGTAATCCTTAGGGGTTCGAGTCCCCTCCTCGGCACTAGTAAAGAATCCCCCGGCAATTATTGGGTGAAAAAATACCCTCTTTTCAAAGGTGTGTGGCAAAATTGTTGCAAAAATCGTTGACGAGGCTCAATAATTTTCACAGTCTCGCAACTGCAGGCGCCGATCCGTGGCTCTCAATCGAAGAGGAAATACCCTGGAAATGTCGGCGACTTGTAATCGGCACTGGCACTGGGGCGTTGCCAGTCATGGAAGAAGTGAAGCGCGAAGCTCAGCAGCGCAAGATCGAATTGGCTATTCTGGCTCACGGCCGAAGCGATCAAAACGTTGCAGGAGTGCCGGGATAAAGTCAGCCACATGAGATTTCTCGTGTGCTCGCCGGACCGTTTGGCTAGTCTGGCGGACGAGCGCGCCCCGGAGATTTTCACCGCCAATTATGGCTATATTAAACTTTATTCTCGGTCGCCATTTGGCCTCGGACGAAGATAAAGACGAACGGGTTGGTCCGCTGGCTGGGGTTTCTGTGTTCGGGCTTGACGCATTAAGTTCTGCCGCTTATGGCCCCGAAGCAGCTTTGACTGTTCTTATCCCGCTCGGCATCGCTGGAGTCGGTTTCGGTCTTCCGATCACTGTTGCCGTATCAGCCATTCTAACGATCGTCTATTTTAGTTATCGCCAAACGATCTCAGGGTACCCGGAGGGGGCGGGATCTTATACCGTTGCGAAAGAAAACTTAGGCACCTACGCGGGCCTGCTCGCCGCTGCGGCGTTAATGGTCGACTACACGCTGAACGTAGCGGTTGGCATCTCGGCCGGGATCGGCGCGCTCACTTCCGCTCTGCCGCCGTTGCAGCCTTACACTTTACTTCTCTGCCTCACTGTCCTACTCCTGCTCACCTACTTTAACCTTCGAGGTCTACGTGAATCCGGCTTGGCCTTCATGCCACCCACCTACTTGTTCGTCGGATGCCTCGTTTTGGTGGTGGTCATCGGCATCGTCAAGGCGTTCGTTGCCGGCGGACATCCCCAGCCGGTTAACCCGCTGCCACCACCGCCAAACGCGCATGAGCAAATCACCTTTATGGCTCTTCCTGAAAGCATTTGCGGCGGGATGCACTGCGATGACCGGTGTCGAGGCGGTGAGCAACGGCGTGCAGGCCTTTAAAGACCCAGTGGTTGACTCGGCGCGCCGAACACTAACGCTCATTGTCGCAATTCTCATTTTCCTTTTACTGGGCATTGCGTATTTGGTTTCGGCCTACCGAATAACGGCGACCGATCCCGGCTCGCCCGGTTACCAAAGCATCCTGTCAATGCTGACCGAGGCGATCGTCGGCAGAGGAATCTTCTATTATGTGACGATCGCGGCAATCCTCCTGGTGCTTTGTCTATCGGCCAATACTTCATTTGCTGACTTCCCGCGGGTCTGTCGTACAGTATCGCAAGATGGATTTCTTCCTCATCGACTGAAGCACTGCAAGGAGGGCCACGACGCTCACCGGGGACCGCAGCCCCGCGCGGGGCGTCAAGCTGGCCCGCCGCGCCTCACCGCGCTCGCCCGTCAGCCACACCTGGGCGACTCGCCAGCGTTACAGTCTTCGCCAACCGGACCAGAGGGCCGCACACCCCGCGCTCAGTTCAGTTCATCAGCGCGCACCAGATGCCGCCGAACCCAGTCATCTCGTGTACCAAGAGGGTTGGGCGATTTTGAACCGCGGACGCACTTATCGACCCTGCGACCCCGCGGTACGCGGCACGACTTCAGCATCCCTGCCTGGGCGGCTACCCCTATGGGTTTTTGATCTGGCCCACAACATGGGCTGGTGAGCGTCGGCACAGACCATGACACCCTTAGTGTTTGCTGTGCGTGGCCGACGACTCGTGTACACGCAAGGCATTATTGTGCTGACAGTGCTCGCTGGAAGTCTGCTGATTCTCTTTAATGGCGTTACCGACAAGCTCATACCTCTGTTCGCAATCGGAGCTTTCCTCGCGTTCACTTTATCCCAGGCCGGGATGGTGATGCACTGGTCAAGATCAAAAGACCAAAACGCGCGCCTCAGCGCCGTGGTCAATGGCACAGGTGCGATCGCTACCGCTATTACGCTTTTTATAGTCATCGTGACGAAGTTCGCTGAGGGAGCCTGGCTAGTGGTCATCGTAGTGCCGCTATTATTCGTCCTGATGCTCTCTATTAATCGTCATTATGTGAGGATCGGACGGGAGGTGGCTGTCTCTGGTCCGATACGATTAGAACAGCCGATCAAAATGATTGCGGTCGTTCCGATCGACTACTTGAACGTATTGGCCGAGAAGGCGCTTCAGATTGCCTACGGGCTATCGCAAGACATCCACATTGTGCACGTTCAGGAAGAGCATAGCGACCGTGATTTCTCCACCGAATGGCGCCTTGACGTCCAACCATCGATCGACCGAGTCGGGTTACCGGAACCCAATCTGGTGATTCTAAAGTCACCTTATCGTAAAGTGATCACGCCAATCCTTAATTATATATGGCAGCTCGAAGGCAAGAACCCGGAGAACGTAATCGCTGTTCTGGTTCCGCAGCTGATCGAGTCGCGTTGGTACTACAGTCTGTTGCATAATCGGCGAGCGGATATTCTCAAGACTGTGCTTTTACTCAAGGGCCGCAATCGCATTCTGATCGTAAACGTTCCCTGGAACCTGGAGAAGGAACTTCCCGACAAAGTTGCTGCTCGAAACGAACTTCGAGATCGGTTCCGTGCCTGAATCGCTTTTTTCGCGCGCTCGAGTCGGGTGTTCTGACAGCATTTTCTTGATGCTCTTTTTCGAGGGAGCCGATCAAATCGTCCTCTGTGTGATAGCGGAGCGGTTTCAGAACCCAATCGTACTTGAACTTTAAATTTCGAAACATCTCGAAGGTCTGCTCTTTCTCCTGGATAATCGGCACGACCGGCACCATTACCTGCGGCACCATCAGTTGCAGCTCCAGAGGAGTGCCCCGCGGCGCGCTTAGGTCCGCGATCACGAAAAGGGACATGCAGGCCAACGTAAGGACGGTTTCCGAGACGTCCCGGTTCGCAGGTCGGTCAAAATCGAATAGCACCGGCACTAAACCGCGAGCCCTCAAGGCAATCCGAAGCGCTTCCAGGATACCTTTGCGTTCCGGCGTGAACCTGCCTAAGATCAGCACCACCTTCGCTGTAAGGGTGTCGATAACGTTACGAATTTCCGGATTGCGCAGTAGAAGGTAGATAAACTGCGCGATCTTCAGATTGTCGGTAGTCACCTTAGACTGATCCGTCGGGGTCAATAAGGTCCTGCTGCCGGGTGTCGACGTCAGTCTGAAGGTCAAAGCGCGAGGAACACCACATGGGTTCTTTTCAGGCGTCAAACCGCAGGACGAGCGAGCCGATAGAGGACGTGGTGGCGAAGCGGATGCCCCTGTGGTAGGAGCGGGTGCTCAAAGTCATCATTCGGAGAATGCGTCATCCCGATGCGCTCCATCACGCTTCGGGAGCGCTGGTTGGCTTGAACAGTAAAGGAGACGATTTGCCTAAGCCCGAGCTGGGCGAAGCCGTAGTCGCGCGCTGCACGGGCAGCCTCTGTAGCATAGCCGAAGCCCCAATAATCGCGTGCCAGCCTCCAAGCAATCTCCACGCAAGGTGTGAAGTGGGCTTCGAAGCTTGGCACTGAGAACCCCGTAAAGCCTATAAAGTCAGCGATGCCAATCAACTCGACAGCCCACAGCCCAAAACCATGATGGACGAAGTGTTGCCTAATACGTCCGGCAAGCGCGTCGCTTTCTCGGCGATCGAGCGTTGTCAACATATATTGCATCACGTGAGGGTCTGAGTTTAGCGCTGCGAAGCTCGGCAAATCTTCGTCGCGCCAGAGCCTTAGCCGGAGGCGTGTAGTGGTCAGCACCAGACAACAATTGTAAGAGGGTGTTTGAAAAGTCTCATGCAGGGGCGATCCGGTTTAGCATAAGGCGGATTGAGGCAAGGTCGATCATCGTCTCTGAGGTTTGCACCCGATACTCGTAGTCCTTGCTCAGTCGACGGTTCCTCCCCAGCCAGGCAAAGCTACGTTCAACGATCCAGGTCAGACCCGTGATCTTGAACGCTCGTTGTCGTCTCTTGACGATCCGTAGCTGCCATCCTTGGTGTTGCTTCAGGGTTCGAGCGAGCTTGCGGCTTTCGTGGCCGGCATCGGCTATTACCGTCCGGATTCTCGGAAACAACGCACTCAATCCGCCAAGCAGCAGAGCGCCCGCACGCCGATCGGATGTGTCAGCCGGTTCGACACGGTTGGCAACCAGTAGGCCGAGTGTGTCGACCAAGATATGGCGTTTGCGTCCCTTTACGCGCTTGTGCGCGTCGAAACCACGAGCGCCACCACGCTCGGTCGTCTTGACCGATTGGCCATCCATGATCACCACCGATGGACAAGCTGCCCGTCCGGCATGACGACGGGCCTGCTCGTAGAGCACTCGATGTAGATGGACCCACACACCGGAGTTTTGCCAGGCTTGAAAGTAATGGTAGACCGTGCCACACGGTGGAAATTCGCGTGGCAACAGTCGCCACTGGCAGCCTGTCCGCAGGAGGTAAAAGATGGCGTTGAGGACGGCACGAAGGTTGGTGGTGCGCGGTCGCCCACCCGGTCGCGCCGCCGGCAGAACCGGCGCAACAAAAGCCCACGCCGCGTCGGTCAGGTCGGTGTCGTAGAATCGAGTGCTCATCGTACGGTCTCCCTTTGGCCCGGATCAGCGCTCTTTCAAGACAGACGGCAACTTTTCAAACACCCTCTTCCCAAGGCCGAATCGCGGTCAGCCTCCATCATCTTGGCCAATGGTTGCCAGGATCAATAACAGCTTGGTAATCCTTGAGCGCCGTTTTTTTGTAGGAACTAGCGCGAACAGGCACCCACAGGATTCTAACTCCCCCTTGCTTCGCTTCTTTCAGTAACGGACCGAGTTCATGCGTAATCAAAAGGACAGCAACCTTTGTGTTGGTGAGCGCTGTCTTGATCTTCGTAAACCATTGCATTTGGTGGTATGGGGTGCGACTCCTCGGTGTTATTATTAATAGTCGGTTGCTGCGTCGGAAGGCAGAAGCGGGATTTTTATTCGCTGGGCAAAAGCTTTGTTTTCCTTGTGCAGCTCAAAAGAAATCCACCGTTCCGGGCCGATGAAAAAGGTGCATTATCGCATGCTTCTTCGATCTGATCAGTTATGAGGAGAAGGCCACGCCACATTCGGGTCCGGTACGGGCAATTCGAATTTGTTAAGCTCAATGCCGAGAAGTTCGATTGGCGAGATACGTACCATTTGATCCTGACCCTGAGCTGGCCTGGGTTCGCCGGTCTTGTTTTTGGCATCTACCTCCTTATCAATCTTGTATTTGCTGCGTTGTACATGCTGAACGCACACGCCGTCGCCGAGATGAGGCCCGGCTCGTTTTTCGATGCTTTTTTCTTTAGCGTGGAAACGCTGGCGACCGTTGGCTACGGCCACATGTATCCTGAATCATTCTATGGGCACCTGATCACCATGCTCGAGATCGTGGTGGGCATGTTTGGGCTGGCGGTGATCACCGGTTTGATTTTTGTGCGCTTTTCTCGTCCCACAGCGCGATTGCATTTCAGTAAAGTCGCGGTCATTGCGCCATTCGATGGAGTACCCAATTTGATGATTCGCGTGGCCAACCTACGGCACCAAGCCATGGTCGAGCCCGAGTTCCGTATGATCCTCCTTCGAAACAGCATCACTGCAGAAGGAGACGAAGTGCGACGCTTTCGTTCCCTCAAACTGGAATTCGATCATTTGATCTCGTTTCCGACTGTTTTAACGGTGCGGCACCGGATTGATAAAACAAGTCCGCTTCTCGGGATGACTCCGGAAGATTTTCAGCAACAGGACATCCGCATCATTGCATCCATAGTTGGCGTCGACACAGTTATTGTTGCTCCAGTCCAAAGCTTCGGGGACTACAATTACGAACAGATTGAGTGGAATCGGCGTTTCGTCGAGATCTATGATCAGAATGAGGAAGGCGAATGGACGGTCGACTATGCCAGAATTGACGAAACCGAAGATATCGCTCCGATTCAGAAGGTAGCAAAAGAACAGGAGGAATCTGGAGCCCGAGGTTGAAGTGAACAAAGCGAATTTCGGAAAGTTAGCGGCCGGGCAAAACCCATGGGGTCGACGATCAGGTTCATCAGGCGCAATTTTTCAAACTTCATACGGCTCTTTCAGGTGTGGCAATCGGAACCACGTGATGCCGCCGGAAGCGGCGGCAGAAGACAATCATGATCCACCCGCACAACCCGACTCCCGTGATAGTCCAATAGCCCGATCTCGCGCCGGTGGTCGCGACCTGCTGAGTGACGATCGCAAGCAGAACCGCTCTTAAGAGCCGTTCGAGGGCGCTGTAGAACAAGTTCACTCGGCCCATGAATTCATTGGGAACCGTTTCGAGTGCAACGATGCTTCGAGCAACTCTCGACCCGGCGTTTCCCCAGCCTTGGAGAACAAGCGACCCAAGGAAAACAGCGACGGCGGCAAAGATGGGGTTCACCGCCGCAGCCAGCGTGTAGCAAGCGACCGTTAGCAAGAGAGTGCGCATCAGGCCGAATTTTCTGCTGAGCCAGGGGATCGTGAGGCCGGCCAGAACTGCACCGAACGAGTAGGCAGCCTCCGCAAACCCGAACACCACAGGACCTGCATGCAATGCGTTGTTGATGAACACAGGTGTCAAATAGACGCATACCATTACCCCGAGAAACGGCAGGAAACTTCCCAGCAAAACGAGCGATAACCTGGGACGCTGCCGCAGATAGGTAAATCCTTCCAGCATGATGTTCCATGCCGGCCCGGTGTTTGCATCCAGCTTCGGGTTGCGGGTGTAGGGAACGCACGACATGACACAGAAAGCCGCGATATACGCGCAGCAGTCGAGGACCAGAATCGCAGCCAAAGGAACCCGATTGATCAGCAAAGTCGCCAAACCACCCGCGATCATTGCCCCGCTTTGCCATTGCACTTCGATCGCGCCGCTCATTGCCCTGTATTGGTCCCTGGATAGAACTTCCTGGTTAAACGCAAATTGCGCCGGGTAGTAGACGCTCACGCCGAGGGATCCGAAGGTCATCGCCATCACCAGATGCCAGGTCTCGACGCGGCCTTGCAGAAGAATCATCCCGATGACAAAGAGGTTCGTGACCAGCGCAAAAACGTAGTAACCGAGCAGTATTCTCTTTCGAGAATTTCGGTCGATTGCTTTCCCAAGAAATGGGAGCGACAAAAAAATCAGCAGCGTTAAAGCGGAACTCGAAAGACCATAGACCCCATTTCCGTTCGGCTGCTGGATCAGAAACCATGGCACTGCGAGCCATGTGACCCCGCTGCCGACAACGAGCAGAAAGTTCGCGATCAGAATCAACCGAGCTTTGCGGTCACGCCACAGGTTCAACGTTTCTTTGGAAGCACGGAGCAAGGAACTTTGCAAAGAACTCTCATGAATTGGCGCTGTCCTTCTGTCGGATCGATCGCTACCTTGGAAAGGAGACAGCCCAGAAGCTGCTAGTTTTTCGCATTGGCAATTCGATTTTCGAACCAGTGTGGAACAGGCGTTACATCGATCATGTGCAATTGATCGTTGCCGAGTCCATAGGCGTAGAGGGAAGGGGAGCATTCTACGAAACAGCCGGCGCGTTTCGTGACGTGATGCAGAACCATATGTTTATGCTACTCGCCTTAATCGCAATGGAACCTCCGACATCATTGGAGGGTGAAGCGATTCGAAACGACGGCAAAAAAGTTCCCGGGTATCGGCAGGAACCGAACGTCAATCCGAATTCCACGGTTGAAACTTACGCGGCAATAAAGCTGGATTTTGGTTATGACCAATTCGGGGACAGGCAACCGACAACAGGGTAGGTACGAAAAATTACTCTATGACTGCATGGTTGGGGACGCGAGTTTGTTTCATCGATCTGACATGGTCGAAGCGGCCTGGGAGGCGGCCGCGCCGATTCTCGAAGCCTGGAACAATAATCCGCCCACTGATTTCCCAAATTATGCTGCGGGCATCTGGGGACCGGAAGCAGCCCTGCGCCTTATCCAACGCGATCAGCATCATTGGTTTTCCTCAGACAGGCCGTAGCGGAATATGAAGGCGTACACCCAAAGGGGTTAAAAAGGGGTTAAATTCCAAGGACGAAAGGCGACACGAAAATTACGCTGCAGACCGGATGAGCGTTTCGCGCTCTTGAGAGCGCGTTCTCTCTGTAAAAGGCAAATCGCAAGGGTCGGACCCTTGGGAGAAGTCGTTGCGCGCAAGGCGCTTGAGCAAGGCGGGAGAGAGAGAGAGAAAGAGAGAGAGAGAGAGAGAGAGAGAGAAATCAAATCAGCGCTGAACCGCCGTTTCTAAGGTGATGTTTTTACCTGGGGAATCGAACGTTCCATTGTTACTGGCAGCCCATTTCTGGCGCTTCGTCTTCCTGCAGCGGGAGGTTCCCGAATATGCCCAAACGTTCATCGAGTTCCCGCCGATGCAGCGCCGGGGCGAGTTTCAATCTAGAAGTGGTCAAGGCGGAAATCGAAGAGCGGATGAGAGCGATGAAAGCCAAGACGGAGCATCTGCAACCGAACTCAAACGTCTCGCGATTCAACGGGCTTGATTTCTCGAGCGAAGTAGGCCCGAAAAGCTTCCATCAACTCGCGCACCCATCCGATGAAGTCCGGAGCTTGCATGGGTTCGAGCAACTTCGCGGAAAAGTAGTCGGGCTGAAAATGAAAGACGCCATTCCAACACCGGCGGAGCGCCTTGACATTCGGCGACGCCAGGAGCGCGTCGACCCTGGGATCAACCAGTTTCTAAATCAAGGGCGCTACTTGCAGCCACCTGGTGTCTTTGGACCGCCGTTGGCCCAGATAGTCTTTGATGAGCAGACGACCAATGTTGAAACCATTCTGGAGACCTTCTACGAACGTTGTTTAGCGGGTCGTCCGGAAGCGGTGCGCATCTTCATTGAGGAAGACCTCGTCAGCCGCAGCGGTCTCCGCCTGCAAAACGAACGGCTTCAAAGGATAAGACGGCGCGAGTCTGGGATGCCGCGACCTGTAAAGCAATCGGCGAACCGATGCGCCATGAGGACGCGGTTCTGGCCGCAAAGTTCAGTGCGGATGGCCAACGGGTGGTGACGGCCTCAGAGGAGAAGACAGCGCAAGTCTGGGAGGCGGCGACCGGTAGAGTAATCGGCAGACCGATGCGACATGACGGCTGGGTTTATTCAGCGCGGTTCAGTGCGGATGGTCAACGGGTGGTGACGGCTTCAGAGGACAAGACGGCGCGAGTCTGGGAGGCTGCGACCGGTGAAGCAATCGGGGAACCGATGCGTCATGAGGACGCGGTTCTGGCCGCAAAGTTCAGTGCGGATGGCCAACGAGTAGTCACAGCTTCAGAGGATAAGACGGCGCAAATCTGGAACGCGGCGACCGGTAAAGCAATCGGGGAACCGATGCGCCATGACAGCTGGATTTATTCAGCGCAGTTCGGTGCGCAGGGCCAAGCGGAGATTCTGCGAATTTTTCCCGCAGATCAGGTGAGAGCCGTCCGGGAGAAAATTGCGGCAAAGTTTGAACGACAATCTTCGGGATTAACTCCCGTCGAGCGATTGCTAAAGTGGAGCGTCGCAGATCCCAGGCGCCGTACGATTTCTCCCTTCTCGAAACTAACCGTTCCCGAATGGATTGAGCACCGGATAGCCGAAGGGACTCTCGATGATCTGCGAACCGCGTTACAGGTAGATCCGGCGAATGCTCGTCTGGCGGCACATTTTGGATCGCGCCTCGCTAGTGTTCTGTCGCATAAATAACTATACATAGATTCATGCGGCTTTCTTTAACCCTCTTTTCGGTTTTGTGCATCCTGGAGAGATTTTCTCTAACCGCTGACGACACCTTTCAATCTTTGCCAAGATGTCCTCCGCTTTGGCTGTCCAGACGAATGGCCTCGGCTCTTCATTCCATTGTGCAATGAAGTCGAAGATAGCTTCAATTAAGTCAGGCACACTGGCAAAGCTGCCTCGCCGTACGGCCTTGCCGCTGAGTTCGGCAAACCAGCGTTCCACCAAGTTGAGCCAACTCGAACTGGTTGGGATGTAATGAACTTTGAAGCGCCGATGGCGATCCAGAAAGCGGCGCACCTTCTCATGTTTGTGTGTGCCGTAGTTGTCCATGATCAAGTGTAATTCCAGATCCGGCTCAAATTCGTTATCCAGCCGGCGCAAGAATTTGATGAACTCCTGATGGCGATGACGCGGATAACATTCGCCGCTTACCTTACCGCTGGCTGCGTTGAGCGCAGCAAACAAGGTCGTTGTTCCGTGTCGGACGTAGTCGTGCGTCCAGGTGCCGCAGCGACCCTTCTTGAGCGGCAGGCCAGGCTGAGTGCGATCCAGGGCTTGAATCTGACACTTTTCATCGACACAGAGCACGATGGCGTGTTGGGGAGGATCGAGATAGACCCCCACGACGTCGAGGAGCTTTTCGACGAACTTTGCGTCACGTGAGAGTTTGAAGGTCTTTTGCCGATGCGGTTTGAGTTCGTGCTCCTGCCAGATTCGCGCCACAGTGCTGGCATGAACTCCCTGCTCCTTGGCCAGTTTTCGCGTGGTCCAATGTGTTTGCCCTGCAGGCTTGGAGTGAAGAGTGGCTTCGACAATTCGCTGAGCTAAACCAGCCTGCACTTTGCGTCCCCGACCGGCTTCTACATCCCATAGGCAGTCAACCCCGCACTCAACAAAGCGCTCTCTCCAGAGCCGACAGGTGTGCCGTCGGACTTTCCGCCGGCGCTTTGCAGAATGATTTGGCAGCGCTTGGCTACTTGCTGAGGCGTACTGTGAGCGCGCACCCATTGTTCCAGTAATTGCCGTTGCGGTTCTTCCAGATTGACGCACTGGCGCCACGTCTTCATTGAAAATCACAGTATCGCGCCAGGGCCATTATGTCTAGTTATTTGTGCAGCACTACACTAGTTAGTTACGCTCTGGAAAGAGGAACTGATCCAAACCAAGCTCGGCGGGCACGGGCAGAAGCTGATTATCAGACCCACCGCGCCATCAAGCTCGCTCCAGACAACGATGAAGTGAAGAAACTGCGCGCGGAAGTAGTCATGCTCCTAAATCTACCCTTCAAATGATAATTCCCGTGTGGCAGGTCAGGGCACTTCAAACGGATGTGTTGCAACTTTGTAGTCGAGCCGAAGGTCGGGGTAGATGATCGGCATTTTAGTTCGTCGCCGCGAACAGACCGAGAATGAAGTGGTGCAGTAGACCGACACTGCAGCACGCTTGGCCTTTGCGGATCATATGAATCGCTTCGTAGCCGGCGATCGTACGCCAAGCTCCCCAGAACGAAAATGTTGACTTGCGCGCACCCGGCGTTTGATGGCCCTATGATCCTGTTCCAGGATATTATTGAGATACTGGACGGGACGGTGTTTAGAGTTCTCGTCTAGAACACCGTCGGCTTTGAGTTGAGCGATGGCCGGCGGATAAGCAGCGTGCTTGTCGGTATTGATTACCCGCGGCGCCGGATGGTTCTCCCCGCCCAACGCTTTGGCGAGTAAGCGCTCAGCGGCCGCTTCGTCGCGTTTAGCCGACAGAAGGAAATCGATCGTCGCACCGGTCGAGTCCACAGCCCGGTATAAATACACCCACTTGCCCTTAACCCGGATGTAGATCTCATCCACCCGCCAACTGTCGTTGGTAGGTTTGACTCGCCGACACGAACGTTGTTCCATTTCCGGGCCATAGCGCTGGCCCCACCTCCAGACGGTGACGTGATCGGCCCGCTCGGCGAGCAACTCCTAGACGTCGCGGTACGAAAGGGAAAAGCGCAAGTACCACCCCACTGCCAGCAGGATGACCTCCGGCTCAAATTGCCGCCACTTGAATAAACCGTAAACCGAAGAGGCCAGGAGGAGCATCCGGCCAGCCTGTCACGGGCTACCTGTAAAGTTGCAACACTGCCCTAAAATAAATTGGCAAAGATCTGGCATCTACGACATCTTCTTCAGTTATCGTCAGCATGACTTTAACCGGGGAATAGCCACCCTTGGTTATCGACTTTTGTATTTATCAGCTGTTCGACGTCCATTGAGATTTAACCTCAGTCGACTGGAGGTGCTTGAGCGGAGAGTCCGCTAGGAGTTGTTTGAGCCTGCCGATCTGATCTTGGGTTGTTTTGCCCATCCATTTTTGAGGCGCTGCTGAAAGCGCCTCATCCAGGCGATGCTGACCTTCTGCTGCATCTCCGATGCCAAAGTACGCTTCGGCAACCGTGGCCATCACCCAGTATCTGCTTTCTGGATTCTTCTGCGGCCCTTCTGAGGTAGAGGGAGCCGGGTTATCGGCGAGCCACTGTTCACATATGGAAAGGACTTCTTTGCGAACGCGGCGCGCCTGCACAAAATCAGAAATCGCTTCTGCTGGGTCGGGAGTGTTCGCCGCACGGACGTTGAGCAGGTAGGCAAAGTTGATGCCGTTATAATAATCGTTGCGCAGGTAAAAGCCACGCTCGTAGGCACGCACGGCTTCATCGAGATCACTCTTGTCTTTCGTCAGCTCCCAAAGCTGCTTGTGTACGGAGCCCCAAAGGCCGAGCGTCTCTGTGTCGTTACAAGTCTGCGGCTCTAACAGGGCCAGTAGATCGCGCGCCTCTTTGAACGCCTGCTCCGGACTGGGATATTTGCTCTTGTAAGTCGCCAGCGCGAGGCGCTGAAGGATGTAAGGATCTTCGGTCTGTTGGTCAGCGGGTATGTTAGGGTCTTTGGCCTTCCGCATCTCACGGATTTCGTCGAGGAGCATCTTCGCTTTAAGCCAATCGTCTTTTTTCTGCGCCTCATCGACTCGTTGCATCATCTGACTGTGAACCCCCGAGCCGACGCCTGCGGCGCCAGTCGGGCTGAGAGATGCGCTTGCCGATGCTCCTGCCGTGGCCGTCTCAGCTTTCTCCTCTTCCGCGATCGCCGGTGGAGTGAGTTTGTCGATGAACTTGTAGACCGGACTGTCCCAGCGAAGCTTGGATTCTGTCGCCAAGATTTGTTTTATCGCGTTCGTCAATTCCGCCGAGAAACGCCTCATTTCACTCACGCCGATGTCTTCACCCAAATGCCGATAGTTCCGGATAGTGATGTGGTTTAAGTCGAAGAAGGGCGACTTCATCATCATCTCTTCGGCGATCACGACCGTTGTATATGGGCGAAGGGCGTGCCGCACGCCAAGCTCGTAAATGGCGTTCCGGTTGGATGTGGAGAGATCCGCGACTACGACGTCGGCCTTCAGCAGCTGTTCGTACATCGGCACGTCGATCAACCCAGAGTGCACGATTTCGTCGGCGCGGATGCATTTCAAGCCAGCAGCTTCGACAGCGGGTTTGATCACGTTGTGGTAGGACTGGTTAAGGTCGAGGACGCGACCGGTCTCGAAGTCGGTCTTCTTTCCAAAACCCATCACGACAAAGCAGGTGCCTTTGGGTTGCACGGAGTTTTCAGATGAGATGCTCATGGCAAGGTTTTGCTAGGGGATGAGAATTTAACATCATTTGACCACTTACGCTATCACATTGCATCAGCGTTCGGGCACAAAACTATATACTCAAGGCTCACCCGATCGGGTGATGGCCAGCGCATCGAGCCGATGCTGATTGGGCCCGATTTATCCGTCACCACTGACGGTATAATGGTATCCATTATCAATGGTATAAAAGAATTAGGTACGTCGCCCTAAAAACTGCTTATGTTTACGCGATTATACAGAAGGGCATGCACGCAAAACGGCCAGGCTCGCAATGGTCACAAATCCGGCTCAGGCAGCAGAATTCCCCCGCTACGCCGGAAAATTCGACTGCTTTTTAGAGAGAATAGTTATGCAACAGTTTGTCTCAATTCATTTATCCTAAAACAGGCTCTTAAACAGACGCGCAGCGTCTGTTTAAGAGCTTCCTAGCCCGCAATGAGCTCATCGCTTCGACCTTTGCGTGATTTTTGCGGGTTAGACCCGCTCCTCAGGGAAGCGCGGTAAGGTTTTCAGTAAGTCATCTACTGGCCAGACACCGTACGGTCCATGGTTCCGGCGCCGGCGACGTTGCTTTCAATCCAAATGAGAAATCTAAAAGACAGGTATCTGAGCACTTTTACTGGAAAGAAGTTTTTCCCCTTCGATCCGCAACCCGATCAAATTTTGCATTGAGGACATCGCGCACGGCTTAAGTTTGCTGTGCCGGTGCTCTGGCCAATGTCCCCGCTTCTTTTCGGTAGCAGAACACGGTATCTACGTTGCCGACTCTCTACCAGACAACCTTAAACTCGAAGGAATGCTCCACGATGCTTCGGAAGCTTATTTGGCTGATATTCCAAGACTTCCAAGACCTCTCAAAGTCGGATTGCCGGAATATAAAGCTATCGAACCTATAGTTGAGAAGGTCAATGCGCAGACATTCGGATTCGTTTTCCCAACGCCGGCTCAAATTATGGATGAGGACCGAGCCTTGTTAAGAAACGAGGTCTTCACCTTTTTCGGAGCCAAACGTTATTTCGAAAACTTCGGAGAGGAATACATCTCCAAAGATAAACATCTTTTCGGGCTTGCTCCCGCAATCGCGGAGTCGAAATTCTTGGATCTTTACTCTAGCTTTAAACGCGGCAAGTCAGCGTTCACGGTAAGCTTTTAAATCTAACCAGCACACAAACCAAAGAGAAATCGAACGAGCGAATGAGGATCACAATCACGGATAAGGCCGAGAAAGTTGTCAGAAACTTTCGAAGTTAATGCCGGGGTAGCAAACGCGATCGAGACCTTGCTGCTGGCCATTCAACCTCAGCCTGATTTGGAGCTTCAGAGAGGCGATGATCGCTTGAGGGACCGGTGTGCACTCTTGGAAAGCCTTTTGAACGAAGCGCTCTCCGGGTATGTGGATATCGAAAAATGCAGCCCGAGTGGCTCGCGGAGGCCAGGGGAGCCACAAAGCGATGACCGACATTCGGGCCATGTCCAAAGCGGACTTAGACGAGTGTAACGCAAGAGCGCGGGCCTGGCGCGTTCGAAACGCTCCGGATTCGGAGCAAATCGTTGACCAGGCGCCGGCGAATCAAGAGACGGAGACAGAGCTTCCTCCATCTGACCAGATGCTTCTTTTTGAGCTTTAACCAGTATGGTCCGTCAAGTTCTGGGACCCACATACCGGAAGGTGTTTCGACACCCTCACAAGCCACTCTGCCGAGGTTTGGTCCACAGCATTTACTCCGGACGGAAACACCTTGTTCACGCTCCAGAACGGCTCGCGGGCTATCGTCTGGGATGCGGATTCGATTTGCCATGGTAGTCGACTACGACGACGGAATGTTTTTGACTGGCCCAATCCAGTCCTCCAAAACCATGCTGCTCCAACCAGCCACCTGATTGATCTGGGTTATTTATCGGTGCACTTTTCAGTTTTTGCTGTTGTCGTCGCTTTGCCCTGCCGTCCATCGCGCTGATATGAGAGCCTTCCTGAGGCGCCGTTCTATTGGCCGTGTCCTCGCTCCGATGAACAGCAATCTTCCACTGGACTCCCTCTTGTCCCCAGTGCATCCCCATAAAACCCGATCGCGCGACGTCGCGAAGTGTCTGATTCGACGCATTTGGTCGAGCGCTTTACTTCCAAGGAGAAATTGTCTCGAGTGGCTGCCGTCCGAACTTCTGGCCAAGTCGATTTATCTCCGCTTGGATCTTTCTTTGTAATGTGCCCTGAGAGTCCCAATAGAGTGTCGGAACATCGAAGACATCGAATGGCAATTGAGTGTTCTTAAAAGCAGTGGTTATTATGTCCTTCCCGAGAGCCTGTGCATAGCCGAGTTCGTAGTAGACGTTTGGGCGAGGCTCACTTAAATCGGCAATGATGAAGGCGGACCGCCTTATCGAACTGAAAATTGCTGGGACAATGCGTTGCTTCGGATCGATGTGATGATCTACCTTGAACGCGACAAAGCTGTTCTCTTTGCAAACCCGCTGGAAGGTGTCGTAAGCGTCCATTAGGTGCGGCTCTTCTGAGAAGGACATCACTACGAATACATCAGTGGGTGTGATCAGGCGTTCCGCCAAGGTGACAACGTCCTACAATTGCTCGTCCCAAGCCGCATACAGCGAGTTGGTAAAGTAAAGGCGTTTCCCATCGCGGCTTATCTCCACCATCTGCGGGCCACCATTGAGCCCGATATTCGGGTCTTTTGGGTGTGCAGCGCGACGTACGGCTCCGCCGATCTGGACCACTGATGTAAGCTTCGGACGATCAGGGACGGAAACGTCGTAACGGCGCAGTTCGCCAGTTCCCCAGCAGGACACATAAAGCCATTTATCATCAAGCGACAGGTTAATGTCGGTGACAAATGGTGGAACTGCTTTGAAACCCTTCAACAGGGGCGGCAAAAGATCCGGGTCCGCCGGTTCAGCTGGAATCTCGATTACTTTTGTTGCGCCCCAATGACCATTTTCGCGCTTCCACAACCAGATCGACGCCGAGAGATCCTTCACCGAGATGACGACTCCGGCGAAGCCAAATGTTCGCGTCGGGTCATGAGACGGCCGCAGTTCCAAAACCATTTGGTTTTCCTTGCCGAGATCGATCGTTTGTTCGTGCTTCCGCTTTCGAAGGTTCCAGACGTGGAGTTGGTGACCGTAACCGCTGGAAAGCAGGTGTTCTGGATCGAGCCCGTTCTCTAGCTTGTTCGGAATACCCCATTCGCTTGTGATCATTGTGTCGTGGCCGAGATGCCACCAGAAGTCATAAGCCAATTCTTGCGGTCCACGATCCACTTCCCAACGCCCGAGCACGTTGAAATCATAGTGATCCAAGAGGAAAATTCCTCCTGGACCGCCGCCGTCTGGCGCACCCAGAGCGTTGACATAGACCCCTTCCGGACCGCAATGTACGGTGTGCAGCCGCGAGTAGCCGCTGCGATTGACCACTTCTTTGGGCTCAATGATTTTAACGATCTCGAGCTTTGTCGGATCCGGCTTGGTATCTACGATGTGAATGCGACTGGAGCGTATTCCAGGTACGACAAGGTAGCGTCGTTCCAAATGCGGATGAGGCGCGTAGGGGCAAAGGGCGGTACTGCAGGCGTTCCATCCGAAATGATGTAATTCGTCCCCGATGTTTGGTAGGTCGAGTTGACCAACAATTTTCCCATAGGATCCGGAGGAGGCATCGACGTCGACAACGAGCAGGGCGTCGCTGCGTGATTTATTATCCGGTGCCAGCGCCGCGACGTAGGCGTAACGCTCGGCCGGCGACTCCATCGCGAGGCGGGCGGTCGGATAGAATGTCGGATCCGTTTTCCAGCGGAACTGCGATTGCCGGAAAGAGGACGAGTTTGCAGGGTTCTGGGATTGTGCCATAGGAATATTTGGGGGTTTTGAGGTCAGGATACAATTTAGCTAGGTCTCACCGGCGGGCCTGAAAGATGTTGATCAGTTTCCCCTAATCAGGAAGCGTGCCAAGAAATATGCTATGTATAAGACGTGTATTTTAAGCGGGTTATATAATACAGCGCACAAAGATACAGTCACGAGATTTCGCGGAGTCGCGAGATTTCGGGACAAGCCTCGCGAAAACTCGCTATCGGGATCAGTGATCCTGGCAATTCTCCGAGCCGGAAGCAACCATCCCGACTACAAGGCGCCGGATGCCGAGGGTTTTCATTCGCGAGGAAACCGTGGAGGGTGGCAGACCCATGAGGGCGGAAACGCCATTGACGCCCGAGATTTTCCATCGGCACGTCTCTAACGCGCGAAGCAGATTGCGCTTTTCGAAGTCCTGAAGTTCAACGGAATTGAGGACACTTTCGGGGCGAGAACTGGTCAAGCTGGCCGAGCCGGCCTCAACTTGTTCACCGCCATCCGCCTGAGGCATTGCGCGAGAAAGATCGAGTTTGCGACCAGAGGACAGGATGAGCGCGCGCTCGATAACGTTTTGCAATTCCCGAACGTTCCCCGGCCAGGAATACGCTTTCAGCAGCCGCTTGTCCTCATCTGTGAGCTCTTCGAAGCGGCGCCCCATGCGCTCCGCGAAGCGCCGAACGAAGGCTTCCGCGAGGAGAAAAATATCATCTCCGCGCTCTAGAAGCGTCGGAAGCCGAATAGGAAAGACGTTCAAGCGATAGTACAAGTCCTCACGAAAGCGACCGTCGGAAATTTCGTCCTCCAGGCTGCGGTTGGTCGCGGCGATGACACGCACGTCCACCTTCCGGGTTTTCGTCCCTCCCAGAGGTTCGAATTCACCTTCCTGCAGTACGCGAAGCAGCTTGGCCTGCAAATCGAGGGGGAGTTCGCCGATCTCGTCCAGGAACAACGTGCCCCTATCTGCCTGCGCGAAGCGCCCGTCCCGCCGAACCGTGGCGCCTGTGAAGGCCCCCCTCTCATGCCCGAAGAATTCGCTCTCGATCAAAGACTCTGGAATTGCAGCGCAATTTACCCGCACCAGCACTTCGCTGCGACGCGCGCTCCCATCGTGGACGGCGCGTGCCACGAGCTCCTTGCCAGTGCCGGTCTCGCCCAGGATTAGAACTGTCGCGTCGACCGGAGCGACTTGACGGATCGAATTGCAAACACCTTGGATCCTCGCGCTACGGCCGATGATACCCATTTCACCAGGCGCCTCTCCGACAACTGCGCGCAATGATTCCGCCTCCTCGATGAGTAGCCGGATGCGTCGCTCGGCCTCCAGCCGCTCGCTCATGCTGCGAAGAAAGACGGTGTAATACGCCACGCCGTTGTAGAGGTAGCGCGAAATCGCTGCTTCGGCAGGGACTGGCGTTTTGTCCCAACGGATTGCCTCCAAGTCCTTCCGGCAACCAGAGGGGACGCTCACCTGGACGGGCTTGAAGTTCCTTGGCGAGTCTCGAGAATTTCGCCGACGCGGTCGAACTGAGGAAGTCGAGGAAGTTCTCGCCCGCCAAATCCTGCTCCCTACAGGCAAAAAGCTCCGTGGCACGAGGATTCAAACGCGTGATCTCGAACTCAGCGTCCAAAACCAGAATTGCGTCCATTGCCGTATCCAGCAACAATGAGAGCTGCGCCTCGCATTCACGCATCGCGGCTTCCGCTCGCAAGCGCCGGAGCTCTGCGACAGCACGAACCGCGAAAAGATCGAACAACTCGTAAAGCCGTGACTCGGCAGGCATAGGACGAGTATCCAGCACGGCCAGATGCCCGAGCAGGATTCCATTTGCGTCCAGCAATGGGGTGCCCATATAGCTGACGGCCCCGAGAGCCGCCAGATCCGGGTCGTTGGGAAAGAACTCCAACAGGCGCTCTGGAAAATGTGCGCGGGATTTTGTCTCAATCACCGCCTGGCATGGTGTTCCGTCGATGGCATGTTCGTAATGTTCAAGAAAGCCGCCGTTGAGCCAGAATGCCAAGGCCCGAAGCCGTCTGGTTTCGGGCAGATACTCCGTTATCCAGGCCCCACAGGTTTGCAGTGCCTCGCTGAGATTTCGAGCCAATGCCCGAAAAAACTCCGAACCGGTTTCCGACACAGTGCCCTCGACAAGAAACCGCAGGATCTTGTCTTCTCGAATCCGTGGCTTGATAGCGTTCTCCGACATGACACGCATGAGCAGAATTTACGTCTTTAACTCGGCAAAGCACAACCGTCTTGAGGGCCCGGTCCCGTAATTCGGACACAAAATCTTTTGGGATTGAATCCAGCAACATTTCCGCGTCTTCGCGGCTCCAGACAGGCGTATTCTTATTGACACCGAATACCCAAAGGCATCCAATCGGCCTGTCGCTCAGTGAGCTTTGACCAAAGGTCTTTCTCTGCGCCCCGGCGACACGGTGGTTACCGACGACTCGGAGAAATGCCGCAGCAAGGTCAACAGGGCACGCCGGAAAGATTGATGCGAAATTGACGAGCCACCAGGGTCGTCTAAACTGGAGAGTTACCAATAACCGTCGATCCCACGGGCGTCAACAATTTCGGCTTGGCTGGAAGTTTTGCCTCCCGGCAGATGCGGAAGGAGCGACTCTGATGAGTAAAGGACGCGAAATTCACTGCTACGACTACGTCAACCATTCGTATGAACAGGTCCGCGGCGCGTTGAGCAAAGACGCTCCAGCGGTGTTTCAGTCGGCCACGAAGGCCGCGGCTTCCCGCGCTCAATCGATTGCGTCCGAACTGCGAATCGATATCGGAGGGATCGGGATCGAAGCCGATATTCGGGTTTCGGTCAAGAACGTCGAAGTGAAGGATCGCGAAGCCATTTCGGGGCCGGCCACCCGGTTGCAGCTCGAATGGGAGGCCGCGAGGATGCCACGCCTTTTTCCGCTTATGAAGGCGGACCTCTCCATCTATCCAATAACAGCGACTGAAACGCAGTTGGACTTCAAGGGTCTCTACCAACCACCTCTCGGCCCGCTGGGAAAAGCCGTGAACGCAATGGTCGGGCACCGCATCGCGGAGGTGTCCGTTCACCGCTTCGTTAGCGATCTGGCGGAATACCTCCGGAAAACCCTCCGCTAGGCGAAGTATTTCACAATGAACTCCAAGCCCATGTATCCCTTTCGAGTTTCCGGAATTCCCGCTGACTCTTTGCGAACGCCAGCACAACGTACATCCACGTCCATGATGCGCGTCCGGGATGTTATTCGTGTCGCATCGATCGCGCGTGAACGGCGAGCCTCTAATCACTGATGAGCCGAGGACTTCGATTTGGGAGATCTGCGAGATGGCAAATGGTTCCGCCTCCAGCCAGATTCTCAGCCGCGGATAAAGCGCGGAACCACGCCGAAAGCCTCGGGCGTCGCGGACACTGAAAACTTAAGGAGTATTCAACTTCAGTTTGAGCGCAGCCGCGATCGCCGGAGCGCGTTGACCGGCAATGACGTGCCAGACGTTCTCCGATGCTTTCAACACGCCGCCGGCGCCGGCGCGCTTCAGCGCTTCCTCATCAGTTCGGCGACCGTCGCGAATGACAAACCGTAATCGGGTCACCGCCACGTTTTCGGCCACCTGAACATTCGAAGACCCGCCGAAAGCGCTCACCAAGTGCTGAGCTGCCGCAGCGTCTTCAGCGCTCGCCTGAACCGCCCCCTCAGAGATCGGCCCGGCAGCGGTCTCTCCGTTGACTACCGGCGTCTGAACCGCTGGCCCAATCGCAGCGTATTCTCCACTCGCCATCGCTTCTCGGATCTCGCCGGCGACAATCTCGGCTTGAGGGCCGATTACCACCTGCAAAGCATTGCGACTGGGCCGAACTATACCGCGCGCGCCGAGGGTCCGGAGCGCGGTCTCATTGACCAAGGAATCGTCCACTACTTCAAGGCGCAGACGCGTCGTGCAGGCGTCCACCAGTGTGAGATTCTTGTTACCACCTAACGCTCTCACGAAGCCGGCGGCCCCGGCAAGAGCAGCCTGAGCCTCCGGCACCGCCAGCCGGAACCTCTTCAGCAGATGGCTCCAGAGAGGCCTCGGCGCGACCGGGCGTTGCCAGATTGAACTTTCTAATCGCGAAGCTGAAAAGGAAGTAATAAATCAGGAAGTAGACAAGGCCAACTGGTAATAACACCCAACCGTTTGTTCCAAGCCTGTAGCTGATGATGTAATCGAAGGCGCCGGCAGAGAAGGTGAATCCGAGCCTGACGTGCAAAAGGCTCATCAACGCCATTGAAATGCCGGTCAGGATTGCATGGATAACGTACAGGATCGGCGCGAGGAACATAAAGGTGAACTCGACGGGCTCGGTCACGCCAGTCAGGAAGGCGGTGAGTGCCATGGAGAGTAACATTCCTCCCACCAGCTTCTGGTTCTCTGGACGGGCGGCGCGATACATCGCGAGGCAAGCCGCCGGGAGACCGAACATCATAATCGGGAAGAACCCAGTCATGAAGGAACCAGCCGTGGGATCGCCCGCAAAGAAGCGATGGAGATCCCCGGTTACCACTTTTCCATCGGCTCCGGTGAAACTGCCGAAGACAAACCAGACGAGACTGTTAAGGATATGGTGCAAACCTGTGACCAGGAGGAGTCGGTTTAGCACACCGTAAATGAAGAGACCCACGGGACCGGCGCCAGTGAGTTCGTGGCCAACCCAGTCGATGCCTGTCTGCACCGCCGGCCAGATGTAGCCGCACACTAAACCGAGAACCACACAGACAAGACCGGTAATGATTGGGACAAACCGCTTTCCTCCAAAGAAAGCGAGGTACTCGGGGAGCTTGATGTCCTTGAATCGATTGTACAGATTGCCCGCCACGATGCCGCAGAGGATGCCTGCGAGTACACCCATATCCAGCTTGTCGTTGATCGACTTCAAGACAGCAGTCAGGACGAGATAACCGATACCGCCGGCCAGACCAGCTGCGCCATGGTTCTCCCTCGCAAAGCCCACCGCAACGCCGATAGCAAAAATTAACGGGAGATTGGTGAAGATCGCGTCGCCGGCCTGCGCGATCCATTTGATGTTGAGTAGATCGGGCTGTCCCAAGCGGAGCAGAAGTCCGGCAACAGGAAGCACCGCGATCGGCAACATTAACGCTCGACCGAGTTTCTGAAATTTAGCAAACGAAGTTGTATTCATGCTGTTGAGATTTTTTCGGCCGTTTTTCTCGTTCCTTCGTGGCGCTCTCCTTAACGAGGGGGGAACGCGTCTTTTACCAGCGCCCGGACGTCGGCCGCGGTGTCTAACTCAAGCGCTTTTTCCGCCAGCTTCCGGCAGCTTTCGAGCTCCAAGGATCGGACTTGCGCCTTGATCTCCGGCACCATAGGGATGCTGACGGAGAGCTCTGACACACCGAGGCCGATCAGCAGTGCGACTGCGGCCGGCTCGGAGGCCATAGCGCCGCAAACACCGACCCATCGCTTATGGAGCGAGGCTCCCTCGACGGTGACTGAGATGGCCCGCAGAACCGCAGGATGCAGACTGTCGAGCTTTCGGCCCAGAATCGGATGTCCACGATCGATCGCCAGAATATATTGGGTGAGGTCGTTACTGCCGATCGAAAAGAAGTCGGCTGCAGCTGCAAAGCGATCCGCCAGCATCGCTGCCGCCGGCGTTTCCACCATGATCCCCATTTCCGGCAAAGCCGAAACCCCGAGTTCTCGAGCTAACGAGGTTAGCACGGCGCGAAGCTCTCGAACTTCTTCGACTCCGCTGACCAGCGGTAACATGATGCGGTATCGGCCACGAGAGCCAATTCGGAGAATCGCGCGCAATTGGTCCCGATAAAGGTCAGGACGTTCCAGGGCAAGCCTGATCCCGCGTATCCCAAGGCTCGGATTGTCTTCGTCGATCTGCGGAAAATACGGGGGCAATTTGTCGCCTCCCAGGTCGAGAGTTCGAATGATTAGCGGTCGATCTCCCAGCGCCGCCGTGATGGCAAGGTACCCGGCCAAGTGCTCCTCCTCGGTCGGAGGTTCGGCGCGATCCAAGAACAGGAACTCGGTCCGTAGGAGACCGATCCCGTCGGCTCCGACCTTAACCGCTTCTTGCGCATCGGATGTGCCCCCAATGTTCGCGGCGATCTCAATCCACTTTTTATCCCGGGTCACCGCCGGCTCGTGCGCCATCTTCCGGCTTTCGACGCGAATAGCTTCCCGTTGACGTCGAACATCCCGGATTTTCTCGAGCCGCTCGCTGGTCGGCTTCGTTTCGAGCAAGCCGTCATCTCCGTTCAGTACAATCTCCTTGCCTTCTGACAACGCAAGCGCGGCGACCGGGAGACCGGCGACCGCGGGCATTCCCATTGAGCGAGCGAGGATCGCGACGTGCGAAGTTGGTCCACCGCGAACCGTGGCAAAACCGGCGAGCTCGGTGCGACCCAAGGAAATCAGGACCGAGGGCGGCAGATCCTCGGCCACGAGGATCGATTGGCCGGTTAGTTTTGGAAGTTGTGGTTCGACGCTCGCGAGGCGCCAGAGCACCCGCAGAGCCACGTCCTCGATATCGGCGGCTCGACCAGCAAGAAGACCACTCTTGAGCGATCGAATTCGATTCTCGCAGGAGCGGGCAGCCGCTTGCCATGCCCAACTAGCGCTTTTGCCCTCCCCGATCCACTTTTCCGCTTCAGTGACCAGCAACGGGTCTTCGAGAATGATTCGGTGAGCGAGGAGTATTTCACCCTGGCTCTCGCCAGCCTCCGCGCTTTCAGCTTCGATATCACTTCGCGTCGCGGCAACGGCTTTGTGCAGTTGCTGTCTTTCCAGCGCACTGTCCGCAGCGTACTCTTGGACCTGAACTACCGGCCGCACCAATCTCGCGACCTGGCCGATCGCCAAACCAGGAGAAGCTGAGACGCCGCGCAGGACGTCCGGTTGCTCTTGACCCGAGGTTCCCGCCGTTGAAATCGCCATTTTCTCGGCGGGGGCAGCTAATGGACTCTCTTCCGTACGACCAAACGCTGTACGCGCGGCCAAACCCAAAGCCTCGACGGCTTCCTTCGCGTCGTTACCTCTTGCTACGATTCGAATCGAATCACCACGTTCAATTTCAAGGCCGAGAAGGGCGACAACACTCTTGGCGTTGGCGGCTTTACCGGATGACCTGACGATCTCGATGACGCTTTTGTAGCGACGTGCAGTGTCCGCGAGAGCAGCTGCCGGACGGGCGTGAATCCCGTGTTCGGCTTGGACCACGATCGGCGCGGATTCCACTGGAGGCAGAACTCGGTCAGACGGCGGCATCAACACCTCTGTGGGCCGTTCTTCGACGTGAACAATAAAAAATGGCGTAGTACCTGCCTCGGCGAGTCCTTGAAACGGATTAGTCGGACGAAAGCGGTCGTTATTCGCGACCAGGACAACGGTGATCAGGCTTTTGGCTTTCCGAGCAATCACGTCAGCGTCGAACTCGATCAAGAGGTCACCTTTGCTTACCCGTTGACCATCCGAGACCCGAACTTGGAACCCTTCCCCATCCAGACTCACCGTTTCGATTCCGATATGAATCAAAATTTCGACACCTTCGTCGGTTGCGAGAGTGACGGCGTGCCGCTTCCGGTGAACCTGAGTCACCTTTCCTACGCATGGGGACAAAACTCGGTTATCGAGCGGATCAATTGCCAATCCGTCGCCCGCCATCCGCTGAGCGAAAACCGGATCAGGCACATCCTCAAGTGGGACAACGGGACCGGACAAGGGGGAATAGAATATAAGGTCCATCAGGCATGTAACTTTCTTTATCAGACGATTCTAAGCTCGGAACTCCTGCCATTCCGGTTCGTTCTGAAAGATCCAATCGTAGTAGTCCCGTTCTTTGAGGTCCCGGGCTGCTTCCTCGTCGACGATCACCTTACAATTAGGGTGCAACTGCATGGCCGAGGCGCTGATCATGGCGGTGATAGGTCCTTCAACCGCCTTGGCGAGGATGGATGCCTTGGCGCTCCCGGTTGCCAACAACAACAGCTCGCGCGAATCCAAGATGGTGCCCACGCCCATCGTCAGTGCCCGTTTTGGCACTTTGTCCGGGTCGCCCCCAAACATTGCCGCATTTTGCTGGCGTGTGATGGGCGTAAGCGCTTTTTCCCGGGTGCGCGACATCAGTGCCGACAGGGGTTCGTTAAAGCCGATATGGCCCGTTTCGCCAATGCCCAAAAGTTGCACGTCGATCCCGCCTACCTCCCGAATCAGATGCTCGTAGCGAGCGGTCTCAGCGCGCAAATCGGCCGCCATGCCATCCGGGACGCGAGTATTCGCAAGGTCAATGTTGATCCGGCGAAAAAGGTGATGATTCATGTAATAGCGGTAGGAGTGGTCGTTCTCCGCAGGGACGCCGACGTACTCGTCCAAGTTGAACGTGCGGCAGCGCGAAAAATCCACGCCTGCTTTTCGTTGCATAGCGACCAGACGGTCGTAGACGCGTTCCATCGTGCGCCCGGTGGCTAACCCCAACACCAAGTCGGGCTTGGAGCGCAAGCGCGCGGCGATTAGGCGGGCGACGAGCTCTCCCGCCTGATCGGCGGTAGGTCGAATAATCACTTCCATCGTCAGTTTTGCGTTGTGGTCAAAAACAATTTGCTAAGATCATCCTGGCAAGAGAGCATTTGGCCCCGCTCCAGCACTTCGTTCAGCCGTCCGTCAGCCCAACGGCGCATTCGGTACAACGTGGCGAAGGCGAAGCGTGGCGCCGCGCCACCTTGGCCGCAGACCAGTTCGGCCCCGCGACGCACATTGTCCATCATCCAAGCCGGCAGGCGCAGATGGAAGGCGTTCCGCGCAACCTCGCCGACGTGCAGCGAAAGCGCAGCCACCAAATCGGCCAAATCGGCAGCACTCGACTCGACCATCAGGTTGGGCGCATCCATGGCGCCCCAGAATTCCGTTTCGACCACGAGGCAAGCAGAGCCTGGCCACCGGCCCAGGGCATCAAGCACGAGGTAATGGGTGCCAATGTGGGTTTTATTCCAGTCGTCCGCGTGCGGCAGGAAAACGATTGAAGGCCGCTGCGCCGCCAGGATGTCAGCGATCGCCTCGACCGCGGCGGACCACCGCTTGGGCTGTTGCTCCCGTGCAACCGGGTTGATTCCCTCTAAACCCCTTTCTCGGGGACTCACCAAACCGAAGCCGATGTAGTCGCAACAGTTCTTCAGCTCCTTCCAGCGTTCGGCCTGCCGCTCCGTGCGGCTACCCAAGGTGACCGCCACATCAATAATTTTCAGCTTTTGTTCCCGCAGCAGCCGCAACGGCAGCCCGCCGATAATAACCTCGTCATCTGGGTGAGGCGCAAAGATCAGCGCCGTGGGCTTGTCAGCCGCAATGGGTCGCCGTTCGGGCGGGATAAGCCCTGCTGGGCTGAGGGTCTCTCCATCGGTCAGCAACCGGGCAAAGCCGTTAACGAAGGCTTGGTAAGAATTGTTCGTCGCCATGGCTTCCTTATTCCTGGCAAATGCCGAACTGACCTGTTAGTGCATCATTCGCTGCCCGAGATGTTAAAAGCGCTCGGTTGGTCCGTGGATTGGAGCAGGGTGGGGGGAAAAAGGCTTGGCAAGTCAAGGGCATGCATAACGGGGGTCCGTTTTCGGTAAACTTCGTCGGCACGGCGCACACCAGTTCGACAGTGCACGGCAACAAAAATAGTTCAAATCGGTTTGAATGCGCCATACTTTATTAATATAGGTACGGTTTCGTGTGAGCTTCGGGAGCGATATACTTGCGCGGTGTTTTGGACAAACTTTTGAAGTGTTTGGATCCGCTGGAGGTCTACGAGACCTAGAGGTTCGAGTTCCCTCCTCGGCATTACGACGCGATTCGTGAAAAAGAGTACTGCATCAGTCGAGAATATAACTCCCCCTTCCGAAAGGGACCTGGGCGGCGTAACAGTCTATCTGGTTGAAGTCACATTTCGGCTCGACGAGCATGATGATCAGAGCAGCCTGGCAACGCAGGTGTGCCTGGAGAAACTCGAGGAGATCTTGGGCCCTTCCGGCGAAGCTGGAAGGCAATGGCAACCGGACTGGTCGAAAAGCGTTTACCCGGTTGAGAACGGTGTTTTCGTAGCCACACTACCTGCCGACCCCGCCTGGAAAGTCGGCCAGAGATTCCCTGTCATGTTTCCTAATGTTTCGGAGTAGCGCTTACCGCCAAGGCCTTTTCGAGAGCCGATGGATCTCGAGTTCGGCAGGATTGGTCGGGTTGATCACCGGTTGTGCGGGTGGGTAAAGCGTGAGCGACCGACCGATGCCTGCTTACCGAGGTGATCGATATCATCGTGCGAGTCGGATACGTACGCGCTACTCCGCGGGGTCGTCTTGCACGCCTTTTCGATTTCCTGCCGGATCTCATGTGAACGGTAGATTCCAATCCTGGAAAGGAGATCGGCGGCTGCTTCTTCATCGATCCACCGGTAAATTTCCATTTTGTCGATCCGGCTCAACTTCCTGATCTCGCTTTTAATCTGTTCGGCATTCATGACGATTCCCAAGTCGAACTTCGCTCGGTAGATATCGTTCAATTGAATTGCCCTCACCCATACTCTTCTCGATGGGTTACGATTGCTTTTGAGTATGTCGGCGAACGCTCCTCCGCGATCCAGAAGCCGAAGAGGCGTAAAGACTCGCGCCATTTTGGATCAGATTTCAATAGCGTCGCAAGTCCGCGAAGCTAAAGCTAATCACCCTGAATTCTTTCGCCTTTACGTGTCTTTTGATTCGATTGAACCATTTGGCACCGCTCGCGTGACGCTACAGCGAAGCGATGCTTCTAACCGAGACTCATTCTGGAGTTAAAGCGGGAGTGCAATTGGCCGTATTACGATGTATGCCGAAGGAAGCCCGTCCTCGTTACCAGCCGCGTCATAACATTCTGGAGTGCTTCACCCTGCTCCACTCGATAAGATCGACTAAACCAAAAAAATCGTCGCCGACCCGTCGGATTTGACGGCTTCTCACTCTTTCCTCCTTCCAGCCAAATCAAGAGAAGTGATCGCTCCGCTTCGCCGTCACAGGTTTGAGGCAAAAAGGTGAGGAATACCTTTGGTCACCGCCGCGATATCACAGGTAAGACCATCGCAGATCGTGCAAAGAACTCCGAAGGTAATATTACGATCCCCGCGCTCGACACCCCCGAGATAGCTTCTGTCTAGTCCGCACCGAATCGCGAAACCCTCCTGGCTCAAGCCCAAAAGCTTCCGCGCCCGCCGGAGGCGCCGGCCAAGCCTTGCTAATTCTATTTTTTTTACTGGCACGCTTCCTACACCTGTGTCGATTCGTCCGGCTCGATCAGCCTCATCCTCTTTTGCATAGATTCTTTTGTTAGTTTAGCGACTTGCATATTGGTTATCCACCTAAAGGGGCTGCGGGCGGGGTAAGCCAAGCCGGACTGGCAGTAAACGCTTTTGTCTGAGTTCGCCATAGGCCTTTTTATACGCAACCCTCAGAGAACGCGGCCGGTTGGCTGTTTCTCAGCGTTGGCTCGCTCGACCCGTATCCATTCAGATACCGGCTCTTCGCTCGCTCCCCGAAAAACAGCCACCGGGCCCTGGGGCGACATCACCACTGTACCCGAGACGACAAAAATGCTCCCATACTATTTTTCGCACTTTTGCGTCTCATTTGAGTATGGTCAAACGGCCCGCCATCCGGCGTCAAGGCAAACCTGGCTGGGAACTTGGGAGGACGAATGACGGATCACCTGAATCGTGCGTCCTCGGGCCCGAGGTCCTCGGAACGAAGCCCTGGTGTCGGGCCCCAGATAATCAAATAGCGACGCTGAAGCACCCGATCGGATTGACGTGCGCCTTGCTCGCGATCACCGCGAACGCAACCTCAATAGCCGGGTGAATTGGTTCCGATCATTTTGTGGGTCGGCGGCGTAGCAGGTTCTTCGTTTGCGGCACACGAAGCCAACAAGAGAACTGCACCAGCAGCGAACAAGATTGACAACCAATACCATCGTCGGTGTCTCATAAATCTCACCATTTTTATTCAGTTATACTGACAACTTTACAAAGTTAACTGTGCATAATGTAATCGATGAAGGCTGTCGTGCACCTTTGTCGTTTGAAACTTCTCAAGTTTGGGCCTGCTGTACCCTTGATGGTACATCTCGCCGTCGCGGGATGTGCATTCCGCAAAGCGGCCGCACCGCCACCCACTCCGACTTATCCCGCCGTGCCTGAAAGTACAATCCAGGAATTTCGCCATTTTCCCCCAGGCACCTACGATAAGCTGGAAACCATGACCGTAGAAGCGGAGGTTGGGGCACAGCTTCAATCCGCTATGGAAAGCGTGCGCCAATCCGCCGCGCAGAAGGGGGCGAACGCGATCGTCATTCTGAACGAAACTGAATTTTCGCAGAAGGTCAAAAAACGGGAAGTGAAGATCCGTAGAATATCATATTCAATTATTCACCGCAGGTGATTCGGTCTGCCATTTGGAGTTGGAGGTACCGTGAGTGCTTTTTCGAGTGACTACGTTGCTCAACCGGGCGGAGGAAAAGATATCGTGGCCCGGGAGGTCATCGCTGGGCTTCGCGGCGTTAGTAAATCATTTGGTGGCGCGGTCGCGCTAGACAATGTGTCATTTGAACTAAGACCTGGGGAAGTGCTGGCCTTGCTTGGCGAAAACGGGGCAGGCAAAAGCACCTGTGTCAAGTTGCTCGCGGGTGTTTATCGGCCGGACCAGGGAACCATCTTTATCGGAGGCTATCCCGTTGATCTACGCTCGCCATTGGGGGCGCACCGAAATGGAATTGCCGTCATGCATCAGCATCCTGGCTTATTCGATCAACTTTCGGTCGCTGAGAACATCTATCTCGGCCGTACGCGCAAGAATCGTTGGGGTTGTCTGGACCACTCCGCGATGAATCGCGAAGCAAAGAGGCTTCTGGAGATGGTCGGGTTATTCGTTGACCCGGACGAACCGCTCATCCGACTACGTACTTCCGAGCGACAGCTGGTGGAAATTGCGAAGGCGCTTGGCGTCAACGCCCGAGTTCTGATTATGGATGAGCCGACGGCGGCATTGTCGCAACGCGAGGTCGGCCGGCTTTTCAACGTTGTGAGCCAATTGCGGAAACGGCGAGTGGCGATGCTGTTTGTAAGCCACCGAATGGACGAAATCTACCAGATAGCGGATCGGGTTGCGGTGCTGCGCGACGGGCGATTAGTGGCGATCACGGCGGTTGACGAGATGCCGCCTGGACGCGCTGTTCGCTTGATGGTTGGCCGACCTCTTTCTGCCATGTATCCGGTGCTGGTTGCAGTGGTCGGCAATACTGCCCTGGAAGTGCAAGGGTTGACGCGATCCGGCGTATTCGAGGACGTTTCATTCAACCTCAGAACCGGGGAAATTCTTGGATTCGGAGGGCTGGTTGGCAGTGGTCGCACTGAAATCGCGCGCGTTTTGTTCGGAGTTGATCAACCCACGAGAGGGATCGTTCGCATCGCGGATCAGACGGTTTCGTTGAGGTCGCCGGCTGATGCGATGAAGGCGGGGATTGCCTACGTGTCGGAAGATCGTATCGGCCAGAGCCTGGTTATGGATTTCGGCATCCTGACCAACGCGTCTTTGCCGGTGATCGACCAGGCGACTCGTCTGGGGCTCATTCAAAACGAACGGGAACTCGATCTCGTGAAGCCGCATCTTGACCGTCTTCGATTACGGTTTCGCAGTTTTGACCAGCCAGTCAGCACATTGTCGGGTGGCAACCAGCAAAAGGTTGCGCTCTCCAAATGGCTTGCCACTACCCCTCGGATAATCATATTCGACGAACCGACTCAGGGCGTTGACGTGCAGACGAAGGCGGAAGTCCACGCGATGATTGCCGCTCTTGCTCGACACGGTCTGGCAATCATTTTAATCTCGTCCGACCTTCCCGAGTTGGTCAGCATGTGTCATCGCATCCTCGTACTCAAGGAGGGACGGATGGCGGCCGACTTCTCTCGCGACCAAGTGTCGCAAGAGAAAATTATGTATGCAGCAACCGGCGCGAGCGCCGGACAAAGGAGTTCCGAAGGGACGCTGGTTCGACCCGGCGCGGAGAAGCCGCGGAGCAGCGAGGATGTCGCAATGCCTGCTCAGATGGATTCCTCTGCGTTCGGGGCCTCCACGCGGCCGGTTTGGCACGTCCTTCTTCGCAAGGCTCTGGCTCGTCGCGAACTGGGTCTCATCATTGCGATGGCGGCCGTGGTGATCCCGGTTTCCGCTCTTAACCCTCGGATGCTGAGCGGCTCGAATCTTACCGCACTATCGATGGATGCGGCGCTGCTTAGCATCGTAGCCGCGGCGCAGATGCTTGTTATCATTACGCGAAACATCGATCTTTCAGTGGCCTCTGTGATTGGTCTTGCCGCCTATATCTCGGCAGCTACTTTGCGAGCACATCCGGATCTCAACATTATTTTTGCGCTTGCCCTGGCCTGTGCAGTTGGCTTGGGATGCGGGATCATTAACGGCCTGGTAGTAACCGTCGGGCGGGTTCCCGCAATCGTTGTCACGTTGGGCACCTTAGCCTTGTTCCGCGGCTTGGATAGCCTGCTGGCACACGGAAAGCAGATCAGCGCGGACCAGGTGCCTGCGGCGTGGCTTGATCTCACGACCCGATCGTTTGCAGGGATTCCGGGCGTGGCAATCATCGCGCTCGCGGTGTTGCTGGTGCTAGGATTCGGACTTCATTATACGTCGGTCGGTCGCGAGTTATTTGCGATTGGCTCGAACCCGGAAGGTGCACGCCTGATCGGCGTCCGCGTACAACGACGGGTCCTGGGTGCCTTCGCGGTTGGTGGCTTGCTTGCCGGCTTTGATGGCGCGCTATGGGCGTCTCGTTACGCCACGATCGATGCCCGGGTCGCATCCGGGTTCGAACTGACCGTCATCGCAGCCGTCGTGGTGGGCGGCGTCGGTATCCGGGGCGGTTCGGGAACGATTCTGGGAATCGCGCTTGGTGGTTTCACGCTGCTGGTTATTCGGAATGGCTTGACATTGGTTAGGGTAGATCCGCTCTGGCTTCAGGGCGTCTACGGTCTGGTCATCCTGGCCGCTATAACAATCGATGCCTTTGTCGCTCGGGCTTCCCATCATAAGAAAGCCGGCGTGGGAAAGCGTTAGAGGAAAATGATCAGGAAGTTATTTTATCGATTGGTTAGTTGGAATGGTTTCCTGGCAACGTTGTTCATATGTGTTTTGATCTATTCCACAATCTTCGTCCCTCATTTTGCCAGCGCATTCAATCTGTCGCAAGCCGCGGCCGGGGTGTCCGAAAAGGCGATTCTGTTGCTACCGATGGCGTTGCTGATTATCGCTCGCGAAATTGACTTGTCGGTCGCGAGCATTCTCGCGCTCACAAGCGTGGTCCTCGGGGTGCTCATTCGCGAGCAGGTTACGCTTGCAGCCGCAATTCCGCTTGTATTAGCGACCGGCACTATCGCAGGGGCGCTGAACGGTCTTCTTGTCACCGGGCTCAAACTCCCGTCCCTGGTTGTGACCCTTGGTACCATGGCTTTGTTCCGGGGCATCGGCTACATCATGCTTGGGACGCACTCTGTGAACGAACTGCCAGACGCATTAACCAACTTCGGCATTAATTCGGTTGGCCCGACCGCGATCCCGTGGACGATCGTGCCCTTCGTCGTATTGGCGCCTATCTTTGCGACGATGTTGCATCGTACCGCTCTCGGCCGGCGAATCTACGCGATCGGCGGGAACCCGGATGTGGCGCTCTATTCTGGGGTCAGGATCCGGTGGTTGCGTTTCGGCCTGTTTGTCATTTCCGGACTGATGTGTGCGCTGGCCGGTATCGTGTTCACGGCGCGTTTGTCTAATGCGCGGGCTGACAACGCCATTGGGTTCGAGTTGGACGTCATCACGATTACGCTGCTGGGTGGCATCAGCGTCTTCGGCGGCCGCGGCAATCTCACCGGTGTTCTCTGGGCGCTCGGCCTGGTCGCAATTGTTCGTAACATTCTTGGGCTCAATCGAATCGGCGGAGATGGACAAGGTGTCGTCATCGGCCTCCTGCTCATTTTCTCGCTGTTGCTCAGCAACACCGTGCAAAAAGTACTCGACAATGTCAGAACACGGCGCCTAATCAAAACCATGGCTCTGCGACGCTCAGAGACAGCGGTTGGCGCTGATTTTCCGGGCGCCGGCGGAGATTAAATCTTACCCCGGAACCAAGATGCACAAATTGCTCAGCAGTACCATTCTACTCGGCGCTCTTTTCGTGACCACGGCATTTGGCGCGGATGCAACCGCGAAACCTGCTACCGTTGGCTTCATCCCCAAGCTGGATACCGATCCGTACTTCGGCGTAGCAAAGTTGGGCGCAGAAGAGGCTCAAAAGGAGATCGGTGGCAAAGTGATTCAGGAAGCGCCCTCCAGTGCTACGGGAGATGCGCAAATCGAGTTCATTAATAATCTGGTCTCTCAGAAAGTGGACGTAATCGCCATCGCCGGCAACGATCCTAATGCGGTCGCTCCAGCGCTGAAGCGAGCACAAACCCAGGGCGTGCGGGTTGTTTCCTACGACTCTGATGTCGCGAAGAATGCGCGCGGCATTTTCATCAACCAGGTTAATTTCGACAGCATCGCACAGCAAATGCTTGAAAGCATGGGTAACCTGATCGGGTATGATGGTGAGTTCGGGATCCTTTCGTCGACGGCCACGGCAACCAACCAAAATGCGTGGATCGATTCGATGAAGAAGTTGCTGACAAGCGATTCCAAGTTTGCCAAGATGAAGCTCGTTCAAGTGGCCTACGGCGAAGAGAGTGAGCAAGTCAATCAGCAGCAGGCCCTAGCACTCGTTCAAGCTTTTCCAAACTTGAAGGGTATCATTATTCCTGCAGGCATTGGGCTGCCGGCAGCCGCTCGCGCGCTTGAACAAGCGGGTTTGCTTAAGAAGATCAAGCTGACGGGACTTGCACCTGCGAGCTTGATGAAGAAATACATAGTCGATGGCAGCGCGCAAGATATCTGGTGGAACGTGCAAGACCTTGGCTATCTGACCTATTGCGCGGCCCAAGCTTACGCACAGGGGAAGATCACCGGCAAGAAGGGTGAGACTTTTGACGCGGGTCGCCTGGGTAATTTTACAATCGGTGAGAACGGCGAGGTCATTCTTGGGCCGGCCGTGATCGTCACCCCCGAGAACGTCGATAAATTCAAATTCTAGGTCGTGAAACACCGGGCCGCCGGCAGGGATGCGGACTCCTGCCGCGTTCGGCGTGGCATGTGGGTCCAAAGGGGTAATTTTCATTCGTTAGGTTGCCCCTTGGTCTTTTCTCCGAAGTTAGGTATCTTGCGGAGTAGACTTCTGAATACGTGAGCTAGTTATGAAAGGTATTTCCCTCGCTCTATTCCTGGCGACGAGTTTAATTGTTCTCCTGTTGCCGCGTCAGGTGGCAGCGGTCGAGGTAACACTGATTCTGCGGAATATCGCAACTGACGATTTCGTCGAGTGGAAGGTAACATCAAAATCACAATGTACCCAGAGTACTGGAAAAATCGGACGAGACACAGGCGCATTTGAGAAGACTTGGGAGGTGGGTAATCCTGGACATGATATCCGATTTTGGTGGAATCATATGAGCGGAGAGGCGGAGGCGACCGTTCTCGTGAACAACATTGTCGTATTCAGCGGGCGTTGCCTTCACGGCGGCCCGGGTAGGATTCGCATGATTGATACCTGCCCCTATCCGAGCGTTTACAAGACCGGCGGATCCGGACCTTACCTGGTAGACAGGCTGAATAGAAATACGACTGATATTCTGTTTGCTACGTCGACGTTACCCGACCGCTTCTACAATCGCTGAAGCGCTCCAATGAATCCACTAAAGCGCCGTGGTTCCGACATATTCCGCGCTGACCGTGTCAAATTTCCCGACGGTTCCCGCGGGGGGTAGACTTGCGATGACGTAACAGCCCGCACCGACAAACTGCTTTGACTGGGTATCAAATACCATCATACAGCGAAGTTGATCCGCCGACGGACTTGAAGATTGAGTCCCCCCGCCAGTGGATTTGGCCTCGGCCCGCTTTTTCATGTAGTCTGTGAGCTGTTTTTTAGTCGGTCTCAGCGTTTCGACTGCGATGTAGCGGTGGGAGGCAGCGCGCCGCCTGCCTTTCTGAATCGAGGCGAGATAGTCCTTCACACGTTTCTGTGCGGTCGCCGCCTGCTCCTGAGTTGGGGTATAACAATAGTTAGAGTCATATGGGCTGCCGTAACCGGCGCTGCCGTAACGGAGATACGACGGCGTCCAGAACGGGTCCCAATGACCCTGGGACATATGACCACCACCACCGCCACCGTTCCCGCCTCCTCCTCCCATTCCTCCGCCACCACCGCCGCCGCCACGGGCGAAGGAAACTGGGGAGAGTGCAATAAAACCAGCCGTTACCAGTGAAACGGCGCACGACTGCAATTTCCACGACCCGCTCCAGCGGGTTTGACGTGGGTTGTTGCGGAATTCGAAGTAGTGGTTCAATAGAGAAGCGTTCGGCATTTGCATGGGATCGCGTTTCTTTGTGTGTGGAGGGTAGGGAAGCTTAAAAGCGAGAATATATTATTCTTTGGCGTCGGGTACAACGCGGAGCAGCGGCTTCAGGCGATCGAGGATCTTTCGTTTTGGCTCATCTGCTTCAGGGTGGTAATGCGGCACTCGACAAATCATTCGAGAATCTGATGTTTCCGCCTGGACTGTAGCCTCGCGATTCGAAGGCGCCATTACTCGATGGTGTAAGATTGGCGCCTCGTTGTTGCCCGCGTACGGAGAGGACGCAGTAAAAAAACTCCAAATTGTGTTCAGCTTGCCGAATATGGCCCATACGTGGAACGCCGCGGCCGCCAGGGCAGCGTCTGTTTAAGAGCTTCCTAGCCCGCAATGAGCTCATCGCTTCGACCTTTGCGTGATTTTTGCGGGCTAGGGGCAAATGACGCTCGAGCGCTGGCCTCGGCGGTCAACGATGTCATCGATTCCGGCATTCCAATTGTAATGTTCGACCGCAATGTGGACGGTGCGAAAAAGGAGTTGCCGTATTTCGGCCTGGACAAATGTACGGCTGCGATCGACGCCTTGGTAGCGTTCCTGCGGGAAAAGAAACCGATCGAGGGTGAGTTGCTGACCCCGGTTTTGATCGACAAATCCAATCTAACCTCGGCGGAGCGTTATTTAGAGCTTAAATGACGTGCCGCCATGGTTTAAGATTTGAGCATGATCGAACTGAGCCGAGATATTGATGCGATCGCTACGCAGGAGCGAGAATTAGTTCTTCCGGAATTCGATGAGGATTTCGCCTGGAAGCTGGGTTCGCGACTGCGCGAACTAGCGTCCTCCCGCCTCCTGCCCGTGGCGATTGATGTGCGGCGCTTCGGCCAACCTCTATTCTACAGCGCCCTGAGTGGCAGCATCCCGGATAACGCCGAGTGGGTCAGGCGCAAAGGAAACGTAGTGGCGCGTTTTCACCGCAGTTCATACGCCGTCGGGCTAGTCCTGCAGCAGACAAACACAACCTTGGCTGCCAAGTACGACCTGCCGTCGACGGAGTTCGCCGCGCACGGTGGGTCGTTTCCATTGCGAGCGAACAGGGTAGGAATACTCGGGAGCGTAACGGTGTCAGGGTTGCCACAGCGGGCAGATCACGAACTGGTAGTCGAGGTCCTGTGTGATCTTCTTGGGAGAGAATATCAGAGGTTGGCTCTGCCAAAGTGAGTCGGCCGGGCTTTTCGCGGTCGCGAATCACCTTGTGCCAGAGTTTTTCCAACTTTGGTCGAAGCCTAACCGCTTCCTCCCAGCTGTTCGGGAGCCCGTGGAGATTGTAGCCGCTGCTGGTTGGACCCATTTCCGGGACAATGAAGATTTCACGCGCGACACTGGCATTGCCATCGAACCAAAGTGACAGAGTATCACCCCACGGGGTTTGAGTCTGCGGGTAGTCTCGTAGCGACCAAAGGCTCGCGATCTGACGCAATATAGGCATCTCAGACAAATTTTCGGAAACAGGACACTAGCCTTAAAAGATACACGACCTAGCTCCGAAAAACTATAGTCACCAAATATCCGGGAACTCTGATAGTTAGGCGAAAATACCGCTTTGACTCGTCTCAGAATGATAGCCGGAACCGGTCCGATTGTGATCCACCGAGACCTCGGATTCGAAGAGGTATATTGACCTACAAAAGGCTCGCGCATTGGGCGGTACGTGTTAAGAAGTGGCTTCAGAAATGACCCGTACGCCAACTTCCATAGCCGGGTGCGTGTTCGTCTTTCTGTTCTCACAGACTGCCGTTGGAGAAGAGTTGTCTATTCAGCGTCTGGATTCGATCAACGCTGATCCCGGCGCGGGACAAACGGTCGTCCAGCAAGTGTACCAGCTGATACTAAAGATGGTGGATTGCTGGAATAAGCACGACCTCGATGGCTACATGAGCGGCTTCTGGAAGTCGGACGACCTGTTGGCTGTGATCGAATCTGAAGTCCATTGGGGCTGGTCAGACCTGTCTGACAGTTTTCATCGCGGATACGCCGACCGGGAACAGATGGGTAAAATCGACATTCAGCGACTACAGGTCAGGTCATCCACACCCGATACCGCAGTGGCTCTTTGCTGGTGGAGAATTCTTCCGCCTCGCGGCGGCACGCCGGTGTTCGCTACCGATACAATGCAGCTGCAAAAATTCGCGGAAGGGTGGCGAATTACGGTGGAGCACTCAAGTTTTTTTGAGCCGTAATGTCATCGAAAAAAGGTTAGCCGCGAATCCGCCGAATAAGCGGTTTCTTGAAGTCTTCCCGCCTTAGTCTCGATTCGCGTCCGCTGGTGGTTTTTGGAATCTGCCTATCCGGTCTGATTCTGGATCTCAGTAAACGTCACCGAAGCGACTTCTACTCCGGTGGTTTGTTCGGGGCTTAAAACCTCAATTTGGCCGGGCGCCGTTTCAACCACGACGCGGCTGTATGGACTGACCCATGCCTGTTCGCGGCTTAGAACCTGGATCGAATGGCCACCGATTCGGTGGATCGTAAACGGGTGCCAGTCTTTGGCTTTCAATAGTTCCCTGATTCGATCATTCATACGCTATGGCTAATCTCAAAACTGACCGGATACAAGCCGCGCCGCTTAAAATCAGCGTAAGCGGAGGGAAACGATAAGCTGGTTCATGGTGTGCCCCGTGTATCGAGAAGAGGCACCGTTTCGGCGCGTGCCGCGCGTACGAGGTCTGTCTCAAGCGTTGCAAGCGGGAGGATCTCGCGCTGCGCAAGCTCCAGGTAGCTTGCGTCGTAGACGGTGAGCCGGTGCTTGCGTGCGAGTGTGAGGACCGCGCTTTCGTCCGGTGATCGGTCAACCGTCACCCACAGCCGGGAAAGCCCGCGCAAGAAGGCGGCGGTGTCGGCCTCGACTAGCCGCCCACGCCGCTCATGGACGATCAAGGTATTGCGCACCTCAAACCACCACAGACTTGGAACCCGCGCCTCATCGGTCCGAATACGTTCCAGCGCCAAGGTTGCGGCGGGGTAGTCTTCGTCTTCGAAGGCCCAGCATGCAGCTATAGAGGCATCGAGGACGAACGGCATCAGTATTTGTGTCCCTCGTCTCGGGCCGACAGCAGCTCATCCAGCGTGATCTTGCCGGTGTGCTTGCGCAGCGCCTTGATACTGTCGATCGCCCGGTCAACCTCCTCTTGCCGGCGGTGCGCCTCGGGTACGATCCGGGCAATTGCCCGGCCGTGGCGGGTGATGACGACGGTCTCGCCGCGTTCTACGTCGTCGAGGAGTTGGGGCAGATGGGTTTTGGCCTCGGAGGCCTGAACTTCGCGCATGACAAACACCGTTAGATTGGTCGATTCGACCGGTCTAAATAATACACAAATGAGGCGGCTATGTCAAATCCCTGAGCACATTCAACAGCTCCCGCCGGTCGCGCCTGCGCGCCGATCGCTAGTTTGATCACGGCATTTTGCTTAGCCTGCGTGCGTAAAAACTTCTCAGGATTTATGAGGCATGCAGGCCAGTGACTTGCGTGGATCTGATGCGTATCCAAATCCGCTTAATTGTGCGTGCTTACCGAGCCCTTTCGTCAGCAGCAGAAACTTGAATGCCATGCCCATGGTGCCTGGATGCATCAGGGTTCGATATGTGCCGAGAAACGTTGAGTCAGCGCGCGTCAATCTTCCTTGTGCCTGGACGGCTCGCTCAAGCGCTCGAAGGCGAGACTCTGCAGCCCCGACCATAAAATGGTGTTGATCGGTGTATCCTGCCAGTTCGAGATCCGCTTGGCCCGCCGCTTCAACCAGAGAGGTAAAATCGACGTGTGAAGTAATGTCGATCTCGCCCGGTCGTTCGAAGGGGTTATAAGTCCGCCGATGCTGAGAATAGCACGACAAAGTGCCTTCGACTCGTTCGGGTCTATAGTACTCTTCGCGCGAATATCCGTAGTCCACAATCAGGACGAACCCGAGTCTCAGCTTGCTGCCAACCGCCTGAACCCATCGATTGGCTGCGAGGTTCACTTCGGTTCGGTAGGGCGAGCCGGGTGGCAACGGCAGTTTCTGCAGTGCCTGCGCTAGCTCCGGGGTATCGACCCGCGAAGGAACGAAAATGAAATTATCCCCCGAATTATCGACTAAGAGCTCGGACCAACAACCGTTTTCGTATTCGACGATGTGAACGGGCATCGCATCGACGAGTTCATTTGAGATAAATGCACCGATGATGGGCTCCACATCAGCTAAGGTGGTTAGCCATCCAACTTTGCCCGGAAATTGCAGTTCAAGCCGTTGGCGCTGCTCCTGCTGTTTACCGAATATCGGTTCAACGATCGTGTAGTGAATGCTCGCAGCGGCTTCTCTGGACTCCGAGTGGATCGCCGAAAGAATATCGAGCGCCAGCTGTCCATCCTCAGCTCCTTCTTCCACGATAGTGAAAAGATTGGGCGTACCAAGGAACTTCCACATTTCGATGAGCTGAAGCGACAGCAGTTGACCGTAGAGGCGGCTGACGCTGACGTTGGTGTAGTAATCCCCTTCTAAGCCGATTCGGCGGCGCAACGAGGTATAATAACCGGATTCGGGGTGGTAAAGCGCCTGCTCCATGAACCAGGGAAACGGGATCGGACCATGGCCCCGGATTTTATCCTGGATAAAGGCGACGAGCGGCGAAGGTCCTGGCATCTGAGCAACGAATTCTTCGAAAATCGAAGTTTCAAGCTCTTAGTCAACTGAATCCGCTGGACCGCTTGAACGGTCCGCCTAAACTTTCCATTTGATCCGGGCGGGAGCTCGTGAAAGGGGTTGTGTCCAGCTTTTCGATATGAGTGAACCGAAACGTCGCCCTCCATTTTTCTTACGACCGTGGTTCACTATCCCGCTTTTGATCTTGCTTGTCTTGATCGGGGCCGGAGCCTGGTTCGGGCTGGAATTCGTCAAAAAATACGAGAAGAAGGCCGCGGAGTTTGATCTCGGGAAACTGGACGCCGTCGAGTCAGCGAGCCTTGTTTACGACCGTTACGGGCAAGCATTCGGAAAAATATTCATTCAAAACCGCGAACAGGTGAGCCTTGATCAGATCTCTCCCTACCTGGTGGACGCTGTCATCGCGGCCGAGGACAATCGGTTCTACGAGCATAGCGGAGTGGATTTTCTCGGGATTTTTCGCGCCTTGTTGAAAAACACCAGGGCGGGTCGAATCCGGCAGGGAGCCAGCACGGTGACGCAGCAGTTGGCCAGAAACGTGTTCGATCTGCGGGATCGCACGTATGATCGGAAAATACTTGAAGTCTTTCTCGCGATGCGGATTGAACGGTCCTTGTCGAAGAGCAAGATCATGGAGTTATACCTGAACCGCGTGTATCTCGGAGGCGGGCTCTACGGTGCGGAAGCAGCTTCCAAGGGATACTTCGGGAAGCCCGCCAAGGATTTATCGGTAGGGGAAGCAGCGATGCTGGCGGCGCTCCTGAAGAGCCCGAACAATCTTTCCCCATGGCATAATTTGGAGGCGGCTACTCAAGAACGAAATTTCGTCCTGAGCAGAATGGTGGAGGAACACAAGATCACGGCGCAAAAGGCCGAAGAGGTTCAACAACAGCCGCTGGTGGTAATCCCGAAGTCCAATGTCGTGTCGCAGTCATATGCGATCGATTTAATCCGACAGCAAGTACAGGGACAGATTGGTCTTGAGTCAATCGAGAGCCAGGGATACCGGATTTACACGACTCTGGATCCGATTTTGCAACGGACCGCGGAGGAATCACTTCGCCGGGAGTTAAACGATGTCGAGGGGAGACCGGACTATCAACATCAACGGTACGGCGAATACTCGAATTTCTTGAAGGGTTGGAAAAGCACACATACGGCTCCGGGTTCGCCACCGGTGCCTGAGTATCTGCAAGGAGCCGTAGTCGCGGTGGACAACCGGACTGGCGGGATTCTGGTTCTAGTCGGGGGACGCGATTTCGCTCAGAGCGAGTACGACCGTGCGCTTCAGGCCAAACGCCCGGCTGGTACCGCATTCACGCCCTTGGTTTTCACTGCCGCCTTGGAAAAAGGGGTTTTTCCCGGCTCTTTGTTCGAGGACGTGCCGCTCGATAACCGGCAGGTGATGATTGGCGGTATGACCGGAATTCTAGGTGAGTGGGGAGTTGAACGGGCCGATAACCGGTACGAGGGCCCTCTCCCGATGCGGCGGATATTCGCACAATCGAAGAACGCTGCGACAGTCCGGATCGGCGTCGAGGCGGGTCTGGATTCGGTGCTCAAACTCTCAAAGCGAGCTGGGATTCAAGATGACCTTCGACCGTATCCCGCGACCTTTCTCGGGAGCAGTGACGTCACGTTGGCGGATCTTGTCACATCCTACACCATGTTTCCGGGAAACGGTTCCCGCCCGGATCGGTTGATGCTCGTGGCAAGGATCGAAACGCAGGATGGTCGGGAGATTTACCGATCGGAACCGAAGCGGGTAAAAGTGATCGAACCGGGCATCGCCTTTGAGATGCATTCGTTTTTGACGGAGGTCATGGAGACGGGAACTGCCTCGAACGCGCACCAGCAGTTCGGCCTGCAGCAGTTCCCGGCTGCCGGTAAGACCGGTACGGCATACAACTTCACGGATGTTTGGTTCCTCGGATACGACAGCGAGATCACTTGCGGCGTCTGGGCGGGCTTTGACAAACCGCAAGCGATCTTCCGCGGAGCGTTTTCTAACCAGATCGCGCTGCCGGTCTGGACCGACGTTATGAATGCGTCGCTGGCAAAACAACCTCCCAGAGAGCTAGGCCGGCCGATCGATCTTAAGCGTGTGGAAGTCTGCCTGGACACAGGTCTGCCTGCTTCTCCGAAGTGTATGCTGACGTCCGTTGCGGATCCTTGGGCGCCTCCGCGTAAAGGAACCTTCTTCGAGTTTTCAACCGCCAAACAGCTGCCAAAGGAAACCTGTTGGTTGCATGGAGATGATACTCGTTCGTTTGTGCGGACTTTGCGCTCGCAGGACGCGCCCCGTGCGACCACTGCGACGGATCTGGCGCAGGCGGCGCCGGTGGTGATGCGTGCGCCAACATTGCTTGGCGATGATCCATACCAGTCCATAAAACCACGACCGAAGGAAGCGCAGCAGCTCGCCCAATCCGCAAAGGCGGATTGGACGCCAGCTCCACGTGCCCTTCCTGTCGATAAGCCGCCACCGGAGGTTCGACGTGCCGCCCCGGTAGGCCCTCTCGATCGCCAGCTGCAACCGCCACCCGTCGATCTGCCCACGCCGCCGCCCGTCGATCTTAACGATGATCCGACCAATCTGTAATGAGGCGGTCGAATTGGATGTCGCTTGATCGTTGGCTCGTCAATTGATACTCATGCTTTCCCCCGTTGCATGCGGCGGCAGCGGCATTTCAACTACGGTCGCTGAACAGGTGCAAGTCAATGATACAAACATCCGGAATAAAGAACGAATTTGAGGTCTACGATGAACGGTTCCTCTACCTGATTCTGGGAAACGCCTGGGTAGACAAGCTTTATACTGGAACCCTTTGGGCCGAGGGCCCGGTCTACTTTGCCGACGGTGATTATCTGGTCTGGAGCGATATACCGAACAATCGGATGATGCGGTGGGCCGCCGGGCATGTGAGCGTATTTCGCGATTTTTCCAACAATAGCAATGGAAATACGCGGGACTGCCAAGGCCGCCTGGTCACCTGCGAACACGGAGCGCGCCGGGTCACGCGAACCGAACCGGACGGTTCTATTACGGTTCTGGTTGATCGGTTTCGAGGGAAGAGATTGAATTCCCCCAACGACGTCGTCGTCAAATCCGACGGTACCGTCTGGTTTACGGACCCGCCCTACGGGATCTTGTCCGCCTACGAAGGGCATGTGGCCGAAAGCGAATATGGCGGTTGTTACGTTTTCCGTTATGACCCTGCAACCGGCGTTCTGGAAACGGTGGTTGAGAATTTCAATAAGCCGAACGGAATAGCATTTTCTCCGGATGAATCGAAGTTGTACGTCGTCGACACCGGCCGGTCGCATTCTCCTGCGGGCGAGCATCATATTCGCGTATTCTCGGTGGATGATCAGGGAAGATTGAGTGGAGGAAATGTATTCGCAGAGGTATCGCCCGGTATCCCAGACGGCCTTCGGGTGGATACTCAAGGTAACATCTGGACCAGCGCCGGTGATGGTGTCCACTGTTATGCGCCGGACGGAGTGCGTCTGGGTAAGATCCTCGTCCCCGAACTGGTCTCCAATCTGACGTTTGGTGGTCCGAAGAGAAATCGGCTTTTTATCACGGCAACGACGTCGTTGTACGCTGTGTATATCGCGGCCACCGGGGCTCAGCGGCCTTAATCTCGTCTCCGGACGGTTGCTTCCGCGCGACGCAAAGAAGAATCTGTGAAACAGGTCCGGTTCGAAGAATCGCAAATGCAAACTGGGCCGCTTCGCCTTATTTTGACTTAAATTGGAGACTCAAGAAGAGATGACCGACCAAACGCTCGTAATTCGGTTGAACCCTGCTGATGACGTAGTGATCGCGTGCCAGGAGGTCCCAGCCGGAACGCCTCTGGTCCAGGAGCGTGTGACGGTCCGGGATGCGATTCCAGCCGGGCACAAGATCGCTGTGCGAAGCATTGCTGCCGGCGAATCGGTGCGGCGTTATAATCAGATCATCGGTTTCGCGACCAAACCGATTGCGCCTGGAGAACATGTGCATGTGCATAATTTGAAAGTTCATTCCTTCGAGCGCGACTACGCCTTCTGCGTCGATTCCAAGCCGACCTTGTATGTTCGTCCAGCCTCAACTTTTCGCGGCATAGTACGGCCTGACGGGCAAGTAGCGACCCGGAATTACCTCGGGGTTCTGACCACGGTGAATTGTTCCGCTACGGTTGCCAAAAAAATCTCCGAGGCGTTCACCGGCGACGCATTGAAGGAGTACCCGAACGTAGACGGCGTTGTGGCGATTACTCATACCACTGGCTGCGGGATGGATATAAACGGGGAAGGGATGGATTTATTGCGCCGAACGCTATCGGGGTATGCGCGACACGTTAATTTTGCCGGTATTCTCCTGATCGGTCTTGGTTGCGAGGTTAACCAGGCGGAAGATCTTTTTTCTACCCAGGGGCTTCCGAGAGGGCCGCTTTTGTCCTCCATGACTATCCAGGAGTCGGGCGGAACCGTGGGTGCGATACGGATCGGCGTCGGACGGATTCGGGAAATGTTGCCGATTGCAAACAGAGCCGTACGCGAGACTGTCCCTGCCGGGAACTTGATCGTTGGTCTGCAATGCGGCGGCTCGGATAGCTATTCTGGGATCACGGCGAATCCGGCGTTAGGTGCTGCAGTCGACCTGCTGGTCAGCCATGGCGGAACGGCGATTCTGTCAGAAACCCCGGAGATTTACGGTGCCGAACACTTGCTCACTCGGCGAGCCATCTCGCCGGCAATCGGTGAGAAGCTCGTGTCGCGCATTCGCTGGTGGGAGGAGTACACAGCGCGGGAGCGAGGCGAAATGAATAACAATCCCTCGCCTGGCAATAAAGCGGGTGGACTCACCACGATTCTTGAAAAATCGTTGGGAGCGGTTGCGAAGGGCGGGACAACAGATCTAGTGGATGTTTTTGAATATGCTGAACCGATTACGGCCAAGGGTTTGGTGTTTATGGACACGCCCGGCTACGACCCTGTTTCCGCTACCGGTCAGGTAGCCGGCGGTGCCAACCTGATCTGCTTCACCACCGGGCGCGGGTCAGTCTACGGCTGCAAGCCGGCCCCTTCCCTCAAATTGGCGACCAATTCGCGTCTGTACCGGCAGATGACGGATGATATGGACATCAATTGTGGTGAGATCCTGGATGGCGAGGCATCGATCGCGGAAGTGGGAGAGCTTATCTTTCAGTTGATTCTGGAAACAGCTTCCGGTCGGCAATCACGTTCCGAAGCGCATGGATTCGGCGCAGAAGAGTTCGTTCCCTGGATGCTGGGTGCTGTTATGTAAGACCCCGCGTGCTCTATTTTCACCCTTGAATCTTGATCGGCGTGCAGCGGCGGACGCACGACAGCGTCTCCCAATACTAGCCTACGAATGAATATTACAGGCCTTCATCACGTAACTGCGATCGCAAGTGACCCTCAGCGCAACCTCGACTTTTACGTGGGATTGCTCTGGCTGCGGCTAGTCAAGCGCACGGTTAAATTTGATGATCCTGGCAGCTATCACTTTTACTTCGGCGATCGTGTCGGTAGTCCCAGGACGATTTTGACGTTCTTCCCGTGGCCCGACGCGCGCCAGGGCGTTCGTGGCGTCGGTGAGATCGAAGCCACGACATTTACGATTCCTTCGGCGTCTCTCGATTACTGGCTCGAGCGACTCAAAGAGCGTCACGTCGACCCTTTGCGAACGGAAGAGCGATTCGGCGAAGAAGTCGTCCGTTTTACGGATCCCGACGGCCTGTTGATCGAGCTGGTGGCCACGGCGTCTGGAGAAGAGGTTCAACCGTGGGACGAAGGACCAGTTCCGGTCCAGCATTCAATTCGCGGACTCCATAGTGTCTCTACGGCATTGGAAAGCCGCGAAGGAACGGTGAGCATCGGTGCGGTGATGGACCGCATTTATTTTCACGCAATCTACTTCCGGGAATCAGGTGGCATACTTTTCGAAGATCGCTACCGATCCGCCGGGATTCACCCACGACGAAACTGTCAACGAACTCGGCACCAAACTGCGGCTTCCGCCCTGGCTGGAACGAAAACGTTCGCAGATCGAGGACGTTCTTCCCAAGATAGCCCTCCCAACCAAGGCCACAATATGACCAAACCGACAACGCTCGATTTCTTGCACACCTTCGTGCCGGGCCGATCCGCGCGCACTCTCCTCCTTCTTCATGGTACCGGCGGGGACGAAAACGATCTCATCCCGGTCGGCCGCGCACTTGATCCTGAGGCGGCCCTGCTAAGCCCGCGCGGCAAGGTCCTGGAAAACGGCATGCCGCGCTTCTTCCGGCGGCTGGCGATCGGTGTCTTTGACGAGGAAGATCTCATTCGCCGCACGAACGAGCTTGCCGACTTCATCGAGTCGGCGTCGGAGCAATACCGCTTTGATCGGCAAAACATGCGCGCGGTGGGTTACTCGAATGGTGCAAACATCGCTGCTAGTCTCCTCCTGCTTAGGCCGGAAGCCCTGGGCGGTGCGGCACTCCTGCGACCGATGCTGCCGCTCATTCCGGAGAAGTTGCCCCTCTTGAAAGGTGTGCCGGTGCTCATCGCGGCGGCTCATGACGACACGGTTGCGCCCCCGGGAGGAGCGCTCGAGCTCGCTACCCTGCTTCGCAATGCCGAAGCTGACTTGACCGTCTCTTTCGAAAACGCCGGACACGGTTTGACCAATGAAACCATCGCCACCGTCAAAAGCTGGCTGATCAAGGACGCATCTTAGAAAATTGTTAAGACACGTCCCTGATCGGTTCTAACCTCGGAAAAATCGGGGATGGTTTGCCTAGCTGATGCCCGGACGGTATCCCGCCCCATTGGAGGGTGCGGATATGCGCGGCTTGCAGTTGCTCAAGGATCCTTTCGCTGGGCGCTGGAATGATGGGGCTGACCAGGAGGGCCAGCAATCTCACGGTTTCTGCAAGCGTATGCAAGACAGCGTCCAACAATTCGGATTGCCTCGGATCCTTTGCCAGTTTCCAAGGAGCTTTTTGTTCCACCAAGCCATTGGCTCTGGCTACAAGCTCCCATGCGGCTTCGATCGCGCCGTGCACTTCGAACCGCTCAAACGCTTCACGGTAGCGTTCGATCACGTATTTTGACAGATCGCGAATCGCATTCAGATCTGGATCGTTCAGCGCAAGCGATCCAACAACACCGTTACGATACCGCTGGCTCATGCTAATTGTGCGGTTAACGAGGTTGCCGAGGTCGTTGGCCAGATCGCTGTTATGACGCATGACAAGTCGCTTTTCGCTGAAATCCGAGTCCTGTCCCACGACGTTGTCCCTCATCAGGTAATAGCGGATTGCATCGGGGCCGTATTGGTCCGCTAGAACGCTTGGATCAACTACATTTCCGATGCTTTTGCTCATTTTTGCACCCGCTACGTTCCACCAACCATGCACCAGTAGCCGCGGCATCTCCTGGTCTGAGAATCCCATGGCGTGAAGCATGATCGGCCAATACACTCCGTGGGCAGGGACGAGGATATCCTTGCCGATGATATGGGCTTTGCACGGCCAAAGTTCTCCGAACGCGGGCAGGCTCGGATCACCTTCAGATAGGTAGCCGGCAAAGGTGACATAGTTCAAAAGAGCATCGAACCAGACGTACGTGACGTAGTCCGGATCAAAAGGAAACTCAATGCCCCAGGACAACCGCTCCTTTGGCCGGGAAACACACAGATTGCCCGAAAGTCGATCGATCGCATTGACGAGTTCACTCCGGCGAAAGTCCGGGATCACAAAATCCGGGTGCTCCTCAATAAAATTCTTGAGCCAATCCTTATGTTTCGCGAGCGGGAAATACCAATTCTCTTCTTCAAGAAAGATGACCTCACCCCATTCCTGTCCAAACTCTCCGGCCTGATTCCGTTCTTTGTCGGTCAGAAATTGCTCCTGCCGAACGCTGTAGTATCCGGCATACTTCGCCTTCACCAACTCGCCCTTGTCGTAAAGGGACTGCAGGACCTTGCGAACTGCCGCTTTATGCCTCGGGTCTGTCGTCGCTGCCCATCCATCCCTCTTGATGCCAAGCTTGTCCCATAGGGTCAGAAATTTCCCAGTGACTTGGCGCGCAAAATCCAGCGGGGGGACGCCGCACTTCTGGGCGGCCTGTTGCACCTTTTGCCCATGCTGATCGACTCCTGTCAAAAAGTATGTGGGGCCGTCAAATTCCCGGTGATATCTGGCAATGACGTCGCCGAGAATCTTTTCGTATGCGTGCCCGATGTGCGGGTCACCGTTCGTGTAATCAATGGCGGTGGTTAAGAAGTATTTCACATCTTCACTCTCGAGCGATCTTGCCGCCCCAGGATAGGATACGGGCCTTTGTTCCAGCAGCCTCGGCTTCCTTAATCTGGTTGTTACGAACGTAGAAGAGGGAAAGGCTCGACCACGCTAGTTGATCGTTTGGCCGCAGTTCCACGGATCTTTTGCCCGCCTCGATGGCCTTCGGAAAATCGCCATGCTTCATAAGCGCCATCCCGAGCGCGTGCCATCCGTCGAAGAATTCAGGAACTTGTTCGACGCATCGGCGATACTTTTCAATTGCGGCAGGCAATTCACCAATTGCCAGGTCGCCGTTGGCATCGTCGAAGAGTTCTTCGATCTGCGGTGGGATTTCTTCCATAGGTCTTTTTGCCCTTGCTCAGCGCCGGCGGGCACGCCGAGACTCAGAGCGTACCTACCCGGTCGATCCCCGGCCGAAGATCGGTGGCCGACCGGCCCTTTGCTGTTCAAGCTTCAGCCATTCGCGGACGGCGATCGTTTCGTATCGATTATTTTGCTCGGCGTATTCGGCCTTTTTGTACTCTTCGTATTTCTGCTCGTCGACCGGCTCCTTGTTGAGCATGTGGATGATGAGTCCGCCGTCCTGGTTCTCCAGGAGTTTTGAAGTCCCACCTTTATCGAGATCAACGCTGTTGATTGCCATGATGCTGGCGAGTTCCGCGTTGCCACCGGGATCGGCGAGAGCAAATGGTGGCGGAGTTTCAGCTTTGTATCCGGCCTTTTCGGCTGCTTGCGCGAAATCGGCTCCATTGTGCATCTCAACATCGATCTTTTCTCGAACTTCCCTGGCTTTCGCTTCAATTCCTGTTCGGACCTTCTCTGCTTTGATAGCGGCAACCACCTTGTCTTTCGCTTCCTCCAGCGAAAGCGGTTGACTGGCTTCGATCTTCGCCAGTTTCATCACGTAAAAGCCGTCCTTTCCCTCGATGACGTCGCTGACCGGATTCTCTGTGCTGAGATTGAACGACTCGCGCACCAATGCAGGTTCTTGCGCGATCGCTTTGTCCGGCTGTTGCATCGTGAAAAGCTCGGTCTGCTGAAGCTGGAGACCTTTTTGCTGCGCAGCCTGGCCAAAATTCGCCGGATTCTGCAGCACAGTCTGAGCAAACGCGTCTGCCTGTTCCGCAAGCGGTTTCTTGGCCGCAACCTGTTCGGGTTCCGGTAATTTCCTTTGCTCGTCGTTCAACAAAAACGAAACGAGATCGACTTTTCGTTTTTCCGGCGACTGCAAAGTATCCTTATGCTGATCGTAATATTTGCGAATTTCGTCGTCTGATACCTGAATGGAAGGCTCGAAATCTGCGCGTTTGAACCGGATTACGGCCAGAGAAACCTTTTGATTCATCTGATCGTACAGCTGCCGAAACATTGGTTCCGGCAGGGGAGAACTGCCCTTAACTAATTGGCTGACTCCCGCCAAGCGCAAGTGATCGGCTACAATATCGTCGAGATCCGCCGCGCTGAACCCGTTCGGCTTTAAGACCGTTTCGACGAACTGTTGATACTTTTTGGGGTCAAACTTGCCGTCGGTCTGAAACCGGGGCAGACTCTTCTCGGTATCTCTTATCTGTTCCGCAGTTGGATCAACCTGAAGCCGTTTCGCTTCGTCGCGAAGCAATAGCAAATTCCACGCAAAGCTCAGAAACTGATCGTCGCGGGTACGTCCGTCCGTGGTCAATTGTTCCAACAGGTCATTCATGCCAAGGGCAACAATCAATTGAATGCTTCTCTCGACTTTCTGGATTTCACCGACGGAAATAGTACGCCCATTTAATTTTCCGATGGTTCCACCGGGGCCTTCGACGTGACGCATCGAGGCCGGGTTGTAAATCCAGCCAAAAGCCACGATAACAACGATCGTGACGAGCATGAGCAAAGTCCGCTGCCGCTTGCGAATCGATTCCAACATAGGGAGGAGAAAGGTGGATGCTGCCGGTCTTATTTTCAATGAGAAAGAACTGGCGGCAAAGACAGCTGGTCCAGCCATTTTGGCTCCGGGTAGGAGTGGAGCCAAGGTGATGTATTCAGACTGCACGCTTTGGCCCCTGATGAACGCGGGACCAAAATAGTAATCTTTGCGCCGTCAGGCTGGCATGAGGCCTAGCGCAACTTGAGGAAAGATTCCGAGAACGAAGATCAGAAGCACCATGATAACGATTGCCACCAGTGAAAGCCTGCTAACTGGAATGGCTGCGCCATTCACGGCTGCCGGTTGCCAATACATTGCTTTCACCACTTTCAGGTAGAAGTAGAAACCGCAGCCGACGGTAATGATACCGAGCGCGAGCAGCAAAAATTGCCGAGTCTCAAAGGCAACCTTAAAAACGAGAAATTTGCCGAGAAATCCTGCCGTGAGCGGTACGCCGGCGAGAGACATCATGGCCACCAGCAAGGCGAACGCCAGAAACGGGGAGCGTTTAGCGAGGCCGTTGAAGTGGACGATGTCGTCCCCTTCACCATGGGCGCTCACGATCACCAGCACGAGGAACGAGAGCAGCGTCATCAACAGGTAAGCGGCGAGATACACGACCACGGCTTGTCCGGAATCCTGGGCACCGATCCCGGCTACCGCCATCAGAAGGTAGCCGGCATGACCGATGCTGGAATACGCCAGAAGACGCTTGAAGTTCGTCTGAGGCAATGCCGCGAGATTGCCGTAAAGCAAGGTCGCGGCAGCTAAAAGTATGACCGCGGTAATCAGCCTGTCCCCGACCGCCGGAAGACTCTGGAACGCCTGGACAACCCGCAGCAGAACGATGAATCCAACCGACTTGGAACCCACCGAGAGAAATGCGGTAATCGGCGTGGGAGCTCCCTGGTAGACATCGGGAACCCAAAATTGGAAAGGCGCAGCGGCTATTTTGAATCCGAGACCGACCAGGACAAGAAGCGCACCAAATAGAAGCCCGGGCTGATTGTCGATGGGAATCGATGGCAGCACTTGCTGGATCTGGACGAGATTGGTCTGACGGGTGACACCGTAGATCCAGGTGATACCGTAAACGGTGAAGCCCGTCGAGAGGGCGCTCAGAATCAGGTATTTGACGCCGGCTTCCAGGGAGGACGCGTTCCTGCGCATGTAAGCCACCAGGACATAAAAGGAAATAGTGACCAACTCAAGGGAGACAAAGATCAGAATAAAGTCGATGGCGGACGACATCCACATCATCCCGGCGCATGTCAGCACCGGCAGGGCAAAAAATTCGCCGAGACCGGATTGACGCGAACCGCCCGGCAGAAAACGCTTGATCATGTCTGCATAATCGATCGACATGATCAGTACGACGATCGTCGTGAGCACCACGACCTTTTTGAAGAAAATGGCCGCGGAATCGACGACGTACGAAGACATCCCGCTGGGCCCGGGCACGCTCGCCTGCAAAAACACGAAGACAATCGCCAACCCGACGATTCCGATCACCGCGAACAATTTTCGGTCTTCCTTCTCGGAGAATGATTCAAGCAAAAGAATCAACATTCCCAACGCGAGAACGAACAATTCGAAGAAAATTGGGGCGAAAGTCATTTCACGAAAAGTCGAATTCCTGGTTCAACAGCATCCAAAACGGTTCGGGGCGCTATCCCAACGACGAGAAGCGCAACGACGAGCAGGATCACCGCCCATCCAAGGTTGAGCGGCATGTCTTTTACGGTTTGCCAGCGGGCTTGGCGTTCTCCCATGAAGATTGCCCGATAAGCTCGCAACATATAGACCGCGGATATCACGACGCCCCATAGGGCGATCGTGCCGACGATTTGGTATTCGTTAAAGCCTGAGCCCGGCGTGGAATGTTTGAAGGCGCCGAAGAAAACCAGAAGTTCAGAAGCAAAATTTGCAAAGCCCGGAAGTCCGATTGAGGCAAAAGTGGCCAATCCAAAGAAGAAGCTCAGGCGCGGCATATTTGTCGCTAAACCACCAAGGTCGAGATAGTTCAGGGTGCCTGTTTGTTTTCGGAGCTCGCCGCACATTGCGAAAAGGGCTGCGATGGACAAGCCATGGGCAAACATAAGAAGAGCCGCGCCGTTCAAGCCGATCACGTTATAGCTTGCGATTCCGAGAAATATATATCCCATGTGCATGACGCTCGAATAAGCCAGGGTGAGGTCGAGCTGTTTCTGCGAAATCGTGGCGAGACCGACGTAGAGGATGTTGCCGGCCAGCAGGATTAAAAGTAGCCAGGCCCAATGTCGCGCCGCTTCAGGCATCAGTGGCAGGGCTACCCTGAGAAGACCGTAAAGGCCGAACTTCTTCAAAACGCCCGCATGAAGCATGGTTACCGGTACCGGCGCGCATGCGTACGCTTGCGGCGCCCAGGTGTGAAAGGGAAAGAGCGATACCAGAATGCCGAATCCTAACAATAACAGAAAATAGACAGAATTGGATCCGTGACCGGAAAAAACGCCGGATGATGCGAGCTGCTGAAGCTTCACAATGTTAAACGTCCGTTGCTCCGGCGAAGGCAACAGATAGAGGCCGATCAAGCCGATTAAAAGTATAATGCTGCCGATTGACAGGTAGATGGTGATCTTCCAGGCCGCGCCCTGGCGATTGCCTGACCCCCAAATCCCAATCATCAGGAAAGTCGGGATAAGCGCCAATTCGTGAAACGCATAAAAGAAAAAAAGATCGAGAGAAGCAAATGCGCCGGCAGCCCCCGCCGCGATCAACAAGATACAGGCGTAGTATCGATTTTCTCCTTCGTCCACTTTGGGCGCCAACCAAACCGCGGCGAGTGCTACGATTGAGGTGAGAAGTAATAACGTGGCGCTCAGGCCGTCTACGCCGGCTGACAAATTCAGGTCCCAGTCTGCTACCAGAGGAAGGAAGCCAGCGAATTGATAGCCACCCGCTGCCCGATCATAGCCGATAAACACGATTACGGCCGAGATGAGAGCGATGACAGTCGCTGCAACGGCCGTCTTCCGCGCCGGAAGTCCGAGAATAATTCCCACTCCGGCCAAGAGAGGTGAGAGATAGATAAGGTGAACAAGAAAACTCATTTTGTACCGAACAGGATGAAGTAAAGCAGCAAGACTACCCCTGCACCGAAGAGAAAGGCGTACGCCTGCAGGTTGCCGATTTGCAGGAAACGCAGGGCGAAGCCGGCACCCCAGGTTATTCCGCCGAGCCCTCGGACGAGAGTGCCGTCAATCACCCAGCGGTCGATAAAGCCCGAAATGTCGGCGAGCAGATCCTGGGTCCATTTTATCAGGCTGCCATACATTTCATCGAAGTAGAACTTGTGCTCGAAAAGAGGGATCTCGATGGAGTCCTTGGCTTTATCTTTGTAGAGGTAGTAACCGGAAGCCGCTCCTGCCGCGAACGCAATCAGTGAAACCGCCATCGCGCCGATCGGCGACCCTTCGTGTTCTGGCACTTTGATGAAAATCGGAGCGATAAACGGGAAGCCGGCAATACAGGCGGGAATTGAGAGCAGTATCAGCGGAACGGTCATCACCCGGGGCGATTCGTGGGCGTGGCTAGCGTGGTCCGATCGGGCCTCGTCCGAGGAACGCCACAACGAAGAGTCGAGACATGTAAAATGCGGTCAGGAAGGTGACGGCTGCGATGGCGAGAAAAGCGGGAATGTTATGATCCGCAGACGCCAGGATATCGTCCTTGCTCCAAAATCCAGCAAAAGGCGGACAAGCAATCAGAGCCAGAGTTCCGATCAGGAAAGTCCAGAAGGTGACCGGCATTTTCTTCTGCAGGCCGCCCATTTGCCATATGTTCTGCTCGTGGTGCAGGCTGTGGATCACTGAGCCTGCGCCAAGGAACAATAGTGCCTTGAACGAAGCATGCGTAAAGAGATGGAACATGCCTGCCTGCGGAGCCCCGAGACCGATGGCGGCAATCATCAAACCAAGCTGAGACAGTGTTGAATAGGCCAGCACTCGCTTGATGTCGTCTTGTTGCGTCGCCATCAGTGCGGCGAGGAGGGAGGTTAGCAAGCCAATCCAGAGTACGACGCCGAGAGCTGTTGCGGACGGCGCGAAGAGAAAGTAACTGCGGACGAGCATAAAAACCCCGGCGGCGACCATTGTCGCCGCGTGGATTAATGCGGAGACTGGAGTCGGACCCTCCATCGCGTCCGGCAGCCAGACGTGGAGAGGGAACTGGGCCGATTTTCCGATCGCTCCGCAAAAAATTAGCAGCGCCGCAACAGTCATGAATCCATGACCCAGCCCCAGCGTGGACCAGCGGCTGCTTAGTTCATCGAAAGTCACGGTTCCAGAGGCAGACCAGACCAGCAGGATGCCGAGCATGAACCCGAAATCACCGATCCGGTTAGCGAGAAAGGCCTTATTGGCGGCTGCGGGAGGGGCTGGCCGATTGAACCAGTGACCGATCAGAAGGTAGGAGCTGACGCCAACCAACTCCCAGAACATAAACATCATGATGAAGTTGTCCGCGAGCACGATGCCGAGCATCGAGAACATAAACAGTGAGAGTCCGCAGAAGTAACGCGAACGCCCACGATCATCCGACATGTATCCGATCGAATAAATATGAATCACTAGCCCGACGCCACTGACAACCAGAAGCATGAGCTTGGTTAGATCGTTAATCAGATAGCCGATCTTAACCTGGAAGGTACCCAGGTCGATCCAGTTGAAACTCAGCGGTTCCATCCGGACCAAAAAAAACCGCTAGACTGAAGACGAATGAGATGGCGACTGCCGCAACCGAAATATAGGAACTGAGCTTCTTGAATTTCTCGGTGAACAAAACGATCACCGCAGCGGATACAATCGGCGCGAAGAGGATAATCCACGGACTGATGTTCATTCGTCAGAATTTCAAGGTATTCATGTCCTCGACATGAGTGGTTTGTCTGGCCCGGAACAGCGCTACGATAATGGCCAGTCCGACGGTAACTTCGGCAGCAGCGACAGTGATGATGAAGAACACCAGGACTTGCCCATTATAGTCGGGCAAACCATCGTGCACGTTATACCTTGAAAACCCTATCAACGAAAGATTGGCTGCGTTGAGCATCAGCTCCAACGCCATGAAAATGACGATGACGTTCCGCCGGAGAAGGACTCCGGCGAATCCAATGGCGAACAACAGGCCACTGGCAATCAGATAGTCATTGAGCGTAACCATCGGTTATTTCAGCTCCCGCTTGCTTAGTATTACAACGCCGATTGTCGCCACCAGGATCAATGTTCCTACCACTTGAAGCGGAACATTGTACTGCTTGAAGAGGACCATTCCGACGTGCCAGACATCACCTTGCGGACCCTGCGAGATCGCCGGAAACTTGGCATTCCCTCCTTCAAAGCCGTAACAGACATCTGACAAGACCTTGATGAATAGGATAATGACCACGAATCCGCCGCAGACGGCCGGAAAATTCACACGGCGACGGCTCTCGGCTTTAAGATCCAGCAGCATGATGATGAAAAGGAATAGAACCATGACCGCCCCGGCGTATACGAGGATCTGAATGACTCCGATGAAATACGCATCGAGCGATACGTAGAGAGCAGCTAACGCGAGAAATGAAACGACAAGACTCAATGCGCTGGCGACCGGGTTACGGTTAAGAACTACCATCCCGCCGAAGAACAGCATCATCGCAACGAAGATCCAGAAGAGTATAGGTGACATGTGGCTATTTTTTGTCGTCCCACTTGTTAACCAGACCCGTCATTACACCGCCGAGTTCATAAAGCTTCTTCTTGTCGTGCACCATTTCCTGCCTCGTCAGGCCGGTGATCGCATAATCTTTTCGTAGGAAGATTGCTTGTTCCGGGCAAACCTCTTCACACAGACCGCAGTAAATGCAGCGTATCATGTCGATCTCGAATTCCTGCGGGAATTTCTCGACCTTGCGCCATCTATTCTCCTCCGGGATTTCCCCGGGGTGAATGGTGATCGCGCGCGGTGGACAGATAAACTCGCAAAGCTGACAAGCCACGCAACGCTCACGGCCATATTCGTCTTTTACAAGGGTAGGCGCGCCACGGTAGTGAGGAGGTAACTGCTTGTCCCATTTTTCCTCCGGGTACTGCATGGTGACTTTCTTTCTGCCGGAAAGAATATTAACGAAGTGACGGATGGTAATCCCAAGCCCCGTCATAACGGCAGGCAGATACGCCTTTTCTGCAAAGGTCAATTTTGGACGGCCAACGATGTAAGCCATAACATTGTCCTTATTTTCGCATGAAAGGTAGAATGATTGCGACGATAAACACGTTGACGAGCGCGATCTCGATGAAGAAATACCAGCCAAGCCTCATCAACTGATCGTACCGGAAGCGGGGCAGCGTCCATCGGACCCAGATAAAAAAGAAAAGGAGGAGAGCTACCTTGACGAAGAAAGCCGTGATGTGGATGAGTCCAAGCAGGACGCCCCAGATCGAATAAGGATTTTCGAGAGCCGTTGGCAAGAGCGGAACGTGCCACGCGCCAAAGAAAAGGGTCACGATTACCGCTGACCCCGTTATCATCGCAGCGTATTCTCCGAGGAAAAAGAGTGCGAACTTCATCGACGAATACTCGGTGTGATACCCGCCGACCAGCTCGGTCTCGGCTTCCGGCAGGTCAAACGGCAAGCGATTAGTCTCGGCGAACATCGAGATTGTAAAAACAACAAAAGAAATAAAAAGCGGTATCCAGAGGATAATTTTCAGGATATCGATTGATTGCAGAATTTCGTGAAAATTGATGCTGAGTGGGAACAGGCTGATTCCTTTAATCCAGATAGGAGAAATCAACCAGCCGTGATCGATCTGGTATTGGACGATCCTCGGAAGGTTTAAAGTCCGGCAGATCATGAAAATCGGGATCACGGAGAGGGCAAGGGAAAGCTCGTACGAAATCATTTGCGATGTTGAACGGATCCCGCCGAGGAAGGGATACTTCGAGTTGGAGGACCATCCCGCCAACACAATGCCGTAGACACCCAGGGAAGAAACGGCAAAGACCCAAAGAACACCGACGTTAACATTCGCGACGACCATTGGCTCACCCCACAACTGACTCCCAAATGGAATCACGGCGAGCGCCATCATCGAGGGTGCCATGGCGCAGGCCGGCGCCAGCCAGTAGTACAATTTGTTTACGTGTGCCGGCGTAAAATCTTCCTTTAGCAAGAGCTTTACGGCGTCTGCGATCGGTTGAATGAGGCCGAAAGGTCCGACCCGGTTCGGACCCAACCGATCCTGTATCATCGCGCTGACACGTCGCTCGGCGTAAACCGTGTAGGAAACCATCGGGAGGATGATCACGAAGATCAAACCGATGGTCTTCGCTAACGAGACCAGGATGAGGATCAAAACCTCCATTATACTGTCACGGCCTCCGGCCGCGCCTCCTCCGCTTCGTCGACGAGTTGCACGCCGCTGTCACCAATCCTGCTCAAGGACAGCCCTTTCATTTCGGGAATCGCCTCTGCAATCTGTTTGAAAACATCCTCAATGAGGTAGATCCCGTTCGATCCGCTCAACTGTTGAATCAGGTCACGAATTATTTCCCAGTCATCCCTGGCCTCTCCCGGCGCCTGCAACGCCCGATTTAATCGCTGCAGCCGGCCTTTGAAATTGATCATCGTGCCGCGCTTCTCAGGGAAGGCCGAACCCGGAAGCAACACGCTCGCACTTCGTGTCGTATCGGTCGGCAGAATGTCGACGACAATCAATGTCGACAGTTTCTTAAGTTCGCCCGCCGTCAATCCGATCTGCGTCAGGTCTTCGCCAAGGGCGACCACTGCCTTGATCTCACCCGATCCAATCCTTTCCGCGATTTCCTTGAGTTTCGCACCGGGATGTTCCCCCGTAACTCCGAAAAGCTGCGCCCCCAGCGTGTTTGGATTGCGGTCCGCACTCATGAGGAGGTCATCTGCCTCCCCGAATCTGGGAACGATGTCGTGATGGTTTGTGCCCAGCGAATCGATTAATTTTCTCGCTAGCCAAAGTTCCTCGTTGGTCATCTTCGCGGAGGCAATCACGGCGACCGAGTCTTTCTCGAATTGCTTCAGCTCTTGCCCGGCCTTCGAGAGTGCGCTACGCCAGGAGACGCCGCCCAAAACCTGGCTTTCTCGTACCTGCGGCATTTTGAGCCGTTCCGGCGAATTCACATAGTGGAAATTCAAGCGGCCGTAGTCGCACATCCAGGCAGAATTAACCGCGTCATTCTCCCTTGGCGTCTGTCGGTACATTGCATTCTCGCGGGTCCCGATGAGTGTATTGCAACCCGTGGCACAGCTTGTACACAGGCTCTTGGTTTCTTTGAGAAACCAGACCCTCATTTTGAATCGAAAATCGGTGCTCGTCAGCGCTCCAACAGGACAAAGATCTACGGTGTTCAGAGAGTAATTGCTGTCCAGGATTTTACCAGGATGGGCGGTGAGGTAGGTATGGCTTCCGCGGCCGGCGAATCCGAGCACGTCGTCGTGCGCGACCTCTTTCATGAACCGGATACACCGGGAGCACAGAATACAGCGCTCGTCATCAAGCGTAACCCGCGGGCCAAGCTCAACACGTTTTGGCTTTTTGACCTTTTCGTCCAGGAAACGTGACCCGGCGGTGCCGAACTCGACGCTATACTCCTGCAATTGGCATTCGCCGGCCTGGTCGCAAATCGGGCAATCCAGCGGATGGTTGATTAAAAGAAACTCCATCACCCCGTTGCGGCATTCTCGCGTCATCGCCGAATCTGTCCGGACTCCCATGCCTTCGGCTATATCCTGAGCACAAGATATTTGTGGACGCGGGATCCAACTGACGACCGGTTTGCCGTCCGGACCCAACTCTGGTTTTCGATCGGGGCCCAGCTTGGGCATGCCCATCTCGATCAGACACATTCGGCAATTGCCGGGTGAGCTCAGTTTCGGATGGTAGCAATAGTGAGGAACAAACTTTCCGGCCTGAGCGCATGCTTCAATGACACGAGTGCCCTTCTGGAACTGGTACCAGAGGCCGTCGATCTGCACGTTGAGTAGTTCGGTAGGTGCACTCATTGTGAATCGTCAGTGGTTAGTAGACCCATTCCCATTTCCCTTTTTGCCGGCGGTGGCGGTAAACTCTTCTCGGAACTTGGCGACAAAGCTTTGAGTAGGCCATGCACAGGCTTCACCAAATGCACAGATCGTCCGCCCGGCGATGTTGTCCGCAACGCTCTTGAGGGTGTCAGTGTCTTCCTCAACACCGCCTCCGTGGAGCATGCGTTCCGTAATCTTTTTCATCCAGAGAGAACCTTCGCGGCACGGCGTGCATTGGCCGCAGCTCTCATGTGCGTAAAACTCGTTGATGTTGTTAAGAGCCCAAACCATGTCCCGCGTGTCATCCATCACGATAACGCCGCCGGACCCCGCCATTGAGCCTGCGGCAGCGAGGGTATCGAAATCCATAGGGATATCCTCGAGGCCTAACTCCTGATTTACCATCGTTCCGTCGGGTTGCTTGGTCTTGATTTTGTAACGGTCCTTTGCGTTCATTACCTTCGCGGAGCTACCTCCCGGAATGACTGCCTTCAGGTTTCGTCCCGGCTTCAGGCCGCCACAAATATCGTTGATCAGTTCGCCGATTGTGATTCCGCCGACCTCGAATTCGTAATAGCCCGGCTTCTGGACATCTCCGCTCACACAAAGCAACCGCGTACCCGTGTTGTTCGGTTTTCCTATCTTCGCGTATTCAGCGCCACCCATTTTTACGATATGCTTCACGTTGCATAGCGTTTCCACGTTGTTGACGATGGTCGGGCACAAGTACAAGCCGAGCGCAGCCGGAAAGTAGGGCGGCTTGATGCGTGGATACGGACGCTTTCCTTCCATGGACTCGATAAGGCCGGTTTCTTCCCCGCAAATGTAAGCTCCGGCACCTCGGAAAACGTACATCTCCAAATCGAATCCCGAACCTAGAATATTCTTTCCGAGAAACCCGTGTTGTCTTGCCTCGGCAAGAGCGCGCTCGAGGATTTTCGCGCCTTCGGGAAACTCACCGCGGATATAGATGTAGGCTAGTCGCGCATTGACCGCATAACAGGAAATGATCATCCCCTCGAGAAGCTGATGCGGATCCTGATGAATGATGTAGCGATCTTTGAACGTTCCCGGCTCGGACTCATCGGCGTTGCAAATCAGATAGACCGGCTTCGCGCCGCCCGGCCGGATAAAGCCCCATTTCACTCCACAGGGAAATCCCGCGCCGCCTCGTCCGCGCAAACCGGACGCCTTGACTTCATTCACGATTTGCTCGGGCTTCATCGTGAACGCAGTTTTTAATTCTTCGTAACCGCCGTCTTTGAGATAGCACTCGATGTCATTCGTCCAACCTGGGCGATCGATATTTTTGAATATGATCCGCCTTTCGCGCGGGTGTGGAGTGCGAGTGGTCGAGGCCATGGCTACTGGTATTTTTCGAGCAATTGTGGGATTTCCTCTTGGGACACCGCTTCGTAAAAATCATCGTTGATCATGCAAACCGGTCCAAACCCGCAACTCGCAAGGCATTCCACGAATTCGATGCTGTACTTGCCGTCTTCGCTCTTGAAGAGGTGAGTTCCGTGCTCATTGTGTTTCCGTTCGATCCTGGCGTGTTTACAAAAGGCGTCCAGCAGTTCGTAGCCGCCCGCCATGGCGCAGGAGAGCGTGCGGCAGACTCGGATATGATGTTTCCCAGCCCGTTCCCGGCGGATCATTGGATAAAAAGTCACCACTTCCAGCACGTTAATCGGTTCGAGGCCTAGTTTCCGGGCGACCCACCCGATCGCGTTTTCTTCGATGTAGCCAAACTGTTCCTGAATCAAATGAAGCAACGGCAACGTAGCGCTGCGTTTGGAAACTGGGTACTGCGTGATCACTTCGTCGATCTTGGCTTCAAGCTCGGCCGGTATTTCCATCTTTACTTCTCCTTCAGTTTTTCAGGGGTATCGATCAGGTGACCGTTCTGGAAATGAAGCACGACGGTTTCTCCCTTCTGGCTGTAATAGTAGCGGGTGATCGACATCGTCTTTTTCTGTGTTTCCAGTTCCAAATCCACTTTCTCTGTCCGATCCGGATTTCCGAGGATAGACTCGACCTCCTTCTGGGACATGTTTGGCTTTAGTTGGTCCAGATTTCGGTTGGCGATCTCTCTTTGGCAGCCGGCGATCGCGAGGACCGCGGCCACAACCGGAATAAGCTCGCCACGTTGCATTGCTATCGGTCGGACTCGCCCATCACGAAATCCAGGCTGCCGAGAATTGCGACCACGTCACTCATCATGTGACCAGGAAGAATTTTCGGCAGGATGCTCAGGTTGACGAACGATGGGGCCCGAATCTTTAACCGGTGAGGCACACCACCTCCCCGGCTGTTGACATAAAACCCAAGCTCTCCCTTCGGGTTCTCCGCTGAGAAATAGACTTCTCCTGGCGGCGCGTGCACTCCCTCAGTGTGAATAATAAAGTGGTGGATCAACTGCTCCATCTTCATCAAAACCGTCGGCTTATCCGGAGGAAGATTTTTCCGATCCTGCACGAAGACCGGGCCTTCGGGCAATTTCTCGATCGCCTGGCGCAAGATCTTAACGCTCTGACGCATCTCTTCAAATCGAACCAGGTAGCGATCATAAGCATCGCCGACCGTCCCGATAGGGATATCGAAATCGTAGCTTTGGTAGTCGAGATACGGCTTGGCTTTTCGGACGTCGTACTCCACGCCGCTGCCGCGGATGTTCGGACCCGTGATAGCGTAAGAGATGGCGTCTTCCTTGCTGATAACGCCCAGGTCTTTGGTGCGATCAACCCAAATCCGGTTGCGCGTCAGGAGCTTATCGAGCTCGTTCAACTGCGGGATGAATCCATCCAAAAACGTGTTGAGCGCGGGGATGAACCCTTCAGGCAGATCGCGCGTCATTCCGCCGATTCGCGTGTAGGAGGTCGTGAAGCGAGCCCCGGTCAGCAATTCGATCAAATCATAAAGCTTCTCGCGCTCCGTGAACGTGTAGAGGAAAACCGTCGTCGCCCCGACATCCATCGCAAACGCACCGAGACCCAGGAGGTGAGCCGAGATTCGCGCTATCTCGCAACAAATGACCCGTATTGCCTTTCCGCGTGGAGGCAACTCCCAGCCCATCAATTTTTCGACCGCAAGGGCATACGCGACGTTATTGGCAAGGGGGGCTAGATAGTCCAGTCGGTCCGTGTAGGGGACAAACTGGTTGTACTGCATGTTCTCCGCGATCTTTTCGTCGCCGCGGTGAAGGTAACCAACGTCAGGGTCGGCTTTCGTGATGATCTCTCCGTCCAGCTCCAGCACGATCCGCAAAACGCCGTGGGTAGCCGGGTGAGAGGGCCCCATATTGATCGTGAGCTTTTCGCCCAGCAGTTCCGAATCGCTAATCGCTTCGAGCGATCTCGACGCGCGAGTCAGCGTATCAGGGGTTACGATATCGCGAGTAGTGATTGCCATGGCGAAAATCGGGAGCCGTTTTCAAGATAGGTTTTTCTTATTTAAGCTCGCAAGCCATTATTTGTGAATAATTCACAAGCTCGCTCCGTGCGCTTGGGAAAAGCCGTTGGTGTTCGGCAATCAGCGGTTGAGGAGACGACTCCCCGACCGTCGTTGGTCTCAGATATTTGTGCTATCCCGAATCTGGCCAGACATTGAAGCGTGGTCGCAAAATTTCGGATTTTCGGAGGGCTGACTACCGTTTACTGATTATTGGAATATGGAGACTGTGACACAAGTTAGCCCAGCCCCGGCGAAAGTGGTTATTATCGGCGGCGGCTTCGGTGGATTGTACGCCGCGAAGGCGTTGGCCAATCAGCCGGTCCAGGTGACAATGATCGATCGGACCAATCATCATTTGTTTCAGCCGTTGCTCTATCAAGTCGCAACGGCTGGTTTGTCCCCGGGCGACATTGCCCAGCCGATTCGGCACATCTTAAGGGATGCACAAAATATTTCGGTCGTCATGGGTGCAGTAGAGCGGATCGATCCGCGCGCAAACGTTGTCCAGACGAAAACGAAAGAGTATCCGTACGATTTTCTGATCGTCGCTGCCGGCGCGCGACATTCGTATTTCGGTCGCGACGACTGGGAAGTTTTCGCACCCGGACTTAAAAATTTACCGGATGCTATCGAATTGCGCCGCCGGATTTTGAACGCCTTCGAGGTGGCTGAAACTGCTGCGGACGACAAAGTACGGGCCGCAGCCTTAACCTTCGTTGTGATCGGTGCCGGTCCGACTGGAGTCGAGATGGCCGGCGCCATTTCGGAATTGGCAAAACGAACGTTGGTGGACGACTTTCGAGCGATCAGGACGGGACACGCGCGCATCATTCTGATGGACGCCGCGCCGAGGATCCTTCCGAGTTTCACTCCCGGCCTTTCGAATTCGGCAAAGGAACAACTCAAGCAAATGGACGTCGAGGTGCGCGTAGAAACGAAGGTGCTCAGCGTCACCAGTGACGGGGTTCAATTGGAGAACGAGTTTATCTCGACGCGAACGGTGATCTGGGCAGCTGGAAATGCTGCTTCGCCTTTAGCCAAACAGTTGGGCGGAGAAACCGATCGGCAAGGTCGTGTGTTGGTTAACGAAGACCTGAGTATCCCGGGCAATCCGCGGATTTTTGCCATTGGGGACATGGCCAATTTCTCTCACCAGTCCGGGCAACCGCTCCCGGGTGTCGCGCCGGCTGCAATGCAGATGGGGACACACGTAGCTCGCAACATCCTGGAACTCGCGCAAGGCAGGTCTTCAAAGCGATTCAAATACGTGAATAAAGGAAGTATGGCGACCATCGGTCGCAATAGGGCGGTCGCGGACCTGAATGGGATTCGGTTCGGTGGATTTCTCGCCTGGCTTAGTTGGCTTTTGGTGCATCTGATCTTCCTGGTCGGCCTTCGAAATCAGATTCAGGTCTTTATTCAATGGATGTGGGCCTATTTCACCTACGCCCGCGGCGCCAGGCTGATCTATCCTCCTTTCAAACCCGCCGGTCCACCAGTAGAGCAGCGTTCCCCGAACGAGAAAATCCCGAAATAGGCGGCATGTTCGCGTTTGATTGGTCGAACTGGAAAGCGAGGGAGTTGGCAACCCTTTGTTTCGTTCAACAGGGTTCCCGCGTGCTGATGATCCGAAAAAAGCGCGGTTTGGGCGCCGGAAAGATCAATGGAGTTGGAGGCAAACTGGAAAAGGGAGAAACACCTGAAGCCGGAGTTGTCCGTGAGGCTCGGGAGGAGCTCGGGATAACCCTGCTGAATGGCCGCAGACGGGGCGAACTTCATTTCCAGTTTCTCGACGGCTACAGTCTGTCCTGCACGGTGTTTGTCGCCTCCCAATTTGATGGTACGCCAATCGAAACAGAAGAGGCAACGCCTCTCTGGTTTGACGTGGCGGAGTTGCCTTTCAACGAGATGTGGGAGGACGATCGACTTTGGCTGCGTGAGGCGTTAGACGGGCAAGCTTTTCGCGGTTTCTTTGTCTTCGACGGAGAAAAGATGCTGAGCCAACACCTGGAATGGAAAAGCAAAGTCTGAGAACGTAAGCAAAGGCTGCTTTTGCATTTGCGCCCATTGGCACCTATTCGTTTTTCGAAACCGTGTTCGACTACATCCAGCGCATTCTGAAATTCATCCGTTTTTCCCATACGGTATTCGCCCTGCCATTTGCCGCGGGGTCAATGATTGTCGCAGCACACGGTTTTCCGAGCGTTAGAATCGTTCTGCTTATTCTTTTGGCCATGGTCTTTGCGAGGACTGCGGCCATGGCTTTCAATCGAGTGGCAGACTGGGAGATCGACAAGGAAAACCCGCGTACGGCCGGTCGGCATAAGTTGGTTTCCAAGCGAGTGGGGTGGTCCCTGGTATGGGTGCCTTCTGCCGGATTTATCCTTGTCAGCTGGTTGATTAACCCGCTCTGCTTTCTTCTCTCGCCCGTGGCATTGGCGATCATTTTCTTCTACTCTTTAACAAAGCGATTCACGTCGTTTACCCAATTTTTTCTTGGGTTGGCTTTGGCGGTCTCGCCGGTGGGGGCATGGCTGGCAGTCCGAGGTCAGTTCGCCGTTCCTCCGCTCGTTTTAGCTCTTGGCGTGGTCTTCTGGCTGGTCGGATTTGATCTGATCTATGCCATCCAGGACTACGATTTCGATAAGCGCAAGGGGTTAGGCTCAATGGTCGTGAAGTACGGCATCCCCGGAAGTCTGCGCTTGGCCCAGATTATGCACGGTATCTTGTTGATCTGCCTGGTTTTTTTTGGATTGGCGAGTGGTCTTGGTGCGATTTATTTTGCGGCGCTCGTCTTGGTTTTGGGCGCTTTGATCTACGAACACCAGGCGGCCGCGAAACTCGACGTTGCGGGAATCAACAAAGCCTTCTTTCAAAGCAACGCCTTCGTAAGCCTGGTCTTCGTGCTGGCGGTCGCGGCCGATGTGTTTACCTGAGAGAGTATCAAGAAAATCTCAAATCCAGGTTCATCATCCATCAATCTATCTTGATAGGTCAATCTATTCGATTGCGGCTGTCCCGCTCAAGTGCTACCCTTTTTTCGTCAACCCTATGCCTAGCCAACTCCAAAAAGCCGCCTCTTTCGATGTCGTTCAAGCGCTGGATCAGCGGATTCTCATTCTGGATGGGGCAATGGGGACCATGGTCCAGCAGTTCAAGCTGAAAGAGGAGGATTATCGCGGCGCCTTATTTGCTAACCATCCCAGGAATCTGAAAAACAATAATGATGTCCTGTGTCTGACGCGACCCGATGCCATCGCGCAGATTCATCAGCAATATCTTGAAGCCGGCGCGGATATCATCGAGACGAACACCTTTAATGCAACGTCGATCTCGCAGGAAGATTTCGGGTTGGAACACTATGTCTCTGAGATTAACCGCGCAGGCGCCCAACTGGCCAGGAAAGCGGTCGACCGGGCGATGGCGAGTGACCCGAACTGGAAACGATACGTCGCCGGATCGATCGGGCCGCTAACGCGAACGCTCTCGATTTCGCGCGATGTGAACGATCCTGGTAAACGGGATGTGAACTGGACGCAGGTCAAAAACGCCTACCAGGAACAGGTTGCGGCCCTCATCGAGGGCGGAGTGGATTTGCTGCTGGTGGAGACGACATTCGATACTTTGAACCTGAAGGCCGCCTTGTTCGCGATTGAGGAGCATTTCGAGAGGTTGGGATATCGCCTGCCGGTAATGGCATCCGGAACGATCACGGACGCCAGCGGACGGACTTTGACCGGACAGACTACAGAGGCTTTCTGGATCTCGATCTCTCACGCCCCGCTCCTCAGCGTAGGCCTCAATTGCGCGCTCGGTCCGAAAGAACTTCGACCATATATTGAGGAACTCTCGCGGATCGCTCCTATCTACGTCTCCTGCTTCCCGAACGCCGGTTTGCCCGATCCTTTGTCGCCTACCGGGTTTCCTGAAACGCCTGACAGCCTCGCGCCCCAGCTTCGCGAATGGGCTGAGCTTGGGTGGTTAAATATCGTTGGCGGATGCTGCGGCACGACGCCGGCGCACATTGCCGAGCTTGCCAGGCTCGTGAAAGGTTTACCTCCGCGCAGGCTGCCGAATCTGCCGCCGGCGACGCAGTTGAGCGGTCTGGAACCGTACAAGTTCGGGCAGAGTTTTACCGTGATTGGCGAGCGCACGAACATCACCGGTTCACCCAAGTTTTCAAAGTTGATTTTGGCCGGCGATTTCGACGGTGCATTGGCCGTGGCCCTGCAGCAGGTCGAAGGGGGAGCTAACTTGATCGACGTCAACATGGATGAGGGGATGATCGATTCCGAGGCCGCGATGGTGAAGTTCCTCAACCTGGTCGCTCCCGAACCTGATATCGCTCGGGTGCCCATCATGATTGACAGTTCTCGCTGGAGCGTGCTTGAGGCTGGACTGCAGTGTATTCAAGGAAAGGGCATCGTGAATTCCATCAGCCTCAAAGAGGGTGAGGAAAAATTTGAGCACCAGGCCAGGCTCGTCCGTCGTTATGGTGCAGCGGTCGTCGTCATGGCGTTCGATGAACAAGGTCAGGCGGATACTTTTGACCGCAGAAAAGAGATCTGTTCACGGGCCTACCGGATTTTGACCCAGGAGGTCGGGTTTCCTCCCGAAGATATCATTTTCGATCCGAATGTTCTGACGGTTGCGACCGGCATGGAGGAGCACAACAATTACGCGGCTGACTTCCTTTTGGCCACCCGCTGGATCAAGGAAAATTTGCCGCACTCGTTGGTTAGCGGGGGAGTGAGCAATATTTCGTTCTCGTTCCGGGGCAACAACGTTGTGCGGGAGGCGATGCATGCCGCATTCCTTTACCACGCCATCAATGCGGGTCTCGACATGGGAATAGTCAATGCTGGCCAGTTGGCGGTTTATGAAGAGATTCCGAAAGATCTGCTGGAGTTGGTGGAGGATGTCCTTCTGAATCGCCGTCCGGACGCGACGGAGCGTCTTGTCGATTTTGCCGAAAAGGTGAAATCTTCGGGTAAGGTTCAAGTCAAAGATGAGGCATGGAGAAATGCTCCTGTCGAGGAACGATTGTCGCACGCACTCATTAAAGGAATTGTCGAGTACATAGAGCAGGATACCGAGGAAGCCCGGAATCAGTACAGCAGGCCGATTGAGGTCATTGAAGGTCCTCTCATGTCCGGAATGAGCGTCGTCGGGGATTTGTTTGGTGCGGGAAAAATGTTTTTGCCCCAGGTTGTCAAGAGCGCTCGTGTTATGAAGAAGTCCGTCGCGTGTTTGACCCCTTATATGGAAGCAGAACGTGCGAGGCAGCCAAATGCGAGAGCACAGGGCAAGGTCTTGATCGCCACAGTAAAAGGTGACGTCCATGATATCGGGAAGAGCATCGTTTCGGTCGTCCTTGGCTGTAATAATTTTGAGGTCATCGATCTTGGCGTCATGGTTCCCGCAGAAAAAATCCTCGAAGCCGCAAAGACTGAGGCGGTGGACATTATAGGACTTAGCGGACTTATTACGCCGTCGCTCGATGAAATGGTCCATGTCGCCCAGGAAATGGAGCGGCTCGGTATTAATCTGCCGTTACTGATCGGGGGCGCTACCACGAGCCGGGCGCATACAGCAGTGAAGATAGCGCCGCACTACAGCGGGCCTACGGTTCATGTCCTCGATGCCTCGCGTGCCGCCGGAGTGGTCGGTGCGTTGATCAGTGAGGAACTTAAACCGGATTTTGTCGAGAAAAATGCCAGCGATCAGGAGCGTTTGCGCGAAGACTATGCGAAGCGAAACACGGATAAGAAACTCATCTCGATCGGGAAGGCCAGGGAGCGCAGGACTCCGATTGACTGGGCAACCACCCGGATCGATGTGCCCCATTTTATTGGGCGGCGTACGATCTCAAATCAGCTGCTTGATGAATTGATTCCATACATCGATTGGTCGCCATTTTTTCACACCTGGGAATTGCGAGGCCGGTATCCAAGGATTTTCGATGACCCGGAAGTGGGAGAGCAGGCTAGACAACTTTTTGAGGACGCAAAGAAGCTGCTGCAAGACATAGTGAACGGGAAGCTGATCACGGCCAAGGGAGTTTACGGATTCTGGCCGGCTAACAGTGTTGGTGACGATATCGAGTTATACACCGACGAGTCGCGCTCGGTCGTGCTGACGAGTTTTCATATGTTGCGCCAGCAAATGGAGAAACCGGCTAACCAACATAACCATTCGCTAGCCGACTATATTGCGCCTAGAGAATCCGGCCGACCCGATTACCTCGGGACTTTTGCGGTCACTGTCGGACACGGTGCGGACGAACTGGCGAAGCAGTTTGAGGCCGACCATGATGATTACAATGCTATCATGGTGAAGGCGTTGGCTGATCGCCTTGCCGAAGCATTCGCGGAGTTTCTTCATGAACGGGCTCGCACGGACTGGGGATACGGAGGACAAGAGCATCTTTCACAAGAAGAGTTGCTCCGGGAAGCTTATCGAGGTATCAGGCCCGCCGCGGGATACCCTGCATGTCCCGACCATACGGAGAAGCGGACTCTATTCGATCTGCTGGCGGCCGAAAAGAATGCCGGGATCCGCCTGACAGAGAGTTTCGCCATGTGGCCCGGGGCGTCGGTAAGTGGACTCTATTTCGGTCATCAAGACGCAAAATATTTCGGTGTCGGAAAGATCGATCGGGACCAGGTGCTGGATTACCAGCAACGTAAGGGAATGCCGCTTGAGGAAATCGAACGTTGGCTTGGGCCCTACCTGAACTACGAACTCGGGCAACAGGTCTCCGTGCGCTGAAGTTACAGAAGGGAACGAAGGGAGATAGAACAGAGGGGAGCGAAGAGGGTTTGGACAGAAGGCAGCGAAGGCCACAAAGATTAATCAGGGTTCAGATTTCCAGCCGGAGGCCAATCTCCGGACGAGCGCTTCGTGCAAAAGGCCGCTGCGTTGCGTCAGTTTCCGCAAGACACCGATTGGCAACATTGCAGATCGCGGAAAAAGTAAAAACACCAAAAATATTGTGGTTCTTCCATTTGTAAAAGAGGATGGTTCGAAGGCACTCGAGGAGAATTATGCCAGAGAAGCAATGAATCAACGGTGAAATTGCTCGCCGCTCCGATCGGATTGCTGATCAGTTTTCACGAACTGACGTTAAAGAAAGGAATTTACCGGATGATCCTGCCTGGAGCCCAACCATGATCCGACGACCCGACTCGAGGCGTTCACAGAAGAAAGCAAAGAAGATTTAAACAGAAGGCAGCTAAGATAAGTCGAAGATCGTCCGGAATAGGGATTTATATCCGTATCGTTCGGCAGGCTCTGGGCTTGGAACTGTGGGAAGTTCGCCACGTGGAAGTAACGACCAAATGATCAGACTGGAAATCCGATCTCCTGACTGATCTTTGTGACCTTTGCTGCCTTCTGTTCAAACCCTCTTCGCTCCTCTTCTGTTCTATCTCCCTTAGTTTCCTTCTGTAACTTCGAGGCTGATTAGGTCCGCGTAGGTTTGTCTTCTCCGCACGACCTTCGATTCTGCACCGGAGACGAGCACCTCCGCCGGCAGAGGTCTGGAGTTATAGTTTGACGCCATTGTGAATCCGTAGGCGCCGGCGCTCATCAGGGCGAGAATCTCACCGGGTTCAACTTCTGTTAACTCGCGGTCCATCGCGAAAAAATCCCCAGTTTCACACACCGGGCCGACTACATCTACTTTTGTTATGGGTCGATCTTTGGATTCGCGCACTGGCACGACTTCGTGATAGCCTTGGTACAAGGCGGGACGGATCAGGTCATTCATCCCTGCGTCCACGATAACAAAAGTCTTGGCCGGGGCTTTTTTGACATAGAGAACGCGGGTTAAAAGTACGCCGGCGTTCCCGACGAGAAATCTTCCCGGCTCGAGCAATACGCGCAACGAGAGGCCCTTTAACAGCGGGACGGTCGCACTCGCGTATTCCTGGATCGTCAGCGCATGTTTAGGCTCTTCCTGTTTCCACCAGACCTCGTCTCCACTCTCCAAAGATCCGCGGTAAACGATGCCGATTCCGCCGCCAATGCTGAAGAACTCGATTCCTGAGTCGGATTTTAGCTGCCTGACCAAGGGCAGCATTTTTTCGATCGCGTGCACGAAAGGCTTAGTCTCGACGATTTGCGATCCGATGTGCATTTGCACGCCACGAATCTTGACGTTTGTAAGTATTCTCGCTCGGCTATAGACTTCTGCGACCCGATCTATCGCGATACCGAATTTGTTCTCAGTCTTGCCTGTGCTGATGTATTTGTGCGTATTTGCCGCAACATCCGGGTTCACCCGGATGGCGATTGGCGCCCGCTTGTTCAGCGATTTGGCGATCTCGTTAATGGCGATCAATTCCTGTTCAGATTCGACGTTGAAACTAAGTACCTCGCAACGCAAAGCGTACTCGATCTCCTCCCGACTTTTGCCCACGCCCGCAAAAGTACATTTTGCCGGATTTCCTCCTGCCCGAATTACCCGATAAAGCTCGCCGCCGGAGACAATGTCAAAACCGGCACCTTGCTCCGCCAGGAGCCGGATAATCGGCGAGGTTGGAATTTGCCTTGACCGCGTAGCAGATCTCATGACGCAGTTCGTGCAACGCCTGGTCGAGCCGCTTGTAATGGTCCAAGATCGTCTGCGAGCTATAGACATAAAGTGGCGTGCCATAACGCTCGGCAGCCTTGTCGAGTGGAAACGATTCGCAAGTCAGTTTGCCCCGCTGATAATGAAATGAATGCATGGTTACACGAAGTATCCTGTCTGAATTTGGCACGCGGTTACGGTGTTGGCCATCAACATAGCCACCGTCATCGGCCCGACTCCGCCGGGAACCGGCGTGATGGCCTTTGCCTTCGGAGCGACTTCATCAAACGCGACATCACCCACTATTCGAAAACCTTTCGGCTTTGCAGAATCTTCCACGCGATTGATTCCGACATCAATGACGACCGCGCGGTCTTTTACGTGTTCGGCGCGCACGAATTCCGCCCTCCCGATCGCGGCCACTAAAATGTCTGCGGCTCGTGTGATCTCCGCCAAGTTCCGGCTTCGCGAGTGAGCGATGGTCACAGTGGCGTCACCACCCGTTCCCTTCCGCAGCAACAGCAGGCCCAGCGGTTTGCCGACCAGCATGCTGCGCCCGATAATTACGACGTGCGCGCCGGCTGTCTCGATGCCGCTTTCGGCGAGAAGACGCTGGCACCCTAACGGCGTGCACGGGACAAGACGCGGTCGGATCTCCCATCGCCAGCCTCCCGACATTCATCGGATGGAAACCATCGACGTCTTTCGCCGGATCGATCGCGAGCACGATCTCTTGTTCGTTAATGTGCGGAGGTGGCGGGGACTGGACCAAAATGCCATGAATCGCCGCATCAGCGTTCAAACTTTCGACGATCTTCAACAGATCGAATGGTGAAGTCTCTTTCTGAAGCTCAATTTTTCGAGAAAAAAATCCGAGCTGCTGCGAAATCCGGTCTTTGTTACGGACATAGGACATCGATGCCGGATTATCGCCAAGGAGAACAACCGCCAGCCCCGGGGTGATTCCATGCTTCATGCAATCGCGTGACCTTCTCGCGAGTCTGCTCGTTGATCCGTTCCGCAACCGCCTTGCCGTCGATAAGAATCATTCGCTTCGAGCTTTGCGTTTTTGAGTGGAAGCGCCCGGCAACGAGGCGTCGCCGCTTGCCTCAGAATGGTGAATTACTCATCGTGAACTCCGTCCGCAAACCCAAAACGCAACGCTCTCCTCACTACTGGAGCCATTCGGTGTGGAAGACACCCGGCTTATCAATTCTCTGATAAGTATGGGCGCCGAAATAATCGCGTTGTGCCTGGAGCAAGTTCGCCGGCAGTCGCTCTTGACGATAGCTATCGAAGTAGGCCAGGGACGCGCTGAACGCAGGAACGGCGACACCAGCTTGTATCGCCAGCGCTATGGCAAAGCGCCAGTTTGCCTGACTCCCCTCGAGGATTGAACTGAAGAAGGGATCAAGCATCAGGTTCTCGAGCTGGAGATTCCGATCGAAAGCTTCTTTGATCCGATTCAGAAATTTCGCCCGGATAATGCAACCGCCACGCCAAATGGTAGCGATGTCGCCGAAGTTCAGGTTCCAATCAAAGTGTTTGCTCGCGGCAGCAAACAAGGTGAATCCCTGCGCGTAGGAAATAATCTTCGAGGCGTACAACGCATCGCGGACTGCATCAACCAGTTTCTGACGATCCCCGTCATAATTGTACGGCGGTGGCGCCGGGAGTTGCTTCGACGCCCGGACACGCTGTTCCTTCATCGAGGAGAGAACCCGGGCTTCGACAGCCGCGTTAATGGTCGATATCACTACGCCCTGTTCGATGGCGGACTCCAAGGTCCATTTGCCAGTCCCTTTCTGACCTGCTTTGTCAAGGATCAGGTCGACCAGAGGTTTGCCCGTTTCGGAATCCTTTTTTCGGAAGATGTTGGTTGTAATCTCGATGAGGAAAGCTGTCGAGATCGCCCCGGTTCCAGTTGTTGAAGACGTCATGCAACTCGTCCGCATTCAGACCGAGCAGGTCGCGAAGAATGGCGTATGCCTCACAGATCAGCTGCATGTCGCCATACTCGATCCCGTTGTGCACCATTTTGACGTAGTGCCCCGCCCCTCCGGCGCCCATGTACCGGCAGCATGGCTCTCCGTCAACTTGCGCAGCGATCTTTCGGAAGATTGGCGCCACAATTTCCCAGGCCTCCTTAGTTCCGCCAGGCATCAGTGAAGGACCCTTGAGAGCGCCCTCTTCGCCGCCCGAGACACCTATTCCCAGATAGTTCAGGCCCTTCGCCGAAAGAGCCGCCTCGCGACGCTGCGTATCAGTGTACAAAGAATTGCCACCATCAATAATGACGTCGCCACCTTCCAGATGGGGCAGCAACTGTTCAATCACCGCGTCGACCGCTGCCCCGGCTTTGACCATGATCATAATCTTCCGCGGCTTGGCCAGGCTTGAAACCAACTCTTCGATGGACCGCGTCGCCAGAATCCGTTTCCCTGATGCCCGGTTCGCCGCAAACTTCTCGGTTACCTCCGTAGTGCGGTTAAAAACCGACACTGAGAAGCCTTTGCTCTCCATATTGAGCACGAGATTTTCGCCCATGACAGCGAGGCCGATTAGTCCGATATCTGATAGATTCATGAGTTTGCAGCTGTAGGTTGAGTTGACTGTACTTAGTTCGCAGTATGTAACATCCCAAGTGGTTGGCAATGGAGTTTTGTGAGATCAGAATAACCAGAGAACCTTTGAATGCGCACCGCCTGAACTTTTCGCAAAACGAGGGGGCTGTAGTCGATTTTTTCGGCGTCGTCCGGGCGATCGAAAACGATCGCATAATCGACGGCATCGAATACGAAGCTTTTGAGGCAATGGCGGAGCGACAGCTGGTCTTGATTGCCGAGGATGCCAGGGATCAGATATCGGCTGGGCCTGGTGATCATTCATCACCGCATAGGATATGTGGCGGGTCGGTGAAGCCTCGTTATTTGTCCGGGTGACAGCTCGTCATCGACGCGCCGCCTTTGAGGGAAGCTCTCAGATTATCGAGCGGCTCAAACAGACTGTTCCGATCTGGAAACACCCGGTCTACGCGAACGCTCAGATTGCATGAATCTTCCCAATCAACTCACCGTTCTTCGCCTGTTTTTGACATTGCCGTTCGTGATTGCGCTGAGTATTAACTTTCCCGGGGCGAAATTTTTAGCTTTGGGTTTGTTTATCGTGGGAAGCGTCACGGACTACGCCGACGGATACATCGCTCGAAAGTTCAAGCTGATTACCGATTTCGGTAAATTGATGGATCCCCTCGTGGACAAAATAATGACGATGGCGGCGTTCATCTGTCTGGTCTCCCTCGGAAGTGTTCCCGCATGGGCCGTGATCATCATCGTGAGCCGCGAATTTTTGATCACTGGGCTCCGCCTGATTGCTGCCACGCGTGGAAAGGTGCTCCCTGCCGAGCGGCTGGGAAAACATAAGACAGTCTGGCAAATCGTGACGATCGTCTATTGTCTCGGCCTTGTAGCCATCAGCGACCAGTTTGGGCATACGCTCAGCCCGCCGGCCCGCACAACGCTCGACGCATTTGGCGTCGCACTCGTCTTCTTCACCGTGGCTCTCACGCTTTGGTCGGGAATCTCATACTTCGCAAAGAATTGGGATCTGGTGAGGGATCTTTGAGTTGTTCTCCGGAACGAAAATAAACCTTGTGTTCAGGATCCTAGCGTCGAGAAGTCAAAAATCGTCGTTGAATTGCCCAACGGCGCGAAGCTTTCCTCCAACGATTTCAAAAATCTCGGTGGAAATCGGCCATGGATCATTGTGGTACAGGCTATGGATTAATGGGGCGAACGCTTGAATGTTGGTCGCCAGGCGGGGAAAAAAGAGGATCGTTCCGCGATTGGGCGCGGCAAAATAGCAGTCGGGTCCCAAAAAGTTCGCGTATCTGTTGCCAAGGTCTGGTAAGAGGAGAATAGCTGAGAGCGTGGGATCTGAGCTCTGGAGGCGAAGAGCAAGGATCACGCCGTTTGAGTCTCTGATGATTTCTGGTCTAATCCCGCTGAAGAAGTGCTCGGCGCGGTCGAGTGGCTTCCCGTCTCACCTGCGGATTGCGCTTCTTCGGTCAGTTCCTGCGGTTTTGCAGGCGCAAGGGTCTCGCTGTCCACGATCCGGTAAAATGCCAGAACCGTTTTCGTCGTTCCTTCCAAATCTATTTTAATGGGTGAGCGGTAAAAATAGGGATCCAGAATCACACAAAATTGGTCGGCATACGTCGAGAGCGGCAGCCCGGCAACAGCCAGCAGGAGCAATACTATTCGGCGGTTGAATTTGCAGTTTATTCTCCCGCGCGTACTTCTATTCAGCATCATGATATCCTTTCTCGATGGCGAACTTGTTGAGGCGCTTCCCACTCAGGTAGTCATCTCCGTCCACGGCGTTGGATACCTCGTCCAGATCCCACTCTCAAGCTTTGACCATTTACCGGCTGTGGGAGCGCACGTAAAATTATTGACTCATTTCGTCGTTCGCGAGGATGCTCATTTGTTGTTTGGGTTTGTCAGTGCCGCCGAACGGGATCTTTTTCGTCTCCTCCTTCAACATGTGACGGGAGTAGGGCCCAAGATTGCTTTAGGCGTGCTCAGCGGGATGAGTGTCGCCCAGTTTAAGAGTGCAGTCGTCAAAGGTGAAGTCAGTGTTCTGGCAAAAGTCAGCGGGATCGGAAAGAAGACGGCGGAACGAATTATCTTGGAATTGAAGGACAAGGTCGGCGTAGCCGCGGCGTGGGAGCTGTGCTGCTTCCGGTCGAAATGATCAACAAACGAAAATGTCTGATGCAGTCTTGGCACTTCTTTCCTTGGGCTTCAAACAGGTCGAAGCGCAGAAGGCTGTTCGGGAAATTCTCTCCGGACGCCAAGACTGAGGATATCAATATGGAAGAACTAGTTCGCCGTGCGCTCAAGCTGTTGGCATAGCACAGAAAATGGATGACTCAGTCGCCCTAGAGCGTATCCGGCGCATCCGCGAACGGTTTCCGGAGAAGGGATTATTTGCGCACAAGGAGTGGCTGATCTCGCCTCAACCGTTCCTGATCAGCCCGCAGTTCGCGGAAGAACTCGAAAGGCTCGGCCATTGGCTGCTCAAATTTGTCAGGTCTTCGAACCTGCTTTACCACCTCAGCGTCAAAGGCAAACAGCCACCCTGGATCTCCGACTATCTGGACGCAGGAAAACCGGCTCGGACCTCGTGGAGCTTTCAAGGAAGTTTCGGTACGAAATTCCGCAAGGTGATTCGGCCGGACATCATTCTAACCGACTGGTGGGTACGCGATTTCAGAACTCGATTCTGTACCCGGCGGCATTGGTCTGACCGGGTGGTTAAATCAAACTTATCGCGAACTCGGCTTTGATGTTCTCGGAGGCGGAGATGGAATGATCGAAGGATTCCGTTCCATCCTTCCGCACGGGGTGATCGCCGTATCGAAAGAGTCCGAAACCTACCGGCCGGAGATGGAATGGCTTTGCGAGCAATTGACCGCCAAGCACGGGGCACAATGGAGCATCGCGGAAGCGGAGCGGTGGGATTTTAGATCCTTGGAGCCGGTCTATCGGTTCTTCGAAATGTTTGATCTTCCAAATTTGCCGTCCAAAGACTCGTTGCTGGAGGCGGCCAATTCGGGCTCACTTAACATCACTCCGCCCCTCAAACCCTATCTGGAGGAGAAACTCTGGTTCGGTCTTTTCTGGTCGAAACCGCTGCAGAAATTCTGGCGACGCGAACTGCGTGCGAGTCATTGGCTAAAGTTACGGTCCCTCATTCCGCAAACCTGGGTCATCGATCCGGCTCCGGTTCCGCATCACGCGGTGATCCCGGGATTGGAAATTCAAGACTGGCGCGAATTGAAGAAGTTCAGTCAAAGGCAACGAGAGTATGTATTAAAGGTAAGCGGGTATTCGGAGCTGGCCTGGGGCAGTCGCGGAGTGTTCGTCGGACAGGATCTTCCGCAAAGAGAATGGTCGGATCGCATCGATCAAGCGATAGCCTCTTTCAACCAAGGTCCATTTATTCTGCAGAAGTTCTTCAAGGGCCGTCTTGTCAAACAGCCGTTCTTCAATGCCGTGACTGGATCGATCGAAACGATGGTCGGTCGGGTTCGTTTGTGTCCTTACTATTTCGTTTTGTCCGACAAGGAAGTGCGCCTGGGCGGAGCATTGGCTACGATCGCTCCGGCCGATAAAAAGATCGTTCACGGCATGCGCGACGCAATTATGGTCCCGACCGCGGTGGAATTGCGAAGTAGCGAAGCAGGGAATTTAAGGCTTCCGAGTTTACGATCTGGCACGGTCACCCTTTAAACGTGAACGTGGTCGACCTCGGACCACTGGCAACTAGCCGGCGATCTGTACTTCGCTTTCCTTGTGCGACTGAGTCCGCGACGGCTTGAACGACTCGCATGTACTGGACGCCGAGCGCAAAACTAGGTTGCGGTTGGATGCTGCCAGGCGATCGAACCGCGGCGATGAAGTCTTCCTCGACGCGCCATCGCTGCTCTATTTCAGGAGAGATCTCGATTTCAGTGGCATCTTTTTCTCCGAGTCGGCCTCCGGTGATTCGATCCGAACTGAAGTCGTACGAAAGCATTCCCTGATTTCCAAATGCTTGCAGCCGATCTGAATTCTCAAACAAAGCAACACCACTAAACTCCATCACCCCTTCCATCCCATTTTCGAACTGGCAAAGAACGACTACCATATCCGGGATGCGGATTTCGTAGCCCTGACGGACCGGGTTGATCGTCTTCTGATGCGCAAAAACGTGGGTAATGGGACCAAACCATCGCTGAACGACTTCCGCGTAAATCCCGAGGGTCAGCACATTTATCCCCGACAGCTCGTCGCGCTGTCGCCAGTGCGGAGGAGCATCCGGATTGATGTATGCCCCCGAGAGGCTCTGCAGACGGAGATGATGTGGTTCCCCGATATAGTCCTCGGCCAGCAACTTTTGCATGAAAAGGCTGCCCCGAAGACCGTGCGGAGGCGGACATACCATCGTCACCAGGTGCGGATTGCGCTGGGCGGCAGCAAACATCTCCTCCGCCTCCGAGAGATTCATCGCCATCCGCGCCTGCGTGAATACATGTTTACCCGCTTCAAGCGCAGAGACCGCAATCGTGGAGTGCAGGTAAGGCGGAGTTCCAATCCAGACAATATCAATATCCGGGTGCGCGACGAGTTCCGCCCAGTTTCCGTAGGGCGTCGCTTCTGGAACGTATTCAGTACAAAACTTTTCCGAGCTTTCGTACGAGGAATTGCAAATCGCGACGACCTCGACATCAGGAATTTTCCGCAGCGCCGGCAGATGACGGGCCTTGACGACGGCCCCGGCGCCTACAATCCCAATTTTCAGTTTAGAATGGCGCGATGACATGGCGGAATTCTTGAGTCAGACAATCTGGACGCCTATTTGTTTAAAGCGAGAACAATTCAACCCGGGCGCGTTTATTGGAAAAATTCCTCTGCCTTGATCATGGCTGGCGGCGTACAGATCCGCTGCACACACTGTTCCCAAGTTTCGTGCCCATTCAGTATCTCAATTTCCACGCGCAAATAATAGATCGGAAGTTCGAGCGGATCGATCAGCGGGAAACGTACCGCATCCTTTTCAGTCGTGATCACTGCGCTGACGTCGCGGCGTACACATCGCTGCAGGAATGAGCTTAGCTCCTTTTCGGCATAACGATGGTGATCGGCGAAATGGCGCGATAATTCGATCTTCGCTCCCAGATTGCGAAGCCCCTCCTCGAAGCTTTCAGGTGCTGCAATTCCGCACAATGACCCAATGTATAATTCCTTTAGATAATCGAGCGGCAACCGCTCATCCTTGTAAACGTGCCTGAGATAAAGCGGTGTGTGCCTGCACTCGATAATTTCCGCGGTTCGATTGTAACGCCGAATTCTCTGAATTAAGCCGGTGTTTGGTTCACCGTTGCATTTTGTGATGAAAATGTAGCTTGCCCGGCGCAAGTTGCGGGGCGGTTCGCGCAAAGTGCCGCGAGGGAGCAAATGCTCATTCCCAAATGGCGCCTGACGATCGACCAGCACGATGTCAAGTCGATGCTTCAAGTGAAGATATTGCAGGCCGTCGTCGAGCAACAGAGTATCGACATCAAGTTTTTTCAAGGCGTGCAATCCGGCCTTTACTCGATCCTTGTCCACGACCACGGCTACTCCGCTCAGATTCGATGCGAGCATATACGGCTCGTCCCCGGAGGTAGCCGAGTCTAGCAAGACGCTCTTACCGTCAGAGACGACTCTGGGCGGAATCTCCAAACTTTGGGACAGAAGTCTTTTCCACCATTTTTTCTGCTGGCGCCGATCGACGCTCTTGTATCCACGGCTTAAAATTGCTACGCGTCGGCCGCCCGTTTGGAGAGCTCGTGCAAATTTTTCGACCACCGGCGTCTTTCCGGTGCCTCCGACAGTGAGATTTCCTATGCTGATGACCAGGCAGCCGAGTTGGCGTTCTTTCAGGATTCTTTTGCGGTACAAGTAAAGTCGGAATTGAACGATGGCCAGATAGAGGAATGACAGAAGTCCAAGAACAATCCGCAGCAATGACGCGCGGAAACCGCGCCTCTTATCGAGAATGACCTCGATCGCATATTGTTCAAGATCGTCCAATCTTCTGGACATACTCCCTTTCTTAAACGGATCCAGGGCGCCAACATTGTCGGCGCTCACGATCAAGATTTTCGCGTTCTGCTCGGGCGCAGCCGTCGCAATCGCTGCCGCAACCTCTTTGCCGTCAGAAAGCGTGAGACAAGCAACGGTGGATCCCGAACCGCTTAGAAATCCCCCCAAAGCGCCGGCCTCAGCCGCCGCGTGAAGCACTCTGGGCAGAAATGGTACAAATTGTTCTCGGAAAGGCTGATGAAGGCGATCCACAAAGGCGTCTCGGAGTAATCCGTATTTTCCCGGAGGCGAACGCTGCGGCTACCAGACTGGCATTGGCCAGATTCTCGACTACGGCCGTCCGTGAGAAGCTGTCTGGAAGGACCGCTCTCGCGTCTCCGGTCTTCACTTCAAAGTCCGGTATGAACAGCACAAACTTCAATGCGGGATCGATGTCAAACCGCGCGACGCGATGGGGCGTCTTTGTGATGACGGTAAACCCGCCGAAGAGCGCGGCGGCGGCGTTGTCCGGGTGACCTTCCAATTCCGCGCAAAGAGCACAGAGTTCCTCGCGTGAAAGATGGCGATTAGTAAACTTGTCCAACGCCATGAGAACACCCAATCGGATCGTGACGCTGCTGCCTAGGCCCCTGGCCTGGGGTACATCTCCCTCAATCGAGCACCGGAAAGGGAATTGAGCCTCGCCGGTATGACTAAAGAACAATTCTGACGCCTCCAAGCGCAATCCTCGGGGCGGGAGCCTCGCTGACGTCCATCTCGACGGTTATTCGATTCCAAAGTCGCAGGGCTGCTCCCAGGCAATCAAAACCGGGACCCAGATTGGTTGTCGAAGCCGGAACCTGAACAGTTAATGCCATATTGATTAAAACTCGAAAATTGGACTACGGCGAACGACGGATCAACTCCAGAATATCGGGCATCTCTTGTCGCTCGCTCCTGGTGTCCCGTCCCCGAAATAACAGGTACCTGCTATTTGGGGGACGGGGCACTAGATTCAAGGTTGACAGCAGCACTTTCTGCGTTTCTGATGTCCGGTCGTTTTTCACTATGGCAGATCAATCCGAGTCTGAGCTTCTTTCCGCGAGGACCGACGGTCGTTCGATTGATCAACTGCGGCCCGTCCGTCTCACCCCGGGCATCGCTCCGAACGCGGATGGTTCGGTTCTGATTGCCACGGGAAACACGCAAGTCATTTGCGCGGCGACCGTGGAACGCTCTGTGCCAAGATGGATGAAGGACCAGGGCGTCGCGGGAGGCTGGATCACTGCGGAGTATTCCATGCTCCCATATTCGACTTTAACTCGGCGTCCCCGCGATATATCCAAAGGCAAACTAGACGGGCGAAGTGTCGAGATTCAACGCTTGATTGGGAGGGCACTTCGCGCTGCTGTTGATCTCGATGCGCTCGGAGAGAAAACTCTTTGGATCGATTGCGATGTTTTGCAGGCGGACGGCGGGACCAGGACCGCGTCAATCACCGGCGCCTCCATTGCGACGGCGTTGGCGTGCGCTAAACTTCGTGCGGAGGGGGCAATTACCCGTTGGCCGGTGCGTTGCTTAGTCGCCGCCGTGAGCGTTGGCATGGTCGGTGGGCGGTTGCTCCTTGATCTCAACTACGAAGAGGACAGGGATGCTGCCGTAGATATGAACCTGGTGATGACCAGTACCGGAGTTTTCGTGGAGGTGCAGGGGGCAGGGGAGGAGGCCACCTTCTCAACTGGTGAGCTTAACGGGATGATCCATCTGGGTGAAACGGGAATCCAAAAATTAATCGCCAGCGAGCGTGAGCTGTTGCGCTCCGCTGGTTTTGATCTTCCAGAATTCTGAGTCTTGGGCAAAGGCTCCGGCCCCGCAGGCGCGATCGAAACTGCCCGTGGTAAGCGCCCTCGTTGCTTCACGCCAGACAACGTCGCAATATCTCTTCGAGTTGCGATTCGTCCAGATCCTGGCCGATAAAAACCAGTTGGCTCAACCTTGACTCATTCTCTTCCCAAAGGCGGTCCCAATAGAGAGTGAATCGATTGTTAACGCCGTGAAAAATGGCACGCCTTGGCGTTCCCTGGATCCAAAGAATGCCCTTGGAACGGTAGACTTTCGACCTTTCAGACAATTCCTGCAGCTCGGCCTCGAACTGCTCGACGGCGAACGGCTTGTCAAATTCAAAAGAAAACGACCTGATGTCCGAGTGATTGCTTCCCTTTAGCTCATTGAGAAAATCGGGAGAATACAAAAGCTTCCGGTCCAGATCAAACGCGTTCAGGTCCAGGAGCTCCTTTAAGTTCACACGCGAGTGTTCCGTGTGGAATACTCGCGCATGCGGATTTAAATCGAAAATCTGCTCCTTGACGGTCTTGAGGTCCTCCGCAGTTACCAAATCGACTTTATTTATCAGGACAAAGTCTGCCAGAGCGACCTGTTCCCGGGCAACGGGAACTTCTTTCAGCTGGAAGGCCAGGTGTTCTGCGTCAACGACCGTGATTATCGAGTCAAGACGCGCGTACTGCTGGAGTTGAGGGATGTTCAAAAATGTCTGCGCAACCGGGCCGGGATCAGCCACTCCGGTTGTCTCAATCAGAATGTAATCAAGATTATCCTTCTTCAAGAGCTTTTGAATGCCTTTGACGAGGTCCTTGCGCACGGTGCAGCAAATGCAGCCGTTACTCATTTCCAAAACGTCTTCGGTTTGCGTCTCTACGAGTTTGCCATCGATTCCAACCTCGCCAATCTCGTTGATAATCACACCGAACCTGTAGTCGCTCTGCTCTTTGAGGATGTAATTGAGCAAGGTTGTTTTACCCGCACCGAGAAAGCCGGTGAGGACGCTGACAGGGATCACTTTTCTCGGCGTCATAAAGAAAGAAAAAGAGCGATTCGACGGCCATCGAATCGCTCTTACACATAAACCAAAAATCGATTTACACCAGACCCGCCTTCTTCAAAGTCTGGAACGCGCCGTTTTTTGTTATCGTCTTCAGGGCCCGGGCCGTGAGCTTCACGGTTACAAAGCGATTTAATTCCGCCACCCAGATTCGTTTCGTTTGCAGATTGGGCAAGAACGACCTGGGCGTGTTCGCGGTCACGTGCCGTCCGACGCCCCCCTTTTTCTTGGCCATACCACGTCGATGAATGATGTGCCCTTTCGAAGGCTTGGCCCCGGTGATGCTGCATTCTCTAGCCATAATGAGTCCTCTGCGTGAAGAGCCGGGAAACTGCGCGGCTTTAGCGTCCGCGTCAAGATCAAAGATTAAAGTAAACGCCGCAAAGTTGACCTCAATATGCGGGTGTTCGCGCAACAGCGGACCTGTGCTAGGGTTTGGTCTGAATGAAGCGGAAAGTTCTCTACGGCTTTGTGGCCGCATGCGTTTTCTTGAATTTGTTGATCGGGTTTAAGATATTGAGCGTCAGCGCAGCGGCTGACGACCATGGGATTGACTATGCCGCCATCGCGGGTTTTACCCGGGCTATACAGGTCATCAGGCAGGACTACGTCGACGGGAGCGCCGTGTCATACAAAAAGCTGACTTACGCGGCTCTTCACGCGATGCTGCCGCATCTTGACCCACATAGTCAGTTTTTGGAGCCGGATGACCTCAAAGACAGAGAAGACGAGACTCGGGGCGAGTTTGGTGGTTTCGGCTTTACCATTTCACGGAAAGAGCAAGCGATCACGATCCTGTCGACCATGGAAAACAGCCCGAGCGCTCGGGCGGGCATTCTGCCCGGAGACCAAATCGTCGCGGTGGAGGGGAAATCCACCCTCAATATGGCGATCGAGGACCTGAACCAGCTACTCCGCGGCCAGCCAAATCAGAAACTCAGTGTTACGATCTTTCGTCCTGCGACCAAGGAGACGAAGGATTACGAAATGCGGCGCGAGATGATCAAGGTCGCAAGCGTGGTGGACGCAAAAATATTGGATTTGGCACAAACCGGCGGAATCAAGGTAGGGTATGTGCGGATTACCGAATTCACCGAGCCGACCGCGCGAGAGTTATCGAGTAAGCTTGACACGCTGGAAGGCGCCGGGATGCAGGCTCTGGTCATAGATCTCCGCTTCAATCCGGGCGGTCTTTTGACAAGCGCGGTCGATGTTTGTGGACTCTTTCTGCCACCCAGAACGCTCGTTGCCTACACGGAGGGCAGGGACGCTGCCCAACGACGTGAATATTTCACGGATAGCGGCGGTAAGCAGAGGTTAAACGTCCCGATGGCCGTGCTCGCCAACGGTCTGAGCGCGAGTGGCGCCGAAATAGTGACCGGCGCGCTCAAGGATCTGAAACGGGCGGTGATCGTTGGCGAGACGACTTTCGGAAAAGGCGTGGTTCAAACTCCAATGCCGCTTCCCGATGGATCAGCCCTTTGGCTAACCACTGCGAAGTATTATACGCCAGGCAAGCAAGTCATTCAGGAAAAAGGGATTACGCCTGACATCGAATCGACGACGGATGCGGAGAGAGAACGGGCGCTGTTGTTGCGACAGCGCGGCGGTTTGTTATCGGCTGAGGAGCAGAAGTTGGTGCGCGAAACACCGGATGCTCAGCTCGAGCGTGCCGTGGATGCCCTTCGCGGTCTAATTATCTATCGGAAATCCGCGAAAGAGTAAGATGACGGAGCATGAGGTAGGTTAAGGAAACCTGCCGGTGCCGTTTGCCGCGCTTTGCCGGTAATCGCTCGGGAGTGCCCTCATTCGCAAATGCCGACGCGACTTTTTTTAAGGCCTAACGCGTAACCAGCTTCGAACTAGTGTCAGCGAAGGCTTCGTCATTCACGATGCGTGGCGGCTTCAATCGTAACGGTGGCAAGCCACGGGTCTTTTTGGGGCTGCGCAAGTCTTCTTAAGTTAAAAAGTCTATGAAAAATATCACTAATCTAGCTCTGGCGCTCGGAGCCGGCATTTGCATCACTTCGGCTGCGCTCGCTGATGAAATTCAGTTCACGACCTTGCCGCAATCAGTGCAGACGACTGTTGTCCGTGAAACCCACATTGCCAATCCTACCTATGTCACACGGGTGGTCCGAGACGATAGCGGGGTTTATGCAGTGACGGTTCGAGGAAACGGTGGCGACCAGATCGTTTACGTCAATAGCGAGGGCGCGATCGTGCAGGCCCCATCGTCTGCCACGACAACAACCACCACCACTGTTCGCCAACCGGCTCGGGTAACGGAGCCGGCCGAAGGAACGGTTGAAACCTACGATCAGATTCAGCAGGATCTGCCTCGGTATCAGCTTCTGGAGAAAAAGGGCAAGAAAGAGGTTTATTTTGATCGTAAGACCGGTCAAAAGGTCACGGTGAAACGAGAAGACGATTAAACGCCGGGCAGGTTTCAAGTTTACAAACGCTATCGAGCTGGAGAGGCTGCAACTCGCCGTTGCAGCCTTTCTTCATCGGAGTTACAGCTGACTCGATGCAATACCGCAAATTAGGTAAAACGAACTTTAACGTTTCCGAAGTAAGCCTCGGCACATGGCAAATTGGAGGGTCTTGGGGCGACATATCAGACAAGGACGCGGAGCGAGTGGTGCATGCCGCGATCGACAACGGGATCAATTTCCTCGATACTGCCGACGTCTACGGCGATGGGCGGAGCGAGAAATTTATCGCCAAGGTTTTGAGCGAAACAAAAAAGCAAGTGTTCGTCGCGACGAAAGCGGGTCGTCGACTCCAGCCGCATACGGCCGATGGATATAATCGCGCGAATCTTGCTTTGTTTGTCGAACGCAGTCTGAAAAATCTCCGGCGTGAGACACTTGATCTGGTCCAGTTACATTGTCCCCCGACCGAAGCCTACTATCGGCCGGAAGTATTTGGCGCGCTCGACGAGCTCAAGAAGGCGGGCAAGATTCTTCATTACGGCGTGAGCGTGGAGAAGGTCGAGGAAGCTCTCAAAGCGATAGAGTATCCGGGTGTCGCTACCGTCCAAATCATCTTCAATATATTCCGGCAGCGACCTAAAGACTTGTTTTTCCCGCTCGCACAACAGAGGGACGTGGGAATCCTTATTCGTCTTCCGCTTTCCAGCGGCTTGCTGTCCGGGAAAATTACCCGCAAGACCACATTTGCTGCCGATGATCATCGGAGTTACAACAGACTCGGAGAACAGTTCGACCGCGGGGAAACGTTCTCAGGTGTGGATTTTGATGTTGCGCTTGACGCGGTGGAGGAAATCAAGCGCGTGCTGCCCGAAGGTGTCAGCATGGCGAATTTCGCGTTGCGATGGATTCTGGATCACGAAGCGGTCAGTTGCGTGATTCCCGGAGCCCGTAATGAGCAACAGGTTGTGCAGAATGTCGCGGCTTCGGCGTTGCCTCCGTTGACCGCAGAGCAGATGGCTGCGCTGGCCAAGCTTTACGACGCAAAGATTCGCTCCCTCGTCCACCAGCGATGGTGAATGTGTAAGGAGCCTTGCTTCGCGTCTTGACGAATAGACGGAGGAACCGCCGGCAAGAGAGACGGCAAACCGGCTAGCCTGCATCGCTCACAAATCCTTAGAGATTTGTGATCGATGCAGGCTCAGGCAGCAGAATTCCCCGGCTACGCCGGAAAATTCGACTGCTTTTTAGAGAGAATAGTTATGCAACAGTTTGTCTCCATTCATTTATCTTAAAACAGGCTCTTAAACAGACGCGCAGCGTCTGTTTAAGAGCTTCCTAGCCCGCAATGAGCTCATCGCTTCGACTTTGCGTGATTTTTGCGGGCTAGCCTTCCGGTTCCAGGTACCGAATGCGCTTGTTGACGTCCGTGTTGATCGAATGATACGGCTGGGCGAGATTTCCGGGCGCAAAAAGGGTCCGACGAATATGTTCCATGTCGTCATCGCCCACAGCGTCTGTGAAGATAGGGAGTAAATAGTCGATTCCAAGTCGCGAAGGCTTCATCAGTTTTGGGTCGTAAAGCAGCGGATACACCCGTCGGGCATGAATATATCCCCAACGGTCGCGAAACCGGTTCGCGTCGTAACCGGCGACCTGAAATCCCTTGCTTGAGCTGTACTGCAAAATGGACACCGCGTTGTTCCGACCCTCGACCAGAAGTTCGACGGCCTTGGCGCCCAGTTGTGCGCCGTAGAAGCGATCGAACGAGATCGGTCTTCCTCCCCGCTGCGTGTGACCGACCTTTCGAATGAAGATCGCCTCACGAGAAGTTCCACGCCGATAGAGTTGAAAATACCGGTCGCCGATCATTTGCGTCATCTTGTGTCGCAGCGCCTCGGCGGCTCCGCTTAAGGCAACGTTACCTGCCGGATCTGTGGTTTTCGTCTCTGCGCCGAGCTCGCGACCCTGTTCATCCACGATGCCTTCACCACAAACGATGACCACATTTTTTTGCAAGTCGTAGAGATGCTTTACGCGTTCGACGAGGTGTTCGATATCAAGGGGATGCTCCGGGACGAGGACGATGTCCGGACGTCCGTAGGCCGTTCCGAGTGCGATATAGCCGGAATGCCGGCCCATTACCTCGATGATAGCAATGCGACGGTGACTTTCGGCTGTGGTTCGGATCCGTTCAACGCCGCTGGCTGAAACGAAAACTGCCGTCGCGTAACCAGGCGTGACGTAGTTAACGATGTAATCGAGATCGAAAACGGGATGGGCTGCCCGCTGTTCGTACCGGTATCCTCCCTTGGTATTCGGTTCTGGGATCCGCACCCATTCGTCAGGCTCGTCCGGATAATTCAGTCCGAGGTCGTTATCGATGGTTTTGGGGGCAAGGACGGTAGGGAGGCGTTCGGCGAGCGGTTGCAGACCGTTAAGCGTACCGTCGCCGCCGACACAAATCAGACCTTCGATACCCAGCTTTTGCAAACGGTGAGCGATCAGGTCAAGCTCATCCTTACTGCTCGGGTCAACGTAGTCGCGCGAAGACCCAATCATGGTGCCACCCTTAGTCGGATCGATCTCTGGGATCTCCTGATAGAGAGGATTGAGATGGACGTGCGGAACACGCGGGTTAAAAAGGCTGTTGAATCCTTTGATCAATCCGAAAATCTCGAGTTTTAACTGATTCGCGCGAACGACAGCTCCCTGGATCGTGGCGTTCATCGCCGGTGTGTCGCCGCCTGCTGTCAGGATGCCGATGCGTTTCATAATTGGACGGCGAAAGTATTCACTATATGATTGGAGGCCTTCGACCCGGGTCTATTTATTCCGGCGAAAGCATTGTTTTCAAAGTGTTTAGACGGCGGAAACCATAAAAGCTCGTTTTTTTGGCTTGTCGCGACATTGAAGCGGCTATGATATAGTTCAACTGCGGGTCATCAAACCGTTGCAGGTTTTTAACGCAAGAGGCTATTCAATAATGGAAGACCGTACTGTATTGGTTAAAATGGTAATCTCTACGATCGCCGGCCTGCTTTTCGCCGTCTTCGCCGTATTTGCGACCGTGCTCGATTTGACAATCTTTTGGCGGAACGTTTGGTTGGGGTTTTGCATCGCTTCGTTTGTGGTGGCTCTAGCCGGCGTTTTTGTACTGTGCGGGGATGTCAATTCGGAACACAGCACGCCGGAAGACGCAAAACCAAAAGAAAGTTGACCGTTGAGTTCACCGATCATGGGACTCATGGTTGCTATGGGCTCCCTGATGTGGTTGGCATTGATTCTTCTGCCATGGCAACCGTGGAGTACGCGTGAGCGGCTCGAACCGGACGAGCCGCCTGGTGGGACGGATCTTTCCGATCTGACCGCGTTGATCCCAGCAAGGAACGAGGTGCTTGTCATCGAGCGCACGCTAAGTGCTCTACGTCGGCAAGGTAACGGTTTGCGAGTGACGCTTGTCGACGATCAATCTTCGGACGGAACGGCTTCGCTCGCGCGCTCGACGTTGCCAACCTGTCTTTCGATTCTCCAGGGGGATCCTCTCCCCGAAGGTTGGACTGGCAAACTTTGGGCCCTCGAACAGGGATGGCGGGGCGTTGATTCCAACCTTGTCCTGCTCCTTGACGCCGATATTGAGCTCGAGCGTGGGATATTGGAAACGCTCAAACGCAAGCTGATCGATGAAGATCACGCTCTCGTTTCGATCATGGCGCAACTCCGTATGGAGAGCTTTTGGGAGAAACTTCTCGTCCCGGCTTTCGTCTATTTCTTTAAGTTGATCTACCCTTTCTCGGTGGGAAACGATCCCCGTTCGAATCTCGGCGTAGCGGCGGGCGGATGTATTCTTCTTCGATCGGATTCGCTCAGAATGATCGGCGGCTTCCAGGCCTTGCGGAATGCCATCATTGACGACTGCAGTCTCGCCCGAATGATCAAGAAATCCGGAAACCGGACTTGGATTGGCTTGAGTCATTCCGTGCGCAGCCACCGTCCGTACGCAAGCCTTTCAAATTTCTGGGAAATGGTAGAACGTACCGCATTCACCCAGTTGCGGTATTCGAGCTGGCTGCTGCTCACAACCACATTCATAATGCTGCTCGGCTTTTGGTTTCCCTTGGTAGGTCTGTTCTCTCATCACCTCGCACTCAGAATCGTCGCCATAGGTGGTGTTTCTGCGATGACATTGTCGTATCTGCCAACCTTGCGTTACTATCGCAGGTCGATGCTTTGGGCTCTGATGCTCCCGTTTATCAGCAGCCTCTACCTCTTGATGGCGTGGTCGTCCGCTCTGCGCTATTGGCGGGGTCGGCGGTCCGAATGGAAAGGTCGCGTCTACCCAAGGGATTGATCCGCCAGGCCCGACCTGCCCGGGGGAAAAGCCAAATGTCCCGTCTCGACCTTATCCGGACACGGCGTGCGGCCAGAAAGGCCAAAGGGAGAAGACAGTAAGCAATGAGTGCCGTTCGAGTTTGTGCTGGGCGGCGTGGAAGCACTTATTGTCCAGCCGGCCTGTTCCGAGCGCCAGCACTTCAGCCTTCATCATCTCAATAAAAGTCTTCAAATTATCGTTGGCCGCCGCGACGTCCTTCGGCGTCAAACGACCTTCGTTCTCCATGCGTTCAACTCCATTGGTGATCCATGCCCTGAGGAAGAGTTGACATGAGGCGTCAATTTTCAGAGTACCAGCAGACTCAAGAACCGTTTGCCAAAGGCGTTCGTTCAATGTTGCGTCCGAAATAGTCATAGCTTTCTTTCGCCGGGATAGTTCGTAAGCTCCGAAGCCGGTCCCCATCGGCATTGCCCAACAACTAAACTAACACTTTTCCCTGGGCCGTCGACTTTCATTTTGTAGGTTAGCGCTTAGGAAGCGGGGCTTGTCATTTGCCATAGGCTTCACCCTAATAACAGAAGCACCGCCGCAAGGCGTGATGTTTCATTGGTTCCCGGCGGGGATCATCTCTGCCGGTTCCTCACCTTGGATGTAAGTCTTGCCGCGATAGCGGCGCGCGACGAAGATAAATAGTATTGCGGTGAAAAACATCAGCACACTGAAGAAACGGAAGTAAGCCGCGTGCTTAAGATCGATGCCGAGATTGCTGAGGCTCGGTATCAGGAAGTTCAGGATGGCGGTGAACTGATTGCCTAGCGCGACCGTGAAAAGCCAGGCCGCCATGACGGCGCTTTTCATTTTCCTCGGCGCCTGGGTGTAGGAAAACTCCAGGCCGGTGATGGAGACCATGATTTCGCTGGAGGTCAAGAGGACGTAGGCGAGAAGCTGCCATGCCACATTTGGTTTCGCTCCCGCGTCGATCCGGGTCTGAATCCACCAGATCACCACGAAGGATGCTGAGATCATAAATAGACCGATACCGATCTTTCGCAACGGAGTGAGTGCAAAAATGCGGCTCAAGTTCGGATAAATGATGTAATTAAATAGCGGCACAAGCGCCAGAATCAGTAGCGGGTTCGCCACCTGTACCTGTTCCGGGAGAAGCCTTAATCCCAGTAAATTGAGATCCAGGTCTCGTGCCTGCAGGGTCCATTCCCCGCCGGAGCTTTGATCCCAAAGGGACCAGAAGACGGCCACGAAAATGTAGACTACAAAGAGCCGGCCCATAGCGCTCAACCCCTCGCGGCCGAACAATTGGCGAACGAATCCAAGGCCGCTCGGCGGAACATGAACAAACTTCTTTCGGCCCATCCAGAATACGACGGTCGCGATCAGCATGAGCAATCCCGGCAATCCGAAGGCAAATCGCGGGCCAAAATTCTTCTTGTTCAGCAAAATCGGACAGAGATAAGTGGAGATAAAGGAGCCCAGGTTGATAGAGAGATAAAACCAGCCAAAGGCCCGGGAAAGAAACTGCTGGTTGCCGGTTCCAAATTGGTCTCCGACATGCGCAGACACGCACGGCTTGATGCCGCCAGAACCGATTGCAATGAGGAGAAGGCCAACGAAAAGACCTAGCCGTGTGTCATTCAGCGCCAAGGCCAGATGGCCAAAACAGTAAACGATGGATAAAGAGATAATCGTACGGTATTTGCCGAAGAATCCATCCGAAATGATCGCACCGAAAATCGGCAGAAAATAAACCCCGAAAACAAACTCATGAAACCACCCCGTCGCCTCGTGCTCGGTCATGACAGCGAGTTGGCCGCTGGTATTCATGAGGTAGGTCGTCATAAAGACAATCAGAATCGACCGCATCCCATAAAAGCTGAACCTTTCGGCCGTTTCGTTCCCGATGATGTAGGGCACACCGGGTGGCATACCGGTGAGATTCTTGTCCGGCGACGTGCGATACTTTGAAGCTCGTGCTCCAGGAGCGCCGTCTGACGCTTTGGCTGAAGAATACGGACCTGACATGAGTCCGAAACCGGCTCTGGCAGATCTCTCTAACCAACTTCGCGCCTGTGGCCTTCCTGGTCGTATTCGAAAATTTTTCCGGCTTCTTCGTCCCTGGTCTTCTTGTGCGAGCCGTCGCAAAACGGTTGGTTCTTGGAGAGGCCGCACATACAGATCCAGACAGACTTTTCTTCCGGCTTAATCTCAAGAGGTCCCTGGGCGGATTTAAGGACTTTGCGCATAACTCAATGGTTAAAGTAGAATAGAAACGAGATGTCGAGCCACAACTGCGGACGAACGATCAGTGGACGCGAGTTAGACTCGCTTGACTTCGCCGTGTTGTCCTGACTCTATCCAGGCGCGCTAACTTCTATGACGAAGGTTGCGACGGCTGGACCTTGGCCATGAGGGACAGGATTTCGGCGAGACACACTCCGGCCACGATGGAGGCTCGTTGCAGGGCGTCCTCTGCCTCGTCGGTCTTCCCGTTTTGAACGCCAGCCAGACCGATATTAATGTGCCGCACCAACGAATGAAACCACCGCAGAGTGAGGTTGAAACGTTCGCCTATTTCGGGCCTTTCGCGGCGTCCTTCTAGTTCGTCAAGCTCGGCGAGATAGGTGCCGTGCAGGGAGACGAGGAAGCACCGGCAAAACGCGAGGAAAAAGTCTTGAGCCTCGCCGGCCGGCAGCAGCTTCGGGTTTGACAATCCCAGGATGATGTGGAGGATTGGCCTGCTGTAATAAGCGAAATGCATTTCGACTGCGGCGCGACAGCCATGGCCCTCGAGAGCCATTCGCGCTGCTGGATCAGACTGGAGCGATTTCAGTGAACGATGCAGCGTCAGTCGTAAGTCATCCTGCTGAGCCAAGGCCCTGCCCTGAAGACCCTGCGCAGCTTCTTGCTCATGCAGGACGGACCCACGCTCAAGCGATAATCGAATTCGATGATTCGCTTGACGGGCTGGTTGCCATAAATAGCCTACCAGCGATTGAATCGGGACGAGCTTCACCAGCGTGAGGATAAATCCATCGACACAGGTTTCGACACTGAACTGGGGTATTGCGCGCCGCAGAAAGAATTGGACCGCCTGAGGCAATTGGCGAATTTCTGGTTTCAGATCGCTTTGCGGTTCTTCGCTCATAGGTACAGGTTGATACACATTTGAGGGTTTTGAGAGAATTGCTAATACGACAAGTGCGTGCGAATTAATTCGATTCCTCTTTCATTCTATGGGAACCGAGATCGAACGAAGGTGCAGTTCTGGAAAGATGGGATCACAATACAGAGGGGCCGAAATCCTCCTGGATGTCCTGCGATCACAGGGAACCCAGTTCATTTTCGGCAACCCGGGCACGACCGAATTGCCGTTGATCGATGCGTTGGTGACTAATCGCGACATAAAGTATGTCTGGGGACTGCAGGAGGCGACCGCTGTTTCCATGGCGGATGGGTATGCGCAGGCTTCCGGTAAGCCTGCCTTTGTCAATTTACATACCTCCGGAGGCCTTGGACACGGCATGGGGGCGATTATGAACGCGAAGATCGCCCGGGTACCGATGGTCGTGACCGCGGGGCAACAGGATCTGCGGCATTTTCTGGCCGACCCGTTACTGGCTGCGGATCTGGTTGGGATGGCCGCCCCGGTCGCCAAGTGGTGTTTTGAGCCTAACGCGCTGGACGACTTGCCGTTGATTCTCCGGCGAGCATTTCACAATTCTATGTCTCCGCCGCGCGGGCCGGTTTTCCTTTCGCTCCCGATGAATATCCTGGACGAGGTAGGATCTGAGCCCATGCTTCCAACAAGTCGAATTGAGCGGGCAAGCGTCGGCGGAGGGGTCGTCGATCTTGCTGCGGAACTCTTGCAATTTAGTCCCGGTCAGACCGTGATTGTCGCAGGTAACGATATCGCCGAGCCCGGGGTAGATGGCGCGATCGCAAAAGTCGCGCGTTTGTTAGGTGCGCCGGTCTACGGATCTTCATGGCCCTCCGCGAACAACTTCGCTTCCATCGACCCGTTTTGGCGTGGGTCCTTGCCTACGACCGCCAGGGAAATTTCTCAAACTCTCGGCCAATACGATTGCATGCTCGGTCTCGGAGGAAAAACATTGGTGGCAATCGTTTATACGGCCAGGGATCCGATTCCTGAAAACATTAAGTTCTATCACATCTCGGAGGATGCGAATGATCTCGGTCACAATGAAGCGCCCAGGCTAGGTATCGTTGGAAATGTCAAAGCGACGATGGAAGCGCTGGCGGCCGAACTAGAGGAAAGGATTTCTCGGGATACGATCGAGCGGAACGTTAAAATCGCTCAGGAGGGTAAGGATGCCCAGCGGCTTGCGCTGAAACGGGAAGCCGACACCGCGGGAGCGGACCCGCAAATCCGACCGATCGTTGCGGTGCAGGAGATCATGCGAGCCTTGGCAATCGGAACACTAGTGGTCGATGAAGCGCCGTGCGCCAACGCATTTACCCAGCCAATGCACCGATCGACAGCGGCAAGGCAATATTTTCACAACCGCGGCGGAGTCCTGGGCTGGGGAATGCCGGCCTCAGTTGGCGTCTCGCTGGCTCGCGATAAAGCGCCGGTCCTGTGCGTGGTTGGAGACGGTTCCGCGATGTATTCTCCGCAGGCGCTCTGGAGCGCGGTGCACGAGGAAACTCCTGTCGTTTACGTTGTTCTGAACAATGCCGAATACGGCATCCTTAAAGAATTCATGTTGAGCCAACCACAATACAACGCCCGGCAGTTCGGATTTCTGGCGATGGATATCTGTAATCCTTCGATTGATTTCCGACTTCTCGCCCAATCAATGGGCGTCCCGGCGCAAAGGGTGACTTCGAAGGGGGAGATCAGCGGGATGGTCGAAGCCGCCTTGGCTTCCGGCAAGTCACAACTGATCGAAATTCCGGTGACCAATCATTAGGCGAAAGACGCCAGCTTCTTCGGCTCAGCGTTTCCTGGAACGCCGAGGAAGAGGACAACTGACTAACTAATTTATTTGCGAGACGGTGCACTAAATTCTAACTCGCGCAGAAAATACTCTGCTTCGACGTCGCTCAGGCCTATTGGTTCTAGCTTTTCTTTTAGAGCAGCCTTTACTGTTCGTCTCCAGATCGGCTTTCCAGCCCTGGCTGCGCCCTTGGCCTTTTCATGTTCGTCACTGGACGCAACCATGCGGTTCCCGTTGTCGCGCATGATCTCAAATACAAATCTCTTCTGACCGCGCCTAACGATGTCGAGAGAAATGACTTCGTCATCGATCTTTACCTTCTTGACCGTAACCCGTTCCAGTGTTTGTTCGTTGGCCGTCCTCAAACTTATCTGTATTTCGTCCTTCCTCAAGAATGAAGGACCTCGCAAACCGCTGGAATTGGCGAAGATCGGTGGTAAGAGCAGCCCGGTTACGCTGCCGTATCGTTACCGCAAATCGTTCTCAGAGGGTGGCCGACGGGATTTGAACCCGCAACAGCCGGAACCACAATCCGGGGCTCTACCATTGAGCTACGACCACCATACCGGTGCGGAAAGTGAAATTAGCTCAAGTTCGTATTCCGCCAAGGAGATTTTCGTTGGCAACCGCGCCCGCCGAGAATAATTGCAATAACGTGCTGATCACTTATGCTCGGACGTTAATCCAGATAAGAGAGCAATGTTCAGAGCTGTGACCCTTGGGTGGCGCGAGAGACTTGGCAAGTGGACGGACAAGTGAAATCGCTTGGCTCCGCCGCTCTGATGTTGATTTGGATCTTGACAGTTCTGACACTGTCTGGCGAGCGGTCTAACGCGCAGTTTTTGTCTCGCGATCATCCGCTGGAAGCGGGTGAAATCAAGCTTGGAATGTCGAACGCGCATACGGGTCGCTTTGGCTTTCTGGGTACCGCCGTCAGGCAAGGATGCCTGGCCTACCTTGCACGAGCGAACAAGGAAGGCGGAGTTTCCGGTCGCAGGCTGGTTTTGGTGGATTATGACGACCGGTATGAACCGATAGAGGCGGTGAGCAATACGGAGCGTCTCATTGATCGGGATAAGGTGTTTGCGCTGCTGAACTTTCTTGGGACGCCGACTTGTCGGTCAATCCTGCCCATGCTGAACGAGGCGCATATCGTCCTGGTTGGGCCCGATTTCTGGCGCGGCATTCTTGCGGCAACCGATGCAGCCCCTGATTTTCAATACGCGCGCGAGTTACGCGGAAGAGGCAGAGGTGCTGGTCGCGCACCTTGTGTCCGACCTGGGTTGCAAAAGAATAGCCCTGTTCCGTCAAGATGACAGCTACGGGGACGCGGGCAGGGCAGCGGTTGTTGAAGCATTGCAGCGCCGCGGACTTGAATTGGTGGGCGAAGGTGACTACGTCCGGAATTCAGTGAGAGCTCCTGACGCGCTTTATCATATCTCAAAAAGTAAGCCGGATGCGGTCATCCTGTTTGGCACTTATAAGCCGTGCGCCGATTTTATTCGGGAAGCGAAAAAAATGGGCATGAAAAACACGGTCTTTTGCAATGTCTCGTTTGTCGGAACAGAACCGCTGATCAAATACCTGGCCGAGGATGGGGATGGAGTGATCATCTCTCAAGTTGTTCCTTCTCCGTTTGATCCGTCCTTGCCGCTTGTTCATGACTACCAGACCGATATGCGAGCGATTGGAGTAACGGATTTCGGTTACATGAGTCTGGAGGGGTATCTGAACAGCCTCGTCATGGTCACTGCGCTTGCGACGGGCGGGCCCAGATTTAACGGAAGACACGTTTGATCCAGTCGCTGGAGAACCTTGCGATCGATTTTCGGTCATTTTCGATTCGTTTTTCCCCGGACACCCGGCAGGGAAATCATCAGGTGTTCCTGACCAAGATCGAGCATGGGCGAGCTGTACCGATCGAAAAATTAGACCCGGCTGACTACCCAAAATGAGCGTTGCGCGTAACCGAGAAGCACGCTGAGGCTCAAATCAATGACAGTCGACGAGTCATTGGCCCCGCGCGGTCTGACTATCCGATCGAAGCTCCTGCTTTTTACGACCGGGATTGGCTTTCTGATCCTTGCGGCGCTCGCGATTACGGCGTTTTTCTTATCGGCGGTCGCATTAAGAACGGCGAGACTGGATGGCTTTCAATCCCTCCGGACTTCTCTTTCTCAAGCAATCAATACCTATTTTGCGGACCAGCGGCGCGATATTACCGCCCAAGCGGAATTGCAAACGGTCCGGTACGCGGTAACCGAATTGTCGTCCGGTTACGAACATTTAATTGAGGACCTGGATGCCGCCGGTTTTAAAGTGGATCCTTCGTTCCTCAGCCAGGTCCGGCAAAGTCTTCGTGCGGCGTACGAGCAAGGGCCGATGGCCAATTTACGAAGTCTCGGTGATGCAAGTCGGCAACTTTGATCAATTCAGTGATCTCAGTCCGGTGGCAGCGATCCTGCAATATGTTTACATTCTGAAAAATCCGTCAAGTCCGGGATTTAAATTCCAGGAGAACTCGGTCTCGGATATTTCGAAGAACCAGAATCTCTTACCCGATTTTCGAAACGCCTTCGCCAAGACGATGTTTGCGCGAGCGATGGATCGCTATCACGGATTGTTCGAAACGGTCGTCCGGCGAAACAGCTATTTCGATCTGATGCTGATCGATGATCTGGGAAACGTTGTTTACACCTTCGAAAAAGGCTGGGACTTTGGGACCAACGTTTTCAAAGGCTGGCGGGAACGTTCACAGTTGGAGAAGGTTTTTCTGGGCGCATGGTACGGATCAAGTTCCTCCGGAGATCATGCTTCCGGAGAGGAAATTGTGATAACTGATCTGGAGCGTTATCCGGGAGCTTCCGGATCTCCGATGCTCTTTTTGAGCTGTCCGATTAACAATCGGTTAGGCGGCCGATTGGGAGTGGTTGTGCACAAGATTGCCAGCAGCACGTTCACTGACATGGTCACGTTTCAAGGCCGCTGGTCGGCGGTAGGGCTTGGCGAAACCGGAGAGGCCTACATCGTGGGACCCGACCTGAAGCTGCGGACGGAATCTCGATTTGTGAAAGAAATGCCGGCGAAGATGAAGTCTTTGTCCTTCGAGCCGGACGGTTCTGCCGGACCTTTCACTTCGATCCTGGGGGCTCCATTGCACAACACGGCAGTGGAAAACATCTTTTCCGATCAAGTCTTGTCCAACGAAGGCGAAGTCACTTTCTTTGATGATATTGGCCGGGAATCGCTTGGAGTGTATAAACCGCTCGGCGCTCCAGGGCTGGACTGGGGGTTAGTCGTCACCAATAGCACAGACGAAGCGTTTGCTCCGGCGGTCCATCTTACCCGGTTGATCGCGTTCGGCGGATTTGTCATTTTGATTGTCGCGATTCTGGCCGCCCTGGCGTTTGGGCACCTCCTTTCCGGACCGATCGTTCAGCTGGTCAACACCGCGGAAAAGATCGGGTCCGGAGACCTGTCCGCCCGGGCGCCGATCTCGAGCAGGGATGAAATCGGATTTCTGGCGGAGCGATTCAACTACATGATCGATCAGGTCGAAGAGCGGAACCGCCAGGTTCACAAGATCCTCCAGACGGTCAATGAGGGTCTGTTTCTGATGGGACCCGATTTCATTATTCAACCCGGTTATTCCAAGATCACAGAAGAGATCTTTCAGCGGAAAATGGACGGGATCTACTTTCTCGATCTTCTTCGCCCGGCTCCGGAATCGGGTTTACAGCCGATCGTCAGCGATGAAACTTTATTGGCGACCCAGCATTATCTCGAGCTGCTTTTGAATCCGCGGATCAAGGAACAGCTCATTCAGCAGACCAACCCGCTGGTTGAGATCGAATACCAGATTCTTCGACCGAAGGGAGCGCAGAGCAGCAAGTTCCTGGAATTCCGATTTAACCGGGTCGTCGAAGGCGGGAAGACGACGCAGATCATGGTCACGGCGCGGGATTTGACCTCTCGCATCGCCCTGGCCAGGCAAATCAAGGAAAATGAGACGAAGGCCAAGTCGCAGATTGAAATGCTATTTGGAATCATGCACTTGGATCCGCCCATTCTCGCGGAGTTCCTGAATCACGCGAAGTCCGAGATAGGTGGGATGTCGAATCTTTTGGAGGCAGAGCAATTTGGAAGTCACGCCGATGAATCGAGCAAGGAACGTTCGGAGCGATACCTCCGGCTGTTGCAAAAAATTTCTCGATCGATTCACCTGATCAAAGGGAATGCTGCGATGCTTCGGCTTTCTTACTTTGAAGATCTCGCAAACCAGCTCGAGGAAACGATTGCTTCGGTGCGCAATAGTTCGTCGCTTGCTGGCGAACAATTTCTGCCGATCACGACAAGTTTGGCCGCGCTGCTCGACCAGATTGACATGACTCACGATTTGATTGGCCGGCTGCTATCGATGCAGAAAGTGTTTGGAAAGGACGCCGGAGAGAGTGCCCAGAGCGATTTCACGCCCCTTGTCGAGCTTGCAGAAGAGATTGCGGAGCGAAATGGGAAACAAGTCCGTGTTAGTCTGCAGATCAAGGATGGCCTCGTCCGGTTGCCAAATCCGTTGCGCGAGCCGATTCAGATGATGATGACCCAATTGGTCAGAAACGCGGTCCTGCATGGGATCGAGTCGCCCTCCGAAAGGTTGGCCCAGAGAAAACATCCGGTCGGCGAAATACAAATTTCCGCCTACCGGCTGACCGAGAATGAGAAAAAAATTATTTTGGCCGTGCGTGACGACGGGCGCGGGCTTGACTATGATTTGCTCCGGCGGCGCGCGGTGCAACTCGGCTATGGGAGCATGAAAACTATCGAAGCTTGGACTCCACAGCAGTTAATTGATCTTCTGTTTGAGAACTGGTTTCACGACGATGGACCGACCGACGACGGATGGCGGGCGCGGTGTTGGGTTGGATGCGGTTCGAGACCTGACTGCTAAAATGGGCGGCTTGTTGAACGTTTTATCCATCCAAGGCCAATTTTGTGAGTTTCGATTAGAAATCCCAATGGCATGAAACTTCTTATCGTTGATGACTCGAGTGTAGTCAGAAGAGCGATCGAGCGCGATCTTGAATCCGGAGAAATCACGGAGGTCGATCAAGCCGCGACCGGGGAAGATGCGGTGAGATTGTATTCAGCCAAACTGCATGATGTGGTGACCTTGGACATTACGATGCCGGGCATGGATGGACTAACTTGTCTGGACAAGATCATCAGTATCAACCCGCAGGCGCGGGTGCTGATCATTTCGGCTTTGCGGGATAAGGCCACGGCGATCGACGCGATCAAGAGGGGAGCCAGCGGGTTTTTGTGTAAGCCTATCAACCCGCCGGAACTGAAGGAGGCATTCAAATTGCTGATAGAGGACTGAAGTCGTATGAACGACCATGATATCCAGGTCTTTATCACTGGCGTCCAGAGGTATTTCGAGTCCCTTAAAAGGGATGTCATGGTGGTTATTGAACCACCTTTCATCAAAGATGGGGAAAAGCCGTTCTTAGAGTACACGGGGATCATCGGCATTTCCGGTGAAGCGCGCGGCGCGGTCTGTTTTACCGCCAATGGGGTGATGCTGGAAAATATCCTGAGCTTCCTGAACGAGGCGCCGATCGACCGCAGTGTCATTTGTGATCTGGTGGGAGAAATTGCCAACACTCTGAGCGGAAATGCTCGAGAGGAGTTCGGAAAAGACTTCTTAATTTCCGTCCCGATCGTTTTGACCGGACAAAATGTCCAATTTGAATTTCCTCCGGACAGCCGCAATTACGTCATTCCGATCATTTGGCAGGGTGAGAAGGCGTACTTACTCGTTTGCCTGACCTGAGATACGGCGCGGCCGCGGTGCTCTCCCCGGTGTCGCAAAAGTCCTGGAATCTCTCGACTTGAAGCAGGTGTTAATCGGCAACAAGGCGCGATTTAGGATCTAACTCTCACACTACGAGCGGTTTAGAATTTATTCATCAAGAGTCATAGGAAGTCTCGATGGTGGGGGATTCGTTCAGAGATCAGAAAATCACCAAGAAAGAAAGAAACTTTTGAACAGCGATCAAGTTAGCCTGTCTATACTCTTCGGTTAAGGCGATTCGGGTTTGCGCACGAATCTCTCGACTTCTACTCCTTGGCGTGCGCAACCCGGATCATTTTTTTTCGCAACTGGGTCTTGATGGTCCATCCCGCATTCGTTACGCTTCCGGCTCAGATGGGGGAAACAATCCTCGTTGTTGACGACGAGCCTGATGTAGTTGACCTGGTCCGTTACCATCTTCACCGGGCGGGTTTTGACGTTCTTGTCGCTTTTACAGGTCCAGCCGGACTGGCGGCGGCGACTGAATCGCGACCCGACGCAATCGTCCTGGATATCATGTTGCCGCAGATGACTGGAATCGAAGTCTGCAAGGCTCTGCGCAAAAGCAACGAAACGGCAGAAATTCCGATCCTGCTTCTTACGGCCAAGGCAGAACTTTCGGAGCGTATCGCCGGTTTGGAGCTCGGGGTAGACGATTACATCACGAAACCGTTCAGCCCTCGGGAATTGGTTTTGCGTGTGCAAAACCTGCTTCGGCGCCTGCGAACCGTGCAAAATTCGTCCCTGCTGACCGTGGATGAGTTCTGCCTGGACAAGGGTAATTTCGGAATCACCATCCGCGGGCAGGCGATTGGACCTGACGACCACCGAATTCAAGTTGCTCGCCGTCCTGGTCGAGCGCCGCGGGAGGACACTTTCCAGGGAGACCCTTTTGCAAGATGTCTGGGGCTATAGGAGCGCGATTGATACCCGTACCGTTGACACTCACGTCAGAAGGCTTCGTGAAAAACTAGGTCAAGCGGCCGATCGAATTGTCACGGTGCGGGGTGAGGGTTACAGGTTTCTCACGAACCGTACGCCGTGACTATCGGGTGGCTTGCCGTATGGCTGGTCTTGTTGGGTGCCCTTGCCTTGATGACGATCATCGCTCTGGCGCCGCCTACTTGTTTTGCGCCGCGAAGTCCGCAACCTGGTGACCGACGGAACGCTTTCCCATGAAATTCCAGGTCCCCGGATCCTCCGGGAGATTCATCAGGACCTGAAAGAGATGGCAAAGCGCCAGCGAGAGATCGCTCGAAAAATCGCCGACGAAGACTTCAGTCTGCGCGCCATTCTGGCGAGTCTGGTCGAAGGCGTTCTGATCGCGGACGGCGATATGCGAATTCGGCTTACGAATCATCGTCTCCAACAGATGTTCTCTTTGCCAAAGCCCCCGTTGGATCGAACGGTCATGGAAGTCTTCAGGAACCACCTTTTGCACCAGGTGATTCAGCAAACTCTGGATACCGAGGAACCGCAGTCGGCAGAGTTGCAAGCCGAGATCCGGGAAGGAGACCAATTCCAGCTCAAACATTTTCAGGTTACCTCCGTCAGTTTGCGTCCGCGTGAGCATGAGTCGTTGACGGGTGCGTTGGTGATCTTTCACGACGTCAGTCAGATCCGTTCCCTCGAAGCTGTTCGGAAAGAATTCGTGGCGAATGTTTCCCATGAACTCCGGACCCCGTTATCGATTATTACCGGTTATCTGGAAACGCTCATCGAGGGAGAAGGAGATTACGAGACCAATCTTCGTTTCCTGAAGACGATGCACAAACATGCACAGCGACTGAATCTGCTGATCGAAGATCTCTTGACAATTTCCCAGCTGGAATCCAGGAAAATCAGCCTCCACTTTGAGCCGGTCGATGTTCTCGAAAGTTTGAACAGAGTGCTCGAGCGGCTCGATTCGCGTATCCGCGAGATCGGCGCGTCGGTGACGTTCAACACACCCAAGCATTTGCCGCGGATCGAAGCCGACGCCTTTCGGATTGAGCAGGCACTTTATAATCTGATGGATAACGCCCTGAAGCATAGCGGCAAGTCCGCCGTCAAGGTTGCCGATCGACCTTCGCAGCGATGGCCATGCCGTGAGTATCAGTGTGCATGATGACGGGGTGGGTATCCCGCTCAGTGATCAGCCGCACATTTTCGAGCGTTTCTACCGTGTCCATAAGGACAGATCGCGAGACGCCGGAGGCACCGGTCTTGGTCTCTCGATCGTCAAACACACGGTGCAGGCCCACGGTGGATCCGTCTCCATCCAGAGTTACCCTGGTTCCGGCGCAACATTTTTCATGAATCTCCCGATCCGCCAGAGCTAAAGATGCCGGTTGAGCATTCACGCGATCTCGCGGGCAAGACTTTCCGTGGCATCCGAACCGGTTCGCGTCGTGTTGCCGAAATAACGCATGCTATTTCAGGGACCGGACACTAACATCTGGAGGTGGATACCCCATTATTGGATCCAGTCGATATTGCTTTGGCCGAAGATGTCGGTTCCGGTGACTTGACTTCACTCTTTTTCATTCCGGAGCCGCACATTTCCATGGGTCGGATATTTGTGAAGGAAACCTGCGTGATTGCCGGTGTCGCGGTGGTTCAGAGAGTCTATGAGAAGATTGATCCGAGACTGAAACTCGTGATCGTCAGACAGGATGGTGCGGCCGGAAAGCCCGGAGAAACAGTGATCGAGTTTTCCGGTTCCACCAGAAGTATTCTAACAGGCGAGCGGGTCGCTTTGAACTTTCTTCAGCGCCTTTCGGGAATCGCGACGCTTACGGCCCAGTTTGTCGCGGCCGTGCAGGGTACCGGAGTGACGATTCTGGATACGCGAAAAACAACCCCTGGTCTCCGAGGCCTCGAGAAAGCCGCGGTCAGAGCGGGCGGGGGGAGAAATCATAGGATGGGACTCTACGATGGAGTCATGGTGAAGGATAACCATCTCCTGGCCAAGCCTGAGCTCGAAGATGCAATCCGCTCGATTCGTCAGACTCACCCAAAAGTCTTAGTTGAGGTGGAAGCTGATTCAATTGATCAGGTGCGAGGGTTTGTGACTTTGACAGGGATTGACGTGATTCTGCTCGATAACATGTCGCCGGATGAATTGCGGGCCTGCGTGTCGTTGAGGAGGCCGGGACTCAAATTCGAAGCCAGCGGCGGCGTCGATCTGACCACGGTGCGACAAATTGCAGAGACGGGTGTCGATTACATTTCAATCGGCCAGTTGACGCATTCCGCAAGGGCGATTGATTTCTCTCTGGAGCTCCTGGATGCATAATCCAAGAGAGGTTGAACTGCTTCGGTCGCTGTTGCCGATTGGCACAAAGGCGACGCTCGAGAAAATATTCGAGCGGACGTCTATACGGGCGTCCGAGCTTACCGTTCGTCGCTGGAGTGTTTGCAGAAGTGCGGGTTCGTTTTCAATCGAACCGAACAAACACTGTCAATCGCGCAGGAGCCGGAGTCGCTCGTTCCGGAGATGATCCTGGCAGGGCTTCGCACCGAGACAATCGGCCGCGACGTGTTGGTTTTTCGAGAAACTTCCTCCACGAATGATCGCGCACGTCAAGCCGGGACCGCCGGCGCTGCCGAAGGTCTGGTCGTCTTCGCCGAAAGCCAGACCAACGGTCGAGGGACCTACGGCCGCAAATGGCTGTCGGCTCCGGGTAGCGGTCTTTGGTTTTCGATCCTACTTCGTAGCCGGATCTCGCCGAATCAATGGCCCATGTTGGTCCAAATCGCTGCCATTGCCTGTGCCGATGCGGTCGAAAAATGGGTCTATGCAGCCCGTGCGGATCAAGCCGCCCAACGATTTGATTCTGGGTGGCGGTAAACTTGCCGGATTCCTGCTCGAAACCTCGAATCGTTGGGATTTTCAGGTTCTGGGCGTCGGAATCAATGTGCGCTCCGCGCCGGAAATCGCCGGCTATCCGACTTCTTCGGTCGAGCAATTTTCCGTTGAGCCGGGTGTCAAGATCTGAGTTGGCTGTGGACCTTCTGACCCGGTTTGAAGAGTGGTATCTTGCGAATGTCATTGGCTGAAGTGCCGTTTGCGTTCGAAAGCCGGGTTCTGAAACCCGTCTCTCCCTAAAATCCGGCCACCACAATTTTTAGTCAAAAGCTCGGCCGCGCCTTGCGGGTTTTGCGCCATGATTAATACTGCATGTGTGAATTTCCCCTTTTTGTTCGGCAGATTGATAACCGCTTTAATCTTGACTTTGACCTCTGAAAATGCCTGTTTGATCCCAGGGTTGAACACGCAGGCTCAGGCTATGATTTTGGCATCGGCCAGTTTTCAGGAGTTGTTTGCTTAGGAATTCGTCCGTGGCAGAAAAGACACAGCCGAGCAAGTCGAATATTGAAAGCTTCTCGGCAGAATATTATGCGGCTTTGCTTGCTGGACTTATCCACAAGCTGAATAACATTACGACTGTCCTCTCCGGGCATACCGGGTTGTTGCTCCTCGAACCGAATCTCAAGGGAGACGTCTTGCAACCGATTCAACAGATCTCTCGCGCGGCGTTACTTTTGTCTCACTATATTGACGAAGCCGCCAACGTTACGAGAGCAGTGGCGCTTGTTCCGGAATCCGTCGACCTTTCTGAGCTCTTCGAGTCTCTCCAATTACCTCCCGGCCTTTCGACCAGGAAACAGCTCGGTGGCCCGTTGAAAGTGCTCGCGGACCGCCGCAAATTGAAAGAGATCTTCGAGCAGATCTACCGGAACGCCAGCGAAGCAAATGCAAAATCTGCAGCCGTCACTGCAGAAAATCATTTCGGGTTTGTCCAGGTAAGGATTCGAGACGACGGCGACGGCATTAATGCTGCCGTGCTCTCGCGAATATTTGATCCGTTTTTCACCACCAAAAAACCGGAGGAGAACTTTGGTCTGGGACTTTTCAGGGCGAAAGGCGAATTGGCGCGTATCAAGGGCGAGATCTTTGCCGAGAGCGATGGAAAAACGTATACCGAAATTCTTGTCCGGCTGCCTGCGGGTTGAATTGGCTCGCGCGGCGAGGTGCCGTGTCCGCGGTCAAAACCCAAAGCTCTAACCGCTGGAGCGGACGTCTGGCCTTAGACCGTCATGCTCGCCGGTCAGGCTTCATTCTGAGAAATTTTTTTATCTCGCTCAATGGGAGACAGTTGATCACGTCCGCGCGTGTCAACCAGCCTTTGCGGGCGGTCTCAATCCCGAACCAGAGGTCTTGCAGACCGCGAACGGAGTGTGCGTCCGGGTTGATGGCGCACCGGACACCTCTCTCCTTGGCGAGTTTCCAGTAGCGCCAATCCATATCCAATCGACGCGGATTGGCGTTCAATTCGATGACTGTTCCCGTGGCGGCCGCCGCATTGATGATTTCCCCGAGGTCCACCTGGTAAGGTTCTCGAGACAGCAGCAAGCGTCCGGTCGGATGGCCCAGGATCGTTACATATCGGTTTTCGATTGCTCGAATGATCCGCTTCGTCATCTCCTTCTCAGACAACGTGAAAGAGGCGTGCACGCTGGCAACCACGTAATCCAGCTGGGCCAGAATCTCGTCCGGAAAGTCCAGACTGCCGTCCTTGAGTATGTCGCATTCGACACCCGAGAGAATTTGAAAATCCTGATCGAATCCCTTATTCAATTCGCGGATTTTTTCGAACCTGATTTCAAGCAGGCGCTTTTCGTCCAAGCCATGAGCCTGAAAGGACCCTTTGCTGTGGTCGGCGATGCCGAGGTATTCGAGGCCAAGTTGATTTGCCGCGTCAGCCATTTCTTCCAGCGTATTGTGTCCATCGCTCTCAGTTGTGTGGTTATGAAATGTTCCACGCAAATTCTGCAATTCGATCAGATGTGGCAATTCGCCCTTTTCGGCAGCCTCGATTTCACCGTTGTTTTCCCGCAATTCCGGAGGTACGTAAGCCAGGCCTAAGGCCCGGTACAGATCCGCTTCGGTCTGGATATCCGGGATCTGTTTGGGCGCCCTTTTGGAGGTCGGCTCCGGAGCGAGACGATACTCGTTCAACGTCCAACCGTTCTGCAGCGCGCGTCCGCGCAGTAACACGTTATGTTCCTTGCTGCCCGTGAAGTAACCGAGTGCAAACGGGAACTCATGATTGGCAACCACGCGCAAATCGGCTTGAATGCCGCACTTCAGAAGGACGCTGGCTTTCGTTTCACCTCGGGCAATGACCCGGTCTATTGCGTCAAATGAGAGGAAATGCTCGATGATGCGTTCAGGTCCCTTTGTCGCAATCAGAATGTCCAGGTCGCCAATCGTTTCTCTTCCGCGCCGGAAGCTTCCCCCGGAGCTGATCTGAGATACGTCCGGGTGTTCCCGGAAATGCTCCAGAAGTTCATCCGACCAGACCTTGGCGTCCGATAACAAAAAGCGTCCCGAATGTTTGCGCCTCTGCTCAATTGCCTGCAGCAAATTCGTCGCCGTCTTCGCTCCGAAGCCCGGCAACTCGCTGATGCGTCCATCTTGCGCGGCTAGTTCGAGTTCAGCGATCGTTTTGATTCCGAGCCGCTCATACAACGCTTTCACCTTTTTTCCGCCCAAACCCTGGATTTCAAAGAGCTCAAAAATTGTCGGCGGAAATTCGGCCTGCAATTTTTCGAAATACTCCAGCTTTCCGGTCTGGACGTACTCGGAAATTTTCTTCGCAATCGCGTCACCTATCCCGTCGAGTTCTCCGAGCTTATTTTCTGCGACTGCAATCAGGAAATTTCCGGAGAAAGTCTCAAGTGCCCGCGCGCCATTGGTGTAAGCCCGAATTTTGAATGGATTCTCGCCCTTGAGTTCCAGAAGCCTGCGCGATGATTTCCAAGAGTTCGATCGTTTGTTCCTTCGTTTTCATCCTATTTTCGTGGCATTCCGTCGATTTTTGCACCCGGAGCAATCCCGTGGCGGCCGAACCAGCCTTGGTTTACCTCGAGTGCATAAGCGACCTGGTTAGACGCGCTCGGGACAACGGTCTCGTCAAGCGGCTCCATCGATTTAATCTCAAGAATTTTCCCCGTCGAATCGACGTACGCGATCGAAAGTGGGATTTTAGTGTTCCTCATCCAAAACGAGGCCGTCTTTCGGCTGCTCGAAAATAAAAAGCATTCCCCGATCTTCCGGTAACGAATCGCGAAACATCAGTCCGTTCTCCGATGTTTGGGGTGTATCTGCCACCTCAGCGTTGATAGAAGCATTCAGAATTCTTAGTTCAACCGTCTTGAGACCGAAAGGCGTCGTATTCGCGGCTTTTGGCTGACAGCCTGCGACGAAAACGATCCAAGCCAATCGCCACGATCCAGCCCAGCGCAGGCAGCTCGAATTTGCTTAGGAGGGTCGACATATAGATTTCTTATTTTGCCTAAACGCTTCCCCTTCGCACTTCCTTTCTCGCCGGAGATTCAAAGACCAAGAGCATTCCGGAATTTTCCGGAAGCTATTTCCGAAACGTCAGTTGTCATGGGTTAGCTTCTGCTTGATATCCAGTGCCTCGGCGAGCGCTTGTTCAATCGTTTCCCTGAGCACGCAGAAGTGTCCCATTTTACGGCCGGGACGACCTTCCATTTTCCCGTACAAATGAAACTTGGCACAGGGATGGCTCAGAATAGGCCGCCAATCGGGTTGCGTGCCCCCACTCCACAGATCGCCGAGTAGATTAACCATGACGACTGGTCTCAGGAGCACGGGAGATCCAAACGGTAAACCGCAGACGGCGCGTAACTGCTGTTCAAACTGGCTCGTCAAACAGGCGTCGAAAGTGAAATGCCCGGAGTTGTGGGGACGGGGAGCGAGTTCATTGACGAGCAATTGATTGTCGCGCGTCAGAAAGAATTCTACCGCAATCAGGCCCACGACGTTAAGATCCGCGGCAATATTTTCCGCGATAGACACGGCACGTCTTTGGACTTCGGGTTTGATTCGGGCCGGTACGATCGAGTAATCCAGAATGTGCCTGGTATGGACATTCTCCGAGGCCGGGAACGCGCAAACCTCACCGTTGGTGTTCCGTGCACAAACGATTGAGAGCTCGCGTTCGAAGGAAATCCATTTTTCGAGAATAGCCCGGTCCGCGCCGAACTGTGAAAAATCGAATCTTTCACCGGGCACGACTTTTCGCTGTCCTTTCCCGTCGTAACCGAAGTCGGCAGTTTTCAGGACCGATGGCGCACCGATTGATTCCAATGCAACGTCCAGTTCCGCTTGGTTTGAAACCGTGGCAAACGGCACGTGCGGATATCGGTTTTTTCGTAGGAATGCCTTCTCGCGCTCCCGGTTTTGGCAAATGTGAAGGACTTCAGACCTGGGATGAACCGGCTTTTTGTGCGAGATCCGGTCCACGACTTCAGCAGGGATATTTTCGAACTCGAAAGTGACGACATCGACGGACTGAACGAACGCGTTCAGCAACTCCCAGTCTGTGTACGGGCCATTGAATTCTTGATCTGAAATTTGACCTGCCGGGCTATCCGGTGAGGGTTCGAATGTATGGACTCTGTAGCCCATCCGGCGCGCTGCTATACCAAACATCCGACCCAATTGCCCACCTCCCAACAGGCCGATCGTTGAGCCGGGCGGTATAACCGTTTCCATGCGCATTAATCTGGAGAGATGCGGGGCGCTTGCACAACGAAAATTCATGGCATCCGCCGAGAAAGGCCCGTTGTCTCAAGCCATTGAAGAAACGGCGGATTCGTGCTTATAGCTTTGAACGATGTTGTCGGAGTGGGAAATCAAGGCGCGCGGCCGCCAGTGTGCACGAACGCAGGAAGCCTTCGATGATGGCGCAACGATTTTTACTCTGCTCTTTCGTGACCGCGGTGGGTTCAGGCGTGAGGACATATCGGAAAGCGCCTGGCTTCAGATAAAGGACACTGTCGAGCCTTTTTCGTTTTGGAAATCCAAGTTCCAGGTCCCGCCCCCGCCGGCTCCGGATCCAATGCCGAAAGAATCGGTGGAGGAACTGTTGCGCAGGCTGCTCCAGGAGGATCTGCCGGAGCATGTGAATGCGCGCTACGTCTTGGCGATCATGCTCGAGCGAAAAAAAGCATTGAAGCAAGTAGATACCCGGGAAAGTACGGAGGAGAAAATACTTATTTACGAACACGTCAAGACGGGGGAAGTCTTTATCATCGTGGATCCGCGGCTCAGACTGGATCAACTCGACTCGGTGCAGCAGGAAGTCTATTTGTTAATGACGCCGCCGGGAGGCACCCGCCAACCGGAACAGTGACAAGCGGCGCGGCATCGGAACTGCCGGTGCCGAACCGGCAATCGTCGCGACCAGTAGCTTCTCTACGCACACTGGCAACCGGTTTGCCCGAGCGTCAGATACTGGTAAAATGCTACCGCGGTCATGCTTTCCTGGTTTAACAACACACGTCCTCTTTACCTCGCGCCAATGGCGGGAGTGACGGACTCTGTTTTTCGCCGGCTTTGCAAGGAGCAGGGCGTCGACGTGTTGGTAACCGAATTTGTATCCGCGGATGGAATATTGCACCGCAACCAGCACACGAGAGAGATGCTGAGCTTCCAAACTGAAGAGCGTCCCATCGGAGTCCAACTGTTTGGCGCAGACCCGAACCGTATGGCGGATGCGGCGAAAGCCGTTCTCGACTGGGTGGCGCCAGACTTCATCGACCTGAATTTTGGGTGTCCGGTCAACAAGGTGGTTTGCAAGAATGGTGGATCTGCGCTCTTGAGGGATTGTCCGCTTCTGGAACGCGTGGCTCAGGCGGTGGTCAAAGCAGTAGAACCGTTCCCGGTCACCGCCAAGATTCGCCTGGGGTGGAGCCAGGAAACGATCAACGCCACTAGAACGGCGGCGATTCTGGAACAGACCGGGATCAGGGCGATTGCCGTGCATGGGCGAACCAAGGAGCAAGGCTATTCCGGGGTAGCTGATTGGCAAACTATCGCCAGAGTTGCGCAGGCAGTTTCAATCCCGGTCATTGGGAACGGAGATCTTCGAAGTGTTGACGATATTCTTCTTCGGTTGGGATCGAGCCTGGTGAGCGGCGTGATGGTCGGTCGAGCGGCGATGACGTCGCCGTGGATCTTTCGACAGGCGAAGCATTTTTTGCAAACCGGCAAAATCCTTCCGGATCCCTCAGCGGAAGATCGTTGGAGCCACATTCTTCGCCATTGCCGCATGGCGGTTGCCGAAAGTGATTCAGAGAAGCACGCGATGGCCGCTATGCGTGGTCGTTTAATGGCCTATTCGAAGGGCATGCCGGGCGGGCGTACCCTGCGCGCAGAACTTCAACAGGTCTCTTCCGCGGCTCAAGTGGAAGCGATTTCAGAGCGTCATTTGGAGTGGTTGAATTCCGAAGCCGCCGTCGAGCGAGGCACCTCACCGGAATGCCAACCGCTTGGGCTTTCAGCCTGATGCTTCAGCCATCCGCCTTCGGAATCTCCATCTGCAAGTCGGATAGTATCCGCCGAAGGGACGAGCCGGGGCGTCGCAGGCACTGGTTCTGTGGGGGTATTGGGGTCAGCCGCGTGAGGACGCGGTCGAAGGGTGTGCGCCGGTGGCTTACGTAACCGTTTGACATCGATATAGAAAACACTATATTTATAGTTCTTTAATAAAAGTATGATGGATATAGAAGGCGTCGGTGCCGCATCACCGGGCAACTAACCGGTCGCCCTCGATGGGAGCGGTTGACGGAGATGTTAAACGCCGCGCCATCATCACTCTCATTTAAAAAACTGGTGGTCCGAAAAATACCGCGCTCCAAGCTGCGTATGCCGCAGCAACAGAACCCGTCGGTGTTGCTCGGACCGCAAGCGCTTTGGCGAAGAAAAAATGGAAAACACCGTTCGCGCAAAACCTCGAGCGTCTAGACCGGTTACTTAAAGTTTAGACTCAGCACAATGATGGCCAACTGACACAAAAAAGAAGCCACCGACACTCATGAAACAAATATTATTCCTCCTTCTTTTGACTGTAGCCGCAGCATGTGGATTTACAGTCAACGGAACAACCTACACCACTACCGGCTCGTCCACCGATGTACAAGCCGCTGTAAGTGCCGCATCTGACGGATCCACGGTCATTATACCAAACGGCAGCTATAGCTGGTCCAGTTTAGTCAATGTCTCCAAGTACCTGATATTGAAAGCGGCGACCTTTGGTAGTGTGAATATCACGCATGCGAATGGTGCAAATTACTTGATCAGCATCAATAGTTCGTCCGCCGGGCATACTGAACTCGCAGGAATCAACTTCTTGCCTGGATCTGCGACAGGAGGGTATCTGGATATCGATGGCAACGGACAAATTGTCTCTTGCACGATTGCAGCTTCAATATCCCGAACTTCCAGTTGAATAAAGTCATTAGCTGGAACATGGCGGGAGGCGTTGTTTACAACTGCCGTTTTTTCAGTACGGATGTGAATGGAACGAGCGGTTCTGATGGCAGCGGATCGGGTTGTCTGGTCGTCAAATCGCCGAAACCATGGAACGACGCTTCAACATTCGGGACACTTGACTCGACCGGAACAAACAACCTCTACATCGAAGATTGCGTTTTCACTAATATCTACAATCAAGCGATCGACGTAGACGATAACGGCCGGGTTGTGCTCAGGCATTCGGCACTGAACAACACGCAAATGCTAACCCACGGAACCACCAGCTTGTACGGCGGTCGGCAAATCGAGCTCTACAACAACGCGTACCATTACGTTGTGCAACCAAGAAATGGGTCTGGAATGACAACCGTAAATCTCAACCGATGGTTGTGGATGCGCGCGGGCACTGCGGTAGTCACCGATAACTCCTTCGACCCGATTCAATCGAGTGATTGGGGCACCAAACCATGCCTGGTCTTCATCGACGAATCCCTTACGCGTCCCGGATCGGGCGCTGGGTGCGAAACGACCTACCCCGGCACACACTGGCCGGGTCAAGGCGCGGACGGGACACGACAAATCAGTGACCCCATTCATATCTGGAACAACACCGGGACAGTCAATGTCGGCACCAATGACCAGGATGACCAATGCGGACATGGTTTAAGTACCGCTAACTTCTTCAAGATCAATCGTGATTATTTTATGACCGCAAGGGATGGATATGTAAAATATCCCTATCCTCATCCGGCACGTTCCGGTGGGACCGCAGCCCCAGCCCCTACGCCTACGCCGTTTGCGCCGCTTAACCTGCATAGTACCTAAAAATGCTTGACCCTGGACAGAGGTCATAAGAAAGACCGTCAACCAACCGCATTCGAACTGACTGTTATTTCGGGGACAGGACAAGGGTCAATGAGTTGTTTTGCCGCCTATTCATCCCGGAATATTGTCTAATACCCTTGCGGTAAAGGCCTTATGACCTGGACGAGTCAGAAGCCAAAACCTGGTTGTCAAGGTGACGGCTGCAATGAAAAGCCCCAGCGCAAGGCCGGCCCAGATCCCGATCGCCCCTGCTCCAAAGACAAAGGCGGCGATGTATCCGATTGGAATGGCGCATAGCCAATAGTAGACAAATGCCAGGATCATTGGCACCCGGACGTCGGCCAATCCTCGTAGTCCACCCATGGCGGTTACTTGGACACCGTCAGCGATCTGAAACAGGCCGGCGACGAGCAATAAACTAGAAGTCAGCGCGACGACCGCCGAATCGCTATTAAAGGCGTTCGCAATCGCATTCCCCAGGATGGCATAGACGAGCGCAGAAATCAGCATGATCAAACCGGAGAGCAGCAGTCCGCCAAAACCGATGATTCTCACCATTTCTTCAGTTCCGGCACCCACTGCTTGACCTATCCGTACGCCGACCGCCTGCGAGATGCCTAGCGGGAACATAAATGTCGTCGCGGCACACGTGATCGCGATCTGGTGGGCTGCGAGCGCTGATGTGCCAATCCAGCCCATTAGAATCGCGGCGAACGCGAATGCACCGACCTCCGATAGGTACTGGACCCCGACCGGCAATCCGAGTCTGAGAAGTGATTGAATCGTCGACAGACTAAGCGAAGCCGGCAACAGGACCGAATGTCCGCTTCCCGTAACACGCAAGCAAAACAAGAGTGTACCCGACATGGTGAACAATTCGCGAGATGAAGGTTGCCCAGCCGGCACCGACCAAGCCCTAAGGCAGGCGCTCCAAGGTTACCGAAAATGAGCACCCAGTTCAGGAACACGTTCAGGGCGACCCCAAGGTACATCATCAACGCGGGTACGAGCGGCTTCGATAACGCTTCGCAAAAGCTCTTCGAGCTAATGAAAACAAGCGCCGGTACCAGTGACCAACTTAAAATCAGGATAAATGGCTTCGCGGGAGCGAGAATCGCCTCCGGCTGTCGAAACACAGAGAGCCAGGGCAAAGCCAATGTAACTAACGTTGCGAGTGTCACTCCGACCATTACCGAAAGCCAGATAGACGAGCCGAGGATGACCCGTTTGTGCCGATCCATTCCAGCTCCGTGCGCTCGGGAGACGAGAACACCAACGGAAGTGAGTATCCCGATGCCGAAGACAAAAGCGACGCTCATGAGGGAATTTACGAAAGCGGCTGCGGCCAGGGACGTCGTTCCAACGTGCCCGACCATGAGCGTGTCGACCAGGCCCATCAACATCTGTCCGACTTGTCCGGCCATAATCGGGCAAGCGAGCACCAGCGTTTTGACAAGTTCTGTCGTGAAACGTCTGGAGTCCGGCATAAACCGTTCACCAAACCAAGATTTCAGCCGCTGGCAAGTCCCCGAGGGCGCCGGTTGGCTGCTCCTGCGAATCCATCCCGCGTTTGCTTTTGAGCAGCGCAGATTCCATATTCGCGGGTGACGCCAGTAAGTGAAGTAAAATACAAGATCGGGAATGAGCGCCTGGTGAAGGTAACCGGAAGCGCGGCGGCAAAACTATCTCAATTGCTTGCAGCGGCAGGGCCGCCCGCAGGGCGCTCTCAGAGTCGCGGTCATTGGCGGAGGCTGTTCCGGGTTGCAGTATAAGATGGATCTTGTTGATGGCCCTGCAAATCGGGACATCTTGGTGGAATCCAACAGCGTTCGGGTCGTAGTTGATCCGAAAAGCGCGCTCTTTGTCAGCGGGTCGTTGCTAGACTACAGCGACGACCTCCAGAAGGGAGGATTCAAGGTGACGAATCCCAACGCCGTGGCGCATTGTTCCTGCGGCGAAAGTTTCTCTGCATGATTGATTACTTCGCTCTCCTTGGTATCGAGAGGCGTCCCTCGATCACTGAAGAAACTCTGAAGCAAGCATATTTCCGCAAAAGTGAATCCCTCTATTCGGATCCCAGCTCGATCGGATGAGTTATTTGCGGTGAACGCGGCCTTTCAGACCATCTCCAATCCTGCAACACGAATTCAACATCTGCTTAAACTCGAGTTCGGGGATGCCGGCGGAGGTAAAATACCCCCTGATCTGGGAGAATTATTCGGAACCATCGTCGAAGTGCTTCAAATCGCCGACCAGGAGTTAGGGTCTCTGTCGGCCCAAAGCTCACCCCTTCTTCGCGCTCTGGCGTATCAAAGACTGGACCGGACTTCGCGAAGGATTGGAGCAGGCGGAAAAAGAGCTCTCGCAACGGCAGTCCTGTCTTCTTGATGAGGTCGCCCGGCTCGATCTGAGCTGGTCTGAGAGTGTTCAAAATTCCCGCTGTGCGCTCGCTCAAATCGCGCTTGATCTGACGTTCGTCCAGAAGTGGCTAAGTCAGGTCCGCGAAAGAAAAATCCGTTTGGAGGAACTCGCTTAGGGTCGACAGGTATGATCTCGAGCGAATCTTTAGGCAATATATGGCTGAAATCGTTGGGATAGACCTCGGTACAACGAACTCGTTGATCGGCGTCATGGATTCAGGTTTTCCTATCCTGATTGCCGATCGCGACGGATCGAGACTGACTCCGTCGGTGGTTTACTTTCCGGACAGTGGCGAACCCATCGTTGGTGCTCCCGCGGACCGGATGCGCTCGCTGAGGCCGGAACGGACTTTGTATTCCGTGAAACGCCTGATTGGTCGCCGACCGGGAGAATCAGAAAAGGAAGATTTTTCATTCGCAGTGAGATCTCTGAACGGCCGCATGGTGCTGGAAATCGGTGATCGACGGCTCAAACCGGAGGAAGTTTCCAGCCTTGTCCTGAAGAAATTGAAAGCCGATGCCGAAGCGAGCCTTGGGCGCCGCGTGGATCGAGCGGTGATTACCGTTCCCGCGTACTTCAACGATTTGCAACGTCAGGCTACGAAACGGGCCGGCGAACTGGCCGAGTTCACGGTCGAAAGAATTGTCAATGAACCTACGGCCGCCGCCCTGGCCTATGGATTGGATCGGCTTGATGATCGATCCAGAATCGCCGTCTATGACCTCGGCGGTGGGACCTTTGATATCTCTATCCTCGAATTGAACGAGGGCATTTTTCGCGTTTTGTCCACCAACGGAAACACGAGACTGGGCGGCGATGATATCGATCGCGAGCTCGTTCGTCTGCTCAAGGAACGTATCACCGGACGCTACCCGGAACTGCGGCCCGAACTCGACGAAAGGCTGTTTGTGGCCAGAATTCGTGAAATAGCGCACGCCGCAAAGTTGCGCTTGTCGGTTGAAGACGTTGTCCAGGTCGAAATTCCATTCCTGTCCGGAAATCGCAGTTTCTCCTACACGTTAACGCGCCAGGAGTTGGAAGCGATTGCTCGACCGATCATCCGCCGCACCCGCTCCCACTGTCTTCGCTCGCTCGACGACGCGAAAATGGACCCTCTTTTACTGGATGAGGTTATCCTCGTCGGTGGCGTTACGCGCATGCCGATCGTTCGGCAGTTTTGCGCCGAGGTTTTTCAGCGTCTCCCTAACATCACACAAAATCCGGACGAGGCCGTGGCCGTGGGGGCAACGATCCAAGCCGGAATTCTTTCCGGCGAGGTTCAGAATATCCTCTTGCTTGATGTTACTCCCTTATCGCTCGGCATCGAGACATTCGGTGGATTGATGAACGTGATCATTCCGCGGAATTCCACCATCCCCTGCAAAGCCGGGGAGATGTTTACCAACGCAGCGGCCAATCAGACCTCGATGCAGATTGTTGTCTTGCAGGGTGAACGCGAACTGGCAAAGGATAACTGGGAGCTTGGACGTTTCGATATCGAGTTTGAACCGGTTATGAAGGGAATCGCGAGGGTTGGCGTCCAATTTGAGATCGATGCTGACGGTATCCTTCATGTACTGGCACGTGATACCCGAACCGGGCGGGAGAAAGTGATCGAGTTGAGTAGCGCGGTCGATGTGTCCGACGATGCGGTCGAGAAAATGATCGCGGAATCTTTGGATCACGCCTTTGAAGACATGTCCGAACGCGTTTGGACTGAGGCGGTACTCAAGAGCAACGAATTACTTCCAGCCGTCCGCAGCGCATTGACCCTTGTTGGTGACCAAATTAACTCAGAGGATCAACAGAAAATTGACGTATTGGTTCTTGAAGTCGAAGCGGCGCTCAAAAGCCATGATTCGCATCGCCTTAAGAGGGCAAATTCAGAACTCGATGAAGGAACGCAGCATCTGGCGACTCTGTTGATCGATCGCGCGATGACCGAAGCGGCCAGGCGCAAGAAGTGAGCCGGGATCCCGATCTTTACACCGCAAACTACTGGTTGCTTGGAACTCCGGCGCTAGGTTCGGATCTTGTGTCAAAGGAAATGCGCGGAGGGATAACGTCGTTGATCGCCCAGCGAGATTTGCCGTTAAAGACTTTAATTTGTATGTAGCCGGTGTCTTTCGGATAGGCCTTTATAATCAGTGTCTTTCCAGAACCGGCCGTCGCTCGAAGCTTCAATCTCGACGGTCGTAGGACAATCGCCGACATATTGGCCATTTATTTCGATTTGAGCACCGGCAGGTTCGGAGACGATAAGCACTTTCTGTCTCTGTCTCACAGTTTGAGTGTGAGACGCGCAGCCCGAGCCAATCAAAGAAACAGCAGCGATCATGGACGTGAGAATGGTATAGAAGAGGGGTGGAAGCCGATGCATAGGGATTTGGCTTATCAAAAAGGGCAGCGGTTCGTCTCGCATTTTATCGTTGAATGCAGACGACATGGCTGCTTTTCGCTCGTCCTTCCCGGCAGCGACCAATGCTGAATGCTCTCGCAGCCCAACTGCCGCGTCCAGGAATGGCACGCGGAAATCAGGATTGAAGGGTATCGAGAATTTGATCAACCTCGACCCGTCTATGAGCAGCAACACTCCTTAGGATCGCGATCAGCAGACTTTCTTTGATGTTGTCGTGGAGCGGAATCGTAACCCGTTGAAAACGGGGTGACAATGTCTCAAGGCGCACATGTCTTCCAACCTGTTTTATGAAATGGTAGTCCCAATGCCGGCAAAGGCATTTGATCAGATCGTTGCCAGACAATTGAGAGGGTGTTCTCAAGCGGCAAAGAAGAACTGCGATATGACCTGGGCGAAGCGCACCTCAAACTTGTCACAATCTTCATCGTGAAAGTGCGCGCGTATAGCTTCCACGGTATTTACTTTCAGGTCTTCGAGATCGATTCCCTGAGTAAAGATGTCATCGCCAATGCCCGCAGCGGTCCACGTTCCATCTTCCTGCGAGCCGACTTCAAAAACTAGCTGCTTTAGCGTCATCGGTGGTTTCTAGTTCGATACATTGAACATCTCAATGCGGTTTGTGCAAGGCACTAGCGCCAATTTTCAAAGCAACTCTGTGCAACGCCCGTGGGAATGATAGTGCGCGACGAAATTCCAGTGTCATGATAGGATCCCGGTCGTGTCGCAGGTAAGTGCCGGGCTATTGATGTACCGAATGTCTGGTGGCTTTCTCGAGGTTTTTCTTGTCCACCCGGGGGGCCCATTTTGGGCCAAGAAAGACGACGGCGCTTGGTCGATTCCTAAAGGACTCGTAGAAGAAGGCGAGGACAGGCTGGAGGCGGCAAAGCGCGAGTTTGCTTGAAGAAACGTCTATCCTTCCGGTTGAACCGTTTATTTCCCTTGGAGAGATACGTGCGAAATCAGGTAAACCCCTTCTGGCGTGGGCCTTTAAGGGGTCCGGCGATTTGCCCCAGGTAATTAGCAACACATTTACTCTCGAATGGCCGCAGAAGTCCGGGCAGGTGAAAGAATTCCCGGAAGTTGATAAAGGTGAATATTTCCGGATACCGGATGCGCAATTCAAGATAAACAGGTCTCAGGCGCAGTTCTTGGAAAGGCTGACGAACTATTTGGCGGAAGCTGGGCAGTAGCAGGAAACAATTTTTGAGGGGCATTGCGACGTGCCATCCTCCTGAAGTGCTTTCCGCTACTGCTCGCTTTTTTGTTGCGATTGAATGGTTCTCCGCATCCTGGAAATGCCTTCTTGGGACGCCTTAATGATTTCAGGATAGTCCTTCTTGAAGGTGAATTTTATGGAGGTCGCACTCCTTTCAGTGTAGATGGGAAAGCCTACATCGTTGAACATCTTGAAACCTGTGAATTCAGCGTTTTTAAAGCCGCTCTCCCGGTTGTACTGGATGGTCACGCATTTGCCTTCGTGAATGCCGCAGGAAACAGCGACTCCTTGCGTTCTAAAATCCAACCATTTTTCAAAATACGGATTAAACTTACCGCCGGGGCGAATCGAAACTCGGCTTCCCGTACCTTTTGGTCAACTGGTTCTCCGTATCGCCCAGCCGGCCGATACGCAGTTCCAGCGATTCCAATGATTAAAATGATGATCCACAGCCTCATGACTATTGGGAACAACTTCAGCTCCATAAATCTAAACATTTTCGGAGGCGAGCACAAGAGTCCTGAGGTAAGGTTCGACACATTGGCGCCTCCAACCACTCAGGATCACCTGGTGAAATGACTCGGTGTTTCCGAACGTCACGGATACATCCGAGTCGTCAGCCAACAGATAGCGATCCTCCCCAGGATATCAATCAAAATGCGGGCCTATTCCTTTCCCGGGGATTGATCAGGACCTTGCCTAAGACTGTTGCCTGCATCAAATTGGCGCCTGTGAGCGATTGGGATCCCGAATCTCTATCTGCGCTTCGAGGCTTATCGCACCCGGGCTGCCCGCGATCTTTTAGCCAGGATCGACCTTCAGGAAGTGAGATTCGCCGTGGACCTTGGTTGCGGACCTGGGAATAGCACCGGGCTCCTGGCAGAACGCTGGCCTGAGGCCAGTCTTGTCGGTATCGACAACTCTGCAGCGATGCTCGAACGTGCTCGCGAGGCTTACCCGGACATGACATGGATTCAGGCGGACCTCGCGAATTGGCACACTCAGGCTCCCACAGGATCTCATTTTCGCGAACGCTTCGCTCCATTGGGCGCCGGACCACGCTGATCTTCTGCAGAATCTTTGCCATTGCCTCCGGCCTGATGGCATTCTGGCTTTTCAGATGCCGTTCATCCAGCACCAACCAGTGGCCGAGATCTACCGGCGCCTGATCATCATCACCCCGCTGGCGCGCATTTCCTGCCCCGGACGAACGCCAGACCGTCGAAAGCCCTGGGTTTTATTACGACATTTTGTCGAAATACTGCCGACAAATCGAAATCTGGGAAACGGTGTACCACCATCTGCTCGAGAATCATAAAGAAATGGTGACCTGGTATCAGAGTACCGGACTCCGCCCGTTCCTTGCGAAGTTGCCGGATGACCGCGCGCGCTCGGATTTCACGACCGAATTGGAAGACTGTTACCGGCAGCAATTTCCGCTGCTCGCTGATGGGCGAGTCCTGTTTCCTTTTCATCGGCTGTTTGTCCTTGCCACCGCCAAGTGAAACCTCCGGCTTTGCGTGGGCTTTGTTCGCTCTTCGTGGAAAGGAAAGAATTGAATATTCGCCTGTGAACGTTTATCGAACATGGACGGGTGCAGAAGAAAATGAAAAACACGAAGGCAAAAATTGGTTCAGGTGATGCACTGGTCCTCATCATCCTGGCATTGGCGAGTTTTCCGGCCGTTGCCAGAGCACATGACCAGGATCAGTTTAATCGAAAGGGACCTTCGTTCGGTATCTTTTCCGAGCCGGTCATGCTCAGCCTTCGTGTATCCACCGTTAAACAGGTTCAATATGCACTTCGCGAGCGTGGTTACTACAAGGGTGAAATCGATGGATTCATGGGGGATAACACGCAAATCGCGATTCAGACGTTTTATGTGGATCATTGCCATCCTGTGGCCCCGGTGATCACTCGTTGGCTTTTGGCGCAGCTCGGACCAGGTTCGGATGGAAAATCAGCTTTGATCAGAAATTCACGGCACGGACAGTACCCCGCAATTGACTGAGGTATCGGCGAGCCTATGGGACGCTTCATTATACTCTCCGGCCCGTCCTGCGTCGGCAAAGGGCCGTTGCACACTGCATTTAAAAACTTTTATCCCGACCAGGCAGCCAAGCTGAGGCAGCTTGTGCTCTATAATTGCCGGTCTCCACGACCCGGGGAACTCGATGGTAGGGACTATCATTTTAGATCTCGTGATGAGATCGAGCGACTTCGGGAAAAGGAGAACTTCATTGTTCTGGATGTTCGCGGGGACCTCCAGGCAGTTGATCTGAAAGATGCCGAGCGAACGCTGGCGGCAGGAGATTTGTTCTACGAGGGCAATCCGTTCATTGGCCGGAAATTGCAGGAAGCGTTTGTGTCGAAGGTCACGGTTCTCAGCATTTTTCTCGCACCGCTCTCTCACGAGGAGATCTTGTTTCTACAGTCGCGGGAGCGCAGTCGTGTCGCCAGCGGATTTTCTGACGGATGTGATGCGGCGCAAATTACTGCGGCGGACGCAACGCCAGAAAAATATTCTCTCGCTTAAGGACCTCGAGAACATCGAACGACGCGCCGGGAGTGCCTACACCGAGCTCAAGGAAGCGTGGAATTTCGAGTACGTGATCCCGAATCACGACGGCGAGGATAGCGAAAACTGGGATGCGTTCTACTATCCAGTGGGCGACGCTCGCAAGGCGTTATTGGCGTTTGCAGACCTGGTCGGCGGTAGAGTTTCGCCCTTGGTCGAGAAGTGGGAGGAACGCTTGCTATCGTAAGGTGCGCGGATTGAAGAGGTCGGCTTTCGATCAGTTCCTCAGGTGCGGCTATCGCGGACACTTTTTGCAGAACTGGACTGACGCGATGGAAGCGGGCTCGGCCCGGGTGTCGCCTGGGCCACCTGTTCCGCCGCCTTCATCACGGTCTGAAACGGAACTTCTGCCAGACTCCCAAAATCCGGGTGTTTGTTAAGCTTAGCCTGGGTAAACAACGGCGAGCTCAATCCGCAACAGAAACGTGTGATCTGTCTGGGCGTAGACAGCGCCGGAACTCGCTTACACAGGGCTGCCAATTTACCAAGGTCCAGCGGTTCGGCTTTTGCCGCTTCTGTCACACGAATCGTCCTGTCACCTGTGCCAGAACAACTGCTGCAATGCCCGCAGTCACGGCCGAGTTCCTCGCCGAAATGACGGAGCAGATGCCGGACAATGCACCCGGGATGCTCAACCAACTGAACCACTTGTTGTACGCGGTCGACATCATTGCGTTCGCGAGTTTCGAAGCGCTGGATCAGGGAGCGTTTCAGAGCCGAGGACGTCGGCTGGGCGCGTCTTGATCCGGTACCCTTGCCGCAGCCCTGCGACTTTGAGAGTCAAGTCACCTTGTTCCTCGAGATAGGTGAGCGCTTTAATGACTGCGGCTGCGCGTCGTGTTCAGCCGATCGCATCGTTGTGTTCAAGTCGATCGTATACCATTTTTGTGCCTTTACCGCGCCCGAAAAAATGCTGCTGAGAAATTCTGCACGCGAAGGGTCAAACTTTGCGAGAATTTCACGCGACGGCTTGAGCGGCGCGAACTGATACTCGTTATAAAATGGCTCGGTCGATTCGATGACATCTACCAGTTCGAGGTAGGTGAGCAGAGTATTAACGACCAGGGGTCGCACATCATTGGCACGCGACAGATCGTATAGCGATAGATCAAACTCGTTATCGTTAGCCAGCAGGCCATCGACGATCGCACCAACGCCAGCTGCCTCGGGAGTGTCGCCGTAAGTAAAATTCTCGAGCACAGTCCTGTCAGCGCCACAGGCTAGTATCTCGCAGATGGATTCCTTTCCGTCGCGGCCAGCGCGTCCAATTTCCTGGGAATAGCTTTCGAGGCTTTTGGGCAAGTTATAGTGGTAGACATACCGGATATTGGACTTATCAATCCCCATCCCGAAAGCGATTGTTGCTACTACGATCGCATCGGAGGACGCCATGAACCAATCCTGAACTTCGTCTCGTTCTTCGTTTCGCATGCCTGCGTGGTAAGCGCGCGCAGAAAGGCTCCGCTTGCTCAAGGCTGCGGCAACGGTTTCAGCGGTGCGCTGCAGTGTGACATAAACAATTGTAGGACCTTGCGGGCGGCCTTTGAGCCGGGCTAACAAAAGGTCGGTCTGTTCGTCGGAGACGACAGGGCGTGATTTGCAGGGTCAGGTTTGGACGGTAAAAACCGGTATGAACAAAGGCGTCAGGTTCGATACTGAAACTCGCGGCAGATATCCTCTGCCACGGTCGGGGTAGCGGTCGCCGTGAGGGTGAGCACTCTTTCGATACCGAGCGAGCGCGCGGTTCGGGCTAACTTCATATAATCAGGACGAAAATTGTGACCCCATTCGGAAATACAATGTGCTTCGTCTATGACCATGAGCGAAATCTTGAGCTGACTCAGTTTTCCGATGAACCGCTCATTAGAAAACCGTTCCGGCGCCACGTAGAGCAACTTGAGCCGGCCGGCACGCAAGTCGGAATCGATTCGCCGGTATTCATCCAGTTCGATCGTGGAGTCCAGGCGAGCCGCAGAAATATTTCGCTTTTGCAAAAAATCGATTTGATCTTTCATCAGCGCAATCAAGGGCGAGATGACCAGAGTCAGACCGTCCAGGTGGAGCGCGCTGAACTGGTAACAGAGACTCTTCCCGCTGCCGGTCGGGAAAACTGCCAAGGCGGATTTACCTTCCAGGATTTTGGTAATCACCGCCTCTTGACCTTCGCGAAATGTATCGAAACCGAAGACGCTTTTCAGGGTCGAGTGAATAGTTGCAAGGGACGGATTCATGGCGCTCGACCAATATTCAGCTATAGATGATAACTTTCAATAAAAATGTTACTAGAGTTCGGATGATTCGCAGAATCGAACTCGGTTCCGCCGCTTGATCATCGGCTTGCGGTAAGATCGCCCGAGCAAGCGAAAGCCGGTCTCTTTGTCGAGCACCACGTCTTCCTTCAGGAAACTGTTAACGGTGCAGCTTGCGCCCAGATCAGGATCGTTGTGCCCGGACTTGCTGAACCAAAAGGCTCAAGAACAGGCCGACGTCGGTTACGACGCCGATGCTTTCGATGGAGCCTCGGTCGGCTAATTTGGTGACAACAGCGGGGTTGATGTCGACGCACACGAGCTTTACCCCCGCCGGGGTCATGTTACCGACACCGATGCTATGCAGCATGGAACTGAGCATCAGAATCATGTCCGCGCCTGCAATGAGCCGCGCGTAATCGCGCTGGGCCTCGATCACATCCGTAAAAACGTCGGGCAAGGGACCATCGTCTCGGATAGAGGCGACTAGCGAAAAGGGAACTCCGGCTCGGACGCATTCGTAAAATATCCCGCTCTTAAGCTCTCCCTGTTCGACCGCTGCCTTGATGCTCCCGCAGCGTCGGATGGTATTGATGGCGCGAAGATGGTGGCGGTGACCGCCACGGACGGGGGTGCCTCGGCTCATATCGACGCCGAGAGAGGTGCCCAGGAGAGCTTGCTCGATGTCATGGACGGCAATGCCGTTCCCGCCCAGCAATACTTGTACGAAACCGGCACGTATCAGTTCCGCCAGATGCTCTCCGCCGCCGGTATGGATGACTACCGGACCGGCTACAACGGCGACCTTGCCGCCGCGCTCACGGATACGTTCAAGTTCCCAGGCGATTTGATGGACGACCAGTTCGATTTTGCGCTCGCTGCTGACCCCGGCACCCATGAAAGCGAATTCCGCCACGGGCGCGCCGCCGACTCCGCGTTCCTGCCGGGACTCGCTCTTGCGTACGGTCTGGATTCCGTCCACGCCAACAACCACGCGATCACCGCGCCGGAGGTCTCGCAGGAGTCGGACGACGGCGATGGTGCGCACAGGATCATGGTGGTCAATCACAATACAGCCATCCATGCGCTGGCCCTCGATTCGCACCCACTTACCTGCGACCCGCACTTCGGTCGGATAGATGGTGGTGACGTAAAAGTCTTCAGGTGCGACGCCATCGATCGCAACGGTTTCGAGTCGCGCGTCTGCGGTGCGCTGCTGAGCGGCGGCGGGGACGCCGCCAAGTTCGATGAGCTGGCCAACGAGGTTGTCGAGCACATCGGCCACCGGCGCCGAAATGCGAATTTCCGCCCGCGAAATACTCTGGCGCTGTTTTCCGAGCTGAAAGTTCAAAATTTGAAAGCTGCCTCCGCCGTCGACGGTGAGTTCCAAGGCGCGGTCAAGAAGGCCAGAATCCAGGAGGTGACCTTCCAAACCGAGAACCCGGCTTATGACATCGCTGTGGGCTCGCGCGCCAGGCAATGGCAATTCGTTCAGGCGCAAGGTAAGACATTTAGCTGCGCCGCCGGATTTAATGAACTCGGTCAATGGGGTTTCAAAGACTTGGAAGCCCGCGGCCGAAAGGCGGGCTCTGAGCGATTCGCTGGCGCTGTGGAGGACGAGAGTGTTGCCGATATTGACCGCGTTAGCAGCGAAATGAATGGCGTCAGCTTCGTCGAGGACAAGGCGCTTTTCTTCAGGCACCCGGCGTTCGATCTGGGTGATGGAGCGGCCGTCGAGAGCCGGCGGGTAATACAAAAGAAAGCCTCCTTCGAGTGGGCAGAAACAAGTGTCGAGATGGTAGAAGCGTTTGTCGACGAGTCTCAGGCTGATGACTTCAACGCTAAGCAACTCGGACAGGAGCGTGTGAGTGTCGAGCTCGGTGCGGAAACCGTAGCTCACCCAGAGAATAGGCTCCGCGCGGTCGAACAACGCGTCGCCTGCACCTTCAAAGGGTAAATCCTTGGGCAGTTCGTGCACGCGGAAGCCCTTTTCCTGGAACCAGGTCCGGAAATGCGGCTCTTCGCCCTGGCGCTCGCGATGCAAGAAGCGGCTGATAATGGCATCATGTCCACGAACCAGACCGGCGTTGGCGGTGAAGACCATATCGGGAGAACCCGCGTAGGGCGTGATGATGTCGACGGCGGAATGACGGGAAAGGATTGTATGGAGGCCCTGCCATTGTTCGGCGGCCAGGGTAGCGCTGGCACGGTCGATGTTTCCTTCCATCCATGGGTTGATGACGTAATCGATCTGATAGAACTCGGGTGGACACATCAGGTAGCGTTCGTGCAATTCCATAGGAAAGATGGAGTTGACATTAACTCAAGCCGAACTGGGCGCAATGCGCGGACCGAGATGAGCTCATGGAGATAAGGAATGGAAAGATCTCTCGCAATTTTAGAAGAAATATCGCAAAAGACCTCGGACCGAGTCGCTGACAATGTGGAGAACTTCAGGTCTTCTGGAACATCCCCTCGGCCGCGAAAGAATTTGATAAACTGATCTTTCGACGTACTCTGGGCTCCTAGCGCAACGCTCGAAGTATCCTCGCTGGGCGAGGTTGGCTCCCCCCCACAGTGGCCAAGACTGGTTCTTGTCACAAAAATCCGAAGCGTGCGACCTTCGCCACGGTCGGCAGGGGTGAGCCTTTGTGGCCTATCCACTGCGACGGCTGCGCTAACGAACAATCCGCTCAATCAATGGATGAAGGTAAGGCATGAAAAAAAGAATCTGTGACAAGGCCCTGCTAGGTGCCTTGGCTGGCATTGCATTAATCAGTGCGGCGCACGCCGACACCAAGAATATGCGCATCGCGTTTTCGAACAACTATGCGGGCAATTCATGGCGGCAAGCGATGTTGAAGAGTTATGACATTGTAACCAAGAAAGCCGTTGGTGACGGAATTGTCGGCGCCGCCGATGTATTCACGACGGCCGACAAGGAAGTTCCGACCCAGGCGGCGCAGATCCAGAACCTGATTCTTCAGGGTTATAACGCGATCGTCATCAATGCCTCCTCGCCCGATGCCTTGAACGGTGCTATCAAGCAGGCCGTTGACGCGGGTATGGTGGTCGTTTCGTTTGATGGGATCGTCACCGAACCTGGCGCTTACCGGGTTGGCGTCGATTTCAAGGATATGGGTGAGCAGGAAGTCGAACAACTGGCCAAAAGGCTGCCTAAAGGCGGCAATCTTTTGGAGATTCGTGGCCTCGCCGGCACGTCGATTGACGATGCGATCCATTCCGGGATTCGTGGAAGGAGTCAAAAAGCATCCTGAATTCAAGATTGTTAACAGTGTTGAGGGCGACTGGGATCAGACGGCGGCACAAAAGGCGGTCGCAACTGTTCTGCCTTCGCTGCCCGAAATTGTGGGTGTGGTCGATCAGGGCGGTGACGGATACGGCGCTGCGCAAGCTTTCGCGGCGGCCGGACGCAAGCAGCCCATTATCATCATGGGTAATCGTCAAGACGAACTCGCGTGGTGGAAGCAACAGAAGGATAAAAACGGATACACGACATGGTCGGCATCGATCGCGCCCGGCGTTTCAACGCTTGCATTCTGGGTTGCACAACAGATCCTCGACGGCCGCAAGGACATTCCACATGACCTGGTAGTACCGTATCTGGCATTTACTCAAGACGACTTCGAGGCTGCGCTTCCCAACATTCCGGTGGGTGGTGTCGCCAGCCATGAATACACTCAGGAGGACGCCAAAAAGGCGATCGAAGCCAATATAAAGAAGTGACGACGACCAGGATATGCCGCAGCTTCCCTCGGATTGATTGATCGCGTGTGATTCCGGGACATCCGTGAATATCGTCAGATTGGATGGCGTCGAAAAGCATTTCGGCGCCGTCCGTGCGCTTGCGGGGGTCGATTTCGCTGTCGACGTCGGAGAGTGTGTCGGGCTTGTGGGCCACAACGGCGCCGGCAAATCGACGCTGATGCATATTCTGGCCGGCACGCTTGGCGCCCGACAACGGGCGGATCATCATCAGCGGAGAGCCGCGGCAAAGCTACTTGGTGGTTCTAGCGCAGAAGCTCGGGATCCGCTGCGTTTTCCAAGAGTTATCGCTCTGCCCAAATCTTACTGTTGCCGAGAACGCACGTGTTCTTCACCCGAGCATCGTCGGGATGGGGTTGGCGCAGGCGGGCGGGCGAGCTCATCAGCGCCAAGCTCGACGAGATCTTTCCCGGATCACGGGATTGCTGCTGATTCCGTGGTTGGGGACTTGCCGATCGGCAAACGGCAAATGATCGAAGTGGCACGCGCGTTCACGATCACCAAGAGATCCGCTCCATCTTGTCATCCTTGACGAACCGACTTCGTCTCTTGACAGTCATACGACAAAGCAACTGCTTTCCCATGTGCGGAAAGTCGTCGGAACCGGTGCTGAGTTGCGTCCTGATCTCTCATCTCCTCGGAGAAATCCTCGACTTTTCTGATCGGATTGTGGTTATGCGGGACGGCTTGGTCGTTGCGGCTGATCGCGCTTCTGCCTTTAACCGTGACAAGCTGGTGGCTCGCGATGGGCGGTGCCGCTGCGGGCAAGGCGCGATCGACGGCGGAAGACTACCGTGCCGCGCAGGACGACGCCGGTCCGCGTTCAGGGCGCACCCCGCGGCCCAGAGCGACGGCATCGAATTCGTCGCTCACGCGGGTGAGATCGTCGGTCTCGCCGGACTTTCCGGTCACGGCCAGACTGGGCTTTTACTGTTGATTTTCAAGGCGCGACACGACGAGTCCCTGATATCGAAGTGACGGATCCGGTGGCACTGGTAGCCGGCGACCGGCAGAGCGACGGTATATTTCCGCTCTGGTCGATCACCGAAAATATCGGCATCCGCTCGATTGGAGCGCTGCGGAGCGGCTTGCTAATCTCCTCGCAGCTCGAGGACCGACTTGCCGAGAATTGGCAGAAGCGTGTACACATCCGCACGCTCGACATGCGCAACAATATCCTGTCACTCTCGGGCGGAAATCAGCAGAAAGCCCTATTCGCGCGGGCCCTCGGTTCCGAGGCGAAGATCGTTCTGATGGACGACCCGATGCGCGGTGTCGACATCAGTACAAAGCTCGAGGTTTACGAGCTCATTCGTACCGAGGCCAATGCCGGGCGGACCTTTCTGTGGTACACGACCGAGATGGAGGAACTGAAGAATTGCGACCATGTCTACGTATTCCGCAACGGGCGCATCGTCGCCGATTTACGGCGCGGTGAACTGACCGAGGAACGGGTCATACACTCCTCCTTTCAGGAGGCTGCGCCATCATGACTTCTGTCCCCGCCTCGAGCGCCGTACGAATTCCATGGACTGCCGGCCAGACGTCGCGCCGATTTCTTCGGGCGGCCCTGCCGGCTATCTCGCTCGCTCTGGTCATAGTCGGGATAGCCTCTCTTAATCAACGGGCGATCAGCTATTTCGGTCTGAACTTGATGCTCAACCTGGGAATTCCCGTCGCCCTTGCAACTATTGCCCAGATGTTTGTCATCACGGTGAATGACTTGGATCTCTCAATCGGTACTTTCGTCAGCTTCGTCGGTTGCGTGGCTGCGACATGGCTGCGCGATGCGCCCGTCTTGGGCGTCGCTGTCCTTCTCGCGGGTGTCGGCGTCTATGCGCTGATCGGCGCGTTGATCTATCTTCGTAATGTTCCCTCGATCGTAGTGACGCTTGGAATGCTCTTCGTGTGGCAGGGTCTGGCGATCCTTCTCTTGCCCAAACCCGGCGGCAAACCGCCGGACTGGCTCCACGGCTTGATGAATTTCCGCACGCCCTATGTTCCGTTTCCGATCATCGCGGCCATCGTCATTGCGGCGTTCGTTCATATCGGGTTGATGCGTACTTCCTACGGCGCCATTTTGCGTGGCTCGGGCGGTAACCCGAACGCCATCGGCAGGGCGGGATGGTCGTTGCTAAAGACAAAAATCGTCATGTATGCGTTCGCGGGCGTATTTCGGAGTCCTCTCGGGTTTGGCGCTGATTGGTCTGACCACGTCTGCTGACGCCAACATCGGCAAGGGCTACACCCTGCTTTCGATCGCCGGCGTCATCCTCGGGGGCGGGGAATTCGTTGGGGGGCGCGTGTCGCCGATCGGGGCGGTCATCGGCGCGTTGACCCTAACGCTTGCCGGTTCGCTGCTGAACTTCATGCGGGTCTCGCCCGATTGGCAGGTCGGCGCACAGGGAGCGATCCTCATCATCGTTCTCGCCGCGCGCGCATTGATCAACCGGACTGATGGGAGAGCAGGATGAAATTCGCGGGCAGACACAACATTTTTACCCGACCCTGGATCTGGTCCTACCTTGGTGCCTTGTTGGTTTGGCTCGCGGCTATCGCATTCACGCACGGCTACGGCGCGGGCGGAATGATAACGGCCGGACTCGCGCTGGCTGTCTTTTCGGTGATCACCGGAGTCGCGCAGATGTTCGTGATCACGCTCGGGCCGGGTAACGTGGATCTCTCATTGCCTGCCAATATTGGTTTGGCAAGCGCGGTCGCCATGAAGGTCATGAACGGGTCCGACAAAATGATCGCGGTGGGTCTCGTTGCCGCCCTCTTTTCGGGTATTGGCATCGGTGTTGCCAATTATCTTTTAATCTGGCTTTTGCGCATACCGCCGATCATTGCCACTCTTTCGGCGAGCTTCATCATACAGTCCGCGGGAATCAGCTACGGCCGCGGTCTGCAGATCAAACCGCCGCCCGGTTTCGCCGAATTCACCAGTGCCCAGCTTGCAGGGATCCCGTTGCTGGCGATTGGCACCGCAATTTTCACCACGGGGATCGGAGTTCTTTTGCACCGGACGATCTACGGCCGATCGGTTCTTGCGATCGGGCAGAATACCCGTGCCGCCTGGCTGGCAGGAATACCTGTGGAACGGATTCGCTGCGCAACCTATGTTTTGAGCGGAGCGCTGGGCGGCATTTGTGGAGCACTCCTGGCCGGTTATTTCCGAGGCTCGTCGCTCGAGATCGGCGACGAATACCTGCTTGCCTCGATCGCCGTAGTGGTCATCGGCGGAACCTCGGTCAGCGGCGGTAAGGCCAATGTGCCCGGATTGTGGGGAGCTGCTCTCTTCCTGGTTCTCTTACTGACGATGCTCAATACTTTCGGGGTAAGCGCGGGGATTCGGTTCGTGGTCACAGGGCTGGTAATTATTGGAGTGATCATTGCGGCCGGCGGACAAAAATCAGCAAGGTAATCGTACTGGTGAGGTCTGCTACGGCAATGCCGCCACCCTGATTTTCCCAGAAAAACCAATCTCGAGATCGAAGGGTTTGTTGTGCGGGCGCTAAGGACGCCAACCGTAGTATTGTGGCCTGCCGTAGTATTGTGGCCTGTAATAGCCGGGACGCCCGTAACCATACCAACCGGGCTGGTTGCGCCAGTATCTTGGGCGATTGTATCCGCCATAGTAATACACGCGACGGTTATAGCCGGGAGGGCAGCGATAATACCCGCCGTTATAGACGGGTTGAGGCCCGTAACTTTGTCCAAAGTTATAGAACAGAAACGGGAACGGCAGCGGAATACCAAAACTCACCCCGTCGGCCCGGGCTTGGTGTTGGGCGCTCAAGATAAAGATTGGAAGCAAAAGAATGAGGAGCTTTTTCATGGGAGGTTCTCCAGAGAGCCGCGGGAAAGCTGCCACAGTCTTCGTTGAAAAGCAAAGCATGCTGGTCCTCCCGGTAGCAATGAAAGGAGCCTGCTTGAGCCTGAAAAGAATCGGACAGGACACAAGCCCGCAATGAGCGCGTCGCATCGGCTTGCGCCTGATTTTTTGCGGGCCAGCCCAGTTGGCGCGCTTTCCGATTGACACCGGCAGGTCAGGGAGTTATCGCGCTGTGCTAATCCCTCCATTATGACCATCAAAGACGACGAATCAATCGAACTCCAAACACCATTCGGCGCGATGCGAACGTACGTTTTCCGTCCCGTCGCGGAAGGACGTTACCCTGGGCTGGTTCTGTTTTCTGAAATATTCCAGGTGACCGGCCCCATTCGGCGGTCCGCAGCTTTGCTGGCGGGTCACGGGTTCATCGTCGCCGTGCCCGAGATTTTCCACGAACTTGAAGAACCAGGTACCGTGTTGCCGTACGATCAAGCCGGCGCTGATCGCGGCAACTCCGACAAGATTGGCAAAGAATTGTCCAGCTACGACGAGGATGCGCGGGTCACGGTCAATTATTTGATGAGGCACCCGAAATGCACTGGCAAGCTGGGTGCCATCGGTTTTTGCATTGGGGGCCATCTTTCGTTCAGGGCAGCCATGAATCCCGAAGTGCTTGCTGCAACCTGCTGTTACCCGACCGACATTCATAAACGGAGTCTCGGCAAGGGGCTCAATGATGATTCCCTTAGTCGCATACCGGACATTAAGGGCGAGTTGCTGATTGTTTTTGGCAGGCAGGATCCACATGTGTCGCGCGAGGGACGAGCCATCATCTACAACGCTTTGGCCGATGCGAACACGAATTTTAGCTGGCACGAATTCAACGGTGCGCATGCCTTCATGCGTGACGAAGGCGCCCGTTACGACGCCGCCGCAGCCCGAATCGTCTATGGGATGGCGCTCGAAATGTTTAAACGGAAACTCGGTGAGGGCGACTCCGTTGCGGCGGCGACCGCCGATACTAACGTTTCGCATTAGATTAGCCGGAGATCTCACGGCCAAAGATTGCGCTGGTTTGTCCGGCGCGCGGTGGGGATTGGGCGCTTGATAGCCGAATGGAAAATGAGCTGACCACGTTTATCCCATCTGCTCCAGCTTCTTCAGAAGCAGAAGGGAAAGTTCGTCTTCGGTGAGGTCTTCGGTCGGATCGTCCGAAGATAGAACTTGCCACGGGATACTGGATCGGATCGGCCTTTTCAGACGCCGGCGCATAATCAAATGCGAGAGCCTCGCTCAGAAGGTAGTCGGCCAGCGCTTTGATTGTTGGATAGTTAAATGTTAGTGTCGAAGGAAGCGGCACGCCCAAGCTTTGTTCCAGCCGCCCCTTTAGCTCCACCGCCATGAGCGAATCCATGCCCATGTCGAAGAGCCCTTGTTCCAACTCGATCTCCCGCGAGAGTTCGAATCCTAGAATGCTGCTGGTCTGGGAGCGCAGGTGCGCAATCAAAATATCGCGGCGGCGTGCGGGCGAAGCGCTTTTCAGCTGAAGGCTGACCTTCGAGTCCGCGGCGGCGGATTTCCTCGAAGTAGTTGCTGCGTTCTCGGTCCGGGGCGGGATTGCATTTCAGCAAAAAGAGGCCGGGCTCTGCGCGCTTCGTAGACAGCGCGAAGCGAGTTCCAGTCGATCGATGCCACGACAGCGGAAGCTCGATCCGTTGAGACGAGACGCTCCAGTGCCGCCAACGCCTGGGCGTTAGGCATCGCATGGAGACCTGCCTGCACGAATCGCTCCTTGTCCGCTTCGGTCGCGACGCGCATCTGTTGCCAAGTTCCCCAGTTGACGGACAGCGCGCGAAGCCCGCGCTCACGCCGCCATTGTGCAAGCAGGTCGAGTGCCTGGTTGGCCGCAGCGTAATGTCCGAGGCCGGCCGACCCCCCATAACGCCGTTGTGGAAGAAAACAAGACGAAGAAATCCAGTTCGATATGGAGCGTGAGTCGGTGGAGGATCCATCCACCCAGCGCCTTCGCGTGACACATCTTCTGAAATAATTCCAGATCCAGATCGCTGATGGAACTACTCGTCATGTCCACGGCGGCATGCACGATTCCCCGCAATGGAGGATCTTCCTTGCCGAAACGTTTGAAAAGCGACCGCATCCGGCTTTCATCGGCCACGTCGCCTTGCGCTACCGTGATCCGCGCGCCGAGCTTTTCTGCGCCAAGAATGCTCCGAACAGTTTCGTAATATGTATTTTCGAAAGTCAACTGCCCCCAAAGGGAACGTTCCGGAAAATCGCGCCGCGAAAGCAACACGATATGGCCCGCGCCCCGTGCAGCCATCCAATCTGCGATTTGCAACCCGAGCCCGCCCAGACCGCCGGTGATCAGATACGACGCATCGCGCGAAGAATCAGTGGGTCTGATTGCGGTTCGGCGTCGCGGACCACGCGGGGCAGCAGTCGTCGACCGTTCCGGTAGGCCACAGCGTCTTCTCCGGCGACGTTTTCGATTTCGCGCCAGATGGCGAGCTGCGGATTCCCTTGGAGATGCTTCCGAAATCAAGATCAATGATGGCTCCGAAGCGCCCTGGGTGCTCGAGCGAAATGACCCGCGCCAGTCCCCACACAAGGGCCTGCGCGGGCTGGCACGCAACCTGCGGCTGAGTCACCTTCCAATAGACGGCCTGCCCTCCGCGTAGTCGCAACCAAAGCCGCGCTCCTTGCGAAACGCTTGCGGATTGCAGCGAGAGAAATGCCTGAGCGGCGTGAAGCATGCCTCCGCCCAGACGCGCTTGCGCAGCCTCCCATTGTGATGGCGTTGTTTCCGCCTCGATTTCCTCATCCACAGGCCACAAGTTCAAAACGCCTCTCAGCGGACCCTTGCGAACCGTGAGGGCATCCGAGAACAGGCGGGTGAAATTCGTCAGCGCGCAGAGGATCGAGTCGCTACCCGCCGCCGTCGGCGAATTTGTATTCCGTTCCTTGCGAAACCAACACGCACTCATCTCCCCGTTCCGATATCAGAGTCAGCCACTTCTTCGGCAATTCCCTTGCTATCGGCCAGAACAGTACCCAGAAACCGGGGAAGCTGCTGCCGCGTCCTTTGTGTCGGTCGCAAACGGTTTTCGGCCGATCAGAATTGCCTGTGAAACGAAGTCAGTCTCTCCGAGCGAGGCCGCGGAATGTTCAGCCTCAAGACCAGTTTCCTCTAAACAACGACTTCCATTGTTCAGCAGAGATCAGAGCATAATCAGGCCGCAGCGTTGGTATCATCGAATCGCCACCAACCCTCGGTAAGCCCGAATGTCAAGTCAACCCAACGCAGTCGACCAGTTCCTTCCAACAGAATAAGCAACCCGCCTGGGGCAAGGAGGCTGATCGCGTTTTCGAGAGTCTCGCGGAGATCACGCGTGGCATGTAATGCGTTGGCGGCAATGATCACGTCGAATGATCGTTCGCTGAATCCTTGCTGCAACAGGAGACTTCTCGATGTCCAGAAGTTCGAAGCTCGTGAACTGATAGTCCCGAAATTCATCCCGTGCGCGGGTCAGGAAAAGAGGGGAAACATCGGTGAACGTATAGTGTGTGCGTTCCGCGGGCAGGTGGGGGAGCAGGAACGAAGTCGTGCCGCCTGTTCCAGCACCGATTTCGAGGATACGAACCATCCGGTCCCTCGGGGCGTCCTGGATCGCGCGGAGAAGGACGTGGCGCAAGGCAGTGTTTGAGGCGCGCGCAAAAGGCGAGGTGCGATACAAGGCATCCGCGGTGGCAAAGTCGCCGCTGGGGAAAAGCAGCTGCAATGGATCACAGGTTCCACGCAACACCTCATCGAGCCGTCCTGCACACCGGGCCGTGAGGGCGACCTCCGCCGAACATGCCGGAAACTCTCGTTGCAATGCTTCCGCTTCCAACTGTAGATCAAGGGATTGCATTTCCAGCGCCTTTAGGACGATCCAGGTATCGCCTTCCGGCTTCACAACACCTTCTTCTGCAAGAATACCGATAACCCGTTCAAACAACCGACGGTGGGTTGGAATAACGGCTAGTTGTTCCGCCAGTTCTCGTGTCGTGAAGCGTTCACCCGATTTCGGCGACCATCCCATGCGGCGAAAAGCCCGGTTGATGAAGCCCGCGCTGAGAGCTTCCAGTTTCGGAATCAACTCGGCGTAAATTTCCAAGCTTCTCGGATATGGAGAGTTCACGCAATTTCTCTCGCGCTTTTCCCGCCAACAAAGCAGGCGCCGGGATAAAATCTGCCTGTCAGATCGGATCCATTATCCTTTTCTTTTGCCGGACATGCCTCCTGCTCACGCCATTTCGACCCTCATAGAACCAGCTTTCGGATTTAGTTTCGGTTGCGCGCGTCATGGCTTCACCTGTCGAGCGTTTGAGGTGGAGTCCTAAAATCGCCGCCACCATCCGGTCCGTCTGTCGTCGTAAAGCCAGATATCGCCGCTGAAGGCTTCCCGGCCCGAGCCTGAAACGGGACGGAGAACCGTGTGATTCCAAAGCCTTTCCGGAGGAAGAGCGAAAAGGGTGAAGCGCTCGAGTCCGATCAAGAGATAAGCGTTTTGATCGCTGTCTGCGGGCAACGCCGCACCAAGCAGGTGAAAACAAGAGTCCAGAAGGGCGGGATGGATTCGGTAAGGCCCTGTGTCGTTCGCCAATGATTCAGGCAATCGAATTTCAGCCAGGGCTTCGCCATCACTTCGCCGGATGCGAACGATGCCTCGGAAGCGATCACCAAAGTCAAGGCCGAGTCGAACCAGCAAGTCGTAATAAGAACGCGCGTCAATTTCTTCAGAACACCGTGTCCAGATTTCCTCGCGATTCCAAATCTTTGCTGTCCGCCTGCGATGGCGTCAATGCCAACGCGTACGCGGCCTGTAACGTGTGTCCGCCAGATCGTCGCTCGACTTCCGCTGACTTCTCCCTGCTGCAAATTCGGAACCCCATGCTTTGTTCCGCGGAGTCTTCGAAGATCATCTGGATCGGGCAGGAATCCTCTTCAGGCAGAAAAAGCGGTTCGCGAATGGTCAGGTCCGTCACCTCGCAAGGGACGGACTCGGTTTTGTCCAGTTTCGAGATTCTCGCGGCACCCGCCAACGCCATTTCGATGTACGCCGGTGAAGGCATGATGAGCCGGCCAAAAATCCGGTGATCATTTAGAAACGCAGGGCGATCATGACCCATCACAATCTCAAAAACCGTTCCTGAGATGGCGGGAGAATCGAGACGTCTACCCAGGAATGGATGAGTTCTTAAATCTTTCTCAACTGAACTGAAGTGCCATTATTGGCTGTACCCTCTCACTCTGTTCGAGCCAATACCGGCCGCGCTGAAACGGGTAAGTGGGCAATACGACGCGTTTGGGCTGGCGCATCGCGTGCAGAGCCGGCCCACTCGAAATTTACGCCGTGCACATACAAAGTGGAAACGCTATCAAGAAGGCTCTCCCAGTTTCCAGTGTCGCGGTTCAGACTCGCAGCCCAGGCGACTTCGACTTCGGGCACGCTCATGCGTGCCATGCCCGTCAGAACGGGATGGGGACCGATTTCGAGGAACACTGATTGGCCGGATTCGCGCAAAGCGCGGATCGAGTCTGCGAACCGTACGGGATTGCGAATGTGCCCTCGCCAATACGCGGAACACGACATGAGCCCGGGTGAGGCGATTTTGCCCGTTACGTTTGATACGATCGCAATGAGCGGCTCTGAGTACTGAACGTCCTCGGCGGCGTGCTGAAACGAGTCAAGAATCGGGTCCATTAAGGACGAATGAAAGGCGTGCGAAACAACCAACCGGCGGCTCCGGATGCCTTCCTCTGTCAATCGATCTAACACCGCGCTTACCACAACGCCCTCACCGGAAATCACGATGTTGGTTGGACCATTGATGCATGCGATTTCACTTGCGGTTCCATCCATCGCCTGAGACACGCGTGACTCTTCGGCGAACACCGCGGCCATGGCTCCACCCGCAGGAAGTGTGGCCATCAAACGACCGCGTTCCGCGATCAGCCTTAGTCCGTCCTCAAGGCTGAAAACGCCGGCAACGCAAGCCGCAACATACTCACCCACGCTATGACCAAGAACTGCCGCTGGTTCCACACCCCACGAACGCCACATAGACGCCAGCGCATACTCGAGCGCAAAAAGCGCGGGCTGAGTGTATTGTGTCTCATCCAAAAGATGCGGTGAATGATTCTTCCCTTTCTCGTCGAAGAACATCTCCAGCACTGGTCTATCCAGGAGCGGTTTCAGGATCTCAGCGCATTTTTCGAGTTCCCGCCGGAAGACCGGTTGAGTCTTGAACAGTTCGCTCCCCATGCCGACGTACTGTGATCCTTGCCCCGTAAACATGAACACGACACCTGGCGTTGAGGAACTGATCGCGCGTCTCCTTCGAATTCGACCATGCTTTTCGCCGCGCTGAAATTGGCCAAGTCGTTCTTTAGCTTCGTTCAGGTCTGCGGCCACCGCGGCCAGGCGATGTTCAAAATGCGAGCGGCCCATGCCGGCCGTATAGCAAACATCAGCCAGATCGAGATCTGGCCTTTCGTTGAGAAACTGTTCGTATTTCCGTGCGAGATCGACCAGTGCCGGTTCAGTTTGGGCTGCCAACGGAAGCAGTTGCAGCGGCGCGCCACAAGGTCTGGGTTCGTTCGAGGCGGAGTCGTCGGCAGGAGAATCGGATAAGATCACGTGTGCGTTGGTACCACTGAAGCCAAAGGAACTGACTCCCGCAAAGCGTCTGCCGCGCTCGCGATTCCAAGAGGTTGTTACCGTGGGAACACTGATGGCTAAACCGTTCCAGTCAATGTGCGGGTTCAGTTTCTTTAAATGCAGGGTAGGCGGGATTTTTCCATGCTGCAGCGCCAGAATGGCTTTAATTAGACCTGCAATACCGGCTGCCGATTCCGCATGCCCGAAATTGCTCTTCACTGAGCCGACGCGGAGCGAACGGTCTGATCCGCGCCCGGAGCCGAAGACTTCCGCGATGGCGCGAGCTTCGATCGGATCGCCGAGAGAAGTGCCTGTACCGTGGGCCTCGATAAAATCAATGTCACCCGACTGTAGTCCGGCGCTGGCCAGAGCCTCGCGGATTACTTCTACTTGAGAGGGGCCGTTGGGAGCGGTCAAACCGCTGCTTCGACCGTCCTGATTGCAGGCTGTACCACGGATCAGTGCCAGGATATTGTCGCCGTCGGCCTGGGCGTCTGATAGGCGTTTCAGCAAAACGATGCCGCAACCTTCGCTCCGCACAAAGCCGTCCGCTGCCGCGTCGAAGGCCTTACATCGACCGTCAGGCGCCATCATATGGGATTTGGACAAGATGATAGTCGTGTCCGGCATAAGAATCAGATTAACTCCTCCCGCGAGCGCGGAGCGGCATTCACCGGCCTTCAAACTCTGGCAGGCCAGGTGCACTGCTGTCAGGGATGAGGAACAAGCCGTGTCCACGGAGACACTCGGCCCCTTCAATCCAAGGATGTAAGAAATCCGCCCCGATGCGACGCTGTGTGCGTTGCCTGTCGCCACATACGCATCGGCTGAATCTCGGGCGCTCTCGAATCGCATCAGGAAGTAGTCGCTGTTGCACACACCAACAAACACGCCGGTTTGAGAACCCGCGAGGCGATCGGGATTTTGCCCGCCGTTTTCCAGTGCCTCCCAGACTACCTCCAGAAGCAGCCGCTGTTGCGGATCCATCCCGGCGGCTTCACGAGGCGAGATTCCAAAAAATTCAGGATCGAACTGGTCAATCCCTTCCAGGAAGCCACCCCAACGCGTGCTCATTTTTCCGGGCGCTTCGGGATCAGGATCGTAAAACGTGTCAATGTTCCAGCGTCCACGGGGCACCTCGCTGATGGCGTCGCGACCTTCGATCATAAATCGCCAGAACGAATCCGGATCGTCCGCACCGCCCGGAAATCTGCATCCCATTCCGATCACCGCGATCGGTTCAACCCCTCTTTGGTTAAGTCTTTCAAGCTTAGAGTTAAGGTCTGACGCTAGTAGCGCAAGGCGCTTTGGTGATAACTTCGCGACGCGTTCAAGAAATTCGCTCACAGCTTTTTCGTTTCTCTCTCTTTGAGCAGCCGCTCAATTTCTTCATCATCAAGATTCTCGATCTGGTCCAAAACATCCAATCCTGTGGAGGAGGGCGAATGCGGGCGAGGTGAGATTTCAAGGGATTCTTCGAGACCCAGGACATTCCGGCTCAGATATTTGGTCAAGGTCTCCACCGTCGGATAATCGAAGAGCAAGGTCGCGGGAAGGTTCTGTCCGACGGTGCTAGCCAGAGCGTTGCGGAGTTCAACGGCCATCAGTGAATCCAGTCCGAGCTCACCGAGCGGTTTGTTATTGGGCAGTGACTCCGGGTCTTCAAGGCCGAGCACTCGACCGGTGTCGCGGCGGATTTGGTCGATTAGCAGGGCGCGCCGTTGATTGGGTGCCACAGCCGACAGCCGCTCTCCGAGGGATGGCGTCTTCCTCGGCGGATCCGGCACGTTGGAGCCCAGAACGGAGCCTCCGTCGACACCACCACTAATAGCACCGGTCCTCCGGTGCTGATCTCTCCGCGTGGCCGCATTTAGCGAAGCTATTGAAAAATGGCGGACACTGTCCGCTGTGCGAGAATTTGAGGAGGAAACGGGGCCAATGCGCGGGAAACACAATCTGCCGTGAGGTTCCGCTGGTCAACGCGGCCTCCAGCGCCTGAAAACCGCCTTGCGGATCAATTACCCCGTATCCAACCTCTAGCGCCCGCGCTAGCACACCTCGGTCGACTGCTGCGCCGGCGGTTGTCCACACGCCCCAATTTACGCTCAATCCCGGCCGGCCCTGCGCCGCACGGGCAACAGCCAACGTGTCCATGAACGCATTCGCCGCCGCGTGGTTCCCCTGACCGGCCGAGCCGAAGACAGCTGCGACTGACGAGAACAACACAAAGAAATCGAGTGCGTCGGGGGCCGTCAATTGGTGGAGCAACAGGCTCCCGGAGACTTTTGGTGCGAATACGGTCGCAAACCGATCCCAGTTTTGTTGTAGCAACACGCCGTCGTCCAGCACGCCCGCCGAATGGATGACACCGCGGAGCGCAGGCATGGTGCTGCGCGTGTCATCTAAGAGCCGCTTCATCGCATCCGCATCTGAAGCGTCGGTCTGCGCTACCCGCACCTGGATGCCGCGTGCCTCCATTGCCCGAATCGCCTTTCCCGCCACGGAATCCGCGGAGTGACGGCCCGTTAATACGAGGTTACGAGCCCCGTGCTCCACGAGCCATTGCGCCGTCATGAGTCCGAGGCCACGCAAACCGCCGGTGATCAAGTAGGTTCCCTCTGAATCGAGGGTAAAGCCCGCCGGCTCGGAGCGGAGCATTTCATCGTGTGACACCACCAACTTGCCAGTGTGGCGCCCCTGCGCCATGAAACGAAACGCCTCTTTCGCCTCGCGCAATGGAAAGACCCGATGAGGCAGCGATTTCAGTTCCCCACGATCGAACCTCGCCATCAGTTCTTGCAGCATCGATCCGATCAGGGCCGGATTGTGCCGCGCGTCCAAACCCCAATCCACGATGAAGTATTGGATTCCCCGGTTTAGCCTTGCGGCTCGCTCCGGCTCCCAGATGCCGCGCTTGCCAATCTCCAGGAACCGGCCGTTCTGGGCGATGACCTCAAAACTGCGGTCCACAAAACGATCCGCAAGTGAGTTTAGAACTACATCCACGCCGCGCCCTTCCGTGATTCTCATGATGTCGTCGGCGAATCCCAGGGTTCGCGAGTCCATCACGTGCGACACGCCCAGCGATTTCAAGAAAGCCCGCTTTTCCGGCGAACCTGCCGTGGCAAAGACCTCGGCACCGACACGCAACGACAGAGTCACAGCCGCCAACCCAACGCCACCCGTCGCCGCATGGATCAGTACCCGATCGCCCGACCGGATCTTTGCCAGATGATTCAAAGTGTAATGTGCGGTCATGAACGCGACCGGCACGGTGACGGCTTCGTCGAAACTCATCCCAACCGGCTTCGGCGCCACCCACTCTGCGCGCGTCGTTACGTAGCCCGCAAAGCTCCCAGGTGCGATTGCTACGACTTGGTCGCCGACGGCAAAGTGGTCGATTCCTTTGCCGACCGTCACGATTTCGCCGGCGCACTCCGCTCCCAGAGGTCCCGGATCGCCCGGGTATAGACCCATCACGTTCATCACATCCCGGAAGTTCAATGCAGTGGCATGAACTCGGATCTCCACCTCTCCTCGTCCGGGAGTCCGTCTATCCGTTGCGTCCAGTTTCAGATTCTCAAGCGAACCTCGGTTGCTGAAGGTCAAATGGTAGGCATGCCCAGAAAGGCGCGCGATTGAATCGGTGATATCTTTGGATTTCTTGAAGCGGCTGAGGCGTGCGCCCCATCGGCCATCCGCGCGCAGCGCCACCTCGTCCTCATTGTCCTCGGCGTCCAAAGCGGCCTTCAGAACTTCAATCTCATTTTCGGCGCCGCTGGGATCCAGGTCGATTCGGGCACAGCGCAACTCAGGGTGTTCGAGCGCAATCACCTTTCCCAAAGCCCATACCATCGCTCCTACCGGCGACAATGCTTTGTCAGCAGAACGAACCTTTTGCGCGCCGCGAGTACATAACCACAACCGGGGCGGATTCTTTCCGGCCCGCCGGGCCAATGCTTGCACAAGGTGGAGCGCGCCACCGCACCATGCTCGCGCCTCTCGCTCTACGCTGATCTGGTCCAGTGCTTCCAAGGAGGCGGCGTCGAGCGGCCAAAGATAAACCACGCCGTAGAGTGCTCCTGGCTCTTCAAGGGCTACAACATTTTCCAGATCATCCGTTGAATCGAAGACTTCACCATCGTTGGGCAATCGGTTCGTGCCGTTGCGGGCGAATGCGAGAGTGCAATGGTCCCCACGGGCGCCGAGACGGTCAGCCAGCTGCTGCCCGGTGCCGCCGCGATCGGCAAGTATCAGCCACCGACGTACGGCGAGGGAAGGTCGCGGTGCGATCGAGTCGGAGCGACCATTGCCAGCCCGTGCGATCAGCATTGCCTGATCTTCTCCTTCTTCTTTTTCGATGCCGGATTCCGGAACGATGAGGGTTTGTTCAAAGCCGGTTTGATGCAAAAGGCGTTTCCACTCGGCACGCGAGAGAAGCGGGTAGCGCGTCCGTAGATCGTAGTCCCGGAAACGCCACCATCCGTCGGTGAGGCCAAAGGTGACATCGAACCAACGCTGCGGACGTGTCACCTCCAACATGAGCAACCAACCGCCGGGAGAGAGCAAACGGCGCACGCTCGCCAGCGTTCGCGTCACGTCTGACGTCGCGTGGATCACGTTCGAGGCTATGATGATGTCGAAGCTGTTGGAACGCAGCCCTTGAACGAAAAAATCGTTTTCCAGATCCAGCAGTTGATAGGTCACGTTCTGAAAAGCCGCGAACTTCGCCTTTGCCCGTGCGAGGAAGAGCGGGGACAGGTCGGTAAAGACATAGTGTGCGCGATCTGAGGGCAGTTCGGGTAATACGTGCGCAGTTGTGGCGCCAGTTCCAGCGCCGACTTCGAGGACCCGTATTGACCTGCCAGCGGGCCATGCGCTCACCGCTGCCCGGATCGTTTCTCGCACAAGCGGATTCAAGGTTCGCGCGGAAGGCGAATGCTGGTAAAGCTTTTCCGCCGTCGTTAGATCGCCGGCAGGAAACAACAGGTGAAGTGGATCCTCACGTCCCCTGAGCACGGAGCTCAGTCGCGAACCACACCTTTTCGTCATCGCGAGAGTCACTTCGAATTCCGGGAAATTTTGCCCCAATTCATCCATCGTCGCGGCAATGTCCAAAGCGGGTAACGGGCGTAGCCACCAACCACGGGTCGTCGCAAGTTCAAGCACCCTGTCTTCTGCAAGGATTTCGAGGAATCGGCCAAACAATCGGCGGTGTGCAGGCATAACTCCAAGCTCGTTGGCCAAGATTTCGGGTTGGAATTCAACTCCGGCCACCGGTTTCAACCCGGCTTCCATCAGCGCGTGAGCGATGTAGGCACTGCAGACGGCGTCCAGATGTGGCCGCAGCTGTTCGAAGCGATTGAGTCCAGATGCCTCGGTGAACAAGTCCAGGTGGTTCTGTAGCGGTACAGCAAGATCTTCCAATTCCGGCAGCGGCAACAATGCTCCGGGCGGCGCTTCTTCATGCAAGGGTATCCAGTCGATTTCATAAAGCCACTGGTCGATGCTTTTCTGGATCGCACGTTCCAATGTCGCCCGGTCCGCTCGCTTGAATGACATTCCGCGCAATTCCGCGATCAACCTACCATGTTCGTCGGTCACTTGGATTTGCGCCTTGATCGTCTCGCGGCGATTCTCTTCGGTAACGTCGATCGTGGCCAAACTCCATAGTGTTCCCTGCACCGGCGCGACAAGCCGAAAGGATTCGACTCCCAATGGCATGAAGAGCGTTGTTTCCGCCTGATCTTCGTCCGCGCCTTGTATGGCTCCGGCGAGAACCTGAATGCAGGCGTCAAGCAGTGCCGGATGCAAGCCGTACTCGACCGTTTCATCGCGCAGGCTGATCGGCGCTTGAATCAATCCCAAGGCTTTGCCTGCGTGGCTCCAGACTTGTTGAACTCCTCGAAAACGCGGACCGAAATCCAGCCCCCGCCGTTGATAATCGGCGTAGAAAGATTCGGCTCCAAGTTCGTGGGCATCGCGCTTGAATGCCTCCAAATCGACATGAATCGGGCCATCCGAATCCCGGATGCTGCGTAAGGAGCCTGAGGCGTGCAGTCGCCATGAAGTTTCAGATGCTCCGGTGCCAACTCCCGCGGCGTAGACTTGAAAATGCGCGGCGCCGTCTTCCGGGTGCGATAAGACCACCTGTAAACGCTTTGTCTCGGTGTCATCCAACGCCAGAGCTTCACCGATCACGATGTTCTCGAGGGCCCAGCTTGCTCCGCCCAGGCCCAGGCGTGCGGCTGCGTGCACCGATTCGAGGTAGCCGGTTGCCGGGAAGATGATTCTGCCAAACACGCGGTGATCCTCCAGGAAACGATGCGTTGCGGCATTGAGGCTGGTTTCGAACACGATGTCCTTCAAGGATGGCGAATCCACGAATCGCTCTGCCAAAGGATGCAATGCCTGCGCGATTTCCGGCCGCGCGGGACGCCGGATTTCTCGATCAACGAAATATCGCTCACGCTGGAAAGGATAGCTGGGTAAGCTCACTTTGTGACGTGGGTAATCACGATCAAAGCCAACCCAATCCACATCCACGCCGTGCACGTAAAGCTTACTCAGGCTGGCCAGCAACTCTGCCCAATCGTCTCGTCCTGACCGCACCGACGCCAGCCAAAGAGCTCCTTCCGGTTCTATACAGCTCCGCCCGAGCCCGATCAGCACCGGATTGGGGCCGATCTCGAGGAAGACGGTGCAACCCGCTTCGGCGAGAGTCCGCATCGAAGCAGCGTATTGAACCGTCTCACGAATATGACGGCGCCAGTAGCCTGGTTGAACCATTTGTGCGGCCGAAGTCACCTGGCCGGTCAGGTTCGACACCAGGCGCAATTGCGGCGCGCGGAAAGACACTTTAGCCGCGGCCTGCTCAAAAGGCGCCAGCACCGGCTCCATCAGCGGTGAGTGAAAAGCGTGGGAAACGACAAGTTCTCGAAATTTGACACCTGCCGCCGAGAAATGGGCGAGCAACGCCTTTACATCCTCGCCGTGTCCGGAGATCACCGTTTGACTTGGCCCATTCAGCGCCGCAATCGAGACACGCGCGGCCAGGGGCTTTAACGCTTCCTCCACTACTTCGACCGGAGCCATCACGGCAGCCATGCGACCCCCGGGCGGTTGGGCCTGCATGAGGCGGGCGCGTTCGGCGATCAGCGCCAGTCCGTCTTCCAGGCGGAACACGCCTGCCACGCAAGCCGCGACGTACTCGCCGACACTGTGTCCGAGGACGAACGTGGGTTGCACTCCCCAGGAACGCCAAAGTTCACTTAAGGCATACTCAATCGCAAACAAAGCGGGTTGGGTGAATTGCGTTTCGTCGAGAGGAGAGAATGCGCCATCGGAAGGATAAAGCACATCGAGCAGCGATCGGCCCAGACGGTCGCGGAGCGCGGTGTCGCAACGATTCAACGCTTGCGCAAACGTTGGTGAGGTCTCATACAGCCGCCGACCCATGCCGAGGTATTGTGACCCCTGGCCCGTGAACAGAAACGCGATCTTCGGACGATCGACTAAATCGAGACAGCCACGCAAAACACCGGGCGGCGAACTACCGGACAGACTTTCACGCAGTTTTCCTGCCATCGCCTCAGCATTGGACCCCGTCAAGGCAAGCCGATGCGCAAGGTGGGCGCGGCCGACGTTGGCGGTGTGGCAAAGATCGGGAAGGATGGCTTGTTCAGCAGCCTCTATCCGCCGCGTGTACTGATCGATTAATATGGACAGCGCCGGTTCGGTGCGGGCGGAAAGAGTCAGCAAATGCAAGGGGCGTTCCTTCCCCGAGGCTTTGGTTGCAGGAATCGGCGCCTCCTCGAGCACAACGTGCGCATTGGTTCCACTGAATCCGAACGAACTGACGCCGGCAATTCGCTTGCCGTGAAGAAGAGGCCAGGATTCCCGCTCTCTGGTAACTCTCACCGGCAGACGGTCCCATGGGATGTGAGGGCTGGGCTCCCGGAAATGAAGGTGTTGCGGAATCTCTCGATGCTGCAAGGAAAGCACGACCTTGATCAAGCCGCTCACGCCGGCTGCCGCCTCCAGGTGTCCAATATTGGTCTTAACAGAGCCGATCAGCAAAGGCGTCGCAGTTTCGCGCCCCGGCCCAAACACGGCACCGAGCGCCTGCACTTCGATCGGATCGCCGAGAGAGGTTCCTGTACCGTGGGCTTCAATATAACTGACGTCCTGAGGGCTCACTGCTGCGTTGGCGAGCGCGTCGCGAATCACCGATTCCTGCGAAGGACCGTTAGGGGCTGTGAGTCCGCTGCTTGGGCCATCCTGGTTCACCGCTGAACCACGGATCAGGGCCAAAATGCGGTCGCCGTCGGCGAGAGCGTCGTTCAGGCGTTTTAGAACCACCACGCCGCAACCTTCGCCCCGCACAAAACCGTCGGCTGCTGCATCGAATGTCTTGCACTTCCCATCGACCGCTAACATCCGGGCCCGGGACAGCGCTGAGAAGATTTCGGGCGAGAGAATTACGTTCACTCCGCCGGCGAGAGCGAGGCGACATTCTCTGCTGCGCAAGCCCTGACAGGCCAGGTGGATCGAGACCAGGGAGGACGAGCAAGCTGTGTCCACCGATATGCTCGGGCCTTGCAGTCCCAACACGTATGACAACCGGCCAGAGGCAATGCTGTGTGCGATACCCGAAGCGTAATACATGTCCACCAGCGCCGGATTGCCCGCTTCGAGCAACAATTGTGCGTAATCGTTGCTGCAGACACCGATATAGACGCCGGTACGGGTGTGGCCAAGTTTGGCTGGCGACTGGCCAGCGTGTTCGAGCGCCTCCCAACCGACCTCCAGCAACAGCCGCTGTTGGGGATCCATCGTCAGCGCTTCCCTCGGCGCGATCCCGAAGAATTGCGGCTCAAATTGATCAACCTGGTCGAGGAACCCGCCAAAGCGAGTGGCGATTTTGCCGGGAGCGTCAGGGTTCGGATCGTAGTAGGCATCAGCATCCCAACGGTCCGCCCCAATTTTCCGAATCCCGGTCCGTCCATCGCGCAGCAACCGCCAGAACTCGTCGGGATCGTTGGCGCCGCCTGGAACGCGACAGCCGACCCCAATGATCGCTATGGGCTCGTATCGCTGTCTTTCGACGGTTTCGAGCTTAGCCTGCAATTCTTCAATTGCGAGCAAGGCCCGTTTGAGTGGCGAAAGTTCTGTCGTGCTCATAGTGGATTTGGTGGAAGTCAATCGACAGATCACCTTCGCTCCAGCCGTTTCAAGAGCAGAGCCTCCGCTTCATCATCGGACAATGCTTCAATCTCCTGTGCTCGCTGTGACTCGGATTCCGGCGGCCGTTGTTCGGCCGTTGGTGACAGGACGGCCGACGAGTTCTCGGAGGACATGCAATTCAACAGGAAGACGGAGATGGATGCTATCGTCGGATAGTCGAACATCAGAGTCGCCGGCAAGGAACGGCCCAGACCAAGCCCCGATTCCAACAGGTTGCGCAATTGAACGGCCATCAAAGAATCCAATCCCAGATCCATCAATCGGTGCTGGATGCCTGGGAGCCGGTCCCTGTCCATTCGGAGTACCTCCATTACACGGTCGCGAACGTATTCGTTCATCAGCTCTTCCCGTTCGTCGGGCAACGCCAATTCCAGAGTCATGCGAAACTCGCGGACGCGCTCGGCGGAATTCGCGGTGCTATCCGCCGATACCGAATTTGACCCCGATGAATCGGCCGGAAGGGTCGCGAACGATTCGCCATCGAGGCCATCCTGACTTTCAGCGGCTGGCGCGTGCGCCAGGATCACATGCTGCCCTAGCACTGCCGCGGGCGAGTCGTCTTCGGGAAAAGCGGCCACTTCGCAAAACCCATGCCCCAAGAGCGCATCCTGCCACTGTTTCGGCGTGAGGAGCGGATGGTCGCCCCGCAGGTCGTCGGCAAAATGCTGCCAGCCTTCGATAAGCCCCGTGGTGAAGTCGAACCATCCGTGATGGCGCGTAGCTTCGATCAACAATAAGATACCGCCGGGTACCAGGAGCCGGTTCATCCGCTTCAAGGCACCGTCAAGGTCGCGGGCCGCGTGCACGACGTTTGCACCGACTATCAGGTCGAACGAGTGCGAGGCGAAGCCCTGAGCCTCGAGATCCTTCTCCAGATCAAACATGGCAAAAGAGGCGAAAGGAAAGGCAGCGAAGTTCTCGTGAGCTCGCGCCAGGAACAGATCGGAGACATCGCTAAACACGTACGCAGACCTGTCCGGGTCGAGAACCGGCAGTAAAGTCGCGGAAGTGCCGCCGGTGCCTGCGCCCACTTCAAGAATCCGAAATCGCCGATTGGCCTTCGACGCACGCGCTGCTGCTTCAACCGCTGCGCCGGCGATTGCATTGGCGTAACGATTGACGTTTGCGCCTGCGTACAGTCGTTCGGCCAGCGCTGAAGAACCGCCGGGAAAAAGCGTTTCCAGAGGGCTCTCCTTGCCCGCGATGATTTCCGGGAGTTTCTCGCCACAGTTGCGAATATAAGCAAGGAGGTCGGGATCGTCCGCGAGCGCCCGTTCAGTCTCGCGGATGCGCGCAGCTAGATCCGGGTCCGTCAGCGGCTCGGTGCTGACAAACTTTGCGCCGTCGGCACGCAATATCCCTGCTGCCGCCAATCGTTCCAGCCACCGTTGCAAGAGGAATTTGTAGAAAGCGGGAATGCCAAATCGCCGGATCAGCGAGTCCGCGTCGTGAATCTCGCCGAGAGCTGAAAAGGCGCCCAGGTTACGCAAATTGTTCGCAGCATGCGCTGTCGTCAGGTGTTCCAGGCAGCGCCACTTCTCGACATAGGTCTCCACGTTCACGCCGATGGGCGTTTGACGCGACTGGCGCAGGCCGGCGGTTCGGGCGGCCCGCCAGGAATTCTCGGGATCGTTTCGAACTCCCTTTTGCCGGCTTTCCCCCTGGTCCAGCCAATAGCGCCGGCGTTGAAATGGATAGGTCGGCAGCGCGACGCGTGTGCGCGAGTAGTCGCGATCCACGCCGGCCCAGTCGATGTCAGCGCCCGCAATGTAAAGCGCTTGCAAGCTTTCCAGCATCTGCAGCCAGTCGCCGTGCCCGGCGCGGAGTGACGGGAGCCACAATTGGCCTCCTTCCTTCAGACGCCGCTGCGCCATGCCGAGAAGCACCGGATTGGGTCCCAGTTCCAGAAAGATCTTAGCGCCCTGTTGCTCAATCGTCCGAACCGCCATCGCGAACTGCACCGGCTCACGTGCATGGCGCCGCCAGTACTCGGCTCGGCCGATCAAACGGACGTCCGCGAGTCCTCCGGTCACATTGGAAACGAATCCAACCGTCGGATCGGAATACTTAATAGTCGACGCGACCTTCTCGAAGTCGTCCAGGACCGTGTCCATCAATGGCGAATGAAAAGCATGTGAAACAAACAGGTCCTTGCTCTTGATTCCTTCCATGGAAAGCCGCTTGAGGATGGTCTGTACCTGATCCCCGTCGCCGGAGATCACAACGAGCTCGGGACCATTGACTGCAGCTACGCAAACCGCGCTCGACGAGGCTACAGCCGATTGAACGCGCTCTGGCCCTGCGAAGATCGCTGCCATGCGGCCCCCCGCAGGCAGTGATTGCATTAAGCGTCCTCGCTCAGCTATCAACCTCAGACCGTCTTCAAGACTGTAAACTCCCGCGACACAGGCCGCGACATATTCTCCCACGCTGTGCCCCATCACGAATGCCGGTTGGACTCCCCAGGAACGCCACAATTCGGCCAGAGCGTACTCAACGGCGAAAAGCGCCGGTTGAGTGTAAGCCGTTTGGCCGAGTAGAGGGACTTCGCCCGGCTCCGGGTACAGCACCGAGAGAAGCGGCTTTTCGAGGTGCGGGCGGAGGATCCCGCCGCAGCGATCCATAACGCGCCGGAAAGTCGGCGACGTTTGGTACAACTCGCGCCCCATTCCAATATATTGTGACCCTTGTCCGGTGAACAGGTAGGCTACGGGCGGCAAGCTCAAAGCGGTGATCTCACCGGCGACGACGTTGGCGGCCGCCTCGCCGTTCGCGAACGCACGCAGGCCGTTCAAGACCTCGCCGGTGTTCTTTCCGAGGACCGTCATGCGCTGTGAAAAATGCGAGCGGCCGGCATTGGCGGTAAAACAGACATCAGGGAGCGTTTCCTGGGCTTCGCTCTCGAGGAGCTTGGCAACGCCGCGGGCGATTTGGTTGAGTGCTTCGTTGCTTCTGGCTGACAATGCGAGTATTTGGACCGGTCGATCAATCGCAGCCCTGGACTTCGTCACCTCTGGAGGCTCTTCCAGGACGAGGTGCACGTTCGTCCCGCTGAAACCGAACGAGCTCAGACCGGCGATGCGTTTGCCGTTAACCGGTACCCATGGCGTCAGGCTGGTGGGCACGACAATCGGAAGGTGATCCCAATCGATATATGGACTCTTTTGCTTCAGATGAAGGTGCGGCGGGATCTGCCTTTTTTGCAGGGCGAGCACCACCTTTAGCAGTCCGGCTATACCGGCCGCCGCCTCCAGGTGGCCGATGTTAGTCTTGATGGAACCGATCGCCAACGGGAGAGCGTGAGGCCTATCCTTGCACAGCACCGCGCTCGCGGCGCGCACTTCGATTGGATCGCCGAGGGAGGTTCCGGTACCGTGAGCTTCCAGGTAACTGACCTCCTGCGGCGCGACGCGGGCCGCCTCGAGGGCCGCGCGAATTACCGCTTCCTGTGCCGGGCCATTGGGTGCAGTGAGGCCGCCGCTGCGGCCATCCTGGTTGACCGCCGAGCCCCGGATCATCGCCAGGATGCGATTCCCGTTAGCGAGCGCCGCGGACAGCGTTTTTAGAACCACAACCCCGCAACCTTCGCCACGGACGTACCCATCGGCGCCGGCGTCAAAGGTCTTACAGCGGCCATCGGGAGCGAGCATCCGGGACTTGGAGAAATTGATGTTCACCTCGGGTGAAAGGATTAGATTTACGCCGGCCGCGAGCGCGAGGGTGCATTCGCCAGAGCGCAAACTGTGACATGCCAGATGCACTGCCACGAGCGAGGCGGAGCACGCGGTATCTACGGTCATGGAAGGACCGTGCACGCCGAGAAAATAGGAGAGCCGACCGGCGGCGACACTGAAGGCATTGCCGAGTGCGGAATAGGCGTCAATCCGTTTCTCGTCGCCATAGACCAGCCGCCAATAATCGCTATTGCCGTAACCAATAAAGACGGCGGTTTGACTGCCTGCGAGGCGCGCCGGAGAGATCGCCGCATTTTCCAACGCCTCCCAGGAGGTTTCCATTAAAAGCCGGTGCTGCGGGTCCATGCTGACCGCTTCACGAGGTGAGACACCGAAGAATTCTGCGTCGAATTGGTCTACCTCTCCAATAAACGCACCGTGCCTGGTGTTCATCTTTCCCGGCTTATCGGGATCGGGATCGTAATAGGCATCGAGATCCCAGCGGTCGCGAGGGATTTCGGAAATGGCGTCGTCTCCATTCGCCAGCATCTGCCAGAGCGATGACTCGTCCCGCGCGCCGCCCGGCAAGCGTAGCCCGATGCCGACAATGGCGATGGGTTCCCGCTGTCGGCGGTCCGATTCGTCCAGCTTCGCGCGCATTTCGCGCAACTCGAGGATGGCACGTTTCAGCGGAGAGAGCTGTTCTTGTGTTTCACGACCCTGGCTCATGGCTTCTTCGTCATTTTCTGGATTGATCCAGTTCCGATAGCAGGAGCGATTCGGCTTGGCTTTCGGACATTTCCTTAAGCTCCTCCAGATCTTTGTTGTCCGGCACTGCGCGATCCTCAGACGAAGACCAGTCCGCGACCTCGATATTCAGAACGTTCTTCGCAAGGTAGAGGGTCAGCGATTCAACGGTAGGATAGTCGAACAACAGCGTGGCCGGTAGCGAATGGCCAAGCGAGGTCGCCAACGCGTTACGCAGCTCGACCGACATAAGGGAGTCGAATCCCAGTTCGTGGAGCGGACGCCGCGGATCCAGCGACCTGGTTCCCGTCGCGCCCAACGCTCGAGACGCTGCTGATTCAACGTGCGCCTTCAATAACGCGAAACGGCGAGCAGCGGGTTCAGCGGCGAGGCGACCTAGGACATTGTCTTCGTGTGTCTTTCCGTCCGTGGAAGATGCGGTTCTTGAAGGCTTGATTACTTCCCAGAAAAGCGAAGGAGATCGGCCGTGAACAGTGCTGGCGAACATCCTCCACCAGTCAATCGGCGCAGCCACAATCTGGGCCCGTGAATTGACGAGCATCTCGCCTAGTTTCGCCATGCCCTGGTCCAACTGGATCAAGCGGACTCCCCGATCGGTCCAGCGTTCCGCGTCCTTCTTTGCCAGGCGCGCCGCCATGCCGGTCTCAGCCCAGGCACCCCAATCGATGCTCAATCCGGGCAACCCCTTTGCTTTTCGATGATGCGCCAGTCCGTCCATGAATGCGTTGGCCGCGGCGTAGCTGCACTGCCCTGGTGAACCGATGAGAGTGGCAGCTGCGGAAAACATGACAAAAAAATCTAATTCCAATGACAAGGTGAGACGATGAAGATTCCAGGTCCCACGCACTTTTGGCGCCATGACGTCCGCGAATCGGTGCCATGTTTGTTGATCGATCATCCCGTCATCCAGCGTGCCGGCCGCGTGAACGACTCCACGAAGCGGTGGCATCGATCTTGATATCCGGCCCAATGAAGCAGCCAATGCCGCTTCGTCTGACACGTCGCACTTTTCGATTGCGATGCGGGCGCCACCCAGAGCCAACTCATCAAGTGCGGCCATCGATTTCGCATCGGGTCTGTGGCGTCCCATGAGCACGATATCGCGCGCGCCTTCACGGACCATCCAGCGAGCTGTTTCCAAACCCAGCCCGCCCAGTCCGCCCGTGATCAAATAGGTGGCGGCTTCGCGCAAGCGAAGCCTCGCCGGCGAGGTCCGGGAGACAAACTCCGAAACCGCCTTTGTGACGACGATTTTTCCAATATGTTTTGCCTGAGCCATGAAACGAAAGGCGTCAACGACGCGCTCGGTCGAGAAGGCGGTAACAGGGAGCGGGCGCAGTTCTCCCTTTGCGAAGGCGTCGAGCAAATCCTTGAACATGAGTGGCAATAGCGACGAATCCGCAACAGCCTCCTCTCCAAGGTCGTAAGCATGGTATTCGCAGTCGGGACGTTCTGCACCGAATTGCTCCCTGGTGAGGATGTCGCGCTTGCCCAGTTCCAGAAAGCGCCCGCCGGGCGCCAGCACTGACACGCTCTTCGCGATAAACTCGCCGGCCAGCGAATTCAAAACGATATCCACGCCGTGCCCGCTCGTTCGGCTCATGATCTCATTCGCGAAATTCAACGAACGCGAGTCGAAGACGTGGGTTACGCCGAGCGCCTGCAAATGGTTGCGTTTCTCGAGGCTTCCTGCTGTTGCGAAGATTTCGGCGCCGGCTCGTTGTGCAAGTTGTACCGCGGCCAATCCCACGCCGCCGGCTGCGGCATGGATGAGCACCCGGTCGGAGGCCCTCATGCGAGCCAAATGATGCAACCCGTAGAAAGTCGTGAGAAAAGCGACTGGAATCGACGCCGCCTGGCCAAGGGTCACGCCAGCCGGCTGGGGAGCAACATGATCGGCACGAAGGGTCACGTAAGTGCTGAACCCGCCCCTTGCCACAGCCATTACTTGGTCTCCGGGCTTGAATGCTGCGACTTTGTCGCCAGCGCGCACAACAACTCCCGCGCATTCGGCGCCGAGCGCCCCGATTGTGCCGGGATACAACCCCAGGGCGCAAAGCACGTCCCGGAAGTTCATGCCGGTCGCTTGCACCTCAATCTCCACTTCATACGGACCTGGGGCAACGCGTTCCACCGGACCCCAATGCAGATTCTCCAGCATGCCGGCTTGAGATACTTCCAATTGAACCGCATCGGAGCCGTGTTGCGCCGGTGCTTCGGTCACCGGTGCCGCCGGTAACCGGACGAGACGCGGCACCCACCGGGCTCGATCGCGGAATGCGACTTCGCCTTCGCCGAAATTCGCCGCGGGCCAGTTCTCCAAACAGGATGTCGGCACTATCTTCGGCTTTGTGTTGATCCAGATCCAGACATCTGCAACGCAGTTCTGGCTTTTCGTTGGCGATCACCCGCCCCAGTCCGCACAATGGCGCCATTGCCGCGTGGACCGGACCTGATGAATCTGGGGCCGCCTGCGCTCCTCGCGTTACCAGCCAAACAGATGGCGGCGCATCGGTCTTCAGTGAAGAGAGCGCCTGGATCAGATGAAGCGCAGCACCAGAACCTAAAAGCTGCGAACGCGCCAAATCCTCACCCGTCATCGCGTCGAAAACGGGAGAGTCCAGGCTCCATAGATGCAGCACTCCGCGAAGTGGCATCTCAATTGGGGCTACGGCCTCCTTGAGCAGACGTTCGAAGTCCGCGCGATTTGCCGGGTCAAGCACGAATTGATCGTCGCCCCCATGAACAAACGTTGAGCCGGGTCGTGCCAGAACGCACCTTTGTCCGGCCGAGACGAGCAGCGATCGCAAGGCTTCGCCCAGACCCCTTTCGTCAGCGAGGATTAACCAGGTACCCTGCTGGCTAAGCAGGCCGGCATATTCCGGTTTGACCTGTTCAGCGCTGTGGTGTCTCTCGCCATTGAATCTCGAACAACCAGTCTTTTTCCGCTGCCCGCGGAGCCTGATTGAGCGTTATGCGCTTCACACGCTTTAACTGCAACCCGGCAATCCCTCCCAAAGCGTGGCCCTCCGAATCGTAAATTTCCAGGTCCAATGTGAAAATGCTCGACCCCGGAACAGGCGTTCCTCGCAGCCGGCCATGGCTCCAGAGAGTGGCTGGAATGTCCCGCAAGACTTGAACCCGTTCGATATTTACCGGTAACAGGACCTCATCTTCAGCGGTCGGGTGTGCTCCGCCGGGAAGGGCCTGGGCAGCTGCTTGGAAGCAGGCATCCAGGAGGGCAGGGTGAAATCGATAGCGCGCGGCTTCGGAATGCAGGGACTCCGCGAGTATGATTTGAGCTAACGTTTCCGTCGTTCCTCGCCAGAGAGAGTGAAGGTTTCGAAACGCAGGACCAAACTCGGAGCCTTGTTCGTACAACTTCTGGTATAACGCCGTCGTATCCACGCTCTCGGCGCAACGAGTAAGGATGGCTTGCAGGTCGGCAGTTTTGTTCTCGTCAGTTTCGAATTCCGCAGCTTTCGCCACCAGGCCAATTACGTGCCGGGTCCAGAGCGCGTCAGCATCCTGTCCGTCGCCTGGAGCACTGTACATTTCGAATGCAGCCGATCCTTCGTCCTTCGCTTCAAAGACCATCTGCACAGAGGTCGGTGTGTCCAAATCCAATCGAAGCGCCTCCTGCATCCGGAGGTTTTTAACGCTGTGCGGGCCATCACCGAAAAGATGGTGTGCGCCCGCCAGTGCCATTTCCACGTAAGCCGAGGCAGGGAGAATGACGTGCCCGCAAATCTGATGGTCCGCCAGAAAGGAGGGCTGTCCGGCGCTCAATTGGGATTGGAAGACAGCATCCTTCAAGGCGGGTGAACGAAGAGGAGCGCCCAGGAGCGGGTGTGCAGCAGGCCGACTCAGAATACGATGCGCTTGCAGCTCATCAGCAGGGTCGCGCCTTGATTCAAACCAGAAACGCTCACGTTGAAAAGGATAGGTCGGCAGCCGAATCCTGCGTCGCGGATAATCGCCATCGAAGCCTTTCCAATCCACCCTGACGCCGGCGTGATGTAGCGCCTGGAGACTAGTGAGCGATTCCGACCAATCGTCGCGGCCCGGCCGGAGGGTTGGTAGCCAGAGGGCATTTGATTTCGTGGCGCATTGTCGGCCCATCGCAAGAAGCACAGGACTCGGACCGATTTCCAGAAAGATGTCACACCCGGATTCGACTAACGTTTGAATGCCGGCTGCAAACCGCACAGGTTCGCGCAGGTGATTTCGCCAATATTCCGGTTGCGTGATTTCCTCGGCTTTCGCAACACGGCCGGTGAGGTTTGAGATCAACCGCACCGAAGGCGGCCTGAAAAGAAATGTTGGCCATGGCTTTCCCGAACGCTGCCAGCATCGGTTCCATCAGAGGCGAGTGGAAGGCGTGCGAGACATTCAGGTCTTTGGTTTGCACGCCATCGGCAGCCAACCGTTTCGCAGCGGTTTCGAGATCGGGCGCCATCCCGGAAATGACAAAGTTGCGCGGTCCGTTATTCGCGGCAATCGACACCGTGCGAGTGAAGGGCTCAATCGCTGCACGTACCTGTTCTTCGCGGGCGCGTACGGCCAGCATCCGTCCCCCTGGCGGCTCGGCTTGCATCAGGCGTCCGCGTTCGGCGATGAGCCTAAGCCCGTCTTCGAGACTGAAGATCCCGGCGACGCACGCGGCAACGTATTCACCTACACTGTGACCCATCACGAAGCTCGGCTGCAAGCCCCATGAAGACCATAGCTCGTACAAAGCGTATTCCAGTGCGAAGATCGCAGGCTGAGTGTAAATCGTCCGGTCCAGCAACGCTTCCTGACCCTCCGGGGAATAGAGCAGCGAAAGGAGTGGTCGATCCAGATGGGGACGGAGCAGTTCAGCGCACCGATCGAGCGCTTTCCGGAAGGTCGGCGACGTATCGTAAAGCCGAAGTCCCATGCCGACGTATTGGGCACCCTGACCGGTGAAAAGAAACGCGATTTTAGGCCGCCCGGTTCCCGACAATTGGCTGGTCATCAAACCGGAACGGTCTCCCCGGCAAGGAATGCCGCCAGCTTCTCACGCGCTTCCCCGGCCGTGGAGGATAGGACGGACAACCGCCGACCGAAATGCGAACGTCCGGCGTTTGCTGTAAAGCACAGATCAGGAAAGGGAAGGTCAGGCTGACTCTGCAGGCGTGCTTCGATGCTCGTCGCCAAGGCCCGCAGCGCGCCTTCGTCGCGAGTCGAGAGCGTCAGCAGTTGTAATGGCCGCTCCATTTCACCCGTCGCGGGTATTGCTTCCGGCGCCTCTTCGAGGATCACGTGGGCATTGCTGCCACTGAAGCCGAAAGAACTGACACCGGCGATGCGTTTTCCGTTGATCGGCTCCCAATTGGTGAGTTGGGTGGGAATCACGAACGGGTAACTGCTCCCAGGCAATGTGCGGACTGGGCTGTTTCAAATGCAGGTGGGCGGAATCTTTCCATGTCCAAGCATCAACACGACCTTGAGCAGACCTGCGATCCCGGCGGCGGCTTCAAGGTGGCCGAGGTTGGTCTTGACCGAACCAAGGGCGACTGGGGCCTCTGCGATTTCGACCGGCTGGAAAACACGCGCCAAGGCATCGATTTCAATCGGATCGCCCAACGAAGTTCCGGTTCCGTGCGCCTCAATGTAGCTGAGTGCCGAAGGCTTAACGTGCGCGCTTAGGAGGGCTTGGCGGATGACGGCTTCCTGCGCCAGGCCGTTGGGAACCGACAGACCGCTGCTCGGTCCGTCCTGGTTTATCGGCCGAGCCGCGAATCAGCGCCAGGATGCGATCGCCGTCCGTCGATGGCCACTCCGAGACGCTTCAAAACGATGATCCCGCAGCCTTCTGCGCGCACGAAACCGTTCGCCGCTGCATCAAATGTCTTGCACCGGCCGTCGGGCGAAAGCATTCCCCACTTGGACATGCAGACGAAGAGATCCGGAGCGAGGATCAGGTTGACGCCTCCGGCGATTGCCAGGGTGCATTCACCGTCCCGCAAACTGCGGCATGCGCGATCCACCGCCACAAGGGAGGAGGAACAGGCCGTGTCCATGCTGATGGAAGGGCCGTGGGTGCCGAGGAAATAGGCGAGCCGGCCGGAAATCGCATTCATCGTGTTGCCTGAGATGATGTAAGCGTCCAGATCGCTGGAATTGCCGTACCGGAGATGTTGCTGAAGATAATCAGTCATCGTCGTGCCGACGAACACGCCGGTACTCGAGCCTTTGAGCGTGTGAGGGGGAATACCAGCGTCTTCGAGGGCTTCCCAGGCCACCTCGAGGAAGATCCGCTGCTGTGGATCCATGTGCACCGCTTCGCGTGGTGAGATGCCGAAGAACTCCGGATCAAATCGGTCAATCTGGTCCATGAACCCGCCCCACCGGGAGTAGGTCTTTCCGGGTGTACCCGGATTCGGATCGAAAAATTCCTCAATCTTCCAGCGATCGGCAGGTATTTCACGAATCGCGTCCACGCCGTTCCGAAGCAGATCCCAAAAGGTTTCGGGATCATTGGCGCCGCCGGGCAGTCGGCAACCAATGCCTACGATAGCGATTGGCTCAGTGCGAGCATGCTCGATCTCATCGAGTTTCTGCCGCATCTTTGCGCAGAGCGGCCAACGCCTGCCGTCTCCAGCGTCGCTCCCTGACCTTTGACTTGTTCGCTCATTTCTGTTTTATCGCACGGCGGTTCGACTCTTTCGATGCTTCAGTCCCGCAAGTCCGGGAACAACGAACTCAACTCCGTGCTCAACATGTTTTTGATTTGTTCGTCAGTCAGGTCCGCGAGGTTCTCGTCCGCGGCGCAGATGCTTTCGTCGCGTGAAGACAAGTCAACCACACTGACGGTCGAAATCTTCAGTACTTGGTCCAGGAGAAAGTCCGTCAGAGCGTGTAACCGTCGGATAAGTAAAGGTGAGAGTTGCGGGCAGCGTGCAACCAACGGATTTTTCCAATCGTCCCTTCAATTGGACGGACATCAGCGAATCCATGCCCATTTCAAATAGGCCGCGATCCGGATCAAGCTGTTCCTCGGCTTTGAGACCCAGAACACGGCGCGTTTCTTCGGCGATCAGGCTCGAAACCAATTCTCGGCGGTCCTCGGGCGCAATGCTATCCAGGCGTTCGATCCAGCCAGGGTTCCGGCGCATCCGTCCTCTGGTCCGAGTGCTGGCGTCGCACTCAGGTGTTCGAAGAAGCTGCGGCGACCCCGTGTTTCAAATGCCTGCTTGAGAAGTTCCCAGTCCACATCGGCTACCATCCTCTGGGCAACGCCCTCGGTAGTCAGAAATGACAAGGCCTGGAGTGCCAGATTGGCGGGCATGGCCTTTAGACCAAATCGTCTCACTTCATCGCGCTTTTCACCCAGCAAACGGATTTCTTCCCAGGCACCCCAATTGATACTGAGTGCCGGCAGACCTGCCGTGCGGCGCCAGTGAGCAAGGAAATCGAGAAACTGATTTGAGGCGGCATAGTGTCCGATACGGCTCGCGCCAAAGAGAGCCGTGGCTGACGAGAAGAGCACGAAGAAGTCCAGCGGCAAACTGCGATGAGAGTTCGTGAAGCAACCAGGTGCCTTCGACCTTCGCGCGCATCGCAGCGTGCAAAGCGTCCGCACCCATCTCTCGCAGCGGACAGAACCTGATATCGGCGGCCGCGTGGATGATCCCGCGCAGGGGCACGGATGAATCGGCGCACGCCGTTCAAACAGCGCTTCCATTTGCCCGCGGTCGGCAACATCAACTTTCTCAACACGAACCGTAGCTCCCTGTTTTTCCAATTTCTGGATCGCAGCCACCTGCTCGTAAGACTGGTGCGAGGGATTCAATTCCCCCCATGTGCTGCGTTCCGGCAGCTCCCTCCGGCCACACAGAATCAGGTGTCGAGCACCACTCTTAACAAGCCACCCTGCGATATGCGGACCCAGTCCACCCATGCCGCCGGTGATGAGATACGCTGCGTCCGGCTTGATGGCCATCGGGGTAGGTGAAGGCGGTTGTGCCGGCAAGAGACGCGGCACCAGTCGAAGGTCTTCTGAGAGGGCGATTTGATCTTCACCGTCGGGGAAGCACATCTCAAGCGCGATGCGCCCGGCGAGGACATGTGGGTCGCCGTCCGCCGCAACGTCGATAAGCCCGCCCCACAACTCCGGATGTTCGAGAGCGAGTGTCCGGCCCAAACCCCAGACCGGCGCCTGAGCGATCGAATTCAATCTGGCCTGCGGCCACGCCGGTTGAGCGCCGCGGGTGAGTAACCAAAGTTTGGGAGGTTGCGAGTTCGCCGCCTCGGCAAGCGCCTGCACAAGAAATAATACGCTGCGGCAGCCCAGATGCTCCGCGCGACTTCAGATCAGGGAGAGCATTGGCTTCGTCAAATCCGGCGTCCAGGGTCCAGGCATGCAGTACGCCGCGCCACGATGTTCCGTCTTTGAGGAGGCGAACGATAGTCTTCGGGTCTCGTCGAGGTTGATGGTCGGCCGGCGTGGATTTGACACGTCGAAACGATCACCCGCCTGCACGAGAACACATTCACCGCCGCCTTGCTCCAGCTTTTGCGCGACCTGCTTAGCCAATCCTCCAGAATCGGAGAAAACCAGCCATCGACCTGAGGCCGAGAATGTCGAGTTATTCTTCGACCGCGTTGGCAAGATGGGAGGGTCGATTTGCTGCGCGGTCCGGCATCGCTGTCGCTTCGGGCGACGGACTCGTCCGCTTTTGCAATCAGCACGGTCTGCTCGTGGAGATCGCCCGCCGAAAACTCCGCGCCGACGGCCTCGTTGTCGCACTGAAACCGCAATCCTTGAGCAACGCCAGCCACTTATCCGTACCGAGGAGCGCATTTTTCGGCCGTAACTCCGTATCGGCAAATCGCCACCAACCCTCAGTGAGACCGAAGATCAAATCCAGCCAGCGCCGGGGGCCGTGGTTTCCAGGAGCACCAGCAGACCGCCCGGCGCGAGCAACTGCCGGACATGTTTGAGAGTGGTACGCAAGTCGATTGTTGCGTGAAGGACATTAGCCGCGAGCACGATGTCGAAGGCGCCGTCGTTGAATTCCTGGGTGTCCAGTGGATTTTCAATATTTAGCATCGCGTAACGAACTGTGGGAAAGCGTTCAAACTTGGCGCGCGCCTCCTTCAACAGCATGCGCGAGATATCCGTGAAACAGTATTTCGTTCGGACTTCCGACAACCGCTCCAGAACGCAAGCGGTGGTGCTGCCCGTGCCGGCGCCGAGCTCGAGCAGGCGCACAGTTTCCCCTCGCGACACGTCTCGAACCGCATTTCCAACGAGTTCGCCGATCGAGTCGGTTGTAGAATCGAGCAGACGGCGAGTCCCGGTAAAGTCGTTCCGCATTGACTGAGCCCTCGGCTGGAAAGAGCAATTGCAAGGGATCGACTTCGCCCTGCAATACTCCCGACAACTGCTCTCCGCAATGCGCGAGCAATTCAAATTCAGCCGCAAAGTCCGCGTGCTTCCGGCACAACGAGGCGGCCCTGTCTTCAAGAAATGCGACTGAGGGTGGGAGGGGCATGGCTTCGATGGTTTCAAACCACATGCCGCTTTGTTTCAGAAGCCCTTCCTCGACGAGCATCTCCAGCATCCGCGTGAGGAGCCGGGTGTGCCGAGTCTGCACGCCCAGTTCTTCGCGAAGGGACGCCGGCTGTAAAGCTTCGCGACGGCGAAAATTCAAAGCCGAGGCGAATCAATGACGCGGCCGCGAAATCAGTAGCTAACTTTTCGATGTCGTTCCGTGCTTCCGCGCTGTGAACAAGGCGCGTTTCGTCCTCGAGGCCAACGAGGCGCGATTTGACTTCAGACTCCAGCGCCTCCGGCGAGGCCAATCGCCGCGCGACGTTGCGGACGGACGTGTCGTCGGCGCGCGGTTTCTCCTCCCAGTCAACCTCGTAGAACCAGGCGGCAGGCACCTCGGCACGAAGGTGGGGTTTCGACCGGGTCGGTCTCATCCAGCCAGAACCGCTTTCTTTGCCAGGGATAAAGCGGCAGCGGAACGACCCGGCCGCCTTTGGGATAAACCCCATCCCAATCGATCTCAGCTCCCGCCGCGAACAGGCTGGCCAGAGACGTGAACATCTGGAAGCGTTCCGGCTGATCCCGTCGAAGCGATGGCAAGAGTTGAACATTTCGCGGCAACGCGGCGGCGCACTGGAGAACCATGCTTGACAGCACCGGATGGGGACTCAATTCCACGAAAGTATTGATCTCGGCGTCGATCATGAACTGTACTGCCGCGGCGAAACGGACGGTTTGACGGATGTTTCGCCCCCAGTATAGGGCATCGAATTCCTCTTCCGTAGCCCGCGCACCCGTGACTGTCGAATAGACCGGAACCAGTGCTGACCGCACTGCCAGGCCTGAAACTGCTTTCGCCATCTCGATTGCAAACGGTTCCATTTGCGGGCTGTGGAACGCGTAGTTTACCGGTAAAGCTTTGCTGCGGATGCCGCGCCTTTTGGAATTGGCGACGATCTCGTCGATTGCGGCTGCTTCACCCGAGATGACAGTTGAAGTCGGACTGTTTACTGCGGCGGTGGAGACGCGGTCGCGATAAGCCCGCAATATCACTTCTACCTCCGCCTCCGGCAACTCGATCGCAGCCATTTTCCCCAGGCCTGTGGCGCGTTGCATCAGTCGTCCGCGTTCGCAAATGACTTTCACCGCGTCGTCGAACGACAACGCGCCACCCAAATGTGCCGCTGCAACCTCACCCACGCTATGGCCGACGAGTGCATGGGGTTCGATGCCCCAGGACCGCCAGACGGCCGCGAGCGCCACCTGCAGGGCGAACAAGGCGGGCTGGGCGATTTCTGTTTTATCGAGCCGCGAACTGGCTTCATCACGCGTCAGTTCCTCCATCAAGTCCCAGGCGGCGTACCTCTTCATCTCATCGGCGCATCGCGCGATTTCCCGCCGGAAGATCGGCATGGATGACAAAAGTTCGCGACCCATGCCCCACCATTGGGAACCCTGCCCGGAGCAGACGAAAGCTACTTTCGGCCTATTCGTGGAATGCACGCGGCCGGCCACTAAATTGACCGGATCCTGATCTTTGGCGAATGCCTCCAGGGCAGAGGACAATTCTTCGCGTCGCTTTCCGACCACGGCAAGTCGATGCTCGAGATGTTCCCGACGTACCGCTGCCATGTAGGCGATGTCGCTTGCGGCCACGCCGTGGTTAGTTCGTACGAAATGCGCAAGGGATCGGGCGCGATCTCGGAGGGCTTCGGCCGTATGGCCTGAAAGAGGAAGCAGTAAGGGTGCTTCTGCCGCGGTAGCGATCGGCGATCCCGTCTGCCGGTGGCACCGCGGTGATGGGAAGTGAAAGATCGTCAAGGCCGCCGCCCGTGACTGCAGACCATGCCAACCGGCCAACCGAGTGCGTAAAGCGTGCCGAGGGAGTTCAACAGCGATCCGCGCTCATCTTTGCCGCGTCGGCACGAGCTGAGCGCCAGACCATCGATGCCGGCAGCAGACAGAGTTTGCTGGATGCCGCCGCTCAGCAGCGGATGCGGACTTATCTCAAGGAAGATCGTGCATCCGTCGCGCGCCAGTCGCTCAATGACCTGAGTGAAAAGCACCGGCTGTCGAACGAGTTGCGCCCAGTGTTTCGGCCCCATCTCCGTCCCGCAAAGGTAGTCGCCGTTGACGGAGGACACGAATGGGATAGCGGCTCGTACAGGACGCAGGCCGGTCAACGAGGTCTTCCAGCCCTTCAAGCGCCAAATCCATGCGAGGACTGTGCGCAGCCACGTCGACATCGATGAGCGAACACCTCAGTCCTTCTTCTTTCCAATTCGTGACGATATGGTTCAGGCGGACAGCTCTCCCGGACAGAATCGTCGAGGTCGGGCCATTGCAACCGGCGACAAAAACTTCGCCGGTCCATGGTTGAATTCTCTCCTCTGACTTCTGCCTCAGCTGAGTTCTACCACCGCCATGCCGCCACCCTGCGCCCGTCTGGGCTTGCAGCTCGACTGGACTCCATGACCACTCTCATCGTTTCCTCGACGCTCAAGATCGCCGGCCACGCAGGCCGCAGCCCATTCGCCAAGGCTGTGCGCCGCAACGAAATCCGGACGGACGCCCCAGGATCTCCAAAGTTCGGCAAGCGCAATCTGCATCGCAGAGAGTGTTGGCTGGACAAATTCAGCGCGATTCAGTCGGGAGTCTCCCGGTACGGCCAGCAACTCGTCGAACAGAGACCATCCAGCACATTTTAGCAATCGCGCGATCGCACTCAGCTAATTTTGCCCGGAATGACGGGCTCGACGGCCATGAGATTCTTGCCCATCCCGAGCCACTGGGAGCCCTGCGGCGAAAAGACAAAGGCCAACTTTGGTCGAGTTGGTTTCGTGTGGCCGACGGCAACGCCGGGCGTTTTTGACCGAGGAGAAATCCTTCGAGTTGAGCACTAAGTTCACTTACCGAACGGGCAGTCAGGCGACTCTTTCCGGTTGAGCGGCGCAGCGGGAAGCGGCGCTGGCGCAGACGTCTCGCAACGCGAGGTTCTTGGAAAGCAGCATTGAGGTAAGTCCGCAGTTTCTCGGCGGTCTCTTTCAAAACGCCCGAATCAGGCGCACTCAACGGCAGCAAATGCGCAATGCTGCGTTCGGCTTCCTCAATAACCACATGGCAGTTTGTGCCTCCCCACCCGAACGCGCTTACGCCTCCTACGGCCGGTTTCCTCGGTTCGGGCCAAGGTTCAAGCTTGGTGACAACTCGAAGGTTAGAGGCCGCGAAATCAATGTGCGGATTCGGCGTCTCGAAATTCAAGCTGGGCGGGATCTGGCGGTGGTGGACAGAAAGTATCAACTTGATCAGTCCCGCGATGCCGGATGCTCCTTCAAGGTGGCCGATATTGGTTTTTACCGAACCGATGAGCAGTGGGTTGGTCACCGGCGCGTTCGTGGCCAAAGACCCTTCCCAAAGCGTGTGCTTCGATGGGGTCACCCAGCGGCGTACCCGTGCCATGAGTCTCGACGTAATGGACATCCGCGGTTTGAATACCCGCTCGTGCGCAGGCCTCTTCGAGCACGTCTTTCCTGGGCCTGGGGATTCGGTGCGGTGAGGCCGTTACTGGCTCCATCATTGTTGACTGCGGTCCCGCGAATCACAGCGTAAATAGGATCGCCGTCAGCCAAGGCTCGGTTCAGCGATTTGAGCACGACGAATCCACCGCCTTCGCCGCGCACAAAGCCATTGGCGCGGGCGTCGAACGCGCGCAATTGACTTGTAGGTGAGAGACCGCCGAACTTGGACAGTGTGACCATCGTTTCCGGATCGATGATCATATTCACGCCGCCGGCCAGAGCGAGAGTGGCATCGCCGGCTTGCAGACTGCGGCAGGCCAGATGCACGCTGACCAGGGAGGAAGAGCAAGCCGTGTCCAGAGCGATGCTCGGCCCCTGCAGCCCGAGCGCATACGAAATTCTGTTGGCAACGATGCTGAGCGCCTGGCCAGTGCCGGAGTGGGCGGTGATCTCCGCGCCCGCTTTGCGAGCAATGTTTTCGTAGTCGTGCCAGACGACCCCGACGAACAGGCCCGTGCGGCTGCCGCGCAGAGCATCCGGTTTGAGTCCTGCGTCCTCCAGTGCTTCCCAGGTCAATTCGAGAGCCAATCGCTGCTGGGGATCCATTTGGATGGCTTCGCGCGGCGAAATTCCGAAAAAGCCGGGGTCAAACTCGTCAATGCGCTCCAACAGGCCGGCCATGCGCGCGTTCATCCTTCCCCGCTTTGCGGAGATCCGGATCATACCACGCGTCGATGTCCCAGCGGTCGGATGTGATTTCGCGGAAAGCGGAACGCCCTGAGCGCAATAAGTCCCAGAAGGCTGCCGGATCGGGCGCCCCGGGAAAGCGGCAAGCCATGCCAATCACGGCAATTGGCTGGTTCCACGTCGTTGCAGCGGAGCAAGCGCGCGAGGAGACTTTCGAGATGCTGATGCCGTACTGTCGCTCAGATAAGCAGCCAGAGCGCCAATCGTCGGATACTGCCACGCCAAGCGCGACCGGAATCTTCCGGCCCACAAATGTACCGAGTCGATGCATCAAACCTACCGCTTTGGCAGAATCGAGTCCGAAGTAGCTGAAAGGCTCGTCGGTAGCCAACGCTTCCTGACTGATATCCAGAATCTGCGAAAGTTCCCGTACCAACCACTGTATAAGAGCATCCACTGGTGGTTGATTCGGAGTCATTGATTCCTTGATCACATCGTGCAGATACTGGAGTTCACTAATTCAAAGATCTTTTATATCGGTCCTCGAGGGAAAGTCTTTAGAATTAACATCACTCTCGTCTGCCTCCTACCGACATGTCGTGCGGAGACCGGAGATATTTTCAGGCGCATGAGCGGCTGTCCCTTTTTTAATGACACTAACCGAAGACCGCCCACTACCGAACTAACACAACGGGATGGACACGGATTTCTCAGGAATGCTAATCGATAGACATACCATGCATCGCCAGGTGGTTTCTAACTATGCGCTTGCATTTGGGCATTCGGATGGGGTATTTGCCTGTTCGCTGAATGTTGAGTAGTACTCTGGATCCGACTCCGAATCTTATTATGGCACGGGATGTCACGATGCAATTTCCCGTGGCCAAACGTTATCGCGAACTGTTATTGCAACCCGTTTCGACAGCGCCGAATGGTTACGGCTCTTAAGTCAGTAAGCCTGGAGGTAGAAAAAGGAGAAAGGATCGCGTTGCTGGGGCCAAACGGTGCAGGCAAGACGACGCTGCTTAAGCTGATTGGGGGTTTGTTGCTCCCGACCCAGGGCGAAATCGTGGTTAACGGATTCGATACTCGTCGGCCACAATATCCGCGGCTCGGAAATCGGTGGGATTCGTTATGAACGAAGAACGGAGTTTTTTTTGGCGCCTCAATGCGAAACAAAATCTGGAGTTCTTTGCCGCGCTCGACAATTTGAGCGGAAAGGCCATGGAAGAACGCATCCGGGAGCTGATCCATTTTGTCGGACTTGAGTCACATTTAGACAAAGACGTCTCCACGTTTTCTTCCGGGATGAAACAACGTCTTGCGCTCGCGCGGGGACTTATTGCCGAACCGGAAGTGTTAATACTCGACGAGCCAACCCGAGCGCTCGATCCAGTCGCTTGCGAAGATCTTAATGACCTGATCATCGAGCGGCTCCACAAAGGGTCGCGAAAGACCCTTCTGATCGCTACACATCGATTGGAGGAGGCGATGAGACTTTGCGACAAAGTGCTGGTTATTAACCAGGGACAGATTTTGGCCTTCAACCGCATATCGGATCTGACTGCCCGGGGGATCAGTCTCTCCGACTATTATCGGCTTAACGTAACACCCAAAGACGTATGACCCTCTTGCTTCGCAAAGCCTTAGCCTTTATCCGCCGGGATTTCCAGATCGAGTCCAGTTACAAAATGAACTTTGTCATGAACGTCATCGACTCGATGATGATCCTGATCTTTTTCTATTTTCTTAACGAAGTCGTCGCCGGAGGAGAATCGCGCTATCTGGGCCGTTACGGCGGCAATTTTCTCTCTTTCACCGTAGTTGGCTTAGCTTTCGCCCGGTATTTCCAGCTCACGCTACGGATGTTCTCGGAATCTATTCGGACGGCTCAGCTAAGCGGTTGCCTTGAAGCCATGCTGAGCAGTCAGACCGACGCGTTGACCATTGTGCTGATGTCATCGCTCTACGGGTTGTTATCCGGAGCGGCGCAACCTCTATTGATCCTGGCTACCGGGGCGCTGATAATGGGCGTGGATCTCAGTCACATGAACGTTCCGGCGACGATGCTTGTTTTAGTATTCTCAATCCTGACTTTGTGGCATTCGGAGTGTTATCGGCGGCAACAATCCTGTGGCTCAAAAAGGGTGATCCTCTAGCCTGGATTCTTGGCGGAATGGGCACGATGCTTGGCGGCGCCTATTTTCCCGTTGATGTGCTGCCGCAGTGGCTGCAAAAGATTTCTTTCCTGATTCCGATCACCTATTCGCTCGACGCCCTGAGATCGACAATGTTGAAAGGGTACTCGTTGGAAATGATCGCGCATCCACTTCTGGTCTTAGCTTTGATGGCTGCAATCCTACTACCTGTCAGTCTGGCAATTTTTGCTGCCATGGTCCGAAAGGGCCGTATTGAGGGAACATTGATGCAGTACTAGCTCCCCGGCGTGACCTACTTGACAAGAGCGGGATCAAAGAACGATCGGCCGACTACCAAGCGGATAACATCGCAGATAGGACCATTGCTGCGCCGAGTAAAGACCTTTTCATCCCCGTTCCTTGATTGGAATAAGTTTCCCGTTCCGCACTCGCGGCTTGTGCGCGTTCAATGCATCCAACGAGTCGTTTCGCAAGCTCTTCCCCCTGAAGATAACGCGTCCAATGGTCGCCGGGCGTGCTATGGACTTCCAAACCGCCCAAGGCAACGCCTTTCCACCCCATGTTCTTGTCGAATTTGTACTCCTTCTCGTTAACTATCAACGAGATGTGACCTGGGTATTTCTTCACCCTGTGGCGGTACATCGTTCGCATATAGTCCTCCCGCAATTGGTAGATGCGGTGAAACGCCTGCTCCTCTCCGGTCTTCGCCAGGACAGGTTTAAGCTTACGGCGGCCGAGATCACGGATGAGCTGCATTTTCAAGCGAGGGCTGGTGCGGATGAGCTGTTCGATGACGTTGAGAATATGTTTGACTCTGCGCCATCCATTGTAAAGGTCGAGACCCAAGGCGCGAAGGGCGGACGGGCGGTGAGTATCGAACATAACGAGTAGCCGCACCTCTTCCCCTTGCCGTATAAGTTCCTGGGCCATTACGAATGCGACGATACCCCCTGCGCAGTCACCTCCAAGCAGATAGGGGCCTTTCGGTTGGACAATCCGGAGCTCTGCCAAAAATTCGAACGCCGCCTCTTCTGCGCCGGAGTAGCTCTCTGAATGGCCATCAAGCCATCGTGGCTGAAAACCATAGACCGGCTGATCCAGGCCGAGGTGAGGAATCAGTCTCGACAAGACTCGTAATGTATCATCTGCATCCATGAATCCTGCCACCATGAAGAACGGAATTCGCGAACCCTTGGGCTGCGCCGGCACTAATCGATTCCAACGGCAGATCTCACCGACGTGATAATATTTCTGGGTAAATTCATCGTAGAGGATGTGTTTGGACATACCGGCGATGGTCGGCTCGATGAAAATGCTCCTCAATGGGAAGTCTATTTGGAATGTTGACTTCAATCGCCCGATCAACCGTGTGGCCGAAAGTGAGTGACCCCCGAGTTCGAAGAAATGGTCGAAAACGCCGACGCTCGTAACCCCTAACACGTCGGCCCAGATCTCGGCCATGACACGCTCGACCTGATTGCGAGGAGCCACATAACCAACGTCAGGTCCGTTAGGTCCGCCTCGGGGACCGGCAACGCGTTCCGGTCCACCTTTCCATTTGGGGTCAGCGGGATCGCATCGAGAAACGCGAAGCCCGAAGGAATCATGTAGTCGGGGAGAATTGTCTTAAGGTAGGTTCGCAAATCCTCGATTGCCGGGCGGTGGGCGTCCGTTTGGGACCACGTATGCCAACAGCCGGGTGTCTTCATCTGTGTTCTTTGCGCGCCATGACGACACAATCCCGAGATGCCCGCGTGAGTAGACAGAGCAGCCTCGATCTCTCCCAACTCGATCCGGTAACCCCGAATCTTTACTTGGTTATCTATGCGCCCGAGACACTCCAAACGCCCATCCGGCATTCGCCGCGCGAAGATCTCCCGTCCGATACATCCGCGTCCCTTTGTGAAACGGATCCTCGACGAAACGCTCTTGAGTCAATTCCGGTCGGTTAAGATATCCGCGGGCCACGCCCTCTCCGCCAATCCACAACTCGCCCGTTACGCCGCGAGGCACTGGTTCGTTCTGCCCGTCCAGTACATACATTCGGGTGTTGGCAATGGGCCGTCCAATGGTCACCTCCTCCGATTCGATTCGCGCAACCGACGACCAGATCGTGGTCTCTGTCGGCCCGTACATGTTCCAGACCGGCCGCATGTCGACACCAGCCGCGCAGCCAGGTCCCGGTCCATCGCCTCTCCTCCGCAGAGCACCTTCAGACGACGATCTCCCCTCCATCCCGATTCGAACAATATTCGCCACGTCGCTCGGTGTTGCCTGCATTACCGTCGCGCCCGAGGTGAGAAAGTGCGTTCGCCAAAGCCACGCCATCGCGGGCCGTCGTCCCGGCTCGCCAGCTCAATTCGCGCACCCGTAATCAACGGCAAGAACAATTCCAACCCGGCGATATCAAATGCCAGAGTCGTCACCGCCAGAAGCACGTCCGTTTCTCGAGCCCCGGCTCCGCGCCATCGAACACAAAAAGTTCGTCAATGCCCGGTGTTCTATCTCTACGCCCTTGGGGCGACCTGTCGAACCGGAAGTGTAAAGCACATACGCCCGGTTCGATGGACCGGCCAGAGGTCGATAATGGCTCGCTGCTCTGTTGGTCGATCTGATCTTTGTCGTCGTCCAGACACACCCGCACGAGGTCGAGTCCCGAAAAGAATGTCTCGGACAGCGCTCTCTGTGTCACCAGCACCTTCGCCCCGGAGTCCTCCACCGTGTAACGCAGTCGCTCGGCCGGAAAGGCTGGGTCCAACGGCACATAAGCACCTCCAGCTTTCAGCACCGCCAACACGGCCACCACCATCTCCAATCCCCGCTCCAAACAGACGCACACCAGCGACTCGGGTCCCACTCCGAGCGATTGAATATGCCGCGCCAACCGTGTGGATCTGGCGTCCAGTTCCCCGTACGTCAACGCGTCGCCTTCGAAGCTCACCGCTATCGCATCCGGTCGTCGGGCTGCCTGTTCCCCGATCAGATCCATGACGGTCTGTTCTCGGGGTACGCTCGGTCCGTTGCGTTCAATCCTGCAACTAACTCCTCACGTTCCAATGGCCATAGCATCGCCAGTCGGGACACATTCGTTTCCGGCGAGGCGACGATCGATTCCAGTAGCGCCACATAATGGCTCGAGAGCCGCCGGACGGTGGCACGTCAAAGAGGTCGGGATTGTATTTGATGAAGCCCTGGAAGTATCCCGCCTTTTTCAGCCAGCTCGAGCAGATAGCTCGAATTGCCCTTCCTGTTGCGGAATCGGGAACGGTTCCAACATCAGTCCGGCGAACTCGGCGCGTACGTCAGTCTCCGTTTGAGTGAAGAGATTCTCCAGACCTGCAACCTGCTTGAACTTCTGCAGAATGAATACCGTTTGGAAAACCGGCGTACGGGAAAAATCCCGGTCGGGCTGCAATTTTTCGACCAAGGAGCGGAAACGGGTAGTCCTGATGCTGGATACCTTCGACGACCGTTTGGCGCATGCGCGCAAGAAGCACCCTGAACGGCGGGTCATCGTGAAACGCGGCCTTCAACGGGATCGTGTTGATAAAATCGCCGACCACGTCAGCGAAGTCCGCACAGTCTCGGCCGTAAGTGGGCGATCCGACAATTACCTCCTGCTGTCCAGTGTAACGATGCAAAAGGACTTGGTATGCGGTAAGCAACACAACAAACGGAGTAGCTCCTTCTTTCGCCGCCAAGGTGCGCACCGCGTTGCTCAATTTTTCTCCCAAGTCGATCGGGAGAGATGCGCCTCGGTCCGACAAAGAGAGCGGCCGCGGACGATCGGTTGGCATGCTCAACGGAGCTATAGTACCGGCCAGCTTGCTCAACCAATAAGCCTCGTGCTCCTTGCCTTCCGGAGCGGCCAGCATGGCTTCCTGCCATCGCGAATGTTCGAGAATGTCGCGCGCGGGACGCGGCGGAGGTGGCGCACCGCAATCCCGCTCCGCCGGATAAATTCGCCGTAAATCGTCAAGAAGAAGGAAGAGTGACCAACCGTCCGCTGCGATATGGTGGACGGTGAAAAGAAGGATCTGGTCGTCTGTCGCCCGTGCAAAAAGATCCACCCTAATGAGCGGGCCCTCTTGCAGATTAAAGGGAGTCTGCGAAGCTTCGTGAATCTCCTTTCGGAGCGTTCGCAAATCGATACCGGGCCGGTGATGAACATTAAAACAGACCGGCATGTAGCCATGCACTCTTTGGACGAGACGATCCGACTCCTCTCGAAAGGTAGTGCGCAGTGACGGATGTCTGTCCACCAACGCCTGAAAAGAACGCCGCAACGCCGGCAAATCGATCGTCGAACGAACGCGGGCCGTAAACACCACGTTGTAAGAGGCGCTTTCGGGATGTGACTGATGCAGGAACCAAAGCGCCTGCTGCCCGTGTGCAGCCGGATATGAGACGACGCTCTGGGCAGCCCGTCTCACGCCACGCGGCGAGCAACGGTTCTTTTTGCGACGTCAATTGCGATCGAATCTCCTCGGTAAGAGCCCCTTTTGAAGCGCGAAAACGAAGTCGGCTCCCTTCGCCCCAAAAGACCACTCCCTGTTTGGCGAGGGATTCCAGCAATTCCAATGCTTCGCTCACAACACTCCCTCCTCAAATTCGTGATCGTTGGACCCGCAACGGCATTCGCCTCGACGGATTGCACGCCGCGAGCAGCTGCATAACCCAATCCGTAAGTTCCAAGAGCGTGGGACCCTGGATGAGCCGAGCCATCGCGACGCTCACTCCCAGATCGATCTCGATCTGGTTTTTGAGTTCAATCGACATTAGCGAGTCAAATCCCATGTTCGATATCGGCGTTGTCGTATTCGACTGAGGCCAAGAGACACCTTGAGAATGCGAGACATCTGCTTCGCCAGATAAGCTCCCAGCATCTCCGCCCGGGTCTCCGGCTGAGCGGCCAGAATGTGTTCCCGGCTCTCTCCGTCGGCGGTCGCAGGTCGATGTCCCAAAATCGCTTTCCGGAAATCAACAGCGAAAGGTAAGGGGCAACGGCGAGGCTGCCGTAGGCCCGCTGCCATGACGCCCAATCGATCGGCATCACGCCAGCCTGCACAGCGCCGTCTTCCAGCAATCGCTCCAAGGCTTCCAATGCGCGTCGCGTAGATAAGCACGCCGACGCCCTTGGTGGCTCCGGTCCGTCCGTGGCGCTTGGACTCTTCTTTGGCCTGAAATCGAGTGGCCATGCCGGCCTCGGCCCAGGTGCCCCAGTTGACACTAAGTGCCGCTTTGCCTGTCGCACGGCGATGATGAGCAAGGGCGTCGAGGAATACGTTGGCGGCCGAGTAACTTCCCATCATTGGCGAACTCAAGAGCGACGACGACGACGAGAAAAGCACGAACAGTTCCAAAGGAACGTCCGCCAGCAATCGATGCAGGAGCCAGCCCCCAACCATTTTCGCGGCAAAAACGTCTCGCATCTGCTCCGGAGTCTGATTGCCCAGCGCCTCGTACTGCATCACGCCGGCGGCGTGAAACACGCCGCGCAGCGGCGGATGGTCCGCGCGTAGGCATTGGCCGACCATCTCGCTCACCGATCGTCTCGTTACCCATGTCCACGGCCATCGTTTGGATGTTCGCACCGAGGCTCTCCAGTTCTCGGATGGCCGTGATGCGGACGCCCTCGATGGTTTCTCGGTGCGACCCCGTCCCATAGTTGCCGAGCCGGAAGTGCGCTGCGCCCAGCCAAAATCAGATGGCGAGCGCCGCGGGTGACCAACCATCGGGCAATGATGAGCCCGATGCCGCCCAACCCTCCCGTGATCAGGTAAGTTGCGTCCGGACGAATGGGAACTCGTTCGGGCTTGGACATCGTTTTCGTCCGCCGAGCCAGCCGCAGGACATACCGGCGGCCGTTCGCGAAATGCCGTTTGATCCTCGCCCCTGCGCTCGACCAACTGACGAAGCAGCAGCCCGGCCGCAGCTGCCGGAGCATCTGACGGATCCAGGTCCACCTGACCGCCCCAGAAGTCTCCGTTCTCCATGGCGATGGTACGGCCCAAACCCCAAAGCGGAGATTGAAGCAGCGCAAGGGGCAAGGGCTTTTCACCAGCAGGCTGAGCGCCGCGGCTGATCAACCACAACTTGGGAGGGGTTGGTTGCTGCGCGCGATCGAGCGCTTGAACCATACGCAGGACGCTGACCGGTCCGATTGTCTGGGCTTCCTGCACAGCTCCCAAATCCGCCTTTTCGGGATCCGAGGCGTCGAGACTCCAAAGGTGCACGATTCCCTTCACGACAGAATCCTGTCGGGCGGCGGCGCGCAACAGCCCATCATAATCGTCTGCGTTGTCAGGACTGATCGTTATCAACGCATCGTTCGCTTCCGACGGTTGTTCACCGTGATCCACGCAGAGGCATGTCGCCCCATGCTGACGCAGTTGCGCGCAAACGGCATCACCGATTCCCTGTTGATCCCGGAAGATTATCCAGGTTCCCGTCATTGAGCCTTCAGGGCTCAGTTCGTCGGCTGCTGTATCCTTGATCACCCATTGAGGCTCGTACAACCAGTCCTCCACCGATTCGAGCACATCCTGTTTTTGGGCGGAGTCCAAGTACCATAGACGCGCCCCGATGGTCTCGGTGATGAGATTCCCGGAGAAGTCGAACACCTTGACGTCACCGACCAAGGTATTGTCGGGAGCGGCTTCATTGCTGCGCAGTTTTGCGTAGCGCGTAGAAAAGTTTGCCCTCCGGCCGCCGATACACGCGAATCTCCTCGATCCCGGCTCCGACAAAGGCGCCGCCGAGCGTGCCCTCCGATTTTTCCAATGGAATCGTCGCTGTCAGGATGTGGCCCAGACTATCGGAGAAAGCAGGATGAAAGACGTAACGAGAAAGCTCGCCCTGAATGCCAACCGCGACCGCTCACCTCGCTCATTGCTTCTCCCTGGCCCTGCCAGGCACGGCTGACTCCTTGAAAGCAGGGTCCCCATTGGTTACCGCGCTTCGTTATGAAGCCGATAGAACTCCGGACCTTCGAGACAATCGCGTGGAGCGCTTTTCGAACGCATCTCGTTGGGAAGCGTCGAACTTTTCCACCGGGACCGCGATTCCACCTGCTCGGAGCGCGCCGCTGGCATGCAGCGTCCAATCCCCCTTTGTGTTCTTTCTTCGGCTGTGGACCTGGAAGACCATGATTCCCGCATCCTGCTGTTCGAGTCGTGTTTGGATTTCAAACTCGGTTGCCGGCTGGAGCAGCAGCACTTTCTCGATCTCGATCCGCGTGAGAACGATCGGTAGCTCCGAACCTGCTTCGACGGCGGCGGCGATGGCCATCTCAACGTAAGCTGTGGCGGGCATCACCGCCACCCCTTGTACGCGGTGGTCGTCAATCCAGGGACATCGTTCCAGGCTGATCTCTCCAAACCAAACATGCTCACCGGGACGGCCGGCCAGGGGCACATGCGTGCCCAGCAGCGGATGACCAGTCGCCTGCGTCTGTTTGCGGGGGAATCAGCCGGCGCCACCGGAAGCCAGTGGCGTTCCCTTTGAAAAGGGTAAGTCGGCAGCGCGACACGACGTCGTCGATGCGGCCGGTCGTACGCGTCCCAATCCGGTTTCGCGCCGAGAACGAAGAGCGCTCCCAGGCTCGAGAGCATTTGCGGCCACGCGTCTCGATCTTTGCGCAGCGAGGTCAGCCAAGTCGTCTCTGAATCCTTCACACATTGCCGGGCCATGTTGATGAGAACCGGCGCCGGTCCGATCTCGAGAAAGGCCCGAATCCCGCGCGCGTGAAGATGCGCGAATCGATTCCGCGAACCTGACCGTTTCGCGAGCGTGTCTGCGCCAATATCCGGCATCCAGCGGCAACGCTTCGCTCCAATGGGCCGCCCGTCACGTTCAATACCAAGTCAACAACCGGCACGTGGTGTTCGACGCTCCGTGCGAATTGTTCAAATTCGTCCAGAATCGGCTCGACGAGCGGTGAGTGGAATGCGTGAGAGACAGCCAGCGGCTTCGCTTCCATCCCTTCCTTCGCCAGTCGCTCCAACACTGCGCGGACATCGTCCGCTTTTCCGGAAATCACCGTGTTCAAGGGCGAATTGGTAGCGGCGATGGAAACTGATTCTGTGTAAGGAGCAATCGCCGAGCGCACCCGGTCTTCGCCCGCGAAAACTGCGGCCATGGCACCGTTTCGCGGCAGTGATTGCATCAGGCGCGATCTCATGGTTACCAAACGCAGACGCGTCTTCCAGACTGAGTGCGCCCGCGACGCAGGCGCCGACGTATTCGCCCAAGCTGTGACCGACGATTGCAGCGGGCTCGATGCCCCACGAACGCCACAGCGATTGCCAGTGCGTATTCGAAAGCGAAAAGCGCCGGCTGCGCGATGCCGGTCTCGTCTAAAAGACCGACAGGCGCGGAATGGTTAGTGGAGTAACCGATGATTTCCTGCAAGGGTCGATCCAGGTGTTCACCCAGCAAAAGCGCACACTTGATCGAAAGCATCGCGGAAGACAGGCTCGCTCGTATACAGATCTCGTCCCATGGCCGCTATATTGCGCACCTTGTCCGGTGAAGAGAAACGCGACTCTCGAGTCAGAGCGAACGCGCCCGGAGACGATCTCGGATTTCGAGTTCCCTTGCGCGAAATTGCTGAGTAATTGCGCTCGCCACGCGCGATGTTCGGAGCAGGAAACGCCAGGCGGTGCGGACAGGGCTGAGCGCCCAATAGCCGCCGTGTGACAAATATCCGGCAGCGAACTCTCGCCGTTCTTTCACGAGATCGTTCGGCGTATCCGAGCGAGAGTTCCCGCAGCGCCGGCTCAGAGCTCGCGGACAATACCACCAGGTGAGCCGAGCGGTCCGGCCATTGGCGGCGGCCGAGCCGATTCCTTTGCTATTGGAGCTTCCTGCAAGATGACGTGCGCATTCGTGCCGCTGAAACCGAAGGAACTCACCCCGGCGATGCGGGGACGGTCAGACCGCGGCCACGCGATCGCATCGACAGGAATTTCGATTGGTGCTCCGCCGAGGGAGATCCGCGGGTTGAGTTTATTGAAATGAAGCTGCCGCGGTATTTCTTCGTGTCCCATCGACAGCACAACTTTGATCAGGCCGGCGATGCCTGAAGCCGATTCAAGTGGCCGAGGTTCGCTTTTGACCGAGCCAACGCGCAGCGGCCGATCTGCGGGCCGATTCTTCCCGAGCACCGCCGCCAAAGCTTCGAGTTCGATCGGATCGCCCAGGGTGGTGCCGGTGCCGTGGGCCTCGATATAGTCCATGTCCAGGGGTTGAAGATGGGCAGCCTTCAGCGCGGCTCGAACCACCGCCTGTTGCGCAAGACCGTTGGGAACGGTCAAGCCACTACTGGCCCCATCCTGATTGACCGCCGTTCCCGCTGATCAGCGGCAAGAACGCGGTCACCTGCCGTCAGCGCGTCGCTGAGGCGTTTGAGAACTATTATACCGCATCCTTCGCCTCTTACGAAGCCGTCTGCCCGCTCGTCAAAGGTTTTGCAGCGGCCGTCCGGTGCCATCATACCCCATTTCGCCAAACAGATGAAAGGTTCCGGGGTCAGGAGCACGTTTACACCGCCTGCTAATGCGAAATCACATTCGCGTTCGCGCAGACTCTGGCAGGCCAGGTGAACGGCGACCAGGGAAGATGAGCATGCCGTATCTACCGCCATAGCGGGACCATTCAGACCGAACACATAGGAGAGGCGGCCGGCAGCCACGTTGAGAGCGCCGCCGGTCGCTGTGTAAACGTCCAGGTCGGCCGAATCGGCCGCGATCGCCAGACGAGCGTAATCAGAAGTGGTTAGGCCGACAAATACTCCGGCGGCGGAACCACGCAAACCAGTGGCCGCAATCCCCGCGTTCTCCAAGGCCTCCCAAGTGACCTCGAGCAGTAGCCGCTGCTGAGGATCCATGCTCTCGGCTTCACGGCCCGAGATTCCGAAAAACGCCGGGTCGAATAAGTCGACTCGATCCAGAAAACCGCCATAAGGGGCGTGCATCTTGCCCGGCATTGATGGATCCGGGTCATAATAGGCATCCTTGTCCCAGCGATCCTTTGGCACTTCCTCTCACCGCATCGCCACCCGCAGCTCAAAAGGCGCCAGAATGCGTCCGCGATCTCTGGAACCGGGGAAACGACAAGAAAGACCCGACGATAGCGATCGGTTCGCTGCGAGTCCGCTCCGCTGCATCGAGCCTCGACTGGAGAGAGTCGATTGCCTGCAAGGCCTTCAACAACACGGCCTTCCGCTCACCGTCCTGGCGAGTGCTATGATTGGAATCAGCCATCCGCATCGTTTCTTGATCTTTCGGCATCCTCAGACAACAAGGAAGCTACCGCCCGTGGCCACAATTCCGTTGATGGCGCGCTTTATGAGTATCCATGTTTTCAATAATGTCAATAATTTCAAGAGATATGAGCGAAGCAATCCAACCCCCTTCGGTGTGTATCGACCGCGATGAAAGCGGGTTAAGAGATATCATTTTCCTCAACGCGAACCACCTACCCGTGAGCGGGTGAAAGTCTATCGGGATGTTAGGTAAAAACGTTGTGACCAGGCGACGTTGCGACTTGTCAGTTACATCCAATGAATGCGATGGATCGTTGATCATGGAATTTAGGCGACCATTGCCCTGATTCAGGCGCCGGACGACAAAGCTTGTTGGCGTCGCCATCGTTCGACCACCGTGAGAGTGAGAAAATAGCTGACGACAGAAACGGGGGCTGCAACGAAAATCGAACCAAGCAGCAATGGCCGGCCGATTGTGAAAAAAGTCGACCAGTGGAACCAGATCATCGGGTTTTGATGAGACATGTGTAGCTTTGGTGGGAGCGCATGCGGGTGGCTTAAAAGCCAGTAGCCTACATCATACTCCCACCTGAGCAGCAAGGGCACGAGGGGCAAGGCGATGTCGTGCAATGTCACCGCAATCGCCGCCGCGACGATGCTGCCGCGCAGCAACCGTGCCACGCCAATCGCCAGCAGCGTCTTCAGTCCCCAAAGCGGAATCAAACCAAAAAACATCCCGACCGCTACGCCCAGGGCGATCGTATGCGGCGGGTCTTTGAGACTTGTGAGCCTGCCGATGCTCGTGCGTATCCATAAAATCGGATTCATTCGTGAAAAAAGTGTGATTAAAAAAAGTGTGATTAAGGCGGTCGATTGAGCGCAAGATGATCCTCGCAGTGATCTCCACGCTGCAGAGCGGCAGTCGGGGTGCTCTTGCAAAAATCCGTTTTTAATGAAAGCGCCCCACAAAATCGGGATATTCGATGTTTGACCTCTCCCTTTTCCGATTCAGTATAAAGTGGCGCTCTGATACACATTTCTGACCTTTTACGCTAATGGCGATCCGTGTGATGACAACCCTTCTCCTCTGTCCGGCATTGAGCGAAGCGCCTGTTGGATTCGCGGAAGTGGGAAAATCCGGCCCGTCCGCTGGTCTGTCCTGCGAGCGACAGCGGGGAAAGGATTGCGTCGGCAATGGCCGTAACTGGTGAATCGGATCGCGGCTTCGGGGCGGTTCAGGAACGAGGCAACCTACTCGTTCTTACGCTCCTGGCGTTCGTTCTGGGTGGCGCATCCGGCTTTCTGGGAGCTGCCTTCCGACTGTCCCTGAAGTGGTGCGATCACTTCAGGGGCTCGATCATTGAATGGGCGCATGGCCGGGAGTTTGTCGGATTTCCGCTCGTTATCGCCGTCTCGGCCATCGCCGTCGGGTTGGCCTTTCGGCTGGTCGGGACATTTGCACCGGAGGCAAAGGGAAGTGGCATCCCGAACGTCGAAGCTGCATTGCGTGGTGAGGCATCGGCACCGGCGCTGCTCCTGATTCCGGTGAAGTTTATTGGCGGCGCGCTGGCGCTAGGCGCCGGACTCGCCCTTGGTCGAGAGGGGCCGACGGTGCAGATGGGAGCGTGCATCGGGCATTTTATTGGAGCAGCCTTTCGCCGCAACGGAGACGACGTGAGGGCGCTTCTCGCTGCCGGCGCGGGCGCCGGGCTTGCAACTGCCTTCAGCGCGCCGCTCGGCGGAGCGGTTTTCGTGCTCGAAGAACTCGTGCGTCGCTTCGACACTAAGACGACGATCATGACCTTGTGCGCTTCAGGAAGCGCCATCGCGGTGGCCCGGATGCTTCTGGGCGATGAGTCGGAATTTCAAATCGGGCCGCTGCCCTATGCCGGTTTCGAAACGGTTCCGCTTTTCATTGTCCTGGGGGTGGTTACCGGCTGCCTTGGCGTCGCCTATAACCGCGCTCTTCTTGGGGCGCTGACGGCGGCGGAGCGACTGGGGCGCTGGTGGTCTCCTGATGTGCGCGCGATACTGATCGGCGCCGCTGTCGGTTTGTTGGCATGGTTTGCTCCCGGCCTCGTCGGTGGCGGTGATGTGATCGCACAGCGCACGCTTGCCGGAGTCGACAGCCTCCTAGTGGTTGGCTGCTTTTTCCTGATCCGGTTCGCCCTTGGGCCGATGTCGTACGCGGCGGGAACGCCGGGGGGACTCTTCGCGCCCATGCTCGTACTGGGAGCTCAAAGCGGTCTCATCCTGGGAACAATCTTTTGCCGCTGGTTTCCCGCCTTGTCCGAACAACCCACGGTTTTTGCCGTCGTGGGAATGGCGGCGTTCTTCACGGCCGTCGTACGGGCCCCGTTAACAGGCATTGTTCTGGTCACAGAGATGACAGGATGCTTCACACTTCTGCTGCCTATGTTGTTGGCCTGCTTTGCGGCCATGGCGGTGCCGACCCTGTTAAGAAATGCGCCAATCTATGATGCGCTACGGGTGCCTGGAGTGAAAACGATGCGCGACCCGCCGGTTTCCCAATCCAAGTGACCTTGGCCATACCTGAAAACAAGCTGAACCCGGCAGAAAGAGTATAGGAGAATTCCACAGACCCGGGCGATAAGTCTGTTGCCCGCTATGCCGAAGGAAGATACACGATCTCCAGTGAAGAGGATCCGGCATTCATTCGTTGCGGTTGTCCCGTTTCAGGCGATTCTCCCGAGTCCGAGGTAAATCATGTTTCCAAGAATTCCTTTCGAAAAAGTAAGTTGGCCCACCAGTTCGTTCCTGATCGGAACCCTTTTCCTCTCGCTCACCGCGGTGCCCGCTTATATCTGGTTCTTTGGGATCGATGGGTTTCAGATCGGGCTTTTCTTTGTGATGTTCTGCGCGTGCGGATTTTCTATAACGCTCGGCTATCACAGGCTCTATTCGCATCTCACTTTCCAGGCGCACTCTTTTGTACGGCTTCTTACTTTGATTTTCGGCGCGGGCGCCTTTGAAAACTCCGTGCTCCTCTGGGCCTGCGAACATCGCACTCACCATAAGCATGTCGATCACGATGAGGATCCTTACTGCATTTCAAAGGGGTTCTTTTACGCTCACATGGGCTGGCTGATGTTCAAGCTCAAGCCGGACCCGCCTTTCGACAACGTGGCGGATCTTCAGAAGGATCCCCTGGTCAGGTGGCAGCATCGCTATATCCACTGGATCGCCGCAGCTGTCGCTTTTGTGTTCCCGACGATCCTCGGGTTCATTTGGGGTGGCTGGGTCTCGGCTCTCGGTGCATTCCTTATTGCGGGCGTGGCACGCGTCGTCGTTCTTCAGCACTGCACCTTCTGTATCAATTCCCTCTGCCACTACATGGGCAAGCGCCCATATTCGTCCAGATGCAGCGCGCGCGACTCGTGGATTATGGCAATCATCACCTTCGGCGAGGGCTACCACAACTATCATCACGAGTTTCAGCACGATTATCGCAACGGCGTGAAGCCGTGGCAGATCGACCCAACCAAGTGGATAATATGGACCCTCTCCAAGCTCGGCCTGGTCAGGAATCTTCGTCGTGTTCCTACCGAAAAAATTGTTCTCTCGGAACTTGCCGAACTGCAGCGTCGACTCGAGACGGAGCTTGCCAGGCCCGGGATCACCGACGCTGCCGCTGCTTTTATGAGCAGCGCCTGCCACAGTCTGCACACAACCGCGCAAAAGTGGACCCAACGCAAGGCCGAACAGCTCGAAGTCACTCGCGGTATGCTCACCGAACTACGCAACGAGGTTCGTGCCGCAGCGAGCTGCATTCGCCTGCCTCGGCGTACCGCGTCTCTCAGCCGCGACCAAGTCTAGCCTGCATCGCTCACAAATCCTTAGAGATTTGTGAGCGATGCAGGCTCAGGCAGCAGAATTCCCCGGCTACGCCGGAAAATTCGACTGCTTTTTAGAGAGAATAATTATGCAACAGTTTGTCTCAATTCATTTATCTTAAAACAGGCTCTTAAACAGACGCGCAGCGTCTGTTTAAGAGCTTCCTAGCCCGCAATGAGCTCATCGCTTCGACCTTTGCGTGATTTTTTGCGGGCTAGCTCTATTGCCCTGTTCAACGACGACACTCGGAGGCGAAACGGTTCCCTTTTTAGTGTCGGCAAGGGCCTTAATCCGTTGATTCTTAACAAAACGCTTTTTGCGTTGCCTCACGTTGACGCGACCTTTGTAAGCTCCCATAATGTTTGTCATCTTACTCTATTTTCTATCCGGCGCCCGAAGGAAGATTTCGGCGTTCCTCCGCCTTCCTAAAGGGCCCCGCTAGGACTCGGGACGGCTCCGAGTCTTCAACACCTCCGGCTACACTGACACTAACCGCACGATGCCGTCAGCCACCCCGGCATGTATCGCTCGCCGTCTCGCAGTTGCCGATCGAATTGCCGATAGCCGGGCAGATGAAACTCGATTAATCGCCAAAATTTGGGCGAATGGTTAAGGTGTTTGGTATGGCACAACTCGTGTACGAGCACGTAGGTAACCAGTTCCGGGGGCAAAAACAACAACCGGGCGTTGAGACTGATCGAACGCCGCGAGGAACAACTGCCCCAACGGCTCCGTTGCTGCCTGATTGAGGCCGTCGCGTAAGCAAGTCCGGATTCGCCGCTCACTCTTTGAAGCCAGGGGATCAGATGCTCCGCTGCCTTACGAGTTAACCAACGTTTAAAAGCTCTCTGGCAGAGGGCGCCATTTTCGGTCGGGCCGTGCACGAGAAGAGTTCCGGTTGATGTTTCCCGCACGGTCACGGTCTTCGCGTCCGCCGGGCGGGTGAGGACATTCCATGTGAGGTCAAGCGCAGAGAGGGTAATATCTGAGGGCATCTGCCAAATCGGCAACGGGGCGATTTCGTGGAAGACTTTCGCTTTCTGAAAGGCTCGCTCGATCCATTGGCTGTTCTTCTCGACCAGCGAAGGCACCCGTGACAGGCTAAAGTGCTTGGGAACAACGACTTCCAAACCATTCTCGACGCTCACCCGCAACCGTACCTGTTTTGCCCTTCTGCTGACGCTGAGAGTGTAAGGGAACTTAGGGTTCATCGATCTCTGGCAGGACTCCGGGTCACTAAACCGCCGAACGTGGCAGGTTCTTTCGGCGAAAATTAAGACTGCGAGTTGATCGACACCTAAAGGGAGCTGTTTCCTTCACCCACGAATTCCGCGGTGACAGACTCAAACTGGGCGAGCGTTCCCGGGGCAGGCAGGCTTCCCACTACATAACATCCAGAGCCGACAAACTCTGCCGACTGCGTATCATAGACCATCAGACAATGAAGCTGGTCGGTTTCCACCCATGTCGCGGGCAGGTTCTCCTTGTTCGCTTCGGCTGCCATCTTGGCTTTGGTTTTTTTGGTGACGTAAATCAATTTTTGTTTGACGGTGGGGTTCAGAGTTTTAACCGCGATGTAACGGTGTTTGGGAGCAGGCTGGTGGCCTGCTTTGACCGAACCGAGATATTGCTGGACGCGTTGCTGCGCCGTCCCTTGCTGCTCGGGACTTGGCTTGCAGATGATGAGATAGAGATTGTGCAACACATTGGATTGATCAAGATTGGAGCATCCGCAAAGGATTGCCATGAGCGCAATTGGAAATTTCAAAAGTCGTGACCCCATAAAGATTTTCAGATTAATCGTTGCGGCGAATAACGACAAGCACATCCTGCAACGCGGACATTGTTGTAAAAGCGCTTGACGCAACCATCGGGCAGCGTTTTTGAGGAGCGGTTCCGCTCGCTGCAACTCAATAGTCGCATCTTTTAGGCTGAAGCACGGACTTCGTGAGAAACTCGATGACGCGCCGTTCGGACCACGGTTCGACTCTGTGCACGAGATCAATAAATCCTACGTGCCCTCCTGATGCGGGCGCTTCGAAGAACAGGCAAGGATTCTGTTTTGCTTCGGCAAAGGGAAAACATTCCGAAGTAAGAAACGGATCATTGCAGGCGTTGATCAGCAAAGTAGGAACTTTGATTCGGTTGAGATACCGCCCCGAACTTGACTTCCTCCAATAGTCCGCCGCGTCTTGAAACCCGTGGATCGGCGCCGTAAAACGGTCATCGAATTCCTGAAAGGTGCGGATCGTTCGACTTCGACTCACATTCAGCTGGCCGGGAAACAGGAGCGCCTTGGCTTCAACCTTAGCGATCAGGCTCTTAATAAAGCGCCGCAGGTAGATCCGATTGCTCCAACGTTGATCGAGAGCCCGTGCGCACGCAGCGAGATCGATCGGCACCGAAATCGCCGCCGCCGCAATTACCGTCGGGTCGGGAGCGGCTTCGCCAAGATATTTCAGGGTCATGTTCCCCCCAAGGCTGAATCCAATCAACGCGATTCGAGAGTATCTGGTCGCGGCGAACCGGATCACGGACCCTAAATCGCCCGTTTCGCCGCTGTGATAAAAACGAGGTAAACGATTCATCTCTTTTCCGCAGCCGCGGAAATTCCACGCGAGTCCATCCCATCCCGCTGCATGGAGCGCTGTTGCCATCCCTAAATTGCAATGATTGTCAGAGCGTCCCTCCAATCCATGCGAGAGAATTGCCAGCTTGTCTCCACCCGTTCGCGTCCAGTCGAGATCCAGGAAATCGCCATCCGGCAGTTCCAACCGCTCTCGTTCAAAAGTGATGTTCAGCCGCCGAGGCAGAAGCAAAGGCAGAATCGTTTGGATGTGCCCATTGCGGAGCAAGGCCGGTGGATGAAATCGGGAGGCCAGAATCGGCATAGGTGCCTACACTAGGCTAGTATTGGCGAGGCTGTACCCCGGACCAACCACCTGCGGTGTCGAAGAAAAGTACTTTTCCAATCGTCCTAAAAAACTACCCGCGGTTGAATGATTTTAGCGATCAAGCCGGTCCATCCCGTTTGGTGGGACGCGCCGACTCCCCGACCGCTTTCCCCGTGAAAATATTCGTAAAAGTTAATGTAGTCGCGAAAATTTGGATCGCTCTGGAGCCGTTCGTTTTGGCCGAAGACAGGTCGTCGACCTTTTTCATCACGCGTAAAAAGTCGCGTCAAACGGCGCCCTAATTCAGCGGCAACCTCTTTGATGGTTAAATAGCGGCCTGAGCCAGTCGGACATTCGATTTTAAAGTCGTCCCCGTAGTAATGGTGAAATTTCTGCAGTGACTCGATGATAAGATAGTTCACAGGGAACCAAATCGGGCCGCGCCAATTCGAGTTGCCGCCGAACAGGCCGGAAGTGGACTCGCCCGGCTGGTACTCGACTGTCATTGACGTTTCCGTTCCATTCGAACCGGTATGGATGATCCAAGTGGTATCGGGAGATGGCTCTAATTCCGTAGTCGGAAAGGAATTCCGATTCATCCAGCATTCGGCGCAATAGCTCCTTCATCCGATGGCCCCGTAAGAGCGATAGCAGTCGTCGTTCTCCGCTACCCCGGTCCTGCCAACGTGACACCAGCGCTGCCAGTTCCGGACGATGGGTGAGGTACCATTCGACGCGCTTAGTGAACTCCGGAACGGGATCCAGCAATTCCGGTTCGAGCGTCTCGACTGCAAAAAGTGGAATTAGCCCGACCATGGACCGCACCTTGAGCGGAATCGCTTGACCACTTGGCAGGTTCAAAACGTCATAGTAAAAGCCGTCGCCTTCTTCCCATAAGCCGATTCCGTTCCCGATGTTGGTCATGGCCTCAGCGATCTGCAGGAAGTGCTCGAAGAATTTAGTAGCGATCTCCTCGTAGACGTGGTCGCTCTTCGCGAGTTCCAACGCGATTCGCATAAGATTGAGACAATACATCGCCATCCAACTAGTCCCGTCGGACTGGTTGATGTATCCGCCCGTCGGTAGGGTAGCACTTCGATCAAATACTCCGATGTTATCAAGGCCTAGGAATCCACCTTGAAAAATGTTTCGCCCGGTTGCGTCCTTGCGATTGACCCACCAAGTGAAATTGAGCATTAACTTGTGGAAAACGCTTTCCAGGAAGGCAAGATCACCCGGATCGTCTGGGTTCCGGTCACGCCGGCGCTTGCGATCGATTTGAAAGACGCGCCACGTCGCCCACCCATGGACTGGTGGGTTTACGTCGCCAAAAGCCCATTCGTACGCGGGTAGTTGACCGTTTGGATGCATGTACCATACCCGTGTAATTAACAGAAGCTGTTGCTTTGCGAACTCCGCATCAACCAAGGCAAGGGAGATCGCGTGAAATGCAAGGTCCCATGCGGCGTACCAGGGGTACTCCCATTTGTCCGGCATCGAAACGACATCGGAGTTGTTTAGATGAACCCACTCATGGTTGCGGCCATATTCACGCCCCGCCGGAGGCGGCGGTTGGGCCGGGTCGCCTCTCAACCATTGACGGACATCATAATAGAAGTACTGCTTGCTCCAAATCATCCCCGCCAGCGACTGGCGTTGCACCCTCTTCGCGTCCTCGTCGCTGATATCCCGCTGCAAATTGGCGTAAAATTCTTCTGCCTCTCGGCGACGGCACTCCAAGACCTCGTCAAAGTCGGCGAAGGGCGGAGTTTTTAAGCCAGATGCAAGCCGGAGTCGCACTTTGATCTCGCCCCCGGCCGGCACTGTCAACTGGAAGTGGGCGGCGCACTTTGTTCCTTTCTGCGCGGGATTAACCGCTTTTGTATTTCCGTCAATCAAGCGCTCATGGAATGCGTCTTTGAAATAGCCGGATGCGTCATGCATGCCGTAGAGGCGTCGCACATTTGTCTCGTTTTCCGAGAAAAGGAAGTCAGTGGGTCCCTCTGTGTGAAGCGTGTACTCGCCGAGGAGCGGATGCTGCGCGAAGACGGCATCGGCAGACTGCGCTTGAATGCAAGGCTTGGTGGAATCATAGCCCCATGACCACGTATTACGAAACCACAACTGCGGAAGAATATGGATCGGCGCGTCTCCTGATCCACGATTGCAGACAGTCATCTGGATCACAATATCTTCGGGCGCAGCCTTACCATACTCGACGAACACATCGAAGTAACGCTCCTCGTGAAAGGCGTCTGTATCGATAAGTTCGAACTCAGGATCCTGTTTGCTCCGCCGGCGATTCTCTTCGACTAGCCAATGGTAAGGAAATTCGCGCTGCGGATACTTGTAGAGCATCTTGAGATAGGAATGAGTGGGCGTGGCGTCCAGGTAGTAGTATACCTCCTTAACGTCTTCGCCGTGATTTCCCTCGCCATTTGTAAGGCCGAAAAACCGCTCTTTCAAAATCGGATCCTTCCCGTTCCAGAGGGCCAGAGCTAGACAAAGTCGCTGATGCTCGTCGCTCAGACCGGCGATGCCATCTTCGCCCCAACGATAGGCACGGCTGCGCGCATGGTCGTGACTTAGATAGTCCCAGGCCGTCCCATTCGGACTATAATCTTCGCGAACCGTCCCCCATTGGCGTTCGCTCAAGTACGGGCCCCAGAGGCGCCAGGGTGCCCGTCCACTGTTTCCCTCGGCCAATCTTTCTGCTTCCTTCATGAAGTGATACGGTGTTTCCCATCGCTTCGGCAAGTTTGATGAGTCTGTGATAGAATTGTCTTTGGAAATGGGCGGTCAAATGTCATGGGGCTTGTCCGGTTGTCTTTCATGAGAGCCTTGCAGGGCCTAACAATACAGACGCAGCCGGTTGGTTTTCAAGCTCGATGAGGGACGACTACAAAATGGTCGGTGAGGTCCCGTCAAATGGCGCGAAGGCGCGGGAAAGAGATCTAATCGCCTCGCAATACTTTCGTTTACCTGTTAAATGATGTAGCCCAGGAATCACTAACTGTGTCCAAACGACGCTTGCCCGTGGGCGTCTCCGGCACGGTTCAAAATGCGACTCAATTCGCAATAAAGCTAACCACAAAGGATGAATCTAATGAGCAATGGAAACTATGACATCATCATCATCGGAAGCGGCGCCGGCGGTGGCACGCTGGCCCGGCACCTGGCTCCCACGGGCAAGAGCATTCTTTTGCTCGAGCGCGGCGACTGGTTGAAGCGGGAGCCCGAGAACTGGAGCGCCGAAGAAGTTTTCGTCAAGAACCGTTATGTTTCCAGCGACACTTGGCGCGACAAGAACGGCAAGCCCTTTCAGCCCGGCGTTCACTATTTCGTGGGCGGCGCAACGAAGCTTTATGGCGCTGCGCTGTATCGATTGCGCAAGGAGGATTTCGGTGAACTCAAGCACTATGACGGAATCTCGCCGGCCTGGCCAATCGGCTACGAGGAGATGGAGCCGTACTATACCCAAGCCGAGCAGATGTACCAGGTGCACGGTGCCCGAGGAGAAGATCCGACTGAGCCGCCGGCGAGTGCGCCCTACTCCTTTCCGGCCGTGTCGCATGAGCCACGCATCCAGAAACTATCAGACGACTTGGCGCGGACCGGCTATCATCCGTTTCACGCTCCCTGCGGCATCCTTCTGAACGAGAAAAACATGCCGTTCAGCGCCTGCGTGCGTTGCATGGATTGTGATGGGTTTCCTTGTCTCGTCCATGCCAAATCAGACGCAGAAGTCCTCGCTGTCAGACCGGCGCTGCAATATCCGAACGTCACGTTGCTGACATGACGCCCATGTCGTTAAGCTCAAGACAAATCCGACCGGAACCGCGGTGACCGAAGTAGCCGTCAGTCACGGCGGTCAGACCGAAACATACCGGGGTAGCATTGTGGTTGTTTCCTGTGGCGCGGCCAATTCGGCCAAGCTTCTGCTTACCTCAGCCAATGACAAACACCCCAACGGGTTGGCTAACGGATCGGACCATGTGGGACGCAACTACATGTATCACAACAGCCAGGCCGTTCTCGCCATCTCCAGAGAGCTCAACCCGACCAAATATCAAAAAACTCTCGGCCTGAACGATTTCTACTTCGGCATGGAGGACTTTGAATTCCCGATGGGCAACATCCAGATGGTCGGCAAATCGCAGGGGCCGATGTATAAAGGCGAGAAACCGCTGGAAGCCGGCCTGGCTCCAGGGTGGACGTTGGACAAACTGGCCCTTCACGCAGTGGACTTCTGGCTCTCAACCGAGGATCTGCCGAGGCCGGATAACCGGATCACCGTGGACGGCCAGGGAACTATCACGCTCAACTATACTCCTGCTAACGAGGTGCCGAAGCAGAAGCTGTACGAGAAGCTAAAGTCGATGCTGAATTCCCTCGACATGCATGATCACCTGATCCCGCGCAATCTCTACATGAAAAATGAGATTGGAATCGGAGGCGTTGCGCACCAGGCAGGCACTTGTCGTTTCGGCAAGGATCCGAAGAACTCGGTGCTGGACATCAATTGCAAGGCGCACGAATTGGACAATCTCTATGTCGTCGATACCAGTTTTTTCCCTAGTATCGGGGCGGTTAACCCAGCTTTGACCGCGATGGCGAACGCGCTGCGGGTCGGTGATCATCTGATCGCACGGATCAAATAGTCCCGAAATCCGATGGCCCATCGCAACGAAATCGTGGCCGTCTATGCCGCCGGCGTCGTTCAGGGAGTTGCGTTAGTAACGTTCCCGGCCGCCAGTGCGATCTTCAGCAGTCCCGCGTACTATTACCTGTCCAGCACGGAGTACGGCGGCATGTTTGTGCCTCAGGCGATCATGGCGGTCGCTTCTTCACTGATGGGTGCCGCCTTGACGCGGCATCTGGGTATCAAGCGTATCTACTTGCTGGGGCTTCTCGCAGATCTGCTGGCGATGATGTTCCTTGTTTCAAGCCAGTTCGTGATGCGCAATCATCCATTGGCTTACGGTCTACTGTTGCTTGCGACGACTTGCATGGGGATCGGATTCGGACTGACTGTGCCGGCCATCAACACGTTCGCCGCCGCATTCTTTCCACACAATGTGGACCGGGCGGTGCTCGTGTTGAATGCCTTGCTTGGGGTAGGAACTGCACTGGCGCCGGTTTTTGTAGCGATTTTCGTTGGAATGGGTGTCTGGTGGGCTCTGCCGGTACTGGTGGGCGTGCTGGCGGTAGCTCTTCTCTGGTTCAGCCTGCCTTTGCCCCTTGAAGCGACCACGCGAGGCTGTGCTGCCCCAGACCGAAGGGATGCAACAAAGCTCCCCGCGCGGTTCTGGGTCTTTGCGACGTTTGCCCTTCTCTACGGCATCTGTGAGACGATGAACGGCAACTGGGCGTCTCTCTACATGACAAAGAAGCTCGGAGCGAGCACTACGCTGGCATCGCTTGCGCTGACGACGTTTTGGGGGACGGTCACCGCCGGCCGCATCCTTTTTGCCGTGATCGAGAAATGGTTACCCGAGCGTCGCACCTGCGAGCTTTTGCCGTTCGTGGTGGCGGGCTCCTTTTTCGCGATCTCCTTTCTCCCCGCCGGTCACCCGTATTTCGGCATCTTTGCCTTTGCGCTGGCGGGACTGGGCTGTTCCGCGCTGCTGCCGCTGACCATGAGCTTCGCCGAGGAGGAGTTGACGACTATTACCGCATCGGTCGCGGGCGGTTTGATCGCCTTTTACCAGATAGGCTACGGACTAGCCGCTTTCGGGGTCGGTCCCTTGCAGACTTTGGCAGGTTTGGAGTTGAACACGATCTATGGCTGGACGACGGTTTTTGCACTGATGATGGCCGCACTCTCCTTTGTCGTTGTCCGTCGGGCCAACATCGCGCCGTCCCGTTAGTCCATCGTCACAAAGTACAATCCTAACCGTAGATCAACGAAGGCCTAGGAATTTTTCATCTCCATGACCTCGAAGTAGTTTCCGAATGGATCGAGCAGATAAAAACGCTCGCGATCAGGCATCGAGACGGCTTCGCGGATCTCTGCTCCACGTTGCTCCAGGTAGGCGCGGACGGCGCGAATATCTTTTACCTCGACAGCGACGTGGCGATTTTCCGCCGGCTTGGTCCAGGGCGGTGTAAAATCGATATGCAGCAGGATGTCCATCCATTCATACCAGATCAGGTCGTAGACCTTGTTGAGCGCTTCAGGCCGTTCCACTTCTTTGAGACCAAGCACGCCGCCATAAAAGAATTTCACTCTCTCGTGTTCGCCCGCGGGCACGGAAACTGTGATGTGATTGATGCGCCGATACTCGATTTTCATAATTGCTCGTGACGATGCAATGATTATACACCTACATGATACCCCATCCTATTCAGCCTCAGAAGTCTACCTGCAAAAAGGAATTGGGATACGCCGTTCTTTGCGGTCTGCTTTTAATCCTCCACCCAGGAATTACCGCAGGACGCAACGTGATTATCCTTGTCGCGGACGGCCTTCGTCAGGGATCCGTTAACGAGGAAGATAGTCCAACGATGAACCTTGTCCGAAAGAAGGGTGTTTTCTTCGCCAACAGCCACTCACTTTTTCCCACCCTGACAACACCGAATGCCTCGGCGCTCGCAACGGGGCACTATTTGGGCGACACCGGGGACTTCAGCAACACCATGTATATCGGATTCCCACTTCGGTGGCTTGGTGAAACTCAAACTCCTTCGATTGAAAACGATCGAGTTCTCGCCAGTATGAACGAACATTTTGGAGGGAGTTTCCTGCATGAGGAAACTCTGCTGTCCCTCGCGTCCAGGCACGGCTACAACACAGCGGCGATTGGCAAACTCGGGCCGACGCTTATCCAGGATGCCGGAGAGGCGACGCCCGTGAATGGTTTCCTTCCGGTTCCCAAAACGGTTATCATCGACGATTCCACCGGAAAAGCCGGCGGGGTTCCATTGGACCCTCGAGTTGCGCGGAAGCTTGCTGAGGCGCATCTTCCGGCGGTCGCGCCCGACCGTTCGAACGGGTCGGCTCCGACCTCCGAACAAAACAATGGCTTCCCTGGAAGCAATTCTTCCCCGGGCACAGGCGCCGCTAACATCGTTCAGCAGCAATATTTCTCGGACGCGCTGTCAAAGGTTGTTCTACCGATGTTTCGGGAAGATGGCAGGCCGTTTGTAGTGGTGTTCTGGTCGCGGGACCCAGACGGTACCCAACACAACCAGGGAGACAGCCTCAACCAGTTCAGCCCGGGCATCAATGGCCCGACTTCCAAGGCGGCGGTACGTAACGCGGACAACAACTTGAAACAAATGATGATCTACCTCGAAGGTGTCCCCGGTCTGGCGGACGACACAGATGTTTTTCTCACCTCGGATCATGGCTTTTCGACGATCAGCAAACACGAGATTGATTCCTCCGGGAAAAATTTCACCGGAAGCTTTGCCGCTACCCAAACGTATAAGGACCTAAAGGAGCGTCAGGAGGTGAACAGCGGATTTCTGCCGCCGGGTTTTCTTGCGATCGATCTTGCGCACCACTTGAATCTACCACTTTTTGATCCGGACAGTACGATCACAGTGAATGGCTCTGAACAGTACAGGCCGGTCGACCCGGCGATCGGAAAGGCAACGGTGGAGAAATTGCAGCGGCCGACTTCCGGCAATGGCTTGATCGGTGGAACAGGAGTTATCTCGACACCGTGCGACGCAAAAGTGGTTGTAGCCGCAAACGGTGGATCGGGCCTCATTTATGTCAACGATCGTGATCGGGCTCTGGTGAAGGATCTGGTAAGCTTTCTGAGCAGCCAGGATTATGTGAGTGGGATTTTCACCGATCCAGCATTTGGCGAGATCGAAAGCGCGATCTCGCTAAGCGACCTAAACCTCAAGGGATCCTCAATTCTTCCAACTCCGGCAATCATTGTTAATTTTCGCAGCTTCTCCCTGGAGGCTGCCAATCCTCTCCAGTCGGCGGTGACTATTTGCGATACTGGACTCCAGCAAGGCCAAGGCATGCACGGCAGTTTCAGCCGCGCAGATACCCTCAACAGTATGGCGGCGATTGGACCGGACTTTAAGACCGCCTACGTCGATGAAGCTCCTGTTGGGAACGCCGATGTCGTTATAACTTTAGCCCACGTTCTCGGTTTGGAACTGCCCTATAACGGGAGTCTTACCGGGCGTGTCATTGACGAGGCGATTGCCGGCGGACCCGAGAGAGCCCCCTTTGAAAGGGGAATCAAGGAGTCGAAAGCGAACGCATCCGGTATAAAGACCCGACTAAGCTACCAAAAGTTAGGCGAGACGTGGTATTTCGATGCCGCTGGATTCGCAGGACGCACGGTCGGGTTGCCGGGTGACTAATGGTGATGGAGTGATGGAGTGATGGAGTGGTGGAGTGATGGAGTGGTGGAGTGATGGAGTGATGGAGTGATGGAGTGATGGAGTGATGGAGTGATGGAGTGATGGAGTGATGGAGTGGCAGAGCGATGGAGTGGTGGAGGTTTTAGCGACGCATCCGGCGTCGCACGTCCAAGGAAGTTGAACTCCAAGAATCAGTCGGCGCAATCGTTGCGCCGGAGATTCAATAGCCGGAAGTGGGTAATGGGCGTACTCTTCGCCCATGTCCGATCCTGGGCCTAGCTCCATCGTCAGCGCTAGTGGACTCGTCGTCCGGTACGGTACGCGAACCGTACTCGATCATTCGACACTTACCATTCGCGATGGAGAACGCGTCGGCCTCGTCGGCCGTAACGGTACAGGGAAAACAACTTTTCTCCGAATTGCCGCCGGAAATCTCCAGCCGGACGCAGGTGAATTCGTGCGGCGCCGAAATTTGGTCACAGGTTACATGACGCAACGGATGACGCTCGATGAATCGGAAACTGTTGGCTGGAATATGCTTGCGGGCGCTCGCCACATTCTCGATCTCGTTGCCGAGTACGAGCGTCTTCCCGGGGACAGCCCCCTCAGCGCCACGCTACTGGATCAAATAAATCATTTCGATGGATGGAATATAGAGCACCGGATCAAGAGCTTGATCAGTAATCTTCATACCCCAAGCTCCGACCGGATCGTCGAAACGCTTTCAGGTGGGGAAAGGCAGCGCGTTGCTCTATGCCGAGCGTTGGTCGCTCGTCCTGATTTTCTCATACTTGATGAACCAACGAACCATCTCGATACCGACTCGATCGAATGGTTGGAGGATTTCTTGGCGCGTTATTCAGGAACTTGTCTCTTTGTGACGCACGATCGCTATTTCCTTGATCGAGTACCTACCAGGATCGTCGAACTCTCAAATGGCCAGTTCTACAGTTACGACGGAAATTATACCGATTTTCTCCTGGTCAGGGCTGCGCGGCAAGCTGGAGAAGAATTGCAGGAACGCAAGCGGCAGAAATTCCTGAAACGGGAACTTGACTGGGTGCGCCGAAGTCCCGGTGCACGACGCACAAAGTCGATCAATCGCGTCGAACAGTATTTCGAACTGGCCGCGCAGGAAGCGCCGATGCCGGACCTTGATATCGAAATGATCATTCCGCCGACTCCAAAGCTTGGTGGTCGAGTGATCGAACTGTGCGGGGTTGGCATGGAACTGGGTGGACGTGTTTTGTTTAAGGATTTGAATCTCGACCTGGCGGCGGGAGAGCGGCTAGGCGTGATCGGCCGGAACGGGCTCGGAAAATCCACGCTGTTGAAACTCATGCTCGGTGAGTTGCGACCGACTGCCGGCGAAATAAGACTGGGTACGCGGACCGACATCAACTATGTGGATCAGACCCGCAGCGCCGTCAACGATCGGAACACTGTTTGGGAAGAGGTTGGTGAGGGGAGCGAAGTTGTCCGACTCGGCGACGAACGCATCACCCTGCGGGCATATCTCCGGCGGTTTCTGTTCACCGAGGAACGGATCAATTCGAAAATAGAGCTATTGAGCGGGGGGGAACGCAGCCGGTTAATCCTTGCGAAAATACTGAAACACGGTGGGAACGTCCTCCTGCTCGATGAGCCCACCAACGATCTTGACCTCGGCACGCTTCGGCTCATTGAGGAAGCTTTGGTCGGTTTCTCGGGAACCGCGGTTGTCGTCAGTCATGATCGGTACTTTTTGAACCGGGTGTGTACTTCCATCCTTGCCTTCGAGGGCGGCGGCATGGTCCGATACGTCGGCGGTAACTACGATTACTACTTGGAAAAGCGCATAAACGAGAACGACGGTGAGATCCGTGCGCGAGAGTTGCCTCCCTTGAGTGACAAGCAGGTAGCGTCTCTGCCGCCGCAGAAGCAACGCAAACTGACGTGGAGGGAAAGAAAGGAATTGGAATCCATGGAAACCGTGATCGGATCTGCGGAGGAGGCAGTGGCGCGCCTCGAATCCGAGTTTGGCGATCCGGAGTTTTACGCAAGACACGGTCAGGATTGGCGACTAGTGGAAGTCCGTCTCCGGGAACTTCGCTCGAAAGTGATTGAGCTTTACAGCCGTTGGGAGGAACTGGAGCAGATGCGGGTTTCAGGCGACCAATTCAGCAGGGAATAGCATTGGGAAGCGCGTTCCAAATTTGATGAAGGGTCGCGGGAATCCCGCTGGGTTCAAGTTGCCGAGACGACGAGGATACTGTCGCGCAAAGGCTTTTGGGCGAGCAAATAGAAGAACCATGAGGTCTTTGCAACTAGCCGTTGCAATGACTGAAAAGTGGTGTCTCTACCAGCAGACCAAGCTTAATATCGTCGCAACGAATCATTGATGGCGGGAAGCTCTCTTTGCGCCCGCCGCCTGAAATGTGTTCGGTTGCCTGGTCTTCCATCTCGCTCTATCTTTGTCGAGCGATCTGCAACGGATCCCCCGATGAATAGTTCTAAGGCAGGGCATTGGCATCCCGGAATTGCAGAAGGCAACTCCCACGAGGAAATTCGCTATGGTGAGGGAAGGGTACTTGCCTATGAAATCATCGGAACGGTCGGCAAATACAACCTGGTTGACGTCAGGCTTGAGATTTTGCCGCCTCACAGCGAAGCGTACGAAGTGACAGAGCAATGGGTGATCCCTGGTGACGCTCAGTCATACCTGCAGGTGGGCGTAAGAATCCCGGTCGGAATTACGTCCCAGAGCGTCGACTTTGTGGATCCTCTTTTCGGAAACGTGAGTCGAGCCGTTTCCAAGCCGACGGATGAACTGAGTCAGATCATTTCCGCGCTTTTTCCTGAGGCCACTGAAGGCATGGCGATTACCGATGCCGACCGACGCATCCTCTGGGTGAATGAAACGCTTGAAAAAACCTGTGGCTATCGTTTGGAAGAATTGCGCGGCAAGTATGCGGTCAGGCTGTTTTTCGGGGCGCTGACCGATGCGGAAACTGTCGGTCGCATCCGCAGCGCGCTGCGTCAGGGAGAGTCCTGCAGCGAGGAACTTGTCCTATATCACAAGGACGGGCATCCGTATTGGACGCGTCTCACTTACAGCCCGATCCTTGTGTCGGGCGGGTTCGTTCGTGCGTTTGTCGTCATCGGACGGGAACTGCCCGAGAAACCTTTGCCCTGAAACGCTTTTCGTTTATTCGGAGGTAACCAGAGCCGCCTTCATCAGGAAGGTGTTTTCATTCCCGAGGCCCGCTTCGTTGGTCAATGCTAGCATATTGAAGTTAGAGTCGTGTTCTCCGAACTTGAGGTCATTCTGTTTTCCATTCGTGCCTGCTGCCCAACGCTTTTAGCATTGTCTTGGCTGACGCGACCGATTAGGCTCGCCCGCGTTGTAGCTGTTTTTTCACCCCCTAAAATAAAATCCCGATTCCCGTTCACCTGAACGGGAGCAAGCTATGAAAACCCTTCTGCTAACTGCCGTCGTGCCTTTTGCACTCCTCACCCAACCCGTGAGTATCACCCGGGCCGCAGACACCTACGAGCCCGGCTGTTTCAAACCGTATTCGTCCGACACCAAAACGCTTCAATATCCCGCGAAAAAGCCTCCCTATCGAGTCGCTTTGGCGAACGGATTTGTCGGGAACACCTGGCGCATCGAGATGATCAAATGTCTCCAGGCGTACGCGGAGGACCCGGAGATCAAGCCTTTCATCAAAGAATTGAAGATTGTCAGCACCGGAACCGATGTCGCCGCCCAAATCGGAGCGATCGATAATTTCATCAATGCCGGTTATGATGTGATTCTGATCAACGCGGTCAGCTCGACGGCCTTCAAACCCATCGTCGAACGGGCCAAGCGAGCAGGCGTCTTATTAATCTCCTTCGATAATACGATAGACAGCGACCAGGTCATCGCGGTGAACGAAGACCAGCACGAGATCGGAAACCTGATGGCAAAGTGGCTCTTAAAGGAAATGGGAACGAAGGGCAATGTGATCGAGGTACGTGGCGTGGCCGGCAATCCGGTGGACTTGGATCGACACAAGGGTTTGCACGAGTTGCTGGATAAAGAGAAAGATATCAAGGTCGTGGAGGTGGTCGGAAACTGGGATGATGGTACCGCGCAAAAGGCGGTCGCCGATGCGATTGCGGTCCACGGGAAGTTTGACGGCATGTCTTGTCAGGGCGGTACCACCGGAGCGGTGCGCGCCTTGATTGATGCTAAGAATCCATTCATTCCGGTCGCGGGCGAAGCGGAAAACGGATTCCGCAAATTGATTGCCGAGCACGCGAAGGAAGGCCTGAAAGGCTGGTCCTACGGCCAATCTCCGGCGCTGGTGGCCATTTCACTCAAAGCGGCGATCGCCGCCCTGCAAGGCAACAAGTTGCCGCAATATATCTCGGCACCGATTCCTTATGTGGACTACACCAATATGAAGCCGGGCGTGGATTATTTCCCGGACCTCTCAGACGACTTTTTTGTCGCCAGCGGTTTTCCGCAGTGCAGCATCACGCTCGATGCCGGCAAGCTCATGAACGCGGCCAAGACAAGCGATTGAGCCCGTGTTTCGGGACTCAACTTCCGATCGCCTGAGTCGCAGCAACTTTCTTGATTGATGTCTGACCCGATAAGTCATCCCTTCCTCAGGTTAGAAGGGGTCACCAAACGGTATGGTGGCGTCACGGCGCTCGCGAACGTTGATTTTGCATGCTCGCTTGGCACCATTCACGCCGTGGTGGGCGAAAATGGCGCCGGCAAAAGCTCGTTGATGAAGATTGTTGCCGGGGTAATCCGGCCCGACGAGGGCCGGATTTACCTTGACGAGAATCTGGTCCGCTTCGCTTCACCAGCAGACGCCGCCCGGCATGGGATCGCCTGTATTTTTCAGGAGCTTTCGCTCCTGCCTGATCTTTCCGTCTCGGACAATATCTCGATTGCCAGTCCGCCGAGGCGTTTTGGATTGATCGATCGACGCCGGCAGGGGCAGCGCGCCATGGATATTTTGCGCGAGATCGGTTGCCCGGACATCCATCCATCGGAACGCGTCAAGGATCTCCCTCTATCGCGTCAACAAATGGTGGAGATTGCCAAGGCCTTGGTTCGGCAACCTCGTCTAATCATCATGGATGAGGCTACGTCCGCACTGACGGCGAAAGACGTGGAACAGCTTTACAAAGTAATCCGTCAACTCCGGGATCGGGGACTGGCGATTCTTTACATCTCCCACCGAATGCATGAGATCGCGGCGCTGGCTGATATTTGTTCGGTATTCCGGAATGGACGACATATCGATACCTTTCCAATGGCCACCCGAACCACGGCTGAAATCGTGCCTCTGATGATCGGACGCGATGTGAACCGGGCCTATCCGCCAAAACCGGCTTCCGGTAATGGAGCTGCTGGCAGCGTTCCGGCGGAAGAATTGATATCGAGTCAAGTGCGCCGGTCTCGGCTCTCGAGGTGATAAGCCTCAGTTGGGAACATGTGCTCAACGGGATTTCCCTCGACGGTCGCAAAAGGCGAGATCGTTGGGCTGGGCGGTCTGGATGGTCAAGGGCAAAGCGAATTACTGCTGGCGCTATTCGGAGTGCTTCGCGGGGTCGATGGCAAGGTATTGATCAATGGCACTGCAGCCGTCGATCAATCATCCCCGGCAGGCGAAAGGCGTCCAACGTCCGGATGGCTTTGATTCCGGAGGATCGCAAAACTCAGGGGCTCCTTTTGCCGATGTCGATCCGTGACAACCTGGTGCTTGCCGCGGCGTCGGATTTAAGCAATCACGGCGTCATCGATTCGGCGAAGGAACGGAGCGCGATTGACGAGGCCGTGGAAAAGCTGCAAATCAAATTGAACGACCTCGATGCGCCGGTGCGCACCCTGTCCGGAGGAAATCAGCAGAAGGTCGTGATCGGGAAGTGGCTGATGAAAGAGCCACGAATCTTGCTCTTGAACGATCCGACGCGCGGCATCGATGTCGGAACGAAGCAGGAAATGTATCGCCTGATGCGAGAACTTTCGCAGGCGGGGATTGCGATCCTGTTTTATTCCACCGACTACGAAGAGCTCATCGGGATGTGTGATCGCGTCGTGGTTTGTTATGGAGGCAAACTCGTCCGTGAACTCAAGGGCAAAGAGTTGAACGATCACAATCTCATTACCGCTTCACTCAATCTCAGTGAAGAGTTTGTTGGATCGGGATCTGCGGGCGCCATGCAAAGAGACAGGAGGAGCCAATCAGTCAAAATGGGCAGGCGTTTCGCCGATTCTGGCGGTGGAATGTCGGCCCGTGCTCACGCTTTCCTTGTTTTCGCGATTATGTTCCTGCTCTTTTCCGTCAAGCAACAAAATGGCCTTTCGGTCAACGTTTTGACCTCGTTATCAAACAAGGGAGTTGTTCTTGCGCTGGTCGCGATGGCCCAGACGTTAGTCGTTTTGACAGGAGGTTTTGACTTGTCCGCCGGGATGATTCTGACGATGGCGTCCTGCCTGGCTTCGGTCGTGGTCAACGGTCCTCCGGGTCAGATCGCTTTGGGCGCGCTGGCGGTCCTGGCAAGCGGATTAGCGGCTGGAGCGATCAACGCGACGATCGTTGTCGTTGGTCGCATCCAGCCGATCATCGCCACGTTAGCGACCGGAGCGATCTATTTCGGGATTGCTCTCCTGCTACGGCCAAGTCCGGGCGGCGAGGTGAGCGAAGGGCTCAGCAACGCCTTAACCTACGATCTGGGCGGCGTACCCACCACTTTCTTGCTCCTGGTCGGCATCCTGGTTTTTGTCTGGTGGCCGTTTCGCAATTCGGTGGTGGGTCGAAATTGCTATGCGGTTGGATCGGCCGAAGGTGCCGCTTATATGTCGGGTTTGGCAATCGGTCGCTCCCGATTTGCGGCCTACTCTCTGGCAGGATTGTTGGCGGCTGCCGGTGGGTTGACCCTTTCGCTGATCTCGTTGTCCGGAGAAGCGAGCGCCAGCCAAGGAGGATTCTATACGCTGAACTCCATTGCTGCCGTTGCGATCGGCGGCACCTCCCTGTTTGGCGGCGTCGGGAGGGATGATCGGGTCCATTCTCGGCGCCTTCATCCTTCGGACAATTAGCGACCTGTTGTTTGTCTTCAACGCTCCGGCGCTGTGGCAACCTCTCTTTCAAGGATTAATCCTGCTCGGCGCGGTTTGTTTGGGTGGATTGCGCGTTCTTCGCAGGAAGAATCAGATGGACGTCTTTTTATGAGGCGAATTCTTTCCAAGAGCAAGTCAGCCGATCTTCATCGCGAGCGCCTGTATTTTGGTGATTCTGGCTATCGGCGCGACAATTAACCCCAACTTCGTCTCGCCCAACTATCTTCTCCTGCAACTCGAGGTGGCGTCGTTTCTGGGAATCGTGGCGTGCCGGAGCGATGTTAGTCATTTTGCTCGGTCACATTGATCTTTCGATTCCCTGGACGATCACTCTGGGTGGCATGATGTCGACAGCCGTCGCCCATACCCCGGATACCGCGGGGTTGCTTACGCTGCCCGTCGGACTTGGATGCGGAATGCTGGTGGGCCTGATTAACGGCATCGGCATTGCCTGGTTGCGGGTACCTTCGATGATTTTTACACTTGGGCATGAACGCTGTTCTTCAGGGATTGGTCGTTCTTTACACCGGCGGTTCAGCGCCGGCAAGTCACGCGACAAAACTGATGTCGGTCATGGCCGTCGGGAGGACGTTTGGTATTCCTAATTCCTTGTTCGTGTGGGGCGCCGTGTCGTTGCTCATTGCTTTTCTACTGAGAGCTACGCAATTCGGCCGTTATATTTATGCCGTCGGCAATCGTGAACGTGCAGCTTATCTGTCCGGAGTTCCGACGCGCTTGGTGATTGTTGTCTGTTTTGCGGTAAGCGGTCTCACAGCCGCCTTGGGCGGAATCATGCTTACGGGGTATTCAACCAAAGCCTATCAAGGAATGGGCGACGCTTATCTGTTGCCGTCGATCGCCGCCATCGTCTTGGGCGGAACGAGTGTATTGGGAGGCAGCGGGCGCTACATGGGAACGGTCGTCGGCGTGCTTCTCATCGTCCTGTTACAGAGCATGTTGTCAGTGCTGCAAATGCCGGAAGCTGGACGACAGATCATTTACGGAGGCGTCCTGCTCAGCATGCTTTTGCTTTATGGCCGCGGCGCGCGTCTTTCGGAATGAAAACGGCCGTTTAGCCTGCATCGCTCACAAATCCTTAGAGATTTGTGAGCGATGCAGGCTCAGGCAGCAGAATTCCCCGGCTACGCCGGAAAATTCGACTGCTTTTTAGAGAGAATAGTTATGCAACAGTTTGTCTCAATTCATTTATCTTAATTAAAACAGGCTCTTAAACAGACGCGCAGCGTCTGTTTAAGAGCTTCCTAGCCCGCAATGAGCTCATCGCTTCGACCTTTGCGTGATTTTTGCGGGCTAGAGGTAAAGCGCTGGCGCTTTAAGAAGTTGCGAAGTACAGGATGAATGACACCGGCCGATCGCGTTCAGGGTGAAATAAATGCGGGGGAACCCCGCAAGAGCCCGAGAAAAATAACCCACATAATCTTGGGATTAAGTCTATTGACCTCCACAAGATGTAGTGTATCTTCGCGGAACCTCCATGAATAAGCTTGGACTTCGGCCGTCGACGATACTAAAAAAAGCCCCACCGAGCGACTCTCGTCGCAGTCGGAAATCAACGAAAATTTTAGGTGCAGCTTTGGTCACACTGTTTGCACTTTGCGGAACAGTTGGCATTTGTTTAGTTGCGTTCAGTGCAATAAAGGCAAAGACTTCGGCACCAAAAGCGCCGCTGGAAGCTGCTGCCCAACCCCCTGCAAAAGCGTCCCCTGAACTTCCCGCCGTTTCTCCTGCGCCCGCTGCCCAATACAATGGCGTGGTTATTGAGCAACCGGCTTCGAATTTTACTCATCGTGAAACCCTTCCTCCGGATCCTCCGGCGATTGATCAAACGTCTGCTCCTGCTCCATCTCCGAGTCCCGCCTCTGTGCCCGTCTTGCAAAGCGATCGGAAAGCGTCCGTGAACGATCGCGAGTTCCTCGAGAGCAAGCCGCCAAGCGCGGAGCCCAAAAATCCGGAAAAACAGCTGTCCGGGGCTGAGCGCAGAAACCTCGAGAAAGAGCGGCGTCAGGCTGAACGGAAGCGGTCTCGATTGGAAGAAATGTATCAGAATCACGAGATTTCCAGTGAGGCTTACAAAAAGGGGACGGAAGAATATAAAAGTCAGATCGAAAAATATCGAGCGGCAGCCAACGCCGGCCGATAGTCGAGAGAAACAGCAGGAGCAAGCGACGGAATGGATGCATATTTAAAGGATGAATTCCGATGAAATCGCTGAAGATCCGTCCAGGAAAGAGACTCAGGAGTTTGATCCCTCACTCATAGACGAAAAGGGAATCCACCCGGAACCGGTGACGGACGCTGACCCCTCCGGCGTGGAACAGGAACAAAGGGAAAAGGAAGTCGGGGGAAAGCCGGGGCAGGGCGACACTTGGCATACATTCGAAACGCTGTGAGGCGCGCCGGTTGCCGTCTCGCAGACAGCTTGGAAATCTGCCGCAGGTAAGCTGGCTGCTTTCGCCGTGCCAGACCAATCCTATTCTGGTCACGGCCGTTTCTAACCTCCGCTTCGGTCGGCTTTAGCGTCGGGTTGCCCCGCGGTTGATGGTGGGTCAACAGCAGCAGACCGGTCCAGTTCGCATTGCCTGCTGGTTTCATTCTGTTAGATGGCCGACGGGAACTCCGGTCGCGCAAAAACACCCGCACAAATTGTCCCGGGTGCTCCGATTCGTTCGTTGTTATGGTTGAATGAACAAAATGATCAACCATAGGAGCGGCAATTTAGTGAAGCAACCCGCTACCGCAACACGCGACATCAGCGGTTTTGGTCTCTTGTTGATCCTGATGCTTCTCTGCGAGGTCGCGGCGGCTCAAACCGACAAGCCTGTATTTTGGCTCTTGATCGGTCCCACGCCGGTGGCGCTCGCTTTCGCAGTAGTCCGCCTTCTTCAATACAGATCTGCTGGGAAGCGGCTCAGGAAAAACGATCAGCCGGGCGGGACAAAGATGAGCGTCTTCGGTGAGATGCCGGATACCTCATCTTTCCGCGGCAAGACCGCTTAACTGCCTGAATCTCACTGAAAACTAGCAAATTGACACAAGATGAAAGAGCAACCGTTATCGCCGCGCCTCTACCATACCGAGGTCAATCGAATGTTGGATGAACTGCTATTGCTGAACTGGTTCGCCATGCAAGAGAAGGAAAAGCGACGGCTAATGATCGCTTCTCTCGAATCTCTCCTGGATACAAGTTCGGATCGGCCGCGAAGCCTGGCCAGTAAGCGCGATTCATGACCCAAAACGGTCAAACTGTCCACCAGGCTGTCCGTGATCGCTCCCTCGCCCATGCCGGGCCATTCTCGTCGCGGATGGCGAGCGGAAACGTATCGGCGTGGCGGCGGTTCGGCGTGTCGACGTGATTGGAGGTTATCCTCGAATGGTAGGGATCACGCTCCAGCGTGTCCGGCGTGGCACTTCCTCGGGACCGTGCCAGCGTGTCGAGTTATTCGGCGAGAACCGCCGAAGACGCGGTGGACTTAGTTGTGCCTCGCTATGACTCAGAAATTTCGAGATGCGTGTTGAATAGTCCTTCGCTATAATCCGTTTGTTGCTACTCACCCAGATTCATCGTCTTGATATGAGCACTCCATCCCTTGGTTTTTTGCGCATCAAAGTGATCGCCTGGTCGGTACTTGACCTTGAAAGAGCAGACAAGTTTTACGGCGAAACACTCGGCTTGCCGCCTGCCTACGAAGGCACCGAGCAAGTTGGTTATCTTTTAGGTCAGACGATTTTGATGCTCAAGACTAACTGGTATGCCGCTCCCACCGAAGCCCCAAATCCCCGCGTGACGATTGCGACAGAGCATGCACCCGCGACCGAAGAGGCTCTTCGCGCTCGCGGCGTGGCAATCTCCGATCCTGTGCGAGCGTACGACGAGTTCTATGTAGGCAGTTTTCTGGATAGCGAGGGTAATAAGCTCTGGTTCTGTTCACCAGTTTAAGCGGCGCGAAGACAGATCGTACTCCGCAAACGAATATTCTCAGCGTCAGCGTGCACCGTCTCGTATGCGATAGCATGGCGCAGACTCCTTTGCGCAAGATCCTCCAACCCTTCTGCCCTTCAGGCTCGCCTCCAGTAGCTTCAAATCCTCTCCGTTTCCTTCTGTCGCGCCGGATTTGAATTCTTAGCCGCAAGCAACTCAGGATCACCGCGCTCGATCTGCTAAGCGGCCGGAGATCCGCATCTGGCCCGGGTTCAGTGAATCGTCCACAGCGGGAACGACTGCCCTGCTTCGAGCCCGGGATCCTGATAGTAAACAAGATCAAGCTGACCGTCGCGACAGAACCCAGTGAAGGGCTTGTTTTCTCCGAACTTCAAAGTGTTGAACGAGCCTCGGTATTTCGCGAGCCCGATTCGGACGATCACGCGGTATCGGTCGCTTTGTCGGTCGACAGCAACAACTTTTGCGGGAATGGCAGTCATTATGACGTAAAGTGCTGTATCATCGTGCTTTTAGAGAGTCGTGCTAATTTGCAAAAACGCAATGCAATTCTAAGAATGTAGCGATGGACAGAGCAGGATGGGTGTAAAAAGCGAGGACAGACAAAGATCTGTTCCGTCCGGCCAAGGCACTGCGAGTGCAGGCCGGTCAACTTCTGACCGCCACCTTTCGCGTCGCCAGTCCGGCGATAAGGTCAATCATCTTCGCATGTGCCGCCGTGTTCCGGTCCCGAAGCTCCTCAAGCGTATGTGTCTCGGTTAGACGGCTGAGCTTGACGAGCGCGCGAATCCTCTGCCGGCGATTCAGCTTCAGCTCCGACGAACGTCTGGTGAATAGGATTTTCCAGAGTTCGCCATCCCCAAACAATGCATTTATCTCCATAACCGAGGTGTAGATCAGGAACAAAACGAAGATCCAGATCTGGATCGCAGCGAATCGGTGCCATGAGAAATGGGCTGCCATGCAGTCCGGAATCGCATCAAGGCCTCCCGCGCGGTACAGACATTCGATCACCCTTTCCAGGAAGTGAACCAGGAACACGACCGCCCAGTAAACGATAGTCTTGAACAAGATCGGCTGGATCAGAGGGGCCGCGTCAAAGCGGCGTAGGAATGGTAGTGCGTTCGCCACCAGCACCGCTTTTCCTACAACCAGTGCCGCGACTGTCGCCACCATAAAACTCCCAAAATGAACCAGGTAGTCGGCGAGAATCAGGTGGGTGGTCAGAACGATCAGATTGAAACCGACCGCGAAGAACGCTGTCGGCGCCAGGATTTCCCGGAACTCTTTGACTAGGAATGCGAGCAGGCGTGACTTGCGCATAGACGGTTCCTGCGCACCTTTCGGCAGGCGGCGCTAATCAGTACTAATGTTGAATCATTCCCGCCGAAGTCAACGTCGGGACCGGACACTAACGCCGAATCTTCGCGCGGCGATCTCTTTCTGCTCTTCAAGACTTTTCACCTTCTTTTGAAGCTGCGGCATGCTCCTTTTTTCAGAAGCGCGCGATCCTCGCCGGCGAAACCCGATGGCGTCGGTCGGTAGGTGCCGTTACAATCGTCCCTATGAAGGGCCTTGTTTCGATTTCGGTCGCCTTTGCGATCTGTATCCTTTGTGATGAAAAGGCGCTCGCCTGGGCACAAGAAGGGCATGCTGCGGTCGCGGCGATCGCCGAGCATCTTATTTCTCCGGCGACCCAAATAATCGTCCAGGAGTTGCTGGCAAAGGGAGGGGATAAGGATATGGTTTCCATCGCCTCCTGGGCTGACCTGGTAGTCATTGCCGGGCATGATGAGGGACCCTTACGCGAAAATCAGGAAGTCATTGAGTTTAACAGGAAATTTCCCAAAAACCGGATGTGGCATTTTGTCGATCTTCCGTTAGGTGCAACTTCCTGCGATCAGGTTCGCAGTTTCATTGCACCGGATAATATAATCCACGCGATTTCGCGCTGTGTTCAGGTGCTTGAGTCTCCAGTACCGGACCCGGAGACCTTCACCAGGGTTCAGGCTTTGCGTCTTCTCGTTCATTTCGTCGGCGACATCCATCAACCATTGCACTGTGGTACTGGGTTCTACCGCTTTGCCGAAACAAGCGCCCCTCAACTCATTACCGCTCCGGAAGAGGCAATCGGCAAGCCCAACGATCGGGGCGGGAACCTTTTGTTTTACGGTTTGAATGCAACCGAACAACTCCATGCACTTTGGGACAGGGTACTCGTCGAGAAGGTAGATGACTCCGTTGACTACAAGGTGTTGGCGGAATTCCTAACCAAAAGCTACCTGCCGAAAGAGATGGCGAAAACGCCGGGGGATTACCACAACTGGCCGGAGGCTTGGGCCATTGAGTCGGTACGGATGGCCTCTCTTGCCTATCGGGGTATCGCGCTTGGAATGTCCGAATTCGATCCTAACGAGCATCTTATGCGGATAAATATTACTTTGCCGGCGAACTATCTTGAAATCAACAGGGCGCGCGTTGCTGAACAGTTGGCGCGGGCGGGAGTGCGTTTGGCTCAGTTGCTTGACAGCCTCAGATGGCAATAACGATCCCGCGCCAACTCCGGTCGCAGACTGAGAATGCAATCAGATTCATTTGACGGCCCCGCTCATCAGGCCGGACACATAGTATTTTTGCAGCAACAAATAGACCGGCACACAAGGTAGGATAGAGATGATGACTCCTGCCTGCAGTATTCCCCAGTCGGTAGAACCGTAGTAACCAGTCCGCGACGCGACGAGCATGATCGGGAGCGTGAACATCGTCTCCTTGTTCATGAAAATCAATGCGCCAATGAACTCGTTCCAGGATGTCAAGAAGGCGAAAAGCGCGACGGTCACGATCCCGGGGATCACTGACGGCATGAAGATCCACCATAACTGTTGGAGGCTGTTGCAACCGTCGATCACCGCCGCTTCTTCGAGCTCACGCGGCACCGCTTCGAAACTGTGACGCATGAGAAAGATGCTGAATGGCAGTTGGATCGCGGTGTGGACGACCGCGAGCCCGATCAGCGTATTCTGGAATCTGAGGCTGGAGAACATCATGTAAAGGGGCGTGAGGAGCGTCTGATATGGGATCATCATTCCGCAGATCAGGAGCAGGAAGAAGACTTCCTTGTACGGTATCGAAAAACGCGCGAGGCCGAAGCCCGCCAATGAGGACAGAATCACGCAGCCGCCGATTGTCATGAACGCCACGGAAAAACTGTTGAACAAGTAGATCGGCAGGCCCGCTTGATAGTTGTACATTTCTATATAGTTGTTGAAGCTAACCCGCGACGGCAGATAGTTCGGCGGCCACATCGCGGCTTCGCCGGCCGGCTTGACCGAAGTTAGCAGGGACATGACGAGTGGGAAAAGCATGAGCGCCATCAGAGCAAAGCAAATCGCCGCGATCAGATAGGAATTGCGACCTGCTGCGAAGCCGCGGGAGCTCATTCCATGTTCCGCCGCCGCGTGAGGGCAATCTGAATCGCCGTGCCGGTTACGATAATCATCATCAGGATGAGGGACAGCGTCGAACCATAACCCAGTTTAAAGTAGGTAAAGGAGTTCGTGTAGATCCAATACACGGATGTGATCGTCTGATTTTCCGGGGCGCCGGTTGTCATGATGTAGAATTGTTCAAAAGCCAGCATGGACCCGATTACGCTGTTAAGCGTCACCAGCAGAATAATCCTGTAGTTCAGCGGTACGATAACCCTGGCGACGCGTTGCCAATAGCTCGCACCATCGATCTTCGCTCCTTCGATAATCTCAGTTGGGATCGATTGGATACCGGAAACGAACAGGATCATCCCGAAGCCAACCACCTTCCACGTGATTGAGATGATTACCCCCCAAAGACCCAAAGTTGCATCTGCTCCAAACCAGATCAGCGGCTTCGGAATGATGCGCAGATCGACGAGCAACCGATTGGCAAGGCCTATTTGTGGCTGGAACAACCACACCCATAGAAGGCTGGAGGTGCCGATACCGATAACAACGGGGATGAAGATGGTGGCCCGCGTCAGTTTGGCCAGGCGCGACGTGTCCGAGGTTAAAAGCGCGAACAGATAGCCAAGAATCATCAGGATCGGCGTAAGATAGAGCGTGTATTCGAAAGTAAAAAAAAGAGCGCTCCAGAAAATCGGATCTTGATAGGCGCGCACATAGTTCCCGAAACCGATAAGTTTAATGCCGCCGAGGAGGGACCAACTATGCAGTGACATCCAGAAGAGCTGGCCGAGCGGATATAACGTGAATGCGGCAACGAAGAGCAGGGCAGGGGCGATATAGGAGAAACCGACATATTTGCTCTTGGTCGAATACATCGCGAGTCTCGACGACTGCTTCCGCGCCCCAGTGGTCCCGGCCGCGTTAGTCCACCGGCCAAAATTACTCTTCGCTGATGATTGCGTGCATTCGCTTTTTCGCCTCTACGATCGAGTCATCGATCTGGCCGTCGAAAACGCTGCGCTGAATCATCTTCAGCCAGGGGCTCGAAGCGTCGTTCACCAAATCATTGAAGTGGTAGGTCCATGGAGTCTGGGCTATCGCGACCGCTCCGGCGGCTTTGATGAGCTTCGGATTGTCCTTGAAATACTTGTTGTTCACGAGATCGGTCCGCGATGGCAAGAAATTGCCTTTGGCGTAAACCTCGATCTGCGGTTCGTCAGTCATTACCCACTTCAGGAAAGCAACTGCATCGTCTGGATGTTTGGCGCCCTTCGGGATGCAGATCACGTCACCGCCGGCAAAAGACGAGACTTCACCTTCCTTGAGGCCGGGAATAAAAGTGATCCCAAAATCAAGATTGGGAGCCTTGCCGGTGATGAGACCGATCTGGAAGTTGCCGTGGGCGAACATACCCAGCTTGCCGGGATAAAAAGCAGAGTGAAATTCGGAGGGGCCGGCACCCCGGACCGCCTCGGGCATCAGACCCTCGGTCCACATCTTGTGCAGGATCTCCAGCACGCCTTTGATGTCGCCATCCCGCAACGGAACGTCGGTGGCCGAGGTCGGAACGACGTGCGCTCCCGTTGCCCACATCATGGGAGCTACAGTGAAGATATTGCACCCTCCGCAGTTACCGGCAATGTAGTAGCCGTAGATATCGGGACCGAGAGCGCGGATTTTTTTGGCGTCCTCGTGGACCTCCTGCATCGTCGTTGGGCCTTTTTCTGGATCGAGTCCTGCCTTGCGGAACAGATCCTTATTCCACAGGAGAACCGAGACGTCCGGCGTACCCGGCACGCCATACAATCGTTCCTTGTAGGTCGCAAGCTTGATATGCGAGGGACTGACCTTTCCAATATTGGGGTCGTCCTTCATCTTGTCGGTAATGTCGGTCATGAATCCCGCTTTCATGAAGTCGGGCATGAAAATGAGATCGATCGACAATATGTCCGGTACGTCGCCAGCAGCTGCAGCCGTGGCAAACTTCGTCACCATTTGCGGGCTCGGAATAACCGTCAACTGGATTTTGTCGTCGTGGCTGGAATTCCAGGCGTCCACTATCTTTCGGGTCAGTTCCTCGCCGTCGCTCCGCACCCACATGCTCAAGTTGGTCCCGGCCACGGCCGCGGTCGTCGCCGCAATCAGCAATAACGCAACCACGCTATTGGCTAGAGGTCGTATGACTTTCCAAAGGCTCATTCGAATTCCATTTGCCAAGTCATGGGAGATGTGGATCAGGAAAGTGGAGCTGGCACGAAGACCGCTCTGCGATTTACATCGGTTGGTATTGTTTTGGAGGTGCGTTTTCACGTTCGGGGATATTTGAGATTTAGGCCAAAATTCGACGATTGCTTCCCATCCTTTTAAAAGGGCAACAGGACGAGACTCAGAGCACCGGGATCAGGAGCAGCATCACAGTTTGTGACTTACTCGTGGCAGGCTTTCCGAAGCTGGACATGCGATAACCTGGCATACACACCTCCCTAACCGAGTACCAACCGCGGCGAACCGCCCGAGAAAAATTAACCCTTGGATTGGTACGAACAATCCAGCCCAAAGACTGCCAAGCCTTCTAAACCACAATATAGCGCTTTGCAAATTTAAGAAACAACCTGAGCAATCGGTAGAAAATCCGAACGATTCCGACCTTTGCAGGCCGAAATCGGAAACCGGCTCGATTTCTTATTGTTAGTTCAACCTAAGTCGAAGACCGGCCAACGGGCGAATGGGATACTTCCACGGCAGAGACCGGCGTCCGCTTCTCGTTCGAGGTGCAAGGTTCGATCGGGAAAAGTTCGGCGCCTGATCGCCTTTGCGCGAGTGGGTGCTAACCCGCAAAAATCACACGAAAGTCAAAGCGACGAGCTCATTGCGGGTTAGAAGCCTCTTAAACAGACGCTGCGCGTCTGGACTCGCCGTCTCTTAAGAACCTCTTTTGAGATAAATCAACTAAGACAAGCCGTTGCAGAACTCTTCTCTGAAATAGCAGTGGAATTTTCCGGCGCAGCCGGAGAAATTCCGCTGCCTGAGCCTGCAGCGCTCACAAATCTCTAAAGATTTGTGAGCGATGCAGGCTAATCAAGATTGCTTCCACCTGGGAAGGGATCATGGCAGCCGAGTGACCATCGCGGCGCAAGAACTGTTTCCGCGCCATTACTCCTGGTTTCCGAACTGCTTATCGGAACAAGCCCTGGATGATCAGCCGAGGCATCAGAAATCGGACAGCCACTTAAACGAATGAACCGTTTGCCCTCGCTTTTCTGGACGACGGCGGTCAATATGATCGAGAATGCCGGAATAGTAAAATAATCGAGGTTGGGCAACGGCGTTTTTCCGTTCAAAGAAAGGGTTTGGCCGGACGCATTCGGTAACAGTAGATCGGCACGCCATTCTTCAGGATGAGTTTCATTGAGACATTTTCCCAGGATCTGAGCCAACCGGAATACGTCCACGTATTGATCAATCCGTTACCAGTCTACGGTCTCGCAGCAGGTGTGTTGGCGCTGTTCCTTGCTCTGGTGATGCGCGGCCGGCGGTCCCGGGTTATCGCGCTGATCCTAGTCACTGTTAGTGCAGCCTCCGCATGGCCGGTCTATATTTATGGCAAGAAAGGCTACCAACGCGTGCATGCGATGTCAGACAGTGATGGACAGGCATGGCTGGATATTCACCGGCAGCGCGCCGAAAAGCTGATTTACATCTACTATGTTACGGCGGTGGTGGGCCTTCTAGCGATCGTGGCGCCCTTTAGATGGCCCAAGAGCGCGCCCTGTATGGCAGCTATCACGCTGATACTCGCCGCCGGGTTGCTTTGCATCGGCAGCTACATCGCTTACGCGGGTGGGAAGGTGCGCCATCGGGAGTTTAGAAACGAACCTCCGCCCAAGGAAGGAACTGTTTAGTTACTCCTCTAGAGAAACGGACGCACTTCCGGCGAACGAAGGCGGATCGCGGACCTGCATTGACCTTACGACAACGCCACCTCGGTTTCCTCGAAACGTCCTCGATCAACTGAGCCTCCTGGACTATAGTTGCCGGCGGCTTCTCGAACAGGATGACGCGCTTGTCAGCCGCGGTCACCGCCTCGACCTGTCTAGCGTGACCCCGGCGCGGGCTGCAAATAGCCACCGTAACAGAACTCCGGACCCAAAGCGACATCGCATTAAAGAGCAACGAAATGAAGAAAATAGAAGCGATTATAAAACCTTTCAAATTGGCCGAGGTCAAAGAGGCGCTATCCGATCTTGGTGTCCAGGGGATGACGCTTACCGAGGTCAAGGGGTTCGGGCGGCAAAAAGGTCACACCGAGATTTATCGCGGCAGTGAGTACACGGTCGATTTTGTGCCTAAAATCAAAGTTGAAGTGGTTCTCATTGACAGCATGGTCGAAAACGCAACTTCGGCCATCGTGAAGGCAGCCAAGACAGGGAAGATCGGAGACGGTAAGGTTTTCGTGTACGCGATCGAAGAAGCAGTCCGCATTCGAACCGATGAAACGGGTGAGAAAGCGATCTAATGGAAAAATGCTTCTAGGGTCCTGCGGGAGCAAATTTGCCGCGGAAGCTCAGGATGCTAATTACGAGTCCTGCAATTGTGATCACGCCTAGCGCTTTATCTAGTCCGAATGCTTGCGCGAGCCCTCCGATCAAGCCGGGACCGAGGAGAAACGTGCTGTATCCGACAAAGGTTATAATCGCACTCGCGGCGCCTGAATGTGCGGGATACAAGTCACCGGCGATCGAGAAGGCAAGGGGAGCAACGACTGAAAGCGCGATTCCGGCGGCAAAGAATCCGATCAATACCGTTGGTGCGGTTTTGATTGTGGTTGCGAGCAGAATTCCGCAAGCGGCCACTAGTCCCGCACGGATCAGGAGGGACCTGCGACCAAAAAAGCCAACCGCTACTCCACTCGTCATACGTCCGGCCAACATCGCCAAATGGAAGATGACAACGCCGCTGGCACCCAGGGCCACCGGGAGACTAACAAAATCGCGCAAATAGATAGTAGACCAGTTCTCCAATGAGCCTTCACCAAAATACGCCATTGCAACCATAACCGCGAGGCTGATGAGCCTGAGATCTCCAAGGAGTTCCCTAGACGCGCCATCGCTTGCCGGATTCGTTCGGAGAGGTCGCAGAACCGGCGCTTTCAGGAAGATCGCTGCAGCGACAAGGAGCATTACCGCGAGCGCAACGTAGATCGATCGAAACCGAAGGCCGAGCGAGAGCAATAGGCCCGCAGTCATTGCTCCAAAGGCGGCTGCACCGCTGAATGTTCCGTGGACGTAGCTTAGAAACCGCTGGCCGGTTGTTTGTTCGAAATTGATGGCCGCAGCGTTAATGCCCACATCGTAAGCGCCGCTCCCTCCGAAGAAAAAGAAGAGGAAAAGTGTCAGAGCCCACCAATTCGAAGTGATCGACACGGCGGCAAGTGCAAGCGCCATTAAGCCTGCAGTAAAACTGACGACTCGTTCGGCTCCGAAACGGTCCACCAATTTTCCGCCGAAGAACATCGATGGTAATGACCCAACAAATCCGATTGTTATGGCCGCGCCCAAGGCTCCGTCAGAAAGACCCATGGAGCGCTGCAACTCCGCGAGCAGTACTTGCCAGATACCGTACATGAATCCGAACAAACCAAAGGAGACAAAGGGGAAAGCGGTCATCGGACAGAACCTGTACAGGGAGACCTGAGATTTTGTCAAAAGTTGTGCATCGTAACAGGCACATCCGTCGAAATTGCCGGATAAGCGCACGATACATGTTGAACCGAAGTTCGTGTGTTTGTTCCGCGGATGAAAAGCTTGCGAGTCGCCTTGCTCGAATGGGTAAATTGCTTACGATTTTCTGGGATCAAAATTGGAAAAAAAACTGCGCCATTGAAAACAGCCACGACTTCATGCTCAGGATTTTGGTCGCGGCTACCGGGCGGCGTTTGAAAAGCCATCCTGAAGCTGGTAGACAATCCAAAACCGCCGGTGCGATTGCCGTTGGGCACCGATACCGTCGCCAGGATTCGTGAGAAAAATAAGTTCGTGGAAGCCGAACTTGAAGATGCAATTTTCAACCGGCAGGGCATTCCTCTTGATCCATGGTCTTCAGACGGTAAAACCACGTTAGTCGCGCCCGGACGGGACCGCCGGACTGAGCATCGGCAACCTCACGGTCACCGCCGTGCCTTCACCCAATTTGCTCTCCACCACGATGCTGCCGCCATGCAAATCGACGCAGCGCTTTACAATTACCAGACCGAGGCCCGTGCCTGGACGGTCACTAACATTATGCCCACGGTGGAAGGCGTTGAAGAGCCACTCTAGGTCAGCCTCTGGAATTCCGATCCCTTGGTCGCGGATAGCGAAAACAATCTCTGTTTCGTCACACACTATTTCGAACCGCACCACCCGGCCGATGTGCGAATACTTCACTGCGTTAGTTAGCAGATTTGTGAAAATGTGCCGCAGCAAACGCTTGTCGGCCTGGATCTCGGCAGGAATTTCGGCAACGGAGAGTTCAATCGGGCATCGCCGGTCAGTTGCCAAGAGCACCTCGTCCACGAGACTTCGTACGAATGTTTCCAGCTTCACCGAAACCGCCTTGAACTCCATCTTGCCGGCATCGAAGCTTCCGATGAGCAAGACCTCCTCCATCAACCCGGCCATGCGGCGCGTGTTATTGCGGATGGATTGCAGATGCTCTTTGCGTTCGGGCGGTTCCAGTTGGTCGAGGTAGTCTTCCAGGATTTCAGCGGATGACTGGATGACGCCCAGAGGTGTACGGAACTCGTGCGACACCATCGACACGAAATTGCTCCGCAACTGTCCCAACTCCTTTTCCCTGGCCAGCGTTCTGAGCAATTCCGCCTCCGCTTGTTTGCGCTGCGTGATGTCGAGACCGGTAACGAGGATGTGGCGGCGCCCGATTGATTTCGATGATGTCCGCCGAAAGCAGCATCGTGTGGACAGTTCCTCGCCAGCTTCGAAGCTGGCATTCGACCTCGCGCAGCGAACCGTTGCGCTCAAGATCAGTCAGAAACTTCGCGCGATCGTCGAGATTCATCCATAGGCCCAGCTCCTCCGAGTCGTGTCCAAGAATTCTGTCACGACTTAACCCGAACCACCGGACAAGCGCATCGTTCGCCTCAATGAACTTTTTGTCACTTAACCGCAAAATCGCAATGATCACCGGGCTTGAGCCGAAGGCCTTGCTGAAGCGCTCTTCACTCTCTCGCAATAGATGTTCCGAGTGTGCGCGACTCGATTCTTCCAACGCCAGCGAAACCATCGACGCCAGCGCTGAAACAAAGTCAATTTCTTCCGGCGACCAATCGCGAGGCGGACCGGTATGCTCGTGACAAAGAACGCCTACGACCTTGCCGGAGACCCAAACGGGTGCGTCGAGCATGGAGGAAATGCCAAGTGGATTGAGGTAACTATCCGCCAGGCTGCTGGTGGCGGGGTGCCTCAATACGCGGTCGGCCACGATGGGTCGTCTGGTGGCTAACGCCTCAAAATAGGCAGGACAATCGGAAAAGCCCAGACGAGTGCCTTTGAACTGCTCATCACAGCTTTCCGCGTCCCGCAAATAGAGGACTTCACAAACAAGAGCGGGATCGTCTTCCCGCAGCGACCAATAACTGACACGCGCCACCTCAAGCCTGGCGGCTGAGAGCGAACAGATTTTCTGCAGCGCTTTCGCAAGATCCGTTTTGTTGAAGTGCGCCAGTTCAAGCAGCGCGTCGCGGTGTCTCTGCACCTGTTCGCCGCGTTTGCGCAGCTGCTCTTCCGCCCGCTTGAGTTGGTCGTTCGACCGCACGAGTTCGATCGTGCGCTCGGTCACTCGCTTTTCAAGCGACGCGTTGAGCTGACGAATTTCCTTCTCTGCCCGTTTTCGCTCCTCGAGGGTGCGGAGCGCCACCACTCCATACGCCAGGTTGTTGGCCAGATCCGTGTACTGCTCAATCGTGCTCTCATTGAAGGCATCCGGCTCTTCGGCGTGGAGAGCGAGCGCACCGAACGCTTGGCCGTGAGACATCAGGGGAAGGGAAATGGAGGAGGCGTAGCCTTGCCTGGTGTCTTCGACTCGCCACGGAGCCAGATTCGGATCGGTCAGATTGTCCCTGCTCCAGCAGCTCTTACCCGTCCTGATGGCTGTGCCCGTAGGTCCTCGTCCCCACTCGGTATCGGCCCAAGTGATGTTGATTCGTCTTAGATATCCCTCCTCGTATCCGGCCTGTGCGACCGGCCTGACCGTTTTGTCTTCATCGAATTCGCGGTAGCCGACCCATGCCATCCGAAGGCCGCCAACCTCGACGAGAATCCGGCAGACCGAGCGTAATAGTTCGTATTCCTCGGTCGCGCGGACGAGGGCTTGATTGCACTGGTAGAGAGTGCGCAGAGTCCGGTTCAGCCGAGCCAGTTTCTCCTCTGCGCGCTTGCGTTCGACGCCTTGTGCGATTGTGTCAGCCACCATCTCGAGCGCCTCAAGAGCATCCTGACCCAGGGGTTTACGCGCGAACATGGCCAGGACACCAACCAGACAGCCTTCGACCAGAAGGGGATAGCCCGCAAAAGATACCATTCGCTCTTGTTTCGCCCAATCGGGGTGACTTGTACGACTGTCGTTTACCAGGTCGTTCGTCAGGTAGGGCTCGCGCTGCTCCGCGATGAGGCCAACCTTGAGCTTGCCAACGGGCACTCGGGCGTGCTCGCCGTCCAAGCGCGTGTACAGACCTGCGCTGGCCTGCAACTCGAGCAACTTCTGCGGATCGTTAAGCGTCCAAATGCGAGCGAAAGCGCCGCCGAGGTGACGTACCACGGCTTCAGCGCTGCGCTGCAGCATCGTTTGCAAGGCAGTTTCCGCCCCCACGGAGAACGCTGCATGAATATCTGCGCGAAGCGCCGCTTGACAGGCCCGCCCAGCCTGTAGTTCTTCTGCCCGTTTCAATTCCGTTATATCCGTCGCAATGCCACAAATCGCATACGGCTTGCCTGTGCGGTCCCGCAGCAGAAATTTGACGACGATATACTTTCGCTCGCCCTCCGCCATCGGTACGGCTTCCTCAAACTGGATGGGCGCGCCCGCCTCGATTACATGCCGATCGTTCGCCCGAACCGTTTCGGCAACAACATGAGGATGAATGTCAAAGTCAGTTTTCCCGCGAATTTTGTCACGCCGCACCTGATGGCGGCGTTCATATTCGCGGTTCACTAAGATGTAGCGAAGTTCGAGATCCTTAACGAAAACGACGGCAGTGGTGTTATCCAAAATATCCTGCAACCGCTGTTCGCTCACACGAAGCGCTTCTTCTGCCCGTTGGCGTTCGCCAATCTCGGCAAGTAGCGCGTCGCTGGTCTTCTGAAAGTCTGCGCCTCGCTCTTTCACTGTCGGCAACTGATCGAGCTGACAGTTAATGTTGACAGCTTGACGCAGTCAAGGCCTCTTCCCCGTAGCCTGGTAGGGGAGGAGCTTTGACCTGGCCGTCACGGTCATGGCGCACATCCGCGAACGGCCCACGCTCCGGCTATTAAAGGTATCGATCCATCCTCGGCGATTGGAAGACTCGAACGAATTCGTTCCCGGAGCGTTCCCCGGCGCTCGTCGCTCAGCGACATGGCAAAACCGGGTGCCGGGCCTTGCCCTCCCAAGAACGGCGACCAATAGTCATCGAAATCGCGAAAAGGCGTGGGGATGGTGATGGGCCGTACTTCGACCCCCTGCAACGTGGCGTTCTTAAACAACTCGGCGAGAGGAGACGGTTGACAAATCGGGAAGCGACGGCCTTCGTCGAACTCCAGGGCGGCCGGATCCAATCCCACGGCGGCGTCCCAAAAATAGCGCATCAGCTCCATTTTATCCGCATAGTCCCAGACGTACGCCGCTACCATGCCACCGGGGCGCGCCACGCGGACCATCTCTGCGACAGCCCGTCGCGGTTCAGGCAAAAAATTCAGCACCAGTCCGGAAACTACCACATCAAAGCTAGCTGAATCGATCGGTAGCGCCTGAGCGTCGCCGACCTCAAATGTGACCAGTGTGCTGTCGCAATGCGACTTTGCGTAGGCCACGAAGTCGACCGAAGAGTCGACGCCCTTTGCTGTGTTCGGCACCCCGAGCTCGAGAATAGTCCGGGTGAGTGCGCCGGTTCCGCATCCAACATCGAGCCAGTCTTTTTGGGCTGGGATCGATAGCCATTTAAGCAGCTCTTTAGCGGCCAATCGGCTCCAGCGGCCGACGTAAGGTTCGTAACAGGCGCCGGCCGCCCAAATGTCTTTGTGCTGAGAGGGTTCCATAGTTACACTTTCCAGACAGGTAGCGATTATTTGTGTAGCGGGATTGTTGATCAGTTGATCAGCTTTTGCCGGAGATGAAAATGAGCTTGCGCATGAATGACGAAGCCCATAATTTTCCCGCCGAATATGAGCTTGCGCATAAACGACGAAACCCCCAATTTTTCCGCCGAGACCACCGAAGGCCCGATCAACTTCCACGAATGGATCGGTGATGGCTGGGCGGTCTTGTTTTCACACCCGAAAAACTTTACTCCGGTTTGCACCACCGAACTCGGTTACATGGCCGGGTTGCAGCCCGAATTCGCGAAGCGAAACTGCAAGATTATCGGGCTGAGCGTGGACCCGGTAAGCAGTCATGGAAAGTGGGCAGCGGACATAGAAGAGACCCAGGGCTATCGAGTGAACTATCCGTTGATCGGCGACCCGGAACTCAAAGTCGCAAAGCTATATGACATGCTACCGGCTGATGCGGGAACCACGTCTGAAGGTCGCACGGCGGCGAACAATGCCACCGTGCGCACCGTGTTCGTGATCGGCCCGGACAAGAAGATCAAGCTGATGCTCGCTTACCCGATGACCACGGGCCGCAACTTTGACGAAGTTCTGCGGGTTCTCGATTCGATTCAGCTCACGGCTGCCCACAAGGTTGCAACTCCGGTGAACTGGAAGCGCGGCGATGACGTGATCATCGTGTCGGCAGTTTCGGACGAGGAAGCCAAACAGAAATACCCGGACGGCTGGAAGGCACCCAAGCCTTACCTTCGGATCGTCCCCCAGCCGCAGTAGCCCATCGACTGCCTGCATCGAACGCATTTTCCCAATTCCGCTGGCCCTGCAGCGGATCGACGATTACCTAGTCGCCGCCGGCCACTCGGGCAATCCCGAAGGGCCGCTCTTTCGGCCACTCAAAAACCCGGCGGGCCAGGGGAGAATCGACCGGCCCCTCACCCACGGGGCCATTACCATTGCGTCTTGAGAAAATACGCGCAGGCGGCCGGCGTAGAGTTGGGGAGCTTCGGCCCGCACGTCCTGCGCGCCACGGCGTCTAGCAGCGGCGGGACGCGTAATTGAACCGGAGCTTCCGCTTGAGATGTGATATGAAAGCTGAATTATGCCAGGAAAGGTACCCACCTTCGACGAGCTAATGAATCCTCTGCTTGAGGCAATGCAGGCGGGTTCACCTGATTACCGGTGGTTCAAGAAACATAAGATCGAACCGGCCAAGCCGACGTAGTCCTTCGTGAAAGCCAAAAAGAACGATAGCGGGAAGCTCAAAATCGGCGATGACTGGAACGCGATCCGCATCATCGCGCTCTCCCAAAGCAACCCACTCAAAGCGATTGCCGAGTTTGTCGAGAACAGTATTGATGCCAAGGCTAAGGTGATCACGATCACGCGTGGTCGCGAGCACAACGAGCACTATCTGTCGATTCGAGATGATGGCAATGGGGTGCCGCGTGATGCGCAAGGCTGCCCGGACTTCAAGTATGTCGCGACCCACATTTGCGACTCGATCAAACGACGCATGAAAGCCGACGGCGAGGGCTTAGGGCTCCAGGGCGAGTTTGGCATCGGTCTCCTGAGTTTCTGGACCGTCGGCGAAAACCTGTCGATGACCTCTACAGGCTCGGACCAGCGCGCCTACGAGATGACCATGAGCAAGGGCGATCCGCGCTACGACGTGACGACGCGTCGGACGCTCTTTGCCGAGAAGGGCACGGAGCTCAAAATCAGCCTGCTGCTGGAGGGCATTCGCAGCTTGAGTGGCGAGAAAATCCAGTGGTATCTCGCCTCTGAACTGCGTGATCGAATTCGCGACGCCAAGGTGCGCGTCACGGTGATCGATAAACTCGCGCGCAAACAGTACGAAGTCGAGCCCCGGCAATTCGAAGGTCGATTGCTCCATCAGCTGCCCCCGATCCGCACCTCCTTTGGCGAGGCCTATGCGGAAATCTACCTTGCGGAACCGGCCGACGCTGCTCGGGTGGCACTCACGCGCTTAGGCACGCGGGTCGTCGAAGATTTGAGCTCACTATCCGGCTTGGAGCACGCCCCCTGGGTCTCGCGCTATGTTCAGGGCCTCATTGACGCGCCGTTCCTGACCCTGACACCCGGAACCCGCAGCGGCATCATCCAGGACGATCGCTACGCGGCCCTGATCGCGGCCCTGGAACCGCTTGAAAGCCACGTGAACGGGCTGATCGAAGCGCAGCAACGCGCGGAGGAAGAGCAGGCCAGCCTGCAATCCATGAAGGCCATCCAAAGGGCCTTTCATGAGGCGCTGCTGGCCCTGCCTCCAGAAGAATATGACTGGTTCGATGTCCAGAGCCGTGCGCGCCAAGCGATGAGTAAACCGTCCGATCCGGGTGCCGCGAAACTCGATGAATTCGACGAGCTGGCGCTCGGTGCGCGGGAACCCGACGTGAGCGGCACACCCCAAAGGCAGTTCTTTGACTTTGCAGGACCCCTGTTCAGCGTGGTCATCTCGCCCGCCACGAATACCGCACCGTTGAACGAGCTGCGCAAGTTTCGGGCGCTGCCGCGCGACCGGTCGCGTCGACGTGTGCTCGATGATCTCGTTTTTGCCTGGGAGATCCTCGAAGGAGAGGGATCCCTACAAGGCGTTACCGATCAGGAGGCAACCTTTCATGCACCGCCCGTACCCGGGCTGACAAAGCTCCGTGTGACAGTGACCCAACGTGACGTGACGGTGGCCGCCGAGGCGCTGGTGACGATCACCGACAGCTTGGAGGCGGCGATCAGCCCGGCCGTGGTCAATACGCGGGGATTGCCTGGTTATACCTTCGAGCGCGCGGCCGGCGAGCTGTGGCGCTGCCGGTTCGATGCCGATCGCAATATCATCATCGTGAATAGCGGTCATCGCGATTTTGTCTTCGCAACACGTAATCGCGCGCTTCAGCTGCGCTACCTGGTGCGCCTGTATGTCAAGGAACTCGTGCTGAAGAACTTCGCCGGCCTCAGTTCCGAGCCGCTGCTTGAGCGAATGGTCGAATTGTCGTTGTACGCCGAGGAGAAGCTCAAGTCGGTCTGAACACAACCATTCCGTCTACGGCGATTTTGGGAAGACCACACGAAAGGGGCAGTATTCCGTTAACGGAATACTCTACGTTTCGTGTGCGGACCGCACAGAGCCGTCGTAATGCCCGACTCCCTCCCGGTGCAGCTCAGACACGATGCGCACCGGACCAGCGCAAGTAACGGTCCCACCTTAAGATGAGTGAGCAATTCATCATACAATTTTGGCCATTCTTCGAATAGCTTGGTCCTGACCTACTCTCGCAAGGTAGACTGACAGACTGGAGAACCGCGGCCTCCTTTTCCATTCCGCGGGCTCGTAAAGAACGACGACAGCAGCCCCAGCGAAGGCAAAGTTAACCTGATCCCCTGCTACATAAACTTGTTGTGATCGTACGGTGTTGAAATATCGTTTTCCAATTAAAAGTCATCGGATACTCCAAATGGAGTATTTTTAGGCTTCTAGTCTAGGTTGCTAGACCATCGTGACTGGCTGCTCGTAGCAATCTAGCCGTGCGCCTCTCTCATGACCGGGGCGTCGCCGCCCGTGCTTTCCCGCCCCAGCTGGCTCTAAGGCGAACACCTTCGCTGCGCATGAGCTTTTGCGGGAATGATTCGAAAATCGTGTGCGTCGCGTTGAACCCAGCTGGAGACATTGTCGCAATTGGAGGTGGTGATCGGTTGATCAAGCTGTGTGATATTCGAACCGGCACCCTCCTCAACACATTGACAGGTCACGGAGGTTCGGTCCTAGCGCTCGCATGGAGCCCGGACGGGAGGCAGATCGCGAGCGGAAGCTATGACCATTCGCTGAAGATCTGGGATGGGCAAAGCGGCGGCCTCGTTAGGACGCTCAATGGCCATGAAGCGGCCGTTTTGAGCATCGCCTGGAGTCCTGATGGCCAACGAATCGCAACGGGCAGCTACGATCACTCTATAAAAATCTGGAATACGAAAATCGGTACATTGGAGCGCTCGTTGGAAGCGCACGACGATGCCGTCTCTACCATCGGCTGGTCTCCGGATGGAGCGACACTAGCCAGTGGGAGCGCAGACTGTAGATTAAAGCTTTGGGATGCCCGCAGTGGAAAACTAAAGCGATCCATAGACAACAATCCGTGGGCCTCCGTCAACGGGCTTGCGTGGAACCGCGACGGTACGGTTATCGCCACCGCGAATTCCGACAACACAATCGGAATTTGGAATAGCCGGACTGGTTTGCTGATCCGAACTCTGGGGACTGTTGCGGAGGCCGATAATAGCGAGGAAAAAGCTGTCTTTGCCGTAGTTTGGCAGCCCGACGGAAAACGGATCATCAGCGCTGGCGGTGACCGGATGATTAAAGTCTGGGACTCGGAAAGTGGCGCTTTGCTTCAAGCACTGGCGGGACATGAAGGCACGGTCTTCAGTGTCGCTGTGAACGCAGAAGGAGATACCGTAGTGAGCGGTGGCGCCGACAAATCCGTGAAAGTCTGGGACCTTCAGAACGACGGCTTGGTTCACTCGCTGAGTGGGCATAAGCGAACTATCTCGAGTGTGGCATGGAGCCCCGATGGCAAGTCACATGATGGTCCAGTGACGTGCGTCACTTGGAGTCCGGACGCCAACAAACTCGCTTCGGCCAGCGCCGACGGAACGGTGCGAGTCTGGGATGCCCAGAGCGGCGCGCCGGTTCGCACGCTGGTCCCCGATTCTTCCCGCAACAAGAGCGCTATCATCTATTCCGTCGCCTGGAGTCCAGACGGAAAGACTTTGGCCGCCGGCGGCGATGATCACACCATGCGCATCTGGGAGGTACAAAGCGGCGCTCTATTAAGAGCCATCGCCCGTCACCTTGCTCCGGTTTTCAGCGTGGCATGGAGAGGGGGCCCTATCCTCCTTTCAGCGCATTTCTATTCTACGTCAAAGCTGATTCGCCCGACCTGCTCCCGAGGCGGCGACTTTCAGCAATGCGCAGAAAATTCAAAGGACCCCTCCGGATGGGACTCGAACGGCCGGGTTGTCAAAGAACCGGGGAATCCTCAGAACCTTGTCATGCAGATCACCGGGCCCGAAGAGATGGGTTTTGACTGTCCTTTGCTGCTCCCGCCGGCGGTGGATTCCGTTCGCGTCAGCTTCCGAATCCTTGTTCCGCTCGGAATGAAGTTCGACCCCGAGATGCCGGACGCAAAAGGAGTACGGTTAAGGGTCCGGCTGTACCACAAAATTGGGGCTTCTAGCATCCAAGAGCGGATCATAGCTCCCGATCGCGGCTGGCAAGCGATACACTTCGACTTCGACAAGATCGGCGCCCACAGAGCCAGGCTCGGCATCGAAGCTCTCTGGCACGCCGATTCGATCTACTTCGACGATGTGCAGGTGTCGGATCGGTCAACCGATCCGATGAAACAGTAGCGCCGCCTATTTTCTGGTCGCAAGGAGGTGCCAGCTATTGCTCCGCGCAAGCTTTTGAGACCGACAGGGAGCGCCCAAAATCCTGTACCCAGTTCAGGTTGGCTTCGATAGTCGGTATTACTGCCTGCCGTTGGCGCTGCCTGAATCCGATGCTCGCATTCGAGCTTGGCTAACTGGGAGACCGACGACGAGTTGCGTTGAAAAGCTGTCCATCCCCTTCCGGGAGAGTTGCCGGTATGGCGAACTGCTGATTAAGAAAGGTGCACCTCCGCCTTGGCGCAGGAGACCTTGACCTGCTCATCAGTTTCAAGTTCTGTAATAATCTCGTTCAATTGCGGAATTGTTTCCGGACCGAAAATGTAGACATTCCGGCCGGTGTCCAATCCTGTAGACACCCGACGCTAGCGATGATAAGCCAGACTAAGCTAGCTTAATAAAGGAGATCATCATGCGCAAAGTGGGCGCCTTTGAGGCGAAGAACAAATTCGGCCAGTTGCTCGACTGGGTGGAGCAGGGCGAAGAGGTCACCATCACCCGGCACGGCAAGGAGGTCGCGCGCCTGGTACCCGTTCGGCATGGCTTCAACCGGGATGAAGCCCGCGCCGCCCTCCAGCGCATCCGCGATCGCGCAGAGCAGCGCAAGCTCGGCCGCTTCGACTGGGCCGAGTGGAAAGCCTACCGTGACGAAGGCCGCCCGTGAGTCTGGTACTGGATAGCTCAGCAACACTTGCCTGGATCTACAGCGACGAGACCACCGAGGCGATCCGCCAGTTGTTCGACGCTGTCGCCGACAATGGCGCGATCGTGCCGGCACTGTGGCGGCTGGAGGTCGCTAACAGCCTGACCGTGGCCGTGCGCCGCCGCCGCATCGACGCGGACTTCCGCCGCGCCGCGCTCGCCGATCTTGCGCTCCTGGAAATCACCACCGACCCGCACACGGATTCCCTTGCCTGGGGTGAAACGCTGACCCTCGCCGACCGCTTCCGCCTCACCTTGTATGACGCTGCCTACCTGGAGCTCGCGCGGCGGCGCACATTGCCACTCGCGACGCTCGACGAGGAGCTCTGCGCCGCGGCAGCCGCGCTTGGCGTTCGTGTTCTTGGAGGTGCCGCATGACCCTGCCCACGCCGCTCTCAAATCGGATATGATAATTCACAGGCGCAAAAAGGCCCACCAACGGCGCCTCGGCAAGTTCCAGTCCGCAACGTAAAATCGTTGAAGTGCAGACTTCCCCCGAGCAATTCATACCCAACCGCGTTTGGCGGTTTTGCCGAAACCGAAGTCAATCACCTGAACGACAGTCTCACCCTCTTTGTCGACAAGCATCAGGTTTGCCGGTTTTAGACACATGAGGTTTTACTTCGCCGCCGCAGCGAGAGCCAGCGACACCTGCAGGGTGATCCCGAGCGCTTCGGTCATTCCCAAGGGCGCCTTGCGCTTTATGCAAGCATCAAGAGTCTCGCCGTCGATGAACTCCGTGGCATAGAAATAATTGTCCCCATCGGTTTCTATATAGGTGGAGAACCGATGCCACGTTTTGATGACGAAGGGCGGCGATCGCCCGGCTTCGCGGAGGAAGTTCTGCCGGGCGGTTTCGCTGTCGAGATAGGCGCTATTATCACCTTCAGGGCCACGCTGCAGTGCAGGTTAGTGTCATAGGCCTTGTAGGTGATGCCCATCGCTCCCCTGGCCAATTCCCAAGCGTCCCTTTTATGGCGCCGGATTTTCCTCAAGGTTTTGTGCAGCGGCCCCGGGAATTCGAGCAACTAATCGCTGAGCTCGCACAAGAAAAGCGCGATACTCCAATCGCAATCTCTACTGCTTTACAAGGCGCTGGAGGCTACGGCAAGACGACACTCGCAGTCGCTCTGTGCCATCGTCTTGATTTCTGATGGCCAACTCGATCCTTGCGTCATCGCCGAATGGTGAGCTTGAAAAATCGCCATAAATCCTTTATTCCAAATTGCCATGACCCAACCAGGGGCCAACGCCTCTGACGATAGACCAAACCCAGTTTAGTCCAACACCCGTTAGGCCAGCTGAACGCTATTCTTGCAGGACGACAACAAGACCAACAACAGAAACCCCCTCCTATGAAATTTATGATCAATTGGCAGTTGAGACCCGGAAAGCTTCACGATGCGCTATCACAGTTCTCGCAAATGACACCGGAACAGGATCAGGCAGACCACGGCAGCGACGTTAAGCTGATTGGCCGCTGGCATGACCTACTCCGAGGACGGGGTGTAGTCATCTGCGAGTCTGACAACGCTGTGGCCGTGTCCAACTGGATACTCAATTGGAACAGCATTCTGGACGTCGACGTCGCTGTGGTATTGGATGACAACGAGACTCGAGTACTCGGTAAGAAACGTCCGAAGCAGCAAATAGTCGCCGCCTAACACTGCGCTGGAGCCAACAAGCCGCCCCGCTGCTCCGAGCCACGGTCGCGGTGGTTCGGGGTGCGCGCCGTGCGCTATACCCTCCTGCCGGCGGCTGATAGAAATTAGCTCTCCGGTCCATTAAGCCGCCGCTGGCTCGCTACAGCGACCGCCGCTTCGTGGGGAGAACACACGAAAGGGCGGTTCTTCGCAACGGTTCGATGTCGGAGAACTGCTTGCAAGAACCCTGTCACCAGCGGGTGGGGCATCGATTCCCGCGATCGTGATTGAGGAACGAACAGAGTTCCGACGAAGAATGGATGAGGGCGGATTTCAATGATCCTAATTTCTCCATTGAGGTCTCTGCCGGAGATGACCAGATCCCGGCCGCCAGCCAACGTCTCTGCATACTCGGGATTCACTCCGAAAGTACAATAATAGCGTTCAACGACTTCGTCGTTTCCGTAAAGGCGGTGGGCGATCGTCTGCGGCTGGAGTCGTACGTGCAGTTCCATTCCCAGAACGGAACAGCTCAATGTGCTGATGAAAAGCCGGGAAGCGTCCGGATTGTATTCGGCGTGCTGAGCATCTGTGAAACCGAGCACGTTGCAAGCGAACTCCAGGATCATGTGCTGAAAGCCACCACAGGTCCCCAGGCACGGCACAAGATTTGCGCGAGCCAGACGAATGGCCTCGATGGCACGTGACATATCTTTATAAGGGCTGCCCGGGGCGATCCAGAGACCGTGCGCCTGCAGAACGTCGGCTTCCCCCACTCTCGCAGTCGAGATCCAGCTTGCCTCCAACTTCGCGCCCAGCGCAAACAATGAGTGACGAATGGCGGCGTCGGTTGCGCGGTGCGTCTCAGAGTTCGGGTCGAACTCACCTAGAATAGTCAGGTCATGCCGCATGGAACAATCTTCGCATCTGAAAGAAGCAAACAAAGAAATTTGAACAGAAGGCAGCAAAGGTAACGAAGGGGGACCAGGATGTGTTTCAGGAGGATCGCGTGATTCGACAAGATCCCAATTTCCGCGCGTCACGTTCCCCGAGCGTGGACATTGACACGACGATTGGGGACCGGAAAACCTGGCAGTTGGGGTGTTGATAAAACCGGTCTGACTCACAGGTCAGAATCGGTTCCCAAACCTTTGCTTCCTTCTGTTCAAATCTTCGCAAAAAGTTTACAAAAAGGCACATTCTTCGGCCTGTCGTCGGGGAATAGATTGGAGGTTTGCATGTTGCCCAAGGCTGCTCGCTTACAGCAAGATCATGCTGTACGCCGCTATTTCCCCGCGCCGCTTCGCCAGCGCTATCTCGAGCAAACGGAGCGTCTTCTCACGCTTGGGCATCAAAGTATCGACCAATCGCTCATTCTAATCCAGCGGCTTCGATAAATAGCGGACCTCAGAGCTTTATCTTCCGGGCCTGGCTGCTCTCCTAGACTTTAAGGATTTAGATAAGCCTTGCACCTTCTCCCCTGCCCACCCTGCAACCCTCGGCTGGGCCGGGGCGAGGCTGCGGTGGGCTACTCTACCTGCCTCTGCCATTCGGTGCTGCTGGCCACACCGGTGTTCGATCGCCGGGGTTGGTTCCATGCCCTCCAGGACCGGCTCAAAGCGACCCCGTACCCGGATCGAGCTCGTGTAGGGAACACTAGTAGTTAATTGCATAAGTCAGCGTAAGAACGCTTCATCTCTTGCTGTTTGACCTCCTTTTTGGTCCACTCGAAAGGAGCTGCGTTTTGGTTCCAGCTCGCGATAAAGGCTTCGATCGCCTGGATTAGCATGCGGACGCTGGTGAAACTGCTGCCCTGTAGGGCGCCGCGGCTCAAAATGCTAAACCAGCATTCCACCTGATTGAGCCAGGAGCTATGCGTCGGGATGAAATGAAAATGCACGTTAGGATGGCTCTTTAGCCAGCGGTCTTCTTTTGGCTTATGGGTGCTCAGATTGTCCAGAACCACGTGCAGCTCTTTACCGGGATAGAGGGCAACCAACTCATTCATGAAATCCAGAAACTCACGCCGGCGGCGCCGCCGATAGTGGCCAGAATGGACCAGCCCGCTCGCCACCTCCAGAGCGGCAAAGAGCGTGGTGGTGCCGTGACGCTTGTATTCGTGAGCGAAGCCGGTCAGGGCACGACCGTTTGGTAAGCGGATCCAGCCTTGGGCACGCTCCAAAGCTTGAATGCATGGTTTTTCGTCGACGCAGAGCACCAGCGCGTTCTGGGGCGGATTCAAGTAGAGGCTGACCACATCAGCCGCCTTGCGACTAAACTCCGGATCGGTACTCACGCACCAACTCTGTCGGCGCTCCAGATGTAAGTCGTGCTTCCGCATCACCCGCCACACTTGGTCCTTGCTTACATCGCCCAGATGCTTGGCCAGCAGCCGCCCATTCCAGCGGCTGTAGCCGGCAGGCGGCGGCTCATCGAGCGCTTTCAAGATCCGTTTTTCGGTCAGCGAAGTATACTTGCGGCGCTTTTCCCCTGAACGAACGTTATCACTAAGGCCGGCTATTCTGTCTTGAGCAAATCGCCGGAGCCACTTGCTGATGCGCGCCGCCCGGGTCTTCATCTTTAAGGCGACCTCTTTGCCGCTTATTCCGCTGGAAGCTAAGAGAATCGCTCTGGCTCGTTCGACCATGCGCTGTTCGGTTTTGGAATTTCGCATCCAACGCAATAGAATTTCTCTTTCCTCAGTGGAAAGCCGGATTTCAGGACCAGGTCGACTCATATCGACCTACTTTTACAATTATTACGCTGTCAATTGCAAGTAACTACTAGTTCCTTTTTAAATCACCGACCTGATGGCATGAAGCTCGAATTCGCGCACGTGCCGGACCGGCCTTGGTCCTGGTATGAAGCCGGGATCGTTGATTTGTTGGTTGGTTGCTCGCCGGGACTTCAGATTGAAACGCGCGCCCTGAGCGGCGGCTTTCCGAAGCGGGAGCTTGAATCAGGCGAGTATGACCTCGCCATCGCAGCTTATTTTGACGGCGTTCCAAACGGCTTCAGAATTAAAACAGTGTTTAGTGACCGCTTTGTCTGCATTTGTTCTAAAAAGAACGCTTACCTCAAACGAAACAGACAATGGCCGACTATCTCGGACGCATGCATCTCCAAATCGAAGCTCCTCCTGGAGTCTGGGCGCCGGTCGATCAGTATTTGGAGGGCAAGAAAAAACGGCGCGATATTTCACTCAGAATTGGAAATTTTCTCACCCCGCCGGCGATGCTGGCTCAAAGTGATTACCTTCTCACTTGTCCGTTAAGCCTCGCGGAGACTTACCAGGAGATGTATCCGCTGATGATCACCGAGCTTCCATTTTACCTTCCGGGCATAGACACGAAGATGGCGTGGCACGAGAAAAATCAGCGTGATCCTTTTTATGTCTGGCTCAGGGATTGCGTGGGCCAGGTAACCCCGTGACATTCCTTTGGGCTGGAGTCTGTAGATTGCAAGGTTTTGGGGCCACAAGTCGGTACAGGGATCAACGTCCAGCTTTCTTTGACCGCTCCACGGTTGGAGATAATCCTGGCCGAGAATCGGTATCATGCGGCAATGGGAGCTCGTTGGGAGCGCGCTCTTCGATAGGAGAACATTTAACCGGTTATCGTTATATCAACTCGACTCACGCAGGTGCTAAGAAATTTGCTTCCGAAACCGGTGTTAAATGGTTCGAAAAGATCGACTATCTGCGGGCATCGCGAAAGCCCCGTGCGGAAAGTCTTCATCCACTCGACTGCTTGGATTTCGCAAAGCTCGCCAAATTATGTCGTAGAGTGGACCAACAAATGATGCGTTCGATTCGTGGCGCTATCAATCGTTCTTCACGGAACGCGAACTGGCGGATCAGCACCGAACTCTAGGTGACGCACACCTTAGAGCCAACCACGAGGGATTACGTCTGGAAGAACTCTTTGAGCGATTGCATGATGAACAGTACTTGCGCTCGCTGGACCGCAGTATTCCCAAGCCGGACCTAGTCATCGAAGTCGGCCGCGAGATGCGAAAAGGTAGGTTCGACACACTGCGCTTCCGGCGAGATCTTTGCTGCCTTCTGTTCAAATTTCTTTGTTTGCTTCTGTCAGATGCAAAGATTGTTCCATGCGGCATGACCTCTAAGCGGAAGCGATCTCACTAGCAAGCTAATTCAAAGAGGAAAGGGTTCGAAGTGTCCTTGAATAGATAGCCACTATAAACCTGTTCCGAGGCTGGCTCTGCAGCTAAAACCCTAACGAAGTTTATACGAGCAGAAGTGGAGTCGTAAAAACCAACGATCGGGTTTCCAAAAATGGTTGAGCCGGGTTGGGTTACTCCAAGGCGTCAATCCCGAAGATATGTGAGGAGGAGATATTATATCCGCAATTGTTCCGTGCAATCAGATCATGTATTCCATCATGACCTCCGCTTCATCTGCGGGAGCGGGAGGTTGTTCAAGCAGCGTTTCCGCTACCCTTTTTGCCTGTACACGCAACTCCGGCACGGCGATGGTCTCCCAAAGTGTTCCGCGCAGCAGTGGACCAAGTGCAAGCAGCAGGTCGGATCGCTCGCCGTCGCCTGAGATGATGGTGTGGTCGGGATCGACTCGTACTCCCATATCTGCGTCGTCCGGCGCCACCAACCCTCGGCGGAGCAGGTTTTGCAGCAAAAAGGATCGAGAGGCGCTCAATTTGGTGACTGGGCCAGTCGCATTGACTACGAGATCGCCCGACTGTCTCTCGCCGTTATCCAAATGCACGACAAGCCGGCTGCCTGACGCCTCTACGCGTGCGATACTCGCAGCGTGAATCTGAAGTTGTCCGGTGAGTTGCGAGCTGGTGATTTGCGCGTGGATATCCGGCGCGATGCGGTGACGAAAGATGTTCCATCGTGCGGCGTACCTCCGGACGAAGGCGAGCCGCTCCTCCCGCGTGAAATGGCTCCAGATGTGCTGTGTGTGGGGGCGCAATTTATCCACGATGATCGCTGGATTAGCGTTCCGTTCATACAGTAGAGCGCAATGGTGCTGCACAAGCGCGACCAGTTTCTCCAGACGGAGATCCGCAAGGTCCGTGCCGGCTGGAGGGAAATCTGGATATTCGATGCCACGAAAGTGCGAATGGGGGAACCAACCGTGGCGGGAGATGGCATGGATGCTGCCCATCCAACCCAGCGCACGCAGTGAAATGATCACATCGACCGTGGTGAGTCCGGTGCCGAGAACAACGATACTTTCGCCTTGGCCTGGGAGCCGCTTCTCCAAAGGTTGCCACGGGTCACCCATCCAGGCCGGATGCCCGGCCAAGGTTTCCGATCCCGGCAGCGCAGCCGGCGGCTCATTGCCGGTCGCCAAAACCACGCGGTCTGCTTCCAGTGCGGTGGAATCCGCGAGGCGAACCACGGCGGTGTCGCCTGCGGGTTCGATGTCCAGGACCTCCCCCGCGATAAACTCCGTTGTCATCGGAGTCATGCCGCCAGCACTCTCCAAATGATGGTGCATGATGGAGCGCAAATAGTCGCCGTACACCATGCGTGAAATGAAGCGCTCGCGCAGCTCGATTTCCGGCATGGTGTCGAACTCCGAGCGAGTGCGCAGCCATCGCAGGAAATGATCCGGCTCATCCCGAAAGGCGGACATATTTCTCGCGGCAACGTTCAGCAGGTGTTCCGGGCGCCGCGTGCCATAGGCAACGCCTCGCCCCGCCGGGCGGCGGCAATTGATCACCGTCACTTGGAGAGGACGCGTGCTGAGTCGCGCCAGATTCACCGCGGTCATCAGGCCGCTGAAGCCGCCTCCGACAATGGCGATGCGTTTAGGCGTTGAGTTCGGCACGAGTTCTCCACCTGAGCGCGCAGTTCGTAGTCCCGTTACGCGGCGCATCCAGCGTTCGGTTAACCTTTTAACGACGCCATGTCGATGGTTAAATTCCCAAGACTGACCAATGCGGACCCGGATGTGAACTGGCCTGCCATCCAAGGTCGGGTCGTGGTCATCTCGTCTGAATTTTCATTTCGGGAGCCTCGCCGACCGTAAAACTAGAACTTTCGTTCCATTTACGCCCATCGGTAAATGCTCTATGAAAGTTGATGCGAGCAAATCTTGGGAGATTGGCCCGGTTCCGGAGGGAACGGTAAGAACGCGAACCTTCCAGACCTGACTCTTCGCAGTATTGGACGCACACACCCCTTGCCGATATGCACTTACACTATCTCGAAAAGAAATACGGGATCAGAATCAATCTGTTCGACTGGTCCGGAGACGACTACGAGACGGGAACGTTGAATGCCCTCATCAAGATAGAAAGCACCGACGTGGGCCGAATCTTGTTGGAAAGCATTTCATATCACGTAAGGCATAATCCTGGAAACGTTCTGAATGGTATTCTGGAGGTTCGTCCCTATGCGGAAGGGGATTGCAACGGATCCACTGCCCCCGAGACCACAACGAAAAGGGGCAGACTGATTAAACCCGTAGTGCACTTTTGGCCAAAAGCTTACGCGAAAGGAGGCGCCTGTTCCAAATACCTGGACGACCATAAAGACGAGACCGGTGGAATCCTTCCAGACGAAACCCTGTTCCACGAGTTTGTGCATGCATTTCGGATGGCATCCGGAGCGGCGACCGTTGCGCCCCTGGTTCAGGGCGGACTGTTGAACTATCAAGACGAGGAGGAGTTCATCGCCGTGCTGGTAACCAACATTTACCTCACTGACCCCTCGAACAAGGACCATTCAAGTCTTCGTCGTGACCATGTCAGCTTCAAGACCCTGGAGTCCGACGTGGCGGAATCATTCACTTTTTTCCGGAGTTCGGTTTCGACTTATCGCTTAGTTGAAAAATTCTGCCGCGAGAATCCGGCCTTTACGAAAAACATCGCGGAGGTGAAAGCTTCGTTTAACCCCATCGCGGCCTTTTACCATGACCCGATGCAGGCATGGATTTATGCGAATTCAAACGCAGCCGAAACGCGGGATGCCTTGGGCCCTGATAGCTGGGACACCTATAGCGAGTTGCGGAAATACAGCAGCACGAGTCTTCGACCGGACGACGCCGAGAAAGTCTTTAAGAAATGGATTGGGAAAAAAACCGTGAAATGAAGCTCTGTGGGCGACTAGGAGTAAGTAACGCGTCCCGGCTTTACCTCCTCGCACGTACACAGGTTTGAGTGTTTGAGTAGGAAGCGGAACGAAGAGGTCAAGCGAGGACGCATTACTTACCGGAAGAGATGCACCAATGGCAGACAAGGCCCGTATCTCTGCGGCTGTTACGGTGACAGCCTGTGCGCGGTAGTCGTACATGCCGTCTTGCATTGGCACCGCGATGATCGGCACTGGAAAGACCGGTTGGACCTACTCTCCTAATCATTTCTTTCATAATCTCTTACTTATAACTCCATTAAGAGTCAAATACATCTTGGACTTGGCAATTCATGATTTAAAACACACTTAAAGCCTTATTGGTCATTTCATAATTTAAGTGATATTTATCTTTTCAAAATGAAGGTGATGTTCTACATCTTGTGGTATGCCCCGGGATGGGAGGACGTTACCGCACAATATATTGGAGGAAATGCGCTTTCGTGCTATCGAAGCGTACCAAGCGGGGAAAGGTGTCGCGGAGATCGCGAAGCTACTCGGTGTACATTGGGGCAGTGTATCACGTTGGCTTACAAAATGGCGGCGAGATGGACAGAGGGCTCTTAAGGAACGCAAGGCGACAGGCAGGCCGCCCAAATTGGATTGCAAGCGACACGGCAAAGCGATTCTAAAGCTGGTGAAACATCCGGCCACTGAATTTGGTTATGAGCATCCGCTCTGGACCTGTCAGCGTATCAGGCAAGTTATCAGCGCTGAATTGAATCTGGCTGTTTCTGTCCCGACGCTCTGGAGGGAACTCAAGAAACTAAAGCTCAGTTGTCAAAAGCCTGAACGGCGTGCGCTGGAACAAGATCCTAAAGCGCGTGCTCGATGGATCGCGACCGAATGGCCTCGGATCAAGCGTCTGGCCAGGAGGCAGCGCGCTCTGCTCTTCTTCGAAGACGAGTCGGTGGTTCGATTGACTCCAACTGTGGGCAGAACCTGGGCACCGGTGGGAAAGACTCCGATAGTTCGCGTTACGGGCAAGAGAGCCAGCGTACTGGTCATGAGCGCTCTGAACCTGCAAGGTCGATTGTTTTTCAAGATTCCATCGGAGAGAGTCAATGCCACTGTATTCATTGACTTCCTCAAAGAGTTGCTCGCCGAATATCCGAGACGAAAGATCTTTGTGATTGCAGATCAGGCAAGCCCACACATAGCCAAAAGCGTAAAGGCTTTCGTCGCCGGCCAGAAAAGGCTAGAGTTGTTCTACCTGCCGACGTACTCGCCAGATTTCAATCCGGATGAGGGGGTTTGGAGTCATTTGAAATCTCAAGAATTGAAGGCGCACCAAGCAACTAACAAAGAAGAACTGATCAAAAAGACCCACGAGGCATTAAAAAGAATGGCGAAACGCCCGGTCCTGATTCGGTCCTTTCTTTAAACGCTGTAACATCACCTAAATTATGAAAAGACCAATATCAGGTGCGTCTGTGATCTGGCGCGCTATTATCGCCGTTCGCCAGAGCTGATCTCCTACGAGGAGGTCACTTACTGGCGGCACCATCTAATCAGTTAGCGCCTACTTTCAACCTCCAGCGGCAACGTGGTCGTCAGCGCCGTGCGCTTATCTACGCCGTGACACTTTAGCGAGAGACGGTCTACTTGATGGCATCCGTCCCTCACATGAAGCGCGCCACCCATCTCGCGGAATCTACGCGCGCAGCGAGGTCGTAGTTATCTCGAGTGCCTCAGACATCGCGGGACCTGGCGCTCTTCAGCACGATCTATGTCTGCGGTCTGCGAATTTCTGCTTCCTCACAGCTCAAGACAGCACATAACCTCGTACGCGATAACGCCACTGCAATATCGCCTATTTACTCTTTCTGCCTCTTAGCTATCTTCTTCTCTTATATTTATTTACTACTTTCTAGCGCATCGTCGGGTAAAGCGGATCATTACATCCCTGCTCTTTCTCTTCAAAGAATCTTTGAATCCATGGTTATATTCGTCGTCGCAGAGCATCTTTTTCAGCGCGTTTTTTTTTATCTTTTTTCTACTTTTTTTTTTCTTCCATCTTTTTCATCTTCTTTTTCCACGCACCTCTTGGAAAGCGTCGTAGTTCTGCCGGTAGTGCAGTACTTGCTGAGCTATTCTAGCCGAAAGTCTACGGCTCTTTACTCGATGCGACGTCTCGCAGACTAGCCGAGCTGCAGTCGCCTTTGGATCTGTTCAGCAGCGGCTGCATCGGCCATTAATCGCACACTCTAGAGTGACTGCTAGGCAATCCGTCTCGGGCGGACTGACACGTAGACGCTCTGTCCATCTATGCTTAGCAGCCGCGAGGCTTCCCGCGACTATTTAACTTCTTTCGGTATCCTTCTCGCTCTTTTACCCTCTCTGCTCCTTCTGCTCCAGTTGTTCTCTCACAAGCTTCTTTTTCTTTCTCATCTCTCTGCCTTCTTTACACCTTCTTTATTCTCCTTTCTTTTTCATCGTCCACACTGCCAGCAGCTTCTCTTAGCCCCTCTCTCCTGCTGCAGCCGGCATTTTTCTCTCTTTTTTTTCATCTATATCTTTCTATTTCTATTTTATCATACTCTCATTCTCTTATCTTTCATTTTCTTTCATTTCTTCTTCACTTCTCCTTTCTTTCTCTTTTCTCTTTCTTTTTCTTATCTATTTCTTTCTTTTCTCTCTCTTTTTCTTTTTCGCTTCACCTATTCTTCTTTAGTTTATTCTCAATCTTCTTCTCTTCGATCTCTTTTTCATCTCTCTACTTCTTTCCTTTTTTCAATATCTCTTCTTCCTTCCCCATCTTCTTTTCATTTTCACCGCTGTAGCTTTTCGTCTTTACGTCTAATAGTTTCTCTCGCCCATTCATCGCAAGATCCTTTGTTCCGTTGGAGCGCTTGCCGCGCTTTTCCGAGTCAAGTTCCTGGCCGGTCTACGTCTTATGCTTGACTCTTTATATTTACATCTCCTCTATTCATTTTTTCTTTTTATCTTTCTATCTTTCTCTCTTTTTCTCTCTTCTTTTCTCAAATCTCTTTTTCCTTTATTCCAAACTCTTTTCTTCCGACCGCAGCTTTTCTTTATCTACTTGTCTAATTACACTCATCTCGTCTCTCTTTTCAACCACCTCTTCGTCGCTCTCTTGCGCAGCACCAGAGCGTCACCTTCTTCTATCGCGACTATCGGCTTGTCTCTCATCTCAAGGCGTTAACCCTTTCCGCCTTGTAGTTCATTCGGCGCTTCAGCTTACATATCGTATCTCCGGGACTGGTTCGTATCTGGCACTATGGTTTTCTGAGCAATTATCGCATAAAACGTGATATAGAATCATCCAGCGCTATTTTCATCTCTCTCTTTCTCTCCGTGTATCTTTAGCCTCGTATCTTTTCTTTTTTTTATTATCTTTTTTTTTTCTTTTTTTCTTTTTTTTCTTTTTTTATCTTTTTTCTTTTTCTTTTTTCTTCTTCTTTTTTCTCTTTTTCTTCTTTTTTTTTTTTTCTTTCTTTTTCTCTTTAACACCTCCTAGCTCAATCAATATCTCGCTTGATTCATACGTTTCTAGCATAACTCTCTTTGTATTCTCTCTTCTCTCTTCTCTTTCTTCTTTTTCTTTTCTTAGCCTCTCTCTCTCCCTTCTATTCTACTCTCGTTTCACCACTTCCGCCTCAATCTTTTGTCTCTATTTCAATCCTTCTTTTCAAATCTGCTATCTTCTTCCATATACTCTATCCCTTTTTTCTCTTCTCTCTTTTTTCTCTTCTCTTCTCTCATTTTTCTTTTCTTTTTCTCTTATTTTCTTTTTTTTTTTTCTTCTTTTTACTTTCTATAGGACTCAACAGTCGTCTCAATCTTAAATCACACTCTTTGTAGCTTTACCTACCACTTAGCTTCAAGTTTGAGCTTAAACTAGCGTCTACAGAAACCACTCATCGATGCCGGAGGCAGCGTTACTCTATCCTGACGGAAGTGTCAGTAGTCCTTTGCTTGCGCGCGCAGGCGCCGTTTCCACTGGTTACGAATGGAAGCAATGTAATTCTTATTGAGTGGCGTCCCCTTTGGAATACCGGCGATGATCGCCTCTAAAATCTCGGGCGTACCAGCCTCCGCGTACAGTTCCCACGAAATATCGAACCGTCGAGTCGACCGACCGAACACATACGCCACACGTCGAAGTTTTGATAACTCCGCAAGGCTGAAGTCGTAGCCGTTTGACCGCAGGCAATGCCAAGCCGCACGCAGTTTACCAGGACCAGCGTAACTGGCGCTCGTTGGATCAGGTGCCCCGCAATCAGCCACCAGTGCGTCGCCAAGGTCCCATAGTGCTTTATCGCGCTTTTGCACCGTATAAAGAATCGCTTTGTAGTCAGGTTTAAGGGTTATTTCTGGTCGTTCACTTTCCATAAATTTTAGGGTGATTGAGCTTAATTAAGCTCGAACTTCTTACCTCGCCCCCTCATTTTCGGTCTCATCAAACAATTTCAATCGTATAAAGGCATTTTTCCAAGGAGCGGATCTGCGGGTGCAAACAGCTGTCAAAGGCGACTACAAGAAGGACTGGGAACCAAAGCGCGGCAAGGAAACCAAGAAACTTCTGTCTTGACCTATGCTCTGATGTCGAATCACTTCCATCTGCTGTGCCAAGTGCCTCAAGCCCAGGAAGTCTCCGAAACGGAGTTACTCGAACGCATCCAAGCCGGCTACGGTCCAGCGCGTCGCCAAGCCCTCGAACAAGATCTGGCGCGCCTGCGTCAGGAACCAGATGGCGCCGCTGCGATCCAACGACTCCTGCAACCCTATCGCGACCGCCTGTTTGACCTCTCGATCTTCATCAAAGAGCTCAAAGGTCGTTTTGCCCAATGGTACAACCGCCGTCATGATCGTTACGGAGTGCTCTGGGCCGATCGGTTTAAGAGCGTTCTGCTGGAAGGCGGCGAGGCCTTGACCGCCGTAGCCGCTTACATCGAACTTAACCCGGTGCGCGCCGGTCTTTGTGCCGACCCCAAGGATTATCGCTATTGCGGTTATGCCGAGGCGCTCGCCAAGAGTTCCTCATTGGCCCGCGAGGGGATCAGAATTGTTCTGGGCCAATCAGATGCAATTTCCTGGAAAGAAATCAGCCGGCAGTATCGCAAGTACCTCTTTGTGCGCGGCAGCTTCAATACCAAAAACAAGCAGCCAGCTTTTGACCTGGCCAAGGCGCAAAGCGTTGTTGAGCGGCAAGACGGCGAACTCTCGCTGCCGGAACGCTTACGGTGCCGCATTCGCTTCTTCACGGATGGTGTGATCCTGGGAAGTCAGTCCTTCGTTGAATCGCACTTTTACAATCTCAAGCACAAACTGGGTTACCAACGTCGGCGTCCTGCCACGCGCTTGACTACCATGTTCTGCGAAAAATGTTCGGGAGTTTGATCGTCGAAAAACACGGGATCTTCGCGGCGTCCAGTGCACTGCGACATACGTCGATCGAGCTGACGAACGCTTACTATGCGGATCGAACGATCAAGGCGACGAGCGGCCTCGGGAGCGTCGTTTCGGGCGCTTCGATTCCACATTTGCCGGAGAAACCGGATCTTCAGGCAAAAGTCCAAGGGCATGCTCCATAATCCAGCGTTTTGAATCCTCCCATTCGCGGCCAATTTCATGATCGGAAGAATCGAAAGCCTTTTGGCGTCTGTATGCATCCTGAATGAGGAAATCAAGGCGGATCAAACTGCCCAGATCAGGATCAAGAAATTCCGGATGCGCCTTGAAAAATTCGAACGTATCCGCACTGTTGAAATAGCGCAAATCGGCATCGGGTTGCTGGTCAGTTTCCCGCAAATTCTTCAGCGCCTCTTCTATAAAGTACTCCACTGCCTTTCGATGCTGCGTACGTTTTAAACGTCTCGCAGACGCAAAAAGGCGATCAAACAAGTGATGCAACAGGACGATCGAAATATTATAAGCCTCGTCTTCTGGTGCGAGCTTCGCCGACACGCGTTTCAGGGGCGGCATCGGCTCAGAAAGATCATTTCGAAGCAGCCATTCTTTATCGACGCCAGTGACCGACGCAATTAAGGCCGCGAGATTTACACTTAAACGAAGTTTTGAAATCTCTACGGCTTTTACCGTCGCGGCAGACCGCCCAATCCAGGCTGCGAGGGTGGCCTGCGTCAAATTAAGCTCTTCACGCAGGCGCTGAAGGTTGTGTCGTCGGACGGAGGCAGGCATTTGTGTGGGTATCTACGCACATAGATATCTAGTGTCGATATCTTTTTGCTTGCGTTCTACAGCAATGCTTAAATATCTCTATGCAATCTTCATAAAAACAAAACTTCCATCACCGCCAGATTCTAAAGAGCCCATGCTCTCCGGTCCAAAGATCGCTCGAATTCTGGACGTCGATCCCACCACTATTCGTCGTTGGCGCAAAGAAAAAGCCCCGCATCACCCGCTCGGAACCGGACTTATCAGATATCGCCTTTCAGAAATTATGGCCTGGCGCGCGACCCGATAAATTAAGGAGGCGCGCCAGGTGAACGTACCCGAAAAAGAACGCCCCGGCCGGCAAGCCGAGGCGATCAATTTACTCTCCCACCCGCAGTTTACGCCTGAAGCCACGTCGGTTAATTCTCTCCGTGTCCTTACCCCTCGCGCCTCGTCAAACACGATCCTGGGGCATTCTGGAGTGCCGATTCATTACAAGTTGCCCAAATGGGCTGCGTCAGGGTCAGATTCGCGTTGTCGCGGGACTCGTGGCGAGCCCTGCGCTGGAATGCTTACCTGCAAAGTTTAGCGACGGAGAATGTTAAGCCACAAACCGCCACGAAAAAGAAGAAGGAAGCGCCTGCGGCTGAGTCGACGACCGGCAGTTAGCGTAGCATACGTTGCCCCGTGCCAAACGGTTATATATTAAACAAACGATTTGTAAATATATAACCGTTTTATGATCGCTGAACCTTAAGCTTTCAAAGTTGCAAAGATTCATCTTGAATGAAGCCCTAAAGTCGTTGCCGAGCCTCCAAGAGTTTTGTGAAGGTAGCAATGCTTGGATGAGACGGGGCATGGCAATTGGATTGGTGAAATCAGCTTTCAAGCCGATTGAGCCGGGCGACGTATCGCACATTACACGCAACGATATCCTGATCGGATTCTTCGGGCTCAGTCTTCGGAAATATCGTTTTAACGGATGGGTTACTGACGAGGATACGGGGCGAATAAATAGGGCAAGCGATCCAAGCCGCTATAATGGCGCAAACGCTACACTTTACCGAGCAGTGCGGCGGTTGGAATCCCGAGGTCTAATCAGACGAATGAGTAAACGCAACGGGCTACAACTAACCGAGAAAGGAATTGCAGTCGCTAAGTCGCTTCAAAACTGACGCAACTCGGCGAACCACTTATCTCCGAGAGCGGTTTGGATAATTTTACAAGCAGGCAGAAAACCCTATGAACGACTGGCGCAGATACAATTTCTTTCATTCAACCAGCGGCTCATCTAAATTTCTGAGGTTCTTGACAGCAAGAGTGCAGGTTCATGAGTACCGGACGTACGAGTCTTCGCGGGAGTACGATTATATGCACGCACTAACAATGGGGGCTGTCTTTATTTACAAACGGGTTTCTGTATAAATCCTTCAGCGGAATAGAATAATGAAAATCATGAAGGTTATTATAATCGCTGGCTATTCTGCACGTCGCCGGCACATGCGGTGGTTTTCGCTTCTGCCCACAGCTCACTGCGAAGTGTCCTCGTCTCGTGGACCCGATAAATCCGGAAGGTTTTCTGATATGCCCCCCGGAAAATAGAGCTGCCATTCGTCATCGGAAAAATTTCGGCCAATCGTGATAGGAGCCAAAAACATTTCGCAGAGAACCAATTGAGCGTAAAAAACGGGTATCAGACGGGTATAAAAATGAAGGCTGAACCGGTTTGCATCGCGTAAGTCCCTGATGCTGAGGAATGCACCCGGCAGGGCTCGAACCTGCAACCCTGTGATCCGAAGTCACATACTCTATCCAATTGAGCTACGGGTGCGTTTGGGAAACGGCGGTCAAACGTGTGAAGGATGCCACGGTTGGCGGGAATGGCAAGGGCGTTTGGAGGAGGAAGAGGCGAGGGTGCGAAGTAAGGTGAGAGGTGATGGAATTACGTTTCCAACTCCTGTCTCCACGGAAAATCCCTTTTTGCCTTGCGCAAATGTCTGAGCCCGTCAGTTTATGAAACCCGTGTCCATATGAGCACTCCGTCGTTGTTTCCGGAAGATCCCAGTATTGAGCTGCATATCACGCTCGACTGGTCCAAAGGCCGGATCACATTCGATTGGAAATCGAACCAAGTTGACAAGAAGCTGGCGCACGGAGCCGTGTGGGTGGCCAACGGGTTACTTCGGTGGAGGATCACGGGAGCTGGGCAGGCCGATAATTTTGATTGTCTTATCGAACCCACCGCGATCGAGACGGCCATCCATTACGTTGCGCGCCACCTGAGGGTCGCGAAGCGAGATGTTTCTGTGTTCGGTCGCAGATTCAATCCGATCCTCAACGCGTGGGAGAGAGAGCGCTTGAGCAACGTTCGCGAACCTTGGAAGTTCCTCGCTGGAGAAGTCCTGAGCATGGGTAAAGAATTGATGGATGCCCGGTCGTCTTTCGAGCCGGCACCGATCGAACTTCTGGAGAGAAGTCTGCGGCGGGGAGAAAGGAGCCGCCTCGAATTGGAAACGATTCGAGAGCGCGTTTTGGACCCCTATGTAAAAAACCGAAAACAAATGGCCGGCGCTCTGCATCGGGCGCCGAAAAGTCGACCGCAGGCTCCTGAGGCGCCTGTACTCCGGACCAAACCGATGGCGCCGATACCCGAGGTGCGTCTGGAGATTGCCGCCGCTGAAATGCCGTCCTACGACTTATTTCACGCACATTCCAGGATCGAGAGCTTTTTGAGAATCGAGCGCGCGTCGCTGATGTGGATCTCGAATCAGTCCGACGATCTTCTCTGTCTTCCGAATTGCGCCATTGATCATCTTGACTATCAGGTCCGCACCGCGCTTCGTGTTACCGGTGCCCTACGCGGTCGGGCGCTGCTGTCTGATGAGGTCGGTCTGGGCAAGACAATCGAAGCAGGGCTGGTACTTAAAGAGTACGTCACGCGTGGGATGGTTCGCCGATTTTTGGTCCTGACAGTCCCCTCCCTGGTTGATCAGTGGGCTGAAGAATTGGAGAGCAAATTTTCTCTTTCCTCCGCCACGAGCAACCAGCCGCAATTCCGGGTAAATCCGGAACGATTCTGGACTGAAGAAAATGCGATCATCGCCTCCATTCACACCTTCAAACAGGAGAGCCACCTTGCCCTGGCCGCGCGGCGGCCATGGGACATGGTAGTCGTTGACGAAGCGCATTATTTGCGGAATCGCACTTCTAAAGCCTGGCAAGCGGTCAACGCTCTGCCGCGACAATTTCTCTTACTGTTGACCGCAACTCCCGTCCAGAATTCGCTTGAGGACCTTTACAATCTGGTCACGCTCCTGAAACCTGGCCATTTCCCTTCGCCGGACCAGTTTCGCCGTCGATTCATCAATCGGGATCGACCTTACGAACCGCGCGAACCGGAGCAATTGCGGCAATTGCTCGGACAGGTGATGATCCGCAATACCCGGGCGAACGCCGGGATCCGGTTGCCGTCACGCCGCGCGGAGACGGTGATCTATGAGCCGGAACTTGGTGAACGCGAATTCTGGGAAGAATGGGATCGCGAGCTGCGCTCCTCTCTGAAAGAAATGCCTCCGGGTAAAGCCAGTTTATGGGGACGATTGCTCTTGCAAGCGGCGGGGAGCAGTCCCTCGGCCTGGCTGGGAGCGCTCCAGAAATTTCCCGAACGGAAGCTCGCGCAGCGGTGGGAGATGAAGGCGCCCTTGGAACGGAGCTGGGAAAGAAAGACTTCTACCATCGAGCCACTGACGTCCACTGAAGGCGGAGTAGTGATTTTCACCCAGTTTCTCGCGACGCAGGCGGCATTGGCTGAAACGCTGGCGGCGAGAGGAGTAAAGACCTGGATTCTTAGCGGCCAGACGCCGGCTGCGCAGAGGCAAGCCCTTGTCGAGTCGTTCCGCGACCAGGGCGGTGTGTTGCTCCTGACCAGGAGCGGAACGGAGGGGCGCAACCTCCAGTTCTGTCACCGATTGGTAAACTTCGATTTGCCGTGGAACCCAATGGAGATCGAACAGCGCATCGGACGTCTTCACCGGATTGGCCAGGAACGCGAAGTCGAGATTTATAATTTTGTGCAGGCGGGAACTCTGCAGGCGCACCTGCTGGAGATCCTTCAGGAAAAACTGAATTTGTTCGATTTGGTAGTGGGCGAGACCGGTCTCATTCTGGGCGAGCGTTTCACAAGCGAAGATTTTGAAGAAGAAATTTTCCGCCGCTGGCAGAATTCCGCCGGCGACTTCGCGGGAGCGCTGAAGACACTGGGAGAGGAACTCAGCCGCGGCCGCTCGGACCTGGAAGAGATCAAACACCTCGACGAAATGCTGTTTGAACACGACTACGAGAGTATCTGACCATTCGAATCCGCAATGAAGTTTCCGAAGATCCGGCCGCAAGCCAATCACTTGATGGATTTTTTCGAGGAGGGTCTCCTTTCTGTGGGCGCTGTTTGCGAACGTTCGTGGCACGATCGGCTTGAAGTGTTGGCCGAAGGTGATGCCGCACTTCTTTTAGGGAGCGACGGCGATTCCTTTTCCGGGGAGCTCTATTTCCGGGAAGCAGGTTCGGCAGACTCGGATCATGCAGAGATTGAGGTCTTTCCCGGTTGCCCGCTGGCGTTTCGGCTGGTGGAAGCGCTCTGGCGTCGCCAAATCGCCCATTCCAGGGTTTGCCTCTCGACGGGGATCGGCGTCAAGGCGCCGCCGAAAGAGGTGGCGGAAAAACTTTGGCAGGCGCAGTTCGGTTCTTTCGCCGGCTGGCAGGCGTCTCCGTTCATGCCGACGTGGATATTTTCGGTCCTGGCAGCGGTGCGTTGCGAGGTTCAGGCGAATGACCAGAGCTGGAGCAGTCATCGGTTAGCATTTACTCTCCCCGACGGAGAACGTGACGCCGCTCTCGAATTCGCGCTGGAGCAACTGGAGCAATTAGGTCCTCTCGAAGAGGCCGAGCCGGACTGGCCTACGGTGGATTCCGCGGCTTTGTCGGACTGGATCGGTCGCGCACTGAAAATCGAACTGGACCCGCAGCTTTCTAAAATCAAGGAACGGCAGCAGCTCTTTTTGCGCCGAGAACTAAACCGCATAGACGAATATTTCGAAAACTATGCTCGTGAATTGCGTAAACGGACTGACCGCCAGCGCAAGGAGGAAGCAATAAAACGCTACGCCGATCGTCTTGAGGCGACGCGCCAGGAGCACAATCGCCGCCGAGCTGACCAGGTCGAACGTCACACAATTCAGGTCCTCCCGCACGTGGACGCTTTGCTGACTTTGGCTGAACCGGCGTTCGCTACGCTGGTGACGTGGCGCTCCGGTCGCGAGGAGAGATTCGTTCCGGCGGTTTTTGTTCCGAGAACGCGTCGCTGGTTTGCGCGTCCGGAGTCGAAATGAAGAGAGAGCAGTGAAAAGTCGACGCGTTTCCCTTTTATGGATCGCATGATATAGTCCGCCTCGATTTCTTTTTACTTCGTATGCCTTACCAGAAGTTGTTCGTTGTCGTCGGGTTTTTAGGGGTCGCGACTTGCCTCCGGGCGCAGCAGTCAATCACTCCTCCTCCGCCAGTTTCGCAGCCTGCTGCAACGCCATTTCTTGCGGATCCAACTCAAGCGGAGTTTCCGCGCGTAAAGCCGCTACCGACGGCGAAGCCGGACATGGGCTTTCCGGCCAGCCCGATCGCTCCCCCGGCGCAGCAGCCGGAAGCCGCGCTCCCCGCTCAACCCGGCGTGGCTCGCGCTGAGCCGGTATCTGAGCGGGAGGTTATTACCCGATTGCAGATCTTTTTGGATCAACGATCGTTCGGTCCCGGGAAAATCGACGGGAGATGGGGCGAATTCGTCGCAAAAGCTCTCCAGCGATATCAGAGAGCCAATGGCGAGAGCCCGACCGGGCAGATCGATCCGGGATTGCAAGAGCACCTGCAAAGAATTTTTCCGATCTATACGACTTATCAATTGACGGATGATGATTTTAAACGGGTCGGGAATATTCCTTACAAACCCGCCGAAGAAGCGAAAGTGAAAGCGATGCTCTACCGGTCAATCACCGAATTCATCGCGGAGCGGTATCATTCCGGAGAGAATTTTATTACCAAGCTGAACAAGGACAAGAATCTGGGGGCTCTGAAACCCGGTGATACGGTGCGCGTACCGAATGTTCCGCCTTTCCAGATCGAAGCGTTAAGGGAGGTCGGAAGCCTTCCAGTGAGACCGGAATTCACGAAGCGGTTGATCAAAATCGATACACGGTACCGGATGCTGGACATCGTCGACGGAGATAAACTCATCGGCTCGTATCCGATCACGCCCGGATCGCAAAAGTTACCGGCCCCGATCGGTACCTGGAAGATCGTCGGGATTGCGACGATGCCCTGGTTTCGCTGGGACGAAGCGATGTTGAATCACGGCGAGCGAAGCGAGAATTTCTATAATATTCCACCCGGCCCGAGGAATCCGGTCGGAATCGCGTGGATCGGACTGAGCAAACGCGGAATTGGAATCCACGGAACCAACAATCCAGACACGATCGGCCGGTCCGGAAGTCACGGCTGTATCCGCCTGGCGAATTGGGACGCGGCGCGGGTAATTAACCAGGTCACAGAGGGGATGACGGTGCAGATCTACTGAGCTTCGGCTCGGAGGAGCGGGGTTTGGGAGGAGTCGCTTGCGGATAGCGGATGTGGCGAGCGCGTTTCAGAACTTCGACCGGTGGACGGCCTTTTCAATAGAACCGGAATTTCAGTTTCAGGCTGTGGAGGTTCCAGAGGAGTTGGAGTTCTGGTACCAGGCACAACGAGCGTATGCGGAAAAGGATGTAGTCGCGCTGGAGACGATCCTGGCCAGATGCAATCGAGTCGGGACCAATAGCCGGACTTTGTCGGAGCTTCGAGAACTCGTCATGCAAGCCAATTTGAGGCGAGCGACTTTGCGGCGCTCAATCGATTGCCTGGCGGAGTTACCGAGTTGGCGATTTCTGTTGTTGGATTCAGCAGAGATTAAAACTAGGTTGCGGAATGTTCGCCGTGAACTCGAGGCGGCTGTTCGCGAATTATTTCGAGAAGCGAATGTGCTGGAGAATGAGCTGGCACGAATTGGAACGCGGATGGATCAATGGTTGTCGAGGAGGAAGGGCGCGGAGGCGCAACTGGCGTTTGGCTTTTGAGTTTTGCGTTCCGGATGGACGACGCAGGGCGCAACCAGGACATCATAGCAGACGCGACTCCAGTTCGTTTACGCGGGGAGGAAACTTTTCAGGTCGGGAGGGAGAGGCGAAATGAAAGAGAAAAGTCCATCGAAGTCGAAAGACAGGGCGGAGGCGTGCAGCGCCTGGCGCGGAAGAAAAAGTTTCGCTTCCAGGCCAGGAGTCCAATCAGACTCGATGAACTCCAGGTAACAATTTTCATCAGGCCCGTAGATTTTGTCGCCGACAACCGGGTGACCCAGGTACGCAAGATGTACGCGAATCTGGTGCGTCCGCCCGGTTTTCGGCACGGCTTCTACCAGGGCGAACCGTTGTCGTTGGTGCTCAAACCGGCGTACTACCTTGAACGACGTGAGGGCTGGATAGCCCTGCGGATGGACCGCTTGCTTCAACCAAATCCTGGATTTCAGGACGGCTCCTTGCCTCAGGAGTGGTTGATCCACGAAGTAGCTTTCTTCGGAAGGCCAGCCGAAGACGATGGCGGCATAGGTTTTACGAATGCGGTGCTGAGCAATCATGAGGCCCAGTTGTCTGGCTGCATCGGTCGTTTTCGCGACTAGGATCAGGCCGCTGGTTTCGCGGTCAAGCCGGTTTACGAAGGAGATCCGTGCGCCGTTTACGATTTCGAAAGCCAGAAAACGCTTCAATTCGTCCCAGAGGGTGCCGGATCCACCAGGACGGGTGGGATGAACCAGCAGATTTGCGGGTTTGTCAACAACCAGAAACCGGTCATCTTCGTATACGATGAAAGAGCTGATCCCGCAGAACGGAGAAAATGGAACGGCGGATTTCACTGAGTGCGCAGACCGTTTGTGATTGGCATGATCGAATTGAAGAACGTTACTCGACGCTACCTGCAAGGCGAGAACGTAGTTTTAGCGCTGGACGACGTGAGTTTGCGAATCGAGGCGCACGATTTTGTTGCTGTTACGGGCGAGTCGGGGTCCGGGAAGAGCACTTTTCTCCACCTCATCGGCGGACTTGATAAGCCTGACTCAGGTGAGGTTCTGATCAATGGACTGGCTCTCCAATCCGCCTCGGAAAAGGAGTTGACCAGGTATCGGGCGCGTGACCTGGGAATTGTGTTTCAGTTCTTCAACCTGCTTCCGACCCTCAACGTATTGGAAAACGTCTGTCTACCGTTACAGTTTCAAGGGGTCAAGCCTCGCGAGGCCAATGCACGTGGCCGGGAGATGCTGGGGCTTGTCGGAATGGAGAAACGAGAGCGCCATTTTGTGCATCAGCTCAGTGGGGGCGAAATGCAACGAACGGCGATCGCGCGCGCTCTTGTGCATCGGCCGAAGGTTCTGTTGGCCGATGAGCCGACCGGGAATCTGGACGGTGCTAACGCGGAGAAAGTGCTGGAGATTTTTCGGCGCATTGCCGAAGAGCGCCTGACGACATTGGTGGTGGTCACGCATAGTATCGAGGTCGCGGAGACAGCAAAACGGAGGATTCATCTGAGGGATGGAAAGATGGAAACGCTGAACGCTCCCCGCACGTGATCCCTGAGTTGCGTCGGGAACGCTGGTGTGTTAACACCAATCCCTTCCTTTATGGCTTTTTTTAACCAGCAGACGTTGGCGAAGAGCGCGAGTCTTACGGGCACCTCGTTGCACACGGGGTCACAGGTGAGTTTGAGATTGAGGCCCGCGCCAGTCGATCACGGAGTCAAGTTTAAGCGCATGGATTTGCCGGATGAGCCGATAATCGATGCGAAGATTGAGCATGTGAAATTCGTTGAACGGGCGACGACCATCGCGGAAGGCAACGTCAAAGTGCACACGGTCGAGCATGTGCTTTCGGCGCTGTACGGCATGGGAGTGGACAATGCCCTGGTCGAGATGGATTCGAACGAACCGCCGATCGGAGACGGAAGCGCTTATCCTTTTGTCGAGCTGATTAACAAATGCGGGATCGAACAACAAACTGCTCTGCGCCGCACCTTGGAGGTACGCGAACCGCTTCACATCGAGACGAAGACGGGCTCTCTGCTGACCATCGTGCCGGATAACAAGTTCCGGATCTCCTGCACGCAGGTCGGTCCCGAAGGACGCTTTACCCAATATTATTCAACGGAGATCACGTCGGAAATCTACGAAAAAGAGATCGCCCGGGCGCGCACATTCGTTTTCTACGAGGATGTCAAACCGCTGCTCGACAAAGGCCTGATTAGGGGAGGAAGTCTTGAAAACGCGATCGTTGTCCGCGGCGAGTCGGTGATGGGAAAAGAACCGCTCCGATATCCGGACGAGCTCGTCCGCCATAAGATCCTCGATATCGTCGGCGACCTCTTTCTGGCCGGATGCCGGTTTTTGGGGCACGTAATTGCGGTCAAACCCGGGCACGCGGCGAACGCTGAACTGACGAAGGCTTTGGCCAAGCGGTACACGCGGATGATTTCCATGGTTCCCGTGCAGGTTATTCCGCAAGGAACGGGTGTAATGGATGTGAAGGATATCATGGAAGTTCTTCCACATCGTTATCCGTTCCTCATGGTTGACCGGATCGTTTCGTTCGAAGCAGACAATAAGTGTGTCGGAGCCAAGTCGGTGTCGATCAATGAGCCATTCTTTCAGGGTCATTTTCCGGGCCATCCGGTGATGCCGGGTGTGCTTCAGGTTGAAGCCATGGCGCAGGTCGCGAGCATTTTACTGCTGAAGCAAATTAGCAGGCCCAAAGGGATTGGCTATTTCATGAGCGCAGATGACGTAAAGTTCAGAAAGCCTGTCGTTCCAGGAGACACGCTGCTCATCGAAGCGGAAATGGTTAGATCGAAGGGGAGCGTTGGAAAAGCAAGTTGCCGGTGTCTGGTCAACGGAGAGCTTACGTCCGAAGCGACGTTAATGTTCGCGTTTGTCGCTCAATGAAGATTCATCCCACCGCCGTGGTAGACCCCGAGGCGGAAATTGGTCCGGACGTAGTCATTGGTCCCTATTGCGTGATTGGACGGGAGGTTACGATCGGAGCCGGTTGCTGGCTGCAGAACCATGTCGTTCTATGCGGTCCGGTAAAGATAGGAGCTGGAAACCGGTTCCATGCGTTCTGTTCAGTCGGGCAACAGACGCAAGACCTGAAATATAAGGGTGAGCCAACCTACCTGGAGATCGGCGATGAAAACTGTTTTCGTGAGTTCGTCACCGTCAATCGTGCCACGGCGGCCGAATCGGTGACTCGCGTTGGCAACCGCGGGAATTTTCTGGCGTATAGCCATATCGCTCATGATTGCGTGGTGGAAGACGACGTGATCTTCTCTAACAACGGAACTCTGGCGGGTCACGTGTTAGTTCAGGAGTTTGCGATTATTGGCGGGCTAACCGCGATTCATCAGTTTTGTCGAATCGGTAAACATGCCATTACCGGCGGGTGTTCGAAGATCGTTCAGGATGTGCCCCCATTCATGATCGCAGATGGAAATCCGGCAGTCGTTCGCGGTATAAATGTAGTCGGACTTGAACGGCGGGGTGTCGCCGCAGATACAATCCGGATTCTCAAGGAATCTTATCGGATCGTGTACAGGTCCAATTTGAACACGAAGCAGGCGATAGAAGAAATGGAAAAGAACTTTCCCGGCGTCGCTGAAGTGCGCGAGCTGATTCGTTTTATCCAGACGAGTGAAAGAGGAATTGTAAGGTAGCGGTGGGATTGTTTCTAGTCCTTTGGCGCCTGGCGATACCATCTTGCCAGTTTGGCGAAGAAATCCTCCAGGATGAATCTTTGATCGACGGCTTTGTAAACGCGAATGGGGCGATTTCGCCCGGTGTGCAAATAGTTCATTTCCGCGTTGAACTCGGGCGCGGGCCGCCACTCAAACCAGCCGCATTCCGGGTACATCATCACGCCTATCGCCGGCGAATCTCCGAGGGATCGGTGCTCTATATGCCCACCGTGGGGATATAGATTGTTCCACTCGACAAGCTGTTCGACCAGGTATTTGCCCAAGGGTCCCTTCTCGTAGACTTTCTCGACCAGTTCGGCATAGCTGACGGCCATTCTTTTGTAGATGGTGCTGGGGATCTGCCACACTTCGATCTTGGATCGGAATACCACGTTAGCCGCAGTCACATCATTCCAGAGGTTGTATTCCCAACCGCCGACCGGCCAGTCCTCGCCGCCGATCCAAACTACCCGGACGTTTCGTTCGGCGATGGACGGTTTTTCCAAGAGCGCAGAAGCCATGTCGGTCAGGGGGCCAAGAAATGCAACATGGAGCGGCCGGGGATCGTCCTTCAAAGCCTCCTCGATGATGAGGGCCGATCCTTCGGAGGGAACCGGCGTCTTCTCATCCGGAAGCATCGTGGCGGCGCCGGGACGGACCGGGATCCGACCTTTGAGATCCATCAAGTCGAGCAGCTTCAAGACCTCTTCGTGGCTGGCCTGCAAGCTCCCTGGTCCCCTCCGGTCGCCGAAATGGGCGGGTATAATGCCATGAAGCTCAAATAACGGCGTCAATATCGCGTGAACGATCGCGTATTGATCGTCGGCCTCGTTCTTGGCATCGGTGTTGAGAATGACTCGGACTCGGTGCGAGGGTTCAGGGACAAAGAGTGGCTCCATAGTTTTGTTAATATGAACGTTAGCTTTGCTTATTTTACCGCCCCGCCCATTCCGGCGACGAAATAACGCTGGAAGAAAAGGAACACCAACACGATCGGCACCACGGCAATCAGAACAGCGGCGGCAAGTTGGTCGTACTGCGTGGAAAACTGGGTGCTGAACTGAACGAGTCCGAGGGGCAAAGTCCGTAACTCGTCCGAGCGCAGAAAGATCTGGGCCAGGATAAACTCGTTCCAGGTCGCAACGCCGTCGAGGATGCAAAGGGAAACGACCGCGGGCAGCGCCAGAGGCAAAGCGATGCGGTAGAAAATTCGAAACCAGGAACAGCCGTCGATCCGTGCCGCCTCGATGATGGCCGTGGGGAGCGTGCGGAAAAAGCCTCTCATGACTAACACCCCGAACGGCACTCCGAAACCAATGTAGAGAATTGTTAAACCCGTTAGCGTATCGATGAGATTTAGCGCGTTCATCAACAGCGTCAGCGGCACGAGCGTCATCTGCATCGGCACGATCAGGCCGATGAGGATGTAAGTGAAAACCCGGTCCGCCCATTTGAAATGCATGTGGGTTAAGGCGAACGCCGCCAGTGACTCAAGGACGATCCCGATCGGAACCTTAAAGCTGGTCACAATAACGCTGTTCCAGAAATAGTTCTTAACGCCGGTTTCCCATGCTTCGCTGAAATTCGACCATCGGATTGACTTCGGGAGCGAAAAGGCCCCATTGATGGCAAAATCACCCGCGTCTTTGAGGGCGGTAAGAACCAGGGTGATGACCGGGGTGAACCAAAGCAGGGCCGCCAAAATCAACGCGACATAAAATAAGCCTACCTTGGTCGATTTGAATGGAAGATAAGAGTTTCTTGAAGGCGATTGATTCATGTTTTTCGGGTCATGAAGCGGATGTAAGGGATGGCGAAAATCAGCGTCAGCAAAAACAGGATGACGGCAATGGCCGTGCCCAGGCCCACTTGGTTATAATTGTAAGTCAAGAAATACATCCATGTGCTAAGCAGTTGAGTCCGATTGGCCGGGCCGCCGTTCGTCATCGCGTAAATGATGTCATAAGCTTTGAGCGCGTTGATGGCCGTGATCGCCAGCACGATCAAAGTGGTTTCACGCAGCAGTGGAAAAGTTACGTAAAGGAAACGTCGCATCGGACCGGCGCCTTCGACTTTGGCCGCTTCATGCAACTCCTCGGGAATGGTTTGTAGACCGGCTAAAAAAAGGAGCATCGGCAGGCCCACGGCGTTCCAGGTAGCGGCAATGATCACAGGGTAGAGGGCGATGTTAGGATCCGATAGCCAATTGCGCGTGAAAGCCTTTAGACCCGACGCGCTAAGCGCCTGATTCAGCAGTCCAAGATCGGGGTGATAGATCCAGGTCCAAATCAATCCGACGACCGCCAGGGACAAAACAGAGGGAAAGTAGAAGACGCTTCGGAAAATGTGACTTCCGCGGAACTTTGAATTCAACAGGATAGCTAATCCGAGACCCATGCTGGTGGGTAAAAGCAAGGCGGCGACCAGCCAGATAGCGTTATTTTTGAGGGCAATCCAAAAAACATCATTCTGGGTGAGCAAGATGCCGTAGTTCTCAAGGCCGACAAACACCTTCGTGGGTGAGACCCCATCCCAGCGAAAGAGACTCAGCCAGGACGAGTAGACCATCGGGTAAACGACGACCACGCTGTAGATGGCGAGAGCAGGCGCGAGAAATAGCCAGGGCAGGAATCGCAGATGGTCGTCACTTGCTTTTGCCGATTTTGAAATTCCGCGAGGCAATCGCTGCGGTTTTTTCGGGTACCGAGTGAGGTAGCCATTTTTATGACATCAGCAGGTTAGTGAGACGGAAGTTATTGCCTCAGACGGGGCACATTATGTCCGATCCTGGAACCACTGGTTTGCATGGGCCAAAATCGGCCGTGGGCCTCGTCCTTCGGTCCGTATGGTTCGGAATCGAGGCGGTTTGGAACGCCTTGGACGAAGCAGTCAAATGGAAAAAGCAAGCGGCCGGCTTTGGGGTACTACCCGCTAGAATCGAGGACGAAGGACGACTAGGACGAGGACGTAGAACGATGGGCTCTAGAACTGGGAGGGTTGGGCCTAATGCTCGAGGCCCGCGGGTCGCGTTCTCTTGTCCTCGTGGCCTGGCCTTCTGGTCGGTCACTTATGCGCGGCTTTGTACTGGTCGACAGCTTTTTGGATCTGGGCGCATGCAGCCTCCGGTGTAATGGTGCCGAGCACGACCGAATCCTGGGCCTGGAAAAACGCATTGACCAGTTCCTGCGGCAGCGCCTGGTCGGTTGGGAGATAGAGCTGGACCTCTCCCTGGAGCCAATTGGCCATGGTGGTTGTGATCGGGTGGCCCTCCGGCGGGAAAACCCCGACGACTGCGCTCGGCGCACCGAACTCTCCTACGTGTCGTTTGGCTACCTCTGGCGTCGTGATAAACGAAGCAAACAAAAGCGCGGCCTTTTGTTGGTCGGGCTTTGACTTGGTCCAGAACTGCAGCTGCTCCTGAAAACCGGAAACCCTGACCGGCTTCTGGTCGGCTGGGGCGATGATGGGCACATAGTTGTTGGGGTCCTCGTGCGATGCGATGATGTTCTGGTCTTCAATCCAAGGCCCCTGGAAGATCATGGCCGCCTTGTCCTGTTGGAGAAGTGGTAACGCCTGGTTGGGATCAAGAGAAATAAAACCATCGTTAAAATAACCTTTGGTTACCCATTCCTTCAGCTTGCTGAATGCCTTGATGACCTCGGGCGAATTGTAGGACGCCTCGAGTGCGAAAAGCTTGTCGTGCATGGCCGGCCCTGCGAAGTGTTCAACGAAAAAGTCCGTCGTTCGCATCGTCATCCAACTGAACTTTCCTCCGCACGCGACGGGTATGATTCCTTTGGATTTGAGCGTTTCGCAAACTTTCTCCAGTTCGTCGAAGGTCTTCGGCGCGGTCAGGCCGTACTTATCGAAGAGGCTCTTTTTATAAAAGATCGTCATCGGACGCACCCAGATGGGAATCCCGTAGAGCTTACCCTTGTTACGGGCCAGTTCGATCGCCGAAGGTACGATGTTTTTGTCCACGCCGTACTCAGCCATCAATTGCGGGGTTATTTCGAGGGCGTGGCCACCCTCATCGTAAGGCGCCGCCAGGCTGCCTCCCCAATTAAACCAGGTGTCTGACATTTTGCCGGCCGCAGAAGCCACGCGGACCGCCTGTTTCATCTCGTCGGTACTGTACTTGGTCCATTTGACTTTGAGATTGGGGTAGGTCTTCTGGAAATCATCAATCATGATTTGCCACGGCTGGGTGGCAATGCCCCATAAAGAGAAGGTGACATTACCGGAAGGCACCGGCGGTTTGGCCGGTTCTTGCGCGATCCCGGCGGGGACGGAACATGCCATGGCGGCGAGGACTGCGGCCGAAGAGAGGAAACGGAGTAATCGGAATTTCATGGCGGGGAATGGTTAATTTATCTAGTGTGGTTGGTGGTTAGCGACGAGAGGTGCAGTCCTCGGTGTTATGGAGAAGTGGGTTTGGATTGTTAAACTCGGGAATAGTCGCGGCGTATCGGCCTTTGCTTTGCGAACAATTGACGGGCGGTGGTGGCGAGGCCCGGGCCGTCGATGCCGTAGTGGCGGAAGATTTCCTCCTGGCTTCCGGTCACGGTGTGATCGTCGGGAAAACCGACGATTTTAAAGCGGGTGGCAATGCCTTCCTGGAGCAGCAATGCCGGCGCAGGCTTCGCCCAGGCCGCCGTGGACACTGTGCTCCTCGACCGTGATCACGCCCCGGTTTGGGTGGCCGCTTGCCGCACCGCGGCCTGGTCCAGGGGTTTGAGGGTGTGCACGCTCAGGACCCGGCACTCCAGACCCTCCCTGGCCAGCAATTCGGCCGCTTCAAAGGCCGGCGCCACCGTTTCACCGCAGGCCAGAAAGCTTAAGGCCCGCCTTCCCGGATCAACGAGGCTTTGCCCAGTTCAAAGCCCGCTTCCACCCGCGGCAAATGCGGCATCCGTTTCTTGCCAAAACGCAGGTAAACCGGCTTGGTCGATCGGGCGGCTGCTCGCACCGCCTCACGGGTTTCGAAATTATCGGCCGGCGCCACGATCGTGATGTTGTGGATGGCGCGCAGCACGGCGTAGTCGTGCAACGAGTGGTGGGTGGTTCCCAGAGCACCGTAACTGACCCCGGCGCTGATGCCCACCGCCGTCACCGGCCGGTCCGAGTAGCAGAGATCGTTTTTGATCTGCTCCAGCGAGCGGGCCGTCAGAAAACAGGCGGGCGAAACGGCAAAGACGTTCTTGCCCGCCGCGGCCAACCCTGCCGATACTCCCACCAGGTTTTGCTCGGCAATGCCCACCTCCACGATCTGGCCCGGCGCGGCTTTGGCAAAGGGAGCCAGCTTGGCTGAGCCCCGCGAGTCGCTGGTGACCACCAGAAGGTCAGAATCCTCGCGAGCCAGTTCCAGCAGCGTGGCGGCGAATGTCTCCAAGTTAGCTTGGGCCAGTTCCATTATACCCAATTGCGGCTTCAGCCGCCTCCAGTTCCGCCATCGCCCGGCCAAATTCCTCGTCGTTGGGTACCCCGTGATGCCACCTGGCCACGTTCTCCATGAAGCTGACTCCTTTGCCTTTGCGCGTCTTGGCCAGCACCAGGCTCGGCTTGCCCGGCCGGAAGGGGATCGCTTCAAAGGCGCGCATCAATTCCCCGACGTCATTGCCGTTGCAGCGCTGCACCGCGAAACCGAAGGCTTCAAACTTCTCGTCCAGCGGCGACAGTTGGCAGACATCCTCGGTCGAACCGGTGATCTGCAACCCGTTGCGGTCGACGATGGCCACCAGGTTATCCAACCGGTAGTGGGCCGCCATCATGGCCGCCTCCCAGTTGGAGCCTTCGGCCAGTTCGCCGTCGCCCAACAGCGTGAAAACCCGGTAATCCCGGCGATCCATTTTGCCGGCCAGGGCAATGCCCACCGCCACCGCCAGCCCGTGACCCAGCGCGCCGGTGTTTTGCTCCACCCCGTAAACGTCGCGCGTCGGGTGGCCGATGTAGTGCGAGCCGTAACGGTTCAAGGTCTCCAGATCCTGTTGGGAAAAAAATCCCCGGTCAGCCAACACGACAAAGAGCGCCTCGGCGCAGTGGCCCTTGCTCTGGATATAGTAATCGTGCTCCGGACTTTTAAACTCTCCGGGCTCACCCTCAGAATCCGGTTGTAGAGCACGTTGAGAATGTCCAGACAGGACAAATCGCCGCCGATATGGCCGGCTCCGCGTCCTCTTGATGAGTCGGAGGAGTGCTTTGCGGTATTGGACGGACTTCCGCTCAAGGTCGCGTTCGGTTAGCATGGGGGAAGGGTCGGTGCAGAAGGGTTCTCTGTATATTTATACAGGCCTTGTTACCTAGTAGGTACTTTAGATGTTTTAAAGTTACTCTGTCAACTTTATTTTCGTTGAGAAGCAAAGCAATGATCGAAACGCCGATACGCGGATCCATTTTCCAGACGTGCCACCCCGGACGCGCCGGGGTGCGTTTGCCATCAGTGGCGGTGCACCGTCAGTTCGCAATCGAATGTCCTGCAGCGGCTCACACGCAGGAGCGCATCTACCAATGTTCTGCTACGGATCGTGCGCGAGCGGGTCCAGGCTGACCCAGACTTTGAGAGGGGCGTCGGATCCTGTCCGTCCCGGTCTCTTATATAAACTTATACGTTTAAATATAATCAGGTGGCCTCCCGTTCCCAACCGGGGCCTGCGTCATCGATTCATTTCCGGTCCCGGAATAACGGCTTGACAGCCTGCGAAAGGAAGATACTTTCGTGCCGGTTAACGCTATATAAACAATTATGAATAAAAATTCATTCCTCTCTTTATGCTGCGAGAACGCCGCCGTTTGACTTTGTCCGGCCCCGCGTCCGCCAATCCGCCCTTCACCTCCGGAGCTGCCTGTTTTGGCTCACAACAAAAAGAGATCCGAAAAGAGCCAATGAACGACCGCCCAGATCTCCAGTTGATCACCCAAATCGCGAGGCTCTATTACGAGGAACGGCTGACCCAAAATCAGATCGCGGATCGACTCGGGATGTCGCAAGTGAGCGTTTCGCGTTTCCTGCGATTCGGAAGAGTCCATCCTCAGCGCCATCGGGGCCACCGCGGCACATTTTTTGGAAAAAACGGTGAAGTCCGGTCAGGTGATCGGCGTTTCGGATCGGAGCGATTATTTGTCGTCCATGGTGCAGCAGATGCGACCGGTATGGAAGATACAGAGGTGCAAGGCGGTTCAGATGGTGGGTGGGGTCGGTAATCTATCTGCCCGGGAGAATGCGAACCATTTAACCAATCAACTGGCCACTCTCATCCGGGCGGAGCCACACTTATTGCCGGCTCCTGGAATTGTCGGTTCTGTCAGTTCGGTCCAGATCCTCGCCAACGATCCCTACGTCTCGCAGACGATGGGGCTCTTTGATCAAATCAGCTTGGCGCTCCTTGAGATCGGCTCGGCGGAGCCATCCGCATTGGATTCTGGTCACCGGAACGCGTCGACCGAGGAACTGGCGGCCATTCGGGACCAAGGAGCATTGGCAACATCTGTCTTCGGCACTACGACGGCAACGGGGTTGAGATTCGAGAGCCGCTCGGGAACCGCATTGTTGGGCTGGCTTTAGAACAGCTCAAGAAAATACCCCGGTCGGTCGGAATCGCGGGTGGAAAACAGAGATTACTCCCGGTTCTTGGAGCGTTGCGGGGGCGTTGGATCAACACCCTGATCACGGATCAGTATACCGCGAAACGCCTGACGATGGCTTAGCCAAAAATGCTGCTCGGGAAGCGGCTTGGAAGAAACGATGATCTAAACAGGAAGGAGACAGGGGCGAGGAGTCTGCCCAGGTTAGTCAGCGATTCAAATTAGCCTGCAGTGAGCTCATGCTTCGATCTTTGCGTGATTTTTGCGGGCTAGCAGGGAACTTTCATGGGCTTCCGTCTACCGATCTGCTATTTTATCCGGACCGGGGAAATATCATGAACCGAAATCGTTCTCTTTTGATTGATTCGACGCTGAAAAGCGGCTTTTTTTGATGGAACTCAGGAGTTCATTTCCCGTCCTCCCGGAAAATCAAGGTTGACGCAGGAGCGCCGGCATGATCTGGTGGCAACGGTTCGATAACGTTATTTGAATAAATAATCGAGGCGAGACTAGATGGGTTGCGAGCAGGCGTCGCCCATCTTCGTTGAACGATGCAAAGCTTTCCAGATCTCCGGATTATCACCAAGGCAGCCAGGCTTTATTACGAAGAGCGGCTTACTCAGACAGAGATCGCCGCCAGGCTGGGCATCTCGCAAGTGGCGGTCTCGCGTCTGCTAAAAAGAGCGGAGGAATATGGCATCGTCCGGACAACCGTGATCAGTCCTCCGGGAGCATTTGCGGAGTTAGAAGGATTGCTGGAGCAAAGGTTCGGCCTTAGCCAGGTGGTCATCGCAGAGGCGGCCCGGGATGCGGAGGAAGCGGTTCTCAATGCCATAGGATCCGCCGCGGCACAGCTATTGGAGTCGACTCTCAAATCGGGCGAAGTGATCGGTATCTCCTCCTGGAGTGCGTCGCTGTTGTCGATGGTGGATCAAATGCACCCGGTCCGAAAGATTCAGAAATGCACGGTGGTGCAAATGCTGGGGGGAATAGGGAACCCCGCCGCGGAAAAACATGCGAACCATCTGGCCACACGTTTAGCCCGCCTGGTTCACGGTGACGCCCGCTTTCTTCCAGCTCCCGGCGTGGTGGGTTCAGCCGGCGCAGCCAAAATTCTGTCGCAAGATCCCTATGTACGTGAAACGCTTGAATTCTTCGACAAAATCACGCTTGCCCTGGTGGGAATCGGTTCGCTCGAGCCGTCAGCCCTGGTGGCCAGTAGCGGCAACAGCTTTTCCTCTGAAGAATTAGGTATCATCCAGCAAAACGGAGCGGTGGGAGATATTTGCCTCCGCTTCTATGACGCCAACGGCAAGGAAGTCAAGGAAGCGATTGGAAACCGGGTGATCGGCATCGATCTCGAGAGGCTGAAGCGGATCCGCACCACCATTGGGCTTGCCGGCGGTAAGCGGAAGTTTGCCGCGATTCTGGCCGGCTTGCGTGGAAAGTGGATTAACACTCTGGTGACGGACCAATACACCGCGGATCGCCTGGCTAAGCATAGCGCAAAAGAGCAAAAATCCGTCTCCGCTTCCAAGGTGACGTGAGTCTCGGTCGAATTCTGCCCGGCGGGGGCGCCCGGAGAAAATTGGTTAACGTTTCCGTGGGATAACCGACCTAGGTTGATCCTCTCAAGATCTTCCGGACGAATATCTAAACATTTCAGCTATAAATAGTCGTTGGTGGAGCGAATGATCTTGACAACGCGTTGCCGGTAAGCCATTAGTGAGCGAAATGCAACGCAGCACGACCCCCGCAGCAACTTTTTTTTCCAAGGTCCCGTGACCGTCCTGAGAATAATTATGCAGAGCCGGATACATAAGCCACCATGCCTTCCCTGACCAACGATCTTCCAAACCCAGCTGGAGCATCTGAGCGGCGAAAGAATCGCGGGCGAATCGGCATTCTGGCTGTCTTCGTGCTGGTTTTGATCTTCTTCGCGCTCAAACCGCCCTTTGTTGTCCGGCCGCTCGCAGACCGAACCGGTACCGGACCCGGATCCCAGACGGCGCAAGGCGTAGCTGCCAAGTTTGTTGATCCGATCTGGACGAGCAAGGTGCTGCCGACCATTCAGGAAAAGGCTCAGGATATCGCGAAAATCCTTCCTGAAATTCGAGCCAATCCAGATAGCGCAGGACAAAAGTATGGCCGGCGCGAAGCCACCAATCCGTACAACTATATGATGAAAGGGACCGGCAAAGTGACCGAAATTCACAATGAATCTCAAGCCGGTACCGCCATTGTCGAGGTCCCGGGACTTAACGAAAAGGTCGCTTTGCAGATCGGACCCGTGGTTCGTGGTACGGCCTTGCGCGACGCAACCGGGATCGTCTCATTCAATCAATTCTCCAACCAGCTCGACTACGCAGACGTTTCCAAGGAGATGAATGCCCGGGCTTTAAAGTCGGCTTTTGCGAACGTTGACACCTGCGTCCCTGGCTGGCAAAACGGTGACTTTTTTCGGAGCTTTACGTTCGATCCTCGTTCGAAAACGGCGGTGCTGATTACACCCGTAAAAATTGATCTCTAGGCGCTCCTCCATGCAGCTTGCAGAGCCAGTCGACCAAACCCAGCCTAATGCGCACAAAGTCGTTTTGGTCGCGGAGAAGGTCACCAAGCTTTTCCCGGGAACAGTGGCGCTCGACCAAGTCGATTTCACGGTCTATGCCGGGGCGGTGAACGTCCTGGTCGGCGAGAATGGAGCCGGCAAATCGACCTTAATGAAAATCCTCGCCGGGGTGGAGCGAGCTACCTCCGGACGGATGCTGCTCGACGGATCTCCCGTGGAATTCAAATCAACCCGGGAAGCTGCGCACGCCGGCATTGGGATTATTTTTCAGGAACTAAACCTGTATCCAAACCTGAACATCTCGGAAAATATTTTTGTCGCCCGTGAAATGACGCGAACCGGTATCGTGCAACACCGGGCACAGGAGCAAGTGACCCGTGAGCTGCTGGATCGTCTCGAACAGCCTTTGGATCCAACGACCTTGGTGAGGGATTTGCGCATGGGACAGCAACAAATTGTCGAGATTGCGAAAGCGCTGTCGCAAAACGTGCGGATTCTGATCATGGACGAGCCTACCTCGGCCCTGACGGCTGCCGAGACTGAAGCACTTTTCCGAATCATCGCGGATCTCAAGGCACACGGGGTCGCGATCATCTACATTTCCCACAAGCTGGAGGAATTGCTCACGATCGGCGATTACGTGACGGTCTTGCGCGACGGTAAGCTTGCCGCATCGGCCCCGGCGAGCGCGATAGATATTGCCTGGATCATCGAGAAAATGGTGGGTCATAACGTCAATGCAGCCAGGCACCGCACGCGAACCATCGCAAAGGGCGCCGACTCCCTGGTGCTGGAAGTAAGTGATCTTAAGCTGCCTCGAGTCGGTGGTGGATTTACGTTGGAAAATGTTTCCTTAACGCTCCGACGGGGCGAAATTCTGGCCATTTTCGGGCTTATGGGTGCCGGCAGGACCGAATTGTTCGAGTGCCTGATGGGACTGCACCCGGAAGCCAGCGGCGAAATTCGTCTGGGCAATCGCAAGCTGGAGAATGAAACCATCCGGGAACGAATCGACCTGGGGCTGATGCTGGTGCCGGAAGACCGGCAGCGCCTGGGCCTGATCCAGAAGCTATCGGTCGGCCAAAACATCACCCTTGCCAACCTGCAGCGGTTTGTGACCTCGTTCTGGCTCTCGGAGAGCGGGGAAATGGAAGACATCAACGCAATCATCCGGGACCTGGCTATTAAAACGACTTCGCCCCGGCAACCGATTACTTCGCTCAGCGGCGGAAACCAGCAGAAGGTGGTATTGCCAAGAGCCTGCTGACTCAGCCTCAAGTCCTGATGCTGGATGAGCCCACGCGTGGCATCGATGTCGGTGCCAAGGCAGAAATTTTCGAGATTATGAATCGGCTCGCCGATGATGGCCTGGCCATTCTTTTTGTTTCTTCCGAGCTTCCCGAAATGTTCACCATCCCGGATCGGATCATGGTCCTCTCAAAAGGGAGAATCACCGGCGAGTTTCTTCACGATCAGTTGAGCGAAGAAGCCTTGGTCCTCGCCGCCGGTGCGCGGCCGCAGACCGAGCACCCGATCGCTCACCCATCGAAATAAGCCGCAAAACGATTGCCAAATGTCTACGCCCTCGCTTCCCCTGTTGGCCCAGTGCTCTCCAAACCGTCCGGTTTATCCCTGGGCGTGCTTCTTTTCCGGTTAAGAGCTTTGATTGCGTTGTTTGTTCTGCTGGGGATTTTTTCCGTGCTCTCGCCGGCGTTTTTTACCCAGCAGAACCTGATCATCCTTGTCGGGCAAACCGCGATTAACGCGATCATGGCTGTCGGCATGACCTTCGTCATCCTGACCGGCGGCATTGACTTGTCGGTTGGTTCCACCGTGGGCTTGGCTGCCATGGTGTCCGGATTGTTAATCGACCGGGGACTCCCGATCCCGCCGCTCGGAGTCGTGATTTATTTCAATGTACCGATGATTATCGTGTTGTGCCTGTGCTTAGGTGTGTTGGTGGGAGCCTTCAACGGGCTCCTCATTACCCGTTTCAATGTTGCGCCCTTTATCGCGACGCTGGGGACGCTTTATATTGCCCGGGGTACCGCCCAGTTAAGTAACAACGGCGCCACCTTCCCCAATCTTGTCGGCAAGGCAGATTTGGGCAACACCGGCTTTCCCGTTCTTGGCTCCGGAAGCATCCTGGGGATCCCGATCGTAATCTGGATCATGTTTGTTTTCGCCGCAGTTGCGGCTTTCGTTGCGGGCAAGACGCCATTCGGACGCCAGGTTTACGCAGTGGGCGGAAATGAGCGTGCCGCCGAACTCTCCGGAATCTATGTCAACCGGATCAAAATGAGCGTATATATGATTTGCGGTCTGTGCGCGTCGATGACCGGTCTGATCACGGCCTCGCAACTGGTTGCGGCGCACCCGGCGGTAGGCGAAAGCTACGAACTCAACGCCATCGCGGCGGTTGTGCTCGGCGGTACCTCGCTGTCAGGCGGACGCGGCGCGATGTGGGGAACGATTGTCGGCGCCCTGGTCATCGGCGTACTCACGAATGGACTCGTGCTGCTGGGGGTCCAGGAATTCTGGAAAAAGGTTATCACCGGCCTTGTCATCATCCTCGCTGTCGTGCTCGATCAGCTCCAGGAGCGTCTTCAACAGCGTCTGGCACTTAAACGCTCCTAAGTTCGTCCTATGTTGAATCAGATTATGAATCGCGCCTCTTCCGGCATAACCGGCAGATCGCATAACTCTTTCCTCCAACCCCAAACCCAAACAATAAAATCGAAAATAGTCATGTTTAAACATACCCAAAAAAAATGGAAATCAGTGGTCAGCCGACTGACGATGCTCACGCTCTTATTGGCTGCCGGAGCGATGGTTCAACCCGCGCTTGCGCAGCAAAAAAAACTCATCGCAATCATCGTGCCCTCTCCGGAAAATCCGTTTTTCAAGGCAGAGGCAGATGCTGCGGATGCCAAAGCGAAAGCGCTCGGATACGAGACGCTCGTTCTGGTCCATAACGATGACCCGGTCAAACAAGACCAGCTTTTTGACACGGCCATCGCCAGGAAGGCCGCCGCAATTATCCTGGACAATGCGGGTGCCGATGCCACGATCGCTGCGGTCAAGAAGGCGAAAGATGCCGGGATACCCTCCTTTCTGGTAGACCGTGAAATCAACGTGACCGGCAGCGCTGTCGCACAGTTGGTTTCCAACAATTATCAGGGAGCCACCTTGGGCGCCGAGGAGTTTGCCAAGATCATGGGTGAAGAAGGGGATTACGTGGAGCTGATCGGAAAGGAAACGGACACCAATGCCGGCATTCGCTCCAAGGGTTACAATGACACCTTAAGCCAATATCCCAAGCTGAAGAAAGTTGCGGCCCAGAGCGCCAACTGGAATCAGGCCGAAGCCTTTCAAAAGATGCAAACAATCATTCAGCAATTCCCGAACATCAAGGGAGTGATCTGCGGCAATGATACGATGGCGCTGGGTGCCTATGCTGCGCTGAAGGGAGCCGGGAAAGGCAAGGTGATTGTCGTCGGCTTCGATGGCAGTCCAGACGTCGCTGAATCGATCAAGGCGGGTGAAATTCGTGCCACGGTGCTTCAGCCGGTTGTGCACCTCTCTGAGTTAGCCGTGGACCAGGCTGATCAATACATTAAAACAGGGAAAGCCACCCAAGACGAGAAGCAAACCATCGACTGCGTCCTGGTCAACCCCGACAATGTCAAGAACTACAACGCGTTTGGCATGAAAGAATAGGGGAGCGCTGGAAAAGGCTCCGTTTATTGCCCCGAAGGACTGAGTGCGAGGTTTCACCCCGCGGGAACTGCAGCGCTTTCGGGGCAATAAAGTCCCAAACCTCCATTAACTTCGTGCCATTCAGGCATCACCTAGTTAAGACTATACAAACCTACGACGACCAATCATATGTCCCAAAATCGATCGATCACGCTAGGCGTTATTGTAGGCAACCGAGATTTTTTTCCCGATGCCCTGGTAAGCCAAGGACGCCACGATATCCTGGAGGTGCTCGCGGAGCGCGGAATCGAAGTCGTCATTATTGACGAGCAAGCTACGAAACTCGGTGGTATCGAGACCTGGCAGGACGCGAAAAAGTGCGCGGCGTTGTTTGATCAGCACCGGCAACGAATTAATGGCATTCTGGTTGTTCTGCCCAACTTCGGTGATGAAAAGGGCGTTGCCGATACGATCAAGCTTTCAGGATTGAAAGTCCCGATCCTGGTCCAGGCTTACCCTGATGATCTTACCCAATTCTCATTGCAGCGGCGTCGTGACGCATTTTGCGGGAAGATCTCGGTTTGCAATAATCTCTACCAGTACGGGATCCCGTTCAGTGTCACTAAACGACATACGGTTCTGCCGAAGAGCGACGCATTTAAGGCGGACCTCGACGAATTTGTGGCCGTTTGCCGAGTTGTCGACGGGATGAAACATGCGCGACTCGGCGCGGTGGGTGCTCGACCGAACGCGTTCAACACGACTCGCTACAGTGAAAAGCTTTTGCAAGCATTCGGCATTAGCGTTAGCTGCATCGATTTGTCTGAGGTTTTTGGCAGAGCAGAGAAGATAGCCGATCAGGATAAAGCGGTGAAGGAACGTCTGGATGGCATTTACGCTTACGTTCCAACGAGCGGAATTCCGTCGGCGGCGATAGTAAAAATGGCCAAGTTGGGAATTGTCCTGGATGAATGGATGAGAACCTACGACTTACAGGCCAGCGCGATACAGTGTTGGGACTCTCTGCAACATAACTACGGCGTGAACGTGTGCACGCTCATGAGCATGATGAGCGAGAACCTCCTTCCGAGTGCTTGCGAGGTCGACGTCACGGGTGTGGCTTCGATGTACGCCCTGCAGCTTGCTTCGGGGAAGCCGAGCGCCTTGGTAGACTGGAACAATAATTACGGTGATGACCCGAACAAGTGTGTCGTGTTCCATTGTGGCAACTGGGCAAAGAGCTTTTTTGGCGAGGTGAAGATGGCCAACGCGGAAATACTGGCAACCACACTTGGCACGGAAAATACGTACGGGACGGTAGCCGGCAGGACTCCGAAGGGTCCGTTTAGCTATTCCCGTATCACTACCGATGACCGTCATGGCGTGATTCGATCCTATGTGGGCGATGGGCAATTTGTGGATGATCCACTGGATACGTTTGGCAGCCGCGCGGTGGTGGAAGTGGGCGATCTGCAGGGATTGATGCGCTATGTGTGCCGCCAGGGTTTTGAGCACCACGCGGCAATGAACCAGTCGCATGCCGCGGCGGTGTTGCACGAAGCGTTTTCAAATTACTTCGGTTGGGAAACCTATTGGCATCGGAGTTAGAACAAAGACGGTTAGCCGACGGGTCTCTGCGGGAGCGGATAATGCCTTGACAAGCCGGGCTGATTGACATTTTAGTGGGCTCGCTGGCGAAGGCCAGGCCGGGTGTATATTTATACATATCTATATTTATTCATTTGAGTTTGGTTATTCACCCCGAAATTTAGCAGTTCCCCACTTCTCATTTCCTCTCCAAATAAAGGCTGATCCTTCATGAAAGTCATTCTCGCGCTGGACGCCGGGACAACCAATGTCAAGGCGATCCTCGTCGATCGGCAGGCCAACGTGCTGACCCGAAGTTCTGTTCCATTGTCGATCAATTTTCCAAAAAGCGGCTGGGTCGAACAGTCGGCGGAGGCGGTTTGGGACGCGGCACAACAAGCCCTGGAAGGCTGTTTAGTCGCAAGGCGCACAGCATGAGGTCGTTGCGCTAGGGATTTCCAACCAAAGGGAAACCCTGGTGGCCTGGAATCGGACGACGGGCGTGCCTGTGGCTCCGTGCATTGTCTGGCAGTGCCGCCGCAGCGCCGAAATCTGTCAGGCGCTCCGCCACAAAGGCTTAGCGGAATTCATTCGAGCCAAAACCGGCCTGCAGGTCGATCCACTATTTCCCTCGAGCAAGATGCAGTGGCTTTTAGAGAACCGTCCTGATCTCCGTACGCTTGCGGAGAAGGGAGAGATTTGCCTTGGGACTGTCGACACCTGGCTTGTCTGGAACCTCACTGGCGGCAAACGGTTCGTGACCGATTTCAGCAATGCCTCCCGAACACAGCTGTTCAACATCGGCCGGGGTGGGTGGGACCCGGAGTTGCTCGCGCTTTTTGGGGTACCCGCGTCTGCGTTGCCGGAGGTGGTAGCGTCAAACGCGGCGCTGGGTGACGCGATTCTTCCTGGAAGAAGGCCGGTTCCTATCTGCGGCATTTTGGGCGATTCCCACGCCGCGTTGCTTGGCCACGGAGTGCTCGAGAAAGGCAAAGTGAAGGCCACCTATGGCACTGGTTCATCGCTCATGACTCTCTGCGACAGCCCGGAAGGCGGCGAAAAAGGCGTTTCGACCACCATTGCCTGGAAGTTTGACCGAATTCAATATGCGTACGAGGGAAACATCACGGTGACGGGGTCCGGCTTGTCGTGGGCGTTGACTTTGACCGGTTCGAAGGAATTGGAGCCAGCCGTTAAGCTCGCGACGGAGCTCGAAGGCAATGGCAACGTTTATTTTGTGCCCGCCCTGGCCGGCTTGGGCGCGCCCCATTGGGACGAGAAGGCGCGGGGCGCATTAGTGGGGTTGTCATTTGATACCCGCAAGGAACACGTGGTGCGAGCCGCCCTGGAAGCGATCGCTTTTCAGGTGAAGGATGTGTTCGACACCATGCAACGGGCCGGCGCGCGGCTTGAAACCTTGCTTGCTGATGGCGGTGCGAGCAAGAACGATTGGCTGATGCAATTTCAGGCCGACGTCCTCGACCGGCAAGTGCTGCGAAGCCAAACCGCCGAGTTATCGGGGCTGGGTGCGGCGTTTGCCGCCGGTCTTGGCTGCGGGTTTTGGCCCTCGACCGATGAAATTGCAAATGTAGTGGCCCCGCACGACGCTATTTCGTCCAGCGCTTGAGGAGAGCAAGCGAACCCGGCTCGTGCGTCGCTGGAACGACGCGGTCGCATCGGTAAAGGCGTACGGGTTGAACCAATAAAATGCGAAACAAGTGACGGCATCGGCATCACGAGTCTGTCCGGGCTGCGCCTAACCTCCACGCCAAATCAATCGATAACCATTAGACTAACATTCCCCTTATGAGCAAACGATTCGAAGAGAAGAGCGTACTGATTACTGGTGCCAGTCGAGGCATCGGCAAGGGCATCGCCATGCGGTTCGCTGCGGAAGGTGCGAGTTTAATCCTTGCGGCCAACGAGGCGAGCGTGCACGAGCTGGCAGAGACGCTCAAATCGTCGGGTGTCAGAGCGACTTCCGTCGTCTGCGACGTGACGCAAAAAGCTGAGGTTGAGCGAATGTACGATCAAGCGATCGCTGAGTTTGGAAAAATTGACGTGTCGATTCAAAACGCCGGAGTGATCACCATTTCGCGGATCGAAGAGCTGTCGGAAAACGACTGGGATCGGGTCATGGCGGTGAATACCAAGGGCGTATTCCTGTGTTGCCAGGCGGCAGCTCTCCGGATGAAGCCGCGCCGGTATGGGCGAATCATTAACACGGCTTCGGGTCAAGCGCGTCAGGGCTTCATCTTCACTCCCCACTACGCGGCGAGTAAGTTCGGGGTAGTGGGCATCACCCAGAGCCTTGCCAAGGAGCTAGCGACGGATGGCATCACTGTGAATGCCTTTTGTCCCGGCATCATCGAGACGGATATGTGGGCCTACAACGACGCGGCCTGGGGCAAACTGCTAGGCAACTACCAGCCTGGGGAGTTAATGAAAGAATGGGTAAATAACATCCCGATGAAACGGGCGGGGAAGTCGGAGGACGTGGCGGGGCTGGTGGCATTTCTTGCTTCGGAGGACGCTTCTTATATTACGGGCCAAACGATCAACGTGGATGGCGGCTTGATCATGTCGTGAATTTTGGGTGCAGTTTTTTAAAAATAATATTATGAGACTGAGGCTTGACAGGCCGGCCGGAACCGCCCTATTTTGGGGGCTACGTTAGGTAACAAATACTGAATGTTTATTCATTGAATATTTATTCAACAGGTGTTGATTAGGATCCCCCCAAAAAAATGGCCTTGCTGACTGAACGCGACCTTGAGCTTAAATCGGTGCAATACCGCAAAGCTTTGCTCCGGCTTGTTAAATCATGCGGGTCCGGTCACACGGGCGGGGATTTGTCCTGTCTGGACATTCTCAACGTGCTCTACAACCGGATTCTGAGGGTGAGCCCGGAGAGCTTTAAAAGTCCGGAGCACGACTACTATATCCAGAGCAAGGGCCACTGCGCCGAGGCGCTCTTTGTCGTGCTGGCCGACCGGGGATTTTTTTCCCAGACAGGATCTGGAGACCTTGAACCGCTACGGCTCGCACTACATCGGCCACCCGACGCGCGACGTTTACGGGGTGGAGCAAAACACCGGCGCGCTGGGTCACGGGCTGGCGGTGGCGGTGGGCATTGCCCTGGCCGGCAAAATCGATCGCCGGGATTACCGGGTCTTCACGCTGTTGGGCGACGGCGAACTGGCCGAAGGCTCCAACTGGGAGGCGGCCATGATGGCGGCCCACTACCGGTTGGATAACCTGGTGGCCATCGTCGACCGCAACGGGTTGCAGATCACCGGTTCGACCGAGGATGTCTGCCAACTGTCGCCGCTGGATGAGAAGTTTGAAGCCTTTGGTTTCTCGGTGCAGCGCTGCAACGGCAATGACGTCGGGGAATTGATGCGCGCCTTTGAAGCGATTCCCTTCCGGCCGGGCAAACCGAGCCTGGTGTTGGCCAAGACGCGCAAAGGCAAAGGAGTCAGCTTCATGGAGAACGTGGCCAGGTGGCATCATGGGGTACCCAACGACGAGGAGTTTAGCCGGGCGATGGCAGAACTGGAGGCGGCTGAAGCCGCCATTGTATAATGGAATTGGCACAAGCTAACTTGGAAGACATTCGCGGCCACGCTGCTGGAACTGGCTCGCGAGGATTCTGACCTTCTGGTGGTCACCAGCGACTCGCGGGGTTCAGCCAAGCTGGCCCCCTTTGCCAAAGCCGCGCCGGGCCAGATCGTGGAGGTGGGCATCGCCGAGCAAAACCTGGTGGGAGTATCGGCAGGGTTGGCCGCGGCGGGCAAGAACGTCTTTGCCGTTTCGCCCGCCTGTTTTCTGACCGCCCGCTCGCTGGAGCAGATCAAAAACGACCTCTGCTACTCCGACCGGCCGGTGACGGCGGTGGGCATCAGCGCCGGGGTCAGTTACGGCGCTCTGGGAACCACCCACCACTCATTGCACGATTACGCGGTGCTGCGCGCGATCCACAACATCACGATCGTGGCGCCGGCCGATAATTTCGAAACCCGTGAGGCGGTGCGAGCAGCCGCCCGATCGACCAAGCCGGTTTACCTGCGTTTTGGCAAGAAACGGATGCCGCACTTGCCGCGGGTGGAAGCGGGCTTTGAACTGGGCAAAGCCTCGTTGATCCGGGAAGGCGGAGCCTTAAGCTTTCTGGCCTGCGGTGAAACGGTGGCGCCGGCCTTTGAAGCGGCCGAATTGCTGGCCAAGGAGGGTCTGGAGTGCCGGGTCCTGAGCGTGCACACCCTCAAACCCCTGGACCAAGCCGCGGTGCGGCAAGCCGCCACCCAAACCGGGGCGTGATCACGGTCGAGGAGCACAGCGTCAACGGCGGCCTGGGCGAAGCCTGCGCCGGCTTACTGCTCCAGGAAGGCATTGCCACCCGCTTTAAAATCGTCGGTTTTCCCGACGATCACACCGTGACCGGAAGCCAGGAGGAAATCTTCCGCCACTACGGCATCGACGGCCCGGGCCTCGCCACCACCGCCCGTCAATTGTTGGCAAAACGTTAGAACTGGAACACTTCAATATGGCCACACCCCAGACCAACGAAGGCGCCGCTTCACGCCCTGCAGCACCCGCCCCGACCGCGCGGCCGGGAACCTCATGGGCGAGTAAACTCATCGGCGTGCAAGGCCCCCTGATCGGCCTGGTGGCGCTTTGCGTCATCTTTTCTTTCACCACCACTGCTTTTCTCTCGTTTCGCAACCTGCTCAACATTCTGGACCAGGTCACGGTGCTCGGGATCCTGTCGCTTGGCATGACGGCGGTGATCATCCTTGGGGGCATCGATCTTTCGGTCGGATCGGTCCTGGCGTTCTCCATGATGATTCTGGGCTGGCTGAGTCACGACATGCAACTGCCAATTGTCTTTTCGATCGTGGCTGCCCTTCTGGTCGGCGCCCTTTGCGGCTGGGTGAATGGATCGCTCGTGACGCGGGCGAAACTGCCGGCCTTCATCGCCACCTTGAGCATGATGACCATCGCCCGCGGTCTGGCCAATATCATTACTGACGGCCGTCAGATTGTCGGTTACCCCGAGTGGTTCGACAGCTTTGCCACGACCCGTTATTTCGGCTTTCTCTCCCTGACGGTCGCGCTGGCCATCGTGCTGGTGATCGCCAGTTGGATTTTCCTGCGTTACCGCGCGGCGGGCCGAAGCCTTTACGCTATTGGGGGCAGCGCCGAAGTGGCGCGCCTGGCGGGTATCCGCGTGCGGAACATGACCAGCTGGGTCTACGTGGCAAGCGGGCTCCTTTCGGGACTGGCGGGCATCGTGCTGGCGAGCCGGCTGGATTCCTCCCAACCTAGCGCCGGCCTTGGCTACGAGTTGGACGCAATCGCGGCCGTGGTCATCGGTGGTGCGAGCTTGAGCGGAGGCGTTGGCGGGATCGGGGGCACCGTGGTGGGAGTCCTGATCATCGGCGTGCTGCATAACGGCCTGAATCTTACCGGCGTTTCCCCGTTCATCCAGCAGGTGGTCATCGGCGTGGTGATCGCGCTGGCAGTCAGTTCCGACACGCTGCGGCGCCGAGCCGCCTAATTGCGATCAAAACACAGGGCCAGACGTTTCCACTCCGACCCAACCAAATAAAATAATCCCAAAAAACTAACCTCCAAACCCATCATCCTATAGTTATGCTCCTTCGAAGAATTTATTGTGTTGCCGCGCTCACCGCGTTGAGCGTTTTACTTAGTCCCGCGACCGGGTCCGCTCAGGAAAAGAAGACGGTCGGCCTGGCCGTCGCCAACCTGCAGGCGGACTTTTTCAATCAAATCAAACAAGCTGTCGGGGCGGAAGCCAAAGCCAAGGGGGTCGAGCTCATCGTGGCGGACGCGAAAAGCGATGCCGCCACGCAGGTCGACCAGATCCAAGACCTTATTACTCGTGGGGTCAAGGCGATCATCTACATCCCTGCGGGCGCTACGGCCGCCGGGGTTCCGGTGAAAGCGGCCAAAAAGGCCAATATTCCCGTCATCAATGTGGACCGGAATGCCCCTGACGCCCCCGGAGACACTTTCATAGCGACTGACAGCGTGGGAGCGGCACACACACTGGGTGAGTATGTCTGCAAAGTCACCGGCGGGAAAGCCAACATCGCCATCCTCCAGGGTCAGCAGGGGACGACGCCCGAACTGGACCGTGACAAGGGCTTTAACGAGGCGCTCTCAAACTGCCCCGGCATCAAGGTGGTGGCCAAGCAACCCAGCAAGGCCTGGATGCAGGACGAAGGCTTTGCAATCGCCCAGGACATGCTGCAGCGTTTCCCGAACATCAACGCCTTCTTCGGCCGCGCGGATGCCCTGGCTTTGGGAGCAGCACATGCCGTGAAGGTGGCTAACGTTGGCAACAAGGTCTGGATATTCGGCTTTGACGGTGACGTGGCCGGCCTTAAAGCGGTTCGTGACGGAGTTCTGGACGCGACCATGACCCAAAAGACCCAATTCATGGGTAAGTTGGCCTTAGACTCCGCCCTTGACCTGATCGACGGCAAGCAACTACCGAAGGAACAACTGCAAGAGGCGGTCCTGACGACCAAGGAAAACGTGGGCTCCCTTTATCGAAAACCATCCGTAACCACCGCCAACGATTCAATCGACGTGCGATGAGCTCACGTAACGCCAGCGCGGCCCAGGACGACTCCGCGGAAGCCCTTCAACGGGGGAGCCGTGCCGCGGCTCTCTCTGCGCGGGATCGAAAAAAGCTTCGACACCAACGTAGTGCTGTCGGGTATCGACCTGGACGTGTATGAGGGGGAGTTGGTTGCTCTCCTGGGCGAAAATGGGGCCGGCAAATCCACGATGTCGTCGATCATTGCCGGCCTTTTTCCGCCCTCCAGCCGGGACGATGACGTGGGAGGGCCGACCTTATGCGCCCACTCGGCCGGGTGAGGCCATCGAGGCTGGTGTCGGGCTGATCCATCAGGAGATGCGGCTTTTGCCCGATCTGTCGATTGCCGAGAACATGTTTGTCGGCCGCTTGCTCATGAAGGGAGGCCGGATCGACCGCGAGACCATGAACCAGCGTGCGGCCGAGCAACTCCACCGGCTCGGTCTGGACGTCCCGCCGACGGCGCTGGTGCGCACCCTGCGAGTGGCCGCTCAGCAACAGGTCGAAATCGCCAAAGCCCTCACGCTCAAGGCCAGGCTCTTAATTCTGGATGAGCCGACAGCGGCCTTGGGCGGGGAGGAAACCGACCGGCTGTTTGCGCAAATCGACCAACTGCGCAAGCAAGGGGTGAGTTTCATTTATATCAGCCACCGGCTGGAGGAGATCGCGCGCATCGCCGATCGCATCGTGGTTTTACGCGACGGCCGGCTGGTGGCGACGCATTCTTCCGCCCAGGTGCCCGTGAACGTCTTGCTCGAGAACATGGTCGGACGCAACGTGGACCGCATTTTTCCCGAGTCGCAGGAACCGACCGGCAAGGAAGTCTTGCGGGTGGAGGAATTGACGGGGGCCAACGGTGCGTTTCAGAGACATCAGCTTTTCGGTACGGGCCGGCGAAATCTTTGGCATTGCCGGAATCGTCGGGGCCGGCCGCACGGAACTGGTTCGGGCCATCGCCGGCGTCGATCCGCTGGCGTCCGGCTCGGTCTTTATTGAAGGGAAACCGGTTCAGCTCAAGGCGCCCGAGGACGCGATCAAAGCCGGCGTCGTCCTCGTCCCGGAAGACCGCAAAGCGCAAGGGGTCCTGATCGATCATTCCGTGGGCGCCAACCTGGCGCTCGGCAATTTTGACCGACTGGCCGTGAACGGTTGGTTGATGCCGGCCAAGGTCGCGTCTTTTGCCACCAGCGCCATCAAACGTCTTGGCGTAAAAGGCCAAGCCAACCAGACGATGCGTTACCTGTCGGGCGGCAACCAGCAGAAAGCCATCATCGCCCGATGGATTTCCCGTTCGCCCAAAGTCTTCATTCTCGATGAACCGACCCGCGGTATCGATATGGGCGCGCGAGCCGCAATCTATGAAACCATCGCCGGACTGGCGCGTGAGGGCATGGCGGTCGTTGTCGTAAGCTCTGATCTTGAGGAAGTGCTGGGCCTGTCCCATCGGGTGCTGGTGCTTGCCCGGGGCCGGTCCGCAGGGCATCCTGCCACGGGGCCAGGCGAGCAACGTCGCGATCATGGAACGAGCCACCGCATAAAAATGGCTGAGCACTTCCCGAACGTTTACTGAATCCTTTTTCTGGAAATCATGAACCTATTTAGCCTTGAAGGAAAAATCGCCTTTGTGACCGGTGCCGGCAGCGGCATCGGCCAACGCATCGCCGTCGGACTGGCAGAGGCGGGCGCATCAATCGGTTGCTTCGACCTTGGGTCGAGCAAGGGCCTGGACGGCACGGTCGAACAGATTAAAGGGCTTGGCCATCAAGCTCTCGCTTTAAGGGGCGACGTGACGCAGGCCGCCGACTTGCGAAGGCCCTGGACGCCTTGGAAAAAGAAATTGGGCCGCTTTCGGTCGCAGTGAATTGCGCGGGTATCGCCAATGCAACACCGGCCGAAGAAATGCCGTTAGAGCAATGGCAACGGATGCTGGACATTAACCTTACCGGTATTTTTCTTTCGTGCCAGGCGGAGGGGAGTGTTATGCTGCCGCGCAAACAGGGTTCTATCGTCAACATCGCGTCGATGTCGGGCATTATCGTCAATCGCGGCCTCTTGCAGGTGCATTACAACACTTCCAAAGCCGGGGTCATCCACCTGTCCAAGAGCCTGGCCATGGAATGGAGCGATCGCGGTCTGCGCGTTAACTCCATCAGCCCTGGCTACACGGCCACGCCGATGAACGTACGCCCGGAGGTGGCGGAGCAAGTCAAGCAATTCGAGGCGGACACTCCGCTGGGCCGCATGGCCACGGTCGATGAATTGGTGGGGCCGGCCATCTTCTTGTCCAGCCAGGCGGCTTCCTTTTGTACGGGCATTGACCTTGTCGTCGACGGTGGCTTTGTTTGCTGGTAGCGGGGGAAACGTGTCGGCGTATCGGCGGTTCGGCGTGTCGGCGTGATCGGAGGTTATCCTCCGATGGGTAGGACCGCGCTCCTGCGCGTCCGGCGTGGCACGTCCGAACAACGAACGTGATTTTTCGTTCAAAAACCTATGAGGGTTAATTAGTTAACCGGCCGGGCGGTAAATCAGATCGACGATGTTGCGTACGTACTGTTCGTCGGTCAGGCCGGCGAGACTTTCTTCAGGGAAAGAAACGATCGGACGCAGGTGGTCCGCGAGTTGCCTGAACAATTCCAGCCGCGAATTCGGTTCGAGATCATTCCGACGGACAATCGCTTCGAGCGCCAACCGAGCCTCGCCCGGAGAAATCAATTTTCGCAGCTGAGCAGCAAGATGAGAATAGCTCCGCAGCGAGTTGAACGTACCGCTGAACAGTAACTCAAAGTCTGGAAGTTTTTCGGGAGCCGCATGGATCACGACGGTATTTGCCGCGAAATCTCCGAGACGCTGATACTTGCGAGACAAAGCGCAACAGATTCCACCTACGGCGTAGAACGCGGGCAAAAGGTCCGCGAGCCTCAACAGGTTTCTGATCACGATCTGACTTGGGCGCAGCCGCAGACCTTCCGCGTCGATCACCCGGATTTTGAGCACGCGCTTTCCGAGAGTCTGACCGTGCCAAATCCATTCTAACAGAATTGAGTAGCCGACCGTGACGAGGAAATAACAGACCGTTCGAGCGGCCAGAGCAAAGTCGGGGTTAACCATTGCGGTTAGCAGCAGAACCTGGGCGATCAGGCCGGAAATAAGGCTGATACCTGCGAGGTCGATGGCAAAGGCTAAGAATCGTGTGACCGGCCCAGCGAGATGTTGAGTGAAACAAATTCCTTCCGGGGTGCGAATGATGAGCTTATTAGTTCGCATTCAGGGAAATTCGAGAAGGTGAAAGCGGGGACGCTTCCACTACCCCGGAACAGAAAAACGATCAACGCCACCAGTTCGACCAGCCCGAAAGCGATTTTGAACTGGTAGGGCAAGATTGGTTGGTGGTATTGGGAGAAGAATGCTTCTACTAATCCGGCCCAAATCAGCAGGAGCGCGGCTCCGGAGATCAAGGTGACAAGTGATCCCGTAACCGAACGGAGTCGTTGGTGGACGTTCTCTTTGGAATTCCAACCGATGAGCGCCTGACCGAGGAGAAGGCCTGCTTGGCCGGCGATCAGGATGGCGGGAATCTCGACCACGCCGTGCGGCAAAAGCCATCCCATTAGAAAGACCGATTGACCGGCCCGGACATAATCGAAGATCACTGCGCCCAGCACGACGCCATTGTAAAACAGCAGAATAATCGTCCCGATTCCCCAGGTAACACCAAGGGCTAACGCCAAGATCGAAACCTGGGTATTGTTCGTCATCAACACCGCCGAGAACCGGCCCCTGGAGTTGGCAAGCGTTTGGTTCGGCTTACTTTCCTCTTCTCTGACCCGCTCGGAGGGATTTTCCAGAAGGTGCGGAAACGGTGCTATAGCGGCTTTCGCATCCGGATCGAATACGACCGCCGCGCCGCCGAACAGACCTCCCAAAACGGTGAGCACCAGTGCAGCCAGGAAAAACCGGATATGTCGACGGAACGTCTGTGGAAAGGTTTGGAACAGCCACCGGCGCGGCGACCATATGCCGGTCCTTGAATGGTTGTTCTGCAGTTCGGCATAGGCTCGGGTGAGAAGTGATTCGAGGAAGTGGACTAGATTTGGTTCAGCAGCAAAAGTGGAGATCTTGATCAATCCCGCGCCGGCGCGCTCGTACAAATAGTGGAGCCGTTCAACCTCCTCGAGGGTCAGATGGGCGGTGGCCTCGTTTTCCTGCCGTTTGAGCATTCTCTCCAACTCCTCCCAGGTCGTGCGCTCGCGAGCGATGAATTTTTTTAGATCGACAATCATAAGATTTGCCGGCGCTTCAAATCCATATAGGAGCTGACTAATTTGAGTCCCAGGTGATGATTCGCAACGACGTGGAACTGAACGCCTTTCAGGACCAGTGTCCTACGCAGGTTTTGCAGTTTCACCCAGGTCAGGTGTCCGCCAAGTTTCGCATAAATTTCATCAGGATCCTGGACCGTTCCCTCGCTAAACAGCGACTGAACGGCATGAGGCGCAATCATCACGGCCAAAATGACGTGCTGCCTTGATAACAGCCCGGCCGTAAGAACGAAATCTTCAGCGACGACCGGATCGTCGAGTGAAGTCAGGAACACAATCAGGGAGCGACCATTGATCCGCTGCTTTAGCGTGGCGGCTATCTCAGTGAAGTCGGGTGCTACGGTTTGTGTCGTGAGTGAGATCGCCAGGTCCCGGCAAAGGTTGAAGTGGGACGAGCCATTTCGGGCTTTGATGAGGTGGTCTACCTTGTCCGAGAACGAGATAAACCCGAATCGGTCACCTTGCCGCTCGGCCGTGGCACAAAAGAGCAGTGCAGTGGATATCGCGCGGTCCAAATGCGTCGTGTTCGTATTGCGACGGCCGGTGGTGAATGTATCAGGGAGTGGACGCGCGCTGAGGCGAGACGTGTCGATTGCCAGGTATACTTCCTTCGAACGCTCGAGCTGAAACACTTTTGTAACAGGGAATCGCTGTTTCGCGGTCGCTTTCCAATGAATCTCGTCGAACCCGTCGCCTCGCTCGTAGGTCCGCAATTTTTCAAATTCTCTGCCTCTGCCGACTTGCGGGTGAGCATGAATTCCCATCGCACCGCGCTTCAGGAAGTGCGCGATTTGTTTGCCTTCCACGATCAGGTTCGGATAGATGCGGACTTCGCAACGAACGGTTCGATCGCTGCGGTGAATCCAAAAACCGAACGGGGAATGCCAGTCAAAGTAGAGTCTGTTGATCAGGCAAGATCCGCGCGAAGTCCCCATGAAAGGAAATAGCAGGAGGCGTTCGGACGATGATCGGGTAAGGAGAACATTTGTCGGTTCAGCTTCCGATTCCAATCCATCCGGAAACAATACGGCTAAACGCAAAATACCGTGATGGGGAAAAGAAGACTGCACTCGGACCTCCAGCTCAGCGCGTTGGTCTCGAATCGCGCGCACAGTTTCGGGTAAAGAGAATTTCAGGTCTCGATAGCGACCGTAACCCAGAACGAAATCGACACCTGCGGAGATGAGTACGAAACCTATCAACAACAGAGCGATTGGAGCAAAGCCCCGGTTCAATCCCGCAATCGTGGCAAGCGGCACCGTGATCAGAAGCATCCAAAGGACCAGTTTCAACCGAGGGGCAGTCATCTTGGAACCGGGACTTTTTCCAGGATGCGGTGCACGACGGAGGTTACTTCTGTTCCCTCAATTTCGAACTCCGGACGCAGGATAAGGCGATGCTCTAAAACAGGCTGAAATAAAGTGCGCACGTCGTCCGGGGTAACAAAGTCCCGCCCGTCCAATGCAGCGTGCGCGCGGCTGGCCAGCAAAAGCGATTGAGTTGCACGCGGACCAGCTCCGACAAGGATACTATCATGCCTCCTTGTCTCCCGAGTAAGATCCACCAGGTAAGTCAGCAAATCGGGCTTTACGAGTACCTGGGATAAGGCCGCGCGAAGGCGAGGAAGATCCACTTCGCGGAGTACGATATTGACATCACCGCGGTTAAGAACCAGCTCGGGGGCCTGATCTCCTAACATGCGCTTCGCCAAATTCAGCTCTTCATTCCGTTCTGGCAGATCCATCCTGATTTTGAGCATGAAGCGGTCCTTTTGTGCCTCCGGCAGTGCGTAAGTCCCTTCGTACTCAATAGGGTTCTGGGTAGCAAACACGGTAAAGTTGGGTGATAGATCGAAGGTGATACGATCGACCGTGACTTGACGTTCCTGCATGGCCTGGAGTAGGGCAGACTGGGTTTTGCTCGGCGCACGATTGATTTCGTCGGCGATCAGAAACGTGGTAAAGACCGGACCCGGAATAAAGTCGAATTCGTTCTTCTGCAGATTAAAAATGTTGGTTCCGATAATGTCTGACGGCATCAGATCCGGAGTAAACTGGATTCGATTGAAGACGGCCCCTAACGTGAGAGCCAGTGTCTTAACTAACAAAGTTTTCCCGACACCAGGAACACCCTCCACCAGCGCATGATGATTTGTGAATATGGCAATAAGAGATAGATCGACAGCAAGTCTTTGACCGATAATGACTTTGCTTACCTCCGTGCGGGTTCGGGTTAAAATTTCTCTTAGCTCATCCAACGCTTGATTCATAGTCTTTCGTTCAGGCCAGACACTAGCCGATTATATCTCTCGACGATGGACCTTCCTGGACTGGGCTCGGAACGGAATTTTTCCAGAAGCGCAAGCTGCGCCGGGGTTAGTCGTGCGGTTTTCAGCCACGTCTCGATGCAGACGCCCAGCAGCTCCTTCTGAGGAATCTCGCGCCTTAACAAGTTTAGAAAAGCTTGTTCAGAGCTATAACCTTGTACGCTGGGCAGGCCTTGATCAGGGCTTGTTCCAGGAACGAGGGTATACTGACTCTTCCAGACGAAAAGGAGCATCACAGCGACTATGCTGACTATTGTTCCTTGCAACCCGTAACGCAGGGCGAGGGTCATTATACCCGGGCGCTCACGCAGCCCGAGATGCGTCTCTTCAAACAGGACTTCGCGGCAACCGCGAACCAACCAGAGGAGAAGTCCAGTATGCCGGTCGACGGCGAGCGCTTCATTGCTGAGAGGATACGAGTCGGCGATAAGGACGAGTGTCCCCGCGCCGATCGGGCGCTCGACGATCACGTCGCATTCGCCTTGAGTGGCAATAACCTTCCATTCAGGCTCTAAATGTTCAAAGCAGTGATTTCCAAACCAGCGGGAGACTTGACCAAATTGTGGGGAGTTGGCTGAATTGGAATTGAATGCCTTGAGCGGCGCTATTTCGACGCCCCAGCGCCGAATCAGACTTCGCAAGGAGACAGCCGTTGACTCGCTCGCGTCGGGTCTCGCTTGTTCACAGGAGTCTCGCCCGGGTTGATTATCTCGCTCCGGATGAAGGGCGATGATCAGCCGTCCACCCGTTGCCAGCCAGTGATCGAACAACTGAGAATCCTCGTCTGAGACAGTTCGTTGACCGGCATCGACACCGGCGACAACGAGAGCACGGGATTCTCCCGATGGGAGGATTTTAGACGACTGCAACTGTCGGGCGACGGCAACCACTTCCGTTGCTTTCAGGCTGTCGTAGAAAGCCTTCAACCCCTTGGGATCCGCCCGATAGGTAGAATACTCAGGATAATTGTCGCCGGTTTCGAGGCGCAACAGAAAGGTTCGGAGACCGAAAAACAACAAGGCTGAAAAACAAGCAATCAGGAGTAGATAGGCGGCTAACCTAACGATTGTCTGTCGCTGCATGCTTGATTCTTTCGTACAGGTCACTGTAGTTTTCCAAGGCTTCGGGCGTGATGCTGTCCGCCCCATACCAGCAGCGTTCGAACCCAAGACGGCTTTGTGAAAACAGCGAAAGCAGGTCCGAGCGAGGCTTGGCTTTTCGACGGAGCTCGTTTTCGTAGTCGCTATTTGACTTCCACCGTTCGATGGCGATGAATCGTTGGGAAGCCAGAAGCGCAAGGATGGCCAGAAAAAATGCACGCAGGGCCTGGCGAAATTCGCCGGCTGCAATCCTCTGGCGAGCTAGCGCGGACCATTGGTCATCCGGAAGTTGATTGGCTGCAACTCCGTCGTCGGCGAGGTCTGGCGCTGGGGGCGGTCCGACCGGCTTCGGGTGCATGGTTGTTTTGAACCTTCGAAGTCGAATGGCGAATAGAATTAAAGCTCCGGCGAACGTCGCCCAAAGCAAGTAAGTCAGCACATTGGCTATCCCGGTAGGGAATTGCGATTCGGAGGTCGGCGGTTCGGCGAAGTAATGCTTAAAATCGAAAATCTTGCGGAGAGTCTTCCAAAGCCGGTTTAGTGCGTCCCCGATGGAGAGAATCGTCTCGCGCATCCAGGATACGAGCCGATCAAGGAGCGACTTTTCATTCGCGCTGTCGGCTGCGGGTTCGCGCCAGCTAAATTCCGGATTTTCCAGGATTCGTTCGATCTGACGATCCAATGCCGGTTGGGTTAACGGCTGGTCGACGGGGTCGCCAGTGGGTACAGTGATTTCGATCGAAATGAGCGGCGCGGTAGCATGGGAGCCGGGAGTACCCAGAGAAGTACCAATCAGCAGCGCACCGCAAAACAGACCAACCGTCACTATTGGGCAGTGGTGGGCTTGCAACCCGGGTCGGCGTCGACCTCCGTGGCTTTCGTCAGGGCCCACGGAACGCTCCTTCCGGGCTGCGCAAACCGTTTAACCGTCGCAGCAGATCATTTCCAGTTGCGTGGGATTCCCCGTCAGAGCAGCGGATCACGTGGATCGCCTTGGCCAAAAGATCAATAACAAAATGGGCAGCAGCCGCGAGGACGATGATTAAGGCCGGCGAAAAGATCCAAGTATAACTTCGTGTTAGAACACTCTCGATTCCGAGCAGGGTCTTGAGAATGAAAGGGACGAAAAAAGCGACAACGTAGAGGTCGAGGAAAACGATCAAGGTCAGGAGGAACAAAAGACCGTATATGGTGTGGCTTTGCGCGGGCCAGAGGCGCGCGAGTTCCCAACTCTTACGTACATCTGTCCGTCTGGACCCGCCAAGAACCGTCAGGTTTTGAAAGAATGCGCATACATAGGCAACAGGAAAAAGTAGTAGCCAAGCCAGAGGCTTAACAAAAAGGCCCAGTGGCTGGAAAGCGACCTGCCTGCTCCAGACAGAGAGCAGCGTTTTTGGTTCCCATCCAAAGTAGACGTTTCCGGTATGAGCGCGAACGAGTTCCCGGCAACAGAACACCTGCAATCCTTTCATCCAACAGTAGGTCAAAGCGACCAGAACGGCGGACGCGGCGCATTTTGCGCCGGCATCTCGGCGGTAGCCCATTTCGGCGCAAAAATTGAAGAGCGCTAACAAGAAAGGGACAGCCCCTCCGCAATAGAGAGCGAAGACAGTCACAGGAGCGGTGCGAAGCAATTGAAAGGCTTCCTCGATCAGAACCAGGCCGGTCCGATTTGTTCTCATTGGCCGAGGCTCCTGATAAAGGTGCCATCGTGCACGTTTGGTGGAAACAAAACTAAGGATTTGCCGATAATATAAAAGAATAACCAGGCGACCGCTATCCCGACCATCATTTTGACGATCGTCATGAGCCAATTTGCGTTCCTCTCGGCAGGTTCGACCAATGTTGTTACCCTTCGGAGACAGTTCGAACAGAGGAATTTCTGCTCATGCTCCGTGATGCACTCCCGGCAGAAGTAATTCCCACACGACGGACAGCGGACAACCGCTTCACGATCAGCATGGACCAGACATTTTTGAAGAATCAGGTTCATGTCAGCCTAAGCTAGACGGTGCTGATCGTGGTGCCGCGTTGCGCCTTCTGAATCATTGGCACGATGAGCTCCATTCCTGAGCTAAAATCGCGCATTCTCTCCAAGGGTGGAAACCGATGGGTTTGAACTGCGGTCTGAATCCGGACAATGCAGGTAGGTCCCGAGAGAAGATTGTGGAGGAATGCCAATCCAAAGAGCGCGGTAAAAAGCGTTCCAAATATCAGCGTCACCGGATGATGAACCATGAAAAGGAGCGCCGTGAGCAAGGCAAGGAACCCCCAAAGCACCCCGAGGACGATCCATCGCGCGCTCCTGGTGGTGGTGATAGCCTGAATGTCGCGAAAATAGAAGCGCCTGTAGCGTTCGACCAAAATGAATTGTTCTATCAGGAGCAGATGATCTGCGCCGAGGTAGAGCTTTGTTCTCAGGCCCGGAAGCAGGCTCAGAAGTAAACCGCCGCCGGAGATCTTTTTGTAGGACACGTCCATTAGGCGCGTTTGAGTGTCTTTGAATTGGTTGCTATATAATAGATCAGCAATGCCCAGCCCGCGATGATCACGGCGGCCAATGAAATCGCGATGACGAAACGGAAGCGAGATCGGGGAAGAAGGTTCCACTGTCTCGACCAATAGGCGAGAGCCAAAAACAAGGAAACCGGCGCCGAAAGAATGGTGAGAAATGAGAAGACCACGGTCACCATTGGGAGGGTCACGAGTAAAAGAGCCGCGTTGTCAAAAAGGGCAGCGTGGTTCACCAGTCCGGCTTGGTTCTTTTGTTTCCTCGTCTGGGAGACGCAGTCGGCGCACAGTTGTCTGCTGCCCACAATAACAAGACAGGTTTCACAAAGAAATCTCCCGCAGTTGTCACACGGCGTAACTGCGCGATAACTTGAGTGAAAGAAACAAGCAGCTTCACCCTTCTGGGCGAGATGAACTTGGAGAGGAGAAGAGTTGTCGCGCTCGAAGGCGGGGAAAACATACGCTACCACCTCCGAATGGCAGGACGGGCAGGGCTCCGGCTGACCTGAAACGAAGCGATCGGCCGGCAGTCGCCGACTGCATTGGGGACAACTCAGAATCGCCGCCATTTGAACCTAGGCTCCAAAAGAAAGATCGCGGATTCGTTCATTGTTCCAACAATTCGACTTTTCACATTGAAATCAAACTACTCGACTTTGATGACCCTGGTGTCCGCGATGTAGTCGTGTAGCGCACGCCGCTGCGAATCAAATGCGACCATGATGTAGCCAATGTACATAGTGAGATCGCTCAGCAACTTCGCAAAGAACCGTATGGCTGCTCTCCGGTAGGTGAGCCGGGACGAGTCGGACCGGACGATCCGCATCCGGAGGAGAAGCTTTCCAGGAGTACCGCCGAACCGGCCAACAGCATAGACTTCATACGCGAAGGCAATGAGTAAACCAAATAGTACGAAGGCAGCTTGAATCGTGAGTAGCGTGCCCAGCGTTGAGGTATTTTCAAACTGGTTCAAGTCGGCGCCGGATCGCGGGAGAGGGTAGAGCCGGAACATAAGCACCTCATTTAACAATGATAGTGGAATCGTAATGGCCGATAAGAACAATCCATCGAGCAGCCTCGCACAGAACCGGATCCAAAATCCGCAATAGTGAACGGGTTCTTCCCGCGCCAATCCTTCGCGAACCTTTTGAAAAAAAGTGATTTTACATCTCGGACAAATATACACTTCCCGGTAACGAACCGCCGGCGCCGGCTCGACCTGTTTCTGGCATTCGTGGCAGCGAACGGATGCGCGCTGGAAGATTTCTCCGAACGGTTGCCATGCACTCATACCCGCTCGCCAGAGGGGAGTGGTCCACTCGATGATGCCGGTTAATGCAAGCTGCTCCAGCGCTGCTTCTTCAACAGGACCCTGCGGCCGCCCATCCAGCCCGTAGTACCAGCTCATAGATCGTACGGTGACGCTCGCGGAAAGGTGTAGCGGCGTCAATGGGCAGGAAGAATCGTGTCGGCGCGCAGGGGAAAACGTGTCGGCGGTTCCGCGTTTCGGCGTTTCGGCGTGATCGAAGGCTGAACGTCGGATGGCAAGGAACTGTGATTCGCGTCAGACGCTGGTCGTTTTTCGTATTTTAAACATGCGACGCTGGGTCGCGTTCGTTATCCGTCGAAGGATGACCTTCGATCACGCCGACACGCCGAACCACCGACACGCCGACACGTTTTCCAGACGCGCAACGCCGGTCACGCGGGAGCGTGAACCCTATCGACGATCTGCCCCAGTGTTTTGATCGCATTTTCGATTGAGGATGACCAGGGGTAACCACAGCTAATGCGAATGCAGTTACGGAAATTATTTCCGTTTGCGGAGAAAATGCAGCCTGGTGTGACGGCAATGCGATGTTTGTTTATCGCCCGGGCGGCCAGCTCCGTGGTGTCTATGGCCGAATCAAATTCGATCCATAATACAAACCCCCCCAGAGGCCGCGACACCCTGATATCGGAAGGAAAGTAGCGAGCGACCGCGCCGCTGAAACGCTGCAGTTGGTCAGCGAAAAACGCTCGAATTTTCCTGAGGTGCGCGTCGTAAGCGCCGTGCTCCAGGAACTCGGCGATTGCCATCTGGGTAATCGTCGGGCAGGTCAGCGTTTGGTTTGTTTTGAGCTGCAGAATCCGATCACGGTAGCGGCCTGGTGAGATCCAACCAACTCTTAAACCCGGTGCCAGCGTCTTCGAAATCGAGCTACACAAGAGCACCAGGCCCTCGGTGTCGAAGGCTTTCGCGGTGACCGGACGCCGATCGCCCGGCGAACAAAGATCACCGTAAATATCGTCTTCGATCAATGGCACCTGATATTTTGTCAAAATGGAGACCAGCCTCTTCTTTTGCTCGGCCGGCATCGCGTATCCAAGAGGGTTGCTATAATTTGTGACCAGCAAGCACGCTCCGATCCTGGGTATCGATTGCAGTGCGTGCTCGACATCGTTTGGCGAAACGCCCGTTCGCGGATCCGTTGGTAGTTCGACTACTCGTAACCCCAGATTCTCAATGGTCTCAAGAATGCCGTAGTAAGTTGGTGACTCGACCAGAACAGCGGAATGCGGTGGGCAGGTAGTTCGCAGAGACAGGGCGATGGCTTCGGCGGTGCCGTTCGTGACAATGAAGTCTTCGGGCGTTAGCAGGCACCCCCAATCGCCTGATCGGCGCGCAAGCTGCTTGCGCATTTTCGGGTGCCCTGCGGGATCGGTATAGGCAACGACCTCTTCCGATGCCGAGCGAGCGAGTACTGAGATCATCCGTCCGAGCTTGGCGGTTGGGAGGACTTCCGGTGACGGCACTGCGACACTCAACGGGATGACGTTTTTCGAACTCCCCAGTGAGAAGGCCTGATAACGCAACTTGCTAACTTCAACCGACGATGCCTTCAACCGGAGGGGCTGAGGAAGCGGTTCAGGCAATTGGTTTATGGATTTGATATAAAATCCACTCCTCGGTCTGGCTTCCACGATGCCGCGGTCTTCGAGGACTCGGAGCGTGTGCAGGACGGTTTCCATACTCAGCCGATGATCGCCGCAAAGAGATCGAACAGAAGGAAGCCGGTCTCCCGGGTTGAAAACGTGAGCCTTGATCTGGGTCTCGATCGAGTTCGCGAGCGCCAGGTAAGCGGGCGATGGGTTGGTAGTCTGCATTTCGGTATTGAAGTGGCGAGAGGGTACCCGCCTCGGTTTTGCATGGTCGCGAGAGGCAAATCCAGTCGCGGAAGCTTAAGCAGGAGCGTCGGCCCGTGCAAACTGTTCTGGTCGATATTTTAATGAACTGTATCTGTTCCGGTAGCCGATATTGCTCGAGCTTCCCGGCGTGAAATCGTTGCCGAACTACTCGCCCTTTGCCCTGCCCGTCCGGACCGGATCGCTGGAATGGCAAAGCTGGTTCTTCACCTCAGTCGGTGTGCTGTGCTTCAGCTTCACTTTCCCGATGACGAGGCTGAGTCTGCGCGCTTTTGATCCGATTCTGATCGCGTTCATTCGCGGCGCCGGAGCGGGGCTCGCGGCCTTTGGCTATCTTATCCTTAGCAGGAGCCGTGCGCCGGATCGGCAACAGGTGGTACGCCTTTTCTGTGCGGCCGTCGGGATGGTCGTGGTTTTTCCGATCTTTGTCTCGATCGCTTTGCAGCACGTTCCGGCGACGCACGCTTCGGTGCTGGGGTCGGTTCTGCCATTGGCGACCGCAGCCTTTGGAGTCGTCCGCGGGCGCGAATCGGCTTCACGCGGATTCTGGATATTTGCGATTTTGGGAACGCTCCTACTTGGTCTATTTTCCGCTTGTCGATCGGGTTTTCGTTCGATCGAGCAGGCAGATGTTTTCTTATTGATTGCCTTCGTCGCCTGTTCTTATGGGTATGCAGAAGGAGGTTTGCTGGCTCGCGAAATGGGGGGATGGCGGGTGATCTGCTGGGCGCTTGTGACGGTGCTTCCAATCGAATTGGTCGCGCTGGCTGTCTACGGTTCTGCCAACCGCGTTCATGTCGGGATGGCATCCGCGGACACATGGGCGGCTCTACTATATCTCACTGCCGTGAGCCAATTCATCGGGTTTTTCTTTTACTACAAGGGTCTTGCTCTCGGAGGCATCGCGAAGATGAGTCAGGTGCAACTACTCCTGCCGTTTCTCGCTATCTTTGCGGCGCACTGGGTGCTCGGCGAAGAAGTCGACGGCTCGGTCATCCTGGGTGCCTTTGCGATTACGGCGATCGTGGTGGCAGGACGGTGGTCGTTGAGCCGAAAGAGGTAGACCTGCTATTTCGGGGACAGGACACTAGCGTGTTTGCCGAACTGGAGGGCAGGTGGATCGGCGAACAAGCAGTTCGGGTGTGAACACCATCGTTTGCACTGGTTTATCTCCGCGCAGGCGGCCGAGCAGAAGTTCCATCGTGCATTTACCCATCGTCTCCATTGGTTGGGCCACGACAGTTAAGGGCGGGTCCATATAACGGGCCCACAATGGATCGTCGAAGCTCACGATGGAGACTTCTTGAGGAACGGCCAACCCTTTTTCGCGGACGAAAGCAATCACGCCGGCTGCCATTTCCATGTTTGCAACAAAGAGAGCCGTGGGAGGCTGATTCAGTGAATGCAACTTTTGCGCGGCCTGATAGCCGGATTCCTGCAGGAAATTTCCAAATTGAATGTAGGCCTTTTTTGCACCGATGTTGTTCTTGCGCAGCGTATCTTCAAACGCTGCCAGACGGGCTCGTGCGTTTGAAAGATGTTGCGGCCCGGCGACAGTGGCTATGTCGCGGTGGCCAAGATCAATGAGATGCTGTGTAGCGAACTCGGCTCCGCGCCTGTTGTCCACGACGACCGTGTCGACATTGTTCAGGCCTGACTCGCGATCAAAATCGACCAGCACCGCGCCGGATTTCTGGAATGCACGGAGGAGATCAAGGTTCGCTCCGGTGGAGCAATTGATGACGCCGGACACTTTTCGATCCAATAGCAGCTGGAGCGCGGCTTCTTCTTTGGCGCAATCTTCGTCGGCATTACAGATGAGAACGGTGTATCCGTTGGCCCTCGCTTCGTCCTCGATGGCTTTGACGACTGCGGCAAAGAAAGAATTCCTGATGTCGGAAACGACCACGCCGATGGTTCTGGTCTGCTGGGTGCGCAAAGACCGCGTGGTTCCGTTCGGTGTGTAACGATGGCGATGGACGGCGGCCAGGACGCGTTGACGGGTCAGGGGAGCAACATCTTCAGGCCGACTGAGAGCGCGCGAGATCGTAGCGATGCTCAGATTGAGCTCTCTGGCGAGATTGTGGAGTGTCATAAGGGATCACGGGGCCGACATTTCCGATCTTTGGAGATGGATGGCTAGGGAAGCTTGACATCTGTTGTGCACGAACTATAACCGGATGTAAAGTTTTACATTGTAGCCCCCAAAACAGCAGGTCGCGATCAACCTGGAATGTGATTCAAATTCGGCGGAAAAACTGTGTTTTCGTCGGATCAATGTTACTTCCAGAGTGGGTCGTTGCTCTGGATTCTATGCTTTCTCCAATCGAACAAACCGAATCTTCGAATCACCTGGCTCTCCAGATGCGAGGGATCTCCAAGAGCTTCGGGCCGATCCCGGTGCTAAGAAAAGTGGACTTCGACCTGCGCGCCGGCGAGATCCACGCCTTGATGGGGGAGAACGGAGCCGGCAAAACAACGCTGATGAAGATTGCGGCAGGACTGATCGATGATTTTGAGGGCGAGATCTTTGTGGAAGGAATACCGCATCGAATGACCTCTCCCCGGGATGCGACAAGGGCGGGTATCGCGATGATTCAGCAAGAGCTCAGCCTCGTGCCCGAATTGGCGGTCGACGAGAACATCTTTCTGGGACAGGAGAAAATTCGATCCCTGTTTTTAGTGGACAGGGAACAGCAGGTCCGGGCGGCTCGCGATGTTCTCAGCCCTTTGGATTTTCATGGTCGGATCGATTTGCCTGTCGCCAGACTGCGGGTCGGTGAGCAGCAATTGGTGGAAATCGCAAAAGCTCTGGTGGCAAGGGCGCGGATCCTGATCATGGACGAACCAACGTCGGCACTGTCTATCAACGAGACAGACCGCTTATTTCAGGTGATTCGCAAGTTAGCGAAGGAAGGCGTTGCGATCGTTTACATCTCCCATCGCATGGAGGAAGTCTTGGCGGTTGCCGATACCGTGAGCGTGCTTCGAGACGGTCAGCATATTGGAACTATGTTCGCCAAGTCGGCGAGTCGACGCGAGATTATTCGGATGATGGTGGGTCGAGAACTGCAAGAAATCATCGCGAGCGGCAAGTCGGAAAAAGCGACGCGTAAGCCGGTTTTTGAGGTTCGAGATCTCTGGCTGGAGAATCCTGCGCCGACTTCGGCTCGACCTATGGTGGTACAAAATGTAAGCTTTAGCGTAGCAGCTGGAGAGATCTTGGGACTCGCCGGTTTGCTTGGTGCGGGTCGAACAGAGACCCTGGAGGTTTTGTTTGGATTGCATTCCGGAACCTCTGGCGGAGAGGTGTGCATCGAAGGCAAAGAGATTCATCTTTTGGATCCAGTTGCGGCGAAGGCCGTGGGTATCGCTTTCGTGACCGAAGATCGCAAGCGAGACGGGCTTGTGCTTGGGGCTGGAATCGATCGGAATGTCGAGTTGGCTGTGTTGCGGACGATCGCTGCCTTTGGGATTGTGTCGGCCGACAAAGAATTGGAGCTTGCCGAACGCACAATTCGTGATCTCGGCATCCATGCCAGTGGTCCGCGACAGCCCGCGGGAACGCTAAGCGGCGGCAACCAACAGAAGCTGGTGATAGGGAAATGGTTGCTGACCAGACCCCGGGTTTTGCTGTTGGACGAGCCGACACGGGGAATCGATGTGGGTGCCAAGGTAGAGATATATCGGTTAATCGGGACTCTGGCTGAGCAAGGTCTGGCGATTGTGCTCGTTTCGTCTGAATTGCCGGAATTGACCCTGCTCAGCGATCGAATCCTCGTGTTGCGTGAGGGCCGGCCGACGGCATTGCTGAGCCGAACACAGTTTTCGCATGAGACAATCCTGGAATATGCCTCGCCTGGAGGCTTGGTGCAGCCCGCGTTTGCGGAACTGGAGTTTGCACAATGAAAGGCTTTGCTTCCACGATCGGGAAATTTATTCTGCAGACTAAACTTTTCTGGGGATTAGCGGCGCTTTATCTTGTCGGTATCTTCTGTTCGCCGATTAACCGCAAGGGATTGAACATTTTCCTTGAGCCGGGAAATCAATCAGACGTGCTTCGCCAGGTCTCCAACAACGGGATCATCGCTGTCGGGATGACCCTGGTCATTTTGACGGGCGGAATCGACCTTTCAGTTGGATCGATGATGGCGCTTGGTTCGGTCGTTTGCGCGATGCTGTTGACCCAGCAGGGTTGGACGAATGCGTCGGTGCTGTCGATTCCGATCCTGGGCTTCGTCTGTTTTTTCCTTTGTGCCTATCTGGTGCCTTTAATTGCAATCAATGTACGAAGAGGCTCGGCGAAACCCGTGGAAAAGGCGAGTGTGCGGGTCAGATGGATTGGGATCATTCTGGGAGTCATTCTGGCGATCCTCGCCATGGGCTGGACGGTCAGTCAGCTCAAAACGAAGTTCGGGATTGCCGGCGTTCTAGTTACTGTCCCGGCGGTCGGGCTTGTTTTCGGGGCCCTGAATGGGCTGATTATTACCAAGGGTAAAATGCAGCCGTTCATTGTTACGCTCGCAATGATGGTCGCCATTTTAGGGATCGCTCGTTTGGCGGGGGGATCGAACATGGCGGTTCACCCCGTATACACCGGCACCAACGCGACTCAGGATTTCGACGTTCTTCGGGCCTTGCTTTTTCAGGTTATTCCAGTGCCGGGGATTTTCTTTCTGATCGCGGTATTAGTCTTTGGGTTCGTCTTGAAGTTGAGCACTTTTGGTCGCTACATCTACGCGATTGGAGGCAATGAACAGGCGGCTCGGCTCGCCGGCATACGTGTCGATCAACTAAAGATAGCAGTCTTTGCAATCTCCGGTATGCTCGCTTGCACGGCGGGGGTTTTGTATACTGCCCAGTATCGACAAGGTAAGCCGGATGCCGGGGCCGGCGCGGAACTGGACGCGATCGCTGCGGTTGTCATTGGCGGCACAAACCTGATGGGCGGCAGAGGATCGATGATTGGGACTTTGGTAGGCGTACTGATCTTCGGTTTTCTGGGAAATATTTTGCAGTTGCGCAATATTGACAGTAACACGCAGTTAGTTTTGAAGGGAGTAATCATTCTGGTTGCGGTTTTATTGCAAGAAGGGCAGCTCGGGGTGCTATGGAAACAGATCCGGGCCTATTTCAAGGTGATCGAACATCGCCGGGAAGTAGTTGCTCAATCCAACCAGATCGAGGAAGCGAGGAAATGAGGACGCTTTTCCGGGCTCAACGGGGATGAGTGATTTTACGACGGAGTGGTGTTGAATTAATCAGTGATAGAGAGAAAATATAGATAACAATAAATAGTAATGGTTCCCCCTATGAATAGAAGAACGTTTATCAGATCAACTGTTGTCGCAGCGGCGGCATCGACGGTATTCAAGCCATGGCATTCTCGCGCCGAAGCGAAGAAATATCGATTTGGCTTTTCACAAGTCACGACTGTTGAACCGTGGCGTGTGCAATTCAACAAAGATATGATCAAGGAGGCCAGTAAACATCCGGAGCTCGAATTGATCATTACCGACGGACAAGACAAGACGGAAAAGCAGGTCGCAGATGTTGAAAATTTGATTCAACAGGGCGTTGACATTTTGTTAGTCAGTCCGAAAGAGTCGGCCGGATTAACAGGCGTGGTGCTCAAGGCGATCGACGCTAAGATCCCGGTGATCATTCTTGACCGAAATGTTGATACCGACAAGTACGCGCAGTTTATTGGCGGTGATAACGTCCTGATTGGACGCGAAGCAGGCAAATATGCCGTAGAATTGCTTGGCGGTGAGGGCAAGGCAAAAGGGAACCTGGTGGAATTATGGGGTGGCATGGGTACCCAACCGGCTCATGATCGACACGACGGTTTTATGGAGCACGTCGGGAAGGAATCCGGCATCAAGTCGTTGCTGCAACCGATGGACTGTGACTGGAAACAGCAAAAGGCATACGAAGTCATGTCTACGGCGCTGAAGTCATTTGATCATATCGATTTGCTCTACGGTCACAACGATCCCATTGCGTACGGAGCCTATTTGGCGGCGAAGGATGCCGGGCGTGATAAGGAAATCAAGTTCATCGGTATCGACGCACTGCCCGACGAGGGCGTAACATGGGTCGCAAAGGGCCAGTTGACCGCAACTTTCCTCTATGCAACGCCCGGTGCGGAGGGAGTTCGCCAAGGATTGAAAATTGTGAACGGCGAAAAAGTGGAAAAGAAGATCACATTGCCGACGATGAGAGTTGATAAGACCAACGCCGAGCAGATTCTGAAGGAAAACGGGCTGGCGTAAGAAGAAGGAGTTGCAGGAGTTGCAGAATAAGAGTGGCAATGTGTTGTCCGTTTGACGCGGTCCTGCGGGATCAGGTTATCTCTTCCTTCTGAAACTTCTGAACTTCTGCAACTCCTGAACTCCCGTCCTCTTGATCTCTGGGTTCCGTCAATGTGAGCGGCCTTGCGGCTTCCAGCCGATGTTCGAGCTCTTCGGCAACTTTGGCCGCGAGTCCGGCGCGCGCTCGGTCGAACTTGAAGCTGTATCGACGATTTTTTGCCAGGCTGTAGAGGTTCAATTCTTCGAAAAGCAGCCGTCGCTCTAGCGAAACCTTGAATTGCTCGATCTCCAGCATCTTTGAAGCGCCGCCGAGCATGGTCTTGGTGACGAAGTAGACTTTGTTGGGCTCTTCGTTGCTCGCCACCAGATAACCGAAGCGATCCGGTTCCAGAAATTTGCCTTTGCCGGAAACGCAGCGCGCGGCCCAAGCGATCGTGGCCGTGGGTCCGGTCATCCGTCGAAACAAAGCTTCGAACCGTGCAGGGAGCTTGTCCGGAATCCTGTCTATGGTCTCAGAGGTCGACGTTTGATTCAACTTGCGGGCGATAAACCAGAGTTTAATTGAAATTGAACGCCAGATTTTCGGGAGAAAATAGAAAGTGAGTGCGAAAAGAATCGCGAGAAAAGAGAAAACTGCGATTGGGTAGTGCCAGAGGAGTGCGATAACGCCGACAACCATCACGTTTTCACCGGTACTGACCGCGATGTTTGAGAACGGTTCCGGAGAACCGTTCACCACCAGACGAGTGCTGGCTTTCAAGCTGTGAGAGGCGAAACTCATCGCACCACCCAGCAGCGCGACGATTACCTCGAACACTGGACTCGCATGGCCAAGAGCCCTGGTTGCCAAAAACGCGCCGCCGACCGGTCGAATGACCGTGTGAACGGCATCCCAAATTGAATCGACCCAGGGTATTTTGTCCGCGAAGAATTCGAGCACGAAGAGGATCCCTGAAACAATCAGGACCGCTGGATCCCCGAGAACCGAGAGCGATTCAAACTGTGGCGCCAGGTGAATCCAGCCGAGATGGATAGCGAGGCCGGTCGAAAAAACCGTGAGATACAAACTGTAGCCGGAGAGAGCGGCCAGCCCGAGAGCGACCGATAAAGTCTGGAGGACTTCCATACTAGAATGAATAGACGCGGGGTGCGGGCTAAGCAATCAAAGACGGGTGAGCCGATGAATCACACGGCAAATGATCTCAGCCTGCATCGCTCACAAATCCTCAGAGATTTGTGAGCGATGCAGGCTCCGGCCGTTCTGCACTTTCAGGGTTTGCAAGAGCCGAGACACCAAAATGTCGGATTTGCTGTGCAGAACATCAAAATCCCGAATGTTGCAGAGGCGCTTTCGGAAAAAATCGGCAGCCAGGAATTTCTTTCTGCCATCGTCTGTCATGACAAAAATCAAAGAGGAACCGGTCACGATCTGTCCTTCCATGATCAAAACGACTTCGTCCGTTTCGGTGTGGAATATATCGCCGAGCCGAAGACCTTTCATGGCTTAACTCTCCTTTCAATTTCACTTTCCCGGAGGAGTTCGCAACCGGTTACGAACCTCGGAGCGGAGATAAAATAAATTCCAAAATTGCGGCAAAATACAAGCAAATATTTGGAAAATTTATAAAATTTCGAGGTGTTTTGCTTTTTGCAAAGTTCGACTGGAAATCAGGCGACTAAAAAATAAACCAAGCTTCCCCTTCTTCGGCCCGCTGGTCACCAGACTACTTCAACTTATCGCCCATATCGTCCTGGCTCTGGTCGCCCATGGTCATTGTCAGGACCTTGGAACCGCTCGCCGGAAGGACCTTTTTCAAATCAATGAAACGCACGCGCTGGTCGTCGAAGGTTTTCCAGTAGAATTGGAGGTTCTTCAGATCGCTTACCGTAGTCCACGCGGTGTAGTCAGAATAGCTCTCCGATGTTCCGGCAGGAGGATTGTTGGATCCTGGAGGCAGGTCGAAGTTGTTGAGCAGATGGAAAGCCGTCTTCACCGCCTTGGCAGTTGTTTCCTGGCGCGGGAGATTTTGCAGATAGGTGGCTATGCGGACAAAGCGGGAGGGGGGTGTGAAGTCGCCGGGCAGACCGACCAGACCACCACCCATGCCGAAAGGGGCCAACCCAAGGCCGCGAATCGTCCTGGCCGCCGGATAGGTGGGGCTCAGGCTGAGATAGTTGTTGAGGTTGGTCAGATGCCAAGGAAACTCTGGAGAGTTGGCCATCGCCCATACTGGGTTTTCATAGACCTTGAGCTGGCCATTGGTCGGTTCAACTACGATGCAGTCGCCGTTGGCATCCTGAATCTTGTAGTGCGCCGGAGGCACTTCCTTAAGCGTCTCTAGAAAAGCCGGTACTACCGCAATCTTCCCGATGGCCGCCTTGACTTCGTCGACCGTGGCAAAATTCGCAAGCGCCCAAGTGCCGAATTCCCACGGAGCGAGACCCTTTGCGTTGTTCTCGGGTGTCGCTTCCATGTATTTAGCGCAGCCGGGAAAGTAAAAAAGACCAATGTAGAGCCCCTTTTCGTTGAGACCGTCGATCATGGCATTCTGAACGCCGAAACCGTTGGCACCTGCGAAGCCGTACTTGCTCCTGAACTGGAGGCCCGTTCCATTGGGCACGGTTCCGGTGAATTCCGTGTCGGCCGGAAAGACGACGATTTGCGATCGCGGATCGGCGCCGAATTCCAGTGTCCGCCCGGTGACAAGACCGCCGTCGCCGGCTGCAATGCTGAGACCGGTGCAGGCGGAGGCGGATTGGTTCAGGAAGGCCGCGGCAGCGCAAATGAGCGCCAATATCCGGGCCGATTGGGCTATTGCCGCCGTCGCGACGAGGAGGAGGGCTTTCATGATTCGGAATGGATGCAATTGCGACCGCTTTTTCGTACGGCAAAAGCGGCAAGACGATCTTGGTCTGAGCCTCATTCTTGGGTGTATGGTCGATATTCCTGGTTTCTCCAAAAAATGTTCGCTTCGAATCGCGGAATTACGATGCCTCGAGTCGCAGCGGATTCCGGGCGGCGCTGCGTATGCTGAGCCTCGGAGTTATCGATACCTACGACGCGGGCTCCGCGCCGTGAGAGCCAAGCGGAAATGTAGGCGGTGCCGCATCCTAGCTCGATAGAATCCTTGCCAGCTCCTCGGGAAAAACTTGGACCTCCGATTCTGGAACCTTCCAGATACCCCACGCGGGCTCTTCCTGTGTCCAGGCGTGTTCACCAGCCCCCACATACTGCCGCGCGAGATCATCCCAGTACGCTCGATTCCTGGCCACCTGTTCCAACATCTCGCTCATCGAAAATCCAAGGTCGTTTAAGACCAATATAGTCAGGAGCCAGTGTCTTACTTGCAAACTATCTCGCGCCGCCTGGCACGCAGATGTCGCTGCGGCGTGCTCAACGCTAGAGCTAGATCGCAATCAAAATCGCCAGGTTCGCGTTCGATTAGATGGCCGCGGGGCGCGCCAATCAAGATCGCATCGGAACCTTGATCAAGGCGGCTCGTCACCCTTTGACTGTAATTGCTTGATTGAATTGCCGCCGTTGTGGCAATTCCAATATTCTTAATTCTAGCAATGACGTGTCAATACGCGCACTATAGTCGCCAATTCGCGTGGAGCTCTTGGGGAAAGGTCTCTTAACTTGAGACGCACATCATATGAATGGGTTTTCCGTCGCGGGCTGGCGCATAGGAACAAACAATCATCAAGACGCTCGTTTCAGCAATGAATCTAGCGGCAGGATTACTACGGGGAAAACAGAAACCGAGAAAGAAAGAAAAGCATGAAGGCAATCGCAGCAATAATTCTGCTCATGGCGCTGCTCGTAATGGCAAGGGCGCAGAGGCGATACCAGATTACCGACCTGGGAGTGCTACCCGGAGGAACCTATAGTTTCGCCAGTGGCATCAATAATAGAGGGCAAGTGGCGGGAGGATCGCAGGTTAACGGAATTGAGGTCGCGTTGGACAACCACGCATTTCTATATTCCAACGGTCGCATGTTCGACCTTGGGGTCCTGGGAACAAAAGATAGCCGCTTTAGCGACGCAGGAGGGATCAACAACCACGGACAAGTGGTGGGGAATTCAACCACGACTGCCAACGACAGCTTTTTAATCCATCCGTTTTTGTGGACAGCAGGTCACCTGATCGATCTTGGAACCTTGGGTGGCGAACAGAATGGATTTGGCATTGCGATTAATGATCGAGGAATCGTGGTCGGTAGTTCGCCAATCAGGACCGGAGATCGACACGCCTTTTTCTATAACGGAGTAATGCATGACCTGGGAATCGGCAACGGGAGCGTCGCGACGAGCATCAACAACTTCAATCAAGTGGTGGGTAGCGTGTCCGGCGCCACTTCTCGCATATTTCTTTGGCACAACGGCCGGGTCCGTTTTCTACCGACACTTGGTGGTACGAATAGTTTCTCTCCCGCCATCAACGATTTCGGCCTTATCGTGGGCACGTCTGACCTTGCCGGTGACGCAGTTAGACATGCATTTATCTATGTTTACGGAAGGATATTTGATTTAGGTCCAAACGCAGCCCGTTCGAGCTTTGCCGCCGGACTGAACAGGTTTGCTCAGGTAGTGGGAAGCTATGAGTCGGACGGGGGGCACTAATCACGCGTTTTTATGGCAAGCAGGAGACAAGATGCGAGATCTCAACGATCTGATTGATCCTGGATCCGGTTGGGTTTTAACCGGTGGCGTCGGGATCAACGATCTCGGTCAGATCGCAGGAAACGGCATTCACAATAGGCTGCAACGCCCGTTTTTATTGAGCCCGCGTTACTAGCGAAGACAAGGACAGTTGCCGATACTTTCAGGGGAACTGGCAGAGATAAAACAAAGGAATTTTGATCCAGGGCCCTCGGCTGGGCCTTGCTCAATGATTTTAAAATCGGACAAGAGAAATAGGGACAGGTCTCGTCCGTACCATGGCTGGAAATGGGGGCCGCACCAGGTGTGCACGAATGCCATCGCGCCGACGGTTGTCCGCACGGATTTCTCGGCTCATTCTGGGAGGCTCCCGACGCGTTCGATCGGGCAATTGGCCGAGTGCCTATGGGTCGGGTAGGGGACGTGGACGATGTCGCTGGACTTGCTGTTCTACTTGCCTCGCCTGGCGGTTCCTTCATCAACGGCCAGGTCATTGGCGTCGATAGTGGGCTAGTTCTGAACTTCGATCGGGCAATCGCCCGTTGAACAGCCTCCAGACTCGATTTGGACCATTTTAAGCCATAATTTGTAGCCAGTAACGAGAAGCTCGTTTTCGTCCTCAATCCTTTATTTATGCGGGCTCCCGATCAATTACCTGATCGAAGTTCAGCCTAGAATTCCCCAGACGGTGACGCCTGTTTAGAACAGCACCCAAAGCCATTCCGATAGCCTGCAGACAGGCCGCAACGGTGAGTACGCTCGCGAAAGCCTCGCCGTAAGCTGCCGCAGTGGTCTGTTTATCTAACACCCAGAAGAAAACGCTCCCAATCGCGGCGACTCCCACCGCGGCACCGACTTGCAGCGTCGATGTCACGACTCCCGCGGCGAGCCCCGCTTTCTCCGGCTCAACCTCGCCCAGAACAATCCGTACGGTCGAAGGTTGCAGGAATCCCTGGCCTACTCCAGCACAGATGAGTGCCAGATAGAAAATGATTCCAGGTCCGTGACCGGCAAATATATCAAGCGCCGTCACTCCGAATCCGAGCGTAATCAATCCAAATCCAACGCTCAGGATGTGATTTCCGATTCGCTCGTAAAGCTTGGCCGAGCGCAGGCTTCCGGCAAAGAAACCCATGGCAAACGGCAGAATGGCTGCCCCGGATTGCAGAGCGGTCCACCCTAGCCCGCTCTGCAAATAAATACCAAACGTCAAAAAGAAGACGCTAATACAGTAAAAAAGGAAAGCCATTCCCAGCCCGAGAACGAATGTTACGTTTTTAAACAATGTGAGGTCGATCAACGGATCACCACCGGCGCGGGCGATCCAGCGCTCGGTACCAATGAATACAACAAGAATCGGGATGCTCGCGGCGAAAGAAACGAAAGTCCATGGCGGCCATTCGGCTTCCCCGCCACAGGTGAGGGGATAAATGATAGAACCCAGTAACAAAGATAATAGTGCCACCCCTGCCAGATCGATGCGTGTACGCCGCGAGGGCTGGATCTCGGGAACAAATCTCGCCGCGCCCAGCAAGGCGATGACTCCGATCGGAACATTGATCAGGAAAATGCTTTGCCAGGTCAGCCCAGAAGGACTCCAGGTGATCAAGGCGCCACCAAGGAGTTGGCCTACGATCGAAGCCAGACCGAAAACCGATCCATAGAGACCGATCACACTCGGTTGTTCCTCCACGGAAAACAGGATTCGAATGGTCGCCAGCACTTGGGGCACCATCACCGCAGCTGAAGCCCCTTGCAAAATCCGGCCACAAATCAGCACCAAGCCATTAGGCGCGAATCCGCAAATGATCGAGGCTAATACAAAGCACGCCATCCCGGTCATGAACATCCGCCTGCGGCCGTAGAGATCGCCGAGGCGGCCTCCAGTGATGAGAAAAACCGCGTAAGCCGAGGCGTAGGAAGAGATGAGGAGCTGCAGCTCGCTTCCAGTGGTTCGAAGCCCCGCCCGAATGGCAGGCAGAGCGAGATTGACAATGTAGAAATCAAGAGCGGGCAAAAACGCTCCATCAGGAGAACCGCAATTGCAAGTCCACGACTTGGCTGACCTTGTTATCCCTCGCGTACGTTCCGCCAGGTCGTCCAGGTCGCGCTGCATTTGCTCTGCCTCGGAAGATATGGAGCGAGGAGAATGATCATGAATACTACGAGTTGCAGTGAACAAGGGTGCGGCGTCGCGGTAGCCGAGAGGCAGCGATACTATGCTCGTCAGGTAATGATCCGATTTATCAATTCGGGCAAACCAATCGTCTGCAAAGCCGCTCCAGCAAAGGGTTGGCAGGCGATTCAGTTTCGGAATCCAAAAGAGCACTCGTAACACTTCTCCTACGAAAGCTCATAACACATCCATTATCTGCTACATACGCCTAATGTGCTATTTCCTTCGAATTCTCTGGTCGCCGGAGTATTTGTTATGTTCGTCATGACAAAGACGCAGGCTCCGCCCGATCCGAACAGGCCGCGCACCCTGGCCGCGGCGATGAACGCATCAAGCAGCTGACCGAGCAACCGAAGGGCGGCTATCCAGTTCCAATCAAACCGGGAACGCTTCCCAAGTCCAATAACGACCCGAGCCAACCGGGAAGTCCGGCAACCATGAAAAGCGCTAGAGGCGATCATGTGGGGCTCAGGGGCCTCCCTTGGCCTTGGCGGGGCATCCTGGGGGTTGAGGCTTCCCGCTCGATCCACCCCGGGTTCCCGACACCCCCGAAGTTTCTGAACTGCCTCGGGGGTCCAATCTACTAGGCAGCAACTCCGGGGGGTGTTCAATATCCAAAAAGTTGAACTTTTTGCCCGCTTGCTGCCGTTTTTGCGAATCCTGCAACGGCAATGCGTAAGCACTCCGTTCAGACTTATGAAATCAAGTTCCGCCCTACCCGCCTGCCTGAGTGGACCCGGGACGATCGCCTTCGTCAGCCGGTCTTTCTTGGACTTAGGGAAGACAAGAATGCAAATGAAGTGGTTCGGGAGATCCTACAGATCCCGGATGGAGTCGGTTTGATCTGACTTAGAAGGCACGACACCGCACTAAAAACCTGACTAGCTGGGGCAGCAGGCCGGCTCCTTACTTGCCGCCATCCAGCAGTGACCCGATCGCGATTCTCCGCTTGAGTGGACCCGGTCAGCGCCGCTATGCCAGCCTGTTAGCAAAAGTTCGTGGACGAGCGCTTTTGGGCTTGATAAAAGGCTTTCCCACCCCACCGTTGAATTTTCTCGTAAGACGGCCGTGGCGCGAAGCAGTCCAACACAGCGGGAGCACGACATGGGTAATCCAGATCCAGATAATGGCGAGAGGACCAAAGGGATCTCGAAAGAAGCGACGTATCCGTCGGGCCGGCAGTCACCGCTCGCGATGGACGCGGCGACGTTCCGCGCTGTCGGGCATCGACTCGTTGACCATCTTGCGGAGCTTCTGGAATCGGTGCCTCGCCCGCTTGTGACACACGATGAGTCGCCCTCGGCCGTTCGCGACGCGCTCGACCTCAGGGGTCCGCTGCCGGAACGAGGCACCGAGGCCGGCCCGCTGATTGAAACGACGGCGCAGCTGCTGTTTGACCATTCGCTCTTCAACGCTCATCCCCGCTTCTTCGGGTACGTCACGGCACCACCTGCCCCAATCGGCATCCTCGGCGATTTTCTCGCGGGTTGCGACCTCAGACGCCTTCGCCGTCATCCCTCATCTCATGACCGCCACCCTTTCGATTAGAGTCATCTACTTGGTCACCTGTTCCAAGGACGATTTCAAGACGCTTATGGGCGTCCTCGTGTCGTCCGCGAAAGCGGATGTGAAACCACGTGTCGCCGGCCGGGCAAGGGCGATGCCAGCGCATTCCGCAAATGGCTAAATTCCGCAAACGGCGAGCTACATGATCAGACACCGATGCAGCTTGTCCAAGAGGGCAAGGCGAAGGATCTTGCTGGTTTGGTCCCGTCCGCTCTGCTCGGTGAGCCGAATTGAAGCCCTGACTTGTGCACACTGCGAAAGAGTTAGCGGAGGCGTTAGATGACATTCGCCCGAGCGCAATCTTTCAGCGCATCCGCGGCGGTTCTCTCGATAGGAAGTCCCTCTTTGTAACGTTCCATGAAGGCTGTAAAGCCATGAACATCGCGCTGATCGGGAGCTATCGTCGTGCTATTGTCCTCTGCAAAGACTTTCTTGGAGAGATAGGCTTCCAGGGGTTCTTTCTCTTCCTTATGGAGCATATAGGAGGCAAGCAATGCGATTCCCCATGCGCCGCCCTCACCTGCGGTCTCCATCACGGAAACGGGAACATTCATCGCCGCTGCCATCATTTTCTGACCCACTTCCTCTGTTTTGAAGAAGCCACCGTGACCAAGAACCTTGTCGATCTTCACTTGCTCCTGTTCAAAGAGTATGTCCAATCCGATCTTCAACGTACCGAGTGCCGAGAACAGATGCGTACGCATGAAGTTCGAAAGTGAGAAGCGGCTTTCGGGCGTACGGACGAACAGTGGACGCCCCTCTTCTAGCTGTGTGATGGGCTCGCCCGAAAAATAATTGTAGGCGAGAAGCCCGCCGCCATCCGCATCACCCGTGAGGGCCTTTTTGTACAACATTTCAAACAGCTTGGATTGACTGATCTCCACACCAAGCGCATCCACGAATTCTCGGAACAGACCGATCCATGCATTAAGATCGGATGTGCAGTTGTTACTATGTGCCATAGCCACTGGCTTGCCGCTGGGCGTCGTCACCATATCGATCTCTGGGTGTACTTTCGAGAGCTCCTTTTCCAAAACGATCATGGCAAAGACGGACGTTCCCGCGGAAACGTTGCCCGTTCGCTCCGCAACGCTGTTAGTCGCCACCATGCCTGTACCTGCGTCGCCCTCGGGCGGACAGAGTGGGATTGCCGTTTGTAGTTGTGCGGTGGGGTCGAGCAGCTTGGCTCCTTGTTCGGTAAGCACCCCTGCGGCATCTCCTGCCGTGAGAACTTTGGGAAGAATGTCCTGGAGCTTCCACGCGATGTTTTCTGCTTCGAGTCGTTCGTTGAACAGCTCGATCTTGCTTGCATCGTAGTCGTTGGTCTTGCTGTCGATGGGGAACATGCCCGATGCGTCGCCAACGCCCAACACCTTCTGCCCCGTCAGCTTCCAATGCACATAGCCTGCTAGCGTGGTCTGATAGCTGATATTCTTGATATGGGGTTCCTTGTTCAATATCGCCTGATAGAGGTGGGCAATGCTCCAACGATGGGGAACGTTAAATTGGAACAGTCTAGTGAGTTCCTCTGCCGCCTGCGCGGTCGTGGTGTTTCGCCATGTACGAAACGGGACGAGTAGATTTCCGTCCTTATCGAATGCCATATAACCGTGCATCATGGCGCTGAAGCCGATGGCATCAATGGTCTGCAGCGGGGTGTGGTAATTCTCGAAAACCTCCTTGCTCAGCTTCCGATAACTCTCCTGCAAGCCTGTCCAAACATCTTCGAGACTATACGACCAGATGCCATTTTCGTATCGGTTTTCCCAATCATAGCTTCCCGAGGCGATCGGTGCATGATCCTCGCCGATCAGCACCGCCTTGATTCGAGTCGAGCCGAACTCAATGCCAAGAACGGTCTTTCCACTCCCAATTGCTTTTTGGGTATCGTTTCGATTCATGATCATCTCCGTGATTTGAAATCATTACTGCAAACTTATTTCTTAGGGAAGAGACAGTTCTCAATCAACCTCATCTGTACGCACAATACTGATTTGGAAATTGCTTTTTCAGGGTCCTTGTTGGCGAAGCGAGCGGCGCTGGGGTTCAGGGCGAGGAAGGAGCATCGAGTTCAATGGCGGACACAAACTGATGTCTCGGTGCAGGTACGTTACGGAAAAGACTGACCTTTACTCTCGGTGGTTCTAGTCGGTATCATTCATGGTCGTGATTTCACCTGGCCGATCGCCAGGTAAGGAGCACATAAATGACCGTCGACGGTTCCACACATCTTCTCGAACTTCTCGATATCCAATGGCCTATTATCCAGGCGCCGATGGCGGGCATTGGGACGCCCGCTCTGGCGGCGGCCGTTTCCAACGCCGGCGGCCTTGGCTCGCTCGGCGTCGGCGCCACCAATGCCGAGGGGGCAAGAAAGATGATCGTCGCGTTCCGGGCTCTCTCCGCGCGGTCTCTAAACGTCAATGTCTTCTGCCATCAACCGGCGAAGCTCGACGCGCGGGTGGAGAGCGCGTGGATCGAGCGCCTGCGGCCGGAGTTCGCGCGATTTGACGCGACCCCGCCGACACACCTGACGGAGATCTATCGCAGCTTCGTTGAGGATGACGACATGCTCGCGGCCCTCCTTCAGGAGAAACCCAAGGTCGTCAGCTTCCACTTCGGCGTCCCGGCGCCCGAGCGGGTTCGGGCGCTGCGCGATGCAGGGATCATCCTGCTTGCCTCGGCCACGAATCCCAATGAGGCGCAAGCCGTCGCCGATGCTGGCATCCACGCGGTAGTGGCCCAAGGCTATGAAGCTGGCGGCCACAGGGGCGTGTTCAATACAGATGCGCCCGATAGTAATCTCGGGACGATCGCCCTTACCCGGCTTCTCGCGCGGCAGCTCGACATTCCGGTGATCGCCGCCGGTGGCATCATGGACGGCGCCGGCATCGCCGCAGTCCTGCATCTGGGCGCTGCCGCCGCGCAACTCGGCACGGCCTTCGTCCCAAGCCCGGAATCCGCGGCAGACGAAGGATATCGCGCGTTGCTTGCCGGCGGCGCCGCGCATCACACGGTCATGACTGCGGTCATCTCCGGCCGGCCGGCGCGCTGCCTTGCTAACCGTTTCACCGCCTTGGTCGTAGACGTGTCTGCTCGTGAGATTCCTGCTTATCCGGTGACCTATGATGCGGGCAAGGCCCTCAACGCCGCGGCGAAGGCCAAGGGTGAGTCCGGCTATGGCGCGCAATGGGCGGGCCAGGGTGCGCCGCTGGCGCGTGCGCTCCCTGCGGCCGAGCTGATCGGCACGCTGATCGAGGAGATGCAGGCCGCGTCGTAATTTCGGCGGCTCGGGCTGAGGCAAGGCTTGCACTCCTGACTCCTGAGTTCTGCCTGCATCGTCTCATAAGTGGGAAGAGACTGCCGTTCGGCCGGTCATCTCAAGCTCTCAGTGCCTCCCGAAAAAAACTGGTCGCGTGCTCGATGGTGAACCGACTTTACGAGTCGTACAAAATGACGGAAGAATCTTGACGGTCCTGGTTTAATCACTCCAATCTCCGCTGTGGCCCAAGGTCCCATACATGGTCTCATCTCGGCACTCGTTGGTTCAAACCGGGGTTTCGGTGCGTGATCTCGGAAGACAATTCGCAAGCACCCGCTCGGTTGGAAGCCAACCGGGTTGGAAACCAACCTTCTCTCATTAAAATAAACATCTGACCCAATCGATCCAGATAATAACCCCCACAGAATGTGTTATAATTCCAAAATACTTAATAATTGCCGTCTGTTCATTGTGATAGCTGCGACGGTGTCCGCTGCCACTTTATTCGCGGTTTGCCCGGCACAGGCGGCGGACAAGGAACCCAACGTCGGCCAGTCGAGCTGCGCAGCGGGACGCGCCTCACCCATGACCGGACGCATACCGAGGTTCGATTGTGAACCACGCGGGCTGTCGCCGATCTCCGGCGGCGCCCGCGAATTCACCAGCGGATGAAATTTTCTCCACAATGAGAAAACCAAACCATAAAACTAAAATAACTGATGTTATGAAGTCAATCCGCAGCACATTGATCCTGCTGACGATGGTCATCGCCAGTTACGGCGTTGCAGGAGGCCAAGATCCGCTGCCTTCGTGGAATGACGGCGCGGCCAAGCAAGCCATCGTGGACTTTGTGAAAACAGCCACGGAAACCGGCAGCCCGAAGTTTGTTCCACCGGAGGAGCGCATCGCCACGTTCGATCAAGACGGCACGCTGTGGGTCGAACATCCAATGTATACGCAGGTGCTCTTCTGTCTGGACAGAGTACCGACGGTCGTAAAGGCGAAACCGGAGCTCGCGAAAGTCGAGCCGTTTAAAACCGTGCTGTCAGGCAACCGCGAGGCGATCGCGAAGCTCTCAATGGACGACCTCTTCAAGATTCTCGCCGCGACGCTCACCGGCATGAGCGTCGACGAGTTCAGCGCTGAAACAAAGAAGTGGCTTGCCACCGCCAAGCATCCGCGCTACGGCCGGTTCTACACTGAGTTGACGTATCAGCCGATGCAGGAAGTCCTGCAGTATCTGCGTGACAACGGGTTCAAAACCTACATCGTGACCGGCGGCGGCCAGGACTTCGTGCGGGTGTATTCCGAGCAGGTGTACGGCATTCCGCCTGAGCAGGTGGTCGGCACCGCTGGCGGCACGAAGTATGCCTACAACAAGGAGGGCAAGCCGTTTCTGACCAAGGAGCCCAAGCTTCTGCTCAACGACAACAACGCCGGCAAGCCAGAGGGCATCCACCTGATGATCGGCCGCCGGCCTTACGCGGCGTTCGGCAACTCGACAGGCGACCGGCAGATGCTGGAATACATCAAAGCTGGCGACGGCGCGCGGCTCGCGATGTTGGTTTTCCACGACGATGCGAAGCGCGAGTATGCCTACGGTCCCGCCCAAGGTCTGCCGGACACCAAAGTCGGCACCTTCACCCAGGCGCTGTACGAAGAGGCGACGAAGCAGGGCTGGGTCGTTATCAGCATGAAGAACGACTGGAAGCGTATTTTCGCCTTCGAGCAATAATCCGATTGGCTCGGTGGTTATCAAATCAACAAATCGATAATCGTGCCCTTCCCTCCGGGTGGATTGATCGGATCGTTGAGGCGATAAGCGCCGCCGCCGTCGAGCGCATGGGCTGCCTTGTCCTTGAACGTTATAAGATAGAACTGACCTGTACCGAGGCGCTTTGAACTGAAGAAACCGAGAGTGTAGGCGATCCCACGGCTATCGACGGGGTAGCTACCGGGTTTGCTAAAAAAGATCGGCATTCCTTCGACGACATCGGGCGCCGCAGGGATGTGCCAGTTGCCGCCGTCAATGCTTGGCTCCCAACGTTGTTAATGTTAAGGCTCGGTGAGCGTTTCCGGGTGGTCAGCCCCCAAGCACGCGTTTGCGGCCTTCCAGCGCCAGTCGGTAGAGCCGTTCGGCCCCGGCCAAATCTCCCTCCGCTTGCAGCATCTGGGCCAGGTTGTTCATCGACGTCAGTGTGTTTGGGTGCTCCTTACCCAGCAGCCGAGTCATGGCCTCGAGCACCTGCTCCTGGAGCTTGCGTGCCCCGGCCAGATCTCCTTGTGCGTACAACGTCTGGGCCAGGTTGTTCATCGACGTCAGTGTGTTTGGGTGCTCCTTACCCAGCAGCCGAGCCCTGGCCTCGAGCACCTGCTCCTGGAGCTTGCGTGCCCCAGCCAGATCTCCTTGTGCGTACAACGTCTGGGCCAGGTTGTTCATCGACGTCAGTGTGTTCGGGTGCTCCTTGCCCAGCAGCCGAGCCATGGCCTCGAGCACCTGCTCCTGGAGCTCATGTGCCCTGGCCAGATCTCCTTGAGCTTTCAGCGTCTGAGCCAGGTTGTTCATCGACGTCAGTGTGTCCGGGTGTTCCTTACCTAGCAGCCGAGCCCTGGCCTCCAGCACCTGCTCCTGGAGCTCGTGTGCCCTGGCCAGATCTCCTTGAGCTTTCAGCGTCTGAGCCAGGTTGTTCTTCGACGTCAGTGTGTCCGGGTGCTCCTTGCCCAGCAGTCGAGCCCTGACCTCGAGCACCTGCTTCTCGAGCTCGTGTGCCCTGGCCAGATCTCCCTGAGCTTTCAGCGTCTGAGCCAGGTTGTTCTTCGACGTCAGTGTGTCCGGGTGCTCCTTACCCTGCAGCCGAGCCATGGCCTCGACCACCGGCTCCTGGAGTTCGTATGCCCTGGCCAGATCCCCTTGTGCGTACAGCGTCTGAGCCAGGTTGTTCATCGACGACAGAGTGTTCGGGTGGTCGGACCCAAGCACGCGCTCAGAGCTTTGAAGGATCTGACGTTCCACATCTTCCGCTTCTCCATACCGGCCTTGGGCATGGAGCATTGCGGCAAGACCAGACAAGGTGTCTAGCGACCGCTCCCCCTCTGGCTGACGGTGCTTCCACAGATCAGCCAGCTTGCGCCACCAATCGATTCGCGCACTGACGAAAGCCGTGAAATCAAATGGCTCTTCCAGTACGAGGAAGAACGCATCCAAAGACGGAAAGTCTAATAAAAGGTCATGATGCCTGTCGAACGCTATCGTTATCCCTTTCTGGTATGCACTGAGATGCCGCGGAGAACACTCGGCGAGTTTCGAAAACCCGGCGTTTTTTTTGAAATAGTCCAAGATCACATCAATACGCTCACGAGCCACCGGCCGATCCTCTGCCTTTGCCGACTGGTTTTTAATGAGGGCGAGTTCCATCAATCGATGGAACCGGAAAGTTCCGGGAAGGTCGCGAATTTCCTCCACGTAAGAGTAATCCTCTCCGGTCAGGGCCGCGAAATGGAAGCCGGCTGGAATCAAGCGTGTTTCAACAAGATGATTGAAAAGCGCTTCATCGAAGCTGCCAGCTAGTGCCAGGCAACGAAAGGTTTCGAACACCCCTCGCTGCCCTGTTTGTAGATAGCGAAGAAAGCGGATTTGCAGTTCAGCCGGCGTTTGGCCTAAGTCAGCGGGTTGGAAGTGAACTCCCTGCTCATAGACAAGGCCATAGGCGAGATCGAGGTAATAAGGGTGGAATGACGACTGTTTGTCCTGGCTACGCTGCTCCCGAGTAACCGCAAGGATCGCATCCGCATGTTTTCGCAAATTGTCGGCCGTAGTCAGGTCTCCGCGTTCTTTATGATAAGTCGCTGCCGATTCTAGAAATCTTAGCGCGTCTTCTTTTCCGAGTCCGCCAACGCAGTGTTCACTGATTCGCGTCTGCCATTCCGTGTCGTAAAGCTCATCCCAACGGTTCTTATTTCGCCCGAGCAACACGCAGCCAAAGCGTCCGGAGAACGCCCCGTCGGGATCCGTCAGTATCCCGCACCAGTCGGCCAAATATTTTTGGATGTCCTCTGCTAGAGTGGTTGATTGAATGCGTTCAAAACCGTCGATCGCGACGCAAAGCGCGTCATTCGGACGGTCCTCCAGCCATTGCTCGACATCCGCAGCTAAGACGGGCGCCAACTCCGCCTCCATGTCCTTTTCGGTCATGGACTCAAGGTTTAGTCCGCGTTTATTCAACAAGCCCTTGCGATCTCGGTTGCGCAAGTAAGTCAGGGCTTTACCGAGCAACTGAAACAGGCCACCCACGGCAGAACCTGCCGTAGCGACATCGTAAACTCCCGCGGCAAGCTTCGCGGATGCTTCGGCGAGGATCGTGGTGCCTAGCGTGGAAGTGCTTAGGAGATCCTTTAACACGCTGTCACTCAAAGCAAAATTCTCACCTGGATGCTGCGCTCGCCAGAGAGCGAAATAGAGATAATCGAAAAGCGGTGTTTCAATGCCGGCTCCGCCTCCTATGCCGCGCGGTTTTGCCTCCCATAGCCTGGAACGCAAATGCCAGAAGAACTCGGCCACAGAGGAAGATGGTGTCCACCGGTCATGATCCAGATCGAGAGCAATCAACCGTAGCCCGGCAAGCCTCTGGCCAAGTTCTTCGGTGGCTTTCTCCAACAGTTTAGTTTTGCCGATGCCACCGACTCCCCAAATACTCAGGATTGGCTTTTCGGGCCGTCCGTCATGCACCCAGTGGACCCTAGCCAATCGTTCGAAGAAATGGCGCAGAAGTTCCCGCTCATGGTTTCGATCGGTAAAGAGTTTTAAGGCGGATTGTCGTACTACACGCTGGCCGGCGGCACTGACGGATTTGCGGATTGGCATAGACGCCAAAACGTACCACTTTGGCTCAAGCGGACAATTTTGTCCGCCATTTGACATAACAATGATGAGCGAGCAGCCTCCTACAGCCGAATACCTGGTAATTTCCCGGGGACAATGGGACGAAACCCTCTCGAGGGATGAAATCCAGAACGCAATCGACCAATTCTACATCTGGTATGATCGATTGATTAACGAAGGAAAAATCAAGCGGGGGCAACGGCTCACGTATGAAGGAAAAACGGTCGGCCGGCCCAATGTGGTAACAGACGGCCCTTTCGGTGAATCCAAAGAAGCGATCGGCGGCTACTGGTTCATTCTCGCTCAGAGTCTCGATGAAGCCGTACAGATCGCCAAAGGCAACCCGTGTTTGGACTGCGGCCTTTTGCTCGAAATCAGGCCCATTGATCCGCAACCTGGAACCCCCGACAATACTCGCCAGTCGTGACAAACGCTAATCGGCAAAAATCGTCACAGTGGTCTGTTTGCCACACTTGCTGCAGACGCATTGTTCGGGTGTGCAGACCGTGATCTGTTCTATCCTGGGCAGCTCGGCTGCCAACTCCTGCCGGCCGGATGCTTGCGCGCGGTTTTAAGTGGCAGCTGCAGTTGCTCGCGCCGACTTTCGGCTTCCGGGTACTAACGGCGGAGATTCTGAAACAGGCCATCTGCTCAAGCAGGTGCGGGGGGCCGCGGTTTCTGCGGGCAAGACTGTCGCCATCTTTTCAGGCCGGCTGGGAGAAGCTGGAGCACGATGGAGTCATCAAAAGGGTCACCGATGGCGTAAAACTCCGGGAAAGAGCGGTCGGGCAACACCTTGAGGCCCTCTGGGCCGGCAAAACGGCGCTTTTGATTTTCCCTCGCCATGAGGAGGCGCGCAAAGTCGCCGCGGTCGTGCGCCAGCAACTCAAGGCTGAAGGCGCGATAGGCGCCAAGAAAAACGCGGTCACCGTTCTTCGCCGCATGGATCTCGGGCGCGAAGCGCGCCAGGACCCCTTACACTACGCGCCTGGCCGAGATCAGCGCAGCTTGAATACAAGCCATCGCCTCCTCACTGCTGACGAACCATCCCGCCTTTCAAACCATCCTTGAGCAACTAGCCCAGGGCAAGGCGATTACCATTGTCCCAAACGATGCCCTTCTCACGACGCAGGGTGCGGCCGATTTGCTCCATGTTTCCCGGCCCTTCTTGATCAAGCTCCTGGAGAAAGAAAAGGTGCTGATTCAAAAGGTCGGGAACCGACGCAAGATCTCCTTTGATGCTGTCAAAAAACTGAAAGCGAAACTCCGGTCTGATTCCGAGCAAGCGTTACGGGATCTCGCCGAACTCGATCGCGAACTGGACTTACCGGATTGAGAAAGGCCAGGTGCCTTCTCCATGAGCACTAATTTCACGGTCATCCACGACGCCAGCATCTTTTTCGGCGCTTTTCGCCGACCGTTATGATGCATCTGGCGCAGGCCGGGAATTTCGCGCTAGGTGGAGCGAAGATATTCACAACGAATGGATGTCTCGGCTCAAGGAGCGGCGGCCAGAAATCGATATCGAAAAGATTCAAAGGACACGCGGCTTTATCGATAGCGGGGTTCCAGACTGTTGGTCCGCAATTACCGCGCAATCGCTAAAGGGCTGGAATTGCCGGGTGAAGATGACGTGTTGGCGGCTGCGATCAAGGCTGGAGCCGCTCTCGGAATTCGAAGATCAAAAGCCATAATAAGGCATACTTTCGGAGACGTGCGCTTAGGGACAATAGCGAACAATCGTGCACGTGTTCTGAGTGAGCTTCTTTCTGCTCCTCTTTTTGACGTGTAAGTCGTTGATTAAATGGCACTTGGAGCGGGCAGCGAGGATCGAACTCGCATAGCCAGCTTGGAAGGCTGGAACTTTACCATTAAGCTATGCCCGCATGAACGGAATGGGACAAAACGGTGCCACGAAGTTGCCCGATGGCAAGCCGTTTTTGCGGCGAGACACGGTCTTGAACGAAGGTTGGCGGGCTTTTCCTCTCGTGTTGCCGGTTGAAAGTCTCTAACCTGCGCACTAAGTGGACATCGACTTCGCGGAGGCAATCGACTCCTTTATTCTTTATCTCGCGACGGAGCGGGGATTATCAGAGAATTATCAAATATCCACTCGCCGGTCGTTGGAAAATTTCGCCGATTGGGCTGCGAACCAAAAACAACGACTTTTTCCCGGACAAAATCGAACTGGCCGTGCTGACCGAATATCTGGCCTCCGAGAAGGAGAGAGGCCTCGCTCCGGCGTCGATGAAGCTGATTGTGGTCGCGCTGAAAATCTTTTTTCGTTTTCTTAAGATGCGCTCGTTGGCCAGGGAAGATCCTGCGGAGCTTCTTACGTTGCCGAGGCTCACTCGCTTCCTTCCGGAGACCCTCAACCAGGAGCAGGTGAATCGCCTGCTGGAGGTCAACATACAGGGTCGGCCGTTTCCAATGAGAGATCGCGCAATTCTTGAGCTGTTTTATGCGTCCGGCCTGCGGATCAGCGAACTGACGGGCGCGCGCCTCGAAAATCTGAACCTGCAGGAGCGTATCATCCGGGTCGTCGGCAAAGGCTCCAAGACTCGACTGGTGCCGATTGGACGAACCGCTTGCGACGCGATCGATCAATATTTGACTCGGGAACGTGTCCATCTGGTAGGACGAAAGACAGGGAATGAAGTATTTCTGTCGCGGCACGGCAAAAAGCTGACCACCCAACGGGTTTGGCAGATCATCAAGGAAATTGCAGCGAGCGCTGGATTTGACACCAACGTCTATCCGCACTTACTGCGGCACTCTTTTGCGACGCATCTCCTTGCGAATGGCGCCGATTTGCGAGTGATTCAGGAGCTTTTGGGGCACGCGGACATTTCGACGACTCAGATTTACACGCACGTGGATCAGAGTCGCCTGAAATCGATTCACAAGCAGTTTCATCCGAGAGGGTGAGCCGGAGCGTTCGGCGTTCACCGTTTGGCGTTCGGCGGTTATTTTGAGTTGAGTATTCCCCCGGCCTACAGGTTAGCTCTATATTTGAATGAGCAATTTTCGGTCGAAGCTGGGTGCAATCCGCGACTACATCATTTATCTGATCTACCGCGCTGTCGCTTTGTTGCTTGGATTTCTTCCTTTAAGTTGGCTCTTTCGCCTGGGGCAAGCCCTTGGCTGGCTCGGATACCATATCCTAGGTGGCTATCGGCGGTTGGCGTGGGCGAACATTCAAATAGCGTTTCCTGATTGGACCCGTGAAGAGGTGAGGAGCTGTGCCAGGCGGCATTTTAAGGAACTCGTGGCCAACCTGCTCTGTTCTTTTGCTCTGTTGGACAAACCATGGGCCGAAGTACGCAAGCATCTCGACGTGTCAGACTTCGAGCGGGCAACGGAGCGGATAAACGGGGCCGAGAGCGTTCTCTGGACCATCAATCATATTGGGAACTGGGAGCTATTCATCTTTTGTGCGAACTTTGTCCGCCCGGGCAAGCACGGTGTCATTTACCGGGCGCTGCCCAACCGATACATAGACGCCCATATACGGCGTGCGCGCGAAAGTACCGGTTTACAGCTCATCGAACGGCGGCATGGACTTTCGCAAAGCATGCACATCCTGAAGGGAGGCGGGATGTTGGCGATCCTCGTGGACCAGCATGCCGGTGACAAGGGTGTCTGGACGCCGTTCTTTGATCGTTTAGCTTCCACCACCTCTTTGCCGGCTATTCTCGCCACCAAGACGCATGCGGAACTACTTCCGGTCGCTATTTATACGGTCGGTCCCGCAAAATGGCGTCTAGAGGTCAGTGAATTCATACCAAAACGTGGCGCTTCCATCGAAGAACTCACGTACCGGATCAACCGCGCTCTCGAGTTGTTGATTATCCGAAGGCCGAGTGATTGGTTCTGGCTTCACCAAAGATGGAAAACGCCATCGCCAAGATTTCTGCTCCGAGAATACAAACGGGGCGTTTACCTGCCGACCAACTGTGGTCCCTTAAAACCGTTTCGGATGCTGGTGCGTTCCAGCAATTGGTTGGGAGATGCGGTCATGGCCACGCCGGCTGTCCGCCGGTTCAAGCGCGGAAGGCCGGATGCCCGTTTGACGGTCCTGACCCGAACGAAACTGGCAGATTACTGGCGACTTGTCCCGGAAGTCGATGAATTGGTTACGATCGATCAAGGTGACTCAGTATTTCGGGTCGCGGCGAAGATTCGGGGCCGTTTTGAGGTTGCGATTCTGTTTCCGAACTCCGTGAGGGCTGCCATTGAGGCTTGGCTGGCTGGAATTCCGCGGCGAGTCGGTTATTCGAGACCATGGCGGGATTGGTTCGTGAATCAGATCATTCCTGAAGCCACACACCCGGGCCCATTGCGCCACCAGACAGGTCATTACCTGCGCATTGCAGATCGCGTTGGAGCGAATCCGAGTGAGCCGCTGCTACAGAAGGTGCATCGTGACGTGGTACCCGGGTTGGCTGCACTTTGTCCGGGCGCCGAATATGGGCCTGCCAAGCGCTGGACAGAGTTTGCTCTGGCTGCCAAGCAAATCTCCGAACGCCGAGGAATACATTGGCTAATTTTCGGTGTCGCGAACGAGAGACCAGTTGCGGCGGATATCATGAAAACCCTCGGGACGAGCGCAACGGATCTGACCGGGCGCACCTCTCTGTTAGAACTCGCCGCGCAACTTCGCCGGTGTCGGCTGTTGCTGACCAACGATACCGGAACGATGCATCTAGCAGCGTTTCTCTGCGTACCGACAGTTTCCATATTCGGATCGACGGAGCCGCAACTGACGAGACCTATCGGAGAGGGGCATGTAGTCATCCGTCACCATGTGGAGTGCAGCCCATGCTTCCTACGTGAATGCCCCTTGGATTTTCGATGCATGAAGGCGGTCACCGTGGAAGAGGTGGTGCGCGAGGTCGAGCGTGTTCTGGATCGATCTTGAATTTTCGTTTTTTCCCTGGGCACTCCGCCGAAATACCTGTTTGCGCGCGGGGTGATCCAACGAAAGAGCATTTGAGGGACGTTGCACGGCCTTTGGATCAAGCGCGAATTGAGAGGACCGCAAACCTGAGCCGGGCTTCGGGTTGCAACGCACAACGGAATACCGTAATTGAAACCCACTATTTCCCGGCCAACGAAATTGCCTACTGAATGAAATCACGCTCAAGGTTTGAAGTGTCGGTCTTTGCGGCCAAAATTACAGAGTTCTTAGCTCACACGATCGCTCATCGGACTAAGACATTGATTATCATGGCGCTCGCCATCGCCTGTCTTGCTGTTCTAGTCGCGGTCAAACGAAGTAATCTGGACTCGGAAGTGCTTGATCTGTTGCCGTCGAAGTTTGAATCGGTGATCGGACTCAAAGAATTCAACAACGAATTTGCGCAGGCCCGGCAACTCGTCTTCGGGTTTTTGGGGGAGGAAGGACACGCGGAGGATGTGGAATCTTTCAGAACCCACTTCATCGAAGAGCTCGGCAAGCAGCCGTGGGTGCTTCGGACGTTTGACCGGATTCCGCTGGAAACCCAGGAAGGCCTCGAGGAAATCGAGGGCGTCGTGCCGGTGCTCCTTTTAAATTTGCCGCCGGAGCAATTCAAAGAGGCCATGGCGCAGCTCGAGCCTGGAGCAATCGACGAACGCTTGACGCGTATCCGAGACACAATCTCCGGCGATTCAATCCGGACGCAAATGGAAGCGACACTTGATCCGCTTGGACTGTTTGCTCGAGCGATGAGGCCTTTCAGTTCAAGCTCCTCCATGGATCAGGGAAGCGCTTTGGCGTCGGAGGATCATCTTTTTCAGATCGCTTTGATCATCACTAGCCAGCCGGGGCTGGATGCTCGTTCCTGCCAGGCGGTCATGAAACAGGTGAACCAATTCAGAGACCGAATGTTGAGCGAGTGGACGGGTTATAAACCCAAGGTCTACGTGACCGGACGAACGGCATTCGTCGCTCAAATCTCCCGCAGCATGGAGGGCGACGTTTCTCTGAGTGCCATTCTCTCTATTTTCATCGTCAGCGGGCTGTTCTATCTCGCCTTTCGCCGTCTTCTGCCATTGGTCGGGATTGTTTTGATCCTTTGTTTGTCGGCGATCGTCGCGCTGGCGCTCGCGATGCTGATTTTTCACCAACTCAACGTGGTTGCGATCGGATTTTTCTCGATCCTGGCTGGTGTTGGAGTTGATTTCAGCCTGTTACTTTTCGGCCGGTACCAACAGGCGCGTCGCGCAGGCGCGTCGCACGGTGATGCAGTGTTTGCTTCGGTACGGGATATTGGGGCCGCCATTTTTTATGTCGTCGTCACGACCGCGATCGGCTTCCTGGTATTGAAATTCAGCCAAAGCTCCGGCTTTGCCCAGCTGGGAACGCTGGTAGCGCTTGGTGTCGGCTTTGCCGGCCTGTTCATGATTCTTTTCCTGTTCATGTTCTTCAAGCATGCAAAACAGCCGGCAACAACGGACTTTATTTTAGTTGGTACGACCCGGTTTGTGGATGCCATGTTCCGCGAACCACGCCCCGTATTGATCGTTTCAATCAGTGTGCTGATTATCTGTGCGCTGGTTGCCGCGGCGCCATTTATTCCGCTCAAATTTGATACCAACCCGGTTTCGCTCCAACCCAAGCAGATTCCAGCCTCAATTGCGTTGCAGGTGCTCTCCGAAAAAATGAAACAGGAATCGGACCCGGTTACGATCCTGGTGAGGGCCAAGGATCAGCAGGATTTCCATGACCGGTGGGAGCGCCTGTCGGAACGCCTCGAACAAGCTCAGAAGGACGGGAAACTCAAGTCTGTCAGTACGCCGGTTGCCCTGGCACTTTCTCCCGCTCGGATCAAGGAAAACCGCGAAGTGCTGAAAGCAATGGATTTCGAGAAGATTGGTCAAGTAGTCCGCGAGAGCCTGGAACGTAACGGATTCGAAGTTGACTCATTCAAGAGCATCTTTGTTCTGCTGGACCGGTTGAAAGCTGAACAGCCGCAGACCGGCGTACCGGATTGGTCTGAACTATTTCCGCCGAAGTCCAGCTGGTGGTTTTTGATTGATCGCTATTTTGCGAACAATCCCACGACCGCGGTAGGATACGCAAAACCGATCAGGCCCATTCAATCCCAAGAGGAGCAGAAGAAGATTGGAGAGCTTATTCGCAGTGCGGATCCCAGGGCGATTGTTACCGGGTGGTCTTACACCCTGTGGGATCTCATTCCGTGGGCCAAAGGAGAACTTGTAGAGTTTACTACGATTGTCGGCGTTCTGATCCTGGTCCTTCTTTGGATCGTCTATCGAAGGTTTTCTCTCTGGCTGGTGCACGCCTCTGCCTTGACGCTCTCGATGCTTGCCTTGGTAGCATCACTGAAGGTGTTTCACGTGAAGATCAATTTGCTCAATACGTTGGCGTTTCCGCTCGTTTTAGCGATCGGAGTCGATTACGGGATCCAGTTTCTGGTGGTCAGTCGCCGGCAGGGAGACTTGAAAGAGAATTTGGCCAACGTGCTGAAGCCCCTTTCAATTTGTGGTCTGACGACTCTTTCAGGGTTCGCAGTCCTGATTCCCACCCAAAACCCGGCCTTAAGCGGATTGGGAATCGTCTGTGCGATTGGAGTTTTCTGGTGTTTACTGACAACTTTTTTTTACATGGTTCCTGCATTCGCATTCCTGCAACGGCGTGGAATGCCGGCCGCCATCGGAGATCGGACCGCCGAATCGGTTGCCAAATGACTGGGACTAAACGTCTGATGTGATAGCCCCAAGCAGAGGTCATTATTAATTAGTTATTCACAAGTTATCGACAGCGCTCGAGCTTGACAACGGCTTTGGGATCTGGATTTAAGAGACACCATGCCAACCCTCTCAACGCCCGTGCATTCTTATTTTCCTATGAGTTTTTCGCACTTTCGATTTATTAAGAGCGGCTGGTGTTGTTTCCTGGTTGTCGCCCTTTGCGCCGGCTGTGTCACGAATATCGAAACCGGCAACCAGCGAGCTCCGGATCCCGCCTTCGCGCGGAATTCTACGTTCCGGTTTCTGCCGGATAAGAGCCGTGAAGCCTCCGAAGCGGTTTCGAACACTGCCTATTGGCGGGGCGAGATCGCCCAGGACATCCTGTCGGCGATGAATGCAAAGGGATACCGGTTTTTCCCAAGCCGTAGAACGGATCTACTCGTTGCTTACCATATCGTGCTGGTTGACAAAGAGGCAGTGACGACGTTGGACAACTATTCCGGATACAATTTGACGGCCAACCAGGCGGCTCAAGTGGATCTTGCGAAATTCCAGGATCCGAAGCAGCCTGGACAAGCGTCCAAAGGAATTCTGATTATCGATTTCATCGATCCAAACCGCAAGCAGTTGCTGTGGCGCGGTTGGGCCAAGGCTGACTTCGACTTGATCCAGCCGGGGCCGAACCTCAATAAACTAGCGAAATTGGCCGTTGACCAGATTCTGGTCAAACTTCCGAGCAGGCGATAGGGAAGGAAGATGCCGGCCCAGTTCAGTAACAATAAATATTAATGTTTTTAATGGAGGAGCGTTTTGCTTTATCTATTGAGAACCGAACAGGCGGGGCGCCGAGCTCGCTAGCAAAAATCACGCAAAGGTCGAAGCGATGAGCTCATTGCGGGCTAGGAAGCTCTTAAACAGACGCTGCGCGTCTGTTTAAGAGCCTGTTTTAAGATATATGAATTGAGACAAACTGTTGCATAACTATTCTCTCTAAAAAGCAGTCGAATTTTCCGGCGTAGCCGGGGAATTCTGCTGCCTGAGCCTGCATCGCTCACAAATCTCTAAGGATTTGAGAGCGATGCAGGCTCGCTAGCTACTACCCCTCGTGTCGCCGATTGAATGCGGCCATCGTGCGGTCGGTCTCACGTTTGATGACCTTCTCTTTGAGGTCGTGCCGCTTATCGATGGCCGATTTTCCTCGGCCAACTCCGAGCTCGACCTTCACATGTCCATTCTTCCAGTAGAGCCGGAGCGCAACCAAAGTCTGGCCTTGCACAGCAGTGGCTGAAAACAACTTATAAATCTCCGATCGGTGCAACAGAAGTTTGCGTCGGCGCTTCGGTTCGTGCTGGGTATGACTCGCGCGCTCGTAAGGCTGAATGTCGGCGTCGTACAGGAAAACTTCGTTATTCTCAACACGCGCGAATGCGTTATTAAGATTGGCCGAGCCGGCCCTGATGGATTTAACTTCCGTTCCCCGCAGTTCAATTCCGGCTTCTATCTTTTCTGTGATCTGATAGTTGTGAAACGCACGGCGATTGCTAGCGATGTCGGCGGACATAGTCTACTGCCCGCAAAGTTTAGACTGTGGCGCTAGGTTCCGGCTGAAACTCGAAAGTGAGTTTGCCATCAATTATCTCCTTCAACGCGATGTCCGCATTCGACATTCGCGGTCCGACTTCGACGAGGGGCCGATGACCCATGGTCAACTGCCGCACGCGCTTGGACACAAGATTCACCAGCAAAGCGGTATTCGGAATGACTTTCGAAGCTTCCTCAAGAAGTTGGCTAGACATAATTTAGACTTGCCCCTCGAATCGGCCAGATGCCGACGGCAAGGGAGGAGGAACGTTGGGAGAGAACGTGAGTTTGTCAAGGAGTTTTAACCTAAAAGGCTCAATTCAATCAACGTTCAGCGTTTGGCGTTCAGCGGCCCCAGCGAACGCCGAACGGTGAACGCTGAACATAAAAGAAGCCCTCACATATCCGCGGTCAGGAAATCCACCTGTTCGGCGGTCAGAATCACGTCGGCTGCTCGAAGGGATTCGTCAAGGTCCGCTATTTTCTTGGGGCCAAGGATTGGAAAGACAGGGAACGGCTGCCCGAGCAGGTAGCCGAGGACAATCTCTCCTAGATTGTAGCTGGTCTTCGACTGGAGAGCCTTGATCCGTTTAAACCGATTCTGGTTTTGCGGATGATGAAACAGGCCCCTTACAAGGTCGGAAGCCTGCGCAAGGGTACCATTGTCCAGGCGCCGGAAATAACCGTTTGCCTGAGGTGTGTACGGAAACGCTGCGAAGCCATGCTTGGTGTGCCAATCAATAAAAGATTCATCGATATGCGCCCATGTCGGATCGCCTTTTGAGGCATCCGCTTTCGCCAGGCTCCATAGATTCTGACTTCCGATGAATCCCGGGACATGCAGCTTGTCCGCTGCGGTCCGCGCGGCCTCCGCGCGAGCTTGTGTCCAGTTGGAAAATCCGGCGTACCGGATCTTTCCTGATTTTCGAAATTCTTCCAGCATCAGGAGAATTTCTTCCACTGGTGTAGAGGGATCATCCCGATGTAGCCAATAGATGTCGACGCAATCGACTCCGAGCCGCTGGAGGCTGGAATCGAGGTCGGATTCTACATCTTGCCTCGACATCCGTGGAATATGCATCGAGCTAACTCGAGGATGGGCCCCCTTGGTCGACAAGATAAGGCCGTCCCGGCTCTTTCGTTTGCGGAGCCATTGACCCAGGAATTCTTCGCTGCGATGACTTCCGCCTGGTATCCATTCCGCATAAACCTCGGCGGTGTCCAGTACGTTGCCACCGGCTTCCAGATAGCGGTTGATCAGAGCTTCAGACGTCGACGCTTCGACACCGGAGCCAAACTCCGCTGTACCGAGGCAGAGCAAGGAAGCTTCCAGGTCGGTGCGTGGGACTAGTCGAGTTCTCATTGGTTACTTCTTCTCTGTTTCTTTGAAGGGGTTACGGATTTTTCAGATTCAGCCGGCTTATTCTCGCTTTCCGGTCCTTTCCCGGCGGGATTGGGTGTGCCGGATTCGCTATTCTTCTGTTTGATGTCGTAAAAGACCTTGAGGTAATCGTAGGTAGGATAAAACTCGGTTCGAAAGGCGCCCCAAACGCCGTGCTCGAAGGCGAGGTTGACGTCGCGAAGCTTCTCCGGGGGCAATCTAAGGGTGATGATGTGACCCATTCCCATTACGATATTGTAAGAAACGATTTCGACGCCATCCGGGGGGAAAGTCTTTCGGAAACCGGTCTTTTCGAGGTGATCGTTTATTTCATCGAGTGTTTGCGACTGATCATGGCGAAGGATAACCGTGAGCATGATTTTGCTGGCTGCGTCCGAATCTTGCGTGTGAGCCGTCACGGCGAAAAGTAGCAACAGGAGTGACAATAAGCGTTTCATTCGACAAAAAGGCTAGCACAGAATGATGACGCCAGGAACATAAGGAAGACTTGGTTTTGCTTTTCCGAAACAGGGCAAAACCTTGAGTTTCCGTCCAAGCGGGCTGGCCTTTCAATCCTGCGGTTTGTGTTCAACGTAGTCGGCAACAAACCGCTCTCGAAACTGAGGAAATGAACCATCGTCTATTGAGTCTCTGATTTGCTGCATCAAGTTCAGGTAAAAGTGGAGATTGTGCACCGTGATGAGGCGCAGGCCAAGAATCTCCTCCGCTTTGACCAGGTGGCGAATATAACCACGGGCAAAAGTCCGACAGGTCTGGCAGGTGCACCCTTCTTCGATTGGGCGTTCGTCGAGCCGGTACGGGTTGTTCTTCAAATTGAGGGTACCGAACATCGAAAAGGCGGTGCCATTCCGGGCGAGTCGGGTGGGTAACACGCAATCAAACATGTCAATTCCGCGCGCGACCATTTCCACGATCTGCGCCGGCGTTCCCAGACCCATCGCATACCGTGGCCGCTCCGCCGGCAAGAATGGCTCGCTATTTTCGATCGCACGCATCATTTCGAGCTCTGGTTCTCCCACGCTGACGCCGCCGACGGCGTATCCATCGAAATCCATTCCAACGAGCGAGCGAGCGCTCTTTTCCCGGAGATCGCCATAGGCTGCTCCCTGGACGATGCCGAAGACGAGGGGTCGTGTTTCGCCGTTCTGTTGGGCAGCCCACGCTCGGCAACGGTCCGCCCAGCGCAACGTTCGCTCGAGGCTGGCGGCGGCGTATTCCATTTCGCACGGATAAGGCGGACACTCGTCGAAGGCCATGGCGACATCAGATCCCAGACCTGCTTGGATTTCCATTGAAATTTCCGGGCTCAAGAAACAAGGGGAACCATCGATGTGATTATTGAAATGAACGCCCTCCTCGGTGATTCGACGAAGTTTCGACAGTGAAAAGACCTGGAACCCCCCGCTGTCAGTGAGTATCGGGCGATCCCAGCCCATGAATCGATGAAGCCCGCCGAAGTGCTTGATGACCTCCATCCCTGGCCGCAGGAACAGGTGGTAGGTGTTTCCGAGGATGATTTGCGCTCCGACAGAGCATAGTTCATCGGGAGCCATGGCCTTTACCGTGCCTTGGGTGCCGACCGGCATAAAGATCGGTGTCTCCACGATCCCGTGCTGGGTGAACAACCGGCCCCGACGGGCCTTCGATACTAGATCGGTTTTGAGAAGCTGGAAGGACATCCTGGAACTGTCGCGCGACAGAAGGCAGCAAAGGTAACAGAGACTGAAGTTGGATTGGTTTTTCTGGTGGAGAGCCACGATGGGCAACCAGATCGGGCCACGGCCTGAGTAAGTAATGCGTCCGGCTTTATCTCTTCGTCGCGAATTCTACGTGCAAAGAGGACATCAACAATCCCCTTCTTTGTGAGGGGCGGCGTCCTTTTCATGAGGCTCTCGCCCGAGTGTCCAGCTTGGCGGGTCGCTTGCGGGGAAAGATTCTTCCAGCGTTTCCTCGATTTCAAGCTCCTCCGGGTCACTGCCCACCTGTTCCTGGTCCGTTCGACTTTCCTCTTCGGGTGTGTTCGCGCTCATACCACAACTTGAAACCCGCAAAGTGTTTATCAAGCGCAACGTTCAGTTGAGCCTCGCTGAGATTTATTTGAATGATGGCGGGAGTTTCGGGCGCCTTCCGCGTCTTGGGCATGATCGCGGCCCGCTTGACTACTTAATTCAAATTGTTTTATTTTCTTGGGCGGTCCCCTGCCAAGCGGTGAACGCCAAGCCTTTACAGAAGCCGGCTACCCGAAGTGGAACGAACATCGAGCACGCTCATCTGTTGAATCAGCGTGTTGTATTCGAAACAATCCGCGTGCTCGGGCCGATTTCTCGAGCTGAAATTGCCCGACAAACATCTCTGACCAACCAGACGGTGTCTAATATCGTCGAACAACTGAAAGCCGACGGTTTGCTGGAGGTCAAAGGCCGACTAACCACGCTCCGCGGTCAGCCTCCGTTACTATTCGACATCAAACCAGACGCTGCGTGCTCGATCGGAGTGCACCTGGACAGGGATCACTTAGGCGTCGTTCTGGCACAGTTGCGTGGTCAAGTCCTGAAACAGCTTTCGCGAGAATGGTACCTTCCAAGGCCAAAGGAGGCATTGGAGATTGCACTCGAGTATATCCGCCAACTTCAGGGCTACGCTCACGGCCATTCAATCGAGATCTGCGGCGTCGGTGTGGCGTTGCCGGGTCCGATTGATTTCACAAGCGGCCAGGTGATCCATGCGCCGAATTTTCCCGGGTGGGAAGCGGTCGACGTCCAACATTTCCTGATGGGAGCTACCGGATTGCCAATATTCGTAGACAATGACGCGACTGCGGCTGCGGTTGGAGAGAGTTGGTATGGCATCGGCAGATCGCTGGAGAGTTTCTTCTACTTCTTTTTCGGGATCGGGCTCGGCGGCGGAATCATTCTCCGGGGTCAACCCCATCGTGGGTTCAGCGGAAACGCAGGGGAGATCGGTCATTTGGCGGTTTTCAGCGGGCGAAACGCCAAAAACTGCGGCTGCGGGAACGCCGGTTGCCTGGAGCGATACGTTTCGATGGCAGCGCTTTACGATTGTTTGGGAAAAGGTAAGGTCGTCGATTCGCTCACCTTGATCCAATTGTTCGCGGCTCGTGATCGACGGCTGATGAAGTGGTTGGATGATGCTGGCGGCTATGTGATGGATGCCCTTATCCGAATCGAGATGTTGCTCGATCCTGAAGCCTTCGTATTGGGCGGCAGGTTGCCCTCGCCATTGTTGGAATATCTAATTGAACGGTGTCAAAGAGATTTGCCGGGGAGACAGATGCGAGGCCGGTTTCACACGCCGAGATTGTTCAAGGCGTCGATAACTGACGATGCCGCCGCCCTCGGTGCCGCGGCGTTGCCGACACACAGTGCATTCGAGGAGGGGAGCTAGCCCGCCAGGCGTTCAAATGCTTCTCGATATTTCTCTCGGGTCTTCTCGATTACTTCCGGCGGGAGGTGCGGAGCGGGAGGAGTCTTATTCCAAGGAAGAGTTTCGAGGTAGTCGCGAACGAACTGTTTGTCATAACTGAGCGGACTGGTCCCGATCTCGTAACAATCGGCCGGCCAGAAACGGGAGGAGTCCGGTGTCAAACACTCGTCAATTAAAAGGATGTGATCGTCGTGGAGGCCAAATTCAAACTTTGTATCGGCAACGATGATACCGCGTTCGCCTGCGTGGACGCTGCCGTCACTGTAAATGGCCAGACTGAGGTCTCGCACGATGGTTGCTCTCTCGTCTCCGAGTATTTCGCAGCATTCTTCCCAGGTGATATTCTCGTCATGGCCGGACGCGGCCTTGGTTGCCGGTGTGAATATCGGCGCCGGTAGCTGGGCGGCTTGATCCAGGCCCGGGGGGAGCTTAATGCCGCACACGCTCCCAGACTGTCGGTATTCCTTCCAACTCGATCCCGCGAGATAGCCTCTAACAACGCATTCGATGGGCAGCGGATCGGCTTTCTTGACCAACATCGAACGCCCGTGGAGCAGCTCGGGAAAGGGCTGGAGTTTCTCCGGAAATTCCGAGAAGTCTGCCGCGATGAAATGACTTGGTACCTGGTGAAACTTTTGAAACCAGAACGCGGAGAGCTGAGTAAGGTGCGTTCCCTTTTCCGGGATAGGGTCAGGGAGTACGCAGTCAAACGCGGAGATCCGATCTGTTGCCACGATCAGAAAAACGTCTCCGAGATCGAATACTTCGCGAACTTTTCCGCTGCGCACCTTTCGAATGCCGGGGAGTTCGACCGACATGATGCCGCTCATGGTGCCACCTCTCGCAAGAGCTGAATTATCTTCTGTTCGATTGCCGGAAGGGCCTCATCGGATGAACGATAAGGGAGATCGGGAACGTCCCAATATTCGATTTTGTCAGTCCACGCGGAGAATTGGCTCTGCATCATTGGCAAATGCTCCCTCCGATCCATCGCGATCCGTCGATCCGCTTTCACAAGATCGTCTTCAGAGAGCTGAACGCGCTGCGAACCGGTGTGACGAAGGTCGATTTGACGGGCAAGAAGAGCCTCGGCAGCGAAACAGGATATGTATCCTTCGGCAAGGTGGACGGCCAATCCTCGAGAGAAAGCGGCCCATGGAAGATGCTGTTGTTCAGCACGAAAGTTGAAAATGGCTTCGGCGAAGCGGCTCCGGTAATAGTTCCCGGTGCAAATGAAAAGGATCCGGTTATTCACGCGCATGGAAGCATGGAATTAAAGCCGAAAGCGCGAGAAACTCAAAGCGGAGACCCAGAAATTAAGGAACCAAGGGGTCGAGCGCGCAGCTCTCAGACCTCCGGCGGCCGAAGGGATTTGCTTATTTCATGGAAAGCACCTTAATTCCAGTGAGTAATGAGTTTTCAGGATCTTGGGGTGGAAGAATCAGTCGTGCATGGTGTGCAGTCGCTGGGATTTACCGAGCCGACGCCGATCCAGGAGCGGTGTATCCCGCTGATTCTGCAGGGGAAAGATGTCGTTGGGTCGGCTCAGACCGGCACGGGAAAAACGGCGGCGTTCGCCCTTCCGGTATTGACGCGGCTCGCAAAGCGAGGAGCGCCCAGGTGCCTGGTTCTTGAGCCCACCCGGGAACTGGCGATCCAGGTGGAGACAGCCTTTCAGTATTACGCGCGCTTTACGGAAATCGAGATTGGGGTGTTTTACGGCGGCGTCGGGTATGATCTCCAGAAGAAACTTTTGGACTATGGCGTTGACGTTATTGTGGCAACGCCGGGTCGTCTTTTGGATCTGCATCAACAGGGCCTGCTCAAACTGGATTCGATTGAAATACTTATCCTCGACGAGGTCGACCGAATGGTGGACATGGGATTTTTGCCAGATGTCCGCCGCATCGTGAAACTGTGTCCCTCGCCTCGTCAGACGCTTCTGTTCTCTGCCACGATTCCGCCGGAGATTGAGAGTTTGTGTTCCTGGGTCTTAAAGGATCCCGAGGTCGTGGATATCGGGGAGCGGAGCTCGGTCGCGGAAACCGTTACGCATGCGTTTTATCCGGTCGCGTCCGCCCAAAAGTTTGATTTGCTGGTCTCTTTGCTCGAGGAGACACACTTTGAAAGCGTCATCGTTTTCACGCGGACAAAGCATGCTGCGGACAGCATCTCAGACCGGCTGAAGAGATTGAACCACTCTGTCACGGTCTTTCATTCAGACCGGAGCCAGAAAGATCGTATCACAGCGTTAGACGGGTTCAAGTCCGGCAAATATGAAGTGCTGGTAGCAACCGATATAGCGGCACGCGGACTTGACGTCGCGGGTGTTACGCACGTGATCAATTATGATATTCCGCTCCATCCGGAAGACTACGTCCATCGAATTGGGCGCACGGGGCGGGCCGAACAGGTGGGAGACGCGTTCACTTTGGTGATCGCCGAAGAGTTGAAGGCGATGTTGGACATCGAAAGATTTCTCGGCCAAAAGATCCCGCGACAAAAGTTGGCCGGGTTCAAATACGTTTACACCGCTCTTTTCGAGGAGGCCAAAGGACCTGTCAGACCGGTCAAGGGATTTCGCACAAGCAGAGGATATTCCTTCGGACGATACGGCCGCTAAAGGGCCCTGTTCGCGTCCGTCGGGTTTTTTGAATCTGCTCAGGGAGGCAAAATCTTTTCGATCGCTGCGGAAATACGGTCGCCGTGTGTCAAGCGGTTTTTCCAGTCTTCCGGGATTTTGCTTATCCCAAGATGGGCTCCGAGCCAGGCTCCGAGCATTGAAGCTCGCCCGGCATTGTCGCCGCCGGCCCTCAGCGTAGCGAGAATACCGCGCTCGAAGTCATCTGGGTGCTTGAGTAGAGCGTGAATCGAGGCAGGAAAACTTTTGACCAAGGGGCAGGCCTGCCCAAACTTTAAAGTTGCCGTGGTGACGTCGTGCAATTGCTCTTCCATCGCTTGTTGGGTTTTGCTTCTGATTTCATGGCCCAACTCAGGTTCTGCGGAAACGATCTGCTCTTCTGCGCGATGAATTGCGGTATGAATATCGCATCCGGAGAACAACTCGGACAGGAGCAGAGCGTGAAATTTCATGTAGGCGATTGAGCGCGGATTATTTTGACAGACCCGGGTGGCTTTTTCGGCCAGGAACAAGAGTTTTGGGTCGTTCCAATATCGCGCGACCAGGCTCGCCAGGCGTGAGGCGGTAGCTAGTTGGTCATCGTCACCTCCTTGTTGAAAGTCGAAGGTCTCAACTTCGTGAGATTCAGCGAATAACTGGTAATTCTCCAGTGTGCCGCGGGTGGCAATGTCGATGTAGCCGGAATAAACGCCCGGGGCGAAGTTTTCTACAAAGCTACGCCCAAACGCTCTCGCATCGAAGCGGTCTTCTCTAGCAATTGATTCCAGAAATATCAAGGCGCCGTCACCGTAGTGGGTTTGGTCTCCCGGCTTTTTCCCAAAGTGGTAATGCCCTTCTTTCGGTGCCTCGAATCCGCTGACTCCGAGCGGGTAGAGTTGTCGGCGTTCAGCAAGGTCGTAGATCCAATGGGTGCCAAGGGCTGCGGCATCACCCACGAACTGGCCCCAGATGGCTCCGCGGAGCCTGTCTTCGACTGAGATGTCCTTCAAATCCTGCGCTATCATCGAGGAAAAACTTAGCGCCGGTGGTTCCAGGGGAAAACCTGGATTTTGCGATCAGCGGCGCGTTCGCACCGGGGGCCAATCAAATTGATCGTTGGCTTTCTCTTGAGCCCCGGGTAACTCTGGCCGATATATCCCGGCTCAACTGAACGATTGTCGATGCGTAAGGCGAAGATTTTAACTGCAATCCTTTTCGTATTCTATATCGCAACGAACTCTGGGTTTGCTGAGGCGTCCAGCAGACTCAAGCATAAAAGCACGAGCAAGCATACTCAAGCATACGATAGCAAGCATACTAGTACGAGCAAGCATGGTAGTTCGAAGCATCATTACGCAAAGCGTCACCGGGCGAATAAATCTCAGGGGCCGACGGTCGAACAGATCCCGCAAGAGATTTTTCCGCCCGGTCATAAGTTCACTCCTGAAGAAAAAGCAGAGGCCAGCGAGATCGGCGCGATGGTTACAAATGGATTGTGGAAAGAGGCGTTCAAGGCTGCGACCAAAGCCGGTAAGGAACATCCGGATAGGTGGTGGCTGCAAGCGGCTCGGGCGGCGGCAGCCTCAAATTTGAACAGACCAAAGGACACGATCGAGGCCGTGGACGCGGCGATTCAGAACAACAAAGGCGACGCCAATCGGTTGAACCTGGCACAGCTTTACACCTTGAGAGCGAACGCGTTGAGTCGGCTTGGTCGCAAGAGTGAAGCAATGAACGACTTCCATAACGCGATCCAGCTTTCGAAAACAGATCCCATTTGTCGAGCCGGCGCCGCATGGCTTTACGCTACTTCATCGGATGCGCAGGTTCGAAATGGAGCGAGCGCGATTGCGCTGGCAACCGAAGCCGCAAAACTCACTCTGTGGAAAGACGACACCGTGCTTGACGTCCTGGCGGCCGGATATGCGGAAGCAGGCGACTTCAGGTCGGCTCAGAAATGGGAGGAAAAGGCAATTCTGCTGGGGTCGCAAAAAGATGTGCCGTTCTATCAGCACCGCCTGTTGAGCTACCAGTCCGGCAAGCCATGGCGGGAAACTTCGAACTGAAGCGGCGTTCAGCGTTCAGCGTTTGGCGGGGCAGACGGCGCGAACAGTGGTCGGTCTCCGGATCGAAGAGGTAAAGCGGGACACTGCTTGCTTACGCCGATCCGCCGATCCGCCGACCGTTTCCCTAGCGCCATTCGTGCTTCGGGTACTTTGCGCTGCAATTCCTGTTTGACCTTTGGATAGGCGTCTTTCCAGAAGCTTGATAGATCCTGAGTGATTTGGATCGGGCGATGATTGGGAGCAAGGATGTGGACAAGAATCGCGACGCGCCCATCGCAGATTTTCAATGATCCGTTGAGTCCGTACAAATCCTGGATCCGGGCCGCCAGGACCGGTGACTGGTTTTCAATGTACTGCAACTTGGCGTGGCGGCCGTTTGGCAATTCGTAGCGAGGAGGAGCGAAGTGATCGAGTGCCTGCTGCTGCGCTGGGGAGAGCCACGATTTGACGACCGGCCAAACGTTCCGCTCCTTGATTTCTTTGTAGCTGATCGCGCCGTGACATATTTGTTGGAGCAGATCGAGCCGGGCTTCAGCGTCAATCATCGGCAGCTCAAGTTCCGGGTACCAGCGCGACAAACAGTTCAGACGAATGATCCATTGGTCGATGTCGTGCGACCAATTCGCCAATGGGCACCGGCCGGCCATGACTTCTTTGGCCAGGAGCTCGGCCGCGATTTCGAGCGGCGGTTTATCGAGCTTTGTACTTTGCAGAAGGAGGTCCCGGAAGAGAAGGTCTCTCTTTGCCTGGACCCGCCGCGTCGAGGGATCGAAAAAAACCTGGTCCAGTTCTCGAAAGTCCCGAGGGAAAAGTTCGCGAAGCCACTCTTCGTGCACGCCGGTCACCTGTGAGAGGAGAACGATCAGTTCGTCGTCCCGACCCTGGATTTCGCGGATCTCGGCGGCGACGAGGAGTGGACTCTTTTGCACGACGCTCTCTCGAGCGAGTACACCGTGTCTGGCGTGGACGAGATCGCAACGCAGCGTCCCTGCATCAATCCGTCTGGCCAAATGATCCGAAAAACCAACCAGCATGGCCTTACCGAGTGCCTCGGCATCGAACTCGTCGACCCGCCGGTCGACATTGAGCCCTTCTGTCTTGGCGATCTCGATAAACTGGTCGAAAACCTGAGCTACCTGTTGGGCTACGGCATAGCGAATTCCAAGCCGGCGAGCTTTGTCTGCGCCGTGTTGGTGAGCGTAAAGCCAGGCGCGTATTAAAACGAAAAAATCTGACTCGACTTCTTTGCCGAGCAACAGTTCCCGATCATGCTCCATCTGGTCGTTTTCGCTCCGTCTGAGCAAATGCCGCTCCTGGGTAAGGGCGGCGATCAGTGCGACAGTTGGAACGCAGCCGAGCTCGTCCGCGATCAAGAGCATGCGTGAGTACCGCGGATCGACCGGGAACGAAAGCATCCGATATCCAAGGGAAGTCAATTTGCCTGTCTGACGGTCTAATGCTCCCAGATCTTCGAGCAGTTCAATCGCCCGCCTTAGAAACTTCGGGTCCGGCGCCTCGATCCAACCAAAGTGTTCGAGGTCAACGACTCCGGCCGCTTTCAGATTGAGCAACACTTCGGCCAGATCAAGCCGCTTTATCTCGGGCAGGTCCTGCAGGCGTCTGCCCAATTGATCTCGCTCCGACCAAAGCCGGATACAGCGGCCAGGGGCGGTACGACCGGCACGGCCGGCTCGCTGGTCCGCCGATGCTCGGCTGATCTTTTCAGTAATGAGCGTGTTGATTCCACGGTGCGGGTCATATTTCCCGATCTTCGCGAGGCCGCTATCGATCACCAGCGTTACGCCATCGATCGTCAGCGATGTTTCGGCCACGTTGGTCGAAACGACGATTTTCCTTTCGGGATAGGTTGCTAATGCAGCATCCTGGGCTCGCGGGGACAGGTCGCCATGGAGCGGCAAAACAACGCCATTAAATTTCGACCGCTTGATCTCCTCAATCGTTCGCGCGATTTCGAAAGCGCCCGGCATAAAGATCAAAACGTCGCCTTCATCTTCCTGAGCCTGGGCGAAAGCGTCGGCAGCAAGTTCCCACGGAGGCTCATCCAACGTTTCACGCTTTAGATATTCGATGTCGACGGAGAACATGCGCCCTTGAGAGGTCAACACGTTGCACGGCCGCAGATGGGACTCCACAAGGCCGGCGTCCAGGGTGGCTGACATGACTACGATCTTCAGGTCAGGACGAATCGTGCGCTGAATGTCGAGTGCACGCGCCAATGCGATATCACCGTAAAGGTGTCGTTCATGAAACTCGTCAAAAATGAGTACGCTCACGCCGCCCAGGAGTGGATCTCCGACCATCTGCCGCAGCAAAACTCCCTCTGTGACGAACCTGATCCGGGTTTTCGCTGTAGAGACGTTGTCGAGCCGTATCTGATAGCCGACGGCTTCACCCAGGCGGACGTTTCTTTCGTACGCCACCCGGGCCGCCAACATCCGGGTTGGTAATCGGCGCGGCTGCAGCACAATAATCTGACCGTCGCCAGCCAGACCCTCGTTCAGGAGGATCTGGGGTATCTGAGTTGATTTGCCAGAGCCGGTTGGAGCCTGGAGGATAAGGCGCGGGAGAGATCGCAGGGATTCGATGACCTTTCCCTGAAGTTCGTAAATAGGAAGATCGGACGGCACGACAGGGGGGACATAAAGGGAAGAAGTCAAGAATTCAAGGAATCGAGATTGAAAGGTGAGTTTTCGGCGCTGGAGTGGCCGGTCACCATCGGGTCTTCACGGAGAGGGCGCTTTGGCAAAGCTGGCACCCTGGCAAGCAGTCTTGGGTACTTGAATTCCCGATTTCTTGAATCAATGCTAGCATTGCTGGAAGCAAGCCGAGCGATGCGAACTATTCTCCGAGTTTTCCGATACATTCGACGATACCCATGGTTAGCATTGGGAACCGTCGGTTTCGCCGTACTGGCGACCCTGATGGTCATGGTGTTTCCCACCGTTACTCAGCGAGTGATCGACGAGGCCATTCGAGGTCAGAAACCAGAGCTGATCCTGCCGCTCGCTCTGCTGGCAGCGGGAGCCTTTTTTGTTGAAAGCGCGTCCAATGGAATCCGGATCATTCTGAACAACACCTTTGAACAGAAGGTCATTTTCGATCTTCGCAGCGACCTCTACGACCATATCCAGACCTTGCCTCTGCGCTGGTTTGACAACCGCGCGACCGGCGATATCATGACGCGAGTATTAGAGGATGTAAACGCGATGGAGCGCGTCCTGATCGATGGTGTTGAGCAGGGAACAGTGGCGATCCTGCAGGTGTTGATTGTGGGAGTGCTGCTCTTCTTACGCGAGCCATGGCTTGCCATCCTGACCATGTTACCCATCCCGCTTTTAGTGGCCGGCGCACTGATCTACACCTTGACGGCCAAGTCTCGCTACAGGTTGCAACGGCAGGCCGCGTCGGCAATGAACTCATTGCTCCATGATAATCTATCCGGCGTCCGCCAAATTAAGGCGTACGTGCGCGAACGACAGGAGCACATCCGGTTTAATGAGATGAGCAAGCGATTGAAGCAAGCAACGCTGGTGGTGATGAAGGCCTGGGCGCTCTATTCGCCGGCGATGGATTTTCTGACCTCATGCGGCCTGGTAATTGTGACGGGTTTCGGAGGGATGGCTGTTTTGCGCGGCCAGATGGCGATCGGTGAGCTGGTGGCATTTCTGATCCTGGTCCGTTTTCTCTACGAACCGATTGGGAAGCTGCACGCACTGAACCAGATGGTCCAAAGTGGCAGGGCGGCTGCGGATCGGGTATTCGAGATACTCGATGAGCCAGCCGAGGTCGATATTCGTGAAAGGGAACCCTTTAATCCGGTCGGCCGGATTGAGTATCGGGATGTGTCGTTTTCTTATGCCGAAGGACAACCCGTGCTGAGACATGTTACTTTTGTTGCCGAGCCGGGACAAACGATTGCCTTGGTAGGCGCTACGGGGGCGGGAAAATCAACGCTGGTTAACCTTCTGTTGCGTTTCTATGAATTGAGTCCAAGCGGCGGAGATATCCTAATTGATGGCCGGTCAATTCGCGACCTCTCCAAGCACGCAATCCGTAACGCGACAGGCTTCGTGAGTCAGGAAAGCTTTTTATTCAATGGGACGATTCGTGAGAATCTGCTCTTCGCAAGGTCCGAGGCGAGCGAATCCGAGATTTGGAACGCTCTTCGCGCCGCGAACGCGGAGGAGTTTGTTTCACGCTTGCCTGCGGGGTTGGATGCGAACGCGGGCGAGCGAGGAATACGGCTGAGCGTCGGAGAAAAGCAACGAATTTCGATGGCCCGGGCGATCTTGAAGGATCCACCGATTCTCGTTCTTGATGAGGCGACCGCCAGCGTTGATACGGAAACCGAACGTCAGATTCAGGAGGCGCTGAACCGTCTCTTGCTGGGGCGGACAAGCTTCGTCATAGCCCACCGTTTGTCGACGGTTCGACATGCCGATCAGATTCTCGTTTTGGACCGCGGGCAAATTGTTGAGCGCGGCGATCACGAACAGTTGCTTGAGTTGGGCGGCACTTACGCGAACCTGTGCCAAAGCGGGCTGTTCTTCGCCAAGGAAGAACCGGAACTCGAACATACTGAGCTCCTTGGATTGTAACGGCCACCGCCCGCCTCTGGCTGGTCCGAACAGGATTTTTTCTTGCCTACCGTTCCACTAAGCCTAATTAGTATGGGTTGCTTTACAAGATCGGTTTCTTAACTCGGCGGATTCTTGTCTACATCGGGAGCATCGTCTGGCTCTTTCTCAACACGCTGGAAGAAATCGGGGATAGTATTCGCCGCGGAAGGTTGCCCTTCCGAGCTTCCATGCTGTTTGCGCAAACTGATCGAACCGGCGTCGGATCGATCCCGCTGGTCCTGATGGTTTCTTTCTTTCTCGGTCTTACGATGGCTTTGCTCACTGGGTACCAGCTTCAAAAATTCGGTACCGAACGATTGGTCCCCACCTTGATTTCAATCGCCTTTACGCGTGAACTTGGTCCGTTGTTGACCGGCATCGTGTTGGCGGCTCGGATCGGCGCAGCCTATACAGCTGAACTCGGTACCATGCAGGTTTCGGAAGAAGTGGAGGCGATCGAGGCAATGGGCATTGGTCCGTTGAGATTTCTGGTCGCTCCCCGGCTAGTGGCGATTTCCAGCCTGATGCCCTGCCTGGCAATCATTTCGTGTCTTGCGGCTCTCGTTGGATCGTGTCTGATCTCTTGGGCGACCCTGAATCTGGTACCGGCAGCATTTATCGATGCAGTCGTGACGAGCCTGATTGTCAGCGATATTGTTATTGGGTTATTTAAGGCGATGTTCTTTGGGCTCCTGATCGGTTTGATTGCCTGTTACCAGGGTCTCACGGTAACGGGCGGCGCTGAGGGTGTCGGTCGCGCTACGACGGACAGCGTGGTGATCTCCATTACGACCGTGATCGCATTCGATACAATGTTCAATATTATGGTTACAAAGATTACCGGATGAGCGAAACACCATTGGTTCATCTCGATAACATTGTGCTGCGTTTTGGCGAAAAGACCGTCTTGGACGGGATCGATATCAAAGTCTTCAGTAAAGATCGTCTGGTTATTCTCGGCCAGAGCGGCAGCGGTAAAAGCACCACGTTGAGGCTCATCCTGGGCATATTGAAGCCCACCTCGGGCGTGGTGAGGTACCGACATCTTCAGGTTCAAAGGCTTAGTCGAAGCAAACTGAATTTGCTGCGGAGCCGGATCGGAATGGTTTACCAGTATTCTGCTCTGATCAGTTCGATGACGGTTAGGGAGAATCTTTCGCTGCCGGTCGAGGAACTGGGTCGCAAGTCGAGGAAGGAGATCGATGCGATGGTGGAGCAAAACCTCGCGATTGTCGGGATGAGCGGGACCGAGGATAGCATGCCTTCAGAGCTCAGTGGCGGGATGCGCAAGCGCGTGAGCCTCGCCCGCGCCCTGATGATGGAGCCGGAACTGATTCTGTTCGACGAGCCTTCGGCCGGACTCGACCCGGTTATCAGTTCAGTCATTGACGAGCTGATCATCAGTCTCACTGAAAAAACGAACGCAACTTCGGTTATTGTCACACACGAGATGGAAAGTGCGTTTCGGATCGCTACACGGATGACTATGCTTTATCAGGGAAAGATAATTGAGGATTCCTCTCCGGATCGGTTTCGAAATCTCGGAGAATCCTGTGGTTCACCAATTTGTTACCGGAACGACGGAAGGGCCGATCATGGAGACACCAGTGCATGCAAATTCTCCGAAATGAAGTTCGGACGGGGCTTTTAGTAATCTTGACGCTGGGCCTCGTTGTCGGCGTCGTGTTGTACATTTCTTCTCCCGGACTGTTCAGGCCGCAGAAAATGTTTCTCGTGTATTTTGACAATGCAGCGGGTGTCAAGCCGGGCGCCGCGGTGATGTTAGCCGGCCGCAAGATTGGGACAGTGTCCGACATCCAATCGCCTGTGCCGCTGAATGACCGCCCGGAGCACAACCCTAACTACGAGGCAATGGTTCGAGTCCAGGTCGCCCAGGATGCGCAGATTTACAAAGAGACGACCGTCTCGATGCGAAGTTTCGGACTGTTGGCCGAGCTCGTCATCGACTTTACCGATGGGAATCCCGCCTCGGGATTGGCGGAACAGAACGAAAAATTCGTCGGTACCCGCTCGCCTGACCTTGGCGAGTTAGGTCCGCTGATTATTCAGAAGCTGGAGCCTGCCCTGAAACAATCGGAAGCCACGTTGGCCGAATTGCAGAGAACCTCGCAAAACCTGACCATGTTGACCGCTCAGCGACTCTGTTTTGACAGGAACACTGAAGAACTTCGAGGTTGTAGGCGCGAATCTGAAAGGAGTGACGGAAAAAGGCGGCGGAATCGACTCCGCCCTTGTGAAATTCCAGGATGTGCTTGACAAATATTAAGGATGTGACCGACCCAATTGGAGAAGGACGACAATCTCGAGAAAACACTAGCGAACTTCAAAGCCTCCTCGGCCCGGCTGAAGACTATTCTAGATTCGTTGGATGAGACCATGGATTCGGTTTTGCCGAGACTTGATCTCATCGTGCAGGATCTGAATCAACTGACCGGGAAACTAAAACAGCAACCGTGGCGCGTGGTTTGGCCGAGACGATTAAGTATCCGGAAGGCCAGCAGGCGGAGAAACACCGCCGCGTGCCCCGCAAAAGAACGCAAAAAAGAAGAGTAGTGGATGGAAGATGGCTCTCTCCCTGTGCCTTCGATACAGCTCCCCTTGGCGATTTGGAGGGATTTGCATGCCTAATTTCTCGTAGGCTTTTGGCATCGCGACGCGACCTTGGGCGGTTCGCTTGATGAATCCTTCCTGAATCAGATACGGCTCGTTGACCTCCTCGACTGTTCCCGATTCCTCTCCCACAGAAACCGCCAGGGAGCTGATACCCACCGGGCCCCCCTTGAAAACGAACGACAAGCGCCTCGAGGATGCGTTTGTCCATTTCATCCAAGCCGTCGAGATCGATATCGAGCATTTCGAGGGCACGGTCGGCAATCGGTTTCGTGATAAACCCGTCGGATTTGACCTGAGCGTAGTCGCGAACCCAGCGCAAAAGATTGTTTGCCACCCGGGGTGTGCCTCGAGCGCGCGAGGCGATCTCGTCGCAGCCATCCTGATCGATCCCGACGCCGATCAATCCGGCGCTTCGCTCGAATGATTTGACTCAGCTCCTTAAGCCCGTAATAATTGAGCCGACTAGTCATCCCGAAACGAGAGCGAAGCGGCGCGCTGATCAATCCTGCCCGAGTTGTCGCACCGATCAAAGTAAACTTGGGCAAGTTGATTCGCACGCTGCGCGCGTTCGGCCCCTGATCGATAATGATGTCCAATCGGAAATCTTCCATCGCAGGGTAGAGATATTCTTCGATTGTGGCTTGTAAGCGATGAATTTCGTCGATGAATAGTATATCTCCACGCTCCAGGGTCGTGAGGACGCCGGCCAGGTCTCCAGCCTTTTCGATCATTGGGCCGCTGGTCGTCTTGATATTGACTCCCATTGAATTGGCGAGGATGTAGGCCAACGTGGTCTTTCCCAGTCCGGGCGGACCGCTCAGCAAGACATGCTCGAGGACATCGCCTCGTTGCTTCGCAGCCTGCACCATCAGTTCCAGCCGCTCGCGGACCCGCGTTTGGCCCTGGAACTCGCTAAATAGAGGAGGCCGCAGAGATAGGTCGAAAGCGGTCTTCGGACCTTCGACGGTTGCCTGATAAAAATTTTCCGCCACAAATGATTTACATTCAGATGTCTGGTATTCAATTCAATCAAATGTCGATCCGTTTTATCAAATAAATCCGGCCAAGGCGTTGCGGGAAGATGTTCAAATGAATTGCCTGGTTCATCACTCAGTTGCTCTGATGATTTGCGCGATGATGCTGTCCGGCTGCGGCCGGCGCCCCGAATCGGCGAGTCTGATTATTCTCCGAACCGGCTGTCTTCATGGGAATGTCTACCCGGTCAGCTTAAACTATGCGGCGCCGCGGCAGAGCTATCAATATATCAGCGCCTATGTCAATTCGGTGCGGGCAGAAGCTGCGAAAACGGGGGCTGAAGTGGTTCTATTCGATTCCGGGAACAGCCTTTCTGGGTCATTTGCTTCACTGATTCTGGACTGCAGCAATGTCGCTACGTTCTTCAACAAGGTAGGTTACGACGCCATCATTCTGGGGAATCAGGACGTCCAGCTGCCTACGAAATCCTTGAGCGAAGTCCGGGTTCCGATGGTAAATCCGTTTCGGTTGGAGCGTTCGGACTATCCGCCGTTGCTTCTGAGTGACTCAATCGTCTTGAAGAAAGGGAGACTGGAAATACGGCTCTTCGCGGTTTTTTGTCCGGACCCATCATCGGCGTGGCCATTGACGCCGTCGAGCCTTCCCCCTGGAGTTGAGATTGCCGGGATGCCCGTGATTGGTCGAACCGGACACGCCGGCCATGCCCTCAATGTCTGCGTAGCTTTGAACGGAAACCTTTATCGGCGCCCTGATCTTGGCAACATCCTTGCGCAAACGGGCGCAGACGTGTTGTTGGGAGAAGCCGCTGGTCCCCGGCCGGGCACAAATCTTTCGCCTGACCCGTCTTATCCAAAGGTAATCTCCGCGCAGAATTTCTGTTCTGTACGCGGCGAAGATTACGTTGCGCGGATCGATCTGCGCCAAACGTCGAAAGGTTGGATGGCCGATCGGCAACAACTCGTTCGGATGTCCAAAGAAATTGTGCACGCGGACAAGATCGTCGTGGAGCAGCTCCTTCCTCTTAGCCAGAAGGTCGCTCGGTCGAATCGCCTGGTGGCGACACTCAATCAGCCGATTGACGAGGCGGCCATTCGAGATTTGGTTGCAAGAGCGCTCGAGAGGATATTGCCGGGTGCGGGCTGGGTTTTGCCAAAGCAAGAGGAGGGTGCGTTTTGGGATTCGGGCCCGCTCCGCCTCAGTGACGTCTTCGACGCGATTCCCTGGGAGGAAAAGGTCGTTGTGTTGACCGGATTGCAACCTGACTTTCCGGAGTTGACCCAGTACTACTGGATTCGGCCGGTTGACAAAAAAGATGCATTTATCACGCTTCGGCCGATCGCGGCGCGTCTTTCTCACGACCAGCTTCTCAAAGGTCACAATGTCCAGATCAAGGATACTGGCACAAAAGTCTATGAGGCTGTGGCAGCACTGCTGTCTGATTGAGCCAGAATCCCCGAATCGTCCAAACACGTTCTTTTCTTCTTGAGATCCGACCGCGTCAGAAGCTGCGCGTGCTAGCTTTCATTGAGGACGCCGCGAAATAACGTATTATAAAATTCGCTAATGAATGCCACAATCTCCGATTCGCGAGTAGTCGACAAGGTTCTGGATGGTGCACGGATTACGGCCGAGGACGGCATGGTGTTGTACCGGTTGCCGTTAAACGAACTCGGGCAGCTGGCCGATCAGCGCCGGCAAATGGCCAAGGCCGGAGCGTTTCAAGGTCGGGGAGCCGAGATTGTAACGTACATTGTCGATCGCAATATCAATTACACCAATGTCTGTAACGTTTATTGCAAGTTTTGTGCATTCTACCGAACGGAGAAAGACGCAGACCACTATGTTTTGAGCCACGACGACATCGATCGGAAGATCGATGAACTTGTGTCTATCGGAGGGATACAAATATTGATGCAGGGCGGTCACCACCCGAAGTTGGGCTTCGACTATTACCTGGATTTGCTGACTCACATCCGGGAAAAATATCCGCAGATCAACATTCACGCTTTCAGTCCTCCGGAGTTTAATCATTTTGCTGAAGTGTTTCGGATGCCGCTGCGTGAAGTTATCCTGAAGTTCAAAGAGGCCGGACTTGGATCGATCCCTGGTGGGGGAGGGGAAATCCTGGTTGATGAGGTGAGACACCGGATTGCGCCGCTCAAGTGCAATACTGAGCAATGGTTGGACGTCATGAGAACCGCGCACGAGATCGGTTTAAACAGTAGCGCGACGATGATGTTCGGACACGTCGAAGCCGTGCAGGACCGGATTGAACACCTTGAACGTCTTCGGCAGTTGCAGGATCAGACGGCAGGCTTTAGCGCTTTTATTTGTTGGACGTTTCAACCTGAGAACGTTGTCCTGAAGGCTACTCCCGTCGGGTCGGCGGAATACTTGCGAACGCAGGCCCTCTCCCGCATTTATCTGGATAACTTCGAGAATATCCAAAGCTCCTGGGTGACGCAGGGTCCGAGAATCGGTCAAATCGCCTTGCGGTATGGTGCGAACGATTTTGGTTCGGTGATGATGGAGGAGAACGTCGTGAGCAGTGCCGGAACTTCATTCCAGATCACTCGGGAGGAGATCGAGGAATTGATCACCGAAGCCGGGTTTGAACCGCGTACCCGAAACAATTGGTACGAGCTGGTCGAGTGACGGAGTCCGTAGAAGTCATTCGTCAATTCCTGCGTGGTTTTTCTGTTGACCTTTGTGACGCCATCGTCATGAATTACGCCCATTCGCTCTGATCTGTTGTCGATCTTCCAAATTATGAATTTTTCGAGTCCCCACTCCCGCATCTGGATTTTGGTAACGATCATTCTGGCGTTCCTCTGTCCGCAGGGGCAGGCTCAGCAGCCGGCTGCCGGACAGCCTCCGCTGCCTCCGGCCGGCCAGAATCCGCCAGCGCAACCGGAAAGGCCGCAGCAGTCGCCGATCGTCCGCCAGATTGAGATTCAATATGCCGGTCCCGCGACTTTGAGCCGACAGAGAATTTTGTCGAACATGAAGACGACCGTGGGCCAGCCCTATGCGGAACAGACGGTCGAGGACGACGTGCGCTCTCTTTACTCGACGGGACTGGTGACCAACGTCCGAATATACGGCGAGCCGCTTCCCGACGGTGTGAAAGTGATCGTCGTGGTGCAGACGCGCGTGACGCTGACGGAGGTGGCGATTCAGGGGAATGAGGTCATCAAAACGAAGCGAATTCGCCGAGAGCTGAACTTAAAGACCGGTTCGCCTCTTGACGAGCAGGCTCTCGAACAGGGTCGTCAGAAGCTTGTCGAGCTGTATCAAAGGCGCAGCTTTCCGGACACCGATGTTCAATACAAGGTCGATGTGAACGAGGAGCGAGGAACCGCCAGGGTCACCTTCGCAATCAGTGAGGGTCGGAGAGCGGTTGTCAAGAGGATCAGATTCGTCGGGAACACCTCGATTACGTCGAACAAGGCTCCGCCGGGAGATGAAAACAAAACAAAATAATATTTTGGGGTTCGTTACCGGTGCGGGGCGTTTGAACAATCAACAACTCGACAGCGATGTCCAGAAAATCAAGGAGCTCTTCCAGGATAACGGTTACGCCGATGTGCAGATTACTGATGTCAGGATAGACCGATTGGACAGGAAGAACGTCGCCATCACGATCTACATAAACCAGGGCGAGCAGTACCATGTTGGGACGGTGACGATCCAGGGCCTTCACGTCGTAACTGAGGCGAATTTTCGAAAGGTCATAAAAGTCACTGAGGGCAAAGTTTTTTCGCCGCAAAAACTTCAAAAGGACATTAAAGCGGTCGAAGACGCCTATGGCGTCGCTGGCTACGCCGATGCGAAGGTCAACGTGGAAACGACGCCTGCGGGGCCGGCTTTGGTCAACCTCTCCTACAAGGTGGACGAAGGTATCCAATCCTTCGTTGAGCATATCAATATCAGCGGCAATACTCGGACCAAAGACAAAGTCATTCGCCGGGAAATTGTGCTGTCGCCCGGTGACGTCTTTGACACGGTGCGCGTCGAGATCAGCAAGAAGCGCCTGGAAGGCCTGCAATATTTCGAGCGAGTCGATACCTATGCCAGCGATACTGCGGTGCCCGGGCGCAAAGATTTGAATGTCATCGTGCAAGAAAAGCGCACCGGGAATTTCAATTTTGGCCTTGGGTATAGCACGACGGACGGTCTGTTGGGATTTGCCGAATTGTCGCAGGGCAACTTCGATGTCACGAACTGGCGGACGTTTACCGGTGCCGGCCAGAAGTTCCGGGCTAGAGTTCAACTCGGTACCCAGACCAAGAATGCCGCGCTGGAATTAACCGAACCATATTTTCTGGATCAGAGGTTGGCCGTGGGCGGTCGATTGTTTTTTGACCAGTTCAATTACTATAGTAACGTCTATAATCAGGAAGACTACGGATTCGACATCTTTGCCCGCAAACCAATCACCAATTTCCTGTCAGCGAAGATCGACTACACCCTCCAGGAGATAGGCATTTACAATATCAATCAGAGCGCCATTACACAGCAACTACTGGACATCATCAATGAACAGGGCGCCTACAATCTGGAAAGCCGGGTGACACTGGGCCTGACGTATGACACCCGGGACAGTGCCTTTCTCACCAGGAAAGGGACTCGGATCGACCTCTCTACCTATGTGGCGGGTGGCCCTCTTGGCGGCAGCGTGAGCGTTTACGGGGTCGATCTGGCCGCATCTCAGTACTTCCATTTGCCGTACGATACGATTCTTCTCCTAAACGGTGAGGCGGCGGTGGTCTCAAACTGGAGCGGCGATGCCATTGTCCCGATCTTCGATCGTGTGTATGCTGGCGGCGCGAGCAATCTTCGCGGCTTTAGATTCCGTAATGTGGGCCCGAAGGATGATCAGGGGAATCCAATTGGTGGAAATACCTTGGCCCGGTTCACAATCGAGTACACGATTCCGATCATTGAACGGGTCCGTTTCGCAGTTTTCTATGATGCCGGGTTTGTGAATGCCGGCTCGTGGAGTTTTAGTCCGGAGCGGATTCCGACTATCCCGCCTGGCGGGAATAACGCCGGAAAGTTTTCCGGAGGATTCAATTATGACATTGGTATCGGGGTGCGTCTGGACTTGCCGATCGGGCCGATTCGGCTTGATTACGGTTATCCAATCCAGGGCGACAGCTTCACCAGCAAGAGCGGCCAGTTCCAGTTTAATGTGGGATACCAATTTTGAACGAAACGATAGTCCTGCGGTCTACCTCAAACCGAGTTTCCTTGATTAGTACGAGTTACAGCATTTTATGAAGAAATCCTCACTTTTAACGATGATCTGTGTGTTGGCCCTGAGCGGCGGCTTTGCATCGCAGGCGCACGCGGACATGAAAGTCGGCACCATTGACATGCAAAAGGTCTTTACTGCCTATTACAAGACTCGCGATGCTGAAGATAAGCTCAAGGAAGCTCAGAAGGCTTACAAAGACGAACTCGATCAGCGGATGGACGCCTACAAGAAAAATCTCGACGGAATCAATAAGTTGAATGAAGAGATGAATAAACCGGAGTTAAGCGGTGCGTCGAAGGATCAGAAGGCGCAAGAACGCGACTCCAAGATCGCCGAAACGAAAGGCCTGGAAAAGGAGATTTCCGATTTCCGCACCACACGCGAGAGGCAGATTCAAGATCAGCTAAAGCGGATGCGAGACGGGATCGTTGAAGAGATCATGAAAGTCGTCAATGACCAGGTAAAAACGCAGAATTATGACGTCGTTTTCGATAGGTCCGGGTTCAGTGCGAACAATATCGTTCCAGTGCTGCTGTACGCGAGAGATAACTACGACTTCAGCGACTCGGTCATTACCAAGCTGAACGCGAACCGTCCGGCGTCCACCCCGACCTCCGGCCTTTCCCAGAAACCGGCGGCTGCCGCTCCGACGAATACTCCGGCGACGACGGTCAAGCCTGCGGGCGATCTTGGAAAGAAGCCGCGCTAAAGAAGGAATCGGTCGAGATTCTCGTCTTCCCAGCGCCGGGCTCGATGATAGCAGTGAAACTGGCGCTCTCGCCGATAGAATTCGGGCGTGTGGACTCTTCTGCGCCCGTAATCGTCGATTTCCTCGGGTACCACCGCGTGGAGCATTTCGTGGTAGATGACGTATTCGAGGAACCAGGTCGGAACAAATGGCGCATCCAATAGAGGGTGGATGCGAATGATTTTATCTTCTTCCTGGATCGTTCCGAAGACAAAGTATTCCTTGGGGGGATATTTCCTTTTGCGGCCCCAAGTGATGGTGTAACCTCGCAACGCGTTGGCGAAATATTCGGCATTTAATTTGTCGAACAGCGTCTTGAGATCGAAATACTCACCTTCCGGGGAAAATGGAAGCTGCCGTTGAGCGGGAAGCCTTTTGAATGACAGTTTCCTCTTTCGCTTTCCCATAAGAGAAGTGCCCTTAGTTTAGAGGGTAAAAATTCAGTCGCAACCACAAAGGGATAAGTTAGGAACAATATTTTTTTCGAGCCCGGGACGACCCGAGTGGTCGCAACTGTTGCGGGCGTTCCAGGTGAATCGCTTGAGCCGGGCCACGAGCTCCGGGTAAGGGCGGCCTAGGGAGTTGACGGCGAGGATACACCGAGAGCTCACGGCGCTGTGACCTTACTTAAGCGGTTTATTCTGAAGGAGTTGCTCAATTCTCTGAAGAACCTCAGGAGTAAGCTTGTCCGCAGCTTCAGAGGCCTTCAGGGTTTCCTCGAGTTGGTGTTCTTTGGAGGCTCCGAGAATCACGGTGTTGACATTTGGGTTCTTCAAGCACCAGGCGACTGCGAGCACGGCCTGGGAGATTCCAAGGTCTGACGCAATCGCGGCGAGTCCCTTGACCTTCGCGATCTTCTCGTCGGTCAGCGCGTCGCCTCGAAGCCACTCGTTCTCCTCGAACGCGAGCCGCGTCTCCTTAGGGATGCCCTGGTTGTATTTGCCGGTCAGAAGACCGCTCGCCAAGGGTGACCAGATCGTAGTGCCGAGGCCGATTTCCGAGTAAAGGCGTGCGTACTCCTTTTCTACTCGTTCTCGGACAAGGAGACTGTATTGTGGCTGTTCCATGGTGGGAGGAACGAGGTTGAGCTGTCTGGCCACGGTGTAGGCCTGCATAATGTCTGCCGCGCTCCATTCGCTTGTACCCCAGTAGAGGACTTTTCCTTGAGCGATAAGGTCGTTCATGACGCGAACGGTTTCTTCGATCGGTGTTTCAGCATCAGGCCGATGGCAGAAATAAAAATCGAGGTAGTCCACTTGGAGTCGACGCAATGCATCGTGACAGGCTTCGTAAACATGTTTTCGACTGAGCCCGTACTGATTTGGCTTTTGCGGTTCAGGCGCGGCGCCGAAAAAGACTTTGCTCGAGACGAGCCAGGTGTCGCGGGGCCATCCGACCTTTTTCAAGATCTTGCCCATGACAAGTTCGGAGCGCCCTCGTGCGTAACCCTCGGCATTGTCGAAGAAATTTACGCCGTGTTCGTAGGCCTTTCGCATCAATGCTTCGGCCACATCGTCCGGGATCTGATTTCCGAAAGTCAGCCACGAACCGAAAGAAAGTTCGCTCACTTTTACTCCAGCCTTGCCGAGTCTGCGGTATTTCATTGGAGCCAAGTTCAGCGAACATCGACCAACGTCAACGAAAGTGATTCGCTGTTCTCATATTTCCAAGTTTTGCTCAACGTCTCCTTCTTCCAGAGAGACGACGGGTGCAATGTCCTGGAGAGTTTCACCTTCCCGAAGATCCACCAACTTCACGCCCATGGTATTCCGGCCGGTTTCCCGCACTTCGCTGACCCGGATCCGGACCATTTGACCGCCGGTAGTGATCAGCATCAATTCGTCAGAATTGTGGACGGTCAAGGCCCCGACGACGTCTCCCGTGCGCTCACCAGTTTTCATCGTGATGATGCCTTTACCGCCGCGAGATTGGACCCGATACTCGTCAAAGCCGGTCCGTTTCCCGATCCCCTGGGAACCTGCCACGAGCAATTGCGCGTCGGAGATGACCTTTGCGATTCCAACGACTTCATCACCGTTTTCCGGCCGAATACCCCAAACGCCGACCGCATTGCGTCCCATGTCCCGAACCTCGCTTTCGTGAAATCGAATACTGATTCCCCGGCGGGTGATGAGCACAACTTCGTCCATTCCGTAGGTAAGAAGCGCGTCGATCAACTCGTCTTCTTGCTCAATCTGAATCGCGATGATGCCACCTTTACGGACATTGCCGAAGTCGGCAAGATTCGTCTTTTTTACGATTCCGGACCGCGTCGCAAACATGATATGCTGGGCAGAATTCCAGGTGCCGCCATTCCCGTCGGAATCAGCGCCTTGGTCGACAGCCACGATTCGGAGCGTGGCAGCAATTTTTTCTTCGGGACGCAATTCGAGCAGATTCGCGATGGACCGGCCTTTGGATGAGCGGCTCATTTCGGGAATTTCATAGACTTTTTCCACGTAGCACCGACCCGACTGCGTGAAGAACATCAGAAAGTCATGAGTGCTGGCCGTGAATAAGTGCTCAACAAAATCGCCCTGATCTCCGGCTATCTGTGCTTCGCGGGTGCCCATCCCGATAACGCCTCTTCCGCCGCGGCGCTGGGCGCGGAATTCACTCTCGGCGGTCCGTTTGATGTAACCACCGTGGGTTATTGTAATAATGCAGCCCTCTTTGGCGATCAGGTCTTCAATATCGATTTCGCCCTGGTCAGGAAGGATCTCTGTCAGCCGTTCTGATCCGTATTTATCCTTAATTCGGAGCAGTTCTTCCTTGATGATGGTCATCACGCGATCGGCCCGTTTCAGAATATCAAGCAGGTCGTCAATCTTTCGGATGAGATCAGTGTACTCATTGAGGATTTTCTCGCGCTCGAGTCCGGTCAGTTGGTAAAGGCGCAAGTCCAGGATTTGGTCCGCCTGGTGTTCGCTAAAGATATAGCGGCCGTCGACCAACCGGGCTTCGCTTCGGATCCGAATGCCGATTTGTTCAACTGTTTCGCGTCCGAACTCATAGGCGAGGAGCTTAATTTTTGCCTCATCGCGGTTTGCGGAACGACGAATGATATCGATGAAATCGTCAAGATTGGACAGGGCGATCAGATACCCTTCGAGTGTTTCAGCCCTGGCCTCGGCTTGGCGAAGAAGAAAACGGGTACGGCGGAGAATGACGTCTCGCCGATGCTCGATATAGCAATGAAGCGCTTCTTTGACTGACAGGAGCTTAGGCCGGCCATGATCGATTGCGAGCATGTTAACCGCAAAGGAGCTTTCCATCGCGGTATGCATGTAGAGGTTGTTGAGCACGACCTTGGCGTTTGCGTCCCGCTTCAGTTCCAATTCGATTCGGGTATTCTCGTCGGAGAGGTCTCGGACATCACTGATCTCAGTGATAACCTTATCCTGAATTAGTCCCGCAATTCGCTTGATCAGTTCCGCGCGATTGACGTTGAACGGTATTTCACTGATCACGATCTGTTCACGTCCGTTCTTGTTTTCCTCGATCGTGGCTTTGCCACGAACTTTCAGGCTGCCACGTCCGGTTTCGAAATACTGTCGAATGCCGCTCGAGCCGTAAATAGTGCATCCGGTCGGAAAATCCGGACCTTTTATAAATCCCAATAACTGATCGGCGCTGAGGTCTGGTTCATCTATCAAGGCGCAAATCCCATCGATAACCTCGCTCAAGTTGTGGGGCGGAATGTTGGTTGCCATGCCGACAGCAATTCCGGTCCCGCCGTTGACCAGTAGATTCGGGAATGCGGCGGGGAAAACGGTCGGCTCGGTCGTCGTCTCGTCATAGTTCGGGACGAAATCGACGGTGTCCTTTTCCATGTCCTCCATGAGAACAGCGCCGAGATGGGTTAGTCGGGCCTCTGTGTACCGCATCGAAGCCGGGGGATCCCCATCCATCGAGCCGAAGTTTCCCTGACCTTCGATCAAGATCTCTCGCATTGCCCATCGCTGGGCCATATGCACAAGCGTGGGATAGATAGCCATATCGCCGTGCGGGTGGTAGTTACCCATCGTTTCGCCGACGATCTTTGCGCATTTGCTATGCTTCCGGTTCGGAAGAAGTCCGAGCCCGTGCATTGCGTAGAGAATTCGGCGTTGAGAAGGTTTCAATCCGTCTCTAGCGTCCGGAAGCGCGCGCGAAATGATGACCGACATCGAGTAGTCGAGAAACGACTTCGACATCTCGTCGGCGACGTTTACCGGCTCGATTTTTTCATTTGGATGAATCGGCATTTGAAAACTCGTTCAGCGTTCGGCGTTCGTCATTCCGTGGCGCCGGACTTCAAGTGTCTAACGAGTTGAACCTCGAACGCCGAACGTGATCAGACGTCCAAATTCCTGACATTGAGCGCGTTGTCCTCGATAAAGGCGCGACGCGGTTCGACGACGTCGCCCATCAAAATAGTAAACATCTTGTCGGCCTCGCCTGCATTGTTCTCGTTCAGGTCGACTCGAAGCAGCTTGCGGTGGACCGGGTCCATTGTGGTAGCGAATAACTCCTTGGCGTTCATCTCACCAAGTCCTTTGAAGCGTTTGATCTGAACTCCCCGCCGGCCAATTTCCTTGATCGCATCGAGAATCTTCGGGATCGAGAAGAGCGGAGTGACAGTGATCTTGTCTCCTTCTCCCTCGATTAATTCGAAGAGCGGCTGATTGCTGGCCGAGTAATGATCGATCGTCATTCCGCGGTTCTCAAGTTCCTGAAATACCTTTGCCACTGAGTTCGATTCATGGAGCTCAACTCGCCGCGCTCTGCGCCGCAAATGAGGCGCCACAAAGGCGCTTCCGTTGCTGTTACCAGCGGGAACGCCGCCCGGCGCCGTGCCGTCACCATTCTCCACGACAGCTTCTTCCTCATAAAGATTGAGATCCAGGTTCTGGCCGGCAAAATCGCGTAGTCCGCTCTCATCCTGGAAATATTTTACGTACTCGTTATTTCCTTCCCTGACTTTGACCAGATACTCCGGAAGCCTACCTGAGACCGGATCCCGATGAGAGAGATACTGTTCAAAATCTCCGCCGTGTCGTCGGATCGAATCGCTGAGCTTAGACAACCTTTCGAGTAAATCGAGAACCTCACCGAGCTGTTCCTTGGTAAATTCTCGACCGTCCACCAAGTGCCTTAACTGGACTTCCTCAGCTCCGAGCGAGATCAGGATTTTGTTGAGCTGGGAGTCGTCGTCGACATATTCCTCCCGCTTCTTTCTTTTGATCTGGTAGAGCGGCGGTTGCGCAATGTAAATGTGGCCCGCCTCGTACAAGCTCCGGCATTTGGCGATAAAAAAAGGTGAGAAGAAGCGTTCGGATATGGGAGCCGTCCACATCCGCATCGGTCATGATAATGATCCGGCCGTACCTCAGCCTTTCGAGGTTAAAAGATCCTTCGCCGTCACCGTCCCCGATCCCGGTGCCGATGGCAGTGATCATCGTTTGAATTTCCAAGTTTTGCAGCACCTTGTCCAAACGGGCCTTTTCGACATTCAAGAGTTTCCCGCGGATTGGAAGGATCGCCTGGAATCGCCGGTCCCGCCCCTGTTTGGCAGAGCCGCCGGCGGAGTCGCCTTCCACAATGTAAAGCTCAGTCAGAGAGGCGTCCCGTTCGGAACAGTCCGCGAGCTTACCGGGCAAGCCGCCACCGGTGAGAGCGGTTTTTCGCACCGCTTCCCTGGCTTTTCTGGCAGCTTCCCTGGCACGGGCGGCCATCAGACATTTGTCGATAACCTTTTTTGCAATGCCAGGGTTCTCTTCGCAAAACCGGCTTAATCCCTCGTAAGTGACAGATTGAACGACCGGCTTGATTTCATTGTTAACCAGCTTTCCTTTTGTCTGGGAACTGAACCGCGGGTTGGTCAGCTTGACGCTCAGTACACAAACCAGACCTTCCCGTAGATCGTCTCCGGTCAGATCCGGATCTTTCTCCTTCACCAGGTTATTGGCCTTCGCATAGTTCTTGATTGCGTTGGTCAACCCTGTCTTGAGCCCCTCCAGATGCATTCCGCCGTCGCTATTTGCGATCGAATTAGCAAAGCACTGAATATATTCGGAATAGGCGTCCGTGTATTGCAGAACCACGTCGACGTAACAAACCTCCGGTTTGTCATCGACTTGGAACTCTCTCATCCCGCTAATAACGATCGGCTCCGGATGTATGAGCTGTTTGGTCTCGCCGAGTTCCTTTACGTACTGGCGAATCCCGTCTTTATAATTGAATGTCTCTTTGCGGTGCGGCTCAGTCCGTTCATCGGTCAAGTGGATTTCCAAGCCTTTATTGAGAAAAGCGAGTTCCCGCAGCCGTGTCGCGAGTATATCAAACTTGAACTCTGTCGTGATGGTGAATATTTCGGGATCGGGAAGAAATGTGATCAGGGTGCCGGAATACTTTTTGTTTTGGACCTCGCCGATGACTTCGAGTTTGCGCGTGGTCTTGCCGCGGGAGAAGGCGATAAGATAGACATTACCGTTCCTGGTAACCTCGGCCTTGAACCATTCCGATAGAGCGTTGACACACTTCGCGCCGACACCGTGCAGGCCGCCGGAAAACTTATAGGCTCCCTGGCCAAATTTGCCGCCGGCATGGAGGTTGGTGAGTACGAGTTCGATCGCCGGCATCTGAAATTTCGGATGCATCTCGACCGGAATCCCTCGTCCGTTGTCACGAACCGAGACCGACCCATCGATATGAATGCTTACATCGATCTTTGTGCAGAAACCTGCGAGGTGTTCGTCGATCGAGTTGTCCAGGACTTCAAATACGGAGTGATGAAGCCCACGCTCGTCCGGATCTCCAATGTACATCCCGGGCCGTTTCCGAACGGCCTCTAAACCCTCTAATTTGTCAATTTGCGCTGCGCCGTAATTCGAAATATCAGACATATCCGAGAGACAGGTCTGAACCGATTGACTAAGACCTGTGCCTACTGGGTTAAATGCCTAGCTTAAGGCTGAAGGCGATGCTTTGCAAGCAATCAAGATACACAAGTTATTGTGGGGCCGAATGCTCGAATACGCAACATTTTGAGGTCTTCGTCGAGTTTTCAAGCGTTGGTGGTCATTGTGACGCCCTAGCCGCCTTCGGCCATCATAGCTTGCTGGTCCGAGGCAGAAAAGTTCGGATCGCGCTCGATTTGGAAAAACAGCAACCCACGCTTAACTTCACGGCGCGATGGAGAGTTATGACTTTGTTGTGATTGGCGGAGGGAGCGCCGGCTACTCTGCTGCAGCCGTTGCGGCGCGCTCAGGATTGAAAACTGTTTGTATCGAAGGCGGAGATCATGTTGGAGGGCTCTGTATCCTCCGCGGTTGTATGCCGAGCAAGGCGTTCATTGAATCGGCAAATCGCTTTTTGATGTTGAGACGAGCGTCGGAATTTGGACTCAGCGCTGGACATGTGGCGTTCGATGCCAAGGCGATTGTTCAGCGGAAGCGAGAATTGGTTTCCGAATTCGCCGAGTACAGGGTGCAGCAATTGACCGGCGGCGAATTCGAGTTCAAACGAGGTCACGCCGGGTTCACGGATCCGGGCCACGTGAGAGTGGAAATGATCGGCGGCGGTCAACAAGAGATCGAAGGAAAGACATTTCTAGTTTCGACAGGCTCCGTCCTTAACCTGATTGATTTACCTGGTCTGACTGAAGTTGGTTTCCTTCACAGTGATATAGCGCTGGATAGCGATCATTTTCCACGGTCAGTCGTCATTTTAGGCGGCGGTGCGATCGCGCTGGAGTTTGCTCATTTTTATAATGCACTCGGTATAGAGGTAACGATCCTGCAAAGGAGCAAGCAGGTCATTAAGGAAGCAGATCCAGATGTCGCGGAAGCGCTGGTTTCAGCGTTCGGGAAGCGCGGCATCAAGGTGATCTGCGGTACCAAGCTGATACGCATCGAACGAACTGCGACCGGGAAACGTGTCCGGTATGAACATGGCGGTGAAGAGCAAGGCGCCGATGGAGAAGAAATATTCTATGCGCTGGGTCGTAAACCTGCGGTCCAGGGACTTGGTTTGGAGAAAGCAGGAGTCGCAACCACGGAACGGGGTGCGGTGGGCGTGAACGACAGTCTCCAGACGACGCAGCCGCACATTTTCGCGAGCGGCGACGTTACAGGTCTCCACGAAGTAGTGCATCGCGCCATCGAACAAGGCGAGTTAGCTGCAGGAAATGCCAAGCGTTTACTGGAAGGCAAAGATCTGGCGACGATTGACGATCGTCTCAGAATGTTTGCGATGTTCTCGGAGCCCCAATTCGCGGCGGTAGGAATCGGTGAGCGCGAGGCCACGGAACGGGGAATGGAAGTTCGGATCGCAAAATACTTCTTTAAAGATCACGGAAAATCTATCATCCGGGGCGAGGTCGAAGGCTTTGTTAAGCTGATCGCTGACGCGGAAGGCGGCGAGATAGCGGGAGCCGCAGTGGTCGGACCGGAAGCTTCGGAACTCATCCACGAAATTGCTGTGGCAATGTATTTCCATGCGACTGCGGCGTCGTTGGCCTCGATCCCGCATTACCATCCGACGTTAAGCGAAATCTGGACCTACCCTGCCGAAGAACTCTGGAAAAGTTTTGAGTCTGGAGTGACCAAGGCGTGATTTGCGTAAGAACCGAAAACCCAAGACTCAAAACGCGAAACTCGAAAGCGGTCGTTGACACTGCTTTTAGGCCCCTTCATAGTTGCGGGCGTGCTGAAGAAGTTTATCCCCCAAAGGCAAGGGCAAACGCCGCCTGTGGAAGACGCTGGATCTGGGGAGAATCCGCCAACTCCGCCGGCCGCTGAATCGTTAACTCAACCAACATCCGTTATGGCAGATACACCTAATAAGAATAACCTCTCGAAGGACGTCGAAATTAAAGGCTCGATCAAGTTTGCGAATGAATTCGTCTTTGATGGAAATCTTGAAGGTGAGATTTCATCCGTGGACGGTGTTCTGACGGTTGGCGAGAATGCAGATGTTCGTGGTGAAGTGAAGAGTAAAACTGTGATCGTGAAAGGAAAGGTGCACGGCAACATTACTGTGCAGGAGCGCTGCGAACTTCACTCGCGTTCCCAATTGATCGGTGACTTGAAGGCCGCACGCCTTGTGATCGAGGAAGGTGCTACGTTCGTCGGCAAATCGGAAGTCACGCCAAATAAGAATATCATCAAAGATCTGGGAATCCCCCACAAGGAAGAGCCGCAAAAGGTTGGTGCTCCACGTTAAGGAGTTCTGAGTGGCTGCTAAAGGACGTATCGAAGTACAATGTCCTCATTGCGGTAATATTCAGTTAGAGCCTGAGCTTGCGAGGTCTACCTACTGCCGAAAATGCAGCGGTTACATTCAGCTAGGTAAGGGTCGAAGATCGAGTGAACCGCAGGAGGCGAGAAAGCCTCCCGGAGTCTTCCAAAAACTGGAAGGACTTTTAGGAGTTCAGCGTACGGTTATCGCGCATTGCTTTGAATGCGCAGGCAAACGTGAGGTTCCCAAGAACGCAACGTCGACGATTTGTCCCCAGTGCGGAGCCTACATCGATCTCCAGGACTACCGGATCATCGGCAATTACAGCCGTTCGATTCGGACGCGGGGGAGCCTGATTATCACAAGCAAGGGCGACCTGAATAGCAACCGAGTTATTTGTGAATCAGCCGAAATTCAGGGGTCCCTGCGTGGCAGCCTAATCTGCAGCGGCAAAGTGCACATCAAATTGAAGGGCAAGCTGAGCGGCAGCATCGAGGCAAAGACCGTTCATATCGATAAGAAATGCGAGGCGGAATTTGTGCGCCCGATACGTGCAGAATTAGTCGACATTGAGGGGATTATTTCCGCGAGAATCGTTTCTACGGGCAAGGTATTGATTCAGAAAACCGGCAGGTTGACGGGGGCTGTGTTTGGTCGCGGATTCACAGTTGAGAAGGGAGGAGAGTTCTTCGGTGAACTTTCGATTGGGAACGTCGAGATGACGCAGGGTGAGCTGCTTGAGGCGCCGGGCAAGCCACCGGTTTCGCGGGGAGAAGCTGACTCCGGCGCGGATTTCAGATTAGTTCCTGCGTGACGGAAAATCTTCTACGATTGGCCTTTCCAATGTCTCAGGCGTTTCGGGGGAAACGCGAAGAAGACAGGATCCGTTCCCTACGGCTCGGGGGTCTTGGCGGTTGGAGGAGAAGGTAAGGGCGAAGCCGTATTTTCAGCTAACGGCTTTGGCTTCAGGCTTCCCTGCTTGTCCGCCAACCTGGTTGCCTCCCGGCCCGCCACGCCGGCTGCGACGCTCTCCGGATATCGTTTCACGACGCTTTCGAACAATTGTTGAGCTTCTTTGGTTTGACCCTTTGCCTCGGTGAGCCGTGCCTGATGGAAAAGTGCCATCGGGGCCTGGTAGGAACTGCCAAATTGAACTGTCACGTCCTTGTAGTACTCGAGCGCTTTGTCGGGGTGTTTCTCCAGCTCCGCATTGGCGGCTAGCCCCATGTAGCCATCGACCAGTAAAGGATGTTTTGGAAATTGGCGGACGAACGCGTCGTACGCGTCGTTGGATTCCTTATATTTGCCCTCGTCTCTCAGTTTCACCGCGATCCTCAGATAAGAATTGCCCGCGGCGGTTGCGTCCGGAAATTGGCGAATTACGTCCCGCCAACCTTCGACCGAATCTGCTCCGGAGTAAGCCGCTATGGCCTTTTGGCTCTGGATCGCCCGGAACCCGAAGTATAGGCTGCTTCCAAGCAAAGCGGCAACCAAGAGCGCCGCGCCAATCAGGATTTTCTGTTTGTGAAGCGCCCAAAAAACTTCGAGATCGAAGGTCGAAACCGGTTCAGACGGCTGTGCCGTGGGTTGACTACTCATTAGGATTAAGAAAGTGGAGACAATAAAGAGGAGCTAGCCGCCGACTTCAGCCCTCGCTTCGTCAGCGAGCGCAGTGCTGAGATAGCGCTCCCCAGTCGAGCATGCGATCGTAACGATGAATTTCCCCTTGTTCTCCGGCCGGTTCGCTACTTCGATCGCCGCGTGAACGTTTGCCCCGGAGCTGATCCCCGCAAGAATACCTTCTTCCTTGGCAAGACGGCGAGCCATTATGAACGCGTCTTCATTTGACACACTGATGACCTCATCAACGATCTTCAAATGAAGATTGTTTGGAACGAAGCCGGCCCCTGTTCCTTGAATTTTGTGGGGGCCAGGTTTCAATGGTTCGCCCTTCAAGGTTTGCTGAATGACGGGCGAGTCTCTCGGCTCAACGGCAATCGCTTTAAAGGACGGTTTCCGCTCTTTGATAATTTCGGCTACGCCCGTAATTGTTCCTCCGGTCCCGACAGCGGAAACGAGGATGTCGACTTGCCCATCCGTGTCAGCCCAAATCTCTTCGGCCGTGGTTGTCCGATGAATGGCCGGATTAGCGGGATTGTTAAACTGCTGTGGTATCCAGGCGTTCGGAGTGGTTTTCAGCAATTCCTCCGCCTGGGCAATGGCGCCTTTCATTCCTCCAGATCCAGGGGTGAGAATCAGTTTGGCACCCAGCATGGCCAGAAGCGTACGTCGTTCCAGGCTCATCGTTTCGGGCATCGTCAAAACTAGCTTGTACCCCTTCGCGGCGCAGACAAAGGCGAGCGCGATACCTGTGTTGCCACTGGTGGGTTCAATGATTACCGTATTGGCGTTGATGATGCCCTGTTGTTCAGCGGCCTCTATCATCGACATGCCAATCCTGTCCTTCACACTGCCGAGTGGGTTAAAAAACTCGCATTTGATCGCAATGGTGGCTTCAACCCCTTGCGTAACGCGGTTCAATTTGACCAAGGGAGTGCGGCCTACCGTTTCGATTATACTATTAAATAGTTTTCCGTTCGTTTGCATTGCCTGGATGGGTTATGATTTTGGGGACAAGCGGAAATTGCTTACATACACAAACCCGAGGACCATTCAAGTCGCGAACGATTCTGGACGATGGGCTCGTTCCTGTATAGATAGCCCAGGTTTGGACTGAATCGAATGAAAACGAGAAAGGAATCCCTATGGCGGAGTTGTTAAAGCCAGAGACAGTTCAAGTATTACTAGGTGAAGTCCCGGCCTGGAAATTGGGCGACAACAGCATCGAACGGACGTTTAAATTCGACGGGTTCTTGCCCGCGATTGAGTTCGTAAACAAATTGGCAAAAGAAGCTGAGGACATGAATCATCACCCGGACATCGACATCCGCTGGAATAAGGTGAAGCTGGTCTTGTCCACGCATTCCGCAGGGGGATTGACCGACATGGACTTCATGCTGGCCACAAAGATTGATAAGGTGCCGCTGCAATCCGACGCGAAGCCGGCGATTCGGGAATTCAAGAAGAACTGAACACTAGCTTCTTGGATTTAAAGTCTCTCCTAAGCGGTCGAGGCCCGTGTCGGGTCTGCCGGACGGGCCTCGATTTTGTGGCATAAGCCGAATTCTGTTCCCGCTTTCGCGAGACGGCGATCATTTATCTCACCCGGTTTCCCGAGTGCCCAGCCCCATCCAGCTCCACTTTCAGCCTCGCGGAAGACCTGCTTGGGTCTTAGGCGACACCTGAAAGTGGGGCTGGATGGGGCTGGATGCGACTATTACCCGAGGAGTTCTTCTCACATTCGCGAGAAAAACGGGCAGGCGACCCTCCCCTCTGCTTTGTCTTGCACCACACAGGGTTTTTCATGCGACTCCGCTTACGCGAACGTCCGGTGGGCTCTTACCCCGCCATTTCACCCTTACCCGGCACCATTGAAGTACCGGGCGGTATATTTTCTGTGACACTATCCGTCACCCGGAATTTGCATTCCAGGCGCCCCCGTTTTCACGGGGCGTGCTGCCTTTTGGTGTTCGGACTTTCCTCTGGAAAAACAGGTGTCAAGCCAGCGATCGCCCGCCACGATCAACAGAATAACACGGAGCGAGTGGCAGTGCCAGCCTCAGTCGGGCTCATGCCGTCGTTAATCATTGCTCGATAAGTGACGAGCGCCGACGGCGGGGGCTCGATTTTATGATGAAACTCGCAAACTTTGTGCTAGTTTTCCTGTCCCGTTTGCCGGGGGGTTCCACTGGCGGCTTTCAGGAAAAATCTCTTGCGCGGAAAAGGAAAACTAATATAGTCCACGCTCCCCCGCGTCTGGCTGAAGATAGGGTTGTGCTGCCAGAGCGGCTTTTTTAATCCCCGAACCAATTGGGGCTAAAGCAGATATAGTTAAATGCCAACGATTAACCAACTCGTGAGAAAGGGTCGCAGGAAGGTGGCGGTGAAATCAAAGTCACCGGCCCTGGCTGACTGCCCGCAGCGACGTGGAGTTTGTGTGCAAGTGATGACGCGTACGCCAAAAAAACCGAACTCGGCGTTGCGGAAGGTTGCCAAGGTTCGCTTGACCAATGGGTACGAAGTGATCGCCTACATCCCGGGTGAAGGTCACAACCTTCAGGAGCACTCAATCGTGATGGTTCGTGGTGGTCGAGTAAAGGATTTGCCCGGCGTTCGGTACCACATCGTTCGGGGAACGCTGGATAGCCTTGGGGTTGAGGGGCGTCGGCGCAGCCGTTCGAAATATGGCGCGAAACGACCAAAGGAGGGACCCGAGGGCGCTGCCGCCGGTAAAGGTAAGGGCAAAAAGAAGTAAAATCTGGCGGAGACGGGTCTTGGACCTGTTTTCGCGGCGAAAGAATATATGTCACGTCGTCGCAGAGTCATTCATAAGATTGAATCATTGGACAGCAGGTATGGCAGCCCGGTGGTGGCGCGTCTGATCAGCACCGTCATGCGGAGCGGTAAGAAATCTGTTGCCGAGCGAATCGTTTACGAGGCCATCGAAAGGAGTCGGGAAGGTTCGGATTCTGTTGATCCACTCGACACGCTGCACAAGGCTTTGGAAAATGCCAAACCTCGTCTGGAAGTGAAGTCCCGCCGAGTGGGTGGCGCAACCTATCAGGTTCCAATCGAAGTTCCGCAGGAGCGTCAGGTCTCGCTGGCGATGCGATGGATAGTTACTTTTGCCAAGAATCGCCGAGGGACAATGGTGGCAAACCTCGCAGCGGAGATAAAGGACGCTGCATTGGGCCAGGGAAACGCGATCAAAAAGCGTGACGACACGCACAAAATGGCGCAGGCCAACCGAGCCTTTGCGCACTTCAGGTGGTAACTCATATGTCTACATCAGTTTTAGAGATAGAGAAGGCCAGTGTTATGACGACCAACCCTAATTCTCCAAACCGTGCTTACCCCCTGGAACGTACTCGGAATATTGGGATCAGCGCACATATCGACGCTGGCAAAACAACCCTGACCGAACGGATTCTGTTTTACACCGGGATGATCCACAAGATCGGCGACGTCGATGATGGCAACACGGTGACGGATTGGATGGAGCAGGAGAAAGAACGCGGGATCACGATTACGTCCGCCGCGACAACCTGTTTTTGGAATCAGCGTAAAGAAGAAGGCGTTTACAAGCTTTTTGAAAACGAGAGGCAGCGGGTCAATATCATCGACACACCCGGCCACGTCGATTTTACCGCGGAGGTCGAGCGTTCTTTACGGGTTTTGGATGGAGCTATACTGGTCTTCGACAGCGTGGCCGGTGTTCAGCCCCAAACCGAAACCGTCTGGCGTCAGGCCAACAAATACAATGTTCCCCGGATCTGTTTTGTTAACAAAATGGACAAGGTCGGCGCAAATTTTGACAATGTTATCAAGGAGATCCGCACCAAGCTGGGTGCGAACGCGTGGCCGGTATTAATTCCGCTGGGCAGGGAAGATTATCTGAAGGGTCAACTCGATGTGGTTAACAAAAAGGCGATCATCTATTCGGACAGTGATGCTTTTGGCTCCACGTACGAAGTAACTCCTGTGCCCGAAGAGTACAAGGATATGATCGATCAAGCCTACGACGACCTGGTGGAGCAAGTAGGCAATCTTGACGACGAAGTCGGAACCCTTTTTCTAGAAGAGAAGCCAGTCACACCACAGGATCTGAAGGCTGGAATCCGCAGGTTGACGATCGCGAATAAATTCATCCCGGTCGCCGGCGGCTCTGCATTTAAAAACAAGGGTGTGCAGTATCTCGTCGATGCCGTGGTTGATTATCTTCCCAGTCCTCTGGATATCCCGCCTGCCAGGGGAATTGACCCCGATACGAATGAGGAAAAGTTCGCTCCAACCGATGACAACGGCGATTTCTGTTCGTTAGCGTTCAAGCTCTGGAGCGATCCGTTCGTGGGGAAGCTCGTCTTTTTCCGCGTCTATTCAGGGAAGCTCTCCAAGGGAGACACGGTTTACAATCCGCGCACCGGCAAGCGTGAACGAATTAGCCGTCTGATCCAGATCCAGGCGGACAAGCGCGAAGACGTGCAGACGTGTTATTCGGGCGATATCGCGGCCATCGTCGGCGTGAAGAACATCACAACCGGCGACACGCTTTGTGATGAGTCGGAACCGATCCTCCTCGAGCCTCCCTCTTTCCCGGATCCGGTCATCTCGATGGCGATTGAGCCGAAGACGAAGCTCGATCAGGAGAAAATGGCGACCGCTCTTCAGAGATTGTCCGAAGAGGATCCAACTTTCCGCGTCTACACGCACGAAGACACCGGGCAAACCATTATCGCGGGGATGGGTGAGCTTCATCTCGAAATCATCCGGGACCGGATGTTGCGGGAGTTCAAGGTTGATGCGAATGCGGGCAAGCCTCAGATCGCGTACCGCGAAACGATCACCAAAAACGCTACCGGAGAGGGCAAGTTAATCAAACAATCCGGCGGCCGTGGCCAGTATGGACACGTCGTGGTGAACGTGGAACCGAGGGAGCGTGGAAAGGGCGTCACGATTGAGAATAAGATCGTCGGCGGCTCGATCCCCAAGGAGTACATCCCTGCGGTGAAAAAGGGGATCGAAGAATCGGTGACGAATGGAATCGTGGGAGGGTACCAGGTTATCGATTTCTACGTGGAGATAGTCGATGGATCCTACCATGACGTTGATTCGAACGAGCTGGCATTTAAGCTCGCTGCGATCTTCGCCATGAAGGACGCCTTTAAGAGGGCAAATTCGATTCTCCTTGAGCCGATTATGAGAGTTGAGTGCGTGACGCCCGATGAGTATCAGGGCGATATCATGGGAGATTTAAATCGGCGTCGCGGCCGCATCGTGAGCATCGAAGCCAAGAATTTCGCCACCATCATTCATGCCGAGGTGCCGCTGGCCGAGATGTTCGGTTATGCTACCGCAATCCGGTCGCTCTCAAAAGGACGCGCTTCCTATTCGATGGAGCCGTCTCATTTTGAGCCTGTACCGGCACAAATCGTGGCGGCGGTATTGGATCAGAAAGGAGCCTAATTTATGACGAATGGTCAACGCATCCGCATCCGCTTGAAGGGCTTTGACTACCGTATGCTGGACCAGTCTGCGGTGGAGATTGTCGAGACGGCCAAGCGCACTGGCGCCAAGGTGGCCGGGCCGATTCCATTGCCGACAAAAATCGAGAAGTTCACGGTCAACCGGTCACCGCACGTTGACAAGAAGTCGATGGACCAATTCGAGATGCGCACCCACAAGCGGTTGCTCGATATTATCGAGCCGACTGCGAAGACGGTGGATGAGCTCCGTAAACTTAATCTGCCTGCAGGGGTCGATATTACGATCAAGATTTAACCGTTGTCCCCATAGAGAATGAAGATTGGACTATTAGGTCGAAAAATCGGGATGACGCGCGTCTATGACGCGAGCGGAAAAGCTACGCCTGTGACCGTGATCGATGCCGGAGGCAATGCAGTCATCCAGATCAAGTCCGAGAAACAGGACGGGTACGATGCTGTGCAGATAGGCTTTGATTCCCAAAAAGAATCGCGCGTGTCCAAGCCGTTGCTCGGGCATTTCAAGAAGGCAAATGTAGAACCCAAAAAGTTCGTCAGGGAATTACGTTTGCCGGATGGGACGCAGGTTGAGGCGGATTTAAACCTTAGTGTTAACCAGTTCGTAGCCGGTGAGTTTGTTGATGTGATTGGGCGCTCAAAGGGCAAGGGCTTTCAGGGCGTCGTGAAAAAGCACGGCTTTGCCGGACAACCAGCCGCTCACGGTTCCAAGACGCATCGCCGGAACGGAGCGATCGGCAATCGCTCTACTCCGGGCCGCGTTTGGAAGAATATGGGGATGCCCGGGCATATGGGCGACGATCGGGTGACGGTCCAAAACCTGCGGATCGCTCAAGTGCGGCCGGAAGAGAACATCATTCTGATTTGCGGCGCAGTTCCAGGATCGAACGGCAGTTACGTGGTGGTCCGTCCGGCGAAGAAGAAAAAGGATGCCGAGGGAGGGAAGACCGAATGAGCGTAACAGTTTTGACCATCGCCGCCGCCAGAGAGGCAAAGATTGACGTGATCGAAAATGGTCGCGGTACCCAGGCCGTACATGATGTCGTCGTTGCGATGCGTGCCAATCGCAGAAGCGGTTCTGCCAACACGAAGACTAAGGCGGAAGTCGCTTACTCCGGTAGAAAGCCGTGGCGTCAAAAGGGCACCGGCCGTGCGCGTGCGGGTTACGCCTCATCTCCTGTGTGGTCCGGCGGTGGGGTGGTTTTTGGTCCGAAGCCGAGGGATTACTCGAAGAAGGTATCGAAAAACGTCAAGCGACTGGCTCTGCTGAAAGCACTCAGTTCGCGGATTATCGCGGGCGACGTTCTGGTCACCGATGAGATTAGAGTGGCGACTCCGAAGACCAAAGAATTCGTAACTTTCCTGAAGGCGCAGACTGAGGCAATCAAGGTGCTCGTCATCTCCACACAGTTTGACGAGGTCACCTATAAGGCTGCCAGAAATGTCCAACCGATCCTTTTGAACACAGCTTCCCAGGTGAACACCGAACAGTTGCTCGCCTTTCAGAAAATTATTGTGACCAACGACGCTTTGGCAAAGCTGGCGGAAAGATTGGCATGATTGAACCGACAAACATTATTCAGAACATTCGGCTGACGGAGAAGGCAAGTCTGCTCAGCGAAAAGAATAATCAGTACGTCTTCCGTGTTGATACTCGGGCGAACAAACTGCAGATCAGACAGGCGATCGAGAGTATTTTTGGCAAGAAGGTCGTTCGGGTGAACACCTGCCAATACGCTGGGAAGAAAAAGCGTGAACGACGAGCTGATTTTGGGCGGCGCGTCCACTGGAAGAAAGCGATCGTGACGCTCGCCAAGGGCGAGAAGATCGATCTCGTATAGCGAAGGACACGGACCATGGCACTTAAGAATTTCAGGCCTCTTACCCCGACGCAGCGTTTCAAGCAAACTCCAGGGTTCGACGAGATAACCAAGGACAAGCCGGAGAAATCCCTGCTCGAGCCGGTCAAACGGACCGGTGGACGCAACAATACCGGGCGCCTGACTTCGCGCCACATTGGCGGCGGCCACAAACGGAAGTACCGCGTGATCGATTTCAAGAGAAAACTTCGAGACGTCGAAGCGACCGTGACGGCGATCGAGTACGATCCGAATCGCTCGGCGCGGATCGCTCTGATTCAATATCCGGGAGGGGAAAAGGTATACATTTTGGCGCCGAATGGACTTGGGGTGGGCTCGAAGATTATCGCGGGCGATAACGTTGCTCCGGAGATTGGAAATGCTTTGCCTTTGAAGGCGATTCCGTTGGGAACAGCGATTCACAACGTTGAGATCATTCCGGGAAGAGGCGGCCAGGTAGCTCGGAGTGCAGGTCAACAGGCGATATTGAGCAACCGCGAAGGAGGTTACGCGCTCGTGCGACTGCCTTCGGGGGAGATTCGGCGCGTTCATGAGAATGCGTATGCGACGATTGGCCAGGTCGGGAACGTTGAGCACATGAACGTATCGAGCGGCAAGGCGGGACGAAGTCGTTGGTTGGGGCGGCGTTCGCATGTCCGTGGAATGGCAATGAACCCGATCGATCACCCAATGGGTGGCGGTCAGGGCAAAAGTAAGGGCGGTGGCGGTCGACATCATCCGGTCAGCCCGTGGGGCCAGTTGGCTAAAGGATTCAAAACTCGCCGGAAACATAAACCGAGTGACTCTGTGATCGTCGAGCATCGGAAGAGCAAGAAAAAGACGAAATAAACCTATGGGTAGATCGCTGAAAAAAGGTCCGTTCGTGGACGCCAAGCTTGTCGAGAAAATCGAGAAGATGAGTAGCGGGGTCGTAAAGAAGCCGATCAAGACCTGGTCGCGCCGCTCGATGATTACACCTGATTTTGTCGGTCACACTTTCCTGGTGCACAACGGGAAGATCTTCAACTCGGTATTCGTGACGGAGAATATGGTGGGTCACAAACTGGGCGAGTTTTCGCTGACCCGAACCTTCAAAAAGCATGGTGCCCACACCGCGAAGGTAGCGAAATAAGGAGCGTCTGATGCAAGTGACATCCACATATCGATATGCGCGAATCTCGGCATTCAAGGCGCGCGAGGTGACGCGTGAGATTCAGGGTCGGTCAGCTTCGGACGCTCTGGATGTCTTGGCATTCAGCCCGAAAAAAGCTGCCCTGTTGGTAAAGAAGACTTTGAAGAGCGCGATTGCGAACGCTGAAAACAATTCGGAACTCAAGGTCGACACTTTGCTGGTGAAGGAGGCTGTGGTTGGTGAAGGCCCGACACAGAAGCGATTTCGCGCGCGTGCTCGGGGCAGCGCGAGTCCTCTGCGCAAGCGGACCAGCCATATCCGGATCGTGCTAAGCGATGAACTGACTCCGAAGGCTCCGATTAAGAGAGTTAAACGGCGCGCGACCGGTCGCGACGTTTCATCCGGGCAAGGTCCTAAACAGAATCGGAACCCTGCCAAAGGAGCGGAGCGCGCAACGACTTCCGACGAAACTGCTCCGCAGAGAGTTGAGGAAACCGCGGCGCCGGCGAAACCGTTGAGCGAGAGCAAGCCGACAGAAGAGAAAGAGTAATTATGGGACAGAAAGTTAATCCGATCGGTTTCCGACTCGCGCTGAACAAGGATTGGCGGTCGCGTTGGTATGCATCGCCGAAAGAATTTCCGGAATTCCTGCATGCTGATTTGAAGATCCGCCGGTTTGTGAAGCAGAAACTGGTCATGGCCGCGGTAGCGAAGATTGTCATCGAACGGGCCTGGAACAGCATACGCGTCACTATATTTACGGCGCGACCTGGGATAGTGATTGGTCGCAAGGGTGCTGAAATCGAGAAAATGACCGAAGAAATCACCCGGATGTCGGGCGGAAAACAGGTCAAGATTGATATCCAGGAAATAAAGACGCCCGAATTGGATGCGCAATTGGTCTCTGAGAATGTGGCCTTGCAGATCGAGCGCCGAATTTCTTTCCGTCGAGCGATGAAGAAGGCGGTTCAGACGACCATGGATTTTGGTGCTTTGGGGATCAAGATCCGTTGCTCGGGACGGCTTGGGGGCGCGGAGATATCTCGGGCTGAGTGGTACCGCGAGGGGAAGATTCCGCTCCACACCCTGCGAACACCGATCGATTACGGATTTGCCGAGGCGAATACCGTGTACGGAAAGATAGGCGTGAAATGCTGGATTTGTAAGCCGGAGCCCGTTGCTGATCTACAGCAGCAAAGGAAAGACGCAGGGCGTGAGACAATGCCTGGCTCCAGATAGTTCCTACGAAAGAAGCTGACCTATGCCATTGTTGCCGAAGAGGGTAAAGTATCGCAAGACGCAGCGCGGGAGTCGCACAGGCAACGCCACGCGAAACATCACTATTGCGTTCGGGGAATATGCGTTACAAACGCTCGACCGGGCGTGGATCACAAATACGCAGATCGAAGCGGCTCGTGTTGCGTTAACGCGCAATATGAAAAGGAAAGGGAAGCTTTGGATCAAAATTTTCCCGGACAAGTCTGTGACGCAGCGGCCGCCGGAAACCCGGATGGGTAAAGGCAAGGGCAACCCGGAGCACTGGGTAGCAGTCGTTCGCCCGGGCAATATCCTTTTTGAGCTGGACGGTGTTACGGAATCGGTGGCGCGCGAATCTCTGCGACTGGCTGCAACGAAACTTCCAATCCGAACTCGATTCATCAGCCGGCAGCACGCTGCGGTTGCTTAGGCGAACGGAGGATGCAGAAATGAAGATCAAAGAATTACGCGAAATGAGTAACGAAGAGCTGGTCGCCCGTCGTTACGAGTTGCGAAAGGATGCGTTCAATCTCCGTTTGCAGCAACAGACAGGCGCGACGGAGAAGCCGAGCGTGATCCGGATCAACCGGAGAGAGGTTGCTCGTATCGAGACGATTTTGGCCGAGCGCACTGTTAAGGCTGGTGTTTGATCGGGGAGCGGGGGACGACCTCAGTTTGTTCTTAGGAAAAAGAAAGTGAGAAGATGAGCGAAGAGACAGTGAATGTTGAAGATTCTGGCCCGGAGGTCGTAGCTGCCGGTTCGTCCGACGACCAACCAGCGACATCGGAACCCCCATTGAACGGGACTTTGGCGGCTCAGCCGGAGCAGACTGAGACTCGTAAGCGGCATCTTCGGAAGAGTCGCGTTGGTGAGGTTGTGTCCAACAAGATGGACAAGACGATTGTGGTCGAGGTGGTGCGTCGAGTCCGCCACGCGAAATTCGGAAAGATCATAAAGCGAACCAAAAAGTTTTATGCTCATGACGAACAGAATCAGTGTGCGGTTGGAGACTTGGTGCGCGTCGAAGAAACTCGCCCTTTGAGCCGGCTGAAGCGCTGGCAACTGGTCGAAGTATTGAAACACTGAACCGGGGCAGGGGTGAGAACATGATTCAGATACGTTCCAGGTTAGATGTGGCCGACAACACGGGAGCCCGTATGGCGACCATGATCGGTGTCATCGGGAAACAAACCCCTTATGCTTCAGTTGGTGACGTTATCACGTGCAACGTGAAAGAGGCTTCCGCGAACGGTACGGTTAAGAAAGGTGAGGTCGTTCGGGCTGTGATCGTCCGGACGAAACAGCCTGTGAAGCGCGACGATGGTTCGTACCTGCGATTCGATAACAATGCCATAGTCATCATCGACAAGGATTTGAACCCCCGTGGTACACGCATTTTCGGGCCGGTGGCTCGGGAGTTGCGTGAGAAAAATTTCATGAAAATCATTTCCCTCGCTCCGGAAGTATTATGAACAGACTGAAGTCTCACGTTAAAAAGGGCGACGAAGTTCAAGTGATCTCCGGTAACCATCGAGGTGCATCCGGGAAAGTCTTGCAAGTTTTACCGAGGAAAGAACAGGTATTAATAGAGGGAGTCCGCCTGATAAAAAAAACTCAGCGCAAGTCGCAGGATAGTCCCAACGGCGCGATTATCACACGTGAAGGTCCGATTCATATCTCGAATGTGAAACTGATCGAGACTCGCGGCCCAAAGCCAAAGAAGAATCGTGGGGAGTAAACGATGCAAGCCGAACTATACAAAGAATACCGGGAGCGGGTGGCGCCTGCGCTTCGAAGCGCGCTGGGTTACAAGAATGTTCTTCAGGTGCCAAAGGTCGATAAGGTGGTCGTAAATACCTGTATTCCGGCCCAGAGCGCCGATCTCAAACAGGCTCTTGAGGACGCGAAGAAGGAGCTTTCGTTGATCACCGGTCAGAAGCCGGCGGAGACAAAGTCGAAAAAGAGCATTTCAAACTTCAAGCTTCGCAAAGGTCAAGCAATCGGTGCCAAGGTAACGTTGCGCGGAGACCGAATGTACGAATTTCTTGAGCGGCTTATTAAAATGGCGTTGCCGCGAATTCGGGATTTCCGCGGGATCTCTCCCAAGGCCTTTGACGGTCAAGGCAACTACACGCTGGGTGTTCCCGACCAGGCGATTTTTCCCGAAGTGGACCTCGACAAAATCAAGCGCAATGTCGGGTTTGACATCACGATTGTCACCACAGCGAAAACGAACGAAGAAGCCAAGGCTCTTTTGATCGAGCTGGGCATACCGTTCAGCGATAAGAAGCAGCCCACAAAGGCTGTGTCTCAGGAGAAGAATTGATGAGCAACCTCTCAGATCCGATCGCAGATTTTCTAGCGCGGCTCCGCAATGCGGCGCGCGCCCACCGTGGTGATGTCCTGGTGCCTTACTCACGAATGAAAGAAGAGATAGCCCGCATCCTGAAGCAGGAGGGATATATCTCTGAATTCGAGGTCGACACACAGAGCAAGCCTGCCCAAATCAAAGTAACGATGAAGTTCGTGAATCGTACTCCGGCTTTGACTGGTCTCAAGCGGATGAGCAAGCCCGGTCTTCGAAAATACGTGGGCTCGGACGATATTCCGCGGGTCCTGGGAGGAATGGGTGTCGCAATTCTCTCGACGTCACGCGGGATAATTACCGGCCGCGAAGCTCGCAAAGAAAGAGTGGGCGGTGAATTGCTGGCGCTCGTCTGGTAAGGAGGTTGGCTATGTCACGTATTGGCAAAAAATCGATCGAAATCCCTGAAAAGGTAAAGATGGACATCTCCGATGCGGGATCGATCAAGGTCGAAGGTCCGAAGGGCAAACTGGAGTGGATTTTGCCAAAGCAAATCAAGCTCCGCATTGACGGAAAGCAGGCGGTTTTGGATCGGGATACCGAGGCTAGAACTGTAAAAGCACTTCACGGGCTTTCGCGCAGTTTGATTTACAACATGGTGGTCGGCGTCAGCCAGGGGTTCCAGAAAGGTCTCGAAATTCACGGTGTCGGTTTTCGTGCACAGGTGCAGGGCAAGAATCTGAATTTGAATATTGGATTTTCGCATCCGGTCGTGTTCCCGATTCCGGATGGAATCAAGGTCACGGTCACGGAAAACACCAAGGTTTTGATCGAGGGAATTGACAAGCAGCTGGTTGGTCAGGTCGCAGCCGATATTCGGTCATACTATCCGCCAGAGCCCTACAAGGGTAAGGGCATCCGGTATGCCGGCGAGCAGATTCTCCGAAAGGAAGGCAAGACGGTCCAGTAACAACTCATCCAAGCGGAGACAGATCCGATCTGTCCCTCTGATTAAAATGGCAACGATTGATCGCATAAAAGTTCGACATCAACGAATTCGCCGGCGTGTGACCGGAACGTCGAAGCGTCCTCGTCTCGCGGTGCACTTTTCCGGTCAGCACATTTACGCGCAAGTGATCGACGATTCTGTCGGCGAAACGGTGGCTGCCGCGTCGACTGTAGAGTCGGGCGTTAAGGGAAAGCACCGAACGAACGCCAACGTCGAGATGGCGGGAAAGCTCGGTGCGCTTGTGGCCGAAAGAAGCTTGCAGAAAAACGTTAAGGCTGTGGTATTTGACCGAGGAGGGTTTAGCTACCACGGGAAGGTGAAGGCGCTGGCGGACGCGGCTCGCGCCGGAGGATTGGAATTCTAATTTAGTGGGTACCGGTCTGTGAACTGGTCCAGATGGCAGAAACTTTATGGCAATGGATGTAAGAAGTCGTCGTGGCGACAATTCTGATCGGAACGCGCAGAAGGGCGATACGACCGAGAAAGTGGTGTTCATCAATCGCTGTGCAAAGGTGGTGAAAGGTGGACGGCGTTTCAGTTTCAGTGCTCTGATCGTCGCGGGGGATCACAAGGGTCGCGTTGGCTACGGTTTCGGCAAGGCGAACGAAGTTTCGGAGGCCATTCGTAAAGCGTCTGAATCTGCGCGAAAATCAATGGTTTCAGTAGCTGTCCATGAAAACACGATTCCTCATGAGGTGATCGGAGAATTTGGCGGCGGCCGGGTTCTGTTGCGCCCCGCCTCTCCTGGCACAGGGGTGATTGCGGGTGGCGGCGTGCGTGCCGTGGTAGAAGCTGCGGGAATAAAGGATGTCCTGGCGAAATCGCTTGGCTCGAGCAATCACGCCAATGTTGTTAAAGCCACTATTGAAGCGTTGCGCGGCCTTCGGCGCCGACAGGATATACTGAAGCTTCGCGGCAAGGAAATACGGTAAGGACGCGCTCTTGTGCGCGAGAATTTATATTTTATGCAGTTAAACGAATTGAAACCGCGCCCCGGAGCGAAGCACCGAGTTAAGCGACTCGGGTGCGGCGAGAGTTCAGGCCACGGCAAAACCAGTGGCAAAGGTCATAAGGGACAAAAGGCTCGTTCAGGCGGCAGTATCCGGCTCGGCTTTGAAGGCGGTCAAATGCCCCTCATCCGGCGGCTGCCAAAGCGTGGATTCAATAACGCTGAATTCAAGACGTCTTTCGCGATTGTGAACATTGGCGATCTCGAGCGGCTCGAAGAAGGCACGCATGTCACCGAACAGCTTCTCCGTCAGGAAGGTTTTATTAACGGACGCTTTGACGGTCTGAAGATCCTAGGTCGTGGCGCGCTAACCAGGAGGTTGACCGTCGAGGCCGACAAATTCAGCGAAGCAGCGCGTCAGGGAATCGAGAAGGCTGGGGGATCGGCGGTTATTCGGGGTTAATCTCCTGTCGCTCTCCAAATGATTTCCGCATTCACGAATATCTTTAAGATCCCGGAGCTGCGCCAGCGCATCCTCTTTACGATTGCGATGTTAGTGATCGTCCGGGCAGGCGCGGCAATTACGATCCCGGGTGTCAACGCCCACGTCCTGAACGAGTGGTTCCAAACCTCCATGGCGAAGTCGTCCAGCGGGGGCGTGGCCGCTCTTTTTAATATCTTCGCGGGCGGCGCCTTGGAGCATTGCGCCATTTTTTCCCTGGGCATCATGCCGTACATCAGCGCATCCATCATGATGCAATTGCTGACCGCGGTGATTCCACGTCTGAACAAGCTGGCTCGAGAAGATGGTGGCCGGCAAAAAATTACTCAATATACGCGGTATGTGACTCTCGGCCTGTGCGTCTTTCAGGGATACCTGCTGGCTGTATCGATGCAGAATCCCTCCTCAAATCCCTTCTTGCAGGGAATCGATGCGGTGACGGCTCGCCTTGGTCCTTTGGTCGAGAATCCGGGTTTTGGTTTTCAGTTTATTGCGACGCTGACGCTGAGTGCCGGAACCATGTTTCTGATGTGGATTGGCGACCAGATCACGGATCGCGGAATCGGAAACGGGACATCTCTTATCATCACTGTCGGGATCGTCGCATCCCTGCCTGGAGCTTTGGTGCAGGTTTGGAACACCTTCGTTCCATCGGGTGGAGCTCCCAGCCGGGTGAGTCCTATCGTCTTGGTCTTGATGATCGCCTTCCTGGTTTTGGTTGTTGCTTCTGTGATCGCGCTCACACAAGGCCAGCGGAAGATCAGTATCCAATACGCCAAACGCGTGGTTGGCCGGAAAGTTTACGGCGGCCAAACCCAGTATTTACCTCTGAAGGTCAACGCCGTCGGAGTAATGCCGCTTATCTTCGCTCAAGCCATTCTTCTGTTTCCATCGACGATCCTGAGCATGGCTTTCCGAAACCAGGAATGGGCGGTAACGCTTTCCAATGCCATGGCCGTCGGCGTTTGGCACTATGCATTGACCGCGGCTCTGATCTTCTTCTTCAGCTACTTCTGGGTTGCTATTCAGTTTCAACCGACGCAAATCGCGGATGACCTGAAAAAATACAATGGATACATTCCTGGATATCGTCCCGGGAAACCGACGGCAGAATTTCTCGAGTACACTTTGACTCGTTTGACTTTCGCGGGAGCTCTTTTCCTAACGATCATTGCCGTGATTCCGGAGACGATGATAACCTGGCTTGGAGTTCCACGAATGACGGCTCGGTTTTTTGGAGGAACGAGCCTTCTGATCATCGTCGGCGTTCTATTGGACACGATGCGGCAGGTCGAAACTCACCTGATCCAGCGCCACTATGACGGGTTTTTGCGCAAGGGTCGGATACGGGGCCGTTTCGAACGCGCGGTAGGCGGAACCGGAAGGGTCGTGAAGGAGAGCGTTCTGCTTTGGATGTGGTTGGCGTTCGCCGTTTTAGCTGTTGCGGGTGTCGCCGTCTCGATATTTGTCAACCAGAGATAGTGCGTTGGGGTGAAGAAGGAATTGTTCTTCTAGGGCCTCCTGCTTCCGGCAAAGGAACGCAGGCAGAGCTGATACAGAAGCGGTTCGGCATAACCGCAACGTCGACGGGAGCGATCCTTCGAAAGAGGCTAAGGGCGGGACGCCGATTGGGGTTGGCTGCCAGAGTCATCAACAAGGGTGGATTGGCGCCGGACGCCCTGATTCTGCAGTTGGTAGCTGAGTGGCTAGACAAGACCGATGGTTCTTTTTTATTCGACGGCTTCCCTAGAACCGTGGCGCAAGCCGAACAATTCGAGTTTTTGCTTTGCAACCGTCAGTCCGAACTCGAGTCAGCCATTTTTTTGGAGATTCCGGAACGACAATTCAGGCTCGGATGTTACGGATATTGACCTGTTCCAATTGCGGAAAAGTGATCAGCATTGGCAGACATGTTAGAGACGAAGATGATCCGTGCCCCAACTGCGGGGGTAGACTCGAAGTGCGGGTCGATGACACCGTTATCGCCTTGGCGCGCCGGATGTTGGAGTATCGGGAGAAAACTCTTCCCGTGACAGACTTTTACGGGAGACGAGGTATATTGGCACGCGTCGACGCCGGCGTGCGGGAGAATCAGTTTTCAATGATGTGAGTCGACTTATAATTGAATGATCCCGATCAAAACAGCGCATGAAATTGAGAGGATGCGAGCGTCTTGCAAGCTAGCAAGCAATATACTTGAGCAGCTCACCTCGATGCTGTGTCCCGGGATCACGACGAGAGATGTGGACCAATCCGCAGCGAAGCTGATGGAGATGGCCGGTTGCAGGAGCGCCTTCCTCGGTTACAGGCAGTTTCCCGGCTCATATCTGCATTTCGGTGAACGACGAGGTTGTTCACGGAATTGGCAGCGCCCGCCGCATTCAATATGGGGACATTGTGAAACTGGATATTGGTGTCATGCTGAGCGGCTTTGTCGGCGATACTGCGGCTACGATCCCCGTTGGGGTTGTGAATGACGACGTGCAGCGTCTCCTTGGCGTGACCGAGGAGGCTCTTTACAGAGGGATTGAAAACGCTCGCGAAGGCAATCGTCTCGCCGAAGTCTGCGCGGCCATCCAGGATGAAGTCGAGTCAAACGGATTCAGCGTGGTAAGGAGTTTGTCGGGCATGGAGTGGGTCGCCATCTTCATGAAGAACCGCAAATCCCAAATTATCGCACCTCCGGGGCGACGGCCAAATTGAGAGCCGGAATGACTCTGGCAATAGAACCAATGGTCAACATGGGCCGCGCCACGGTGAAAGTATTGGATGACGATTGGACGGTCGTTACGGCCGATCACTCTCCTTCTGCCCATTTTGAACACACCGTTTTAGTGACGAAAGGTGAACCAGAGATTTTGACATGGCGCGAAAAGACGTCATCGAAGTTGAAGGCAAGGTAGTGGAGTTGTTGCCGAACACGATGTTTCGGGTGGCGCTACCGAACGGCCATCGGATCTTGGCGCACATCTCCGGAAAAATGCGTTTACACTTCATTCGTATCTTGCCAGGAGACAAAGTTATGGTAGAGATGTCGCCTTACGACTTGACGAAAGGCCGAATAACCTTCCGGCAAAAGTAAGGTTATGACTGAGAAACGCTCCTGAGAGGGTATCTCCTCGGGGTGCGTTTTTTTGTCCCCTGAGAATGGAATTTGGATGAAAGTGCGACCTTCGGTTAAGCGGCTCTGTGAGAGCTGCAGAATAATAAAGAGAAGAAACGTTGTCCGTGTGGTTTGTAAAAATCCGCGGCACAAACAGCGACAGGGCTAAGCCGTTCGGCTCAGGCAGCCTCGGCTGCTTGAAGCACCAAACGGGCCCGGATGATTAGATATGCCTCGAATACTTGGAGTTGATATACCTGGCGATAAGCGGATCGAAGCTTCGTTGCCGTACGTTTATGGCATCGGGCCGAGGACGGCGAAGAAAGTCCTTGAGCAGGCCAACATTGATCCGAACTTGCGCGCCAAAAATCTGACGCCAGAGCAACTGGGTGAAATTGTTCACGCCATTAATGCAAGCGGATTACTGATAGAGGGCGATCTCCGTCGAGATATCCAAGGAAACCTGAAACGTTTGCAAGCGATTCGATCCTATCGGGGAATTCGTCACATTCGCGGGCTTCCTGTCCGCGGTCAAAGAACTTCGACGAACGCTCGCACCCGGAAAGGCCCGCGGAAGACTGTCGGCGTGCAGCGCAACAAAGATGCGAAGGCAGGTAAGGTCTAATCCAAGGGAACTAAGGAATGGCTAACGAAACCACGACACCGACACCTGCACCCGCATCCGAATAAGGAGCCGGCCCCTGTTATCCCTCCTGTCCAGTACGCCGACACGCACGGCACCAGCACCGGCTACCCGTCCAGCCGCTGAACCAGCGAAGGTAGCCGGACTCCCAAGCCGAAAACGAAAAAGGAGGCGCGCCCGCAGAAGCCGGCAAGGTTAGTCTCTCACTTGATGGCGGGGAAGCTGATAAACCGAAAATCGTCAAGGCCAAGGGCAGCAAGAACGTTGCTGCGGGAGTCGCTCACATTCTGGCGACCTTTAACAATACAATCGTCTCAATCACCGACCTGAACGGTAATGTCATCGGTTGGTCGAGTGCGGGCAAAGTCGGATTTAAAGGATCCCGGAAGAGCACCGCATACGCTGCGCAGTTGGTCGCCCAGGACGCATGCCGCCAAGCGATGGGACATGGGCTGAAGGAAGTGGAAGTGTTGGTCAAAGGCCCCGGTGCCGGACGCGAGTCCGCCGTTCGCGCGATACAAGCAATTGGTCTTGATATTTCGGTTATCCGCGACGTGACACCGGTTCCTCATAACGGCTGTCGCCCGCCGAAACAGCGCCGCGTCTGACTAGCGAAGAAAATCTTTATCATGGCTCGTTACACTGGTCCTAAATCGAAAATTAGTCGTCGGTACGGAGTCGCTCTATTTGGTCCGAGCAAAGCCCTGGAGAGGAAGAATTATCCCCCTGGCATGCACGGCCCGAAGGGTTCCCGCCGGAAGCAATCAGATTACGCTACGGCTCTGGCTGAAAAGCAGAAATTGCGGCATATGTATGGCTTGCTCGAAAGGCAGTTCCGCCGCTACTTTGAGACCGCCTTGCGAAAGCGGGGAGTAACCGGTGAGACCTTATTGCAAATGCTGGAAACCCGGCTCGATAATGTCGTTTATCGCCTTGGATTCGCGAATTCTCGTAATGCGGCTCGCCAGTTGGTGAATCACGGACATGTCACGGTAAACACCCGAAAGGTAGACGTGGCGTCCTATAACCTCAAGGCGGGAGATGCGATCGCAATCAAAGATAAACCGGGTTCTCGGCGCTTAATCACTCGCAACCTTGAGCTTACTCAAATTCAGCCGGTGCCGGATTGGCTGATCGCGGATAAGGATCAATTCCAAGGTAAGGTGATGCGAATTCCTACTCGGGAAGAGATCGCGCCGATTGTGAATGAGCAGTTGGTCGTTGAGCTCTATTCCCGGTAAGCGGCTCGAACAAGGCCCGGGTGGAGGCGGGAGGCGCCTTACTTCCTGAATATCCGCATGAACTGGTCCTCGATGTCTTTCTGAGACATCTCCATATAGGCTTCGACGGCAGCGAGGACAGATAATTTGCCGTCCCTAAGGGAGGGCCCGAACAGGTACTCAAACGGCGTAAGGTGAGGGCGGGCAGATTCCAGCTCGCGCCGAATGAGGTAGGAAAGAGGACCGGCGCCCTGATAAAACTTGACTCGCTCGAACTCCGTTACCACTTGATCGACGTCATACTCGACTCGGCGGAGTTCAACTTCCCAGCGATTGCCATTCCACGTAATGAGCCCATAGCACGCGCGCCGATCACCATCGAAAGGAAATCCAACCGAGCCAACATTCACTACGAGAGTGGCGTTAATCCGACGGACAAAGGGGAGATGAGAATGGCCAACGCATAGTAGGCCTGGCGGATCGTCGCCGATCATCTCTTTGGCCTTTGCCTCCGGAGTGGCAGGAAAAAAACCTTCGTCGTTCGACCGTTTGGAACCATGGGCGATAGTGATCAATAGCTCGTCCGGGCCGATTAACGTGGTTGCGATCGGCAACCGGCTGATCAAGTCCACGAAATCGCGAGTCAAGTCAGCCGTCCAACGCGCAGGCAGCCAATTGTAATATTCAGTCTTCTCCTGGGTTCGAGAATATTGGCTCTGCCGGATCACGTAATCTTCATGATTCCCGCGTAAAAGGGTCCATCCGCTCCGCGCGACGAATTCCGTGACTTCATGCGGATTCGGTCCGCGGTTCTGAAAATCCCCGGCCACGAATACGAGGTCAGGACTAAGGCGCTCGATGTCCTCCGCAACTGCTTTCAGAGCCGGCAGATTTCCGTGGATGTCCGCGAGCACGGCAATTTGCATCGGAGGACCAAACTAGTGGAGGTAATGATCTTGGACAAATTCCAGCGCCTTGCTGAGACTCATTCGGTCCAAATAATGAGTGAGCATCGGATCGGCGTCCGCGGGCAAATTATCCTTCAGTTGCTCGATGTGTTCAGAAGCCAGCCTCAATTTTGCAAGATGGGCCGTGGGATTCTGCTCTGAAGCTGTCGATCCGCGATGACATCCAGTCGCTCACGTAACGCTTCCGCGAGGGCAATGTAATACTCGTTCATGCTGCAAACTGTCACTCAGCCGAAGGCGGGTTCAAGACGTTTCCCATCAGATTGACCGCCGCCCTGCCAGCAATTCTTTCGGCTCGGGCAAAATCAGCTGAAAACGCTCGGCGGTGAGATCTTTTAACAACTGTTCCAATGCCTTCAGACAAACTTCCGGTTGTGGTCTTCGTGAAACAAAATGATTGTGCCAGAAACAAGAGAGCGTTTAATCCGCTCCACGATTTTGGCGGAATCGTCGATCTGGGTGTCATAGGCCCGAGCGCTCCATCCGACCAGTCGAAGACCGCGAGCGGCCAAAATCGGATGCAAGAACGGATTTTTCATACCGACCGGCGCACGAAACCAGAACGGCCGAGCAATTCCGAGGGAGGTTATTGTTCCATCGAAGGCGTCGATTTCCCGTGCGAGAGCCTTTGGACCGAGGCGCCAGAAACTGAACTGCGGATGGGTCTGAGTGTGATTGCCAATGGTGTGGCCGGCATCTGAAATCATGCGGGTCAGGGCCGGATACTTAGCCGCTTTTGAACCAATCAAAAAGAATGTGGCGCGAGCGCCATATTTCTCTAGCAACGCAAGAACCTGAGGCGTCGTGTCCGGATCGGGCCCATCATCGATCGTCAACCAAGCCGTCTTAGTCTTGGTACAGTATTTTGTTACGACAGGGCCGAAACCTTGTAACGAAGGGATCAGCATGACCGCAACCAGCACGACGTGTGAGACAAACAAGATCCATAGTCCCCAGAAATAACCGCCCGCTAACATGATAAGAGTCATGAACGGTGCCAACAGGATAAACCAGATTGTTGCTGTTGGTCGGATTTGCACGGGGCCCTTGGAATAGAAGCGAAGAGAGCTAGCAAGTCCAGAGAAAGGCGGTTGAGCGAGGTCCGCATGAGAATTCAAGTATTCATGAAATCCGTGTGCAGAGGTCGGTTCTCAGAAATGCTACTGTTTTCGGCGAACGGCCGGCACATCTGGCGGCTCCCGTCTCTCTGCTCCTTCTGCGAGAATCGAGCTAGGATAATGGAATGATTCAACGGCCCGAGCTACTTAGTCCGGCGGGCAATTGGGAATGCCTCCGAGCGGCCGTTGCGAATCGAGCCGACGCAGTTTATTTCGGCCTGGAACGTTTTAACGCTCGTCAGCGGGCGGATAACTTCCATGCAGAGGAGTTACCAGAGGTCATGGGATACCTTCATCGGTACGGCGTACGCGGTATTGTAACTTTTAACACGCTGATTTTTACGAACGAACTTCTAGATGCGGGGCGCGCCCTGGTCCAACTAGACCAAGCCGGTGTCGATGCGATCATTGTGCAGGATCTGGGCCTGGCTCGACTCGCACGCGAGGTCGCACCCGGAGCTGGAGTTGCACGCTTCAACGCAGATGACCATCACTTCCCCGGAAGGACTTGAGTTGGCCAGGGAGCTGGGCTTTAAGCGCGCTGTTCTCGCACGCGAACTCTCCATGCGTGAGCTAAAGAGATTTCCAACCGCTGAGTTTCCGGTCGAGGTATTTGTCCACGGTGCGCTTTGCGTCGCATACTCGGGGCAATGTTTGACCAGCGAGTCGCTAGGCCAGCGCAGTGCGAATCGAGGTGAATGCGCACAAGCCTGCCGGCTCCCGTATCAACTTTTGGTCGATGGGCGACCTAAGGACCTTGGCGAGAAAAGATTTCTTCTTTCTCCGCAAGACCTCGCGGGGATTGACGAGATCCCTGAGTTGATCCGCCTGGGGGTAGCAAGTTTCAAGATCGAGGGACGGCTAAGGCGCCGGAATATGTCGCGGCTGTTACGCGAGTTTACCGGAACGCGATCGATCGTGCGATCGAGGCGCTTCGCTTGGAGGAAGAAGTCGGCGTCGTCCCGGCAGACGATCGTTACCGTCTGGAAATGATTTTCTCCCGCGGCCTTTTCTCCGGTTGGCTTAATGGAGTCAACCATCAGCGGTTGGTGGACGGGCGATTCGGCAAAAAGCGAGGTCCATTTGCAGGATTCGTACGGAGAGTCGGGAACGATTATGTGGAACTGGACCTCGAGGTGCAGCTCAAGCCCGGTGATGGCGTAGTCTTTGATACCGGGGGCGATACCGAACATGAGCAAGGCGGCAGGATTTACGAGATAAAATCTCGTCGGGTCTATTTCCGAAACGGACAAATAGATTTTCAACGGGTGAAAATTGGACACCGGCTGTGGAAAACGGATGATCCGGCCCTTAACCGGCGCTTGCGGCAAACTTTTGCGCGCGACCCCGAATCGGCTCGTACTCCCGTTGACATGGAGGTATCGGGTCGGGATGGCGCGCCGCTAAGGTTGCGTGTCATTTCTGCGGGTCATGTTGCGGAAGCCGATTCGGAATAAAGCTTAGCTCTGCCAGGACGTCGGCTCTTACGGACCTGGCATTGCGTGAGCACCTCGGGCACTTGCGTGATACCGGATACGCCCTGCGGAATCTTGAGGTAAAACTCGAGGGTGATGTGTTCATGCCGATCCGGTTATTAACCAGCTTCGACGCGATGCGATCGCCAAGCTGGGTGTTAATACCAGACAACGACCCGTCCAGGACAAAACTAGCGAAACATCCGGCTCCGGTCTCGATCCCGACCTGGAGGATCTTCGTGCTTCGCATCGGCAAACGCGTGGCTCTCCAGAGCTGGCTCTGTCCGGTTTCCTCGTACCGGCAAAGAGTTCCAAAAACAAGTCCCCCGAACTCATCACGCTCTGTCGGACCTTCGAACAGATCGAGGCGTCGATCGAGGCGGCGATCGAAACGATCTACGTCGATTTCGAGGATATCAGGCTTTATCAGAAGGCCACTGAGCGAATAGGTGATTGTGCGCGCGTCTTTCTCGCAACTCCACGCATTCAAAAATCCGGTGAACTCGGTTTTTTCCGATTGATTGAAGAGGCCCATCCGTATGGCGTTCTGATTCGAAATCTCGGCTCAATATCCTTCTTCCGTGACAAGGGTTTTCGATTGCACGGAGACTTTTCCCTGAACGTCTCGAATCCTCTCTCCGCCCAATTCTTCGCGCAACAAGGCCTTCAACAGCTCACGGTTTCCTATGATTTGAGCGTCCAGGAGGTGCTCTCCTTACTCAGGTACGAACCGGCGAGTTGCTTTGAACTTACGATTCATCAACACATGCCGATGTTTCATATGGAGCATTGCGTGTTTGCCGCTTTTCTTTCGGACGGCACCGATTACACGAACTGTGGCCGCCCTTGCGATCGGCATGTGGTGAAGATCCGTGACAGAGTCGGTGCTGAGCACCTGATCAAAGCCGACGTCGGCTGCCGAAACACGGTCTTTAATGCTCGAGCGCAGACGGGCGCTCAGTATGCTCAAGCGCTCCTGGCCGCCGGCCTATGGCGGTTCAGGATCGAGTTTCTGACGGAAAATCGCTTCGAAGCCTGCCGCTTGATCAGCGTTTATCGACGGCTTTTGCGGGGAGATATTCCCGGGGAGGAAGTCTGGCGTGATTTGAAGGTGCATCTTCAATTGGGAGTAACGAAGGGCACCCTGGAATGAAGTCGATTTTTCCAATACTCACGTGTTCGTCCTCAGCAGATTCGAATAACGCGGAGTGGAAACGGATTCAAAAGCGGCTTTGTTTGTGTCCATCCGTGTGAATTCGCGGTTAAAGTTGTGGCGTTTGGCCCGTCTAAAGCATGAAGAAATCACCGCTCGCAAGCATCCTCTCGATTGTTTTTATCGATCTGATCGGATTTGGAATGATCATACCGATTCTGCCTCTCTACGCCCAGCGCTTTCAGGCGTCAGAATGGCAAATAGGGCTCTTGCTGGCCTCCTATTCGTTCATGCAGTTTCTTGCGTCGCCGGTTTTAGGATGGCTGTCTGATCGTTATGGACGCAAGCCGGTTCTGCTGTGCAGCCTGATTGGATCGGCCGCCGGCTACCTCCTGATGGCCAATGCCGCATCACTCGGGGTATTGTTTGCGGCGCGGATACTGGCCGGGGTAGCTGGCGCCAGCGTCGGTACGGCCTCTGCCTACATTGCGGACATCACGCCACCAGAAGATCGTTCAAAAAGGATAGGCTTGATCGGGGCCGCGTTCGGGATCGGTTTCGTTCTGGGTCCAGCTATCGGCGGTATCCTTAGCCACTTCTCGGTGATCGCTCCGTTCTGGTTCGCGGCGATCCTCTCGATTTTGAATGCGATTCTGATGTGGATCGTTCTTCCAGAGCCGGAAAGGCATGCGGCCTCGCGAAAAGGGCCTCTAAATCTGAAGGATATATTTGAGCAATCCGGCAGCTGGCGACTCGGGGTCATTACAATCACCTACTTTATTGCCATTGCCGGCTTTGCGATCGTGACGGTCATTTTTCCGCAGGTGAGTCATCGACGATTCGAACTAAATCAGAGTCAGATTAGTTATATTTTCGTAATGATGGGCTTGATCGGAGCTGCTATTCAGGGCGGAGGTATCGGGAAACTCTCCAAACGATTCGGGGATGTTAATCTTGCGATCACGGGCTTTGGCCTTATGGCCGCCAGCATGATGTTAATGCCGTTTGCGAGTTCAGTCCCTCTTTTTCTCCTGTTCAGCTCCGGACTTGCGATCGGCAATAGCTTGTCGCAGCCTACCGTTAACGCCATGGCCTCCAAGGGTGCCAGCGCCGCTCTTCAAGGTCGCGTATTGGGTGTCGTTCAAGCGGCTGGAAGCTTGGGGCGCGTGTTCGGCCCGGTGATCGCCGGTGTCCTTCTAACTGGTGATCACATGCGGCCAAATGCGCAATACGGCAACACGCCGTTTCTCGTAGGCGGAGTCATCGTTGCCTTTGCGTTCGGTTTGGCGACGACTTTGTATCGGTCCGAGCCGGCACCGGCCGAGATGCCTTCGCCTGTGGGAGCAGATAAGAAGTAGACGATGGAGTGACACTTTCTCATTGTTCCCTGAGCCAGTCGGCTAGTTCTTTGGCCCAATAGGTAATGATCATGTCGGCGCCGGCCCTGCGGAATCCGGTCATCATCTCGATGACGGCACGTTTTTCGTCCAGCCAACCCTTCATTGCTGCGGACTTAAGCATCGCATATTCGCCGCTCACACAATAGACCGCCGTGGGTAATTCGAAACGTTCCTTCACGCGCCAAAGTATATCCAGATATGGCAGTCCTGGTTTAACAATTAGCATTTCCGCCCCTTCTTCGACGTCCAGAGCGACTTCGCGCAGAGCCTCCAACGCATTCGCCGGATCCATCTGATAGGTACGGCGATCACCAAATTGAGGCGCACTCTCGGCGGCTTCCCTGAACGGGCCATAAAACGCAGAACAGAATTTCGCGGCGTAACTCATGATCGGGATGCTCGTGAATCCGTAACGGTCGAGGGCGGTACGAATAGCGCCTACGCGGCCGTCCATCATGTCGCTCGGAGCAACAACATCTGCGCCCGCCAGTGCGTGGCTGACCGCCGTCTTTGCCAGAAGCTCAACGGATGCGTCGTTCAAAACATGAAAATGACCTCCTTCGACTGCGACGACGCCACAATGTCCGTGAGACATGTATTCGCAAAGGCAGACGTCTGTAATCACAATCAAGTCTGGCACAGCTTGCTTGATTACATGGATTGCCTTTTGAACGATTCCATTTTCCGCATGAGCCTGGGACGCATGCTCGTCTTTCTGCTCAGGAATTCCGAACAGTAACACGGCGGGAATTCCGAGCTGAGCAATCGACCTGACTTCGGCCTGCAGGGCATTCACCGAGAGTTGAGCCACGCCAGGCATGCTCGTTATCTCGGATCGGTCGGAGACTTTCTCGGAGACAAAAAGAGGATAGATAAGCTGGTGAACGTTCAGACGAGTTTCTTGAACCATGCGTCTCATAGTGTCGGTCGAACGGAGGCGACGCGGCCGATGAGGAAGGTGAAGCATTCTTGATGGTAGTAGAGGAGATGCCGTTGCGGCAACTGCGTTTCGGCGCGAGAGAAAAGCGCCACCCGCCATGACAGCGAAGGAATCAAGGCCGTTTTAACCTGTTCCCGGAACTGCCTTAGGTTATAATCTTCGGTTACCTTCGGATCCCCTGCTCCGTTATGCAAAAATTCCTTCTGGTCAATCTGAATAACACTTCGACCAAACTCGCCCTCGCGGACGAAGAAAAGTTGCTTGCGAGAAAAGTGATTCGTACCGGGACGTTGTCGATTCCTTCGGTCAAACGCGCGATCCGGCAATGGAATTTTGACCACGTGCTTGTCGGGTCAGTCGTCCCTAAAAAAACCTCAATATTTCGGAGCCTCTTCCGTCTTCGGATGAAGGAATTAAGCCCCAGCCTTGACCTCGGGATTGGAATCGATTTTTCGGACCCCAACGGGATTGGTGCGGATCGGTTGGCCAATGCCGTAGGTGTTACGACCCGCTACGGTGCTCCCGCGATTGTAGTCGACTTTGGAACAGCCGTTACGTTCGATATCCTCTCCTCCAAGCGTGTGTACGAAGGGGGAGTCATCGCACCGGGACTCGGCGTGATGACTGATTACATGTATCAACGGACCGCACTCTTGCCCAAAATCGACCTCGAAGAACCCGTAGGCGTGATCTGTAAAACTACAAAAGATGCAATGCTCGCCGGCGCAATCTATGGTTACCGCGGCTTGGTTCGACAGATACTGACCGAAATTGTCGCGAAATTGGATGGAAAAGTCAGGATAGTCGCCACCGGGAGTTACGCTGAACTGATTGCAGCCAAACTTCCAGAGTTGCAAATCGTCGATTTGGATCTCACTCTCGAAGGCCTGCGCATCGTCGCGCTGAGAAACTTCAAGTAATGAGCACTCCCACAGCAATCGGCTTTGACATGGGTGCCACGAGCACCAAGACAGGCGTCATCAAGGATGGCAGCATCGTCACAAGAGGCGAGGTCATCGTGACCCGGCAGGACGGAGATACCGCGGCATTGATCGATGCTTTCGTTCAAGAAATTCTGCGTTTGAAACATCTTCACCCCGACGTTGAAGCCGTCGGCTTTGGAGTGCCGGGGATCATCAATCCGGTGGACGGCGTGGTGGTGAATCTGACCAATGTGAAAGGGTGGTACGGCATCCCTTTGCGGTCGATTGTCATGGAGCGCACCGGCCTTATTGGCAATCTCGAAAATGACGCGAAGGCGATGGCGTACGCGGAGTGGAAACATGGGGCTGGGCAGTCGGTCCCAAACGTGGTTTGCGTTACCCTTGGCACGGCGGTTGGTGGGGCGCTGATCCTGAACGGGCGGTTGTACCGCGGCGCAACCTGGGTAGCTGGAGAGATCGGTCAGACGTCGATCGATTATCAAGGTATCGATTTTGTGTATGGCAATAAAGGTGCTCTGGAGGCCTATGTCGGACACCGCCAAATCTCGGCGCGTGCCAAACAGATTTATACGGAGGCCGGGAAAACATTGTCCGATGAAAACGCGCAACTGGATAAGTTGGCAAAGGCGGCCGACGACGGTGACGATCTTGCCGATAAGATTTGGGCCGACATCGGGCTCAAAATCGGGGTCGGTCTCACGAATGTGATCTGGTTGGTGAATCCGGACCGGATTGTCATTGGCGGCGGAGTCGCGAATGCAGGCGAACGATTATTCGGATATATCCGGCAAACGATCCGGACCCGCTGTGAAAAAACATTTTGGGAGAAACTCGAAGTCGTGCCGGCGACACTCGGCAACGATGCCGGAATCATCGGAGCGGCGGTACTAGCCCTCGAATCAGAGTTCAGGCCACGGCGGAAGGGATAAGAGTTGAAGAGTTTGAAGCGAGTCTTCGCCGGACAGGCTCGTCGCCGGGGAGACGATGCGCTATCGCCTGCTCGGAGGCGAATCCGGCTTAAAGCAGATCCTCCGTTAGCACACTCTGCTGTTCTCTGGAGCCTAGGATCTTGGCCTGCCGGATGACTACATCAGATTCCTCGTTGAAACGGTAGCCGTGGCAGCTCGGGCATGTCGTAACTCGCTTGGTAACGATCGAATCGCACGCCTCACAAACCTTATAAAGTTGCGGTTCCTCGGCGATTTTCGCCGCTTTCGCCGCTCGTTCGCTGAGAGACATGAGCCAGTTTCCTCTGATTTTGCCCGAGTTGCACGACGAATTTTACATTTAGTGTATCGTCACGCACATCCGAGGATCGCGCCGTGACAAGCGAAGGATCCCCGTTCGCTTCAGGTGAAAGCCCGGTGCGAAAACGTTCGGAGATCATCACGCGGCGGGCTTCTTTATGGTTCCAAGTGCCGATGCGGCACGAGATAATTCTGTACGTAGTCGGCTACCGCCTGCTCAAGGCTGAACTTGGGACCGTTGTGCCCTGTTGCCTTTAGTTTTTCGATGCTGGCCTGCGTAAAGTATTGATATTTGTCGCGAAGCAGCTCCGGCATTTCGATAAATTCAATCTGAGGAGGCAGGGAAAGGGCATCAAAAACGGCGCTCGCAAGATCAATCCATGTCCGTGCCTCTCCTGAACCGATGTTAAAAAGGCCGTTTGCGTTTTCGTTAACGGCGAGGTGAATGGTCATATCGACCGCGTCCTTGACGTATAAAAAGTCTCGCTTCTGCTCGCCGTCACCGAACATTGGTTTGTAACTTTTGAAGAGTCGGATCTTGCCAGTTTCGCGTACCTGATCGAACGCCTTATTGACGAGGCTTCGCATATCCCCTTTGTGCCATTCGTTTGGGCCGTAGACATTGAAGTACTTGAGGCCGACGATGTTAGAGAAGAGCCCGCGCTGCTTCGCGTGATGATCGAATAGCTGTTTCGAATAGCCGTAGGCATTCAGCGGACGCAGGATTTCAATCTGCGCCTCGTCATCGATCATCCCGTTGGATCCGTCGCCATAAGTTGCGGCGGAGGATGCGTAAACGAAGCGAGCGCCATGAGACACTGCCCACTCGCACAAGCGCTTCGTGTAACGATAATTGTTCTCCATCAAATATCCGACGTCTCGTTCGGTTGTCGCAGAACAAGCCCCGAGATGAAATACCCATCGAATATCGCTCAGCGCCGGGCCGTCGGCTTCTATATATTCCATGAGAGTTGTCGACGCGACGTAGTCGTCGAAATTCAGCGGAGCAAGATTGAGCCATTTGTCGTCTTCTCCGAGTTGGTCGCTAACGAGGATATCTCGAAGACCGAGCCGGTTCAGGGCCCAGATCAGGCCGCTCCCGATGAAGCCAGCTCCGCCCGTCACCAGTATCTTGCCTTGTTCGAATTCATTCACAATTTGAAATCTCGAGCCAATCGGCGTTGATTGCGCAATAAAAAAAGAGCGTAGATGTCTGAAGGTCAGCGAAAAGTTCTGGTGCTAGGAGCCGTTTTCAGTGGCGGATTAATCGCGGGGATTGCTTTAGTCTTCCTTTTCCAGCCCGGACCGCAACCTCCACTTGACACTTCTAGACTCGAGGGTTTGTTGCACAGTACCGCGCAAACCGCGATCGCCCTTCCGCCGCTGGCCGATGCGGAAGTGGAGTTAACGATCGACCGAGCGAAGCTCGACGAGGAGATCGACAGGATTAAGGCTTTGGCGACCAGGTTTGGCGGAACGGCAGTTCAAGGGGCGGGAGACAAAAGTGGGACTGAGGTCCTGGCCCAAGTTTCGCCAAGACTTACGAGTCAATTTTTAGAGGCTGTTAAGCATCCTGACAAGGAGCCTGAGGTCCACTTGCAGTCCGAAGACAACCAGACCGCTCTTGTCGAGGTAAGGTTGAAGTTTCAGGGGTGAGAAACTGCAAACCGTGGGTAAGATTCTTGTTACTTTTGCGTTCCGCCAAGAGGGAATATCATTCGAGAGGAAACTCAAGCGGCGTCGTGTAGAACGTGATACGACACTGGGTCAAGCCGGTGCCCATGAAATAGCCGTTTATCGGCTAGGGCTCGGCGTTCAGAAGGAGGAGGGATTCAAACAAGCCGTGAGAGACCGGCATCCCGAGCTCGTTATCAACTCCGGGTTTGCAGGAGCGGTCCGCACCCTTCTCGAACCGGGCGACTTTGTGCTGGCTGAGAACTTCAGTTCTCCCGAATGGCCGAACCGTCTTGGAACGACTCGTATTTTTACGGCCAGGGGCGACTTTGCTCCCGTCAACCAAGTTGCCGATTCTGCCACGAAGGCGCGGCTCAATTTCAAGAGGAGCATTGTTGCGCTCGATATGGAGTCGGCTCAAGTCGCTGCGCTTTGCCGCGACCTGGGCGTCTCGTGTGTTAGTGCAAGGATGATCTCCGATCGTTACGACGAGCAAATCCCGCGGATATTCCTCGGCAAGAGGATCGGGAGGCTTAAAGACCTATCCGACGCAATCTGGTTTTCGAGCCGCATGCTATTGTTACGGCGGAGGTTAGCTGATCGATTGGTTGAGTTGGTCAGTCTTGTCGGAGGATAGCCTACATGGTGGAAACGAACTTCGGCATATTTGGGACTCGAAAGCGCAGCCATCACATGTCCCGGAGAAGGCTGGTGACGAAGGTTTCGCTCGGTCCAGTCGGAAATTCACTTTCAGAAATACTGATCGTTTGTAATGATTATTACTCCTATGCATGAATTGACTCGCATCGAACCGGCTACCATCGAGGATCTTTCGTTGCTTGCGGAATTGCTTATGGAGCTTTTTGGCCAGGAGCCAGACTTCCGTCCGGACTACAACAACCAGATGCGTGGCCTCCGGCTCATTCTCGAGCAACCGAGCCGAGGGCGAATCTTTGTCCTGCGCAGTGCGAACAAGATCATTGGAATGATTAACCTGCTATTTACGATCAGCACTGCTGAAGGGGGGTTCGTAATCCTCCTTGAAGATCTGATCGTTGCGAGGCATTTCCGCGGTCAGGGGATGGGCGGCGAATTATTGAAATACGCCGTCGAATATGCACAGCAGAAAAATTTTCTCCGGATCACGCTGCTGACGGATCGACTGAGCGAGGGTTCGCTAGCCTTTTTCGAGCAACATGGTTTTCAACGATCTGACATGATCCCGATGCGTCTCTATTTCGGGGCAGCTGCGGAACTTCGCTCCCATCGCACTAAATAGCCCTTATGCCCGATTTTTCCGACTTGGATTTTGCCAAAGTTGATGTTGGGCGGCTGGAAAGAAGGGGCTTTCCGGAGGCGGCATTCGCAGAAGGTAAAAGCCCTGATGATCTTACTAAAATCCTTGAAATTCTGGTCGAAAAGAACGGGGTGGCTTTGGCGACGCGAGCTAAACCGAATCAATACAAGAGGGTAATCCAATCGCTTCCCGATGCCCGATTCGAATCCGTTGGAAAGTGTATCGTTGTCGAGCGGAAACCGATGCCGCGCCTTCCTCGCAAGATAGCGGTCGTCAGCGCCGGAACGACCGATCGACCGGTAATCGAAGAGGCTCGAGTGACATTGGAGCTTTTCGGGAACAGCGTGGAGATCATCCAGGATGTTGGTGTCGCGGGAATTCACCGCACCATCGCAGCTCAGGAGCTGATCAATCAGTGTTCGGTAGTTATTGTTGTCGCTGGAATGGAAGGGGCTTTGCCAAGCGTGATCGCAGGTCTAACAAGCAAACCTGTGATTGCAGTTCCCACGAGCGTAGGATACGGAGCCAGTTTTGGCGGGATAGCGGCCCTCCTCGGCATGCTTAATAGTTGCGCCAGCGGCGTGACCGTCGTCAACATCGACAATGGCTTTGGAGCCGCCTATGCGGCCTCATTGATCAATCGCGAAATCGGTATGCTATCCGGAGGAAAATAGCTCAGTGCTCTTCCGTTTTTCTTCGCAGTTCGGCGGGAATCCATTCACCGTGGGCCTCGAGGAGTGCGTCCACGAGCTTCCAAATCTGATCCAATCCCAGTTCTGCGGCCGTGTGCGGATCGAGCATCGCCGCCTGGTAGACGTGTTCACGTTTTCCCGTGATGATCGCCTCGACTGTCAAAGCCTGGACAATCACGTTGGTTTGAATCAAAGCAGACAACTGCACCGGTAGAGGGCCGATTTTGGTCGGCTGAATGCCATTCTTGTCGACAAGACACGGAACCTCGACGCAACAATCGAATGGCAGGTTGTCGATAAGCTGATCGTTTCTCAAGTTCCCGTAAACGACCCGCGGAACGCCCGTTTCGAGGCTATGGATGATCGAAGAGCCATACTCGACGCTTCTTTCGATCGCCAAGGGCTCCTTTCCGCTCTCCAAACCATCGCGCAGCTTGTTCCACTTCGCGATTTGCGATTCGCACCGACGAGGGTACTCGTCGAGCGGGATATTGAACCCCTCAATGAGATCCGGGCGATCGCGTTTGATGTACCATGGAACGTATTCCGAAAAATGCTCGCTGGATTCGGTCACAAAATACCCAAGTCTGGCCAACACGTCGTACCGAACCCGATTGTTTTTCGGTACTCGCCCTTCGGCGATCACTCTGCGAATTTCCGGGTAGAGATCCACTCCGTCTCGCTCAAACTTAAGGTAGAACGCGAGGTGGTTAATTCCGCCGACCAGGTAGTTGATCTCCTCAACAGGAATGCCGAGACCGGTCGCGAGATCATTGGCAGTGTGGGGAACGCTGTGGCAAAGCCCGATTGTGTGGACTCGCGTTGTTCTAGAAAGCGCCCAACAATTAATTGCCATCGGGTTTACGTAATTGAGGTGGAACACGCCCGGACACAACCGCTCCATGTCACGGCACATTTCGATCAGCACGGGGGCGGTTCTCAACGCGCGCATGATTCCCCCGATGCCAAGAGTATCCGCGATCGTTTGCCGCAGCCCGAACAGTTTTGGCACTTCAAAGTCGGTGACGGTACATGGCTGGTATCCGCCGACCTGGATCATATTGATGGCGTAACTCGCCCCATCCAGAGCCGCCTCCCGGTCCGTCGTGGCCTCGATCGAGGCCGGAACCTCAAGGGTTTTAGCAATTCTGCGCGCGACCGTTTCGGAGGTCTTCAGTCTCTCGGGGTCAATGTCGAACAAGCAGATCGCTGAATCGGCCAGCTCCGGAAAGGAGAGAATGTCTCCCAAAAGATTTTTGGCGAACACAGTGCTGCCGGCACCGATGAATGTGATTTTCCTTTTCGCTGTTTTCACTACAACTAGAGAAGTTGATTTTCACGCTTCATGCCCAACTGCAATTAGCTTTTAGAGTCTGCCACCGCGTGTTCCTCAACTTGCCGGGCCACGGCGTGCTCATGAAACACTTGGCGAATTATTTCTTCAATCGGTTCCTCTTCCACGCTGAAGTCGTGCACTTCGCAGTTGGAAAGAATCACGCGACAGACCTCCGCCACTTTGTCTCGCTGAACTTTCAATTTAACGGAGGTAGCCGTCCGTTCGATCACTTCTCCCAAATCAAAGTTACAGGAGGGCGTTTTCGTGAAGGTGAACTGCAGTAGCTTGTATCCGGCAAAATTCTCCATGATCTCAGCTAGTTCCCCGTCGAAGAAAACCTGTCCGCGGTCTATAATGATCACTCGCTTGCAGAGCTCTTCTATGTCCTGCATGTAGTGACTCGTGAGTACCGTCGAGATGCGATTTTCTTCGCTATAATGGCGCAAAAAGTCGCGGACCTTTTTCTGGCTGATGACGTCCAGGCCAATGGTTGGCTCATCAAGGAATAAGACTTTCGGATCGTGGATCAAGGCGGCGATCAACTCCATTTTCATTCGCTCGCCGAGACTGAGTTCGCGCACCATGATGTTTAACTTGTCGCGCACCTCGAGCAGATCAACCAGTTCATCCACGATCTGGTGAAATCTGCCCTCATCGATCTCGTAAATCGCTCGATTGAGCTCCAGTGATTCGCGAGCGGGTAAGTCCCACCAGAGCGAATTTTTCTGACCCAGGACGAGGCTGAATTGGCGCTTGAATGGCGCCTTTCGTTCCCACGGAGTGTACCCCAGCACGCGCGCGTTTCCCGAAGTGGGAACCAAAAGGCCGGCCAACATTTTGAGCACCGTCGTCTTGCCGGCTCCATTGGGTCCGAGGAAACCAACGAATTCGCCCTCCTCGATTTCGAATGAGACATTTTTCGCGGCGTGAACCTCATCGTACTGCCTCGCGACCAGGCCCGTTAGAGCACCGATCAGACCCTCTCGCTTCTTGTAAGTGCGGTAGACCTTCGATAGGCTGTCGGCAATGATAGCGGTACCCATTTGGCCGAAATCATCGGTCGGAAGCCTCTGCGATGCAAGGTAGGGGTCCTTCTGGCTCCTCTCGATGGACTGAGCCCGGAGCCGAAAGTCGGGGCCGGCTTCCGTTACGCCGCAGTCTTCGGAGTCCTTTTTGGCGCGATTTTCAAAAACGACCTGATTTTCTCGACGGCTGCCTCGACGGTAATGCCATGTTTCTTTCTCAAAACCGGAATCGTACCATGTTCGATGAACTGGTCCGGCCAGCCAACGCGGACGACCGGCGTGGTGATTCTGGCATCAGAAAGGTGCTCCATCACGGCACAGCCGAAGCCGTTGTGGAGAACGTGATCTTCGAACGTGCATATCACATCGACGAACCGAGCAAAAAACTCGAGGGTGCCGGTGTCGATTGGCTTGATCCAGCGCGGGTTGATCAAGGCCACTGAAACGCCCTCGGCCTCCAGCTGTTCCGCAGTTTCCTTTGCCAGGGCAAACATATTGCCAAGGCCGAAAAGCGCCACATCTCGTCCGTGCTGGACGACCTCGGCCTTTCCGATCTCCAACAGTTTGGGCTGTGGTTTGGGCTTCGCACCGGGACCCGCGCCGCGCGGATAGCGGATAGCGATCGGGCCCTGATGATAGTTCACCATCGTCCAGAGCATGTCGACAAACTCTTCCTCATCCTTCGGTTGCATGTGAACCATGTTGGGTATGTGCCGGAGGTACCCGATATCAAATAGACCGTGGTGAGTAGGGCCGTCGTCGCCCGACAGGCCCGCTCGATCCATACAAAGCGCCACGTTCAGGTTCTGCAGGGCGATATCGTGGATCAGCATGTCGTACGCACGCTGCATGAATGTCGAATAGATCGTTAGGAACGGTTTAAATCCTTCGGTGGCGAGACCGCTCGCAAAAAGAGAAGCATGCTCTTCTGCGATCCCAACGTCGAAGTATTGTTCGGGATGCTTCGCCGCAAAATGAAATAGACCAGTGCCCGAAGGCATCGCGGCGGTGATCGCCATGATCTTGTTGTTCTGATCTGCGAATTTTGACAGCGTTTGACCAAATAGCTCGGAATAGGTAGGAGTCGGCGCGGACGTCGTCTCGCCCGTCTCCAGTTTGAACTTCGCCAGGCCGTGGAATTTGTCCGGTTTGGCGATTGCCGGGGCGTAGCCTTTTCCTTTCTGGGTGATGATATGAAGGAGCACGGGTTCGTTTTGCCTTTTCAAGAACTCGAATGTCTGAATCAGCAGGCCAATATCGTGGCCATCGATCGGTCCATAGTAGCGCAGACCGAGGTCCTCGAAGACCACGCTTGGCAGGACGAGGTGCTTTACACCCTCTTCCACCTTGTGCGCCAATTGCTGCGCGACTTTGCCGCCGATCATTTCAACGAACTTCGCCGCTTTTTCGTGCAAGTGGCTGTAGGTATCGCTGGTGACCAGCTTGTTCAAATAATTCGCGATGGCTCCGACATTTTTCGCGATCGACCATTCATTGTCGTTCAGGACAACGATAAAACGTTTGGTGGTATCGGCTACGTTGTTCAGTGCCTCGTAGCTTGTGCCGCAAGTGAACGCCGCATCTCCGGCGACAACCACGACATGTTCTTTCCCTCCTCGACGATCCCGGCCGACAGCCATGCCCAAAGCCGCAGAGAGCGCGGTGCCGGCATGGCCGGCCCCGTAACAATCGTGTTCGCTTTCGGTGCGCAGTAAAAATCCGTTGAGCCCCTGGTATTGCCGGATGGTATTGAACCGAGCTCGTCGGCCGGTCAAGAGCTTATGGACATACCCCTGATGGCTGACGTCGAAGACCAGTTTATCCTTTGGGGTATTGAAGACATGGTGCAACGCGATCGTCAGCTCTACCACTCCAAGATTTGGTCCGAGATGACCACCTGTTTGGGAAAGCACCGTAATGAGTTCTTCCCGAATCTCCTGCGCGAGCTGGTGGAGCTTTTCTTCTTCCAACCGTTTCAGGTCCGAGGGCGAATGGATGGCATCCAAAATCCGTCCTTCGGACGCCGCTTTAAAACAGTCTAATTTCTTCATTCTTGATGTTATTCGAGTCCTTGGACGATGCTTGAGTGTTAGCAACTCCCGGGGGTTGCGGTTGCGGTCTCCCGTTTGCGTTGCGGCTCAAGGTCTCAATTCGATTTTCCGCACTGGCAAGTCGCTGGCTGCAGACGCCAACAAGCCGGATCCCTTCCTCATAACGCACGAGCAGCTCTTCGAGCGGCAATTTCGAAGATTCCATCTCTTCGACGATTTTCTCCAATCTTTCCATCGCCGCCTCGAAGGAGATTTCTGCTGTCATTGGCTCGCTTTTCGGCATGAGTACGTTTCGCACAGTAAACGGAGGCAAAAAGAAAGCCAATAACTTTTGCCTTGGCAATTGATTGCCAGAAAACCGAATGTTAATCGCTAATTTTGCGACGGAGGAAGCGAATAAATTGACGAGAAACGGACAGCGTGCAACGAGCTCGTCGCTTCAGCTTTTGCGTGATTCTCGCGGGCTAGTCGCTTGCGCGAAAGCGCAACGAGTCCTCTCGGTTTGCTGGAGCAAACAATGGCAACCGCTGCTGCAAAACAGCGGGATGATCGGCCGCCGTGACGGTAACCGTAACCTCTTTGCCATCACGGAGAACGGTGATTGGTACGTCCTGGTCGGCGGTCAGGAAAAACGAGGCATTTAGAACGTCGGGCGGGGAATGAACCTCTGTCGAGCCAATCCGTACCAGGACGTCGCCGGTCTGCAAACCTGAATCCGCGCCAGGCGATCCCTCGGCGAAACTCTGGATCACAGCGGTCGAGCTATGCATCGGCTCGTCCGCCTCGACCACATTGACTCCAACCCAACCTGGTCTTACGTCTCCGAAGCGGATGTAGTCCGTCCTCACTTTCTCTGCCGCCTTGATTGGAAGTGCATAGCAGGCTGTCCGATTGTCGATCGGGAAGATCAAGATGCCGACGACTTCACCCTTCAGATCCAGAACCGGAGCGCCTGCTTCGCCTCGTTGAGCAGCGATATTCGCCCGAATCAGCATGGTGCTGAAGTATTGGTTCAGATACTTAAGGTCAAAGCCCCCTATCATTCCAAATGTTGGCGTGGCAGACAGATCCATCGGGTAACCAATCGTTACAACCGGCGACGCTGTCTTGAGATCATCTGAATTGCCGAACGGCAGCCACGGCGTGCTTGCGGTCACCCTGAGGATGGCAATTCCACTTCTGGGATCGGCAACTAGGCGCTGGGCGGGATAGCGGCTCAGCCCAAACTCCACCACGATATCTCTGGACTCTCCGCCCACGGCGTAGGCCGTCATGATCGTGCCAGCCGGATCGATAAAAAAGCCGGTGCCGGCGAGTCTGCCATGGTCGTCCTCCGCCTGGATACGGACGACCGCATTCTTTGCATTATCGAAGACACGCTTGACTTCCGACGCGATGGAATTCAACCCCTGCTGCGCCACCAGTCTGGAGGTTCCCAGCAAAAGAAACACCATCCCTGCCTTCAGAGCGCGCGCCCGATAGGTGCTCTGACCCGGCCTACGACCAAACGTTTCCAACATTAGCGTTAAAAGCTGAAAGAAGCTTCGTAGCTAACAGGCCTGCCGTCGAGAACATAGCGAGGCAAAGCCGTCTGCGAAGGTCGAATAGTCGGCACGACGTGAGGCGAAGAGGGTGAACGATCAAACTTCGACCAATCGAGGTTACCGCTCAATGCCAGCCGGTTGTTGGATACCTCGAGGGCCGCGGAGCGGGGTGCGACTCGCGTGTCGGCGACGGTCTCAACGCTCTGCGTGAAGGGGGCCCACACGCCCGATCCGACTATCGTAGCAGCCACCACAAAAGCCCCGAATGCCGCCCCATATGCATAAGTCGGCACACGAAAGCCCCACATACGTGAAACGAAGCGTTCAAACCATATCTGGATCGCCGAACGGCGTAAAAGCTCTTCACGCTGGCGACGATGGAATTCGTTTAGCGCTCGGTCAAAATATCCGGGGGGTGGTTGCTCGAGACGTTTAAGTCGAAGCAATTTCTTGAGCTGCGTTTCGTCGAGCATCATTTCTTTCTAAACTCCTCGAGGTAATTCTGCAACTGCCGATGTGCGTAGAACAATCGCGAACGAACGGTCGCCTCGGGAATTCCGAGGATTTTGGCGATTTCCGCATGAGGCATGCCTTGGATGTCAAACATCGTGACCACTGCTCTATGCTCAACAGACAGCTTCATCATCGCTTCGTTCAATCTGTGTTGAAGTTCTGCAAGATCTACTTCCCGGATTGGAGTGTTCGTCGCGGTTAAATCAATAAATTCCTTATCATTCTGCACATTGGCGTCTAAGTCGTCCAGACTCATCTGAAAGCGTCGGCCGCGCTTCTTGACGAAATTGATTGTCATATTGACGGCGATGGCGTGAATCCAAGTGTAAAAACTTGACCTCCCGCGGAACCCGTTGATCGAGCGGTATGCCTTGGCAAAAACTTCCAGGAGAAGATCGTTGGCATCCTCGTGGTTGGCGGTCATATTGTAGATGAGCGAGTAGATTCGCGGACTATATTTCTGCCAAAGGAGATCGAAGGCCCGAGTATCGCCGTTCTGAGTCCGGCGAACCAACGTTTCATCGTCGGGCAAGTTCTGGTCGTCCATTCAACCTCTACTCTGCAAATAGCGGATCAAACCCCAAACAAGCAGAGAAAGAAAGGCAAAAGGGCTGGGAATACCGTTCCTGATCCGACACTCTCCCCGCTCGGCGTATGCGGCCCTGGAGACGACATAGTCGAGCGGTGAACTGCTGGACACTACGCGCCGTTCAACGGACGACACCAATTTCGACACGTCGATTTCTCGCCCAAGCTGATTCGCTGTGTCCAGGATCGGCTGGCATTTCTTGTCCAAAACTGACGGTCTGGATGCGTGCCGGCGAAACGCCCAGAGAAATAAGATGGTTCCGAGCCGCCTGCGCACGTCGCTCCCCAAGACCTCGATTGTATTCGGGCGTGCCTCTCTCATCGGTGAAGCCGGCGAGAATAATGTTATTCCGGCTACTTTTCATAAAGCTCGCGACCTGCTGAAGTTCGGCCGCTTGATCGGGTGAAATTTCGAAGCTATCGAAGGCGAAGAAGATCGGTTTAAATTGTCCTTTCACGACGTTGTTGCTCATGAACGAGACGCCTTCCTGGCGTGGTGGAAGCGGTGTGCCGCTCACATTGTCGCCTTCGACTCCGGTATACTCCTGTTTTTGTTGCTTTTGACAAGCGGTGAAGCTCAGGGCCAGCAAACAGCTGAAAACGAGAATTTTTTTCATCGGTGAATTGCAGATACTTTCAGCGGGACCAGGTCGGCTCGGATATTCGCCCGAGGTCTCCCACCAGACGTGTTTCACGGCCAGTGACAGTATCAAACATATATAGCCCGGTCCCTCTAGCAAAAATGATATGCCGCGAATCAGGACCCCACACGGGACTCTGACCGTCATCGACCGCCACATGTGTTGATCCGGAGACGAGATCAAGGATGCCGACTTGGAATCCGCCGCCGCTTCGCGCGTTGAAAACTACTTTCTTGCCGTCGGGAGACCAGTTGGGCTGGGTGTTATAGCCAAAGCCGGTTTGCAGCAAGTGGCCGGAACCGCCGCTGGCCGGGATTCGATAGAGTTGTGGGCTGCCTCTTTCGTCGGAAGAGTAAATGATCTCGGTTCCATTCGGCGACCAGGTCGGCGATGATTCCACTCCTCGGCTGTGCGTCAGCCGAAATGGCGAGTCGCCGTTGATACCGACGACGTAGATTTCCGGGTTCCCGTCTTTGCTGAGGGTACACGCGATCCGATTTCCTTCTGGGGAGAAGGCAGCGCCCGAATTCGTTCCTGGAAACTTGATGATGCGGTTGCGCGTTCCGCTCCCTAGATCGATCAGGTAGATATCGGCGTAGCCACTTTGGTACCCCGTGTATGCAAGTTTGCGACCGTCGGCTGACAAGGCGGGACTTACGCTGATCGCATTATCGTGAGTGAGTTGCGAGACGTTCGCTCCGTCGTAGTCAGCGGTGTAGATCTCTTTGTGTCCAGTTCGGTCGGCAACGAATGCGATCCTGGTTAGTGCGATTCCTTTTTGACCCGTCAGGGTTTCTATTAGGTCGTTCGCAAACTGATGGACAGTTCGGCGGGTCTGTCCCGTGTAATCCTTGTGCAGGATCACGCCGCCTGTTTTCTCGGTTGCCTGCCCGGTGAAAGATGTGGCCGAAGCGGTGCCTCCAGTCGTAACGGTGGATGTGCCCGCGCCTCCAAGCGATAACACGCCGGAAAGCTGGATGTCATTTTTCAAAACCGTCGTCGCCGCGCCTCCCGCCGCGCCGCCGATGTCTTTCACGTCGACTTCCAGCGAAGTCCCTTTCCGGACTGTGATGACCGGTCCCGCCGAATCTGCAGCAAATGAGGCCGTTGCCAAACCAAGGGAGGAAACAATCAATGACAATACTTTCATCGTACGGATCGCGTTTCCGCCCATTTACCAGCTCAAGATCGGAAGTCAATTGGAACGGCGCCGCCGGGTCCCGGGAACCTAATTTCTTTACACTAGCCATTACTGTTCGCTAGGTTCCCAGTCGTTGATGATTGCGCGCGTTCGTAAGGCATTCGTGCTTGGTGCCGGTTTAGGAACACGGCTTCGCCCGCTCACGAACGTGTTGCCTAAGCCATTGTTGCCCATTTTTGGAAAGCCATTGATCACATTTGCTCTCGACCATCTGCGCCAGGCGGGCATCGAAAAGTTCTGGATTAACGTTCACCATCTGCCCGAGAAGTTTACCACCATGTTTTGCACCGAGTACAAAGGGGCGCATCTCGAACTGGTGTTTGAGCAAAGCTTGTTGGAGACCGGTGGCGGGATGAAGAACCTCGAGAAGCAAATTGGTGACGAGGTTTTTTTCGTCTACAGCGGTGACCTCTTGACAGACTTGCCTTTCGACCGCTTGATCGACGAACACTTTTCGAGACAGAACGACGTGACTCTGGCTCTTCGCAAGACCGGACTATCAACCGGCATCAGTTGGCACCGGGAATCAGGCCGAATCGTTGACTTTTTCGGGGCGCTCGGATTTGACAGGGGAGGGGAATACGATTTCGCCGGCATTTCCATCTGGAATCCATCGGTGTTTAGCCGGATACCAAAAGCCACCAAAATATCATTCGTCCCGGTCATCGTTGAATGGCTCAAATCGGGTGGCCGGATCGGGGGTGTGGCTCTGGAGGAGAATCGGTGGTTCAACATTGGTTCGAGAACCGAATATTTGAGAGTGCACCAAATCATCGCGAACGAACATTGGTCGCCTGAGTACGTCCGGCCCGCAGCTTGGCCGATCGAGGTCGAACGTTCCGCGAATATCTCCCCGACGAGCAGAATTGAGGAGGGTTCTTATGTGGGAACGATGTGCTCCATCGAGGCCGATGTTGTTTTGGAGAACTCAATTTTATTTCCCGGGTCGCGTATTTCTAAGGGTTCGAGGCTGCGCTCCTGCATCGTGGGCGGCGTCAACGTCGAACGCGGAACCTATCAGGATGCCGACTTCGTATGAGCTTGGAGCGTTTGATCCATCAAACACGCGAGCGTTTTCCGCACTACAACCAAACTCGGGTTGAGATTCTGCCTCTCGATAAAGGAGGTTCAGACCGGCGATACTATCGCGTGCGATTCAGTGCCGATCATTCGTTGATCCTGGTGAAATACAACCCCGAAAAATATGAAAACGAACGGTTCGTTGCGATCGCAAACTTTCTGGGCGGGATCGGAATCAACGCACCTTCGATTTACTACCATGATCACGATCAGGGCTTGATCTGGATGCAGGATCTTGGTGAGGACGACCTCTGGCATTACAGGACCGAGACCTGGGCGGTTCGACGCCGGCTTTATGAGGCTGCGCTCGACCAGATGGCGATTTTGCACGACGCAGAATTGGCACTGAGCGAAAATTTGCGCCTCCAGGGCGGATTCGACGAATCGCTTTACCGTTGGGAACAGAATTACTGCTTGGAAAATTGTCTCGGGCGGTATTTTCAAGTGACAGCAGCTGAAACAAGCTGGCTGCGCGAGCACGCTTCATTCGCGAATTTAGCCAAACGGCTTGCCTCTTATCCGAGGGTCTTGGTGCATCGTGATTTTCAATCGCAGAATGTAATCATTTGGGATGAACAAGCCTACCTGATCGATTTCCAGGGAATGCGTCCTGGCTTATCGCAGTATGATCTGGCCTCCCTGTTGTTTGATCCCTACGTGTCACTTGCGAGCCAGGAACGAACCCATCTAATGAGATATTATTTTGCCCGCAACAGCCGGGGATGGGGTCTCGCTGAATTTGAAGGAACCTATCTGGACTGCGGGATTCAACGGTTAATGCAGGCACTCGGCGCCTACGGAGTCATTGGACTCCAAAAGGAAAAGCGCGAATTTTTGCGCCACATCCAACCAGCGATAAAAACGTTGATCGAAGTTGCTTCCGCGGCAGAGGACTTTAGGTTCTTTGCAGATTTCTTAGCCGATCTTCCGGATAGACCCAAACCCAGTACTGACTTGCGTGAGCACGAATAAATTGACTCTGGAACGTTTGCCAACCGTTGTCATTGAAAACATCGATCCGTGTATCGACGGAGGGCGTTACCCAATTAAGAGGGTTGTCGGACAAGACTTGAAGGTGTCTGCGGACGTTTTCAAGGAAGGCCATGATCAAATCTCGGTGAATCTCAAGTGGCGAAAGGCCGGACAGGCGGATTGGTACCAGACGCCGATGAGACTGCTCGAGAACGATCGATGGGAGGGGGTCTGTCATTTCATTGAGAACGCTCTTCACGAGTTCACCATTGAGGCTTGGGAGGACCATTTCAGATCATGGCAGGCCGAGTATGGGAAGAAGTTCGAGGCCGGTAATACGGAGCTGAGGACGGAGCTGGACGAGGGGGCGGCCTTGGTGGAAAAGGCCGTCGATCGGGCGACACGCAAACAGGACAAGGAGCGTTTGCTCATCTTCGCCAAACAACTGAAAAGCGCCGATGCTCACTTCGGCGCTCAATTAGCGAAAAATCCCGAACTAACGGGTTTAATGGCGGCTTGGCCGGATCTCGAGCTTAGAATGGAGTTTCAGCCTCCTGTCAGAGTGATTGTGGAACGGTCGGGAGCCCTGTTTTCCGCCTGGTACGAATTCTTTCCGCGTTCCGCCGAGGGAAAGCCGAATGCTGGATCGAAGTTTCGCGATTGCCTCCCTCGGATCGACGACGCCAAAGCGATGGGGTTTGACGTGATCTACTTTCCGCCGATTCATCCGATCGGGTTTACCAATCGTAAGGGCAAAAATAACTCGGTGAAAAGCGAGCCCGGAGACCCTGGTGTTCCGTACGCGATTGGCAGTCAATTCGGAGGTCACAAGGCCGTCGAGCCCGAGCTTGGCACGATGGCCGATTTCGATTGGCTGGTCGATCAGGCTCACTCCAGAGGCATGGAGATCGCTCTCGATTTCGCGATCAACTGCTCTCCCGATCATCCGTACGTGAAAGATCATCCGGACTGGTTTTTTCATCGCCCGGACGGAACCATCAAGTACGCCGAGAATCCTCCCAAGAAATACGAGGATGTGTATCCGCTGAATTTCTACAACCCTGACTGGAAGAATCTCTGGCAAGAGATGAAGGATGTCATTCTGTTCTGGGTACAGCATGGGGTCCGGATTTTCCGGGTCGACAATCCCCATACCAAGCCGAACGCCTTTTGGGAATGGATGATCGCCGGGATTCAAGAAGAGTATCCGGACGTGATTTTTCTGGCGGAAGCGTTCACTCGTCCCAAGATGATGAAATCATTGGCGAAGGGTGGATACACGCAGTCATACACCTACTTTACCTGGCGTAACACAAAGTGGGAGCTCACCGAGTACCTCACCGAGTTGACTCAAACAGAGATGAAGTACTACTTCCGCGGGAATTTCTTTACGAACACACCGGACATTTTGCCGTTTTATCTTCAGGCCGGCGGTCGTCCCGCCTTTTTGATTCGGGCTGTTCTCGCGGCCACTCTGAGCACCGTATACGGTATCTATAGCGGGTTTGAGTTGTGCGAAAATGTTGGCGTTCCGGGCAAAGAGGAATATCTCAACTCGGAAAAATACCAGTTTAAGGAGCGCGACTGGAATGCTCCGGGTAATATCAAGGACTACATCACAAAGCTGAACCAGATTCGTCATCACAACCGAGCTTTGCGCGAGTACGAAAATCTGCGCTTCCATATGATAGAGAACGAACAAATTCTGTTCTATTCCAAGGCGACGGAGGCGCTTGACAACATTATTTTAGTCATGGTCAATGTGGATCCATTCAACTCCCAGAGCGGATTCGCTTACGTCCCGATCGAGAATTTTTCGATCGAAGCCTCCGATCCATACCAGGTGGAAGATCTGATCACGGGCGACAAATACACTTGGCAGGGCCGCCGAAATTTCGTGATGCTCGATCCGCATTCTCGCCCGGCGCATGTTTTTCGGGTCCGCCGCCTGGTTGGAATGGAAGGTTCGCAAGCGATCTTCGCATGAGTAAGGCCGCCTGGTTGACCGTTTGTATCGCAGTGCTGTTGTTTGGCTGTGGTCAGTCTAAAGAGCAGGCGATCCGAGAGTTGGAGAAGTTGAACCTGAAGTTTACGTCGGACGATTTCGTCCGGTCGGCCGAGAACGGCGATATGAAGGCGATCCAACTCTTTATTGATGCCGGCATCGATTGCAATGCGCAAAGCGGTGGCGGATTAACGGCGCTAATGGCCGCCTCGAAGAAGGGCCGGATCGATGTTGTCAAGAAGTTGCTTGATCAGAAGGTGAAAATCGATGCGCAGGGCAAGGACGGAGCCACGGCGTTGATGCTGGCGGCAGACAGCAATCAATTTGACATCGTCAAAATGCTCCTCAAAAAGAATGCCGATCCGAACGTTGAGGACCAACGCGGTTGGACGGCTTTGATGAGCGCCGTTTATCAAGGCAACTCAAACTGTGTCGAAGTTCTTGCGACACGATCTCGTGAGGAGGTCAATCGTGGTCTGTTGGTTGCCGCATTGATGGGACATAAGGACACCGCGAAAGTATTACTCGACCACGGAGCCGAGATCGATTCCAGGGCAGAGGACGGACGGACCCCGTTGATGTTGGCGGCCAACAAGGGAGATAATGATCTCGTCTCTTTGCTATTGCAGGCCGGTGCTGATCCAACCCTGGCCGACAAAACGGGTGCGACCGCCGACTCTTTGGCGATGGCCAAGGGTTTTAAAGAATTGGCAGGCCGCTTGCAACAAGCTCATCCACCGCCAGTTGCCGGTGGCCCTCCGCAAAAAGCTTTACCGAAACGAAATTCTGCCGAACCCTCTGATGCCGTGTCGGACCACGATGCTCTTCTGCAGCACGAGCGAGAAGGAGACGGTGTCGCCGAGGCCCCGGTCAGGAGCGGAGAGAGCAAGTCGACGGGGGCGTCCGATAGTCCTCCTGAGACAAAGCAAGTCTCGGTGGTCGATATCCAGCAGGAGTTCCTGCCGGTGATGCTCACGGAAGTCAGCGGCAAGAAGGCGAAGATTCAGGCCGTTGGAGGGGAAGAGTATAGCGTAACCGCCGGGGACCAGATTAGAGGACTTGACTACGAGGTTGCCGATGTCGAGATCCGCAACACCGAGGACAAGGATGGTAATCCTGTCGACGCCTCAATCGTTAAACTGCGGAATACCAAGACGGGACAGACAATGACGCTTATCAAAGGCGTTCCCGCCCAGGAGCATGCCGCCTATGCCGTCTTGTCTTTTCCGAATTCAGAACAGACCCTGAAGGTCGAAGTGGACCAGAACTTCTCGATCCCGGGTGACCCCGGCCACACCTACAAAGTCCTGGATATTCGCCCGAGTCAGGTCATCATCCGAAGGATCGAAGACAACCGCACCTCGACTCTGCGAAAAAAAAACCGAAGCTGAGTTCTGCCTATGAAAATCCCGCTGGAAGACCTTTTCGAAGATATTGTCGGCAAAGCGCAACGCGGCTTGCATTTAGGTGACCAGGAGCTCTCTCAAAGGGTTCATCTAAGCTCAGAAGAACTTCGGTCATTGAAGAATGGCGCCGGCGACCCGGTCGGCCTGCCCGGGTTAGCCGAAACTTTAGGCTTAGGACCCAAGGCATTGGCCGCCAGTTATTCCAAGAGCTGGTATCCGGGGGATGTCCCGGACATCGAGGGTGTGAAACAATTCAATACGCCGCTGCTCGACATGACCGTGAACGCCTACCTGGTGTGGGATCCTGAAACCAGGGAAGCCGCAATCTTTGATACAGGGGCCGATGCAAGTGATCTCCTGGCATTCATTGATTCCGAACGCTTGACCGTCAAATACCTGTTTCTTACGCACACTCACCAGGATCACGTTGCAGATCTTGGGGCGATCGTGAAAAAGATCCGCGCGGAGTTTTTTGGCCCGGACCTTGAACGAGTGCCGGATACTAAAGTCGTGCGCGAGGGGGACCAATTTCGTCTGGGGAGACTGCGAATTGAAGCAAGGCTGACGAATGGGCATTCTCCCGGAGGCACCTCTTACGTTGTCCACGGCCTGAAAACAACGGTTGCAGTCGTTGGTGATTCGTTGTTCGCCGGATCAATGGGGGGCGCTCCTAACGACTACCAGAAAGCGCTTCGGAACAACTCGGAGAAGTTGCTTTCCTTGCCCGACGACACGTTAATCTGCCCAGGTCACGGTCCGCTTACGACCGTCAAAAACGAACGCGAGCACAACCCCTTTTTTGCCCGGTAGTGTTCCGCTCCTTTGGGTCCGACTCGCCAAATTTCGAAGTTCCTGCGCTAGCCCGCAAGAATCCCGCAAAGGTCGAAGCGATGAGCTCATTGCGGGCTAGGAAGCTCTTAAACAGGCGCTGTGCGTCTGTTGAAGAGCCTGTTTCAAGATAAATCAAACAAGACAAACTGTTGCAGAACCCTTCTCTCTTAATCTTAAAAGCAGTAGCCGGAGAAATGGTGCTGCCTGAGCCTGCATCACTGACAAATCTCTAGGGATTTGCAAGCGATGCAGACTAATCTCCCGCCGCTTGAACAGCGAAATGTAGACGATTCGATGGAACTATTTCCGCACAGCATCTTCAAGCCGCTGTCTCTGCGTGAGATTTTCCAGAACGATCGACCCATTGAGGTCGATCTCGGGTCTGGTCCCGGAAAATTCCTGGTTGAGGCTGCGCTAAAATTCCCTGACCGGAATTTTCTCGGTGTTGAGCGTCTTCTGGGACGCGTCCGGAAAACGTGCCGTCAAGCGTTCCGGATCGGCCTTACGAATTTGAGAGTCTTACGGTTGGAGATCGATTACACGGTGCGCTACCTGTTACCGGAAAACTCCGTGTGGCGTTTTCACCTGTACTTTCCCGACCCTTGGCCTAAGCGGAGACATCAAACACGCAGGATCGTTGATGGTGAGTTTTTCAAGGAGATTTGCCGCAGTCTGATTGATGGCGGAGAACTTTGGATCAAGACCGACCATCAGGAATATTTCAAGCAGATCGCGCTCGTAGCGGAACAATCGCAACTCTGGAGCACGATGACCTGGGAGGAAGAGGGTTATCCGGTCACCGATTTCGAAGAGCAGTTTATGGCGAAGGAACTTCAAATTTATCGGCTCAGGCTTCGCAAACGAAACTCGGATCCGCGGTAACTTTTGATTACAAGTTCATCGTCCAGTAGTGCCGTCGTCACGGCCCCATCCTGTCTCAGGTAGAAGCATCTTGGGCTGGTTTGACCACCCGATGAATTCGCGGTGATTTCCGCTTTGGTGCCGTTCAGAATGAGAACATTGGGCGACAGTTTGGCGACGATCGACCTCCGGGGAAAACGCCGCGCCGGCGATCGCCCGCAATAAACGACGTCCGCGTGATCACATTCCAAATTTGCCAAGGTTTCCTCGGATAAATCCGGCAAAATCAAAACACGGAAATGGCCCAGGTGAACGAGAATCGTCTCCGAGCAAAAGACGTTGTCCACGTGGAATTCGTTCCTCGCTTGATCAATGGCTTCTCGCATGCGTGGATCACAGAAGATCAAGTCGTGGAGCCTGTTTACACCTTGGGATTGAAGGTAGGGTTGAGTGACAGCTCGCCATTGAGCCAACTTCCCCGTGTTGATGAGCCGATCCTGCCCCTTCAAATGCACGTGGACTACATGTCCCGACGTTTCACACAAGGCGGTTACGCGGTCTGGCAGAATCATACTTGGGAGTGAGACGTTAACCGACTGACAGGGGATCGAGCTCGCTCCGTGGAGAACGATCAGGATGGCCTTCGCGAGCAGCCAGTTCGTGTTATTGAAGCACGCCGCCATCCATCCCGAGAGGCCGCTCAGGAGCATGGCAGTAACGCCGAGCACCATCACTGCGGTAGCGAGCGGCACCACAATGAGGTTTGCGAAGACCGCGACCAACGAAACGTGGTGCTCTTGAAGGATCAAGATCGGGAGCGTCGCGGCCCAGCAGACGAGCGAGAGGCTGAATATTTCGCAGGTTCGATGTAACGTTGTGTGCCAGATCCGTTGCCAACGGTTCAACAATTGGAGGGGCAAGAAGGGGTCAATCTCGAACGGACAAAACAACAGATGTGCAAGTGGCTTCACGGTCGTCATGATTGCGAGCACCGCGGCGAATGAAAGTTCAAATCCGGTTTGGAATAACTCCTGGGTGTCGTGAACCAGAATCAAAAGGCCGGATGCGCAGAGTGAATTGATCATTGCGACAGGCCGTTCAAGGGAGACGCCAATGCTCATGAGGATAGCCATTACAGTGGCCCGCACGGTCGCCGGATAGAAACCGGTGACCGCGCAATACGCGATTAAGGCCGGTACGATCGCGAGAGCAACCCAACGTCGCCGTAACCCTGTATAGCGTACGCAACCCCAGGCTAGTCCCGCAAAAAGGCTCACTTGGAGACCGCTGGCGGCAAACAGATGAATCGTTCCGGTATCCCGGAAAAGTCGCTTCAGGTCCGGGCTTGTTTCGGCTCTTCCGCCAAGGATGATTCCCTGCACCGTCTGCGCGATCTCCGGGTCATCTTGCAGCCCATTTTGCAAGACTTCGGCGAGTTGGTGGCGAGCACTGAGCGCAGCCGCGACGAAAGGGTTCCCCTGGTTTCTGGCCATGACCATCGCCGGCACATCACGGAGGGCGTGATAGTTCAAGTAGATGTTCTGCCGTCTAAGGTAGGTGCCGAAGTCAAATTCCCCGGGATTCATCGGAAGTGATGGAAGAGAGAACTTGCCTTGGCTGATGATTCGGTCCCCGTATGACAATGGCTCGCCCGAAGCTTCTGCGAATACTTGGAAATGCGTCGGTCGATTGTCGATGCAGCTGGCCAGTGCGACAAATCGCTGCGTGGAACGAAGTTGATTGAGCTTCGGTTCGCTCTTTACCAACAGCGTCACGGTATGTTCGTTCGCGTCAAATGTCTGCTCTCGGCTTCTCTGATAGCCGAGGTCGGTTGCAACCTGGCTCCCGTGCCAGAACCCAAAAATGAAGAAGGTCGCCAAACAAGGCAGGAATGTGGACCGAAGGTTGAAAACGATGGGAGCTGTGCACACGAATCCGGCCAGCCAGACCGACCAGCTTTCAGGTTGCTGGTCCGACGCCAAAACTCCAAGGGATGCCGCAACAAACAGGCCCGCAAACGGTGCCCGTTGGCGGAATGACAACCACGCGGTTGGTGCAGGATTTGACAGTAAGAAACATATTTATGTTGTGTTTTAATATGTCAAATCCAAGCTGAAGAAAAGTGCGGAACGGTTTTGTCTGCCGACACTAAAACGATACTCGAAGTCCGTCGATCGCCAGGAGCACCGTTGTTCCCGGCAGGTCCGCTCTCGCGTCTCGTATGACCGATTCTTGTTTGGTCAGTAATTCCGGAGCCAAATGCGTGAGGAGAAGCCTCCGTACTTCCCGGGTTCGGAGAAACTGAAACAGATCGGGCGGCGGAAAATGCGCGAGTTCGCTTATCAACAGATCCACCGGATCGCCGAGTTGTGACTCCAAATCCGTGGGCCAACCTAGATCTCCGGAAAGCACCAGACGAAAATCCGAATGCTCAATCCGAAGGCTGTACGATCTGAACTTGCGAGGCGTGAATCTTTCGGAGAGAGAACGCAAATGGGTGGTTTCCCGCGGATAGATTTTCAGCCCAAACTCGGTAAAGAACCGTTGCGTTTCCCAAGCAACAAATTGTATTTCGAAAGGAATAAATGCGGGTCCGAGGTAAATGGCGTCGAGCCATTGCTGCAACGGGCCTGATAATTCCTCCGGCAGAAAGATGGTAAGTGGTTTCGCGCGCTGTGAGAGCCAGAGCGATTGGATCAACATCGGCAGGCCACCGGTGTGATCTGCATGGCCGTGAGTGAGAAAAACCGCATCGATACTTTTCACCGGGAATTCCGCTTCGATGAGTGAGCGACTGCATGGCTCACCCGCGTCGATGAGTACCGAGCAACCGGACATGGAAAGCAGCAAACTAGAGTGGCCGCGACCGGATATGGGGAATCCGCAAGCCGAACCGACAACGAACATCTCCGCCATTGCGAAGGAAAGACTAGCGTAACGGGTAGGTTTCGACAACTCCCCGGCTCATTGCGATGGTAGCGCGTGCGGGAAGGGATGGGATTCCGATGCAATTCGTAAATCCTTGGTTTGTCTCATCTTGCACAAATTTTCTCAAGTGACGAAAATTTAGCTTTTTCTAAGTGGAAAAGCTTGCCACCTGTCCGGATTCAGCTTAAAAGCATCCTCCATGCGCAAAAAGCTGTTCGTTGGAGCCGCGTTGGGATTGATTGTTGTGATTGCGCAAGCCGACCCGAGTGCGGCTCTGACACGGATGGCGGATGGGTTTGATTTTCCGATCGGGAAACCAAATTCAGACGGATATCGAATTTCGCGCGGGTTTACGTCGCATGGTCATCTGGGGGAGGATTGGGTCGGGCAGGGCGGTAGTGGCACGGCTCTCCGCGATCCGGTCTTTGCGATCGGGAATGGCGTCGTGACACTGGCTCGAGATTTTCGTCGGGCGTGGGGAAACGTGGTCGTGGTTCGGCATGCCTTTATGGAAGAAGGCCAGGTCAAATACGCCGATTCGTTGTACGCGCACCTTGATCGCATCCTCGTGCGGGAAGGGCAGCAAGTTTCCCGCGGACAGCAGATAGGTACCGTCGGAAATGCGCACGGGTTATATGCGGCCCATCTTCACTTCGAGGTCCATAAGAACCTTGCCATCGGTGTTGTCCACACCATGTTCTCAGGCGATTTGTCTAATTATTATGTCCCCTCAGATTTCGTAAAATCGCACCGCACGCTGCAGGCGGGGAATCGAGTGACATCGGTGGCCATGAACAATTACGTCATGCCGAGTTTTGCCGGTGTTCCCGCGCTTCCGGCGGTCACACCGTCAGTTTTTCCTGCCAGGATTCCGGTTGATGAGCGGCGTTAATCTGCTGTGAACGCTACGCGTCGACGGCTTCTCGCCCAACACCGAACTCAGCTGCGCCTGAGCTTGTACTCGTAACTGTCTACCAGTGCGAGCCAACTGGCCTCTATAATATTGTCCGAGACACCGACGGTGCACCAATGATCGTGGTGATCGGTCGAATCGATGAGCACCCTGGTGCGGGCTCCCGTCCCTTGGCTGCTGCCGATGATGCGGACCTTGTAGTCGTCGAGTATCACCGCCTCAATGCATGGATAGAGCGGAATCAAGGCCTTGCGGAGCGCTGCGTCCAAAGCGTTCACCGGTCCGTCTCCTTCTGCCACCGTATAGACATCCTCGTTCTTCAGACGAAGCTTTACCGTCGCCTCGCACGTTTCGTACTTGTTTCGGACTGAGCGGATGTAGGTGCAATGGTATTCCAACAGCTCCCAAAAGGTCTCGACGGGTCCCAGAATGCGGCGAATCAGCAACTCGAAAGATGCTTCCGCTGCCTCGAACTCGTAGCCCAGGTGTTCGAGCCGCTTAACCTCCTGCAAGATTGCGCTGACGTTCGCGGAGCCCTTCTCAAGCTCAAACCCGAGTTCCCGGGCTTTTGCGCGCACGTTGCTTTGACCGGAAAGCTCAGAGACAACAATGTGCTGATGGTTCCCGACCTCACTCGGTTCAATATGCTCGTAACTTCGGGCTACCTTCTGAACCGCATGGGCATGCAGACCACCCTTGTGGGTGAAAGCGGTGGTTCCAACAAAAGGCGCTCGAATGTTGTGCTGGCAATTCGCCAGTTCGTCGACAAACAGAGATAATTCCCTGAGCCGGCTTAGCTCCGGTACGACAGGATTTCCAAGCTTCAGTTGAAGATTGGGAATGACACTCGTTAAATTGCAATTGCCGGTCCGTTCACCATACCCGTTGATGGTACCCTGCACTTGGGTTGCGCCTGACCTGAGTGCCACCAAGGCATTGGCTACCCCTAGCTCGCAGTCGTTGTGAGTGTGGATCCCGATAGGAATCGCCAGCGCTCGAACGACTGCGGTAGTGATATCGGAAACCTCATGGACCATTGCACCGCCGTTGGTATCGCAAAGAACAACGCAATCGGCTCCGCCTTCGGCGGCAGCCTCGATTGCGGCCATCGCTTCCTCGGCATCGTCCTTGTAACCATCAAAGAAATGTTCTGCGTCGAACATGACCTCTTTTCCCTTCGACTTCAGATAGGCAACCGATTCCCGAATCATCCGGCGGTTTTCTTCGATAGATACGCCCAAAATCCGCTCTGCATGCAATTTCCAGCTTTTTCCGACGATCGTCACGGTCGGAGTTTCGGCGGCCAGGAGAAGGGCGATCTGAGAGTCTGCTGCAGGCTCAGTGTTCGCCCGACAGGTGCTGCCAAAGGCGCATATTTTCGCGTGGCGCCACTTTCTCGTTTTCGCCTCGTCAAAGAAAGCGATGTCTTTTGGATTGGATCCGGGCCAACCGCCCTCGATGTAGTGAATTCCGAACGCATCCAGCTTCTCAGCGATACGAATCTTGTCGTGGACGCTGAAAGAGATGCCCTCAGCCTGCGTGCCATCTCGCAGGGTCGTATCATAGATCATGATCTGATTCGGATTCGAATTCATAGAAGTGGGATTGATTCGGTATCCCAGCATCGAGAAGTTTGCAAGACGTTCGTATCGTGCGCGGCGATAAACGCGCGGGTCGTTCCTATCGAGTGACCGTCACGGGAGTACCGACCCTGGCAGCGTAAAAGAATCGTTCCGCTTTGGACTCCGGCATCCGGATACATCCGTGCGATGCCGGGTAGCCGGGCAAGTAGCCTGCGTGAAGCCCAACTCCACCCACGATCCGCAGAAAGTACGGCATCGAAGCGCCGACGAACGTCGAACCGGCCGGTCGCGGGTCTTTTCGAACATCGACGTTCTGCTGTATGATTGATCCATCCCGCACATACGCCCCGTAGATGCTTGAGCGGTGGTCGATATCCTTCTCGATAACGGAATATCGACCAGCAGGAGTGTCGTAGCCCTCGCGGCCGGTCGAAACAGGTGCAGTCAACACCACTTCGCCCCTGCTGTAGAGGTAGGCGTGCTGGTCGGTCAGATCTATTTGAATAGCGACTTTTCCGGTCGACTTCCGTGCCAGATCGTAGGTGAGGTTATCGAATTGTGCGCAACCGCTCGGCAAGACCGAAATCAACAACAGGCCGAACCGCAAAAGCTTATTCATCCTCTATTCTATGCCATTTCCGAAGCGAACCATGTCAAGACAAGAACAATTCGCGGCCTACATGAACATCGGATCTGCAAAGCCGGTGCGCCGCAAAGATACAACATATCATTTGACTGTTGTTATATAATGTAAGTACTGTTTCACGCTCTCTTATGAAGTCCAAGTCTGGAAGCGACCTGTTTAGTAACGCAAAGCCTGCCCTGTCCCGGGATTCGTCAGGCGATCCGCCGCCTGCCATCTGTAAGTTAAATGACCAAATGATCGTCTTGCGCCGGGAAGACATTCGGGCGGACGATCCCGGGGCGCCGGAGATGGATTGGTCGAAGATCGATCAAGAGGAAATCGCGCTTCAATTGAAAGATACGCAAGGCATTTCGGACGGACGCGTGACCGTCCGGGCAACAACGCTGCAACAGCTCTACCCGGCATTGTTGCCGGACCGACTCGACGCCGACTATTCGTTTCCGGTTTGCTTGAAAACGGTCGTCCTTCAAGTGCAAGGGAACATCGGGCAGAACCTGGGAGCGGTAGCGAAGCCAGTTGGTCAGGATTTTGACACCCCGATCGCGCAGATCGCTCGCGAAGATGAAGGTTTTTTCAAGCTGGAAAGACTCGCTCAACCTCCGCCGGCGCGGGTCGAGAAATGGAATGAGACAAAACAAGTGACGGCAGAGCCGACGTTGACACCCGCGGATCGACCATCGTTTCCTTCGATTCGAAAAAAAATGCTCGTTCAAGGCGGCGAAAAATCGGCCGCAGAGCATGAGCGGGGATCGATCAGGGCACCGGCACGACCGGAATACGCCGATGCGAAGAGTATGCCCGTTGATAAACCCGGGCTAGCTCCGAAGGAGATGGGGCAGAAAGCCCTGCGTGGGAGGGGACTGGAACGGCTGCAGGAAATCTTCATGACGGACGATCTGCTCGATGCTTCTCACGTGGCGGAACTGGTAGCGGCTCTTCCTAAAGTGGAGGGTGCCCTGATCATGCGGAGTGACGGGACTTTCATGAGCGGTGAACTTCCCGGGATCCACGATCTGGACTCGGCCCTGTTGGCGCCGGTTGTGATGCGCACTGTCCAGGAATTCAGCCGGCAGTTGAAGTCGTCCGAGAGTTCGGCGTTCACGATATTTGGCGATCCGCTGATCAGCATCTTCCTGGAGGGGGAGGTTTGCATCCTTATTGCCCATCAAGGGCGTGGCTTGTTGCCTGGCGTGCTCGAAAGGATCTGCAAGACGGCAAGTGCCTTGGACGCAATGTGCGCTGGGGATTCAATCTGAACCTCCGGAGCGTACGCCTAATGTTGACGACCCCTGGGCGCCTAACCTTTTGCGATAGCGTTCGCGAGGGCGGCAATTAGGCTGAATCCGGAGAATAGGCATTTCATCGTTTTCTTTTTTGTCTGGCTACTTGCTGAATCTGGCTCTTCTTACTCTTTCGGCCGAATGCGCTCGAAATAGCGCTTCACTAAATTACGGGACCCCATCGGGATCTCTTCCTGCTCAATGGCCTGCTCGTTATCTGGGGTCACGGCGTCGAACAGTTGGCGGTATTCCCGGTTTGCGTGGCCGGTCGAACCGACAGAACTGATGATGTCGAGCGAAAATTCACCCTCGCCGATCGCGCCCTGAGCTTTTTTCGCCTGACCAACAGCCTCCAGAGGATCCTTAGACTGCTTCTCTTGAAGATCCGTTGGGCCTCCACCCCCTGGCTTTCCGGTCGGGTCGCCGGGATTCTGGCCTGTCTGATCAATTTGCATCGTCTGCGTCTGGCTCGACGGCTCATCAGTTTCTGCAAGATGAAGCGATCCGTTCCGCAGGGCGTTCTTCAAATCTTCCAACGAATGGATCATCGATTGAACCGTTCGCGCATTTTTTGATGCTCGAGAAATCTTTCCCTCGCGAATCATCGCAGCGATTTGTTGCATCAAACGACGCATCTCATTGGAACTGCCGGTTTGGGCAGCTTGCATGCTTTGCTGCAGATCCCGGCTGACCTGGCCCTTCTCATTTTCGGAGAGGCGATTCATCGAATCTTGGAGGGACTGAGCAAGTTCCCGGATCTTTTTGCCGGCCTGATCGTGAATCCGTTCGGCAAGTTTTTCGAGTTCCTGAGCAGCCTCCTGGTCCTTTCCTTCGCGGAGCAAATCCTCTACCTTCTTTGTCAGTTCGTTGGCAGCAAGCGCATCGAGGAGAGCTTCCATTTCAGCTGCTGTTACCTGCGAGTCCCGTGCTCGGCGAAGAATCTCGTCGAGCTTTGCGAGCTGTTCAAACGCGTGTCGCTTTGCTTCAGACTCTGGCAAGCGGGCCTCCCGGAGTCGTTCAGCGCTTTTCCGCAACTCGTCGACCAGCTTCTGAAGCTGTGTGTCCTGAAGGGCCGCTGCGGCTTTCAATCTCTGAGCCATTTCTTCGAGCCGGTCGCTGGTCTGAGCGAGCACTTGATCGTGATCCTGTTCGCCTTTCGATTCCCTGAGCTGGTCCTCAAAGTTCAACAGGAACAGAGCAAGCCACGGTGTGACCGCAATCCACCAGTTTCGCGGCATGCAAGGTCGGGTCCATTTCCTCGATTCAAACTTTTCGACGAAAGTGTTGCACTCCCGTAGCAATGTGTTGCGCCAAACTCCCGCAAAACCCTGATCCCTGAGAGCCAGGAGAGTGGCGAATCTGCTTTTTGTATTCGCAACCGAATCAAGCCAGGAAGCCGTCTCGCGGATCGACCACGGTGCGCGGAGGACCACTATAATACACCAGCCGGATATTGTTGCGAAAGCGATCAAAAAAAGATAACTCCAACCGTTCAGGGGACCGCTCAGAAACGCTAAAAAGGACACCACCAAAAGGCAGGTGCCAACAAAGGTTCCAGATCGAAAAATTGCGGTCAATAATTCCCGGAGAATGCGCGCCCGCCGTACTCGGTGTAAAGTGTTAAGAGCAATATCCATGTCGATGGCGGGCCGGAACAACGCTAAAAATCTGCTTCTCCCTTGCTTCCGGCAAATACTTTGTTGGAGGCTCGCTTTTTTCCTCGCTTCGATTGGCATACCGGACCGATCCCATGGGCAATGGATGCCGCCCGTTGAGCTTCAAAATGTGCCCGTTTTGGACGATTGCAAAATGACCAGACACGGCATCGGAGTCACAGTTCAACCGACCGTATTCTACCCAAAAGGCGCAATCTTTCTCTGTCCTGAGCGCGAACAAAAGATTGACGCTTTGCATCCCGGGGCGTCGCGATTCTTCCTGATCCACGAATACGGCCACCTGGCCATGCGCACCCGGGAGGAGGCAGTTGCCGATGAGTGGGCAGCGAAACAACTGGCTGGGGTGCCGTCCGGACGAAACACATTGTGGGCGGTTCTGCTGCATTTCGTCGATCAGGGGGCGCTTTCTGATCCGCTTTACGGGACCGGTTTCGATCGCGCTTTGCGGATAGCGCGCGCTGCCGGAATCGCGGAAAGGGAATGGCCGGCTTCTCTGGTCGCCTATGCAAAATCCGTAGAGGACAAAACAGTGACGGGAACCGTGTTGTCTCTTCGAAGGGCGGACGGATACACGAATACAGCGCAGATGATTATCTATCTTGATCGGCAACCCGTCGGCTTTCTGAGTAACGTTGACGAAGACAAGTCCCTGGAGTTACCAAAGTTGGCTCCGGGGCGGCATGTTGTCCAGGCAGTGCAAGTCTGGCTCTATCACACGGAACCATCAGGCACGAAGTCGGAAGTCGCCCGCGGGATGCAAGCGGAAACTGTGTTCAACTCGACAGGGAAGAACCATCTGGTGATCGTTTTTCGGTTCGATGGCGAAATGCTGGCAATCCGAATCGAGGAACCACCGAAGCGACCCGTTTCGTCCTCACGCAGCCAGGAACCCTCGGGTCATTGACCGGAGTTTCTCGACCGCATGCGGGATAACATCAAGTGCCTGATCGATTTCCTGCTCAGAATTGAATCGGCTGAAGGAAAATCGAAGGCTCCCGCGAGCGCGCTCATTGGAATAGCCCATCGCCCGCAATACGTGCGACGGCTCCAGGGAACCAGCCGTGCAAGCTGACCCCGCGGAACAGCAGATCCCCTTGTGATCCAGAAGGATAAGCATGCCCTCGGAATCAACGCCTTCAATGGCGAGGTTCGACGTGTTCGGCAGACGAAATGCCCGATGACCATTGACCTGGACCGATGATACAGTGTCGAGGAGTCCTTGTTCGAAGCGATCACGCAATGCCTTGACACGAGTGTTTTCCTCCTGAAGAGCGGAGGAAGCAATTTCGGCCGCTTTACCCAGGGCGACGATGGAGGCCGTATTTTCGGTACCGCCGCGCTTCTTATGCTCTTGGCCGCCGCCGATCAGGTACGGATTGAATTTGGTCTTCCGATTGATATACAACGCGGCAACGCCTTTCGGCGCATGCAGTTTGTGCCCGGAAAGCGAGAGGAAATTGACCGGAATCTGACGCAAATCGATGTCGATTTTTCCCACCGCCTGAACTGCGTCAGTATGAAAAACGGTTCCCTTTGCGCGGCAAATTTCGGCAGCCTCTCCGATCGGGAAAAGAACCCCGGTCTCGTTATTGGCCCACATCAGCGAAACAATCGCGGTATCATTCCGAATAGCTTGCTCGAGCTCGCTCAAGTCGATCAAGCCCTCAGAATCAACGTCGAGCCAAGTGACTTCATAACCTCGCCGGGCCAGGATTTCGGCGTGCTTAACGATGGCGCTATGCTCCACCTTGCTGGTCACCAAATGCTTGCGGTCCGGGTCGAGAAGTAAAGCGGATTGTATCGCGCTGTTGTCGGACTCTGTTCCGCAGCTGGTGAAAACGACCTCAGACGGTTCGCACCGCAACAAGTCCGCGATCTGTTTTCGTGCGATGTTCACTGCCTTCGCCGCTCGTTTGCCGAACGAATACGCACTCGACGGATTTCCGTATTGCTCCTGCAGAAACGGCAACATTTGTTGCAGCACCTGGGGATCGATTTGTGTGGTGGCGTTGTTGTCGAAGTAAATCATTGAAAACGATTTAGCTGGCCGCGATCTCAGGATTTTTTGGCGTCGGCGTCTTGTTTTCCACCCTCTTGTCTCCGAGCACTTCCCGCCATTTTAAGTAAAGGTTCCTGATATAAAGAGGAAGGGGTGCTAACGTCATGATCACCCCTACGGAATCTTGCCGATAGAAGGCGAAATAGCTTAGCGCCAACAGGCTGCCCACAACGCTGCATTCCCAGAAGCCAATTGGAATAATACTTTTCTTCGCACGTTCCGAGGCGATCCACTGGAGAAAGAAGCGGACGGAAAAAACTGCGCTGCCGGTCCAGCCCACGATTTTCCAGGGTGTTACAACGACGAATGCTGATAGAGCTGAATGGACTAACCACTCCATTCTGGGTTATCGCATCGATTCGCCGGGTTGACAAGCGAGGGGCAATCTTGTGAATCCGGTGGATTCTGACCGTCAAAGTTTGTTAACAGGCTCGAGTTCCGGAGTCTTTGGTGGCGGCGAAGGCGACTTGACACGTTGGTCGCCGCCGTCATCCTCTCCCTGGTGCGGATCGAAAAAGAGGTCGAAGGCCAGGAACAGAGCCTTCGAATGACGAGCAAACCACAGGTTGAAAATCGGGATGGGAGCCACGGTGAGGGTCAGGACTGCCCAGATCGGTAAGCGCGCCCAGAAATCAAGCACCAGATAAATCACGAGACCCAGTATCGCCGCAACGCCGTAGTTGATCGCGAAGATGGAAAGCAAGAAATATCCAGGCTCACGCTCAAACGGGTAGCCGCAGCGAGGGCAACCGTCGAGCGGCATAAACCAATCCCGCACACTGCGGACTTGTTGCCAGGGAACGAACATTGGTCGTTCTCCGCAGGTAGGACATTTCAACCTGAGGGCGTTCCCCATCATCCAGAGGAAGCGCCTTAGGGAGTACTCTGGCGGTCCCTTATGACCTTTCGGGGAACCCATGGATCAAGCGTAGTCCCATAGCGAGCCGTTGCAAGCATTCTGGGATGTATCGAAACTTCCGGCGCGACGTGGCCGGCCCCGACACTCTCCTCATTGACCTGGAGAAAATGAACGGGAGAGTATAGCGAAGTTATGCCGGCCATTGAGAGAAAGCATCGTGTCCTGATCACGGGAGTGGGAGTGGTTTCTCCTCTCGGGTCGGATTTGAGATCGAATTTTAGATCTCTCGTGGGGGCCAGGGATGCGGTGGCGCCGGTGAGCACCTTTGACGTGACGAAAACCCGATGCAAATCGGCCGCCCAGATTCCGGATGAATGGCTGGAGGACGCGCTAGTGTCTCGTCGGCGGTCCCACCGTTCGCACCGTGGAGCTCGAATGGCGAGTATGGCCTTACGGGAAGCTTGTGATTCAACCAAAGGCTCGACACCCGAATTGATCGTGGTAGGCACGACAAGCGGGGGGATGAGTTTCGGAGAGACTTACTACCGGCGCCTGCTCGCCACCAAATCCCGGAAAGGTATTGCGCGGTTGGTAGGAAACTACACGCCTCAGAAATCGGTTCTCGACGCGCTCGAGGCTAACCGCTTGCGGATCCCGGCCCAGATTGTTGCCAACGCGTGCTCGTCCGGTTCGAATGCGATCGGGCATGGATTTGAACTGGTGAGAAACGGACTGCGCGGCTGCGTAGTGTGCGGCGGTTACGATCCGTTGTGCGAGCTGGTGTTTGTGGGTTTCGATTCTCTCCAGGCGGCTACCCCGGACAAAATCCGCCCATTTGACAAAAATCGCAGCGGTTTGGTCTTGGGGGAAGGAGCTGCCTTCCTGATTCTGGAGTCCGAACGTTGCGCGGCGCGACGGGGCGCAACGGCGCTCGCGGAAATCGCCGGCTACGGAGTCTTCACCGATACCTATCATCTGACCCAGCCTCATCCGTCCGGGATCGGTCCAAAACTTGCAATGCAGAGAGCCCTGGAGTCGGCTGGTTTGACTGGCGATGCTATCGATTATGTCAACGCGCACGGAACCGCGACCGTTCTCAACGATGCGACCGAAGGGGCTGCCATCTCGGAACTTTGTGGGCGAGTGCCGGTCAGTTCGACTAAATCAATGATGGGTCATGCCTTAGGGGCAGCGGGGGCGATTGAAGCGGTATTTTGCGTGCTGGCGCTTTGCGCACAATTCCTCCCTGCGAATATCAACTTTGCTGAACCGGATCCAGGCTGGAAGTTTGAAGTCATCGGAAATATCTCCAGGGAGGCGCGCGTTAACTGCGCGCTCTCGAATTCGATCGGGTTTGGCGGCACAAATGCCACGCTGGTTCTAAAGCGAGTATGAATTTATTCATTGAGGGAATCGGCGCCGTCACGCCACTAGGGCCGACTGCACTTGAGACCTGGGTGCCGCTCTGCCAAGCCCAACAGGCGCCCAGAAGACATATCGCAAACGCCGTGGCAGACCGGACGTATTTCGCGTGTTCTGTCCCTGGCAAGTTTGTTTCCGAGGCTGCTCGTCAACCTCGCTTACGTCGGTCTGGGACGCTCTCTCTCCTGGGTGTTGCGGCGGGATTTGATGCCTTCGCTGACGCCGGAGTAAAACCCGGCAGCAGCCTGAGTGATCGAATGGCCGTGGTGTTCGCGATCTGCTCGGGCGGCGTCAACTACACTCGCCGTCTGTACCACGAAATCGTTACGCAAGGAGCGAGCGCCGCCAGTCCGCTCCTGTTTCCAGAAACGGTCTACAATGCCGCGGCAAGCCATCTGGCGGCTCTTCTGAACGTAGACGGACAAAGCTATACGCTGGTAGGAGACTCATCGATCGGATTGAGTGCGCTTCACTTTGCAACGGAACTTCTGGTCATGCACCCGGACCTCGATCACTGCCTCGTGGTTAGCACTGAGGAAGCCGACTGGTTGTTGGCCGATGCGTTTGCCAGTTGGCGCATGGCGACCAAACAGGATTGGTTCGAGGTGTACGGCCGGGCAGGTGGAACGATTTTCGGGGAGGGTGCCGCCGCGGTTCTTTTAGGACGAGCCGGGCCATTGGAGATTTCCAGGTCCTCGCCCGGTCAGCCTTTTTTCTCCGTTCGGGACGGTGAGTCCGTCGCTGCGGAGCTGTTTGGAAGTCTGATCAAGGAGGAACCACCTGACATGATTGTCAGCAGTGCGAATGGCACTTTCGCCGACGAAGTCGAGCGCAAGGTCTTCAGCCGACTTTGCCCATCCACTCCCGTTTATGCCCCCAAGCCGGCCGTTGGGGAAGCGCTCGGTGCGAGCGCACTATTCCAGGTTGCGATCGCCGGCCTTGCACTCCGGCATCAACAGTTGCCGGGCACTCTCTCCGCCGGTTCCAAACTCCGGAGCCTGAATCGCGAAACTCGCTCTCTCCGAGCTTCCAGTGCCTTGGTGACGTGCGTCGGATTCAACCAACAGGTCAACGCGATGAAGTTATGCCTGACCTAATCCCCGTATTGATCCTGTTCCGCCTTTAAGCAATAATGCCTGTCTATGCCAAGTAAGCCGGCTCCGCTCAGCCGATCGACAGCCGTAGAAGATTATCTCGAACAAATTCTCGATCTGATCAACACCAAGGGTTACGCCAGGGTGGCTGATATTGCTCAAGGTCTGAGGATCTCCCAAGCGAGCGTGACCAATATGGTCCAGCGATTGGATGCTGAAGGTTTGCTGAAGTACGAGAAGTATCGCGGCCTGGTTTTAACGACGACTGGAGAGACTTTGGCTCGTAACATCATGAAGCGCCACCAGCTTCTGAGCGATTTTTTGCGCATGCTGGGGATCAATGAGGAAGTCATTTATCACGATGTTGAAGGGATGGAACACCATATTAGTCCTCAGACGCTGCGTGCCATCGAAGCTCTCCTGGCGGAATTGCAACGGCACCCGAAGCTGATTGCCCAGATCAAGTCGCGAACTAATGGCAGCTAAACAATCATTCTGCCGGAGAATCGAACTTTTGGTGCTGACCGCGGCTGCCGCAACCATGTTTCTCTCCGGATGCCAAACCGTCCAAGACGATTTCAGTCGATCCCAGTCTTCCCTCAATCAGACGATCGCGTACGAGCCTCCGGGAAATTATTTCGTCGGAAGACGATTCTATCGGAAGAACTATTTCTTCTGGGGCTACATCCGCCAGCCCCGTCAACCGTGGAGTAGCGCCAGACTCGTCATGCTTAACGAGCAGAAAAAGCTAGCTCCTGACCGACAGGCCAATACCTCCGGGTCTGACAACAATTGTGAGTATCGGCTGCAGGGATATTTTTCGGGACAAACCGTCTACGAACCTGCTTCGAACAGCTTTTATCCGGAGTTCGTCCTGACCGGATACACATTGATTTCGGACCATCCTCCCCAAATATTCCGGGATCCGAAGGCGCTGGATTCCGAACGACTTTATATCGACAAACCCCAGTGAGTTAAGAGATTCTCGAGACTTGGGAACGGCTAAGGTCTATGGGCGACACAGATAGATTCGAGCACTTCGTCATCGCGCGCCGGACTGACGGTTCGCTGTGGGAACTGGGTCGGGGTGCGATGGGAGTAACGTACAAAGCTTTCGACACGAATCTTCGTGCCGATGTCGCGTTAAAGGTCATCAATTCGCATTTTTTGAACAGCGAAACGATACGCCAGCGTTTTCTTCGGGAAGCAAGGGCCGCTGCTAGCTTGCGGCACCCGAATGTCGCTACGGTTTTCCATCTTGGTAACTCGGAAGGCGAATTTTACTATGCGATGGAGTACGTCGAAGGCGAGACGGTTGAGCGACGTGTCCAGAGAGAAGGTCCGCTTCCATCGGACCTCGCCCTCAGGGTCTCGCGTCAGGTATCGCGGGCATTGATTGCTGCCGACCGCCAGAAATTGGTCCATCGAGATATCAAGCCCTCCAATATTATGCTCGTCGTGGACGAGGATGAGGACCATCTGCTGGTAAAGGTGATCGACTTCGGTCTCGCGAAGTCGCTAGTCGCCGCGGTGGATCAGTCCGTCACCGTGTCGATGGGCGGATTTGTCGGTACGCCTCACTTCGCGAGCCCGGAGCAATTGGAGGAAAAGGAGATCGACATCCGGTCCGACATTTATTCCCTGGGCGCGACTCTCTGGTACATGCTCGCAGGTCGGCCTCCGTTCCAAGGCTCGATGGCCAGCGTCATTAACCAGCACCTGAACCAACCGCTGCCGTCCGACATCCTCGTGAAGTTCCATCCGCGAGTGGCTGCTCTTTTGGAGAAAATGCTGGCCAAGGACTCAGAAGGCCGATTTCAGTCTCCGTCGGACCTGAAGCGGGAACTCGACGATATTTTGAGCGACTTGAAAGGTCAATCGCCGACACTGGCACCTTTCAGGCCGTCCGCGGCGGCGCCCGGTCATGCTGCCGGCGCAGCCACTGTTGGAGGAACAAGTACCTCCGGTTTCGCAACCGGCCAAATGATTCGCAACCGGTACCAGATTATCGGGCAATCTCCCTTCGACAAAAACCTGTTTAAAGCGAAAGACCTGCATTCGAATCGTGTCGTAGCGCTCCGGCCGATCCCGCTTGCCATCCGATACGAAACGGCGCGGCTCGATTTTCTCAGGCAAGAGATCGAGCGGTTACGGACGATACATCACCCGAACCTGCTGGAAGTTCTTGGGCTAGAAACCTATGACCGTGGATTGTTCGTAGTTAGCGAATGGATCAAAGGATTTTCGCTTCAGGAACTTCTGCGCGCCCGGCGAGCGATCGGCTGGGAAGAAACGCTTCGCATTGCGAAGCCGCTGGCCAAGGTTCTGGATTTTGCTGCGGAACGCAAGCTATTGGCGGGCAGGGTGTCGTTGCAGAAGATTTTCGTGGAAATCCCGCATCTCGCCGAGGAGGTTTTTGAGACGCAGCGCGCGCCGGTCTCGAGCTGGCCGCCATTTATCGTTAAAGTAGATGCGCTGAGCCTCGGTCAAACCCTTTCGGAATTTCTGGCGGAACCGACTCAAACAATCGTCGATACGGGCGGCTTTGATTTTCCGGCAAACCACGTTCAGCAGCTTGCCTGGGCGATCTACGAACTCCTGGGCGGGGTCAAACCGGCATCTTCCGCCGGGTCGGCTGCGCCCAGGCTGAATCCCGTGCCGAACCTTTCTGAACCGGGCAACACCATATTGCGCCTGGGCGCGACCGAACCGACGCGCTTCGCTACAGCCGGCGAATTCTTGGGCGAATTGGACGCTGCGGAAGTCCACAACCAGCCGTTGGTGGTCCCTCCACTGGCGATTCGGCAGGCTGCCGGCAGCGAACCGCCAGCTACTCTGCGATCGATCCAGACAACGCCGGCTGTGGGTGATCCAATCGAAGATAACCAGCCGAAAACCTCTCCGGTTCTCCTCAGGATTCTCTTGACGGGTGTCGGACTTTTCCTGGTCTGTGCTATTGGAGCCGTCATCGGGGTCAATTTTTTTGTTCACAAAACTGAATCTCCGCCCAGCGTTTCTAAGATGGGGAGCGTCACTTTGACGAGTAAACCAGAGGGGGCGACCGTGATGTTGAACGGCCGGGAAATTGGCAAGACGCCGCTTGCTTCTTACTCCCTGGCGAAAGGCAAATATGTCCTCCAACTTAGCCTGCCCGGGTATCAGACCCGACCGCTTGAAGTCGAAATCAATCAGGGAAGCCTGAATAATCTCGGCGTTGTCCCATTGGTTCACGACGTTGGCCAACTCTCGATTAGGTCAGAACCTGCGACCCTTGCGTTCGAAATAGCTGATTCCGACCAGAAGACGACGTTCGGCAATACGCCCATGACCGTAGACAACATGCCGGCGGGAAAGTACTCGGTGCGGATTAAGCGGTCGGGCTGGGCGGATTTCGTGCAGGAGATCGACCTGCAGCCGAATGCGGTGGCCGTCGTGGAGCACACCTTTAAGGGCGTTGCCGTCACATTGAAAAGCGACCCTTCCGGAGCCACTATTTTCAAGGGAGATTCGGAGCTCGGCACGACGCCGCTGACGGTTGACTTGCCGCCGGAACCGGTGGAGCTAGTGTCCAAGATCGGAGCCTTGGCGCCTGTCAAGCGTGAGGTTGTGCCCGATCCGGACGGTACGTCAGTCGTTGAGTTTAAACATGAGTACGGGCTCATTTCTCTTGCGAGTGACCGGCCGGACTCCGAGGTGGCCATCAGCGGCATTAATCTGGGAAAACTGCCGATCGAGGGGATTCTTCCGCCTGGGGAGCATCAGGTGGTGTTTCGAGCTCCGGGATTACCCGATCAGACGCGGGTAGCTGATATCAGGGTGGGTCAGCGTATCGTCATGCAAGTAAATTTCACGACGGTTGGGGGAGTCGCCGCGGCTCTGAGTCCCGGCCAGACTCAATCGAAACGATCGAGTTCCCAGGTAACGCCGGGCCAAAACCGCTCGCGAACCCAGGAGAGGCCGACCTACCGTTCGAAAGAAGATTACGACCGGGCGAAGGAAGCGGCGTTTGATCGATTCGACGCACAGTGGGAGGCGCGAAAGAACGCACTCAAGCGCGAAAAAGATTACTACGACAATCAGGCTGATAACTCAGAGGGAGCCGCGAAAGAGAAGTGGAAAAGGAAAAAAGACGAAGTTGATCGCCGGTTAGACCAACTAGATGATCAGAAAGATGCCGCTAAGGACTCATTGAAGCGGCAATGGAATGATTAGCGCGGCAGCGCCGATTTCAGCTCGCCTTCCGCTGGTGCAGGACTTTGAACGCATTGCCCATCCCGGATTCGTCCGATATGTAACGGTCGGCTATCTGTTGGGTTCGCGATCGTTGGCGATCCCACGTCCGAATAAAGTCCGTTTGAGTAACTCTTTGAACCGTTTCCAATCCGAGTTGTTCGCCCCATTCCTGCAGATCCACAAAATTGACATCTGCGGTGAGATCCTGTCGACCCGGGCGGAGGTAGATCCCTACGCCCTCGATCCGTTGATGACGAAAGTAAGCACGCATCGTTCCGCCCGGTTTTCGATGGTAGATTTCGGTTGGCGAGCCTCCGTAATCGATTGTTAGAAGTGCACCGCGCTTAAGGTGGCGGACGACAGTTGTCAGCCAGTTTCTGTAGGATTGGAACGCCTCCACTCGTTGACCGGTCGCGCACTTCATGGACAACGCGGAACTAACGTCAGGTGTTCTATTTTCGTCGTATTCTTCTCTCCAGAGGTCACCGTCCAAACTGAGATATATCTCCCTCCACGTCTCGGCCGTTCGTTCGAACCGCTTACACGGAAAAGCATCTACAAACTCGTTTGAGATTAGGATTGCCTGACCCTTGGCGGCATCGAGAGCGGCTTCGATGGAATCTTTCCAGCGGATACTTTTCCCCCGCAGCGTTCGTTCCTGGACTTGTCGGAGCGTCCTGGAAATCTCGACGATCTGATACCGGACAGGTTGCCAGGGCTTGAAGGCCCGCAGAACTCCGGATGCAAGTTGACCGGTTCCTCCACCCAGTTCGATGATCTGAGCCACCGGCAAAGCGAGTGAATGTGTTTCTGCTTTTACCCAGGCGGCCACACTCCGGATGAGGGCGTCACCGATGGTCAGAGCGGTAGAAAAGTCGCCGGACCGGCCGACGGTTGCGATTTGCCCCGAGTAATAGCCGTGAACCGGATGGTAAAGCGCAAGCTCCATAAAGCGCTCAAAAGAAACGCGGCCACCTCCCGACCGCACAACTTCGGCTATCCAACTCGACATAGCGCCAGACGGTGCACTAGGATTAGGTCAGTTTCAGTGCGAATTCGTCCTTTCCCGAAATCGAAAGCACAAAGTTTGTTAACAGCTGAATGCAATGTTCAACGTCGCCGAAGTCGATCATTTCGACGGTGGAATGCATATATCGCATCGGCACTGATAGTAACGCACTTGGGACACCACCCTTCATTGGATACACGTGATCCGTGTCGGTTCCGGTGCTGCGTGAAGAGGCTTCATGCTGGAGCGGAATATCCAGACTTTTCGCCAGAGAAATCAATCGGCTTACAATGAGAGGATGATTTGCGGTACCGTGTGTCACTGTAGGGCCGGCTCCAAGCTTGATCGAACCATATTTATTCCGATCAATACCTGGCGAATCGGTGGCATGGGTCACATCAACCACGATCGCGGCGCTCGGTTCCAACCTGTAAGAAATCATTTTGACCCCTGAACCGCCGATTTCCTCCTGCACGGCGTTGACCGCGAAGACGGTTGTGGGAGGCCGGGGATCCCGTATCTCGAGATTCGCCAAGACCTGCGAGAGGATGAAACCGCCGATTCGGTTGTCAACCGCTCGGCCAACGATCCGACCGGGTACCAACTCTTCTGTGGTATCGGCGTAAATTACCGGGTGACCGACACGTACACCTCGGTCTTCGACCTCACTTTTCGATTTTGCTCCGATGTCCAGGTACAGCTCATGCACCTCTGGAAATTTGTCGGTCTCTTTATCGCGAAGATGTATAGCGATATTCCCGATGACGCCTAAAACGGGGCCGGTCTCTCCCAGGATTTTGACACGTTTGCCACGCGCGATGGCCCGGTCACTGCCGCCGATCCGAGTGACGTACAAAAAGCCGTCGTCGGCGATGTTTCGAATCATGAAGCCGATCTCGTCCGCGTGCGCTTCAAGCATAATCCGGGGGGACGATTCGTCTCCGGCTAAGGTAGCCCAAGCGTTTCCGTAGGAGTCATTGTCCAGAGAATCGGCGAATCGTCCCACATAATTCATCCAGACTTTTTGGCCCTCTGATTCGAAGCCGGTCGGACTTGGTGTATTGAGCAGCCTGAAAAGAAATTGCTTCGCTTCACTATTCATAAACGAGGAGAAGTCCGAAAAAGTAAGCGAAACCCCCAGGTTTGCATCCGTGAAAAAACGTCGGGCCAAAGGGTGGCATACTTAGTTTGAAAAGGACGGCTGCTTCGGGATTTCAGACCTGCTCTCCTCTGGCGCCGCCACGACCATTCTTCGAACGTTGCAGCGGGAACCAATTAGGTCTATGGTGGCTTGGGAAGCGTGGCCGTCCAAGGCTGCTTCTTTACGTCGGTGAGTATGTATTTCACATTAATCAGGATTGAGAACCCTCAGCTCAATCTTTCTTTGCTCCTTCTCCCTTATGCCTAAACCGATTGAGTCTCTCCCTAATATCGGTCCCGAACTAGCCAATCAACTAAACAAGGTAGGAATCACGAATGCCGAGGATCTCGTCGGTCTCGGCGCAATGACCGCATGGCGGCGTTTGGTGCGCGCCGGACTTCAAGGTGAAGTAAACAGCCTTTTGGCCCTGGAAGGGGCCATCGAAGGAATCCGCTGGCACGAAATTTCGCTGGAAAGGAGACAGGAACTCAAGGAGCTCGCTGTTTCCTATTCTGAAGGAAACTGAAGAAATAGCCGTCCCCCACGTCGCCTGCAGAAGACGCCTTTTGGGAGATTGATTTTCGAAACCTCCTGGCGGGCGAGAAGAGACCGTACCGCTTCGACTTCGTCGAAACCGCAGTCTTTGATATTGCTGCGTCGGAGCCAACTGTGAATCGTTCGCCGCTGGATAGCGACCGGCAGCTTCCGCAATTCCCGGCTCGTGAGTTCCGCGTCGCTGCGGAAGACCGGGAGTTGAGATCTCACGAACTCTCCTTCCCTTGCTGCGATCTCGATCGTACGCAACAGAGCGGGTTTGATGGGCCGCCCCATAACCCTTTCAATCGCTGGAATCAACTCGTGGCGGATCCGATTCCGAGCCATTTGGCGGCTTCTATTTGTTGAATCTTCGCGGAATTTGAGACGAAACGCTGCAGCGAACTCGCGAATTTCATCTTTCCAGACGTGTAGCATTGGGTGCCGAAGCAGGACAGGGCGGGTCCCTGCGGTGACCAGCGATTCTGTCTTGATGGCGGCGTTATCGAGCGAACCACTGCCACGGAAGAGATTAAAAAGGAATGTCTCGATCTGGTCGTCGGCGTGGTGCGCAAGAAAGACGGATGATGTCGAGTATTTTTCCGCAGCACGAGCAAAGAATTGGAGTCGTGCTTCGCGTGCCGCGCCTTCGAGAGAGCCCGTTCTGGGGAGCTTCGAGAGGGTTTCGGTGTAAAGTGGCAACTTGAGACGATGGCTGAGCCTGGAGACAAAGTTGCTGTCCTGGAGACTTTCAACTCCGCGCAAATTGTGATTCAAGTGGCAAACCACCAAGTGGTGAAATCCGACGATGGGAAGAAGGTGCAGTAAGACGCGCGAATCGATTCCACCCGACACCCCGACCAGATGCAACTCTTCTCTGGGATAGCAGGAGGTTGCCGATTCGAGCTGAGCAACCCATGGAAAATGGCTTGCGAACTCTTCCTTTTGCCGCTGTCTCACAATCCTTTGAGATTGTGAAACACTGCGAATGGGAATGCATCGAGATTTTTTAATGCCAGGGAATCTATTCCGGCTTTGAGGCTGCGACCGGTCAAAGAATCCACCATCGCGGGTAAGGTATTGTCGAACAGCACCTCGCCCTCTTTCCAATTGAAGCCGGAGCCCGGCACTCCCAGGCGGGTGGTGAATCGCGGCACGATGACGAGAACCTTTTGTGAATCCATTTCCCGGGAAAACGCGATACAGCAGTCGGCCAGTTCACCATTCGCGTAGTATGAAGAATAGCTACCGTTTTCGAAAAGAGCCGGTGCTGCCCGCCGTAGCTGCAATAGCCGCGTGGTAACCAACATTTTTATGCGGCCATCACGCCAGGACTTAAAGAGTGGCTCTGCGCTTCCTTTGTGAATTTCCTCCAGGATCTGCTGGTGAGAGCTAAAATCGACAGTCCGGCGGTTATCGGGGTCAACAAGGCTGAAATCCCATAACTCGGTGCCTTGATAAATGTCTGGTACACCCGGGACCGTAAATTTCAGTATTGTCTGGGTGAGGGAGTTTAACATCCCATGCCATGCTATCCGTGCGGCAGCCGGCTCGAATTTAGAACGAAACGCGTGATCGGGTCTCAACGACTCGCGAACAAACCGGCCCAAAGCGTTTTCCCAATCCTCGTTGGGCTGAACCCAGCTGCTATTCACCTTGGCCTCTTTGATCGCTTTGATCATGTAACGGTGGATCCGACCCATGTAGTTGTCGTCAACTTCTTCGCCTGAGAGTGGCCAGGTTCCCAATAGGGTCTGGTACATCAGATACTCTTCGTTGGTGCTCGGCGCCGTATCGCCTTCGACATTGCTTTTACAGACGGAGTTCAAGGCTCGCCATTCGTTGATCCATTGTTGCCATTCTCCCGGCACCTCACTCAAAACAGCGATTCGCGCTCGTACATCTTCGCTTCGCTTGGTGTCATGGGTCGTCGAAGCCAGCAAGGTCTGCGGCCGCTCTGTCAGTCTTGCCCGGTTTTTTTCATGAAATCTTTCAAGGCTGATACCGAATTGCTGCGGATGTCCTCCGACTTCATTGAGGGCGGAGAGACGGTTGAATATATAAAAGGCCGTGTCCTCCAAACCTTTGGCCATGATTGGGCTCGTGCATTGCTGGAATTTCAGAACGAACTCCAGCTGCAACTGGCGCGTCTTGTCGTTAAATTGGTCGAACCTCTCCAAAAGCATAATGTCGCGGAGGAAGTCGAAAATAGATGTGTCGATCGCTGCATTTCGCCGTTTTGCCGCCCGGGTGGCCCGAAGGATGACCTGCCGATCCGCCTCGGAAACACCGGACTCGGCAGTGATGTAGGTGCGGTAAACTGGAAAACAGGCGATCAATTCGCGCACGACCGTGCTCAATGAATTGAGCGTGAAATCGCGATGCAGCCGGTCGCGCTCCGAAACGTCACCCAACATATGACCGAGAGCCTCGATATCGCTGGCCAGCAAGACATCCATTACCAGTTTTCTCTTCTCATAGATTAGGGAATCAAAGTGGACAAAACGTTCGATGAAGTCTCGGTAGATCGCCGAGAACCTCTCTCCCGACGCGGAATCCACAAGAAGCTGCGTGACGTCGGTCGTGAAATCGTAGCCAGTCGTCCCATAAACCGGCCAGTCGCTCCGCAGCTTTTCGTCTTCGGAGAGGATTTTTTCGACAATCAGGTAAAGACCGAGGGCAGGCTCATTCGAATCACCGCCCGCAAGCTCCGAGTATCGGCGTTGCAGAGCCGTGAGATATTGTTTCGGATCCCTGAGTCCGTCCACATGGTCGATGCGCAGGCCAGTCACGCTCCCCGATTTCAGTAACTCGAAGATGAGTTTGTGGATCGTATCGAAAACAACCGGGTTCTCGACTCGAATTGCAGCGAGTTCGTTAACGTCGAAGAAACGTCTATAATTAATCTCTTCAGCGGCAACCTTCCAGTAGCTCAAACGATAGGCCTGCGCGTTGAGCAGTTCGTCCAGTTTATCAAAAGATCGCGAATAACCGACTTTTCCCTCCAGTTCCCTGATTGCAAGTTCGATTGCGTCCTGGACTTGTGGACACTCATGACAGAGCCTCGCGATTCGCCGCTTGATAACCTCCTTCTCTCTCGCGCGCTCCCGGACCTTCTCTTCGTCTATGTCAGTTCGCGGAGGTAGATATTCGAGGGCCGTGAGAATGCTCTCGAGATCCAGATACATGTCTTCGTCGGAATATTGGCTCAGCTTCTGAAGAGCAATCTGAAGAATAAAGTGGTAGGTCCGCGGGTTGAGTGGAAGTACCCATTCATAGTAGGTCAGGCAAAATGCGCCTTCCTCAAACCGCAGATGAAATTCGGCGCGTTCAAGGACCCTGCCATACTGATCACCAAGAATCGGAAGCAGGACCTTATTCCGAAGCTCCTCTTTCAAAGGGTCCCACTCAATGTCGAAGAACGGCGCAAATCTTGAACTCGGCCCATTCTCCAGAACATCCATCCACCATTCGTTCTCGGGATCAATGATCCCCATATGGTTAGGAACGAAGTCGGCAATATGACCCATGTCGCGCTCTTTCAGGGCGGCCGCCATGGCGTCGAACTCCTCGCGCGTGCCGATTCGCAGATTCAATTCATTATGATTGGTGACGTCGTAGCCGTGATCGCTGTCCGGCCGTGAGCGGAAAAAAGGCGAACTGTAGATATCGCTGACCCCCAGCTTCTGCAGGTACGGGATTATTCCGGTTGCGTCTTTGAACGTAAAATGTCGATTGAATTGCAATCGATAAGTCGCAATTGGTACGCGGCGTCGAGATGCCATTTCCTTGTTTCTCCTATCGCTGTTTTCAGTTACGAACCTTCCCGGTCCCGGATTCTTGTCTGGATGACTCTTTCCTGTCGCGCTCACAGAAAACAATCAACTCGGGTTCGGCGAGCACGAACTGGTTGCTCTCCGGATCAAAAAAGCCCGCCCGCTCTCCTCCATAGGTTGGCTCGTTGGACGAGATCACAAATTGCCAGGATCGTCCTCCTCCAGGACGAATCAGAGCATCATCCAGGTTCAGGATTGACTTGTTTGCCAGCAACTGAGCGAGGATCAAGATATCACCCTCGGCCGGTCGCCGATAGCGGAGAGCGATCGCCGTTGGCGAAACTTGACCTGTTTGCCACTGGCCACGACGGCGGTCCTTCAGTTCGAGACGGCGGAAACGCAGAAAGTCGCTGTAAAGCCGAAGGGTTTCTGCGTGCGGCGATTGGCCGAGTTGTGACCAATTCAATTTTGAATCTGTAAATGTCGTTAATGCCTGAGGATCAGGGATTAACGCCCGCGCTTCTGAATGTCGAAAATCCGAAAAATCAGCGAATTCCTTGCGCCGCCCTTCGGTGACTCCTTTCCCCAACTCATCGTGATGATCGGTGAAATAGAGGAAGGGGCTTGAGGTCGCCCACTCCTGGCCCATGAACAACATTGGCGTGTATGGTCCGGTCAGAAGAAGTGCGGACGCGGCTCGGTAAGCGGCTGGCGGGACGACTTTGTTCAGGCGATCGCCGTGGGCCCGGTTCCCCACCTGGTCATGGTTTGAGATACAGTGGACGAAATGTTCCGGTTCGATGTCCCCCCCGGGTGTTCCGCGCCGGATCCCGTCTTTCTGTAGTTCACCGGCGAATAGCCAACCTTTTCGCACGGTCTTCAGCAACTCCTTCATCGTACCTTTGAAGTAACCCATGTATCCCTCATCCTCTCCTGTCATCTGGACCCGCACCACATGGTGGAAATCATCAGCCCATACGGCGTCGCACCCGTATCCGCCTTTGTCTCGCGGAAGCAAAAGCCTCCGTTCGTTTCGTGGATCCTCACAAATCACAAGGGCACCAAGCGCCTGGGTTCGTTCGGCGATTTCTTGAATGAGATGCTTTGGAGAGTCATCCGGGATGGCGTGAGTCGCATCGAGCCGGAAACCGTCGATGTGAAATTCTTTCACCCAATAGACGGGATTCTCAGCGAAATGTTGCCGGACAGGTTCTGCGCCTGGCGTATCCAGGTTAAATGCTGCGCCCCACGGAGTGTGATGGGCGGCGTTGAAGTAGTGTTCGGAATAAGCGCCCATGTAGTTTCCGTCCGGTCCGAGGTGGTTATAGACAACATCCAGGATGACGGCGAAGCCTGCCGCATGCGCGGCATTCACCAACGCTCTGAGTCCGTCGGGTTTGCCGTAGGCCCGAGAAGGCGCATACATAGACACGCAGTCGTAGCCCCAGTTTCGATCGCCGGCGAAGTCGGCGACCGGCATTAACTCGATCGCATTGACGCCGATTTTTTTCAGATGGTCGAATCGCGTGGCGATCGCCTCAAAAGTCCCGTCGGGGGTAAAAGTTCCAACGTGTGCCTCGTAAATTACCAGTTCGTGCAAGGAAGGCGGTTTCCACCCGGAATCCGTCCATTGAAATGAACGTCCATCGACCACTTGCGACGGGCCATGGACGCCGCGCGGTTGAAAGCGCGATGCGAGGTCAGGAAAAACTCCGCCGTCTAGTTTGTACTTATAGAGCGTACCGACCGAAGAAGCAGGATCAGTCGTACCGTAATACCCAGCCGTTTCGCGCTTCAGTGGAAGTTCGCGTACCACCCGTTCGTTCTCGTCGAAAATAACGACGGACACATTTTTCTTTCCGGTCGTCCAGGTCCGGAAGGAAACGCCAGTTCCCATCAGTTCCGCGCCCTGTGCAAAAACTCTATTTTCCATCGTCCGCCGTTTCTGTGGTTTTCGTTGGGACCTTTGAAGGTGATTTTCCTGCCTTTGTGGTCCAGGAAGCCTCTCGTGCAAAACTTTCTTCTCCTTCACCAAGTTTCAATAGGCAGAGACTCCTGTCGATCAATTCCACCTCGTCCCCCGCTGGAATTGCTTTCTGAGCCTTAACAAAGCCACGTTCCCGATTCGTATCCAGAATCAACTCCCACCGGATTTCTTCGCGACCCGGAAGGATAAACGTCAGCGATTCGTAATGCGCGTTGCAAAGAAGCAGAAAAGTATCATCCCGCACCGATTCTCCCTTGGAATCCCGCACGTCAATGGACGATCCGCTGATCAGCATGCCGAGACATTTCGCAAATCCATTCTTCCAATCCTGTTCGTTCATTTCGGCGCCGCCGGGGTTGAACCACATGATATCCTTCACGTCCGAGCCGCGGATCCGTCGGCCCATGAAATACTTGGGCCTTCGAAAAACCGGGTGCTCTTTTCGAAATCGAATTAATCTTTTTGTGAACTCGAATAGATTCTTTGCGTCATCATCCCAATTCCAATTGAACCAGTTCAGCGGGTTGTCCTGACAATAGGTGTTGTTGTTTCCTTCCTGGGTCCGAGCGAATTCGTCGCCCGCATTGAGCATTGGCACGCCTTGCGAGAGCAGGAGGGTCGCCATGAAATTTCGACGTTGCCGTCCGCGGAGCGTATTGACCTGGACGTCATCGGTCGGGCCTTCGGCGCCGCAATTCCAAGAATTGTTATTATTGTCGCCGTCCCGATTGTCCTCTCCGTTCGCTTCGTTGTGTTTATCGTTGTAAGAGACTAGGTCGTTCAAAGTAAACCCATCGTGCGCGGTGACAAAGTTGATGCTGGCGTACGGACGCTTGCCCTGGTGCTGGTAAAGGTCAGGGCTGCCAGTCAAGCGGTAGGCGAACTCTCCCATGGTATCTTCATCTCCCTTCCAGTAGCGGCGTACGCAATCCCTGTACTTACCGTTCCATTCCGACCAGGGAATCGGGAAGCCGCCGACCATGTAGCCTCCCTCGCCGACATCCCACGGTTCGGCGATGAGCTTGACTTGCGACAGGTTTGGGTCCTGCAACACAAGATCGAAAAAAGCGGCGTCTCGCGCGACGAAATGCTCTTCGCGACCCAGCGCCGACGCCAGATCGAAACGAAATCCGTCGACGTGCATTTCCGTCACCCAATAGCGAAGGCTATCCATTATGAGCTGAAGGACTCGCGCGTTTTGGGTGTTCGGGGTATTGCCGCATCCTGTGTAGTCCATATAAAAACGCCGGTCATTGGCCACCAGACGATAGAACGCCGCATTGTCGACCCCTTTGAACGACAGGGTTGGACCCAAGTGATTTCCTTCGGCGGTGTGGTTGTAGACGACGTCGATGATGACCTCTAGTCCTGCGCGGTGTAGCTCCCGCACCATCTCTTTGAAATCTGTGACCTGTCCACCGTTGACACCTTTGCTCGAGTAGCTGCTTTCAGGAGCGAAAAATCCGATCGAATTGTAGCCCCAGTAGTTTGTCAGCCCACGATCGAGCAGGATGCTGTCATCTACGTGCTCGTTTACGGGCAGGAGTTCTAGCGCCGTCACGCCCAGATCCTTGAAATATTTAATCGAAGCGGGCGCCGCCAAACCTGCGTAGGTTCCCCGGATTTCCTCCGGGATCTTATCCCAGAGCTTGCTGAAACCGGAGACGTGGACCTCATAAATCACAGACTCATGCAAAGGAATTTGTGGCCGATGGTCTCTCCCCCAGGAAAAGGCTGAGTCAATCACCACCGCCTTGGAACGTTCCAGGCGTTATCCCGGTAATCTCGCTTCAGATCTTCAATCGGATCGCCTAAAGGGTATCCGAACATCTCCGGACCCCATTGGATCTTCCCGGCAATCGCTTTTGCATAAGGATCGATCAGAACTTTCGATGCATTGAATCGACTGCCATTTGCCGGCTCGTAAGGTCCGTATACCCGGTAACCGTATAACTGCCCGGGCCGCACATCCGGCATGAAAACATGCCAGACGTGATCCGTGCGCTCCGTCATGCGGACCCTGACTCCCTCATGATCTGTTTCGGGCTGGTCGAATAAACAGAGATCGACACCCGTGGCGTTTTCCGAATAGAGAGCGAAATTCACCCCCTCCCCGGTAAATGTTGCACCCAATGGGTAAGATGCACCGGTCCACACCCGCACTTTGTTCATACTAACTCTAACCCCTAGCGCGGATCATCCTATTGTCGACTTCGAACTGCCGACGGTCTGAGGTTTCCACCAGGCTCATTTTCGCGTGAATCTGTCTGAAAAGACCAGAATTGTGCCGCGGTGCAGATGGTGCAGATTTGGGAAAATTGATTGTCATTCGTTCTCAAGAACCCCCAATTTCCCTTTTCGCCGTTTTTGCTACATTTCGCTTCCAGGTCTAACGATGAAAAAGCGAGTTTTAATCATGTCAACCAGCGCCGGAACCGGGCATGTCCGAGCTGGTGAGGCATTAACCAAGGTTTTCGAGGAACACCCGTTGGTGGGTGAGGTTCTGCACAGTGACGCGCTTGATTTCACGAACAAGGTGTTTCGAGATTTCTACTCCAAGCTCTACGCGCGCCTGGTGCAGACCGCGCCGGAATTCCTCGGGTGGTGGTATAAGCAGAGCGATGAGCCCTGGAAAACGGACGGAATGCGTTTGATGCTCGACCGGCTGAATACGGGGCCGCTGGTCAAATTCATCCGGCACTTCAACCCGCACATTACCGTCTGCACACATTTTATGCCGGCCGGCATTATTTCACATCTGATCGCGAAGAATCTGTTAGATGCTCACCTTTCGATCGTCGTTACTGACCTGGACTTTCATGCGATGTGGTTATCGCGGGTTTTTCACCGCTACTTCGTGGCCATTGAGGAGACAAAGGTTCACTTGGAAGAATTGGGTTTGCCCAAGGAAAGAATTACGGTCTCTGGAATTCCGATTGATCCGGAGTTCGCCACTCCGATTGACCGAGTTGCAACGCGTTTCGAGTACGGACTCCACCCAACGCGTCCGACGATGTTGTTATCGGCGGGGGCGCTTGGTGCTGGTCCGGCCGAGTTTGTCGTGGAACGCCTGAAGAACCTTCGATCGAAGGCGCAAACGATCGTGGTCTGCGGCCGAAGTCCCGAAACGAAAGATCGAGTCCTTCAAGTAGTCGGGGAGGATAACGCCAACTTTAAAGTCATTGGGTACACCAGCCGCATGGCAGATCTGATGAAGATCTCCGATTTGTTTATCGGGAAACCGGGTGGTCTAACTACCGCCGAGACCCTGGCGTGTGGCTTGCCCATGGTAATCGTCAGTCCAATCCCGGGCCAGGAAGAGCGCAACAGCGATCATCTTTTGGAGGAGGGCGTCGCGGTCAAATGCAATGAAATGACCACCATTCCCTACAAGATCGATACGCTGCTCGACGATCCGATACGGGTCGAGGAGATGCGGCGCAAAGCTTTCGCTCTGAGTCGGCCGGACGCAGCGAGGACGATTGTTCGGACGCTCGTGGCAGATGAGGTGTCGGCTCTCGAAGTAACGGATGACGAGGCGGAAGCGATCACGATTGCCGCAAGCAAGAACGTGATAGCAAAACCCGATAAATAATGACCGATTTTCTTTGGGGGGTTGCGACTTCTGCCTATCAATCTGAGGGGTGCTACAACGGTGCAGGCCAGCCCCAGACCAATTGGGCGGCCGCGGAGCGAAAGGCGGAAGTAGCGGAGTCCAACTTGGGCGCAGATTTCTGGAATCGCTATCCCGAGGATTTTGCCCGTTGCCGGGATCTTGGTCTTAACGCGTTCCGCCTCGGGATAGAATGGAGTCGGGTGCAGCCAACCTACGTCGACCAGGCGGGTCCTCCTCCTCCGTTCGATCATAAGGCGCTTGACCACTACGTTAAGATGCTCGTGGATTGCCGTAAAAATGGTCTCGAGCCGATCCTTACGCTCCACCATTTTGTGCATCCGTCCTGGCTCGGAACAGACCCGTGGCTTCGACTCGAGATCGCCGAACATTTCTGCCGCTACGTTCGCGAGACGGTTCTGTATGTGAACCGAGCCTTGACCGACCTTCACGGTCTCCAGCCGATCCGGTACTATATCACGATCAATGAGCCGAACATGCTCGTCCTTAACACTTACTTCGGCACCCAATTTCCCGGTCGGGGGAAGAAGACTCATGGCCTGCGCACGCTCCTGGAGGTCTACCGGCACATCCTGATCACCCACGTTCGGGCCTATAATTTGATTCATCGGGTCTGTGCGGAGCAAGGTTGGCCGGAGCCCATGATCACGTTAAACAATTATTGCAGCGATCTTTATTGGTCGGATAAAATTCTGCTCGACCTTCTCTCGGTGCGGGAGCGCGGCGTTGGTGTGGGTGGACTGCGCGACTACGTTTTCGATAAGATTCACCAGTTCGAAGAGGCATTCGCTGCCGCCAGAATTCCACTCAAGAAGGACATCCCATACTTCTTTGGGGATTATCTGAAGAGGATTAGTAACTGGTTGGGTTACAAAACATTCATTCCGGAATGCTTTGCTCCCCTTGTCGCAGAACTCTACGCGGCCGAGAGAAAGTCGGCCTTCGATTTTCTTGGGCTGGATTACTACGATCCGTTTGCCACGCACATGTTTCGCCACCCGGTGTGGTGGGACCACGAATTCAAGAACAAGTCACTGCGAAGCTGGCTCATGAACAGCGTCACCAGCAAATGGTGGGACTGGCGTGTCCTGCCGGACGGCATGCGCTTTTTTTGCGACTACTACAGCAAAGATTTTGGAAACCGGCCGGTGCTGATTGCCGAAAACGGTATGGCCCTGCGACGCAGGGTCGATAACAAGAATACGCTGCGGCGGGATCGGATGACTCGCAGCCATTTTTTACGTGTGCATATCGAGGAGATAATGAACATCGTTCGATCTGACGTGCCTTTGATCGGCTATCTTCACTGGTCGCTATTTGACAACTATGAATGGGGATCGTTCACACCCAGGTTTGGACTCTACTCCATTAACTACGCGAAGGGCAGCGACCGGCTTGTGGAAGACCACCTGGGCGACCGTCCATCGACTACGTACGCGCAATTGATTGAAGTCTCGCGTGAGCAGATGCGCGTAGCTGCCTCGACCCGTGAGATAGATGGGTCTGGTTGAAATTTGGACCCAGGAGGGCGGACATTTGCACAACCGGGTTCGGATTAAAAGCCTTCGGTTGCTTGGATGCGCTCGATGGCAAAGCTCGCCAACCGTTTGCCAAGTACGAATTTGCGTTTGAACAGATCAATTCGCCGCAATTCGAGCCGACCCGATTCGATGATCGCTGCCGAGGCCCCGAAGTATGGCACGAAACTGCCGGTATTGATGACCACCCTCGGCTCAACTTTCCAAGCACCAGGATAATGCGTATGGCCAATGATCACAAAACGGGCCTGCGGCCGGAAAACGCGAGCAAGATTAGCCGCTCGTCCCGGGATTTCGCACCAGGCTTTGACGATCATCAGCGGACGGAACGGTGGCCAGAATTGTCGAAGAAACAGTTGAAAGCCGGTCGTTCGCCCACGGGTAAGCGGTTCCTCAATCATCTGTAGCTCAATGGCCGTCCGTTTCGTGGCCAAAAGTCGCTTTTCGAAGTCGGTAAAATCGTCGGGACCGAGGCCGGCCAGAATCTCTCGATGTTTCAGCCGATAATGCTTTGCGTCTCGACTCCAGGGCGCAAGGTCCAGAAAAAGGATATCACCGTGAGTCACTAGAATCGCGCCTTTCTCCAGATCGAGGTGATTCGTGTTGGACACTGTCGGGTCATGGTTTCCGTTTAGGAAAAACGCTTTCCTGCCTGCCTGGTGACAGAGTCGAGCCAGATCAGCGGCAAGCTTCCGGCCAACCAGGCGATCTTCCGGGTTCCGCATTTCCGATGTGTCACCGTTGAAAATCACCGAACCGGGACCTTGCAAAAGGGAGGCAAGCTGGTCCGGATGCTCGATCAACGAGGCTCGGTGACCAAGGTGCAAGTCGGAGAGAATCAGGACCGGTTCGATCGGTGTCAGGCTCATTCCGTCTCTCCGATTGCGCTGACCGCGAAGCCGGGGTCAGACACACGTATCATAAAAGTGTTTCACGAGTTTGAGCGACTTTGCATTCGGGAAGAGACCCGGTTCCATCTGATTCATCACGTACGCAAAGGCGACCTCGTTTTCCGGATCGCAGAATCCGAGGCTTCCGCCGGAGCCGGGTTGACCGAATCCGGTCACCGAGGGGCCAAAAATATTTCGACCCCTGCCGTTCGCGGACACTGGGTCCTTCATGAAACCGATCCCGAAAGCGGTGTCGACTCTGAGCACTTCGTCCTTCCCTTGACATTGCACCGATGCAATCCGCCGGAGCATCTCGGGTGAAAAAATCTCGTCCGAACAAAGAGCTTGATAGAATCGCGCCAGCGCTCCGGCGGTTCCAATTCCGCCTAACGAAGGGAGAGAGTGTCGGCGTACCTTTGGATCGCTCATTTGGGACGGAGAATGAAGACCGGCGGGAGTTGAGAACGCCTTGCGAGTGAGGGAATCTTTCTGAGATAGCGCCCGGTAGAAAGGTTCCTCGGAATCCGGGGTACGAGTCTTGCGCGGGGCAAAAATCGGAGCAACGTCAGCCGCGATAGACTCAGGTACGCCGATCCAGAGATCCAGCTTCAACGGGTCCCCGAAGATCTCTCGAAAATAAGCGCCCAGAGAAGTCCCCTGTGTAATCCTGCGGACCAGCTCGTCGGCCAGAAATCCATACGTCCTTGCATGGTAGCCGTGTGCTTTCCCGGGTTTCCAGAAGGGCTCCTGTCGTGCCAGCTGATCGGCGACGGCATCGTGGTCCAGGATCGATATTGCGGGATCGCGGAGAGCCGCCTGACCGGCTTGATGTGCAAGCAGATGGAGAATCGTTGTATTCTCCTTTCCGTTCGCTCTGTATTCAGGCCAGAGGTCGACGAGACGCCGGCTCAGGTCGATGCCATGCTCCGTTGCCGCATGGATCAGGCAAGCCGAGGCCAGTCCCTTCGTGGCTGACCAGATAAGAACAGGCGTTTGCGTTGTCCACGGGAGGCTTTTCCCCCGGTCGCGGTACCCGTCGGCGAGATGCAACACCTGTTCGCCCCGCCGCCAGATGCAGACCGATGCGCCCAATTCTTCCAGTTGGGCGAAGTTTTCTGCGAAAAGGTCAATCAATCCTCGGAAATCCATGTCCTTGTCGGTACGAACGCACTCTCATGCGCGTCAGCGGCCGGCGATCCTGGTATCCTGTCCCCACGCTGTTTCGGGGACGTGACACTAAAGTTCATCCTTAATCCGGTTTAAATCCGGATCGCTCTTGGCCATTTCCCGAAGAGACTTATCGAGGCGAATACTGGCGCGAAGATAGACTTTCGCCTGCTCCAGGTTACCTAGAACAGTGTCGTAACAGGCCAGATTGTAGTAATAAACTGGTTCATCGAGGAGTCCGGCCGGTCCAGCCAGAAGTGTTTGTTTTGCTTCCGACGTTCTTCCGAGTTCATGGAGGCAGAACGCGGCATGAATGTAACCGCAGGATTCACTCGGATGCATGTCGCAAATCCGGAGACTGAGCCGGAGGCCGCCTCTCCAATCTCGTTTCTGCAAAACGACGTCGACTCGCATCCGAAGGATTTCCAGGCGATCGTGGTACTCTGGATCAACCTCGTCCAGCTGCGTCAGCGCATCGTCAAGCATCCCTAGTTCAGCGTACCCTTCCGCGATACGGACTTTCTGTTCGAAGCTCATCGGTAAGAAATCACCGTACGCGTCCCAATGATCAACGAAATAATGAGTCAAGCCTGAATCGATTACAAATTCTGAGAAATTCAGGAGGTCGATCGAGCAAAATCCACCGACTTGTCATACCGCTACGCGCAGGCGCATCCCCGCGATTTGGCGTGACACATTCTGGGAATGCGGCTCCGCACGGACTCACAAACATCTTTTGATGCTGTGCAGAGAAAGCGCCACGGGAACACAGAGTCTACTTCTACTGGCGAGGCGGAAGCTCCTGTGGAACGACGACCAAGTCGATCATTTCCACGCCGCGGATCACCGTCAGAATCGATCCGATTCCAATTTCTTCTCCAACCAGTGCGCGATGCAGATCGTCGATGCTTGAGATCGGCGAACCCTTAAATGCGATGATGATGTCCCCCTCCGCCAGGCTGCTTAGTTGAGCCGGACCGTTTGGTTCTGTTCCGGACACTAACACGCCCTGGTTGTTGGATAGTCTGTGGTGCCGAACCAATCGGGGATGAATCGTGGCATTTTGACCCGCCAATCCAAGATAACTCCTTCGGATCTTGCCATCCCGAATGAGCCAGGCGGCGACCAGTTGTGCCATATTAGCCGCTATCGCGAAGCAAAGCCCTTGCGCAGGCAGGATGACAGCCGTGTTTACGCCGATGACTTGCCCGGCGGAGTTTACCAACGGCCCGCCGGAGTTTCCCGGATTTAGCGCCGCGTCGGTTTGAATAATGTCGTCCATCAATCGACCGGATTGCGCCCTCATTGACCTACCCAGGGCGCTCACTACGCCGGCAGTGACGGTTTGTTGAAAACCATACGGACTGCCGATCGCAATCGCGATCTGGCCGACGCGCAACTTCTTCGAATCCGCGAACGCCAGGAACGGAAGTTGGGCGGAGTCGATGCGAATCACTGCTAAATCGGTATCAGGATCGTCTCCAATCAAGGCTGCCGTAAACGTGCGCGCATCGTGCAGAGTTACTTCGATCGACTTTGCTCCATGCACGACATGACTGTTGGTCAGGATAAAGCCGTCCGGGGCGATAATGAAGCCGCTGCCGCCGCCTTCGCCTCGTCTGCCCAGCGATGGATTTTTGACCTGAATATTTACGACTGCGGGGGCGACATCGTTCGCGGCGCCGCTGACGGTCTCTGAGTAAGCGTCCAGCAATTCGTGATCGGCCAGCGACTGCTTGGCCGCGGCCAAGCCATTTCCGGAATTGGCGAGCAGGATTGGGACCCAATTCGGTTCAAATTCAGAAAGCATAGTATTTCCCTTCAACTGAACAGGAAAGCAGAACTAAATGTAACTCATCTCGTTACAAATCAAGCGAAACTTTCAGCTTCTCCTCAAATCACGTAACACGTCCGCCAGCGTTATTTTCTCCAGTTCCCGTTCCAGAGCCCGGTTGGCCCGGTCCTGGATTCGCTGCATCACCTTGCCGATTTTTTTGCCGACCGGGCATTCCTGCGATGGTTCATTCGGATGGGTGCCGAAAATCCGGCCTTGATCAACGGCGTGGTGGATTTCGCGGAGCGTCAATTTTTCAGGTTTGCGCTTAAGGACCGCTCCGCCGTGCGGCCCTCGCAAGGTAGAGATAAGTCCCGCCTCCTGAAGTTCAATCAGGAGCCGGCGGATCACGACTGGATTCGTGTTTACCGTCAAAGCCAAACGCGAAGAGGGGCAACAATCAGCCTTCTCCAGTGCCAGCACAGCCATCACGTGTACCGCAAAGGCAAATCGGCAACTTTGCATTGCTCTAATGTAACTAATAGAATTACTTTAGCGAGCAGAAATGCCGGTCCGGGCGCAGACCGCGATCGCTTTCACCACCTCCGACCAGGATCGAGAGACTCAATTCGACGACGGCAGCGGCACGGAAGAATTCCTGGCCGACGGCCCTGGAGACGCCGACGCGCTGGAAGACGGTTGCGGGGAGGGCGTTGGCGTCGGAGAGGCGGTTCCGCGGGGCGAGGCACTCTCTTGCGGAGTGGGACAAGGGGAGGGGGGATGGTGATGGTTTGGCGAGCACGTCTTCCCATGTCCAGAGTTCACCAGTGTATCCCCCGATCTCGCTTAGCAAAGCCGCGCAACGTTCACGCAGCTTTTGCAAATCCGGCGGGCCGGGTGTCTCTTCTGCAGAGCCGGGAAAGACCAGATAGGTGATATTTAGGTCGCTGGCGGGCCGATTATAGGGATTCGAGCTCGGATCCAGCTCGGTGCAAATCCTCAGCGATGCCTCTCCGATTTTATAGGAGGGCCCAACATCGCCCAGAAGCGCCGGATATAGCTTTCCTTGATAAATCACGACAACGTAATCCCCAAGCTTCGGTTCGAACGGGTGGTTAGGTTGCCGGAACATGAATCCGGGCAATACGACGTAAGGATCGGCTTTTGCGATCAGGAAACTGTACTTTTTCAGATCGGCCACTTCCCTTTGGATCTGTTCCAGTTGTTCTTTGAGGAGCTTTCTGCGTTCGAGCGGCGTTGTCCTTGCGTCGTACTCGGTCTGAAGCTGCTTCAATTTTTCTTCGCGCTCCGGAATGAACTGACTCGGTTTATTCGTTTTCTTTTGCCAACGATAGCTTGTGAAAGGTTGATAATTCGCCGTCGAACCATCCACATCGGAAACACGATCAGCGTCGGATCCGTCGGCATTCACGTCCATATCGCTTTGAATCAAAAGAGCTTTTCGATTCGTTTTCGGATCCTTGAGTTCCAGGATCGTGTTGCAGTCGAAAAAATTATGACGAGAAACTATTTGATCGAGGCGAGCCAAAGCCCGATTGACCGCGTCCACTTTCAACTGGTAAAGGCCGTGATAGAAACTTGAAACTGTCGCCGCCGGGAGTTCATCCTTCAATCCTGGTAAAACCGAGCCGATCAGCGGATCCGCTCCGGCGAGTTCCTCCAAGGTCTGGGCCGCCTTCGGCACCTGGACTTTCACTTCGAGATCAAGGAGGTACGCATCGGGCGTCTTACGCTCTGTCACGGCCGGGGCACCTTCGGCGGTTGTCACTCGTGAACGAATCTCCATCCCGTTGAACATCCGTGCTGTTTCCATCCGCGAGGATGGGATGAACGCTTCCGGCAATGGAGTTGGCGTCGGAGTCGGAGCAACAGTCGGCGACGGGGTAGCAACGGTGGGCGGTGGCGGAGAAATAGTGGGCGACGGGGTGGGGATCTCGGGATTTGACGGCTTCGGTCCCGGGCAGCTGGTCAGGAGACAGGCCAAAATAGGGCGCAACCCAGACCCGAATCCCAAATTTCGGAGGCGATTCGGTTCGCATGAACGTTGCTATTTGGCAAACCAGGCGATCGCGGTCAAAACGATGCAGATGCAGCTCAGGGCAATCATCGGGATCGCAGGCATCGGTTTTTTCTTACCCGCATAGGAACGGCCGAAATGCGCCAACAACAGAATGGAGACAAGGAGCGCGATAATAAAACCGGGTACACTCGGATAGAGGAGCCCAGCGACTATCAAAAGAGCGCCACTCACGCCGCCGGCGATGAGAGAGGCTTTGCTCTTTGCGCGCGCGTATCCCAACGCCCCGCCGACGATTGCTACTATTCCAAAAAGAAAATAAAAGACCTGCGTGAGCATGCGGTCGATCTATACCATACCTGAGATCTCATAGTCCCTGGGCGTCGCCGGCGAAGAAGACGTCTTCTCTCGTGCCGCTTGCGCGTTAAGGATTAGCCGCTTGAGGAACATCGGGACGAACGCCAGGCTGGTCATCGCGAGGTTCACCAAGGTCCCTGGAATGACTCGTGCCCGATCCCGTGCGACAGCATGCAATGCCGTGTGCACTACCTCTTGCACCGCCACGGTGAACAGTTCCGGCATCGGAGAAGGGTATCCTTGTGGCAGGCGGCTCGCTATATCACCAAACTCGGTCGGGACCGGTCCCGGGCAAAGCGCCGTTACCGAAATGTTGGAGCTTCGAAGTTCGGCTCTGAGCGCTTCGCTAAAGCTCGTGACGTAAGCCTTGGTGGCTGCGTAAACAGCTAAGTTTGGCACCGGTACAAGGCCTGCTGCCGAACTCACATTCAGAATCGCGCCGCAGCCCGATTTCCGCATGCTGGGAAGGATTCGGTAAGTAAGATAGGTCAACGCCGCGACGTTAACCTGCAGCATCGCCTGCAGGCGTGCCCATTCGCCGTCAATAAAAGCGCCGCGATCTCCCAAGCCGGCGTTATTGATGAGCAAGTCAATGGACAACCCGCTTTCATCCATCCAATCGCAAAATCTCTCGAGTTCAACCTGATCGCGGAGGTCAAGTTGCCGACAGAAAACCTCCAGACGCGGATTAACTATCTTTAGCTCCAGTTCAAGAGCTTCGAGGCGATCATTTCGTCGTGCCACCAGAACCATCGTGTTCACGACTGGAGCCAATTGGCGCGCGAACTCACGACCGATCCCGGCCGATGCTCCTGTGATCAGGACGGTGCATTCGGCAAAATAGCTGATACTCATGGTCTTACTTCCTAAGCTCGATCCGCCTAAGAGTCAATGAGGGTACCAGTAACGCCACTGACATCTTGTCACCGTTTTTTAGGGGTCACCTGTCGATCAGGATAAGCGCCCGCCATGGGCCCGTCCGGCTGAGAGGCCGCTTCCCCACGCCCGATTTTGAGCGCAACAAAATACATGCTATTTCGGGGACGGGACATTAATGTAAGACCGATGCAGCAGGGCTTGGAAAATATGACGGTCATTGGCAACGAGCTCGCGCTTCGATGGACGGATGGAACCGAAAACTATTTGCCGCTCGATTTTTTACGACGGCGGTGTCCGTGCGCCCTTTGTGCCGGTGAGTCAGATCTATTGGGAAATGTGTACCAGGGGGAGGTGAAACTCGGGCCGGAAAGCGTTCGATTGAAACGCTGTACGATCGTCGGCGGATATGGAGTTCAACCCGAATGGATGGACGGACATGCCTCCGGGATTTATTCGTTTAGCTACTTGAGATCATTGGACCCGAAGGTGGAATGATACCCCGGTTAAAATCTTTCGTTTTGACGAGTTTCTTTGTTGTCTGTGCGATGGCCGCGGTAGCCACTCACGTCTGGCGCCAACGAGTCGAAGCTGAATTTGATCCGAGACCGCTTTTCGGAGTTATTTCTGCCCAATTTCAGGCGTGTCGTTCCGATGACTTTGGAAAGGCCTACGACCAGGCTTCGAGGGCCGCCCAGGAGCATTTCACGCTCGTTCAGTATGTCTCCAAGATTCGAACTGAGTACGGCCGAATCTCACGTATCGAAAGATTACAATTTGGACCGACCTCCCTGGAGCATCACCGGGCCATCGTTCAGGTCTTTTTCCTCAGCGCTCGCGAGCAGGTCACCCCGGCCCTGTTCACGATGATTCAGGAAGGTGGAAGCTGGCGGATCGAAAACTTTGAGATTTTGGAGAGCTGGCCACTCGACCGCCGGCTGGCCGGATTCAGCATCTAGTGCATCGTTGGGGACAGGGCATGGGACAGGACACTAGCAAAGTCCCGCTTTTCAAGTTTGCTGTAGGCAATGGTTCAGAACATCCGTCGTTTGATCAATGTCGCTTGACGAGTGCATCAGGCAAAGAAAGCCGGTCTCAAATTGGGAAGGTGCGAAGTAAACGCCCCGTTGAAGGCACAAATGGAAAAATTTCCGGAAGGCAGCTAAATCCGACTTCATGGCGTCCGCGAAACTCCAGACCGGCTCTTCCGTGAAGAACAGGCAAAACATCGAACCGAGCCGATGAAATTGGTAATCCCTGCCAAGTTGCTGGAGAACGCTCCGGACTCCGCTCTCCATCCTCTGGCCGATCTGCTCGAGCCTGCTCCAGCCGTCGACTCGATCCAGTTCCCGCAATTGGGCGAGCCCAGCCGCCATCGCGAGCGGATTGCCGGAAAGCGTTCCAGCCTGATAAACCGGTCCATCCGGAGATAGGAAATTCATAATTTCACTTCGACCACCAAATGCCCCGACCGGCAACCCCCCTCCAATGACCTTCCCCATTGCAGTCAGATCGGGTTTGATTCTGGCTAACTCCTGGTATCCGCCCTTGGCGACTCGAAATCCAGTCATCACTTCATCAAAGATAAGTAACGTACTGTACTGATCGCAGAACTGTCGCAGGTCTTCGTAAAAGCCCGGTCGCGGGAAGAAAAGACCGGCGTTGGCCGGGACAGCCTCAACGATGACTGCCGCGATTTGCTCCCCGAATTTGCGGAAGGTTTCGGCAAGGATTTCAGGATCGTTGAATGGAATAGCGACGGTGAGCCGCGCAAACTCCGGCGGAATGCCGGCGCTGTCGGGGGTACCGTGGGTGAGCGCCCCGCTTCCAGCCTTGACCAGCAGCGAATCGACGTGACCATGGTAACAGCCTTCAAATTTCACGATCAGCTTACGGCCTGTAAAACCTCGAGCTAAACGGATACTCGACATGGTCGCCTCCGTGCCACTGTTTACCATCCGGACTTTCTCGACCGAGGGCACCCAGCTGCAAATCAATCGCGCGATCTCGACCTCGAGCGGATTCGGGATGCCGAAGCTAAGGCCTGCCAAAGCCGCTTCCCGCACCGCTTCGACGACCACGTCCGGAGCATGGCCAAGGATTGCCGGACCCCACGTGCCGACATAATCAATGAGTTCTCGTCCCTCAACATCCCAAACATGGGATCCTTTGGCCCTCGAGACAAAAAACGGTTCTCCCCCGACGTTCCGAAATGCGCGAACCGGGGAGTTGACGCCGCCGGGGATGAATCGCTTGGCCTCCGCAAACAGTGAGGAATTGGTCATAGAAACAACCGCACTGGCCGGGCATTCGAGGAGAGTTTACTCCGGATTAGGAGAGGGTACGGTGGACCAGTTTCATCCATTAACTGAGCTATGCTGTAGCTGTCTTTGGATTGGGGCCATACTGATTGTCAGGTTTGCTGTCTTGCAGAAAGAAGACAAGAAGAATAATACTGCCGACGAGCGGAACCAGGCCGAGAAGCAGCCACCATCCGCTGCGGTCAGTGTCGTGAAGCCGTCGCACCGATACGGCAATGCTTGGAACCATGACTGCCAGAGTGTAAATGCCACTCAATAGGCCAAGGCCTGACTCAGCATTTGAAGTACCAATCATACGGTCAATCAATGTAAGCACAATGCCTACGACAACATTGAACAACGCAAAGTACCAATATTCTTTCCGTCTAGCTCTTCCGTTAAACACCGCATATTTCTTCAATACTTCGAGATACCAATACATGTTTTTTTCCTTTCTTGTTAGCTGTCTTTGGATTGGGCCCCTACTGATTGTCAGGTTTCAGGTTTGCTGTCTTGCAGCACGAAGACAAGAAGAATAATACTGCCGACGAACGAAACCAAGCTGAGGCCCGCTCCTGGGTGATTTGATGGTTCCTGATAGGTTTCGAAGCAGTAGTTCTCCTATTGCCTAGCGATCAAGCCTTTGTTAGCTGTTAGCCGCCGCGCAAGATCTGCGCACATCACGCGGCGCGCAGAATCCCAGACCGCTCGATAGGCATTACTACACTATTCGCACGGCCATGCAAGCCATCTTCCAGGAGCTGGGGGTGGCTGCCTGAACATCGACAATTAGTTTTTCAAACTCTGCCGTTGAGCGCCTAATTACGCACGGAGAGTCATTTTGGTACGCTTGATAAACATTCGGCTAGAGTTGGTGTGCTTTATCATCACGGCCACCATCCCCCGCGAGCGGTAAAAGAGAAGATTCGAGCCTCCGGATTGCAAAACCCTTTAATGCCAACACTGCGGGAAGAGCGCGCACCTGCTGCCGGTTCTTCTCTCGACCATCCTCGTCAAGTTGCTCCCATGGCACAAGGCTCGGTCGAGTCTTTCGAATGATATCCCGTGGTCCCAATGTCCAACCAGAGAGAAACCGGTCAGCACTCCAGCGACGGTGCTCCATCTCGCTGAGAAGTTCAATCTCCTCTCGGGTAAAGTCAAAGATTGGAGTATCAGTTGGGATTTCCTCTTTTTTTACACGAGCACACCCTATTGCGCGCAACTTTACATCTACATGGTCCGCTGCGGCCCTGTTCGAATTCCGAAGATCCTCGCTAAGTTCCTCCCACGGCGGCATCCCTTCATACCGCGCAATATAATGCTGATGAAAACCTTTTGCCAGACTGTCAAAGTAATCCTCGCGAAGAATCTCCCAGCCGCAGACCTCCTCGATAGCGCCGAAAGGTCGTATCCCTTTGCCGGCAAGTTCCTGACTCGACGCAGCGACCAACTTTGCCAAGCCGCTGTGCTCGCTAACCCTTGCAAAAATCGCCAGTTTCTCCGCCTCTGTTCTCTGCTCCGCGAGCCTCAGCGCGAGGCTGATGTTTTCTTCGTCCTGGTCAAAACATAAGACGATGGTGAGGTGCTCATCGGCAAATTCTTCGTCAAGGAATTTCATTCGCGTAAAGCGAGATTCCGTGAGTCGAATCTGGACCAGCCGCAGCTCACACGACTCTCTCAATCCCGGCTGAGAAGCCAAAAAGCTTTCCCCGCGCTCTTCGGCCTGCTCATCCAGCACGGTTACTCTTGTGGGCAGCCGGTTAGCATAATGTCCTATGCGCGCGACCTGAGTTGCGACAGCCTCCCCTAGGGGAGACAGCCCAATCACTACAACATGCACGCGTCTGACCTGCCCCGATGCCGATCTCTCGGGCGGGTGATCCGCCAGGAGCGCGCGTGCGGTGTTTTCCAATACATTAAAGATCCGAAGCTCAAATCCTGCCGGGCGATCCCTCAACAACTCGTGGCGCTGGAGCAACACGCGGAGCCGCAGATTGATGACATGCACATAGCAATTAAGCCGCCCTTTTAACCCGCACGCACGAAGTCGCAACAACGTCTCCATGGCCACCTCGAGGTTTGTATGGTCGTCCTGACACACTGCAAATACATATCGGGCGCGCTGTATACCGATCCGCTCTAACGTGTAAGGCTTCGTCGCATCTCCCACCTCAACGATGATGCCTTCGCGACGGCAAACGTCAGCGCAATCTTGGCGAAGCGAGGTTTCTGTGGCAGCAACTCGATAATTCTGTTGACGAAATTCCCGCGCAAGCTGGAGCCCCTTGCGGCCAAGCCCGCATATGACGACGTGCCCTCGCCAACAACTCAGGCGAAATTGCGCGATCTGCTCACGGAAAAGCTGCACCCACACCTTTGCCAGCACCGAGAGCGTAAAGGTTGCCCCGGTGAATCGTGCCATCTCGATCGGCCATGGCGTAGGTTTCGGCACGTTTGTGCCCATTTTGAATAGGTCAATCGTGCACACAAGCCAGTCGATCGGGTCAGGCCACTGGTCACGGGACAAAAAACCGTAATTGCCCACAAGGCTGAGTGCGATCGTTGCGAACGCAAGTGCAAGGATCAAAGGAGCCCGAACGAGAGAGTGCATAAAATCCTAGTAGGACAGCATTCCAGGGTCGCACAAGTCCTTTGATTGAAGCAGGCGAACGTGATCATCGAGATATTGTCAAAAGTTGTGTATCGGAGAGATGCGGGGACCGATCTGATATCGGTCTGATTCTACCGATTTGACCGAGGACTTTTTGGTTCGATAGAGGCGCCGCGATCTTCTTCTGGATCCGGTATCTTCTTGATTCCATTTTCGACAAAAGTTCTTCTTCGTCTGTGGATTTTGTTCTGGATGGGGAGCTAGGGAAGCGTTTGAGAGAGGCATGGTGTTGGGCTGGTATTTTGCCGCCTCGCCATGAGCCCTCCTTCTTCTTGCAAATGCCTACATTGCAGAGAGTTCTTTATTCCCTGTCCGAATAGTCGGCACACTCAGCGCTACTGCGCAAAATCCGAATGTCGCGAGGCCAGCAAGGCCGCTGCCCAAACCAAGTGGCTCAGTAAGGGCATTCAGACATTGAAGAAGCTGTCCCCCCGCACTTTTAATTGGTGCCGGAGTTACTTGGATGATTTTAGGCGCGGGAAACGACGATAGTTCAGATTTCGAGGACCAAACATTTCACGGAGCTGATGATCCGTTGACGCCTGGCGCATCCATAGCAGAAGAGAGCCACCCTTCTCGCCGAGGCAGGCGCACCGGAAGCGAGGGGACGCAGCATCTTCAGCAAGGTTACGCGTACGCGGGCGATCGGCTTCAAGATCAAGAGGCAATGGAAGAATATCCGCTCGCGGTAGCTGTTGGTTTCTTGGGCGTCGGTCTCTTGACCGGCCTGCTTCTTCCGAGGACACGGCAAGAAGATAATTTACTCGGTGAAAGTTCCGACCGGCTGATGGAGCAGGTCAAAGACACAGGGAAAGAGGTCGGTTGGATGGCTGGACAGCAGCCTTTTTTTTGGAGGGGAGCGAAAACTTTCCATTAAACAGGAAGCAAGCCTTGCCTTGCCCCCTAAGCCCTCCCACAATGCCCATCCTTTCTATCCCATTGCCTCGCTAGAGCTTCATTTTGGCGAGGAAATGGCTTGGGTGGCTTGCCCAGCCGTCGTTGCGCCTAATTTCCTCGCCAAATCTGCCAAGGCTACAATTCCTACGAGTTGTTTGTCACGGCTCAGTATCGGGAGTCTGCGAATTTGCTTCTGCTCCATCAGAGCTTGTGCCTTGTGAAGATCCTCATCTTCAAAGGCGTACGTGAGGTCTGAGCTTAGACACTCGCTCACAGGGGTGGTTTTCGGATCGCGCCCATCTGCCACGGCGCGAATCGTAATGTCTCTATCTGTGATCATGCCGCTCAGTCTGCGGCCGTCACAGACAGGCAATGCCCCTACGTCGAGAAAGCGCATCTTTTTGGCCGCTTCCTGTGTCGAGGCATCCGGCTGCACGACTACTACCTCAGTGCTCATGATATCTTTTAGTTTCATAAACGTTCATGCAATAGGTCTTAATATCCGTTCGCGTGCGGTCTTTTTTATGGATTCCAAAGGCTGCATTTTTGGCAGTCCCGCGAGTCAAATGGGAATCAGCCCTTCAGCCCTCGCAATCGCCCTGTTCAATTCCTGAGCCGCTTCAGCATAATCCGCTCCCTCTAACGTCACGGGTTTACTCTCTCCCAGCTTCCGATATTCTCTGATTGCGTGAACAAGATCGGCCAAGGCGACTTGCCCGTCCCTGATCGCCTTTCGCACTCTCGTCTTTTACGACTCTACCCTCTGCGTCTATCGTTCTGGTTGCTGTCGGTAGCTCGGTCCCGCGGCGGACCGCGCCAGAAGCTCGTCGGTCACCGGCAAGCGCCGACCGCCTGCTGTGTGATAGGGCTCGCTTGTACCTTAAAGCAAGCGGCTTAGAAGGAGCCGGTCTCTCCTTTGTTCCCGGCCTCTATTGGCAAGTTATCGCGTCGGCCCCATCTCCTCCAATCCGGGAACCATACGGATCGTGTCGTGATTGCCCAACACCCCGTAAACTGGCCCTTTGAGATGCGATCGGACTTGCGCCATTCCTTCGAGCGTTGCAGCGAATGGACCGAAGGTCTTGCCGCGGTAATCACCGGTCAAGGCACAGAGGTCGTAGGACACTCCATCAAGAAGCTCGATCAAGCGGCGCATCGCACCTTGACTAGTGTCCGCGTGCATGTCGCTGATTTGGAGGATGGTGAATCCATTAAAAAGGGTCGGAATGTCAGCCCGCTGGATGAGGTTGTGGCGGATCTGTATACGCTCTGCATTCTTGCACCCTCGCCAATACAATCCTGCCAGCTTCAAGGAGTTGCGAATGACGGAGTGGATCGAATACCAGTTCTCAATGTGAAAAAAGTTGATGCCATGACCAAATACGCGCTGCTCATAGTCCTTCTCGATCCCGAGCCGCTGTCTTGCATGCACGCGTCCGAGTCGCTGTTCCAGTTTTGCAGAAAGGTCCTGCTGCATTGATGGCTCCGACTTTCGCGTTGTGCTTAATCCCGCATCGAACCGATAAGCCAGCAATCGATCAGCCCAAATACTGAACCGCGCCGTCCTTGTCTCGGACCGGGATCGAGTTTTCCGGTTCTATCATAAGAAAAAGAGTTGTACCGTCCTCACGGTTCATCATGAATTCTGTCCCGTTCTCATGAACCCGGACCTGGGAACCTTCTCGCAAAGGAGGCTGTTAGACTCAATTCTTCAATGACCTTGGTGAGCTTCTGGTTGATCGCCATAGTTATTTATTCTCCGCATCCCTCTGGAGGGTTCATTGCGGTTTCTCCGCTTCTCACGGGCGCCCCCACTAACGTACTTTGTTCTCCCTTTTGTCAAAAGTCTCCATCTCTGTTCAGCAAACCGCCGTAATTTCTACCGGTCAAGCAGCCGGTGGCTTTTATAAAGTCTCAATGAACATGACATCGATCTCCGGGACGTCGCCATTAACCGGCACATGGGCTGGCAGGCTGCCGACCTACAGTACTATGCCAGTAGAGCTGTTTACACCGTGTTGACCTTCTATCAAATGGGGCCTGTCAAAGTCGATAATCGGGACGCAACTCTCGTCTGGCGCATTGACATGATTTCGTCTGAGCGGATAGGAGAATTGCGCGGAATTGAAAGACTCGGCTCGGGCGCAGTAGTGGTGCGTGAAAATTCAAAAAGAACGGCGGAGCCTTTCTTCGCGACTGCTCAAAGGGTTGATGTTCTTTGCGTAAGGCTGTTAGAAGGGCCTCAAGCGATTCGGCGCGCGGCGGAATGTCTTTAGGATTTCTGCGATTTCCGGGTCTACAATATCGATTTTTCACGCTCCAGAGGCAAAGCGTTTGCGAGCGACTCGCTGTTTGCGGACCGACAATTTAGCGCCGCCGGTTAGGTTGAGATTAATACATCCAAGTGGCCATTGTCTGTCGAACGTTCGACAACAGGCGGAACAAATGGAATTACCCTGATCAGGGAATGGGCGAACGCCACGTTTTACCAAGTCTCCGCGAAGATACTTTGTGAGAATGCGATCTAAGCCGATGGACCATCCTCCACCATCCAAGCCACGGAACCGGTCCGTGGCGGCTCGTGGCCCGCTTCCGGCAGAAGTAATTCCTGTCCCCGAGGATCGACGAAAAGGTTGGACTTCCGTTATTTGGTCGTTCCTCTTCTTAACCACAGGCGTTGTTTTGCTGATCTTTTTACCGGGAGCTATCTTTGTCTCCATTCCTCTATTCCTGGCGTGCTTCGTCGTCTCCATTTTTGCTATCGCAAACCGCCGCTTTGTCAGTGGAGTCCTGATGCTAATCTTACTCTTCACCGTCCCCGCAATTTGTGTTGTTGCCCGAATCCTAAACGACGGGGGGAAAGATATTGAGAAGGGCGTTCTCAAGCTTGAAGAAAAGCGGGATACGCCAAAATAGGCCAATGCATAGTTCAGCACCTTTCTCCGTTAACAATATTAAGAACGGTCCTGGCCTGTTGAGGTCCGATATCCTTGATGAAGGGGTTTTCGATTTTTTGGCGGAACTGCACCCGCGGTGGAAACTTCGTGGATTTCGGGACAAGCATCTGCTGCGTCTCTTGGCCGAACGCTGGCTGCCACCATCCGTCTACCGGCGGCGCAAGGCTATCTTTCGCGCTCCCTTGGATAGTTTCCATGTTGAACCGGAGCGGGCGTTCGCCGCGCAGCTCTTAAGCGAAGAATCGTTGCAGCGCACCGGATATTTTGATGTTGCGGCGGTGCATCACTGGCGGCGGACTTTTCGCCAGATGCCTGTCGGTTCCCTGTCGCGCCTTTCGGTGGAGATGGGTTTGACGGCGGTACTGGCGACGCAGCTCTTGCATCACCTGTACTTCGGCGGCAAGCTGGCAGAGCTGCCGACCTGGACAGGACACTCGAAGAAGGCAGAGCTAATTCCGGCCTAGGAAAATCGGCATCAACGCAGTCGGCGGCTTGCTCCCGTAAGCACACAGCTTCTCGGTGAATGTCGTTGCTCATTTTTGGTGAGCATTGCTCGAGTCGAATCGTCCATCGCAAAGGAAGGCTGAGGCTGCGCGTTCTGCGGATGTTGACCACGGTTTCCGGTCGATGGTTCATGCCCAACCAATTTTTGGCTTAAGAAGATGGCGGTGGCATCGCTGCCATTCATGGCGCGGCGCGTATTAATGTCAGCGCCAGCTGCGATACCATGGAAAGAGTGAGCTCTAGCCTGCATCGCTCACAAATCCTCTATATTTGCTTAGCGCTATTGGGCGAGCAGTTTTAGATTTTTTTTGCTGACTTTCAATTTTTGCTGGCTTCCAGCAAAAGGACGCGCTAAAACCCGGGAGTGTTTGCTCCCCAAGTAATTGAAGGGCGGTGGCTGGGCGTCGAGATCTCGAAGCGCTCCAGCGGCTGATTGCCGAGCATCCGCACTGGAGTCGCCGGCGGCTCTCGATTGCGCTGTGCGAAGCGCTCAACTGGCGCACCGCGAGCGGACAGCTCAAAGACATGTCGGCCCGGTTGTTGTTGAACAAGCTAGCCGAACGCGGGTTCGTCAAGTTGCCGCCGCGGCAGCGCGGTGGCGGACGTCAGCTTCTGCGTGCGCTCTCAGAGCCCGAACTCTTTACTCTACAGGCCGGCGCCGGGAGTTGATCGAGGATCCGCTTCGGGCTCTTCAGCCTCTGGAAGTGATCCCTGTCGAGCCACGCACGGCTCAAGCCAACGCCTTCGTTTGGCATTTGGCCCAACATCATTACCTGGGCTTCGAGGGTGCCGCAGGTCAGAACCTGCGTTACCTCCTTCGGGACTGTTACGGGCGCGACTTGGCCTGCGTGCTCTTTGCTGCTGCGGCCTGGAAAGTAAAAGCCCGCGATGCCTTCATCGGCTGGAGCGCTCAGCAACGCCAGGAGCGGCTCTCACTGATAATTAACAATAGCCGCTTTCTCATTCTGCCCCATGTGCGGGTGCCGCATCTGGCCAGCCACATTCTGGGCACTATCCTGCGGCGGTTGCGCTCCGACTGGCAGCATAAATACGACCTCGCGCCGTGCCTGGTGGAGACTTTTGTCGAGCGCGAGCGTTTTGCCGGTGTCTGCTACCGAGCAGCCAACTGGCTGCGGGTGGGCCAGACTTGTGGCCGCAGCCGGCACGATCGTGACCATACGATGCAGGTGCCGATTAAAGACATCTACCTTTACCCGCTGTGCAGCGATTTCAAAGAGCGACTCTGCGCATGAACTGCAGCGCCGCCATCCTGAGCCAATGGCAGCGCGAGGATCCCGATCGCCTACTCCAAGCCGCGTTGTCGCAGGCCGAGCGCTTAGCTGAGATGGCACCCGAAGTCGAGGCCCTGCGGGCCGAAAACGCTTCGCTCTACCAACAACTGGAAGTCACCACAAAGCGCCTCGCCCAGTTGGAAGAGGCGCTCGAAGCTGCCCTACGCGCCGCGCACCGCCAGGCCGCTCCTTACCGTATCGAGCCACAAAAACGCGCGGTGGCGCCCAAGCGACCCGGGCGCCAGCGCGCACATCCCAGCGCCTTCCGACACAAGCCCGATTATCTTGATGAGGATATTGAGGTCGGACTCTGTTCCTGCCCTCATTGCGGGGGCACGCAGTTCAAGGATCAGAATGCGATCGAGCAGCTCATTGAAGACATTCTGCCGGTGCGTCCCCACGTGACACGGCTGACCACTTACCACGCCACCTGTGTGGGATGCGGTCAGAGTGTCCGTTCCAAACATCCTTTGCAGATGTCACTGGCCAGCGGCGCGGCCATTGTGCACCTCGGTCCACCAGCCCTTGCGGTGGCAGCCTATCTCAACAAGGCCAAAGGGCTTCCCATGCGCAAAACCTGTGCCGTTTTGCACGATGTTTCGGCCTCCAGCTCACCTCCGGCGGCCTTTCTCAGGCCCTGGATCGGCTCGCCGCAAAAGTAAAACCCCAATACGACGCTCTGGCGACAGAACTACGCCAAGCACCGGCGCTTCATAGCGATGAAACCAGCTGGTGGGTCGCCGGCCCGGGCTGGTGGCTGTGGGTTTTCACTACCCAATTGCTCACCTTCTATGTCGTTGCTCAGAGCCGCGGACGTGAGCTCTTGAGCGACATTCTGGGAAAAGACTTCGGCGGGGTCCTGGTCAGCGACTGTCTGGCTGTCTACGACGACGCCACCAGGCTCCAACAGAAATGCTACGCCCATCATCATAAAGCCATCCGCAAAGCCAAAGACCTTCACCCTCTCCAAGCGAGGGTTTCTTATGCGAAGTGGCGGCCCTGTTGCGCGCCGCCGTCGCTCTCCAACAGCAGAAAGCCGACTTTAATCTGGAAACCTTCCGTGATCTGCGTCAGGCCCTCCAATGCCAAGCCGTTCAATTACTGGAACCTCCTCGCAGCGAACCCAACGAAGAAGCCGTGCGCCATCGGCTTCATAAACAGCGCGATCATCTCTTTACCTTTCTGGATCACGATGGCGTCGAGGCTACCAACAATCTGGCCGAACGCCAACTGCGCCCCGCGGTGATTGCGCGCAAAATCTCCTGCGGCAACAAAACCCCAAAAGGCGCCCAAACCTGGCAAATCCTCGCTTCGCTGGCGGCTACTTGTGCCCAGCGCGCCACCAGCTTCATCGCCGCCCTCGCCCGCGCGGCTCCGCTCCAAGGGTGCTAACACATACCCGCATCAACGCCGGCTCGGACGGAGCCTCGGCCCGAGCCCTTCGGGAGGTAGGACAGGCGCTAAGCAGATACATCTTAGAGATTTGTGAGCGATGCAGGCTCAGGCAGCAGAATTCCCCGGCTACGCCGGAAAATTCGACTGCTTTTTAGAGAGAATAGTTATGCAACAGTTTGTCTCAATTCATTTATCTTAAAACAGGCTCTTAAACAGACGTGCAGCGTCTGTTTAAGAGCTTCCTAGCCCGCAATGAGCTCATCGCTTCGACCTTTGCGTGATTTTTGCGGGCTAGTCCCATTGGCGGCAGCAGTCCCGGAGCCGCCATCGACTGGGAAATGACAACCCGCAGGAGGTATGGGCGCTGAATGAAGGAGTCAGTCAGGATTCGGAGCGGCCGGCCGGTTCCGAGCCGGCCGCTGTCCATTGCTGAATTTCTGTGGGAGTCATCCGGCAGCGTGCTGCTTCTCGTGCGTCATACAGACCTCCTGAGGTCACATCCGAAAGGTATTGAATCCTGGAAAGCAAAGTTCCATGGCAAGACTTGCCGTTTGGTTGAAGCTCGTTCTGTTCCTTGACGATTCTGGAATTGAACTCTTTAACCACGTCCAGTGGAATGAGATGTCGTTTTGAGGGAAAGATGAAACCGAAGAGGACGAGATGACTCCACAACACCCTCCAGTCCGGCCCAAATCGCTGGATAAGGCGCTGCCAGTTAATGTCGGATGCACAGCTTGCCAAGAGGTGGGCGACGTCCGCTCCGTCAAATCGTTCCCGTTCCATGATGTACGCCTTTTGCCAAATCAACTCTTCGGGCGGAGCTACCCGGACCCGCAACCCAAGGACGTCAGTTTCTCGAGCCTCCTCGAACCAGACGTCGTCGATTGTTGCCAATCCATTTCCAGAACAGAAAATGACGTCAACGCACGTCCTTCCCGACCGCACCTTCCCCAGCCAGTGAGTGAATTCAAGGTCCGCCTGGTAACCGGCCTGTCTCCAAACGGACAGCGCTGCGTTAACGTCAGATGGGCGAAGCAGCAGATCGAAGTCTTTCGTGTCACGGGCGATCCCGGTATAATGAGCCACCGCGTAAGCACCTCCAACCAGGAACTCGAGATTGTTTTCGATCAGGAGTTGCATCACCGATATGTAAGTTTTGTTCAGCCTTAAGGATTTCACTGTCTAAAGTGCGCATCGGGTGTCCGATGTGCGCCTATGCTGCCGAAAATTTCTATCAAGCGAAGCGACTGAAAATGAATGACAATGGCCAAATCCGGATAGCTGCGGTCGGCGATATCCACTATACGAAAACGTCGAAGGGAAAGCTCCGTAACCTGTTCGCAGATGTTTCCTCGAGTGCGGACGTGCTGCTACTAGCAGGAGATCTCACTGATTATGGTTTGCCTGAGGAAGCGAGCCTGTTGGCAGAAGATCTCCAAACTCATATGCGGATTCCCATCATTGCAGTCTTAGGCAACCATGATTTTGAATCCGGGAAGGCATCCGAAGTTCAAGCCATTCTGGAAGGGATCGGTGCGACCTTTCTTGACGGCAGTGCTGTTGAAATCAAGGGGACCGGGTTTGCCGGGGTATGTGGCTTCGGTGGCGGATTTGATCGGCAGATGTTGAGCGCTTGGGGTGAACCGCTGATCAAGGCCTTTGTGCAGGAAAGCGTGGACCATTCGCTAAGGCTGGAAAAGGCTTTGACTAATCTCGCAACCGAAAAAAAAGTGGTGCTGCTTCACTATTCTCCTATCCGGCAAACCGTGAACGGCGAGAATCCGGAAATCTATCCGTTCCTCGGTTCGAGCCACCTGGAATCGGCAATTGATCACTTTGGAGGATCCGTAGTGTTCCATGGTCATGCCCATAATGGAGTTGTTGAAGGTAAAACAGTAGGCGATGTGCCAGTCTTTAACGTCGCGTTACCTGTTCTTTCGCGTGCTGAGAAGAGGCAGTTTTTTCTGTACAAGCTGTAGAGGGAACGGCGGGAAAATAAAATCCTCTTTTCCGACCAGCGGCGAATTCTTTTCATCAGCTTTTGTCAAGTCTGGAAAAGCAGCGGACAGACTGGAAGAGCGCCTTCGCGAGCTGACGGTTTTTCGCCTGATGAGGAAACCCCGTTGCCCTATGCGAAGCATGTCAAAGTGCCGACGCTGCAAGCGCAGCTTCGCCGAGATTCCCTTGCCCACGGCGAGAGCGATGGTCAGGCAATCTTCGATGCCTCGGGAGCGCAGGATAAGGAGCTGCTGTGGATCGAGGAATCGAACCAGCGTTTCTTCGCTTACAACCATTTCGGACAGCATCCTGAGATCGATCCGCTCATAACGCCATTTTTCAGGGCACCTGCCTCTCCGTTCTGAAGCTGGGCGGTGTCGGCCAGAATAGTTGTCCCGGGTGTGATGACGCAATTGGATATGATGACATCCACATGATTGTCGGGAAGCGGGATGTTCTCGATTTCGCCTTTCAGGAACTCGACATTGGTGAGGCCGCTTATGCGCTTGTTCTCTTCCGCGAGTGCCAGCATCTCATCGGTCATGTCAAGGCCGTAGGCTTTTCCTGTCGGGCCGACGCGCCGAGCTGAAAGCAACACGTCAATACCACCACCCGAGCCGCCGAGATCGAGCACGGTTTCACCCGGTTTCAATTTGGCAAGTGCAGTGGGATTACCGCACCCCAGAGAGGCTTTGATAGCGTATCCGGCACTTCGGCTTCTTGTCCGGCGTCGTTGCCGCAACTATCTGGGCTTCCTCGGCGATTTGCTCGGAAGACTTCTCGGAATTTTGCCGAACTTGATTGTGACGGGCGGCGTCAATAATACGGCTGCGCGCAACGTGCAGCAGCCACGCTTCCGGTTTTTGGGGAATGCCATCCACTGGCCATCGCTCCAATGCCGCGACAAACGTGTCCTCCGCACCGACGACATCACCCGAGCGCGCTGCAAGAAAGGCGATAAGTCGGCAATACGAATTTCGCGCAACGGCTAGCGACACAAAAGATCCAGGCGCGCCCAAGGACGGCCTGAATGTAACCCCGATTGAAGGTGTGGCAAGCATCTTACGACGGTCACGTTTTCTAGCGAATGAGCGGTTGATGCCATGCATCAACCTGCAATTGTCCGCGCAATCGTTTTGATCGCTCGCGAGCAATCACGAGATACTAACTTGGCCAGACTCGTCGTTACCATAAGAGCTTTTTGGAACTGGAAAGCAAAACGGCGGGAAAACAACGATTACACTAATGGGCTTCTTGGTTTTGTCGGTCCGTCTTGACACCGTTTTCGAAATCCGAGTTTAGCTCAGTAAAGTAGGCAGCGTTGGCTGCTTCATTATTCGGCTGGTAGTCGTTAGATACTGCTTCGGTTATCAAGTCTGTCAAAAGATCATGCACACTACTTTTCTCGCACTCTTTTAATATCGCGGCATAATCTTCGTCTGCGGCTGCTTTAGGGTCCGAATTCCGACTCCATGGGATGGTCTTTATGGCTTTCTTGATGGCGGAAAGTTCTTCCTTACCTATAGCGCCCTTACGGAACTGGTCTGGCTGGTGCTTTACTACTCGGCCCTTTAGAGGCTTGAGTGTAGGTGTCGGGCTGACGGTTGTTGTGGGCGTCGATTGTGTGGGTTCGGGAGTCGGCTCAAGTCTAGGCGGAGACAGGGGAAGGATACTTGGAGTTGAAGTTGCGTTAGTTGCGACGGTTATTGGGGGCGTCGATTGCGTGGCTTCCGGAGTCGGATCAGGTCTAGGTATCGTAGACACGGGGAGAATACTTGGAGTTGAAGTTGCGATAGACGCCACGGTTGTTGCGCGCGCCGGTTGTAATCTTGGCGCATCGAAAATCGTTTTTAGCATAACGAATATAGAGATAAGGATTACTATCAGGCAGGCTCCATTGATAAATTTGAGTTTTAGCATACGATACGGACTTCACCGCATGCCATCAGTGGGAGCAACGGTCCGGCAATTAGTGATCCTTTTAGCGATTGTGCTTGGATCATACCTGCTCTTTTGCGTTCGTGGTGAGACTTCATGATGCCGATGGGACAAAGGAATGTGACGAAAGAGCAGTTCGATTGCAACCGTGCTGTTCTGCGATCCAGTGGTTTTTGGATGTGCGCCAAGCGCAGACCTGGGAGGTTACCTACGGTAGGTTCGTCCAGTTTAGGAGATTTCATCGCCTGAGACCGACGCGGAAGGCCGGTCTGAGGTTCAAAATAGTCCGGTGAACCTAGTCATTCGGCTCCCCGGAATGATCGTGCAGGTACGCAGCCACTCACCACTTCCCGGCTGTTTCCAACCTTCCCAGAGACCGGCAAACACGAACGGGGAATCGTCCGCCATCCCAATTGAATACGGGATTTTTCTTCCGAGAACCTTTTTCCATTCATAGAAGCCATCGACCGGAATCAGGCAGCGTCGCTTTTTGAATGCCTGGCGCGGGATCAACAGTCGATGAACACGGGCTTTTGATCGCATCGTTCCGGAGGCGGAGGATTTCGTCAAGGCATGTTCCAGGGCTTTTCCTTCTGGATGGAAACGTTTCCAAGGTCCCAAAGAAGCCAGCGAACCGGTTATGACGCCAAAGAACGCCAAATTTGCGTGCCTGCCCAGCTTCCTAAGATCAATTTCAATCAACCGTTCCGCATCAGGAAGATGACTTTCGCCGGTGAATCGTCACCTTATTTCCGTCCGGATCGCGCACCGTCGCCATGTGGCAAGCGGGCATTTCCATTGGACCGATAATAATCGGCACGTTGTGCTCGCGCAGCGTCGCGACGGCTGAGTCGAAGTCCTCGACCTCAAGCGCGACCGAAGGACCGTCCTGCGACGGCTTCCAATGTTCCGAACAGCCGATCCCGAGCGTGCCGGTTCCCACTTCGTATTCGATCCACTCTTGAGTTTCTGATTTCAGCGGCGCATTCGGCTTAAAGCCGAGCACTCCTTCATAGAACCTGCGGGCGCGGGCTACGTCGGTCACCGGATAGGCAGCGAAAGCAATTTCTTTATAACGAATCATAGCAGTATACCACGAAGTTCGATTCCGGCGGGAACGGTGGCCGTGCGGCTTTGAGCTAATCGGTCAAGTCTGTTAATCGAAACGTACGAGGCTTTCACTGAAGTTTTTTACCTTGGGTACTTTCTGCTTCGTGTCGATAGCGATGGCTCGGTTGATGGCCGGGGATGACACCAAACGATGCTTTCGGATGAAGCGGGGATCGGCGTAATGCGCCTAACTTTACCAATTTTAAAAAAACCTACCGCGCTATGAAAAGGCCCACGAGGCGAGCAATATTATGAGCCCGACCAGAGTGACTAAGATTACCCCCAGATTGGATCTCCGCGCTCGCCGAGCGGATAATGGCGCATAGCGTTTTTCTCCGCGTCTCAAGGAAGACCCGCTCACTGCGTCAACGGCGGGGTTGTAGACCAGCGGAATCACAATCGCGTTAATGTCCACGAGGTCGATGCTGATCCTATGCAAGAAGGCAAATCGCAGTAACTCGACTACGAGCAAAACGTTTGTGGTATAAACAAATCGTTTCGCCGCAAGGGTTGTTGCTCCACCAAGCGCCGTTATTTGAGGAGCTAGTGTGATGTCCCTTAATTACGTGATAATAACATCTGCAGCGGCGAGTGCTTCCTTGGCACGTTGGATTTTCTCAAGGATCTTCTGGCCGGAGGCTCGCCAAACGTACTTCTTTGGATTTTGGTTACGCTCTGCCAGATAGGATTCAATAGCACGCACCAATTCGCGCAGCGATTGAAAGCTTCCTTCCCGCACCACCTCGGAGGTTAATTCTCCAAAGAATCGCTCGACGAGGTTCAACCATGATGAGCTGGTTGGAGTAAAATGTATGTGAAAGCGACCGTGAGCTTTGAGCCAGTGCTGAACAGCTGGGTGTTTATGGGTCGCGTAGTTATCGACAATGAGGTGTAGATCAAGCTCCTTAGGAGTTTCCCGGTCGATCTGTTTTAAGAAGCGCAGCCACTCGACGTGGGTGTGGAACTCTTCTGTTCGAGAGATAATCTTGCCCTCTAGATAACTCAGAGCGGCAAAGAGCGTGATGGTGCCGTGGCGGATATAGTCATGGGTCCAGGTGCGGTGGTAACCCTTCTTCAGAGGAAGCGCGCGTTGTGTGCGCTCTAGCGCTTGGCACTGACTCTTCTCGTCGCAACAGAGCACCAAAGCCCGCTCGGGCGGATCCAAATAGAGCCCGATGACGTCCCAGAACTTCTCTTCAAAGTTCGGATCGTTGGAAATCTTAAAAGTTTCCAATCGATGCGGCTTGATATCGTTGTGGCTCCAGACGCGTTGAACCGTACTTTTGCTCACCTTGGCTTCGCGCGCCATGGTGCGCACGCTCCATCGGATTCGACCTTGCGCGGGACGAGTCGCCCGTTCAACGATCAAAGAGATTCTCTCAGCGGGCAGTAAGGCCTTGCGACCCCTTCCGGGCGCATCCTTGAGACCCACTATTCCCTCACGATCAAAGCGCTTGGACCACTTACAAACCGCTCCCAGACTGCAACCAAGAGCGCTGGTTACCTCGGTCTCGGATTTACCTTCCAGTCGAAGCAGGATAATATTGGCACGAAATCGATCCCTTACCGATACTTTGGAACCGCGCGCTAAGCGGCTGAGTTCAAGAACTTCTTCCTCAGTTGCTTCCAGCTGCAAAATCGGGCGCGCCATTTCATGATAATAACCCAAAACTGGTTATTGTCACGCTTTTAAGGGACAGCACACTAGGGCGTGTTTGTAAATCATCTATGTGAGCCGAAAGGTGAGGACGATGGCAAGGCAGACAAAACCCAGGAAAGTTTCGGCAAGTTTGTCATAGCGAGTGGCGACTCGGCGGTAGCGCTTGATTCTTTGGAAGAAGTTTTCTACTCGATGACGACGCCGGTAGAGCTTTGCGGAGAATGGTACAGTCGTAGTGCGGTTAGCGCGACCAGGAATGCAGGTTTTAACTCCCTTAGCGGCCGCTGTCTGTCTGAGGGTGGAGCTATCATAGGCTTTGTCGCCAATAAGGGTAGAATTCTCTGGCAGGCACTCCGTAAGCTTTCCTGCCAAACAGATGTCGGCTTCGTTTCCACTGGACAAGGCAACGATGATGGCTTGCGAGCGGGCATTGACGACAACATGAATCTTGGTGTTTAGCCCTCCCTTGGTGCGTCCCATGGCTTGTGGAGCTTGGCCGCCGGCCGGATTGGACCCGTCAGCATGAACCTTGACGTGGGTACTGTCGACAAAAAACCACCCCGGAGCGAGCTCCGGCCCGAATTGAGCCAGCACTTTTTGTAGAGTGCCGCGATGACACCAACGACGGAAATACTGGTACACAGAGTTCCAGCGGGCCTGTGGCCGATCGATAGCTCTCCAACTGCATCCCTCTGTTAGTACAAAAAGAATACTTTCAAGCACGACGTACATTGACAAAGGAGGCCGACCAGCTTTATTATCTTTACTGCCGTTCCAGGGAGTCGCTTTCTATGGAAATTATAGCTTCCGCTATCTTCGGCAGAAGCGCCTTCACTTTTGGTCGTATTCGCATCATCCGTTTTATCTCCAGCTAGGCGCATTGTCCATAAAGGAACATTTACAAACACGCCCTAGGGCGTGTTTGTAAATGTTCCTTTATGGACAATGCGCCTAGCTGGAGATAAAACGGATGATGCGAATACGACCAAAAGTGAAGGCGCTTCTGCCGAAGATAGCGGAAGCTATAATTTCCATAGAAAGCGACTCCCTGGAACGGCAGTAAAGATAATAAAGCTGGTCGGCCTCCTTTGTCAATGTACGTCGTGCTTGAAAGTATTCTTTTTGTACTAACAGAGGGATGCAGTTGGAGAGCTATCGATCGGCCACAGGCCCGCTGGAACTCTGTGTACCAGTATTTCCGTCGTTGGTGTCATCGCGGCACTCTACAAAAAGTGCTGGCTCAATTCGGGCCGGAGCTCGCTCCGGGGTGGTTTTTTGTCGACAGTACCCACGTCAAGGTTCATGCTGACGGGTCCAATCCGGCCGGCGGCCAAGCTCCACAAGCCATGGGACGCACCAAGGGAGGGCTAAACACCAAGATTCATGTTGTCGTCAATGCCCGCTCGCAAGCCATCATCGTTGCCTTGTCCAGTGGAAACGAAGCCGACATCTGTTTGGCAGGAAAGCTTACGGAGTGCCTGCCAGAGAATTCTACCCTTATTGGCGACAAAGCCTATGATAGCTCCACCCTCAGACAGACAGCGGCCGCTAAGGGAGTTAAAACCTGCATTCCTGGTCGCGCTAACCGCACTACGACTGTACCATTCTCCGCAAAGCTCTACCGGCGTCGTCATCGAGTAGAAAACTTCTTCCAAAGAATCAAGCGCTACCGCCGAGTCGCCACTCGCTATGACAAACTTGCCGAAACTTTCCTGGGTTTTGTCTGCCTTGCCATCGTCCTCACCTTTCGGCTCACATAGATGATTTACAAACACGCCCTAA
>CAVVII010000005.1:0-108731 GCA_963748055.1 uncultured Verrucomicrobiae bacterium | reverse complement strand
GCGGTGCGCGAATGAGGCGCGACGCGTTCCAGAAATGGATGTTGTCGGACTCGAGCAGATAGATGTTCTCCCCGTCGAGCCGCGACGCCATCATGAAACGGCCACCGACCTTGCGAGGAAAGAGCGCCATGCCCTTGTTCTGCACGCACTGGCCGTTCAGCGTGTTGATCTTGAAGCGGCGGAAGTCGGTGGTCTCGATGAGCTGCGGCAGCACGCGGAAGCCGTTGTAGGCCGTGTTGTAGGTTGCGTAATACGCCACGCGCCCGTCGGGATGGCTGAAGCGCACGAAGCGGGCGTCCTCGATGCCTCGGCTTTCGTTCGCGCTCACCGGGAAGATCACGCGCTCGGAGACGGCCGCGTCTGGCGAAAAGTCCAGCTCATAGTTGGAATGGGCGAGCCAGAGCATGTTGTCGGGAGCTCTTGGTACTGCGAGAGGTGCTCCTGCGGCCGGCACTTCTCGATCGCGTACTTCAGTTCGTACATCGTGGATCGCTGGTCGAGGAGCGCCAGGATGGGCTCGGCGCTGGGACGGTGCGCCTTCATCTCGAGGAGCTTGAGGGTGTAGCTCTCCTTGTCGTAGAGCGCGTCGTCCACGGGTCGCGCGGTGAGCGCGAAGCGTGTCGGGGGGTCGACGGTGACGCGCCGCTCGGCGTCGACCGTGCCGGTACGGAACGCGATCGACGAGATGTGCCCTCCCCACAGGCGCGCAAGCTCATGACGAAGCGGACGGTGCCGCGCGGCATGCCGTTCTGGTCGGGGTGCAAGACCATCGACGGGTTGAACAGGGCGACCGACTCCAGCGAATACTCGTCTGTAAGTACGCCCCTAGGAGCAGGCGACGATCCTCGCTCGCTTCGACGTCCTCGCCCGCGAGCGCGCTCATCGTTGCGTAGTTCTGCCGGAAGATGCCGCGAATGTCCTTGTGGCGCTGCCGGTAGTCGGTCACCAACGCGGTGAGCATCGCCGAGACCTGCGTGTCCGGAACGCGCGGACGCGATCGATCACGGCGCGATTTGCGACGGCCCGCCTGGATTGAAGGGCGGGCGATGACGCGGCGTGCATCGGCTGCAAGGTGCACGGGCAGGCGGGTGACGTTCATGGGCCCTTATAACCCAGTGGCGTCTTGGCCGATAAAGGCGCGGACCCGCTCTCTGGGCCAGAACCCACCGTGAGGTCCGATACCGGACGATTCGCGAGCAGAGCTCCCGCGCGCCACAGCGGGGGGATCGCGTGGTGGAGCTGCGGGAGCACCTGGAGCACCGCGGCGCCGCATGAAAGCAGCGGGCCCGCTACACGCAAACATCAGCGGCTTGCTTGTGCAGGAACGGCACTGGACGGCCAGACGGTCCAGTCGACGGTCGTCAGCCCAGCCACTGCGCCGTAGTCGCGAACACTGGCGACCAGTGTTGCGCCCAGCTTGGACGCCTTGGCGTCGAACCATAGATCGTTCCCGTTTAAAGTCAGACCTTGCCGTTCGCGGGCGAGCCTCGACTGGGCTTATGCGACCGCAGCAACCTCAGGGACGAGCTCGCACGTATCGTTGCGAATAGGGGCGCCGCCTGCTTGGCATGGTTTCCACGGCGGCGGCTTTCGGGGAGGCGCGCGATGCCGTAGAGGATTTCCCCGCGGACCGATCGGGAAGATTGCGCGGGGGACCTTGTTGTTCGGTCCGAGTGCGGCGAGCCGGCCTCGATTCGCACGTTCTTCCGCATGAGATCGGAGAACGCGTTCGAATCGAGGAGAAAGATCATCCGAGGCGGGGCCTCAGGCGTCGGTGTCGAAAAGGCCCTCAGGTCGCGTGGGCAGCTTGCCAGTCTCGATCATGCGCTCCAGCTCGTCCACGTCGCCTGCGTCGAGTTCTGGGAGATCACGCAGAGCCTGGAGGATCACTATCGGTGATCCCAAGGCTATTTTCTGGACTGGACGCACGGTCACCTCGACTGGACCGTTGATGCCGGAAACCGGCTCGTCCAGTTCGATATGGCTCGGATCACTCAGCTTGCCGCGAACGATGATCGCTCGATCGATGCCTCACTTCTAGCACCTTGCTGCGATTCTGGTCGAGGTCATACCTGTGCGCACGTCTGTTTTCGAGGGCAACCTGGTCACGCCTTTTCGGGGAGGATCATCGCGGGTGACAGGGTGTCCGAGCCGCCGCGCCTCGTCCTGTGCTTATTTCAGGGTCAACGGGTGAGGATGTGGGCCTCCGGTCAGCGACGACTCGTTGTCGCGAGCGCGTAACTGGTGCTTCTGCCGCCTTTCGGATTGCGCACGAGATTCCCTTGTCGACGAGGGGCTGGAGGTCGCGTAGCGCCGTATCCTGGGAGCATTTCGCGAGCTTCGCGTATTTCGACGTTGTCAGCTTGCCTTCGAAGCCGTCCAGCAACCGATTGAGGACAAGACGCTGGCGTTCGTTGAGCGGGACATCCTGGACACGCTCCCAGAAGCGTCGCCTTGGCGAGGACGGCGCCGAGCGTCGTTTGTGCGCCATCGATGGCCCGCCCCAGGCATGCGAGGAACCATTCCATCCACGCCGTGATATCGAGGGTGCCCTTCTGCGTCTGTTCCAGTATCTCGTAGTAGGCGTTCCGCTCGATGCCGGATCTGCGTCGACATGCTGTAGAAGCGCTGAGGGCTGTTCTCTGAGCGCGCGAGCGCCATGTCCGCGATCGCGCGCGCGATGCGGCCGTTTCCGTCGTCAAATGGATGGATGCGTCACGAACCAGAAGTGCGCGAGCGCGGCCTTGAGGACGGATCGATGTCGGCGGTGGCGTTGAACCAGTCGAGAAAGGCCTGCATCTCCTTGGCGAGGCGGCGCGCTTCAGGCGCCTGGAAGTGCACGCGCTCCTTGCCGATCGGGCCCGGACACCACTTGCATCGGACCGGAATCGTCGTCACGCCACGCCCCGACCGTGATCTTGCGCATTCCGCTTCGCCCGGTCGGGAACAGGGCGGCGTGCCACGCGAAGAGACGCTCTGCGGTCAGGGGCTGTTCGTAGTGGCGGGTCGCGTCGAGCATCATCTCCACGATCCCCTCGACGTTCCGGTCCGCCGGTTGAGACCGCCGATGTCCATGCCGAGCCGGCGCGCGAGGAGGACCGCACCTGTTCCTCGTCCAGCTTCTCGCCTTCGATCTCGCTGCTCTTGAGCACGTCCGCGGTGAGCGTTCGCAACACGGCATCAGCTTCCTCGCGCTTGAGGCTGCACTTGAAGAGTACGATCTCTTCCTCCCGCAGGGAAGCGACCTCGAGGACTTTGGAGTCGATCTGGAAATCGAGGCGCTGGATGGCGGGCATGCCACGAACTTTCGCGTGCAGATGCAGGTACCTCACCAGGCGGGTCGACGATCCCGGCGGCGCGGACGGGATACTCTTGCCAAGATGCTCGCGCTGTCGGGGAACCCGAGTAACTAACACGCGCGCTATGGCGCCACGCCCGGACCGCCGGCGGCTATTCCCTCCAGCGGCGATGGTGGGGAAGGCGCGACCTCGCAGCTCCACTCCCCTGCTGAGTTTCTCGATCGGGCACTGGCGCATTGGCCATACGGCCGAGCTCGAGAATCGCCTCTCGCCCTGATCCCCTTCTCGAGAACGAAACCTGCGGTCCTCGTGGTTGACTTCGACAAGGTCACGTGGGTCGAGGACGTAAGCGTTCGTCGAGACTTGCAGAGGTGTGGGGTTGCCCTCGGCGGTGGAAAACTACCTACCGGCTATGAGCTGGAAAGGGGTTGATGCGCTCGTCAAATGTTGACGATATTCGCCTGGACGCAGTAGACTCACTCCATGGGTTCTCTGAACGTCAACACGCCCACGATCTTCGCTAGATGCGTGGACGAGCGGACGAAGAGGGGCGGTTTCGGCACGCCGACGGAGCACGCTCCGTCACCATCCGAAAGGACAAGGAGGAGGCGGCTGGCCTTGCTCATCGACTTGGTATTGGAAATACTTATGGGCCTTTAGCTGTTGGAGCTTGCGGCCAACTTGACTGGCTAGTTTTTGAGGATTGGTTTTTTTCCGCCGGACGGCTGCCAAGCGCTGGAGTTCCCTCTCGGCTTTTTCTAAGCGAGCCGTGCGCCGGGCGAAATCGCGTTTTTGACGATACTCTCCGCCGGCAATGACGTAGCGTTTGCCCTCCACGCTGAGCTCCAAGAGCTTGGTGCGATCCCACAACTGAGGTTGGGCATCCTGAGGCAGTTGAGCAATGAGCTCACGCAAAGTCGCCGACGAAAGCCTGGTCACAAAATGCAGAGCTTCTTTGCGCATGGCTTCCAGATTGATGGTACTGCTCATGCCGTTATCAAAGACAAAAATCGCCTGCTCAATACCAAAGCGCCGCTGCAGACTGGCCAGTAGTCCCTGTAAGGTCGTCGTATCGGCCCGATTTCCGCGCAGCACCTCCAGGTGAATGGGCACGCCTTGTGTATCGGTGGCCACCGCCAACAAGATCTGGGGACGATCCTCTCGGTGATCGCGGCTGTAGCCGTAGGCTCCTAAACCCTGTGGTCCCTTGCCTTCAAAATAAACACTGGTCAGATCGTAGAGCACCAGGCTCACTCCTTGCGGTAAAGCCTCGGCGTAGAGCTTCTTTTCGATCGGGACCCAGCGGCCATTGAGGCCGTCCATGGCCTCGTAGAGATCGTCTTCGTCAAATGTCTCGCTCTGTTGGCAAAGCCCGCAGGCAGCCGCCAAAAGAGTGCCGCTGGCTTGTTCAGCCAGCGCCAGTTTAGCGCACGGAAAAAGGATGCGACCAAAGATCATGGCCTGCAAAAGCCTGCGCTGGCGAGCTTGGGGCACATCGGCAAAAAGCATCTCCAATCCGAAACGTAGCCAAGCATCTCGCAACACGGCCAGGCCACCGTAGTCAAGCGCATTGGACAATTCGATCTGCTCAAGCACCACGCAGGTCTGACCGCTCAGAGCGGCAGCAACCAGATCGCGGACCTCTGGAGGCAAGGCCGAGATGTTGCAAACCGTGCGCGAGCGTGGACCCTCGGAGGTGCGAAAGGACTCGCGCACCAGGTAAGAGACGTAGGTTTTGTTTTGGCGTCTGGACTTGGTGGCCTGGACAAACATGATTGCTACGCATATAGAGCACAAAACCCATGAAAAACAAGTATAAAATGCGATACATATCAAATATTACTTGCTATAAAACGGTTCCAAAAGCTGTCGAATACGAGGGAAAACTAAAAAAGAGGGGAGGAAGTCAGGCTAGCCTGCGGGCGAAGCAGGGCTTCCTGCAGGCAAATGAAGCGTTCTATCCGCCTGCGATGGCGGGCACAATGCTGACTTCATCGCCCGATTTCACGGGAGTCTCGGATTCTTTCAGAAATCGGATATCTTCGTCGTTCAGAAAGACGTTAACAAATCGGCGGATTTGATCTTGTTCGTCGCAGATTCGCTCTTTCAAACCGGGATAATCGTTGTTCCAGACTATTGATGACCTCACGGATCGTTGCGCCTTCGGCTTCAACAACCTCCTGGTTTTGGGTGAGTTTTCTTAACGGAGTGGGGATACGAACGGGGATTGTCATAGGTTAATCGTCTGAAATGAGTGCTCCACAAGGGATTCAAATTCTTGCAGATTTGGCCGGATCAGCTTGACCTTGCCGACTTTGTCAACAATGGCCTCCTGAGTCTTCAGGCCGTGTCCGGTGATACAGAGAACGATACTTTCGTTTCGCGGGATGCGTCCACTTTCGATTAGTTTTTGCGCGCATGCCACGGTGACGCCTCCCGCGGTCTCGGCGAAAATGCCTTCTGTTTCGGCCAGAAGTTTGATTGCCTCGACGATCTCCTCGTCTGTGCAATCCTCGGCTGTGCCACCCGTTTCTTTCATCGTTCGGATGGCGTAATAGCCGTCGGCGGGAGTGCCGATCGACAACGATTTCGCGATCGTCTGAGGTTTGGGAACTGGCCGCACCACTTCCGTATCGTTCTTGATCGCTGTGCTGATCGGGGAGCAGCCGGCCGCTTGAGCGCCGTAAATGCTAAACTCTCCAGGCTCAGCGAGCCCCAGTTTAGACGAATTCAGTATAAACGATTTGTGAATCTTCGTCAACAAGGAGCCGCTTGCCATACAGACCACTGTGTGCCGAGGCAAACGCCAGTCGAGTTGTTCGATGATCTCGAAGCCCATCGTTTTCGAACCTTCGGCGTAATAAGGTCGAAGGTTCACATTCACAAATCCCCAGTGATATTTTCCGGCGACTTCGGAACAAAGGCGGTTGACCTGGTCATAGGCACCTTGGATGCCGATCACGTTCGTTCCGAAGACCAGAGAGCCGAGAATCTTGCTCGGCTCGAGGTCTGCCGGGATCAGGACGAAGCTTCGAAGTCCGGCGGAAGCCGCGTTGGCAGCCACCGAGTTCGCCAGATTCCCGGTTGAGGCGCAGGCAACGGTATCGATGCCAAATTCTTTGGCCCGGCTGAGGGCGACCGCGACGACGCGATCCTTAAAGGAAAGCGTCGGGTAGTTTACCGTGTCATTCTTGACGTAGAGCTCATCGACTCCGAGGCGCTCAGCCAACCGGCGAGCCGGGACTAATGGAGTGAACCCGACCTGGAGCCCGACCGTAGGTTCGTTCTCAATCGGAAGGAGTTCGCGATACCGCCACATTGAATGGAGGGCGGGCGAGGATTTTTTCGCGGGTAAGAGCCTGACCGATTGCCTCATAATCGTAGGCTGCTTCGAGGGGACCGAAATCGAATTCGCAGACGTGAACAGCCTCCTTGGGGTAGCGACGGCCACACTCCCGACAGCGAAGGTGGGAAAAGAACGGGCGTTTATCCATAAACCAAGGCGGGTTATACTATTCGTGCATCCCACCAAGAGTCGCGAGGTTACAAGATTCACGCTCTCTCCATCTTTGTCTGAAAATTTTTTCAGAGCTGGAATTGGCACCTGGTCGTCCCACATTTCGTGAAACCGGTTGCCGTGGCATCGTCGGGCCAGTCCCTCCGCCACTCTTGATGGAATGTCCGCGAACCTAGGGGATAGCGACCGGCACGTCAACTTATTTTTGATGCTCGAGTGACGCGGCAGAGCGCTTTCCTGCCACGATTGCCGCTGGCAAACGGAAGCATGGCATGGCATCATAGCGACTGTTTTAAAAACAGATGCCCGCAAAGTTTCGCGTCAATATCCTTGGGGAAGAGCCATTCGAACGAGAAGTCAATAATACCGCCACGATCGGTCGGACGCAGGATAATACCATCGCCTTGCCAGGCAACCATGTTTCGCGCCAGCACGCGATCGTGCGGTGTCATAACGGCTTCCAGTATCAGATCATGGATCTGGGGAGTCGTAATGGCACGTTCGTGAATGATCAACGCGTGGTCATGCCCGTGACCCTCGAGCCGGGCGCCCGAGTGCGAATCGCGAATTACGAGCTTGTCTTCGATCAGACTCCCGACGATGAGCCGGCCGGAAATGTAGATGCAACGCTTGCTGCAGTCAGCATGGAAGGGCACCAGGCGGTGTTGTCGGTGGCAATTCTTGTCTGCGACATTCGGGGCTTCAGTTCGATGGCTGAAAAACTGAGCTGAACGCGAACTCGCGCAAATTATAGGGAATTGGTTTCGCGACATTGGGAACGCGGTCCAATCGGCTGGAGGGATCATCGATAAATATATCGGCGATGCGTTGCTGGCCTATTGGCCGGCGCAGAGATCAGCAGGGAACCGAATGCGCAGTTTGCCTTGATGTTGCGCTGACCATATCTGCAACTCGCAGCCAATCGCGATGTGGCCCGGGACCGAGACACCTTTTCGGGTTGGAATCGCGGTCCATTTCGGCCGCGTTTCGAGCAGTAATATTGGCCAAGTGGCGATGAGGGACGCGACCATCATCGGCGACACCGTTAATACGGCGTTCCGTCTCGAGGGTGTTAATGAAGGAATTGAACCAGAACCTGGTTCTGTCGCAGGATTTTGTGACGGTGTTGCCTCCGCGGTACGAATTCGTGGAGTTTGGTGAATTCCAGCTGAAAGGAAAAAGCCAGGTGGTGCGTGTTTACGGGTTTCCGGATCAAGGAGGAAACACTTCCACCCCCTCCGAAGGGTAAAGATTCGATCAGAGTAGCTTGACGTTCTTGAGTTTGATCGTGTATTACTCGCGTTCCTTTCTTCCAAGTAACCAGAAGGAACCGATAAACCCGCCGATCGTCCACAAAATAAGCGACAGAGTAAGCGACCCAGAGTGGGCGGAGGTTCGCTGTAGACCATGCCCTGTCTTAAGTCGCTCCCCGGTTCTCGAACGGTACCAATCGTTGATGTTGAAATAGGCTATCGAATAATTCGCGCGCGAGGTCTCCGGAGATCTTCTGATCGATCAAAAAGCTAACGTCAGCGATCCGCTCGGAGGCAAAGCTGGGCATGATCTGGCTAAGCGCCAGGACTGGCGGTGTCATGTCCTTGGCCGGAACTGTGAAACCGGAAAAGAGAATTTGCGGAATCAGCAACAGGGGTACCAACATGACGGCCTGCATTGGAGTCTTCGCGAAAGCGGACATCGTCAAGCCGATGCCCGTAGCGGCGAAGGCCAGCAGGATCAGCCCGATAACCTGCCAATGAGCAGCTCCGTGTGTGCCGCGTCCGATGGCGATGGTCGCGTAAATAAGAAGCGACTGGATCGCGGTTAGCCCCCCCATCCAGAGGAACTTGCTGGTGAGGTAACTCCAGCGGCTCAAACCAACCAACCGCTCACGGCGATAAATCGGCAATTCCCGTACAATTTCCTGGGCCGAATTGCTGCACCCGAACCAAAGGGTGGCTATATAGGCGAAAAATTGATCCAGTTGGGGATCACTTGCCACCCAGGCGACCAAGGCTCCGATGATGATCGGCTGCGCCAGAAGGATGATCAGATTCTTAATGTCGGCCCGGAAAATGGCGAGCTGGCGTTGCAAAAGGATCGGAAGCGAAAATGCCCGTCTTTTTCTTTGCCAGAGGCACAGCCGCCGGCCTTTCCTGTTCCGGTTCCGCCGGACAGCATCGGCTCGAAGGCGGGCAGACTTTTTGAATCAATGGCCTGCAATGCATCGTAAAGCGCGGAGAGTCGCGCAACACCAAATCTTGAACGCGCTTCATCGGGCGCACCTTGAAAGACCACGCGTCCATCCGAGATGATGGCGATCTGATCCATCAAATAGACGTTCTCCATTACGTGCGTGGTGCAAACGACTGTGCAACCCGTGTCGGCGAGACGGCGCAACAACTCCATGAGTTTGAATTCCGCCAGAGGATCCAGTCCGGAAGTCGGTTCGTCCAAAAACAAAAGAGGCGGACGACTAAGCAGCTCGACTCCGACGCTGACCCTCTTTCGCTGACCACCGGACAGTCGACCGGTCTTCAGGTTCACTCGGTCGGATAAACCGAGACTCGCAATCGTGTGGTCCACCAACTTGACAATCTCTGAGCGAGGCGTTCCGGCAGGTAAGCGGAGGCGGGCAGCGAAGGTGAGCGCTTCGGTAACTGTCAGCTCAGAGTGAACAATATCGTCTTGCGGGACGTAACCGAACAGCGAGCGGAGCTGGTCGAGGTTTTTGTACAGGTCGGTTTGGTCAAATAGAATTTTTCCACTCTCCGCGGGACGAAGTCCGCTCAGAGCATTCAGGAGCGTTGTTTTCCCGGCGCCGCTCGGCCCGAGAATTCCGATGAACTGGCCAGGTTCGGCCACAAAACCAGCGCTGTTCAAAATCGGCCCACTGTCACCTTGCTTGATCAGACCGATCGCAATAATCCGGCCGACAGAAAGGCGGCGCACGCGGAGGAGCTGTTTACCGTCATAGATAAAGAAAAACGGTCCCAACTGGATCTGGTCGCCGATAACGAGATCATGCTCGTCGAATCGTCTGCCGTTCACGAACGATCCTGATTTGCTATGAAGATCGAGCAAACGATACCCTTTTGGCCCAGACTCGATCATCGCGTGGCGCCGCGAGACGACAGGATCGCTTAAGAGCACATCCACCTCACCGCTTCGCCCGAAAATAAGATCAGAACCGAGCGAGATGCTCTCCGCCGGCTTTCCCTTGTACAGGACCGAACCGATGGGATTCACCAAGTCCGCTGCGATCGCCGATTCTTCAGGGGTGACACCGAGTACCAAAAGAACGGGACCTACCTGGATCTGGTCGCCCTCCCTGAGAGCGGTCCGGCCGGAAATGCGGGTTCCATTGACGGCGGTGCCTCGTTGGCTACCGAGGTCCTCGACGAACCAGCTTTCACCTTCACGGAGGATCCGGCAATGGCGCCGCGATACTTCGGGATGGCTCAAAATCAAATCAACCTCCGCCGCCCGGCCCAGGATGACATTTTCACTGGAGAGCGTCTCAGAGCGGGGCGGAAGACCGGAAAGAATGGAGATCTGTGTTTCCAAGGTTTCCCTTAGCTAATCGAACACCGTGATCAAATTCAAGCGGCGTCGTTTCCTGGCGCGCCATACGTGAGGAATGGATAACATCCATCCCGCTTGGTGAGCACGATTTTCAGAAAAGGCTGATTTCAAAAGGGCCGTCAGAGAACTACGGCAACGCAGAGCATACTACCGTTGCTGCATTCCTGCCCTGGCGGGGTTTGTAAGTCCGCGATCCATAGCCCCTGACGGTTCTTTTCCAATGGACCAGTTAGCGGAGAAGGGCAACGGCTTTCTTGCGAGGCGGAATTTCGAGTTTGGGGTTGTACCTTTTCGGTTTTGGGTTTTCCGTGGTATCCAGGTTGGGGACGGTGTTTGCTGGCTGGCTCACGCAAACTCAAACCTTAAAACACGAGTCAGGGATGATTAGGTTTTTACTGATAGTCTCGATTCTATGCGCGTTGAGTGCGGCTGGGCTGGGTTTCCTTAACCGGGCCAAGCTTGCCCGACTAAGCCAGGAATTGATTGATTCACGTTCATCGAGCGACGAAACTGGGAAAAAATTAAAGGATTTGCAGCAGAATCTGCAACAAACGGAAGACCGCCTTTCTACGCAAGAACGTTTGACCCAACAGGAGCGGGATGCGCGCACGGCGGAACTTAATACTACCAAGGCCAAGCTTAACCAATCAACAGAACAGCTCACTGCTCGGGACAGCGAAAACAAGGCGTTGACCGCTGCTTTGACCGAGGCGGGAAGAAATCTGGAACAGAAACAGCGCGCGGAGGAAGATCGCCAAGCTTTGGCTCGGCGTCTGATAGATGTCGAAAATGAACTGAATCAATTCCGCCTCGAGGCCAACAAAGAAGCAAAAGCCGACTTTCCGTTAGAGGGGAGTATTCTTTCGATCAACCAGGAGGCCAAAGCCTTGACCGTCAGCCTTGGAAGTGATTCGGGCGTAGCGACCAATTCCAGGCTAACGGTGATGAAGAATGGAGAGAAGGTAACGCAGTTGCGCGTCGTATCCGTGGAGCCGAATAGTTGCGTTGCCGAATTTGCTTCCGCTTCCCCCGACAATCTTTCAAAAGTTGCTGTAGGAGATGCAGTATTGCTCGCCACGAAATGAAGACAGTAATTTTTGGTCTTAAGTAGTGCCTTGTTTTTGGCCGGATGCGTGTCCCAGGATTCCAAAGAGGCGGATCAAACTCCGCGTTTTGGAAAGCCGGAAAGTGCGATTCCCTGGAATGAGCCGACTGACTGGGAGAAGGGTGGACAATTTGGATCAATGCCCGCGTTTCAACAGCCTCACTAGAGTTGAGAATCCTCGTCCTACGGGGAGGTGCGCTCGGAGACCTGATTCTAACCCTCCCGCTGTTGCGCGAAATTCGGAACAGCTTTCACGACGCTGCTACGGAGTTGTGGGGTATCCTTCCCCAAGCCGGACTGGCCAGGCCAGAATTCGTCGATCGAGTCGAGCGATTAGATGCGGCGGACCTTGCCTCCCTTTTCGTCAGCGCGCGGATCCCGCCGGTGGTCCGAAGCAGGTTGGAAGGCTTCGACCTGGCAATTAGTTTTTTGTCCGATCCAGATACGACGATCGCGCAAAATCTGGCTCGGGGCGGAGTGAAAAGGGTGCTTAAAGGTTCGTTTCCGGTACCATCTGGAATGCACGCGGTCTACCAGTTGGCCGCGGTCCTCGACCAGCTCGGATTGACGCTGCACGACCCGGTTCCGAGGTTGTCTCTCGGACCAAATCTCAAGCGCTCCTCCTGTCTCGGGTTCCACCTGGGCAGCGGTTCTATGACCAAGAATTGGCCTGTGAAATATTGGGTCGAATTGACTGAACGTCTGGACGGATTGTTTGACCATTTTCTATTGGTCGCTGGCGAAGCGGACAACGAACTTGTTCGTGAATATTTCTCCCGTTGTCACATTCGGCGTCTTCGAAGCCTGTTGAACTCGAATCTCTCGGAGCTATCGCGAGCGCTCCATGAATGCCGGTGTTTCGTCGGTCACGACACAGGAGTAACTCACTTGGCCGCTGCTGTCGGAACTCCTACGGTCGCGCTTTTCGGCGCCACGGATCCAACTGTCTGGGCACCGCTCGGTGAGCACGTGAAGGTGGTGAGAAGCCCTGATGGGCTGATGGAATCGATCGGGGTGGAGTCTGTGGTTGAGGCGCTGATGCGCTGAGGCTGCGCCTCGCGCCGGATCCTATCCTGCTCCATTTAGGCCAATTGCGCTGTTCTCGCCCCGCCGACCTGCCGACACGTTCCTTGCCACCTACGCCGCGTGTCGACGATTTTTCTCAGTTCCAAGGACCTTCCGCAGAAAGGGAGCGGTCCGGCTTGCACCATGGCGAGCAACCTCTGCCGGAGAACCCGCGGCAACGACTTCCCCGCCGCCATCACCTGCCTCGGGGCCGATATCGAGAACGTAGTCAGCCTCGGCGATTACATCGAGGTTATGTTCGATCAGGATCACCGTATTTCCGTCGTCGACCAACCGATGCAGGACCTCGATGAGCAGCTCTACGTCTGCAGGTGTGCAGACCTATCGTCGGTTCTTCCAAAAGATAGAGGGTGGACTTCGGAGTGATATTCTTCCTGAGTCGCTCGTTTAAGCTCCTTGTTACCCCGCTCTTCAATTCACTGACCAGTTTTAGCCGCTGCGCCTCACCGCCACTAAGTGTCGGACTTGGCTGGCCCAATTGGAGATATCCAAGACCGGTCTGAACCAGAAGCTCGAGTGGTTTGTAGATCCGTGGCTGCGACTTGAATAGTTCCGCGGCTTCCTCGATCGTAAGCTCGAGCATGTCGCCGATGCTCTTGCCATTGAATTGGACCGCCAGCGTTTGCGGATTAAACCGCTTGCCGCCGCAGGCTTCGCAAGGAATGTAACTGGGAGGCAGGAAATTCATTTCCAGTTTGATGACTCCTTGTCCGGCACAAATCTCGCATCGGCCACCGTCAGTGTTAAACGAAAAGCGGCTGGGGTTGTAACCGCGAATCCGGGATTCCGGAAGTTGGGCATAAAGGGCCCGAATGGCATCAAAGATCTTGACGTAGGTCGCCGGAATAGAACGTGACGTTTTCCCGATTGGAGCTTGATCCACCTCGAATACGGCACCCAGGTGCTCGATCCCTGTGATCTCTTTCCAGGCGGTATTTTTCGGACACGCTCTTTTTTCTGCCTCTCTGGAGATGACCCTGAATCGCCGGCAGAAGGACCGATCGTAGAAGCGTGCTCTTCCCGGAGCCAGAGACACCGGTAATGACCGAGAGGCGCCCGATTGGGAAACGGACGTCGATATGTTTCAGGTTATTAGCGTGGGCTCCCTTGATTTCGATCCAATTCACCCTCCGCAAAGACCGCCAAGAACCTCTTAGCGGATGAGCCAGGGGCCTTTCGAGGAACTTTCCGGTTATCGATTGACGGCACGTCCGAATCTCTCCAATCGGGCCGACTACAACCAGCCCACCGCCCCTGCGTCCAGCGCCGGGTCCCAGATCGACAATCAGGTCGGCGCGGCGCATCGTCTCTTCGTCATGTTCGACGACAACCAGGGTGTTGCCTTTTTCTTTCAAAGCTTTCAGCGTGTCAAGAAGTCGCTCGTTATCCCGCGGGTGCAGACCGATGGTGGGTTCGTCCAGAACATATAAGACCCCGCGCAAATTTGAGCCGAGTTGGGCAGCAAGCCGAATTCGTTGGGACTCGCCTCCGCTTAATGTCTTGGCAGACCGATCGAGCGTCAGATACTCCAGGCCGACCTGCTGCATGAACAAGAGTCGCTGCTTGATTTCGTTTAAAATATCCGCCGCAATCGGTTGACTCGAGCCCGTGAACTTCAGGGTTTCGATGAGCGGGATAGCGTGCCTGATGGCTGTTGCTGACACTTGATCGATCGTGTAGCCTTGCACCTTGACCGCACGTGCGATCGCATTCAGACGGGTACCGCAGCAACCCGGGCACTGCTCCACGCTGGCTTCGTCGATGGAGTCGCTCCGCCGCTCCGCAATAAGCTCAGCGTCGAGTTTTGACTCTGCTTTGTCCTCATCCATGGCGAACGGAAGAACGTAGCCGAACCCATTACAGATCGGACACCAGCCGTGCGGCGAGTTGAAGGAAAAGAGGCGGGGATCCAACTCTTCAAACGCATCTCCGCAATTTGGACAGGTCATCTCGCTGCTGAGGACAACGCGACCTGAATCGGGACGAGAATCCAGTGCCTCGCTCCCGGGGGATAATCGAGACGCACGTTTCAATTTGGCTTTTGCGGGTAGTAAAAAAGCGGATCCGTTTCCGATCCGGAGGGCGGTTTTAACCAGTTGCTGAACATCCTGACCCTCGGCGCCATTCAGTTGGCCAATAACGACATCAATCGTGTGCTCCCGGTAGCGTTCAAGGTTTGGGAATTCGGGCAGTGCATGTCTTTTGCCGTCGATTATCAACTCGTGGTAACCTTCGCGCTCCGCCCAGGCCGCAACTTCTTTGTGATACCCTTTTCGCGCTTTCACCAGCGGCGCGGTTAGCGTAGCGGGTGCCTTCCTGACAAAATCCTGCACTAGCCTGAGGACTGCCGCGAGGCTTTGTTTAGTTACCGGGATGCCGCACCGGGGACAGTGTTGCGTTCCTAGCTTGGCGAACAGCAGGCGTAAGAAATGGTAAACCTCGGTAAGCGTTGCCACGGTCGATTTGCCGCCACCCTGAGTGAGTCTCTGTTCAATCGCAACGCTTGGCGGTATCCCCTCGACGTGGTCCACGTCGGGGCGTTCGAGTTGTTCGACAAACTGGCGCGCGTAAGCCGACATGCTATCCAGAAAGCGGCGCTGGCCTTCGGCGAAAAGAATATCGAATGCCAGGCTCGATTTTCCGGAACCGCTCAGACCCGTTATGACAATGATCATTTCATGAGGCAGTCTGAGCGACAGATTCTTCAGGTTATGATGGCGTGCCCCATGAATCGAGATCTGAGGTTTTGCGACGATTTTGGGAAGCTCTGCGACGCGGGCGCTCGACCGAGATTGTCGATTTGCCAACTTTTCCCGGAGATAAATTCCGGTTTGTGAATGTGGGTTTTTCACCACTTCCTCTGGCGAGCCCTCGGCAACAATTGCACCCCCATGCGCGCCGGCCTCCGGACCAAGATCAATGACGTAATCCGCAGATTGGATGACATCCAAGTTGTGTTCGATCACGATCAAAGTGTTGCCCCGGGTCACGAGTTGATGGAAAAGGTTCAAAAGAGAAGCGATATCGTCGAAATGAAGGCCCGTCGTCGGTTCGTCGAAGATCAGAAGCGCATGCCGACTGCTTTTTTTGCTCTCAGCAAGGTGACCGACCAGCTTCAGGCGCTGCGATTCTCCTCCGGATAGTACGTTGACCGGTTGTCCGAGCCTCAGATAGCCGAGCCCGACTTGTCGAAGAAGCTCCAGCGGCTCCGCCAGCGCCTGGTATGCGGTCGTGGGCCGGAAGAACGCAATTGCTTCCGTTACGGTCAATTCCAGAACGTCGTGAATGGATTTGCCGTCCAGCTTGACAGCAAGGATGTGCGCTTGATACCGCTTCCCATCACATTCGCCGCAGCGGATGTATTGATCGCTGAGAAATTGCATCTCAACTTTCTCGTAGCCAAGGCCTGAGCAGCGTTCACAACGGCCGGTGCCGGAGTTGAACGAGAACGCCGAGGGAGTTAAGCCCGCCGTTTTCGCTTCGGGGAGGGTGGAATAAAGTTCCCTGATTCGATCGAATGCTCCGACATAGACGGCTGGTGTCGACCTCGGAGACCTGGCCAGCGGCGATTGATCGACCATCAGGACCTCATCGATGTCATGGGCACCAACGAGGCGGTCACAAATCCCAGGCGTTTCTTCGCTCGAACCGCCTTTTAAACGGATCAGGTTCTGGTACAGAATATCCTGCACCAATGTGCTTTTCCCCGAACCGGACACACCAGTGACGCAACAGAATACGTTGAGGGGAAATCTAACATCGACGTTTTTGAGATTGTGCTCGCGAGCTCCAACGACTTCGAGAAACCCGGTCGGCTTTCGGCGCCTCTTTGGCGGGAGAATGCGCTTTCTGCCGGTAAGGTAGGCTGCCGTGAGCGAGTTCGGTGACGCTTCTTCTATGCGCTCAATCGGACCCTGATAAACCAGTTGCCCACCGAGTTCACCACGGCCAGGGCCGATCTCGATCAGGCTATCCGCGCTTCGAATTACCGCCTCCTCGTGCTCGACGACCAGAAGAGTGTTCCCTTTGTCGCGCAAGCCATGCAGCACGCTGATCAGGCGGTGGACATCCCTCGGATGAAGTCCGACGCTTGGTTCGTCGAGGACAAAAAGTGTGTTGACGAGGGAGGCGCCCAGGCAAGTCGTCAGATTCACTCGCTGCACTTCGCCGCCGGACAGGGAACGCGTTGCCCGGTCCAAAGTCAGGTATCCGAGTCCGACGTCGACGAGGTATTTGAGGCGGGAGACGATCTGGGAGCGGACCATCTCGGTCGTCGTATCGCTTTCGAGAATAGAAAGTTCTGCGAGCCTGGCTCCCAACTCCTCGACTGGCATCTGCTGCAGAGCCGGCAGAGCGTAGCGCTGTTTTCCAATCACTAGACGAAAATTCAGCGTCTCCGCTTTGAACCGGGTCCCGTGACATTGCGGACAAAGGGTGTAAGCACGGTAACGGCTCAGGAATACGCGGACGTGCATTCGGTAGGCGCGCGATTCCATCCAATCAAAAAAGCCACGAATCCCGTACCACCCGCCGTTTTCCCAGACTTCATCCGCGGTCAGATCAGGACGAAGATCGCCGTTAATCACCCATTCCTGGTCGGCCTTCGGCAGATCTTCGAATGGGTAGTGGATATCAATTTGTCGATCCAACGCTCGGGAAACCAGATCCTTTTGGCACTTATGCATCTGACCGGTCTGAAAAGGCTTCACGACGCCGTCGGCGATACTCAGGCTCCGGTCCGGCATAGCGCGGTTCAGGTCGATACCGATCGTCCTTCCGAATCCCCTGCAAGCAGGACAAGCTCCAAGCGGATTGTTGAACGAAAAGAGACCGGGTGCAGGCGGTCGAATGTCGATATCGCAATAGGGACAATGCCAGCCGGTGGAGAACCGATGTTCTTCGATCGGGTTCAGCGCCACGATGCTAAGTTGACCCTTTCCGTATTTCAGAGCCTGTTCGATCGCTTCAGTCAGCCGCCCGTAATTCGATTTTTCGACCGTGGTGCGGTCCTGGATGACGGGTACGATTGCGGGAAGTCGCTTGACCTGAGGTTGGTCATCGGTGCGCGTGGGCTCCTCATTCAGCCAGACGCGTAAAAAGCCCTGCTGATTGAGGAATGAGAAAAAATCTCCGAGGTTCGTGCCGATCGGCACCGGAACTCCGAATGTCACCAGGATTGCGCGACCTTTGAGCCTGGACAAAAGTGCGGACGCGATACTCTCAGGAGTTTCGCAAACGATCTCGCGCTCGCACTCAGGGCAGAAAGCGTGTGCCAGACGTGGCATCAATAACTTCAGGTAATCGTTGATCTCCGTCATCGTTCCGACGGTGGATCGAGTCGTTCGAACCCGGTTTGCCTGCTCGATCGCAATAGCAGGTGGAATACCGAGAATTTCGTCCACCTGTGGTTTGTCCATCCGCTCTAGAAACTGGCGAGTGTACGGACTGAAGGTTTCGACATACCTGCGCTGCCCTTCCGCATAGATCGTATCGAAGGCAAGGCTTGATTTGCCGCTGCCGCTTGGACCCGTGATCACATGGAACCTGCTAAGTTCCAGATCGAGGTCGATTCCTTTCAGGTTGTTCTGACGCGCGCCACGAATAATGATCGCATTCTGCGGAAACTCAGCAGACCTCGGCATAAGACGGCGAAGGTAATACGAGATGAGCCGAAGCGCTAGTTGCGCGGAGAACAACACGCAATTGGCGTGAATCGAGGATCGAGTTTGTCTTGCGAGCGGGCAGACATCCTGAAAAATTGGGCGCAGGCCAGCTCATGTCCGAGGTGGAAAACGTGCCCGAGCGCAACTGAAACTCAAAACCTTTACCCATTGACCGCCTCCGAGATCATCCGCCTGCTGGATCTAAGACCGCACCCGGAGGGCGGCCATTACCGGGAAACGCTTCGAGATCCGATGAGCTATGGCGACAGGTCAGTTTCCACGGCCATCTATTTCTTGCTGGTTAGCGGCGAAGTTTCCCATTGGCACAGGATCGACTCGGTCGAAGTCTGGCATTGGTACGCCGGAGCGCCGCTTGCGCTTTCGGTTTCCGCCGGGAGCAAAGATGTCGTTACCATGCACGTCGGCATTGATTTGAACGCGGGTGAGCGCCCCCAAGCGTTTGTTCCTGGCGGCCAGTGGCAATCGGCGCGGAGCCTTGGAGACTGGACGCTGGTTGGCTGCACGGTTGCACCCGGATTTTCGTTCGACCGCTTCGAACTGGCACCGCCTGGCTGGGAGCCCGGGAAGGAGTTTTGAATTTTAATTGAGCGCTATCAACTTGAGCCGACCGTCTCTTACCAGGGATTCAAGCTCGAAAACCACCGCGCCGGGCAGGGCTAGTATTCATAGAACATGCGTTGGATCTCTTTCGTGTCCTTCGTTTTGGTGAGCGCGATCGGTTAAAAGGATCCTTGCTTTCTGAGGATTCAAGTTATCTGACACGACGAAATCGCGTTTGTCGTCGTTCACTTCGTTGTTCCGGGCGACGATCCCGTTTCCTACCCGCGCACTGCGAACGATAAGAATCCCTTTCGCGCGCGCATCTGCCAAGGCCTGCTCAGTCAATTCCGACGGATTGCCGTCGCCGACTCCGGCATAGACGATTCCGTCGACGCCAGCGGCCGCGAGGGCGTCAACTGTTGTGCGCGAGACATTCTCGAAGCCATAAGCGATTTCAACGTTGGGCAAGCTTGTCGACTGCAGAAATGTCGAATTCGGAGTTCAAGGTATGCTTGCGCGCAGGGAAGCGATAGAAGGCGACGCGATTTCCCTGGATATAACCGAGGACGCCAAGCTCGGGCGACTTAAAGGTGTCGGCCGTCGATGTGTTGGTCTTTGTGACGTCTCTGGCAGAGTTGATTTGATCGTTCAGACAAACAAGAACGCCTTTTCCAATGGCCTCTTTGCTGCCCGCAAGAAGGACTGCATTATAGAGGTTAATCGGTCCATCGGCAGATAAGGCCGTGGATGGGCGCATCGCTCCGACGATGACGACCGGCTTGTCGCTTTTGGCGACCAGGTTCATAAAGTAAGCGGTTTCCTCCAGTGTGTCGGTCCCGTGGGTAATAACGATTCCATCTACATCTGGCTGCTGCAGCAAGTCGTTCACCCGTTTGGCAAGTTTCAACCAATAATCATTGGTCATATTTTGACTTGCGATTTGGAAAACCTGTTCGCCTCGGACGTTGGCCACTTTCTTGAGTTCGGGGACTGCGTCGATCAAAGCTTGAATCGGCACGGTCGCCGCCTTGTATCCCACCGTGGTCGTGGAGGTCGCGCCGCTTCCGGCGATGGTGCCGCCGGTGGCGAGAATGACGACGTTGGGAAGCTTCTTTTCGTCGGTGTCGTCCGCACGGACCAAAGAATGGCAGACGAGAACAAAGAACAGGATAGGAGCGAAGCGAGTGTTCATAGCGGTTCCAGCGCGAAGAATCTAAGAGTTTGCCATGTGCTCAGACCGTTGGACCGGCCTTGGTCGGGCTGGTGGGATTCGAACCCACGGCCTCCACGTCCCGAACGTGGCGCTCTACCAAGCTGAGCCACAGCCCGTTGGATCAAGAGCTGGGAGGTTAAATCCCGATCAAGGAGAAATCAACCGCTGATTTTCATTCCGCGTTCATTAGCGTTCGACTCTGTTGGATCTTATCGGCCTCGATTTGCAAGGCAGTAGGCGGTTAAGCCTTCCACGACACCCTGAACATATTCTTCATAGATATTTGCCCGCAGGACGCCCGCGAAATCTCGAAGTCCTTCGTATTCTCCGGCCTGAATACGGTCGAAGACTTCTCGGCTATTCATCACATATGGCTCGATATAGACAACCGGGCATTCGTAGAGCCGGTTTGCGAGTAAATTGCGAGCCCAGACATAGCCTGAGTTGCCGACCCTTTTGGCGTTCGCTCCTGAATAATAGTAGGGAGGAAGGCCGGTAATCCTGGCCATCGCTCCGGCCACAAACTCGGCGGCGGCCAGTTCTTCCGGATAGGCTCGATTCAACAACTTCAAAAGCATGGCGAACCGCTGATCGTCAAAACCGAGTTCGAGAGAGCTGTAAGTGCCGTTTATTAGTAAGTGGAGATGGTTCTCTGATACAAGTGCGGGATGTTTTGGGTCGCCCCAAGGTTCGGCGTTAAAATGGAGGCAGAGGGCGAGGTCTGGTTTGACCCTTTCGTTAACAATCCTCGCTCGCGCGTGGATTTCGGCGACGCGATAGAACAGTCGTTCTGCTTCCCAAGGAATCGAATCTTCGCGGTTCGGATCGGCCGGGCCGGCGTAGGCTGAAAGGACGTTCGTGACGCCACGACCACGAAGCGAAGTCTCGGCCGCATCGTAGAGTTCGGTCGGAAGCGTATCTGTCACTGGCCCGGGCGCCGACCGAACTAATGCTACCTCGGCTCCAAGGCTCCGGAGCCGGGGTGCCAGGATTTCTGCGACGCGCAAAGTCAGATCCCCTTCTGTCACGGGGATGGAGTTTTCGAACTGAAACCATCGTTCCTCCATTTGGGCCCATTTTCCCCCCAGATGGCCTGGATCGATGGCGATCTTTATTCCGCCAAGGGGCGCTTCGTCGTTTGAATTCAATTGATGAACACTGGTCCAATATCGGGGCACCGGTTTTCGCGATTGGAGGCTCGAAGCGAACCTGAGGACGAAAAGGTGGGAGGCGTCTTCCTGTATGACTGCTTCAGTGGGGCCAACTCTAATCCACTGCGCTGCAGCACCGTTTGAGGCGTAAACCGATTCCAGCAGACTGACAAATTCGTCATGCGTGATCGTTTCCTGGAATCGATTCATCTGGTCCCAATTCGGTGGTTGCGAGAGTGGGGACAACCGTTGAGAGAAAGAGGCAACCGGCGCCAGGGCGATCGGGAAGAACAGTAATGCAAAGACTCGGAACATAGCGAATTTGATTCGGGATCTCCGAGAACTTATATAAGACAGAGATATTCGGGTGTGTGCAATGCTTCGACTTTTATTTCTCGGCGACGTTATTGGAGAACCAGGGCGAAAAGCGGTGATCGAGATGGTACCGAAATTGAAGCAGTCGTGGGGGATCGATTTCGTCATCGTCAATGGCGAAAATGCGGCGGCCGGGCGCGGGATCACGGGCAAGATAAACATCGACCTTTTGCGGGCGGGCGTGGCGGTTGTGACGACGGGAGATCATATTTGGGATCAGAAAGAGGTGATTGCATATATTGAGACCGAGCCTCGTTTGCTGCGGCCCATCAATTATCCACCCGGCACCCCGGGCAGAGGCTCCATAGTGCTCGAGACAGCCAAGGGGAAAGTTGGCGTGATCAACGCACAGGGGAGGACATTTATGCAGCCGAGCCTCGAAAATCCCTTTCGGTTTGTCGACGAGGAAGTCCGCCGCCTGCGAGCGGAAACCCACGTCATCTTTGTGGATATGCACGCGGAAACCACCAGTGAGAAGATTGCGATGGGGCGATTTCTGGATGGCAAGGTTTCGGCAGTCGCGGGCACGCATACCCATGTCCAAACCGCTGATGAGCAGATTTTCCCGGGAGGAACGGCGTTTATTTGCGATGCAGGAATGTGCGGTCCGACCGAATCTGTGCTGGGACGCGAAATCCAGCCGATCATTCAACGCTTCATGAGCAGCATGCCGGTGAATTTCCCGGTTGCCAAAGGTCAAGTGAAGCTTCATGGGATCTTAGTCGATGTCGATACGTCCACCGGCAAGGCGAAATCAATTCGCCGGGTTGCCGAGCGGTACGTCGTGGAGCCGGAGATTTCGGCGGAAGCAGGCAGGCCGGTTCCGGATGAGGCGACGGTCGGGAAGTGACCGATATCGGTCCTCGCCATTTGGAATGCGGAAAATATACGCGGTGAAGGCCCGAAGAATCCTGTTGACGGGGTTGGACTCTTTGTTAAGTTTCGGGCTCGCTTGACGGACCTTGAGCAGCAAGCTTACTGCATCTAATCTAAAGGGACTTAAGATTGGCGGCTAATGCTTTTTGACTTCAATTTCCGGCGAAGAGAGTCGGTCAGTCTTGGTAACTTTGAAAATTGGCCGAAAACGGCAGCTGCCCATGTAGCTCAGTTGGTAGAGCACGTCCTTGGTAAGGACGAGGTCACCGGTTCAATCCCGGTCATGGGCTCCATGTCCTGTGGTTAAGAAGACGATTTCAGTTAAGACATTAGCAGCAAGAAGGAGACCTTAAATGGCTAAGGATAAATTTGAAAGATCCAAACCGCACGTGAACATAGGCACGATTGGTCACGTCGACCATGGGAAGACCACGTTGACTGCCGCTATCACGACGGTTCTTGCCGAGAAGGGCATGGCCCAAGCGACGCGGTACGACCAAATCGACAATGCTCCTGAAGAAAAGGAACGCGGCATCACGATTAACACCGCGCATGTTGAGTATCAGACCGAAAAGCGTCACTACGCTCACGTGGATTGTCCGGGGCACGCGGACTACGTGAAGAACATGATTACTGGTGCGGCGCAGATGGACGGTGCCATTTTAGTCGTATCGGCGGCCGACGGACCCATGCCGCAGACTCGTGAGCATATTTTGCTCGCCCGCCAGGTTGGCGTGCCGTCGATCGTGGTTTTCCTGAATAAGTGTGACATGGTTGATGATGCCGAACTTCTTGACCTCGTAGAAATGGAAGTTCGCGATCTGCTCTCCCAGTATGAGTTTCCGGGCGAGACAATACCGATCGTCAAAGGCAGCGCTCTGAAGGCGCTGGAAGGTGATCCGAAGTCCAAAGATGCTATCTACCAACTGATGGCAGCGGTCGATGAATACATCCCGCTGCCCGAACGCCCGATCGATCAACCGTTTTTAATGCCGATCGAAGACGTATTCAATATTGAAGGTCGTGGCACCGTGGTGACCGGACGCGTTGAGCGCGGGATCCTCAAGAAAATGGAGGAAGTCGAGATTGTCGGCATCCGTCCGACGGCCAAGACGACTGTGACCGATATCGAAATGTTCCGTAAGCTACTGGACGAAGCTCGCGCCGGCGACAACGTGGGAGTGCTGCTTGCGGGGCATTAAAAAGGAAGAAGTGGAACGCGGCCAGGTCGTCGCGAAGCCGAATAGCATTCAACCCCCACAAGAAGTTCAAGGCGGAAGTGTACGTGCTCAGCAAGGAAGAAGGCGGGCGTCATACGCCTTTCTTCACCAATTATCGTCCGCAGTTTTATTTCCGGACCACAGATGTGACTGGGACCGTAAAGCTTCCGGACGGAGTCGAAATGGTGATGCCGGGAGATAATGTCGCGATCGAAGTTGATTTAATCACCCCGATTGCCATGGAAAAGACAATCCGATTTGCTATCCGCGAGGGTGGCCGAACCGTTGGCGCGGGTCGTGTCTCCGACATTCTCGACTGATTGGCTGCTTCCGGCGAGAGATTTTTGAGTTGTGCGAAGGTGGTCCGGCGTTTGCCGGACCGTCTTGTTTATTTTGAAATACAAAATAGGTCAGTAGCTCAATTGGTAGAGCAGCGGTCTCCAAAACCGCTGGTTGGGGGTTCGAGTCCCTCCTGACCTGTTCAGAGAAGTTGCCGGACCGTCTCGGTGGCGTAGAAAGATTAAAAAACGGAGCTGAAAGCTGCGCTTAGCTTATGATCGGTCGCATTAAAGGGTTTTTAGGTGAGGTATGGGTTGAGCTGGAAAAAGCCAGCTGGCCTTGGGACCCGAAAGAAAAAGGAATTAAGAGATATAAAGAACTCATTGATTCGACGGCTGTGGTTGTCGTCGCGATGTTGCTCTTGAGCGGATATATTGCATTCTGGGATCTTGTGATGGTCAATCTCGTGAAGTTGTTAGTTCCCTGAGGCAGTTTTGCTCGATATGAGTGAACCCGAAAAAAATCAGTGGTTTGTCGTCCACGTGCTCTCCGGCCAGGAGCAGAAGGTGTACGATAATCTTACGCGACGAATCAAAACCGAGGAAATGGGCGACCTGGTGTACGAGGTTTTAATTCCCACCGAACGGGTTTCTGAGATCAAGCGAGGGAAACGGACTGAAACAACCCGTAAATTTTTTCCGGGCTACCTGATTGTCAATATGCATTTGCTCGACAAACAGAACCAGCTTGTAGAGCGGACATGGTACTTTATTCGTGAGACGCCAGGGGTGCTTGGCTTTGCGGGTACGAAAGACCGTCCGGTGCCGATGCGCCCTCAGGAGGTCGAAAGTATGCTGGCTCAGATCCGGCAACTCGAAGACAAGGTTAAGCCGAAAGTTAGTTTTGAAGTGGGCGAAACGGTTAAAGTTGCAGATGGACCGTTCCAGAACCAGAGTGGTGTGGTGGAAGAGATCGATCCTGACCGCGGAAAACTGCGAGTCTCGGTTAGCATTTTCGGTCGATCGACGCCGGTTGAGCTGGAGTATTGGCAGGTGGAAAGAGGATAAGTGATTCAATTCGGATCGCGACATTAAGAACTATGGCGAAAGAAGTTGTTGCAACCATCAAGCTGCAGATTCCGGCAGGTCAAGCCAACCCGGCGCCACCAGTGGGTCCCGCTCTTGGTCAGAATGGCGTCAATATCATGGCCTTCTGCAAAGAGTTTAATGCTGTAACCCAGAAACAGGCTGGAGATATCCTGCCTGTTGTAATTACCGTCTTTAAAGATAAGACCTTTACATTCATCACCAAATCGCCACCGGCGGCGCTCCTTCTGAAAAAGGCTGCCAATATTGCAGCCGGTTCAAAGGAGCCGAACAAGACCAAGGTCGCTAAGCTGACGAAGCAACAGGTGATGGATATCGTTAAAGTGAAGATGAAGGATATGAATGCCCGCACGGAAGAAGCCGCCTACCGGACTTTGGTGGGGACTGCTCGCCAAATGGGGATTGAAGTAGAGGAATAGATTATATCGGCACGGACATCCCGCCCCGTGCGTAAACGGTGAGAAAGGCCAGGCGCCTGTAGCTCACCGACCTTTCCACAAAATGGCAGGAGGGCCGAAAGGCTCGCCATAACTGCAAATAGAAAATGAAAGTCAGCAGACCGCAGTAAACGTTATCGCTCTTGCGCCGCGCTAGTCGATCCGGCCAAGGCTCATTCATTAACAGAGGCCGTCGAAGCGCTCAAAAAGCTTCCGCCGACCAAGTTCGATCAAACGGTGACCCTGTCGTTCAAACTTGGCGTGGATCCGCGGCAATCCGATCAAATGGTCCGTGGAACGTGCCCGTTGCCGCATGGCAGCGGTAATAAAGTGCGAGTGCTCGTTTTTGCTCAAGGCCAGGCGGCAGAAGCTGCCAGGGAAGCCGGCGCCGAGTTTGTGGGCTTCGAGGATATGGTAAAGAAGTGCCAGGAGGGTTTCCAGGATTTCGACGTCGCGGTCGCGACACCGGCGGCTATGGCCGAAGTGCGCAAACTGGGCAAGATTCTTGGTCCTCGAGGATTAATGCCAAATCCTAAGACCGGCACGGTCACTGAGGACACGGCGAAAGCCGTTCGAGAAGTGAAGGCCGGTCGCGTTGAATTCAAGCTGGACAAGAACGGCAACGTGGCTGTTCCGATGGGTAAATTCTCGTTCGAACCGCAAGCTTTGGTTGAAAATGGTTCTGCCGTGATTGAGGCCGTGGTCAAGGCGCGACCTTCGACGGCTAAAGGTAAGTTCGTTCATAACATTACAATGAGCGCAACGATGAGTCCGGGTCTGAGGATCGATTCGACACCATTTTTGAAATATTGAATATAGGGGATAGACCAGAATGAGACCTGAAAAAACCACGATCGTCGATGATCTCTCCGCGAGATTGAATAATTCCCCGTTTCTGATTGTGACGGAATATACCGGGATGAACGTGACTCAGTTTTCGGAGTTGCGAATCACGTCTAGCCGGAGCCGGCGCCCGGTGCAAGGTAGTTAAGAACACGTTTTTGCGGAGAGCCGCGGCAGAAGTTGGATATCCGGATCTGGCCGCCGATCTCAATGGTCAGACTGCCATTGTAACCGGGGAAAGCGATGTCTGTGCGGCCGCGAAAATCCTGAAAGAGTTTTTCCACCGAATTCCACAAGCCTGCGGTGAAAGTCGGAGTGCTGGATAGGGCGATTATCTCCAAAGAGCAGATACGAGCGCTCGCGGATCTACCGCCCAAAGAGATCCTGCAGGCGCACCTGCTTGGGAGTTCTGAAATCGCCGCTGCAAAAGCTGGTAATGTTGCTCAACGAGCCTGCCACCTCTCTGGCGCGTTTATTGAAAGCAAGAATAGAGAAGGAGGGCGAACCGGCGAAATTCTTAGTCCTGGAAACCGTTGATCGCTGGGTCATCGTTTTCGGGTAGACAGGATGACGAGCTGTTGGATGCCCAAAAAGATCAAGTTTTCGAGACGTGAAAGAAGCCGCACGTCCCGAGCAATCAGTAAAAATGGTTCCTCGTCGGGGTCCGCGGCTGCGGGCTCTTAAATGCTCTGAGGCTTCGGAGCGCGACGATACCGAGAGAAAGAAAAATGGCAGATACAAATCAAATCGTAGAGCAGCTCAGCGGTCTTACCGTCTTGGAAATCGCTGATCTGGTGAAGAAACTCGAAGAAAAGTGGGGAGTGAGCGCGGCTGCTCCGGTGGCAGTTGCGGCGGCCCCTGCGGGTGGCGCTGGCGCGAGCGGCTCCCGTGGTCGAAGAGAAGACGACCTTTGACGTCATCTTGAAGGAAATTGGTCCGAATAAGATTGCCGTGATCAAAGAGGTCCGAGCTTCTGTTCCGGGCCTTGGGCTGGCGGAAGCGAAGGCGCTTGTCGAAGGCGCCCCGAAGCCGGTTAAGGAAGGTGTCACGAAGCAAGAGGCCGAGGACATCAAGAAAAAGATCGAAGCGGCAGGCGCAAAAGTCGAAGTCAAATAATCGAAAAGTGATGTGGGCGTCTCGCCTGTTTCCTGCGTGGAAGCAGTGTGGCGATTCGCCCGTTTCGTATCGCGCGTTTATCACAAAACTTCTTGCGGCGCGGTGACGCATCTGTGTATGATGTTGTCCCGTTAGCCGCGGGGGAACTCGAGATATCGCTCGCAAGTTACAAGAAACAACACTATCGCAGCTCCATGGGCTGTGGCGGATTTGACAAGCCACGCGCGGTGGGGCTATTTGTGTTCCCCTTTGTTGTCGAAACCTTCACCGAAACGGTAGCCCGCGGTGCGGCAGCAAACTTTTACCGTTCGGCTAGAAAACACGATACCGTATGTCAGAGCGCATTTACTTCGGAAAGATCAAAGAAGCGATTGAGCCGCCAAACCTGATTGAAGTCCAGCTCAATTCGTATGTGGAATTCCTGCAGAAGGATGTTTCGCCAGGTCGGCGAAAAAATGTTGGACTGCAGGCTGTTTTTAAGGAGGTGTTTCCGATCCAGAGTTACGACGATAAGGTCGTTCTGGATTTCGTCAGCTACGACATCGGTGAACCGAAGATGTCCGCACTGGAGTGCCAGCGGGAAGGACAGACGTTCAGTGCGCCTTTGCACGTGACCTTTCAGCTTCGGGACGATAAGGGAACGAAAGAAGAAAAGGTCTACATGGGTGAAATCCCCTTGATGACTCCGCAAGGGACCTTCGTGATCAACGGTGCGGAACGTGTGGTGGTAAGCCAATTGCATCGATCGCCTGGAATTGCCTTCGAATCTTCAGTCCACCTGAACGGCAAGGTGCTTTACAGCTTTCGAATCATTCCTGATCGCGGTTCCTGGCTCGAAGTCCAGTTCGATACCAACGATCTTCTTTATATTTACCTCGATCGCCGGAAACGTCGCCGGAAGTTTTTGGCGACCACCTTTCTGCGCTCGATCGGTTTCGGCGGCGACGGCGACATCATCAAGATCTTTTATAACATCGAAAAGCTCACGGCTGACGGCCGATCTCGAGGAAGAAGAACTCAGCACGCGGGTATTGATCCAGGATGTGCGCGACGGCGAGATCACCGTGGCGCGTGCGTTTGAGCCGTTAACAAAGGCGACTGTTCAGCAGATCTTGACGCTGGGTATCAGTGAAGTGGATGTCGTTGATGCCAAGGATGACGATACGATCATCAAGTCGATCAAGAAGGATCCGGCGCACGACGAGGAAGAAGCTCTCAAAGATATTTATCGCAGGTTACGCCCTGGCGATCCGCCAACGGTCGCGAATGCGCGGGGACTGCTGAAGAGGTTGTTTTTTGATCCGAAAAAATACGATCTTGGGCGGGTTGGCCGGTACAAGATCAATCAAAAGCTTGGAATTGAAGTTGATCTCGCCGAGCGGACGCTGACCAAGGAAGATTTTATCGGGGCAATGAAGTATCTCATCACCCTCCGGAAGGGTGAGGGGATTCTGGACGACATCGATCATCTCGGCAGTCGCAGGGTACGTACGGTCGGCGAATTGCTCGCCAACCAATGCCGGGTCGGCTTGGCACGAACCGAGCGTCTGGTAAAAGAGCGTATGACGCTGTTCGATGTGAACATCGATGGCATGACTCCGCAAAAGCTAATTAACCCGAAGGCTCTCAGCGCGGTAATTCGAGATTTCTTTGGACGGTCTCAATTGAGCCAGTTCATGGATCAGACCAATCCTCTGGCGGAGCTTACTCACAAGCGCCGGTTGTCCGCACTCGGACCGGGCGGTTTGAGCCGGGACCGAGCGGGTTTCGAGGTGCGCGACGTTCATCCTTCGCACTATGGCCGGATTTGTCCGATCGAGACGCCGGAAGGGCCGAACATCGGTCTTATCAGCTCGATGAGCACCTTTGCCAGAATTAACGAGTTCGGATTTATCGAGACGCCCTATCGTCGGGTGGAGAAAGGTCGGGTATCGACGCAGATCGACTATTTGACCGCGGACCGCGAAGAAAACTACCTGGTAGCTCAGGCGAATGCGCCGATCGATGACCAGGGGAATTTTACTGACGAAAAAGTTTCCTGCCGGTATCGGGGTGACTTTCTGGAAGTGGATCCGGGGAAAATCCATTACATGGATATCTCGCCAAAGCAGTTGGTTTCGGTGGCGGCGGGACTGATTCCGTTTCTCGAGCACGATGATGCGAACCGGGCGCTGATGGGCTCCAACATGCAGCGGCAGGGAGTGCCGTTGATTCGGTCCGAGTCGCCGTTGGTGGGAACGGGGCTTGAAGGAAAAGTGGCGCGTGATTCCAAAGCGGTCATCGTTTCTGAAGCAGACGGGGTGGTCGTTTCCGTTACGGCGGAACAGATTGTCATCACGAAGGATGGGAAATCGCCGGAGCCGAAGAAGAAGCTGGTCAGCCGTCCGGATGAAGGCGTGCACGTTTACGAGCTGCGGAAGTTCATGCGGTCGAACGCCGGGACCTGCATCAACCAGAAGCCGATTGTTCGCAAGGGCCAACGAGTCGCGGCCGGGCCAGGTGATTGCCGATGGACCAAATACCGAAGCAGGTGAGCTGGCGCTGGGCCGGAACGTGTTGGTGGCGTTCATGCCATGGAACGGTTACAACTTTGAAGACGCCATTCTGATCTCGGAAAAGGTGGTGAAGGAAGACATCTACACCTCGATTCACATTGATGAATTCGAGATTGGCGCTCGCGACACCAAGTTGGGTCCGGAGGAAATCACTCGCGATATTCCAAACGTTAGCGAGGAAGCTCTGAGAAACCTGGGGCCCGACGGCGTCATTCGGGTCGGCGCCGAAGTAAAGCCGGGCGATATTCTGGTCGGCAAGATCACGCCGAAAAGTGAGACGGAGCTTGCGCCGGAAGAAAGGCTGCTGCGCGCGATCTTTGGAGAGAAGGCTGCTGACGTGAAGGATACTTCGCTCACTGTTCCCTCCGGCACCTATGGAATCGTCATGGATGTTAAAGTTTCTTCTCGTAAGGAAGTCGCTAAGCAAAAACTTACCCCGGCCGAAACAAAACGTCAGGCCAAGCAGATCGGTGAAGAGTACAAAAAGAAGAAAGACGAACTGCACGAAGAGCTGACAGAAGCGCTATCGAACATACTTCTGGGTGAAAAGATTCCGCTCGACGTAGTCAACGCCGAGACCGGAGAAATCATTATTCCGGCGAACCGGAAGATCACCAAGACGCTGTTGCGGAAACTGGCTGGGGTTTACGATCATGTGGACATCGATCCGAGCCCGATTCGGAACAAGATTCGCGAGATAATTAGTTCGTTCGAACACAAATTCGCCGAACTGGATCTCGAGAAGGAGCGCTCTCTTGATCGGATCGAGAGTGGCGACGACATCGACCCGGGCATCATCAAGCAAGTGAAGGTTTATATCGCAAGCAAACGCAAGTTGAGCGTGGGCGATAAAATGGCAGGGCGCCACGGGAACAAGGGAGTCGTTGCCAAAATTGTTCCGGAAGAGGATATGCCATTTCTGCATGATGGCACTCCGGTGGAGATCGTGTTAAACCCGCTCGGGGTGCCGAGTCGAATGAACGTCGGCCAGGTGCTCGAGACTCACCTCGGAGTGGCAGCGAAAGCTCTCGGCTTCAAGGTTGCGACCCCGGTTTTTGACGGGATTGAAGAGCCGGAAATCCGTAAATACCTGACCGAAGCGAAAAAGGTGGAAGGCTTCACCTGGGTGACGGAGACCGGCAAGTCGACCTTATACGATGGCCGGACCGGTGACGCATTCGATCAAAACGTCGTAGTCGGATATATATACATGTTGAAGCTCGGCCACCTCGTGGCGGATAAGATCCACGCACGCGCGGTCGGACCCTACTCTCTCGTGACACAGCAGCCACTGGGCGGGAAGGCGCAGTACGGCGGTCAACGGTTTGGGGAAATGGAGGTTTGGGCGCTGGAAGCGTATGGGGCGGCATATACCCTTCAGGAACTGCTCACTGTCAAATCAGACGATGTGCAGGGGCGCACTCGAATTTATGAATCGATCGTGAAAGGTGACAATTCGCTGGAGGCGGGAACGCCGGAGTCTTTCAATGTCTTGATCAAGGAAATGCAAAGTCTAGGGCTTGATGTGAAGGTTGGCGGTCGCACACAGGTATTTGGCGACTCAGCCCTCGATACAGCTCCAACAGCTGGATGAATATAGGCGCGGACCGAGGGCGGCAGGGTCGAGCTTCTGCTCGACCGCTCGAGCCGGCGGAGCCGCGTCACAGCTCACAATTTTAATCAGTCAACCACTTATTCGTGGCAACTATGAACGAAACTAATCTTCGCGAGATTTTTGGAGAAGAGCGCTCGGTCGGTTTTGACCAGGTAGCAATTAGCGTCGCGTCGCCGGACGCGATTCGCTCTTGGAGTAAGGGCGAGGTAAAAAATCCGGAAACGATTAATTACCGCACGTTTAAACCTGAAAAGGGAGGACTATTCTGTGAGCGAATCTTCGGTCCGACTCGCGATTGGGAGTGTTCTTGCGGAAAGTACAAACGCATCAAGCACAAGGGCGTGATTTGTGACCGTTGCGGCGTGGAAGTGACGCTATCGCGAGTGCGCCGCGAACGCATGGGACACATCGAGCTCGCGGTGCCGGTCTCGCATATCTGGTTTTACAAATGCATGCCGTCCCGGATCGGCCTGATGTTGGATATGAGCTCCCGGCAACTGGAGCGGGTCATTTATTACGAGGACTACATCGTTATTGATCCCGGCCAAACCCAGTTGCAGAAGACGCAGTTGCTCAACGAACAGGAGTACAGGGAGGCCCAGGAGCAATACGGCGACACTTTTGTGGCCGGCATGGGAGCCGAAGCGATCAAGATGTTACTCTCCCAGATCGAGCTCCGCGTGCTGAATGCCGAGCTTGAAGAGTCGATGAATAACACCAAGAGCAAGCAGATCCGTAAGAAGTTGGCAAAACGGTTGAAGCTTGTTCAAGGATTTATGAATTCTCATTCCCGACCGGAGTGGATGATTCAGGATGTGCTGCCGGTAATTCCGCCTGATCTGCGACCTCTCGTTCCGCTGGAAGGCGGCCGGTTTGCAACTTCTGACCTCAATGATCTTTATCGACGGGTGATTAACCGAAACAATCGTCTGAAGAATCTTCTGCAACTGAAGACCCCGGACGTCATTATCCGGAACGAAAAGCGCATGCTTCAGGAAGCTGTTGACGCATTGTTCGATAACGGCCGGCATGGCCGAGCCGTAACCGGCGCGGGAAATCGGCCCCTGAAATCTTTAAGCGACATGCTTAAGGGTAAAGGCGGCCGCTTCCGTCAGAACCTGCTTGGAAAACGAGTCGATTACTCGGGACGTTCCGTCATCGTGATCGGTCCGGAGCTGAAGCTTCATCAGTGCGGCTTGCCGAAGAAGATGGCGCTCGTCTTGTTTGAGCCATTCATTATCCGGCGGCTCAAGGAGCTCGGGTATGTGCACACGGTCCGGAGCGCTAAAAAGATGATTGAACGCCAGACGCCGGAGGTCTGGGATATTCTCGAAGAGGTCACCAAAGGCCATCCGGTGTTGCTAAACCGTGCTCCGACGCTTCACCGTTTGTCGATTCAGGCGTTTGAACCAATGCTCATCGAGGGTGAGGCAATCCGCATTCATCCGTTAGTCTGTACTGCTTACAATGCAGATTTTGACGGAGACCAGATGGCGGTTCACGTTCCGCTCTCTGTGGAAGCACAGATGGAGGCCCGCCTGTTAATGCTTGCGCCGAATAACATTTTCTCTCCTTCCAGCGGAAAGCCGATCACGACACCGTCCCAGGATATAGTGTTGGGTTGTTATTACTTGACCCAGACTCCCCGCAAGACTGCGCAAGTTGGAGAACGTCTCCGTTTATTCTGCGGAGCTCCAGGAAATTGAATTCGGGCTGTCCGAGGGAGCGATCAAGATCCATGAGAAAATTCGATTCAAGAATCCGAATTTCGGCAAGAAGACGATTTTCGGAAATTCGGAGATCAAAGTGATCGAAACGACAGCTGGCCGCGTGATCTTCAACGGGATCTGGCCCGATGGACTTGGTTTTTACAACAAAGTCGCGGGGAAAAAGCAGTTAAGCGATATCATCTGGCGCACCTACCAGGTCTCGGGTCAACAGAAGACTGTCGAGACTCTGGACCGGCTGAAAGAACTCGGGTTTACCTGGGCGACGCGTGCCGGCGTCTCGATCGGGATCACCGACATGATCATCCCGGACGAGAAAGAAGACAGAACTCGACAAGGCCTACAAGCAGATCGCCTTGGTCGAGAAGCAATACCGCAGCGGAATCATCACTGACGGCGAGCGATATAATAAGATCATCGATATCTGGACTCATGCCGGAGAAGAAATCTCAAACGTAATGTTCCGGACCCTGGAACATAACGAAGGGCGCCGGGAAATGAATCCGGTATTTTTGATGCAGGATTCCGGCGCTCGAGGCAATCGGCAACAGGTCAAGCAGTTAGCGGGTATGCGCGGTTTGATGGCCAAACCGTCCGGAGAAATCATCGAACGCCCGATAACCTCGAATTTTCGAGAAGGGCTTTCGGTCCTGGAGTATTTCATTTCGACGCACGGTGCGCGAAAAGGCCTCGCCGATACGGCGTTGAAAACGGCTGATTCAGGGTATCTTGACTCGAAAACTGGTCGATGCCGCACAGGACGTGATCATTGTCGAACCGGACTGCGGAACGGGTAACGGAATTATCGTTCGGCCAATTTACGAAGGGGACGATGAAGTGGTCGATTTGGCGACCAGTATCGTCGGCCGCGTCAGCTGTGAAACGATCGCAAATCCGGTCACCAAAGAGACGATTATCAAGGCGAACCAATTGATCGAAGAAGGCGCCGGCCAACTCGCTCATGAAGATCGGCGTCGAGCAGCTGAAGATTCGGTCTGTCCTCACATGTGAATCGAAGCGTGGCGTTTGCGCGCAGTGCTACGGACGTAATCTGGCGACCGGCCGGATGGTGAAACTTGGTGAGGCGGTTGGGATCATCGCTGCGCAGAGCATCGGGGAACCCGGCACTCAGCTGACAATGCGTACCTTCCATATCGGCGGAACGGCCACTCAGCTGTTTAAGCAGCCGATCATCAAAGCGAAGAACGACGGCAACGTGCACTTCAACGATCTTCGGGTTGTGCAGTCCGTGGATGGCAACTTTATCGTTCTGAATAAGAACGGTTCGGTGTCTGTCCATGCAAAGGACGGCCGGGAGTTTGAGCGCTACAATGTGGTTATCGGCTCAGTAATCTCGGTCGGAGACGGTGAGCCCGTGAAGAAGGGCGACACTTTCGTCCAATGGGATCCGTACAACGTGCCGATCTTGACGGAGAGAACCGGCAAAGTGGAATTCCGGGATATGATCCCCGGCGTAACAGTGAAGCGGGAAATTGACGAAGCGACAGGCGTCATGGGCACTGTCGTCATCGAACACAAGGAGGACTTGCATCCGCAGATTGTCATCGTTGATGACAAGCATGAGGTCGTTGCGAGCTACTCGATTCCAGCCGGAGCGCACGTCGTCGTGCCGGAAAACAAGAGGGTACAGGCTGGTACGTTGCTGGCCAAGACGCCCCGCAAGATTGCAAAGACCAAAGACATCACCGGCGGTCTCCCGCGGGTTGCAGAATTGTTCGAAGCGCGGCGTCCGAAGGAAGCGGCCGAGATCGCCAAGATCGACGGTCTCGTTGAGTTCGGTGGCACGGTTCGCGGCAAACGACGGCTGATTCTCCGAGATCCAATTACCGGTCAGGAAGAGGAACATCTAATTCCGCTCAACAAGCACGTGATCGTCTTCAAGGGTGATTTCGTGAAGAAGGGATCCCAGTTAACCGAGGGTCCGATCGTACCGCATGAGATTCTCGAAGTCTGCGGTCCGCAAGACCTGCAGGAACACCTTGTGAACGAGGTACAGGAAGTTTACCGGCTGCAAGGGGTGGAGATTAACGACAAACACATCGAAATTATTGTGCGGCAGATGTTGCGGAAAGTGAAGGTGACCGAACCGGGCGATACCGCCTTACTCTGGGGCGACCAGGTTGACCGGCTGGAATTTGACAAGGAAAACCGCCGCGTCATTGAGCAGGGTGGTAAACCTGCCGAGGCCGTTCCCGTGCTTCTTGGAATCACCAAGGCGTCGCTTGAAACCGATAGTTTCATCTCGGCTGCGTCCTTCCAGGACACAACCCGCGTTCTCACCGAGGCGGCTACGCTCGGCAAAATCGATTTCCTGCGCGGCTTCAAGGAAAATGTGATCATGGGACACTTGATTCCGGCGGGCACCGGTTTCATGGGTCATCGGAGCATCCGTACGCTCGAAACGGGCGAGCCGATCGGGAAGGCCGTAACGGTCGAGATTGAACCTGCAGCCGTCGGGTAGAAATTAGCATCGAGGGCTGCTCATGCAGCCCTGGATAGTTTTCCGTGTCCATCGCTACAAAGACCGGAGATGCGGGCGAAACAGCCTTGATGTACGGGAGGCGGGTACCGAAAACGCACCGGCGGGTCGAAGCCTGCGGCGCCGTGGATGAACTGAATTCCTCGCTTGGATTGGTGCGGGCCACGACCGCTGAATCCCTGATCCAGAGGGGCGTTTTATCGGTCCAAAAGGAACTTGTTGTTTTAATGGGCGAGCTGGCGGTCGCCGACGAGGATCGAGAACGCTATTTGAAGGATGGTTATGGAATAGTGACAGCGGCAATGGTGGACCGCTTAACCGATGTGGTGAACGACCTGGAAAAAAACTTTCACATTGTCTTCAAACATTGGGCAACACCCGGGCATAGTCTGAGCTCTGCCTCGTTGGACGTCGCACGGACGACCTGCCGGCGAGCAGAACGTAGCGTCGTCGGTCTGGCCGACAGCCCCGACTACGTCAACCCGGAATCCATTCGATACCTTAATCGCCTTTCGGATGTCCTCTGGCTATTTGCCAGATTTGTCGAAACGGGAAGAGATAAAGAGAAAATGGAGGCATTGGAACCGCAGATTCCGCCGAACTCGCAGGTTGGATGAGGAGCGGCATGAAGCACTCCACATCTGATTTATTGCGCGATCAACGCCGGTCTCATTGGTTCAATCATCTCCAGAATGTGTGCATTCTGCGTTTACCTCTCTGTTCGTTTTGGGGTCAATGTTCCCCTCCGTGGCCCTGGAAAAAGCCCTTGCGCGACCTGAGACCCTGCAGCATAGTTTCCGGCTCTACGCGGAAACACTTTTAGAATCACGGCGGCTGTCAAAGAACTAGTTATGTCTTCAATGGAATTAATGACGGAACTCCTGGAGGCGGGAGTTCACTTCGGACACCAGACGAAGCGATGGAACCCGAAGATGAAACCTTTCATCTTTGAACAGAGAAACTCGATCTACATCATTAACCTCTCCGAAACAGTAAAACAGCTGCAGACGGCGACCGACTTCCTGGCGAACATCGCGAGGCAGAACGGGAAGGTGCTGTTCATCGGATGCAAGAAGCAAGCCCAAGAGGCCGTTAAAGAGGCTGCAGTAGCGTGTGGGCAGTTTTACGTGAATCAGCGCTGGCTGGGTGGAACGCTGACAAATCTAACAACCATTCGGAAGAGTGTCGGACGGTTGACCTATCTTGAACAGATCGAGCAATCGCCGGAGTACTCTAAGATGGGAAAACAAGAACTTTCGGCATTGCGGCGCGAAGCGGAGAAACTCCGTCGCAACCTTGAAGGCATTCGCACGATGGATCGGTTGCCGGATGCGATGGTGGTGATTGACACTTCCAGAGAATCGATCGCGGTCGCCGAAGCTCAGCGCCTCAAGATCCCGACCGTTGCGATCGTCGATACGAATGCAGATCCGGATCAAGTGAGTTACCCGATTGCCGGAAACGATGACGCAATTCGAGCGATTCGAGTTATTCTCCAAAAATTGGTCGACGCGATCTATACGGCGTCGCACGAGGCCAACAAGGAAGAGGCTGCAAATCTTGCGGCTGTTGCCGAGTAGCCAGACTAGTTTTGCGTCTTTTGAGTTATGCGTTACTGACGCATTGGCTCCGACTCCCAAATCTCGAAACCTAAAATTCAAAACCCTTTCCCTATGTCTGAAGTAAACCCTGGCCTTGTCAAGCAATTGCGTGAGAAGACAAGCGCCGGAATGATGGATTGCAAGAGGGCGCTGGTCGAGTCCGGCGGCGATATGAGCAAAGCCGAGGATATCCTGAGGAAGAAAGGAATTGCCAGCGCCTCGAAAAAGGCATCCCGTTCCGCCAAAGAGGGCGTGGTCGCTTCCTACATTCATCTCCATGGTAAAGTAGGCGTGCTCGTTGAAATAAACTGCGAGACTGACTTTGTCGCCAAGAATGAAAGCTTCCGCGACTTCGTCAAGGACATCACTTTGCACATCGCTGCGGCGCACCCGTTGTACATCGACCGGAATCAGGTTCCGCGGGCGACAATCGAAAGGGAGCGGGAAATATTTCGCGTTCAAATAAAGGGTAAACCGGAAAACGTCGTGGAGAAAATCGTGGACGGAAAACTCGAAAAGTTCTTCAGCGGTGTCTGCCTGCTTGATCAGGCGTTTGTCAAGAATCCGGATCAATCGATCAAGGAACTGGTTGCTTCGAAAATTGCCGAACTCGGTGAAAATATCGTGATCCGACGTTTTGCGCGCTACACGGTCGGGGAAGAGATCGGCAGTTAACGTAGATAAAGAAGGCATGAGTCAGGAGCTACTGGAGTCCGGGAGGAAAAAGCCCGTTTTGTAGCGCTTGAGCTACTGTCTTCTTGACTTCTTGAATGCTTGACTTCAATAGGTCGAGCATGCCTGTTTGTCGGTCTGCTGTTCTCCTACTGAGTATGGCCTTCCTTTTCTCGTCGTGCGTGACGAGAGATAGGGACCACCGGGTCCTGGTGAGCGTGGCAGATCAAAGCTTGGAGCTTTATAACAAGAACAATCTGATTGGACGCTATCCGGTTTCGACCTCAAAATTCGGATTGGGAGATAGGCCCGGCAGCCGGGCAACTCCGCTCGGAAGAATGGAGGTAGCGAAGAAGATTGGCGCGAGCGCCCCCTTGGGCGCGGTTTTCAAAAGTCGACGGCCGACAGGCGAAATCCTCGTTCCGGATGCCCCCGGTCGTGATCCGATCGTGACAAGAATTATCTGGCTGAAAGGGCAGGAAGCCAAGAACAGGAATGCATTTACCCGGTGCATTTACATTCACGGTACGCCGGAAGAGCGGAACGTTGGGCGTCCGGCGAGTTTCGGCTGCATACGAATGAAGTCAGTCGACGTGGTGCGGGTTTTCAACACGATCGGGCTAGGCGCAACGGTCGATATCATCCCGGGCTCATTGCCGGAAACAGTGCAACAAGCCGTCCCAGCCGTCGCACCCCAGGTTGCAAGCCAGCCATTCGTCAATTCGGCCGGCCCCCAAACGACGGCCGCGAGATAAGCGCGGATGGACGAGTGGATCTGGCGTCAGTTGATCGAACGTCAGCTTCCGTTGGGGCAGTCGCCCGTAATGTTCCAGCGCTGGCTTCACTTGCTCTTTTTGCATTGGCCCGTCGAAGCTGAGACAGTTCAAAGCACTCTCCCCCCGGGCTTGGAGGTCGACACTTTTGCGAACAAAGGATGGATCGGGATTGTCCCATTTTTCATGCGTTGTGTCAGGCCGGTCCGCCTTCCTCCTCTCGGCGGTCTTTCCAATTTTCTCGAATTGAATCTCCGGACTTACGTCCGGGATCGAGATGGTCGTCCAGGTATTTGGTTCTACTCCCTTGATGCCAATCAACCCTTGGCCGTCTGGATCGCTCGGTTTTGTTTTGCATTGCCCTACCAGCACGCGTCGATGCATTCCCAAATCGACGGCGACGAAATTTCTTACTCGTCGGTCCGTCTTGGTTGCGTAGAAGCGCTCCGCTATCGCTACAGACCCTCCTTGGATCTTGAGGAAGCCGAGTTTGGTTCCCTGGAATTTTTCCTTCTGGAGCGATACCGGCTTTTTGCCTACCGCCGCGGCTTGTTGTTGACCGGCCGGGTCTATCACGCGCCGTACCGCCTTGGGAAGGCGATCGTCCGGGAGTTGGATCCGCGCCTGTTTATGCTCGAGGGATTTGAGATTCCATCCGAGCCGCCTGCGCATGCAGTCTATGCGCGCCGGGTCGACGTTTCGATCTATCCTATAGAGCTCGCAAAGTGAATCTGGAGGGGTCGAAGTGTCTCGCTTTGTCTGCTCGTAGCTAGGTTTATTTTGCCAGTGCCAGTTCCTTGCACTTTCCAAGATCGAGTTTGCCAGAACCGAGAATAGGGATTTCCTCCACTCGTTTTATCCTGCGTGGGATCCAGAGGTTGGGCAGGCCGGCGGTCAGCAGGCGCTCCCGCACCTCTTCGAGGGAGAGGTTGCGTGCCGCAAGCAAAACAAGGGCTTCACCTTTGGCGTGGTCCGGGACGCCAACGATCACGGCAAACCGTTCATCCTCCAACTTCAGCCCAAACGCCTCGATGATCTTTGTTTCGATCGTTTCGTGCGGGACCATCTCTCCCGCGATCTTTGAGAAACGCGATAGTCTTCCCTCGATGTAGAGGAAACCATCTTCATCGAATCGGGCAAGGTCGCCAGTTTTGAACCAGCCGTTATGCAGGACTTCGGCCGTTCTTTCCGGCTCGTTGAGATAGCCCTCAAAAATGTTTGGACCCTTCAACCAGAGGATCCCCAAAGAGTGCGGCGATAATAAATCGTTCGTGTCAGGATCGCGAATCTGTGCCGCTTGGCCCGGTAACAATTTGCCTACAGAACGAATCCTTTCCGAGGTCTGGATCGTATCATTTGGTCGACTCGGAGCGGGATCGGGCAGGTTCGTGCTGACGACCGGGGCCGTCTCCGTCAGGCCATAACCTTCGAGAACATGTTTTCCGAACTTCGCCTCGAACGATTCGGCCAATTCCCGAGGCAATTTTTCAGCTCCCGTCACCAGAAGCTTGATGCTGGCGAACTGTTTAGGTTCAGTCCTCTTTAAATAACCTCGCAAAAAGGTCGGAGTTGTCACCAGCAATGAGATCTTGTAGCGCTCGATGATCTCCGCGTTTTTTACTACATCGACCGGGGTAGGGTAAGTCACTGCGCGCACCCCTTCGATCACCGGATACCACAGGGTAACGGTGCAGCCGAAGCTGTGGAAGAATGGGAGAGAAGCCATCACCGAATCTTCGCGCCCCAGATTTAGCATCGAGCCAAACTGCAAGACGTTTCCCAGGACATTTCGATGGCTGAGCACGACTCCTTTCGGTTCGCCTGAACTGCCACTTGTGAAGAGAAGGAGCGCCTCTTTGCGGTCGCCTCTCCGTGGCAAGCCCAACAGGTGACTGAGCGCCCAGGCAGGTGTAACCGCTGAAATCATACGCCAGATCACGATCTTTGGCTTTAACTCCGGCATTATCTCCTCCAGGCGAAAGACATCCTTTGGCCAGGGAAAATCTTCCAAACGCTTCATAACCGGCTTGGCGGAAATCGCATGCAGGATCTGTCCCCTGTTGATTGCTGACTGCAGGGCGGCACGGCCGGCGGTAAAGTTCAGGTTGACTGCCACCTTGTTTGCCAAAGCGACCGCAACGTTCGCAACGACCGCTCCCACCCCTGGCGGCAGCACAACGGCTATTCGCTCTCCGGAGCAATGTTTCTTAATCCACCGGCTCAGCGCGATCGAAGCTGCGAGCAAATCCCCGCGCTTCAACATGCGACCGTCCATGCCGTCAATGACCGCCTCGTCAAACTGTCTCCGCTTCAGGCCACGCACGGTGGCGCGACCTAAATGGGCGCTTAGCTCCGGTCGTTTCTGAAAACAGAGTTCCCCTAATTCAAGCAGTCTTTCGCGGGTTATGCCGATATCCACGGAGTGGCCGGGAATCGGCTTGCCAAAAGCAATTGTTGCGTGCTGCGGGATTCGCTTTGGGACCTTGAAAAAGTATCGCCCGCCTTCGAACGAAAAGATTGAGCCCCAGAGACCGTCCAGCCATACCGGGACGACTTCGCACTCAGCCAATCGTGCAATCAATTCGAAACCTTTGCGCAGTTTTAACAGTGTGCCGGTGCGGCTCAATTCACCCTCCGGGAAGATGCAAACAATCTCTCCCCTTTTTATCCGATCGACTGCGGTCCGAACGGCTTCTTTGGCGCGTACATTAGAAATCGGTATAGCCTCGATCAGTTTGAAGATCGGCGTAAGCCACCCAATCCGGTAGATCGATTCGTGGACGATGAATCGAATCGGCCGTGGACAAGCCAGCTGGAGAACGACCGCATCGACGTACGTCATATGATTTGGCAACAGCAAAAATCCGGAGGTCGGGAGATTTTCAAGGCCAATCTTTTTTACGCGATAAATGGTTCCGGCGACAACGGTTCCGAATAACCGGAAAGCTGTTTGACGAAGCTTTTGCGCAAACCGTGTGAGGCATAGTTAACCGGAACAGCAGCGATAGCCTGGCGCGTCGTCGATCAGGTCGACAACCAAGCGGAGGTCCTGCGGAGCGAGACCACCGGTTACCGGCTGCCGATCCAAGTTGCCAGAAAAGAGTTGAGTAACAAAATGAAAAATAATCAATCGCGCAAAGACCGAAAGGGGCCGCTTCAACCGTTTCCTGAAAGGCGCGCTGCCGAGTCAAAGATTGGACCCTCGTTTTGCCCTTTGGAGAACGGATACTCAAACCCTTGCATCCCGCGTTTGGCGCCGGTAACCTTGCCGGCACCATGTCCGCAACCCCGATGATGCAGCAGTATCAGAGCATCCGGCGGACTTTGCCCGAGGGAACGTTGCTCCTGTTCCGTCTTGGGGATTTCTACGAACTTTTCTTCGAAGATGCCAAGATCGCCTCGCCGGTTTTGAATGTGGCGTTAACCAAGCGCAATGGAATGCCGATGTGTGGGGTTCCGTTCCACGCCGCCGAGGCCTATATTGGAAAACTAATCAAAGCCGGTCATCGGGTAGCCATTTGTGACCAGGCCAGCGATCCGCAACCGGGAAGGATCGTTGAAAGACAGGTCAGTCAAATTATCAGTCCGGGAACAGTCAGTGATTTCCAGCTCCTGAATTCCCGGCAGAACAACTTCCTTGCTGCCATCGGGCGGCAATCGAGCGGCGAGAAACAGTCCTCCGGCACGAGACGAAAGGAGAGGTTCGGTCTGGCGCTCCTCGACGTGAGCACTGGCGAATTTCGGGTCACAGAAGTTGCTTCCTGCAACGCGCTCGAAGATGAACTAGCACGCTTTGCTCCTTCGGAATTGCTGATCCCCGATTCAGACCAGGATCTGATTCGCCGGATGCCGCGTGCTTTGTCGTATGACGCCTACGCTTTCGAGCTTGATCACGCTTCTTTCCTGCTTCGTGAACAATTCAGTGTCCAGTCGCTGGATGGTTTCGGCTGCAGTGACATGCCGGTTGCGATTGGCGCCGCGGGGGCCATCATCCACTACCTCAAGCACCAGCTTCGACGACGAACGACCCATATTCAGGCGTCTGGGAGTCTTTCTCTCGGACCAATACGTCGCCCTGGATTCTGCCACCCAGCAGAACCTTGAACTTATCCGATCGAAGGCAGCAAACAGCGATACCAGCCTTTTGGCTGCTTTGGATCGGACAATCACACCGATGGGAGGGCGACTCCTGCGCCAATGGCTTTTGAAACCGCTTCGATCGCTGCCCGGCCTTCGCGGGAGACAGGAGATGATTCAACAGTTCCTGGATCAGCCGTTTCTGCTCAATTCTGTAAGGGGGATATTGCGCAACGTTCGTGACGTGGAACGCACCCTGGGACGATTGAGCCAGGTCAGCGGGAATGCCCGAGATATGGCGGCGCTGCGGGTGTCCCTGGAGTGCATGCCGGATATCAGAGAATCCCTTGCGGCTCTCGCGAAATCGACCCTGACCGAAGGAGTGGATGGGCTATTGATCCAGATCTCTGGAGGAATTCATGAGCTGCCCGATTTGGTTACGATTCTATCGGATGCCCTGGTAGAGGAACCTCCGGCGCTGATCAGGGAGGGCGGAATGTTCAGGCAAGGCTATGATTCGATGCTCGATGAGTTTCGGAAGCGCCTCAAGTAGCGGCAAGGACTGGATTGCAGCTCTGCAGCAGCGGGAAATCGAGCGGACCGGAATCAGGTCATTGAAGGTGCGTTTCAACTCGGTCTTTGGCTATTTCATCGAAATCACCAACTCGAATCTGGGAGCAGTGCCCTCAGATTATACCCGGAAGCAGACGACCGTGAACGGGGAAAGGTTCGTAACTCCAGAGTTGAAAGAAGTTGAGTCGAAGATACTGGGTGCAGACGAGCGCTCCAAGGCGTTGGAGTACGAGCTTTTCCTTCGGCTGCGTGAGAATGTTCTGGAAGTACCTGCCTCAGCTGCAGGAAACAGCTCGCTCGATAGCAGTTCTCGATGTGATCGCCTCCTTGGCGGAGACAGCGCGGTTATTTGGTTACGCGCGGCCTATGGTGACCGATGAGACGCGCATTTATATACGTGACGGGCGCCATCCTGTTCTCGACCAGAATGTGACAGAAGAGAAATTCGTTCCTAACGATTGTTTGTTGGATGGAGCGGAGAACCGCCTGTTGCTGATCACCGGGCCGAATATGGCCGGCAAATCGACCTTTATCCGACAGGTCGCGCTTATCGTTTTGATGGCGCAGATTGGCAGTTTTGTGCCGGCTGCCGCTGCCGAGATCGGTTTGGTCGACCGCATTTTCACGAGGGTGGGCGCATCGGACGATCTGTCGCGCGGGCAATCGACGTTCATGGTGGAGATGAACGAGACGGCAAATATCGTCAACAACGCGAATGAGCGCAGCCTGGTGATTCTCGATGAAATCGGGCGCGGCACGTCTACATTTGATGGATTGTCGATCGCCTGGAGCGTTGCGGAATATCTCCATGATGTCTTGCGTGCCAGAACCCTCTTCGCAACGCACTATCACGAGATGACCGAATTGGCGGTAATATGCTACGGCGTGAAAAACTACAATGTGGCGGTCGGGAATGGAATGACCAAATTATCTTTCTCCGCAAGATCCAGCCTGGCGCAGCAGATAAAAGTTACGGGATACAGGTTGCGCGTCTCGCCGGTTTACCGACGAAATCATCCATCGAGCCAAGGAAATCCTTGCCAACCTGGAGGCCTCAGAACTGAATGCTCAAGGCAAACCGACGGTTGGCCGAAGCCAAGGTTTTCCGGAGCCGGCCGAAGCGAAGGGAAGAAATAAAGCCGCAGCTTAATTTGTTCGATTACAGGCCCGAATGACCGTTAAAGGTGTAGCAGTCGTGCGGGTGCGAGACAAAGACCAGATTACTAAACTCGATGAAGAAATTTTTGATACTGATTGCAACTGTATCGCTCGTTTTTGGGGCGTGTGAGCGCCATCCTGCCAGTCAATTGCCGAAGGAAGGTGAGGGTGTTGGAAACCAGAGAGACCAAGTAAATCAGGCGAAATGCCGGAACGGCAAAAGAAGCTGGAGACTTCTCCGAGCGGTACGCCGAAGAGATATTTCCCGCAGAATTCTTGAGATGTTGAACTAAGTCACGCACTCCGACGCGTGGGGTAGGTCCGATCCCATTAGCGCTCGCGGAAGCTCCTGTCCCACGGCTCCTGAAGGGCAACGGATGTTCATTTAGAATTATTCTTGATATTGTTATTGCCGGTGGCAGGTTGGGGAGCTGTGAAGCTTTCACCTGAAGTAGCGCAGCGTTTGGCTGCCAGTGGAATTCGGCTGACCAAACAGCGTGAAGAAGTCTTTGGGCTCTTGCTCCAGAAGCGAGATCACCCGACGGCAACCGAGGTGTTTCTCCGCGCGAAAAAGCATATGCCGTCTATCTCGCTGGCGACAATTTATAATTGTCTGGAGGCATTGGTCGATTGTGGGCTTGGTCAAACAGGTCAACCTGGACCGTGCTCCGACTCGGTATTGCGCCAATCTATTGGAACATAGCCATTTCTACTGCGAATCCTGCGGAGCAATTTCTGATGTCGAGACGCCCTTCAATGGCACTTGGAATTTGCCACCTGGCTTTGTTGTTGCACAGGCAGAAGTGTCTTTAAGAGGGCTCTGTGCGAAGTGTTCCACTGAGCGCGATCCTTTTCGGGCAACCTCTTCGGAAGCAGCGGGACTCCCCACCCAATATTTAAAACTCAAAACTCAAAGCCCAAAGCGTCATTCATGAGTTCGATTGTCATTCAAGATTTGCACGTTTCCATTGCTGAAAAAGAAATTATCCGCGGGCTGAGTCTCGAGTTCAGCAAAGGTGAGATCCATGCGGTCATGGGGCCGAACGGTTCAGGGAAAAGCACCTTGGCGAAAGTTATGGCCGGACATCCGGATTATCAGGTCACAGGGGGCGATGTGCTGATGGACGGTGTGAGTATCCTTCAGATGGAGCCCGATGAGCGATCCCGGCAAGGGCTTTTCATGGCTTTTCAATACCCGATGGAGATACCGGGCGTGAGCAACGCCAATTTCCTGCGCGCGGCGTTGCAAGCGCGGTTGCCCGAAGGTGAGGAACTCGACGCGACGGAGTTTTATTATCGGCTTTACGAAAAAATGGATCTTCTGGGTATTCGCAGGGAGTTCACGGCGCGTTCGGTGAATGAAGGATTCTCCGGCGGTGAGAAAAAGCGAAACGAAATATTGCAACTTGCGATGTTGGAACCGGCATTTGCTGTTCTCGACGAAACTGATAGCGGCTTGGATATCGATGCTCTGAAAGTGGTTGCGAAACGGGGTCAACAAGATTCGCGGACCTGAAATCGGTATTTTACTGATTACCCACTACCAACGGCTTTTGAATTACATCGTACCGGATTTTGTCCACGTCATGTCCGAAGGACGAATTGTCCGAAGTGGCGGTAAAGAGTTAGCCCTGGAGCTGGAATCCAAGGGCTACGACTGGTTGAAAGAGGAAAAAGGCGAGCCAGTTGGTGCGAACTGAATGGAATGGAGGAGAAAAGATGATGAGTACCCAAACCGAATTCAATCGATATCGATCGGAATATTGGTAACTTTTTCTACAATATCACAGTCGACTCGAGATGCCGGTGTCGGACTGACGGAAAAGACAATTGATTATATCGTCGATGTGAAGGAAGAGCCGGATTGGCTTCGCGAATTCCGCAAGAACGCGTACCGTATTTTTAACGAGCAAGCCGTTACCGACTCATTGGGCTGGCGACGAGCTCAAAGAGATCGACTTCGACGTTATCCGTTACTATCTCGCTTCCGGCGAGGCCGCCAAACGGACGTGGGAAGAGGTTCCAGAAGACATCAAGCGAACGTTCGAACGACTGGGCATCCCGGAGAGCGAAAGGAAATTCCTGGCCGGTGTCGAAGCTCAATTCGATAGCGAGGCTGTCTATTCAAATATCAAGAAAGCCGTCTCAGACCAAGGCGTGATCTTCATGGGGAGTACGGACGCGTTAAAAGAGCGTCCTGAACTGTTCCGCAAATGGTTTGGGAAAGTCATCCCGACCGGGGACAACAAATTCAGCGCATTAAACAGCGCGGTATTCAGCGGAGGCAGCTTTATCTACGTGCCGCCGGGTGTGAAAGTGAGACATCCGCTGCAGGCTTATTTTCGGATCAACGCGGAGAATTTCGGGCAGTTTGAGCGGACACTGATCATAGCGGATGAGGGATCCGAAGTCATGTACATGGAGGGATGTACGGCTCCGAAGTTTACGACCGCGACGCTTCACTCTGCGGTCGTTGAACTAGTGGCTTTGCCCGGAGCGAAGATCCAATATATTACCGTTCAGAACTGGGCGCCTAATGTGTTTAATCTCGTGACCAAGCGCGGATTGGCGATGGAGGAGGCCGAGATTAAGTGGATCGATTGCAACATTGGTTCCAGGCTGACCATGAAATATCCGGGAGTAGTATTGAAAGGGCGAAAGTCTCGTGGCGAAGTCATCAGTATTGCACTGGCCGGCGATGGCCAGCATCAGGATACCGGGGCAAAGATGGTCCACGCGGCCGACGAAACCACCAGCAATATCGTTTCCAAGAGTATCAGTATCGGCAAGGGAAGCGCCACTTACCGGGGCCTGGTGCACGTGCCCAAACATCTCAAGGGCTGCAAGAACAACACCGAGTGCGATGCTTTGTTCATCAATTCCAGCAGCCGTACCGATACCTATCCGGCCATCACGGTTCGAGGCACGGGCAATCTACCCAGCATGAAGCCTCTGTCAGCCAGATCAACGCGGAGCAGATTTTCTATATGCAACAGCGTGGGCTCAGCGAGGGTCAGGCCATGAGTCTTGCGGTCAATGGATTTGTGAATGATCTCGTGAGCCAATTTCCGATGGAATATAGCGTTGAATTGAAGACGACTGATCGATCTCGAGATGGAGGGATCTGTAGGTTAGAGGGGGCCGCCGAGGATTGGAGGGAGCCGTTCGCGGCGTCCTCTCGGGCGTCGGATTGCAATGCCTCCTCCAGGAGGCTAATGCCTAAACGCATTATACGCGGCACAGGGATTCGCATAACTATGATATCGACCGAACCTTCTTCGATTCTTGCCGGACTCGACAACCGTCTCCGGCGCCTGACTGGTTCAGGGAACTCCAGACGCAAGCCTGGGAGGAATTTGAAGCCGAGCCGTTGCCGGTGCGTGACAACGAGCTGTGGCGGTTCTCCTCTGTGAAAAACCTTTCCTCGATGGTTACGTCGCTCGCACCGGAGTTCTCCGGCGATGCTTCAGGTGCTTGACATGCGCCACGAGAATTCGTGAACCCGGCCGGCCGGATCGTGTTTGCGCAACGAGACTCTGCTGATCAGCGCAAGTTGCTTGACCCGGCGCTTGAGCGAGCCGGAGTCATCTTTACGCACCCTGGCCCGACGCGCTGGAAAATCACTCCGACCTGCTGCAAGAACATTTCATGGCACAATCCTGCCGGCTGGGATCCGCAAAATTTGCCGCCTTGCACAAAGTCGGTCGTTCAAGCCGGAACGTTTCTTTGGATGCCGCGTGGCGTCGAGATCCAGGCTCCGTTCGAGGTTTTTCACCTGGTTCAGGGCGATTGGCCGCAGTTTTTCCACACACATTGATTATCGCCGATGATAATAGTCGGGTGACTTTTCTGGAACATTTCGTTTCGGCAAATCCCGAAAGATCGCGGGTTCGCATGCGGAGTGAATGATCTGGTTCTGAAACCTGGCTCCAAGCTGAACTACGTCAGTATTCAGGAGTGGAGCAGAACTTTATTTCAGTTCAAATGAACTCTACAGTCGCGGCGAAGGATTCCGCGGCAATGAATCTCGCATTGAACTTTGGAGGCAAATACTCGCGCCTGGAAAGCATCAGTCGAATGGTCGATAGCGGCGCACGGAGTGACATGCTGGCGATCAGCGTGGCGCGGGGTGAACAGGAGTTCGATCAACGCACTCTGCAGGATCACCAGAAACCGGATACCACCAGCGATCTGCTTTATAAAAACGCGTTGCACGACCAGTCGCGAACGATTTTTTCCGGGCTGATTAAAGTTGAACCCGGCGCACATCGAACTGACGCCTACCAGAAAGTCCGGAATTTACTCTTGAGCGATGAAGCAGAGGCGAACTCGATGCCTGGTCTGGAGATTCTGGCGGACGATGTGCGGTGTACGCACGGAGCAACCTCCGGGCAAGTAGAACCCGAGGAATTGTTTTATCTTAAAAGCCGCGGTATCGATGATCTCTCTGCCAAGCGCCTCATCGCACGCGGTTTTCTCAACGAAGTGGTCGATCGTTTGCCGGACGGAGAACTTCCGGAGTATCTGCATCAGCAGATCGAAGCCCAGTTGTAGAAGAGAGATGGAATAGATAATATGGTCACATTGTTGGCTAACTTTGCTCCTTTATTAGCGGCCGAGGTCGCCGCCTCCGGCGGTCGCTCTATACCGGATTGGGCCAAAGGCAACTCGATATTTGAGATGTTTTTTAGAGGGGGGCCGGTGATGTATCCGATTGTTGCCGTTCTCATCGTTGCAGTGGCAGTTATTTTGGAGCGACTTGTTTGGTGGACGGCTCAGACTGCCCAGCGGGATCCCGAAAAATTAGACAGGGTTTACGCGGCTTTGGAACAAGGGAACGTCGCCGGGGCCATCAATCTTGCCCGTGGTTCCAACGATCCATTGGTTCGTACGGTATGGCACGGATTGAATCATGTTCACGCTTCCCTGGAAGGCGCTCTGCAGGTTGCCTCCGGGGCGGAGATTCAACGAGCCGGCCGATTTATGTCGGTGATGGATACGACCATTACATTGGCACCGCTCCTGGGTCTTCTCGGGACAGTAACCGGAATCATGGGCTCCTTTAGTTTCGTCGGGAATGCCGATTTGGCACCGGCCAAAGTGAGCGGCGGCATCGCGGAAGCACTGATCGCGACCGCTTGCGGTCTCGGGATTGCGATTTTTACTTTGGTTTTCTTCAATTTTTTCAATGCGAAAGTGGCGCGGCTCATCTTCGAGCTCGAATCGACCTGTAACAACGTCATTCTGATGGTCAATTCACTTCGAAATCGAACCAACATTGCCAGTACTGACCGAGATGCGGATCAGCGCCACAGCAGTTCGCCGGTACCAATTAAGAGGGCCCGGATCGAGATCATCCCCCTGATCGACATCATGTTCTTCTTGCTCGCCGCATTTATGTTGGTGAGCCTGACGATGATCAATATGAAGGGGATCGATGTTAATCTCCCGACGGCCACGAGCTCTCAGCCGAACAGCAAACCCGACTTTCACCATAGTCAGCATCGACGCTCTCATGGATATCTATTTTGAGAAGGAGAAGGTGGCGAAGGAAGATGTTCTCTCCAGATTCCAGCGGCTCTACGAACGCCAATCACGACGTCAAGATTTTCATTCGCGCCGATAAGGATGCGACCTACCAGACGGTCGTATTCGTCCTGGATAAAGCTCGAACCGCCGGGATCCAGAAAGTAGGACTCGAGATCAGAGCGTTTGATTCCGGTTCCATATCTCCTTCCGCCTCTCCCTCTGGCTCGTCGGAGGCGCACGCATCCCATTAGTTTCCCGTTCTGAAGAGGCCGTGCAGGGATGGCTATCCCGGTTTCGTTCATGTTGCAGCGTGCGGACTATCCCTTACTTTTTATCTCGGTGAGAGATTTATCAATTGAAAACGGAGTGCCGCCCAGTGGTTCACTTTGTTCAAGTAAAGCGAGTTTTTCTTGACTAAAAATTCCACAACCATTAGACCGGGCGCTAAGTTTCAGTGGCGATCCAGGTGAGGGAGGTGAGCCAGATTCGCGGATCCGAGTTTGGTACACTGATTGCCTACGGCTTCCGCGATCCTCCAGCGTTTAGCCTTAGCCAGGATCGCTATCATAAACTTGATGGACGACGTGGGAACACGCGTGTCGGTCGCGTTGGACTTGCGATAACACCGAGAATGAAAATGCTGAGAAGATTGACCAATCGGTTTCTTGCCGCGTTTGTAGTCGCGGCACTGGCAATTGTGCTCGTTCCAATCCGAGCCAGTTCACAGCAGGCGCCCGGAACGCCGGTAACAACAGCGCCCGCGGCGAATCAGGTAACCGCCGGAGGAGAGTTGGAAAAGGTTACTGTCACAGGTTACCTGATCCCCCGTGTCGGGGGCGGCCCGCAACCGGTCTTTACTATCGATCAGGATTTTATTTCGAAGCAGGCCGATCAAACGATAAATGACGTACTTAACAGGTACCCGGGCGGGCTCAGCAATCAAAATCAACTCACTTTCGTTGGACAAAGCACGTCTCCCGCTTCCTCTGCCTATGGCCTTCGCGCGCTGCCCGCAGGGGACACCCTCGTTTTGATCGACGGGTATCGCTTCCCAGATTATCCGATTCCATTAAATGGCGTCTTCAGTTTCGTTGACATCAACGGGATACCCCTGGCCGCGGTAGATCGTATTGAAATCCTGAAGGATGGAGGTAGCGCAACCTACGGCTCCGACGCCGTCGCCGGAGTCATCAATGTTATTACAAAAGACAGTTACAACGGGGCTGACATCGTAAACTATTTTGGCATCAGCCAACGCGGCGACTATGAAGTCTATCACGGTTCCTTTACCGCTGGGTTGAGTGATAAGCCTTTGTTTGGTGGCAAGTTCAGCGTTGTGACCGCCTTTGACTATTATAGCCAATCGCCCATCGAATCACTGGATCGATGGTACGCGTTCGGCGACCGAAGTAAGCTCAGCCCGAAATACCTGGACCAACCAGTCGCAATCTTTCCTGCCAACGGAAGCTTTACTGGGAACGCCACTGGGAATACCTATACGGTTCGGCCCGGGACTGCGGGACCTAATATTGGGCCCAACGACTTCTTTATCAATGGACCCACCTTTCAAACTTTCATCCCGATTGACGAACAATTGGCGGCGCGGGAAACCCGGTACGGCGGGATTGTTAACTTCAACTATGCACCGACTACTTGGCTGAATATCTATGACCGGTTCATCATTCAGCGCAACGAAGAAAACACCAAATCCCCGAACCAGGGATTTAGCTCTTTCGACGGCATTGTCGTCCCGGCTAATAACCCATTCAATCCGTTTGGCGAGGACTTAACCCCAAATGGTCAGCTCGCGCGGGAGTTTGGGCCTTGGAGCCAGGACATCATCACCCGAACCCTGCGTAACATTGTCGGCGCGACGGTCCAACTGCCTCACGGCTGGTTCGTCGATGGCAACTTCCTGTACGGAGAAAGCGACTCGACTTGGACCATCTACAATTCTATCAATAAATCCAGGCTGCAGCAGGCGCTAGACGGCACTCTACCGGGATTGAACGGAACCTTCTTTAATCCGTTTACCGACCAAAACCTTAACATCCACCCAAACAGCGTTTTTTATCCTGCGCTCAGAACGCAACAGATCCTGGACAATCGCACAGATCTCGTCCAATGGACGCTCAAAAGCGGCGGCACCCTTATCAACCTACCCTCCGGCCCATTCACGGTTGCAGGAGGCTTGGAATACCGCAGCGAAACCTTGGTTCAATCCAACGACGAGAACAGCAGATTGAATAATATCGCCTCCGGAAACTTTCAGGGCCAACTTCTGTCTGCACGACGCTATATCCGGAGCGCGTACGGAGAATTGGATATTCCGGTGATTGGCGAGAAATGGTCCTGGCCGGGTCTGCGAAACATCGACTTTGTCTTTTCGGAGCGCTATGATGACTACAGCGACTTCGGCGGCGTGGCGAAGCCGAAGTTTGCGATACGGTACAAGCCTTTTGAGGACTTGACGTTCCGCGGCTCGTATTCCGAGGGATTCATCGCCCCGACGTTAGTCGAACTCTTCGGGGCCCCGATTCAATTCCAACAACAGATCATCGATCCGCAGACCAACTCGGCGTACAGTGTCCTTTTAACAAAAGGCGGAAACCCAAACCTGAAACCGCAAACATCCTACGGATATTACCTGGAAGCACTTTGGACCCCGGGATCCGGTAGCGAAGACAGCTGGTGGCATTGGGCCAAAGGATTCAGCGCCTACATTGATTGGTATCAAATCGATATCCGGAACGAAATCAGCACTTTGGATCCGCAGACTCTTGTAGGCGCGCCCAATGTCTTCCCCGGAACGGTCATCCGTGGCCCGGATGGTTTGATTCAGCAGGTTTTTGCCAACTACAACAACGTCGGGTCCACTCTCACCGATGGGATTGACTTTGGCGCGAGCTATATCACCAAGGAATACAACTGGGGAAAACTCGATTTCGAACTCAACGCCACCTATATCTACAAGTACAACCTGAAAAGACTGGAGGGTAACGCGGACAATACGGCCAGCTTCCAGGTCCTACAAGCGGTTGATTCGCTCAGTGTCAGCGGCCCTGATTTCAAAATGGTTGGCAGCCTCTTTTATTCTAAGCACGTCTTTGGGAATGATAACTTTCGAACTGGTTTCACATTGAACTATATCGACTCAGAGGCAGACTCTCTAACGAATTTTCACGGCACTCTACCTGCCGTTGATGCCGGACTAACTCCGCCCGGTTACATCCACCTGGTCGGAAGTTGGACTACGGTGGATTGGCAAATCTCTTATGAGTTCGGAGCCCCGGCAGAAGTCTCCCCAGAATCTCCCAGGCCGGGGTATGACAAAGAGGGAAAGCGCCTGATTGGTGAAAAGGCCATTTCACCGAAACCGGAAGCTTCGCCCCGCTGGAACTGGCGCTCCCTGTTGGCCAACACAACTATTACGTTTGGAATCAACAACCTGGCGGATTCGCGCCCGCCGCTGGTTAGTCAAGGGATCGTCGCCAATTTCTACCAGGGTTACGATACCTCGGCTGCCAATCCAATCCAACGCTACTTCTATTTTCAGATCGAGAAGAAGTTTTAGGTCTTTTAGCCCGTTTTTTGGTATTAGTGCATCCGCATCGGTCTGAATTCAACGGTGCACGGTGATTGAAATACTAAAGAGAAAGCTCGCGACTCACTTTCCAACGACAGTCGAAACGGAAGGCGTGAGGGAGTCGAACCATCGGTCGAGTGTCACCTTCTCGTAAAACAGAGTCTGGGTTTGCTCAATGTTTGGGTAATACGCATAGCGATCGAGATAATCTCCAAGCACCAGGCTTTTTGACCCCTCGGCGAGAACTTTGCCCTTCGAATCGGTTAGAGAATAGTCAAAGAAAAGCCGCAGCGGCGAAGCAACGTTGCGGTCAAAACGGACGTTCGTGAACTTGCGAATTCGCCATGGCTCCGACCGGCCGGCCAGATCAATATCGGTAAATCTCAACCTCAGCGTCGCATTTGGGAAGCGCCTGGCCACGTTGGCTGAGAGATAAGCAGAGATTCGGTCCCGAAAGATTGAAGCCGACTGGATTTCCTGGCGGCCTTGGATTCGAAAATCGCTGAAGTGCTCCGGATGCACGAATGCAATGCGGACGTTGGTGGGTTCACTTGCGATTACGGTCCACGCTCCCAAACTCAGCAGTGGGAGGAGTAGCCAGAGCTGGAATCGGTTTCTCATCGATTGAGATTTGCGCCCTTCTGGCGGCTTGTCGCCGGTCCATTTGAATGCATCGCCATTATCAACCTTTGCGAGACCGTACACTAATATTCCGCGCGTGGACAAACTGCTCCATCGGACCTACTGATTAGACATTACCGATGACGGATGTGATGACCCTTTTGCGCTCATGAATCAGATTTTTGAAAAATCGAACCAATGGCTGAACGATCTCGTAAGTTACGTTCCCGGCAAACCTATCGAGGACGTGGCGAGGGAACTCGGGCTGGAGCCGAGCCAGATCGTCAAACTCGCCTCGAACGAGAATCCGCTTGGGCCCTCTCCGATTGCCGTCAAAGCCATGCAGGAAGCCCTCCTGAAATCTCATTTCTATCCTGATGGCGGCGGGTATCATTTGCGGGCCGGCATAGCGCAAAAATTTGGGTTGAGTATCCATAACGTGATCCTAGGCAACGGCTCGAACGAAATCATTGAATTCCTCGGGCACGCCTTTCTGCGGCCGGGCGACAATATTGTGACCGCTGAACATGCGTTCGTGGTTTACAAAATTATGGCCAAACTTTTCGGAGCCGAGACGGTTGAGGTTCCAGACCCGAATTTGACGCATGATTTGCCCGCTATGGCAGCCGCGATCAATGATCGGACAAAATTAGTTTACATCGCGAATCCGAATAATCCGACTGGTACGATGGTAGGGGAGGATGAATTGGACCGGTTCATGGATCGTGTGCCGGAGAGCGTGATGGTTGTTTTGGATGAGGCATACTACGAATTTCTGCCCAACCCTCCCGATACGCTGAAATATTTGAGCGACCGTCCAAACGTGATTGCGCTTCGAACCTTTTCAAAGATACAGGGCTTAGCCGGGCTGCGGATCGGTTACGGGTTGGCGCATCCGGATTTGATCAGATTGCTGCAGAAAACCCGCCAGCCGTTTAATGTCAATTCGATCGCACAAACCGGTGCCCTGGCCGGGTTGCAGGACGATGAGCATCAGGCGAAAACGAGAGAAGTGATCAGAGAAGGGCGCGAATTATTGGAGGCAGAGTTCAGAGCGCGAGGTCTCGAGTATATCCCGAGCGTGGCAAATTTCGTTCTCGTCAAGGTGGGCGACGGTCATGAAGTTTTCCAAAAATTACTGAAACGCGGGATGATCGTGCGGGCGATGCATGAATACAAACTGCCCGATTGGCTCCGGGTAAGCGTTGGGACGTCGGAACAAAACCGCAGATTCCTGGAAGATTTGGATCAAGTTCTAGCGAAGGTTTGAGCAGAATCTAACCGCGGATTATACGGTTTGACTTTTGAGGTTATAGAGGTGGCATCACAAGCTTCCGCTTTCTTCTCCTGTGGCTTTCCAAGACACCATCGCAGCTATCTCCACTCCGATCGGCGAGGGAGCGCTTGCCGTCATCCGGCTGTCCGGATCCGGCGCGTTATCCGTTTTCGCCCGGGTCTTTCGGCGGCGCGCTCTCCCCTGAGAAATTCGTTCCTCGACGGGTTTTTTTCGGGGAAATTCATGATCGTGCCGGCAAAGTAGACGAAGTACTGGTGACTTATTTTCGCGCCCCCAACAGTTATACCGGGGAGGATGTCGTGGAGATCAGTTGCCACGGTGGAGTTCTGGTTACTCGGCGAGTGCTGGATCTACTTTTGGCCGGCGGGGCTCGAATGGCCAATCCGGGAGAGTTCACTCAACGGGCGTTCCTGAATGGCAAAATGGATCTGACCCAGGCGGAGGCGGTCATGGATCTCATCAGAGCCCAGACCGATCTCGCACTTCGGGCAGCAAACGAGCAATTGGCGGGACATCTGGGTAACGAGCTCACTGAAATTCGCGAATCGCTGCTAACCACTTTGGCTCATGTCGAGGCGTATATTGATTTTCCGGATGAACAAATCGATCCGGATACCGGCAGAGCGTTGCGCGACCGGATTCTTGCGTTGGAGGACCGCCTCGATCGATTACTTGCGACAGCTGACCAGGGTCGAGTCCTTCGGCACGGGTTGAGAACGGTTATTTACGGCGCGCCCAACGTCGGCAAGTCGAGTCTGCTGAATCTTCTGCTCGGTTATGATCGCGCGATCGTCAGTGAAGTACCGGGTACGACCCGTGACACGATCGAAGAAGTGATTAACGTCCGCGGAATTCCGGTCCGGCTGGTTGACACCGCAGGAGCACGCGAGTCGTCTGATCTTGTGGAAAGCGAAGGAATCCGGCGCACTCAGCGGCAAGTTGAGCAGGCCGATCTGGTCATCCAGGTCGTGGATGGCAGCCTGCCACCCGCAGGCGTGAGGCTCGTCGGTCGCGGAAAAAGTGTGCTCCTTCTGAATAAGTCGGATCTCGGACTCCATCCCGAGTGGACGGCGGTCTGTGGCATCAGGTTTTCCTGCAAGGAGAAATCCGGTCTCGAAGAGCTGAATCGGGCGATTTGGGATCGAGTGATGGGCGGCACCGTCAAGGTCGACGATGTCCGCGTAGCGATCAATGCGCGACACCAGGCTTGTCTCCAGAATGCCAAACAACTTCTGGAAACGGGCCGCCGAAGCATGGAGGACGGCAAATCGCCTGAGTTCATCTCAATCGAGCTACGTGAAGCCCTCGACGCGGTTGGCGAAGTGGTGGGCAAGCTGGACACCGAAGACCTGCTTGGGAAAGATCTTCAGCGAATTCTGTATCGGGAAGTGAAGTCGGCCGATCGCACGGAGTCTCACCCGAATAAAATCATTAATCCGGTGTAATCTGGGAAATCTGCGGTTTATTTGGTCAAGCCGTGGCGCTCTACGAACGCTTCCTCAAACCAATACTTTTCTCGATGGACCCGGAACGGGTCCATCATCTGGCTCTTGCCAGCTCTGAAAAATCTCTCGCGGCTTCCGTCGTTGCTCAATCTGATGCGCTCGTCCGGGCGATCAACGGTTGGTCAGGGAAGTGTTTGGACTTCGATTTCCGAACCCTATCGGCTTGGCGGCCGGTTTCGATAAAAACGGAGTCGCGCTCCCCGCTTGGGAAGCGTTGGGATTTGGCTTTGTCGAGGTTGGAACTATCACGGCTAAAGGTCAGCCCGGGAATCCGGTTCCGCGGATTTTTCGAATTCCGGAGATGGAATCTTTGATCAACCGACTGGGGTTTAACAACGAGGGAGCTGAAAAAATCGGCGTGCGTCTCGAACGACTCAGACAGTCGTCGCAATGGCCGAAGATCCCCGTCGGAATCAATATCGGGAAAACCAAAGTCGTTCCGTTGGAGGAAGCGACCGTCGACTACCTCGAGTCTTTTCAGCGCTTCCAGGGGATAGGCGACTATTTTGTTCTCAACGTCAGTTCACCGAACACGCCGGGATTGCGCAAACTGCAGGAGAGGGGAGCGATCGGTGGGCTTTTTCAGGCAATCCAGAAACAGAACCGGGGGAAACCGCTCCTGGTTAAAATTGCGCCGGACCTGACTCACGAACAAATCGATGATATCCTTTCGCTGGCGGAAGAGCATCGATTGGCTGGGATCATCGCGACGAATACGACGACCGATCAACAGATGATTCCGGAAGAAAAGCGTGCAGCTGGGTGGGCTCAGCGGGAAACCTCTTGGCGGCCGTTCTCTCGAAATTTTACGGCACATCCGGAAGCAGAGTTCGCTTCCGGTGATCTCTGTGGGCGGCATAATGAATGTGGATGACGCGCGAGAGAGATTCGATGAGGGAGCCGAGCTAATCCAGCTCTATACAGGTCTTGTTTACCATGGGCCTCGTCTTAGTGCGAGAGATCGTCGGATATTTGATGCAAGAGAAAGCGTGACATTCAGTACTGAAAGTCTTATCCAGCTCGACAAAGCGCATGTTTGGCATCCGTTTACTCAGATGCGCGACTGGATCGCGCTCGACCATGAACCGCTCGTACTGGTAGCCGGTCATGGTCCATGGGTAGAGGACAGTCGCGGCAAACGGTATCTGGATGGCAACTCTTCGATCTGGACCAATATCCATGGGCACAATCATCCGACTCTGAATCGCGCTATCAGTCGAGCAGTTGGAGCGAGTGGCGCATACCTCAATTCTCGGTTTCACGAATCCAAAGGCTATCGAGCTGGCGCAGCGTCTGGTCGAGACACTGCCCGGTTCTCCTTTGACCCGCGTGTTCTTTTCAGACGATGGCTCGACCGCTATCGAGGTCGCGATTAAGATGGCAGTCCAATATTTCCTCCAGAACGGGGATTCACAAAGGCTGGGATTTATCTCGTTTGAAAACGCCTACCATGGCGACACGCTCGGTGCCTCCAGTCTGGGTGGGATTGCGGTCTTTCATGATCGCTTCAAACCTTATCAATTTCCCGTTACCCGGATTGGATCGGTTGAGAGTCTCACCGCGATCGATGCATCACGGATTGCCGGGCTGGTCATCGAACCATTGATCCAGGGAGCCGCCGGGATGCGGATGTGGCCGACTGGGATGTTGAAAATCTTGCGCGAATGGTGCGACGAAAACGGGGTATTTCTGATTTTCGACGAGGTCATGACAGGCTTCGGACGGACAGGGAAGTATTTTGGATGCCAACACGAGGAAGTGTTTCCCGACTTTTTGGCAATCGCGAAAGGTCTGACCGGCGGCTACCTCCCTTTGGCAGCCACGCTTACGACGGATAAGGTGTTTGGCAGGTTTTCTGGGTTCGTACGAAGAACTTCGGACCTTCTTTTATGGCCACAGCTACTGCGGTAATCCGCTGGGTTGTGCTGCTGCCCTGGCCAATCTCGCGATCTTCGAAGAGGAGCGGGTGCTCGAGAAGCTGCAGCCTAAGATTGAACACCTCGCCGAACGGCTGCGCGCATTGGAAGATTTGCCCAACGTTCGGGAGATCCGGCGGTGCGGATTCATCGCTGGGATTGAGATTGCCCAAAAAGGCGGAGATTCATTTGATTGGCGTGACCAGGTGGGATCGCAAATTTGCATTGCTGCGCGCCGACACGGCCTCCTCACGCGCCCGATCCGCGATGTCATTGTTCTCATGTTGCCCCTCTGTGTGACATTATGCTGAGATTGATCTTGCCATCGATGCCATCGGAAATGGCAATCAAGGAGGTGTGCGGCCGGTTTGGTTAGCGCAAAAATCCTGCCGGGCTAACGCGATCCGTGGATTTAGCGCTACATGCTCGTCTTCGGATCTCTTCGATCAATGTTTCTTCGATTGCTCGGTTCCGCGGATCGGTCAGGTTCGAGTTGAATCGCGCGTCCGATTGCGGCCTTTGCTTCGCTCTCTTTTCCGAGCCGGCTGAGGGCGAGGGCAAGGTTTCCCCAACTAGCGGCGGTGTTTGGGAAAATTTCGGTCGATTTCCGTGCGGCCATCTCGCATTCTTCCCACCGACCGAGTTCCGCGAGACACCAGGTCAGTTCCAGCCATGCCTCTCCGTTGAGGGGAGACAGTTCGACAACGAGGAGGAAATAATCGGTTGCATCCGACCATCGTCTGATCATGCGGTACCCGAGACCGGCGACAAAGGCTGCCAAAACACGATGGCTCCCGACGACCTGGAGGAAGAGCTTGCCCGTTCCGCCTGGCGCAGAATCCTCGACTTCAATCTGGTCGGCGGCCGCATGCCTTCCCTCGGCCCTCGCAAGATCGGCCTGCTGCTCAAGATCCCATAGATAGTTTCCCATTTCGCGGAGTTTCTCGTCGTAATCCGAGTCTGTTAAACCGATGGAGGTCATAAAATTCGCAGCGATGAATATGCTTCGAGCATTCCCAATTGGGAACAAAAGAACTTGATCAGAATGTCGCTTTCAAGCGTTATGGAGATGGGCAAACGATGAGTTCCAAGGTCCTCGCTTTCATCAATTTCAAGGGCGGCGTTGGAAAGACCGCAACGGTCGTAAATATTGGAGCGACGCTTGCGAAGTTGCATGAAAAGAAAGTCTTGATCGTCGATCTGGATCCGCAATCCAACTCGAGTCTTTGGCTGATGCGGCCTGATCGGTGGCGCGAGCATGTGGTCAGGGGCAGGCGCTCGACCTTTCAGATTTTTGACGATGCGATTCACGGAAAAAGCTCGCTTCAATTTCGCTGAGGCCCTCGTGCAAGGAGTCGTGACCTGGACCGGGTTCACCGATTTGCCGAGACTTCATCTACTGCCGGCGTCGGTTGATTTGTTGCGCGTCGAGGACAGGATTCACGAGTTGCGGGCCCCGGCCGTCTATCAGATTCTGGACACGGCGTTGGGCTCGCATTTTAAAGAGTACGACTACGTCCTTTTCGATTGTCCGCCGAATCTCTATAGCACGACAAAAACCGCGATTTTCTCTGCCGATAGCTGCGTTGTGCCGTATGTCCCGGACTATCTGTCGCTCTCGGGTTTTCAGGTGCTGGCGGAACAAATCGCCGAGATGCGGGAAAAATTCGCTCCCTATCTCCCGGGGCGACGCAAACCGAATATTGCGGCGGTGATCGTTAGCCACTATCGGCAGACAGGAAACGTATTTCGGCTTGCGGTAAACGAGCTTGAACTTTCCATTTCCCAGCTACAGGAAACGGGCCTGCTCACGAACCAAGCGATGCTGCTCCAGCCTTATATTCGGCATTGTGTTCGGGTCGCCGAGTCGACGAGTGAGCATTTACCCGTTATCCTCTACGCGCCGGGCAGCATCGGTGCGCAGGACTATTGCGACCTTACACAACGGTTTATTGACCTCTTTGAGAGCAAAAGATGAACTACTCGGATCTTTCCAGCAGCCTATCGCGATTTGGGAGAACGACTTGCTAAACACGCCGGTAAGATTGAGGGCGAAGCTCTTGGCCAGTCGGCCAGAAAAGCTAACCGCGCAGCTCGCTGCGTTCGAGGAAAACCTTGAGAGCTACCTGGCCAGCAGGAAATCCGGGGAGCTCTTTCTGGAAACCTTGCTTCGTTCGCCGGCAGCGAAAAGGCATCTCACCGTCGAAATGCTCAAACACGGTCTCCGAGGAAGTGGTGGGAAAACGCTTGAAGTCGGATGATTTGCCGGCCGCAAAGCGCGAGTTCATTCGACTCATTCATGAGTTTGGAAAACAGAACAAGGCGGCGGAATTTCTGCAGGAGGCGTTTGCTGATGCCTCCCACGTGGAGTCCGGCGGCAAGGATAAGCCTCATCTGCAGCGTGAATTTATCCGCCTCGGCCGGTTAGCGGATGAGGAATTCGCGCAGGAGATTGGCAGACGAACCTTTGGTGAACTCCGTCGCTTGGCCAGCGTTAACGGCATCAGATTTACTGACAAAACAACCAAGCAGCGGCTGACCGCGCTGATTCGCCGGTATGCACAAAGGGCCGCTTTTAATATCGCGGCAGCTCGTGTACCGTCTCAGTCTAGCGGTACTCAGCCAGCGTCGTGATTATTTGAAGGCGCGAAATTCGATGCAGAGTGACCTTGAAAGAGTGCTGTATCGTGAGGACCAAATCGCCGCGCGACTTGATCGTCTGGCCCTTCAGATCACCGAGGATTATCGCGGAAAGGATCTCACCGTACTCGCGATCTTGAATGGCAGCCTGATCTTTATGGCGGATCTCCTGCGCCGGATTCCGCTCCCGCTGCAGTTGGATTGTCTGCGCGTGAAGAGTTACCACGGTGGGACCGTGTCAACAGGGCGCGTAGAGTTCGATCATGCGGCGTTACCGGATATAGATGGACGGCATGTCTTGTTGCTGGATGACATTCTTGATAGCGGTCACACATTGGCGGCGATCATAGAGACTATCCGCGCCGAGGCCAAACCTCTAAGCCTGAAAAGCTGCGTCCTTCTGTGTAAGATAAAAATGCGAAGCCGACCGATTGTAGCCGACTATGTCGGATTCGACATCGAGGATGAGTTCGTCGTTGGCTACGGCCTGGACTATCAGGAGCGATACCGAAACTTGCCGTCAATTGGCGTCCTGAAAATCTGAAAGTGCTGATTCAGATCCAATACTTTTCCCAGCTTCGTGATTTAGGGGGACCGGAATCGGTCGAACTGGCCGAAGGAACGACCGTGGAGATGTTGCTTAAACAAATTGTTCGAGCTGAGCCCAAGTCTGATGGCTTGGAACAAACACCTTCTAGTTGCTGCAGGAACCGAGTGGGTCGATCGGGATTATCTGATTAGGGCGGGTGACCTGATTTCATTGATGCCGCCGGTCCAGGGCGGATAATTCGGAGAAATGCGCAGGAGATCGGAGTCGATGAAAAACTTGACACCGCCAAAGTTGTACGCGTGCATTGTTATCCTGATGCTACCAGTCGAAGCATTCGGGCAGCAGGCCGCCAAAGAGGTTTCAACCCGAAACCGAAATCCGTGATCGCCCTTGCCGGAAGGCGGATTGATGCGCCGGACACAGATCCCTCGCGCTTTCCGCTCGAGAACGTTTCCATGGTCCGGCAACGTCTCGCGGATCTGCTTTCTACGGAATCCGCCGAGGCCCTGGTCTGCTCGGCGGCCTGCGGCGCCGACCTGATCGCACTTGAGGAAGCTGAGCGACTAGGTTTGCGTCGACGAATCATTCTTCCGTTTCCGCCGAAACGATTTCGTGAGACGTCGGTGACCGATCGCCCCGGAGACTGGGGACCGTTATTCGATCGGTTGATCGCTGCGGCCGAAGCGGCTGGCGACTTGGTGATTCTCGGAAATGCGGGCGGTAGTGACGATTCAGCGTATGCGGCTGCGAATCGGGCTATTATCGGTGAGGCCGAGGCCCTTGCTCGGGCAGCTTCCAATGGCACGCCGCTTCGACTTGTTGCGGTGATCGTCTGGGAAGGTTCGGCACGGGCTGGATCCGATGCAAGCGGCGGGCTTCTAAATTTAGCGGTGCAGGCGGGATTTGAGGAGCGCTCCCTGCTGACACGCTGAACGGAACCTTTAAGAGCTGAGAAAAGCCGTTTTGGTTCGATCAGAACTGGCTTAAACGGACGCGTAGCCTAGCCTACTCGCAATGAGCTCGTCGCTTCGGCTTGCGACGCGACTTTTGCGCGGTTAGAGTTAATCCCTGAAATTTTTGAACTCGAGGCCAACACCAAAATCCTTAGCTCGCAACAATCGGATGACGGCTTGAAGATCATCTTTCTTTTTCCCGGTGACTCGTATCTGACGTTCCTGGATTTGGCTTTGAATCTTAATATCAAGCCCTTTGATTGCTTTGATGATTTCCTTGGCCTTGTCACCGTCCAGGCCTTGCTTGATGTGAATCTCCTGGCGAGCGTGCCCGAGCGGCGATATTGCCGGATCTTTTCGTTCGATGTTGCGGAGATCGATATTCCGCTTCGCCAGTTTCCCAATTACGATTTCCACCAGCGATCTGAGTCTGCCGGCATCTTCGGCGCTTAGTTCGATCAGTGTAGGATCGGTCAGCTCAATGGTGGCCTTGCTGTCTTTGAAATCAAAGCGTGTACTCAATTCTTTTCGCGCCTGGTTAATGGCATTGTCGACCTCTTGCTTGTCGACTTCAGAAACGACATCGAACGATGGCATATCTCATCCAATAGCGAGAAGACTGGCTATTGCAATAGCCGTTCGCGGACAAAATCTAGCGATCTGGACGGGATCTGGGCGTCCGTCGGATCGCTCCCTGGATGACCCCGGATGGGATGGATCGAACCTGGAAAATGGATTGGTCTTTCCATATCCAAGCGTTCGGATTGTATGGCCCGACCAATCCAGGATCGCTCCACGTATGAATTGCTAGAAGCTCTGCGGTGATCGCCGCGCCAATGTGCATCGGACCGCTATCCACGCTGACGATGAAACTGGCTCGTCGGAGGAGCCAGATCAATTGCGACAAGTCAGTGCGATTCACCAGTGAAATCCCGTTTCGGTCCACTGAAAAGCGTTCATTGGATCGCCCCACGATGATGACCGGATGCGGCGCGAGCGAGCGGGTGAACTGAATGATCTCGTCGGGAGTCAAGGACTTTTTTGCGCCGCGGGCGAAGGGATGGAGGATGACGAATCGATCCGGCAACTCAAGTGAAGAAATCGGTCTTCCGCGCGGCAGGGGGAAAAGCGCAGGGCCGGAGATGTCAGCGCCGGCGAGTTTTGCCAGCTCCAGGTAGCGGTCAACGGAGTGCTGGTCGGCATTGACGGGAGCTACGTTTATCGTAGCGATAGCGGGAAGCTTCCCTGGAGTCCGACAAGCCGAGGACCGTCTTGCCCCTCGCGCTGCGCGAAATCCAGGCGCTCCGGAACAGCCCTTGAAAATCCAGGACCAGGTCGGGTTCCAAGTGAGATAATCTCCGGCACCATTGGACGAATTTGAAGATCCCGGACGATGCCCCGAAACTGCCGCCTCGGGAAAAGGGATGACGTCTTTGAGGTCCGCATTGTCCTCCAGAAGCGGAAGCCATTCGGTATTCGCAATCCAATAGAATTCGGCTTCCGGAAAAGTCGCTTTCAGGAAATGCACGGCCGGCAGGGTGTGAACGATATCGCCAAGCGAGCTTGGTTTGACAACGAGCACCGACGAAGGCGTCATTTTCCGAAAGCCAGCCGATCCGCGAGCCTTGGCGGAAGGCCCGATAACAGTATTTTCTCCTGGGTTTTTGACAGATCATACGAAAGCCGTCGCAGCCGGATCATGCGCTTTTCCTCGTCAAACACAACGTAGGCGGCCCGCCAGTCGCCGTCTCTCGGCTGCCCGACGCTGCCGACGTTTACGAAGTACTTCTTGCCCGATTCCATGACCAGGTGATCGAAGGGGAGTCCAACGACAGAACTGTCCTTGATGTATGCTCTCGGTGCGTGAGTATGACCAAAGAAACAGAGCTCTGTGGTTTGCTTGAAAAAGCTGGCGGCTGCATCTAACTGATTCAAGACGTAGCTCCATCCCCCCGGATCCTCCAATGTTGCGTGGACAATCATGAATCCGCGAATTTCAGAGACGAGCGGAAGCGATCCCAGCCATCTTTTCTCGGAGGTCTTTAATTGGTCGCGCGTCCACTGGATAGCGACTTCGGCCAACGGGTTGAAACTCTCCAGCGAGCTCTCGGAAGAAGCGTAGTCATCGTGGTTCCCTTTGACGACGGGGCATTTTAGCGATTGAACCAGCTCCAGGCACTCTCGTGGATTCGCATTGTAGCCTACCACATCCCCAAGGCAGATATAAGCATTGCAGCCCTGATCAAGAGCGTCAGCGAGCACCGCTTCAAACGCCTCAAGATTGGCGTGAATGTCGCCAAAAATCGCGAACCGCATCGTGCTGCGAATTATGAGACGGAACGGGATCACAGTCTACGGTTTTGTGTCCGTAGTTTGCGAATTACGTCCTGTTGCGTCAGTGACGAATCTCAAAGCCTTTGACGCCGCTCTTCGCGGGAATGTCCTGGACGACAACTCGGGTGATGTGGCCCCGCAATTGGCTGTTTTGAATTGCTTCCAGAAAACCGCCGACTTCGTCGGCGTCGCCCTGAACTTCAAGTTCAACTCGGCCGTCGATCAGGTTCTTAACCCAGCCGACCACTTCGTAACCGGTCGCTAAATTCCTGACGACATACCGAAAACCGACTCCCTGGACGCGTCCTTCGTAGAAAACACGCTTTGAAACCATAACCTCCGGCAGGGTTTCGAGACGAACGAAGGAACGTTGCTTTCGCGCCGCAAAGCCCGAGTCGGACAAGTCCAGCCCGAGAGGCATTGAAACAGCAGTCCCCCCAATGATGCGAGCCGGGTTAACGCTTCCAGTCGAGCGCACCCTTTTTGATCGCGTAAACGAATCCGACCATCAAAATGACCACAAACCCGAGCATGCTGCCAAAAATGGTCCACGGATTGAAACTGTCTATATAGTCGCGGTACACGACGGCCCATGGATACATGAACACAATTTCGATATCGAACAGAATGAACAGCATCGCCACGAGGTAGAATTTAACGCTGAAACGAGGCTGGACTTCACCCTGGGCGATCATGCCGCATTCGTAGGCCGAATCCTTAGTCGCGTTGCGTTTACCGACGCGACCCAGGATTACGCTGGCGAGCAATGCCACACCAGCGAATCCGATCGCGACGATCACTTGCAACAGGATTGGGAGGTAATCCTGTATCATAGGGGCGTTTTTAGGATTTCGAAGCAACTATAGTAGCTTGGGCTGTATTCGCAGCCGTCATCGCCGCTAATGCGGAAGAGTCGCCTTTATAACTTTTACCGGTCTTCTTTACCACTCCGCGGGCTACCAGGTTCTGCAGTTTTTCGTAAGCACGCAAACGCAACATTTCTTCGCCGCCGCTAGCCGCATTGCGTTGACGAAGATTTTCGTGAACGATCTCGAAGAGCTGCTTGAACTCAAAGGATTTTCTTTGAGAAAGTACAGCTACGAGTTCTTCGGTAACAAGGTCAGGGAGGCGTCGTGAAAAGGCGTTTTTCTTCTGAATAGCCATAGAGGAACCAATATAGCACACAAACTTCTGAAAACGAGTGAGAAAGTAACAATATGAGAGCGCGTTGCGCGTTCGCAGAGTTTCGGCGAGACAAGCGCGCCGATTCGGGATGTTGATTTCCCCATTTGCAAGGTCGCCGGCGGACAAATCTGAGCGAATCTGCGATGCCGCCGGCGGAGGCGGTCAACCGGGAAGCGACTGACGCGCCGGAGCATCGTCCCGGGAAGGCTGTATCGTAGCAAATCCCTCCCTGAATGTCGGATAGAGAGGATACCAGCCGAGCGAACGCAATTTTCGGTTGCTCACTCGCTTGTTGGTCCAGCCCCGTTTTCGATTCAGATCTCGGGGGCCAAATGGCGGAAAGGGTTTATTGAATTGGTCACAAACGTAGCGGAACCAGTCGAGCTGGGGTACGGGCTGGTCATCCACAGCATTGAAAAGCCCGTTTGTTTGAGTTTCAGCGAGAAAACGAAGCGCGCCCGCCGCGTCCGACTGGTGCAACATGTTCATAACACGTTCTCCATTTCCTTCAATGATTGCTTTGCCATCCAAAAGCCTTTGCAGCGGGACGCAACGTCCCGGACCATAGAGCCCGGCGAGGCGCACTACCAGCGCCACCCGAGTCGAGCACAAGATCTTCTGTTTTGCGAAGGAATCGGCCCGTTTCCCTTTTCGGATTCGCGGGCACGGTTTCATCCACCCAGGAGCCATCTATCTGGGGATACACAGAGGTCGAACTGGTAAAAATGAAGCGGTTGCATTCCAAATTGGTCATCAGGTTGCGTGCACCGGTCAAGAAGACTGCCTCGTAGTCGGCTGCTGCTCCGTGCCCGGAACTGGCACAATGAATGACAACGTCGAAATTGCGTCGAACAAGATGACGAAAACTCGTTTCGTCTCTGATGTCCAGGCAGTAAGTATGAAACAATTCACCTCGCAGTTTTGCAGCGGACGCTTCGGAAACGGTTATCGCGTGGGTCTCCCAGCCGGAAGATACCAAGTCCCGTGCCAGAGGAAGCCCTAAATAGCCGCATCCCACAATGAGAACCGAGTCAGGCATCCCGATGAATCACAATTTGATTGGGCCGGTCCAGGCTTTTAACGTCGCCGAAGCCCGCGTAGGGCAAAAGTGAATTGCTCATGGTCGAAAGCTTACAGTAATCACTTGGAGATCCCAAGTTCCGAGTTCTACACACCCTGATGAAAGGCCGGGCGATTTTAGTCCTGATTTTCCGGACGAAAACCAGACCTACTGTTCGGGAACGGGACGCTAGGCTAGGTTGAGCGAACGTAACGCTCTGCCTCGCACGTTCTCGCGTCGGAATACCGGAACCCAATCGCTGCCAAGAAGATCGGGTTGCGCTAAAGTAATGCAGGCGCTATCCGTTCTAGTCTTGTGCGGCAATACACTCCCGCTAAGGATGAGAAGGATCGACATCTTTGTGTCTTCCCCCGAGGACGTCCAGGCAGAGCGCAGTTTGGTAGAGCGATCAATTCGTTCAATTGCTGCAGAATTCAGCGTTCCGGTTACTGTCACCTACTCAAATTGGCTAAGGAAGCTGAACCCAGAGGATAGAATTGCCGCGCAAGCTCTCAATGGGTCCGAGGAAGGTAAATCGTGGTTATGTCCCTGCTTCTGGGAATATCAGGATTTCGAGCTTGATCAGGACTACCAGGAGCGAATCCCAAACACTGGATCATACGATCTGGTCATCTCTATTCTCTGGTCTCGGCTCGGAACCAAGATATCCCCGGCATTCGTAATGCCGGATGGCAGCCGCCCACAAAACGTAAACGATTATGAAATCGCCTGGGTATTGGATCAGTTGAATCGCACTCCAGGATTCCCGGAGCTGCGCGTGTACCGAAACCGATCGACTCCTAGCCCGCCGGCTCAATCCAAACAGGACCGGGAAACATTCTTCCGACAGTGGGATGCCGTTCAGGAGTTCTATGCGGCATGGGAAAAGCAAAGCGCGTTTAATGAAGCCTGCAGTGACTATTCGGATCTGCAAGATTTCGAGAATTTGGTTCGCGAACATTTTCGAGATTTTCTCGCAAGGCAACTGGAGAAGGAGGTTGTATCGCGTGGACGTCCTCCAAAAGCGCGCTACTGGAAATCGGATCCTTTTCGGGGTCTGCGGTTCTTTGATTTTGAGCATGCACCTGTCTTCCACGGCAGAACAAAAGCCGTCGGAGAAGTGCTCGATGCTCTGAAGAAACAGGCTAGCGCGAAAAACCCCTTCGTCCTCGTGTTGGGGACCAGCGGTTGTGGAAAGAGTTCCTTGGTTCGAGCTGGCGTTCTTCCTCTTTTGACGGAGATTGGAACAGTGGTTGGAGATGGGCCTTGGCGTCGTGCTGTGACTCGGCCAGGATCCGGAGGCACCTCCGGCGATCCCTTCGACGCGTTAGCGGTTGCCCTCCTTGCCAAAGGCGCGTTGCCGGAGCTACAAAAGGCGATCTCGCGCAACGATTGGAGGAAGTTGGCTGCGGAGTTGAAAGAAGATCCAGAAATCGCCGTCTCCCGGATCAAGGAAATGCTCGATCAAATCAGCCTTCAGGAGTTAGATCATCTGCTGGAAGAACAAGATGCTCAACCTCCATTGGCGGGGAGAATCGAGAGCGTGGAACTTGTCAGGCACAGAAGGCTACGTCGAGTTAAGCCGAAGGCGCAGTTAGCGCTGGTTGTTGACCAATTGGAAGACTTGTTTGCGAGCGGGTTCTCACAAGAGGTTCAGCAACGGTATCTTGCTGTTCTCGCTGCTTTGGTTCGTTGCCAGAGGGTGTTTGTTATTGCGGCATTGCGAAGCGATTTCTACGCTGCATACCAGCAATTTCCTGAGCTGGTCGCACTCATCGGTCCAAACGGACGATTCGATCTTCCCTCTCCCACGAGTTCAGAATTGCGAAGTATCGTTCGATTGCCGGCGGAGGCAGCCGGCTTGAACTTCGAACGGGATATCAAGACGAACCGGGCATTGGACGAAGCTTTGACCGATGCAGCTTTCGGCAGTGCTGAGCCGCTTCCATTGCTTGAACATCTGCTTTTGCAACTTTACAGAAAGCAGTTTGAACGAAAAGACGGTTTGCTCCGATGGTCCGATTACCGGGGATTAGGCGAGTTTGAGGGAGCATTGGCCAGCCACGCGGAAGCGGTCTTCGCCGCGCTGAACAGCGAAGCCCAGCAAGCCTTTGAGTTCGTGATACGGCGACTTACTTCGCTCGGCCCGGACGGCAAGGCTCACTCTCGCCGCATGCCGTATCAAGAACTCGTTTCATCCCCGGAGCTCGACAATCGATTGAAGATGGGGGCAAAGAATCTGGTCGACTGCCTGGTTAAGGCAGGGCTGTTCAGTCTCGAGACTGATCCCAAGCAAGAAGCCTTCATCAGCGTTGCTCATCCGGCACTTCTCCGGAGATGGCCGAGAGTTCAAATCTGGTTAGCCGAGGATCAAGAATTTCTTCGAATGCGAGATCGGCTCGACGGATCCTTGAAGCTTTGGCTTAATCGAGGCCGTCAGACCCAGCACCTCCTTCGATCCGGGTCCGCCCTTGCAGACGGGGAGACGTTAATTAATCATTTTCACTACTCTCTCTCCGAGACTCAGATCGATTATATAAGAAGAAGCATTGCCGCGCAAAGACGCGGCCGGCGGCTGAAGTATATCGTCGGGCTTCCGATCTTGATTGCGTTAGCTTCGCTGGCAACAGTCGCCGGCGTTCGATGGCTTAAGGCGGACAGCCAGCGGAAGAGTTTGGATGAATATGCCAAACTTGAACGGAAGATCGCTGAGTTCGCGCAAAGTGAGGGCGACGCGACTCAGAACGCGGCGAAGAATGCGGAAGAGAGGGCGTTACGGGCGGAGCAAAGAGCCGATCTCGCCGCTACCCAGTTCAGGGCGATCGAGGCTCGATTAAAGGAGGCCGAAGAAAAGTCCCAACAGGCGCGTCTCAATGCAGATCTCGCCTCTAAACAACGCGGCGAGTTGGAGGCTCAGCTGAAGAGATCTGAGGAGAAGGCTCATCAGGCTCAACAAAATGCCGATCTCGCTTCTACACAGCGTGAGGAAATGGAGGCCAGGCTGAAAAATTCTGAGGAGAGGGTTCAACAGGCGCAGCAAAATGCAGATATGGCGGCAACCCAGCGGACCGCGATGGAGGTTCAGCTGAAAAAGGCCGAAGAAAAGGCTCAACAGGCCCAACAAAGCGCTGATCTGGCCGCCACGCAGCGTATCTCATTGGAGGCTCAGCTGAAAAAGGCTCAGCAGGCTCAGCAAAGCGCAGACCTAACCACAACTCAGCAAACTGCGGTGGAAACCCAGCTGAAACAAGCCGAGGAAAAGGTTCGACAGGCCCAGCAAAACGCGGATTTCGCCACGACGCAACGCACGGCGATGGGGGCCGAGCTGAGAAAGGTCGAAGAAAAGTCCCAACAAGCCCAGCAAAATGCAGATCTCGCCTCAACGCAGCGCGGCGAGATGGAAGCCCAGCTGAAAAAGGCCGGAGAGCAGGCTCAACAGGCTCAGGAAAGCGCGGATCTGGCCGCTACGCAGCGGGCGGTGTTGGAGGCCCAGCTAAAAAAGGCGGAGGAAAAGACCCGACTGGCGCAACAGAACGCAGACTTGGCCACTGCCCAGCGTGGAGCGATGGAAATCCAGCTTAAGCAGGCGGAGGAAAAGGTTCGATTGGTCCAACAAAGCGCAGATCTTGCCTCAACTCAGCGCAACGCGATGGAAGTCCAACTCAAAAAGGCTGAGGAAAAAGCGCAACTGGCCCAAAAGATAGCGGATTTGGTTTTGGCTCAGGCTGATGCCGGCCAGACCGGATCACCCAAAGGAGAGCCGGTCAAAAAGAACCCGGATCTTCCCGCAGCCCGAATTGGATCGGGACGATCTTTACCGCTCGATGCTGGGCGCAACGCAGAAGGGGTGATTTCAACTCAACCGCTACTTCCGCCGGTTCAGTCCGCCAACCACTAGAAAGTTCAACTAAATGCTATGAAGCCGAGATACTATACATTTTACATTTCCGCGGTCATCACTCTCCTGGCGTTCGCTCCGATTCGAACCCTCCGCGGAGGTGACATACTTTACGAGGATAACTTTACAAATCTCGATCCCAGTTGGGGTACGCCCGGTGACATTTTGAGCGTCAAGGACGGCAAGCTGATGCTGAAGCCGGCTCTCAACACTACGCAGAGTGTATTGAATCAATCGAACGTTTTTGACGATGCTGATATTGCCGTCGACGTCATTCTCTCGACCGGCGATCCCATCGTTCCCGGAGGCCTGATCTTTTGGGCGAAGGACTACAGCAACTTTTACTGTCTATCCATCGACGCGAGCGGCTCTTTCAAGATTAGCCATTTCGTTACTGACCGGTGGTTGAGTCCCGTCGGTTGGACGAAAAGTGACGCCATTGTTCAAGGCATCGGGCAGGTGAATAAGTTGAGAGTGGTGACGAAAGGTCGTCAGGCGACGGCCTATATCAATGACAAGGAAGTGGTGACGATTAATGGTCAGCCTCCACAGGGCGGCGGCTGCGTGGGAATAACCGGCGGGTCAGCTCAAGACTCGCAAAATACCTGGGAGTTCGCGAATCTCAGGGTAATCGCCACTGCGCAGGCCGCTGCCCCAACCCTTCCCACGCCTCTGCGCCCGGTCAGGCAAGTAGCCTTGCGACTTCACGGATCGAACACGATCGGGAAGGAGTTGGCACCGTCGCTGTGCGAGGATTTCTTGAAGTACGAGGGGGCGACATCCGTCCAAAGGAAGCCAGGAGCCAGGGAAGGTGAGACAGATATCGAGGCGGTCGTGCCGGGGGAAACCAATGAACTTTTGACCTTTGAAATCCAGGCTCATGGATCGAAGACGGCTTTCGAAGATTTGGCCGCCGGTAAGTGTGACATTGGAATGTCCTCGCGCCAAATCAAACCGGATGAGGCTCAACAGTGCGCCGCCGCTGGGTTAGGCAACATGTTTTCGCCTGCGTGTGAAAATGTCCTCGGCTTGGACGGCATCGCCGTCTTGGTCAGCAAGAGCAACCCGGTTAACGCGCTTACGAAGCAGCAACTTGCTGATATCTTCACCGGCAAGATCACAGATTGGTCGCAACTTGGCGGCACTGCCGGAGCGATCTATCTTTACGCGCCTGACGAGAACTCCGGAACGTTTGATACGTTCAAATCGATCGTGCTTAGCCCCAGGACACTGTCCACGCGTGCCTCTCGTTACGAAGATGGCGCAAGGCTTTCCGATGCGGTGGCGGCTGACTCCAACGGAATAGGGTTTGCTGGAAAGTCATTCGTGCGCGGCGCCAAATTGCTCGCCGTATCAGACGCCGGCGCGAAGCCGTTGTTGCCGACGGCGTTTACGATTGCGACGGGAGACTATCTGCTGTCGCGTCGCCTGGCCCTTTATATCCCAGCCGATCCGCAAAACAAATGGACTCGCAAGTTCGTTGAGTTTGCCCTTCCAAAACTGGAAGTCTTTTCCTGGTGGACCTCCGGCGGGGAAGCTGCCGCCCTCGACGCACTATTCAACAATTACAAGAAACGGTATCCTGGGGTTGGCATCATAAACGCGACCGTTGCGGGTGGCAGCGGATCCGGCGCTCGACCGGTTTTGCAGACGCGCTTAGCGGTCAACAACCCGCCAGACACCTGGCAAAGCCATCCCGGTTGGGAACTGCTTGGCGACTATGTGGAACCGGGCTATTGCGAGGCAATTACCGACCTGTATCAAAGCGACGGATGGGAAAAGGCCTTTCCAAAGGCTCTCGTCAACATGGTATCGCAAGACGGGAAGGCATACGCGGTCCTGACTGGCGTTCACCACGGGAATGTCCTCTGGTACAACAAGAAGCTTCTGGAGAAGAATGGAATCAAGGTGGGCGATTCGATGACGTTCGACGAATTCTTTGCGATTTGCGACAAACTGAAAGCCGCAGGGATTCCCGCCCTCGGCGTTGGCGATTCAGGGATCTGGGCTTCTTCCCAGCTTTTTGAAAACACCCTGCTCGGGGTTATCGGACCTCAGGGTTGGACGGATCTGTTCAACGGCAAGTTGAAATGGGACGATCCCAAGGTGAAGCAAGCGATGCAGTACTTCGCGAAAATGCAGGATTATCTAAACCCGGATCATTCCGCTCTGACATGGGATCAAGCCGTGAAGGAGTTGATGGAGGGAAAAGTGGCATTCAACTCAATGGGAGACTGGGCGGACGGCGAATTCATCAAGGCTAAGATGAAAGAGAATGAAGATTTTGGGTGGGTGAGCCACCCCGGGACCAATGGCTCTTTCGTTATCGTTGGAGACGGGTTTACACTTGCAAAAGGTGCTCCGCACAAGGAGGCTGCCATCGCATGGCTGAAAAGCATCGGCAGTAAGGAAGCTCAAGAAGCATTTAATCCTCTGAAGGGCTCGATACCGGCTCGGACCGATGTCGATAAGACGAAATTTGACGGTTACCATCGGTGGTCAATGGACGAGTTCGCCAAAGACAGACTGATCCCGAGTTGTGTACATGGAGGGGCTGCGCCAGCCGCCTTTCAGCAGGCGCTGAACGACGCGGTAAAGTCTTTTGTGGTGGACAAGAATATCGATAACTTCGCCACCGCGCTTGTTCAGGCGACGCATAAAGCCAGCCCGAGTACAGCTGGAAAGCTCCAGTTCTCATCACAAACGATTGAAAAGGAGAATTCAGAAATACCAGCGGATGCACCGCCTCAGTATGCGGAGGATGTCAGCGGCGCTGGGAAACTGAATATCATTTTTCATTTTCGTTCCGGGAGTACTCAAATGGATAATAAGGCCTTGGAGGATTTAAGGCGTTTGGTAGATCTGCTTGCGAACCCAACCTATCAAGGGCGGCGTGTTCTTCTTTTCGGATTCTCCGACAACTACGGCGGAAACAAGTTGAACCTTATAATTTCGAAGGAGCGCGCGCGAGCCGTCGCCGAACAATTGCAAAAGCAGGGCACAACTCCGGCCCTTGTTACGGGATACGGGAAAGCATTGCCAATTGCCCCCAACGAGACGGGCGAAGGTCGCGAGAAAAACCGGCGCGTTGAGGTTTGGTTGCGCTAGCTTAGCTTAGCTAAAACTCGAGAGTGGGGCATCGCCTTTTTGTTGTCCTAGTTATATAATTAGTTATTCCGCCCGATCGCTTGATCGCACAAACGGTCAAACTCATCCGGGCTGTCATCAGTTCGTCCATCCCGGCGAAATTGATGACCCGGTGGCCGAACTGATTGGCGATCACGTACATCGCATTCTTGTGGACACAACCAACCAGGGTGCGATCAACTTCGTTCCAATGTCCATAAAAAACCATCTTTTCCATATTTTGCGGACCTGACAAACTGCAGGGTTTTTCGCCGTGGTAACTGCTTCGGTGTCCCAACCAACCGCTATCCTGCCACCGGTGGTTCAGCCTGGTTCAATCAACGAGTTGCCGGGAAATGTGCGGCAGGTCCTCTTGCTACTTTCCGGCAATACTGGTGTGAGAGGCGACGATTTTCCATTCGCCTTCCAACTTTTGGAGGTTCATGGTGGTATTTCCCACTACCTTCTGCTTGGAGTTTGGAAAAGATACTGACCACCAGGTGAGGGCTAATGCGAGATCAGGCTTCAGCAGCTTGACTTGGATGCGTTTGGGATTGATGAAGCCCATTGTGTTGTGGTCCTGGTAGCCGTTGAGATAGGAATCATGAAGTTGCTGCCAGCCGTTAAACTGCTCAGAACCAACGATAACCAAAAGTTCCGGAGATTTCCAGTAAACCTCCATGTGTCCCTCGATATCATGGGCATTCCAGCGATCGAGCATCTTGAGCAAGACCTCGTAGACCTGCTGCGCATCGGACTTGGAGACGCTTGAATCCGCACGGAACGAGTCGAATTGCCACACACTCCGTTCCTGCGCAGCCGCGGGCAAATAGAAAGACGACACTAAGATTGCCAATAGTGGGAGGAAGGCGGAGCGCATTTGCGGCACCCGGTAAGAATCTCCCACGATAAGTCGGTAGAATTTGGTAACAATATTTACAGTCTACCTGATATTTCGTCCTCTTGCAGGTAATTAATCCTAACTAAAGCTGCAAATATGCGGCTCATTTGCGAAACAATCCTGTCGTCAAACGGGCGACTCAGAATCCTTCCTCAATTCGCAGAAATGTGTTTCAGGAGCCCGCGAGGTCGACACTTTACTGCACCGCCTGAGAGTCTAAACTTCTGATCTGGACAGTTGACATGACTCTGATCTCCGGCTTTCCGAGGTAAAGCTCGATTGTGCCGGTAATGCCAATCACTTTACCTTGGAGCGTAGCGATACGCTGATCGGCAGCCATTTTTGACCCGGCCTCAATGAACCCGGCGAACGTCTGATTGGGATATCCGCGTCCGAAATTGATAAATGCAGTCCCGAGCGGGCTGGTCGTTACCGAGACGACCAGGCCGCGCACCTCGACGTTTTTGCCGACGTACTGATCTGCTTCCGAATCTTTGATCACCGGTAGTTCATCCGCACGCATCGCAGTCAAGCAGAGCAGCAGACCCAGAATAGCAAACAATGAACGCATGTCAGATCCGAATATAGCCTCATCTTTTTTCGGCCTGCAGTACGTAAGAGCGTTGCCCTGCGGCCTAGGTCACCGTCAAAGCCTTTTTTTCCATCTTTGCCATGATGTTGAGGCTAGATTACTCCATCCATTGGAGCAAGCAGGAACGTACCGCTTCAGGATGGGAGACGGGCTCCGGGATGGTTTCAAACCATCGGCTATGCTCAAGCCTGGACTGCATTCCAATTCCGGCTACAGGTAGAGCGATGCCCGGCACGGGAAACCCAAACGCGATTGATGCCTTGCGCAGGTTGGAGCGCGTGAGCATGGCCCATCTCCCGACCCCGGTTGAACCTCTCGACAGGCTTTCGGCCGCGCTGGGCGGGCCTCGCGTCTGGGTTAAGAGGGACGACTGCACGGGACTGGCGACCGGCGGAAACAAAACCCGCAAAATCGAGTTTTTGATGGCGGATGCGCTGGCAAAAGGCGCCGACACGGTGATCACTGTGGGCGCAATCCAATCGAATCACGCCCGACAAGTGGCGGCTGCGAGTGCGCGACTCGGGTTTCGATGCGTACTTGGCCTGTTGGATGCAGTGCCCGACCGCTCGGAGGTTTACCGTGTACTTGGTAACGTTCATCTGGACAAGTTGTTCGACGCTGAGATTCGAATGTGTCCAAACCAGGAAGACGCCAAACCGTTGCTCGACTCGATTGCTTACGAGTTGTCGCAGCAGGGGCGCCGGCCTTATGTCATTCCGCTGGGAGGCTCCAACGGATTAGGTGCTGCGGCCTACGCCGATGCCTTCCTTGAATTGCTCGCTCAATTCGAGAGTCTCCAGGAAACACTGGATGCGATCGTCGTTCCGATTGTCAGCGGAGGCACTCTGGCTGGACTCTTGTTAGGTGCGAGTCTGTCTGGATGGAGCGGCAGGATTATTGGGGTTAGTGCCGGCGAGAAAACCGAGCGGGCGATCCGACGCGTCCGAGCCCCCCAGCTCGCGGCGGCAGAAATGCTGGGAGCGTCCGGTGAAATCATCGCTCAAACACCGATTGTGATCGATGACCGATTCATCGGAAAAGGATACGGGATCCCCACCCCGGAATGCGTCCAAGCGATTAAGTTCGTCGCGCAAAAGGAGGGCCTGCTTCTCGATCCTGTGTACACCGGTAAGGCGATGGCTGGGCTGATAACGCTCATCCGCGAGGACTACTTTGCAACAAGCGTAAGAAACGTGCTCTTTTGGCACACCGGGGGCAGTGTTGCATTGCACGCTTATCCAGAGATCACCAGCCAAGGCTGTTAAGATATAATGTAATTACAGCAATACTGGACATACTGTCAGGAAAGGCCTGGACCTGCACTGGTCAAGTCCGCAATGAGTTCGCTGCTCGGCTGCTCAATGACTTTTGCGATCCGGTTAAGACTTAGGTTAGCCTGTTTCTATGGGGGCTGAAACGTCTTGTTGCCCCAAGGAGGCAAACCAGATTCATAACTTGCCTTGAGGAACCCGTAAACTACTGCAAGTGGTCGAAACGAGTATAGGAAAAGCCGATCAACCTCGGCTAACTTCTGGAAGTTATGGAAGTTATACTTGGGTGTTACCTTTTCCGCAACACGCCGCCGTAACGCCGAGCGACGATAATCGTCGACGGTTAAGAAACAGGGCATGCCCGGCGATTTAAGCCGCGCTTGACGCTTGATAAGTCATCGAAGGAGGTTCTCAATGAAAATGATCTTATTGACGGCTCTCGTAGCCATTGGTCTTTCAGGCTCGGCGCGCGCTGACGTTCAAGTTGTGGTTAGTATCCGTAACCAAACCGCCTGGCTGATAGACGATGACCGGATTCTAATGACTTCTCCCGTCTCAACGGCAAGGAAGGGAATGCATACACCGACCGGATGCTTTGAGGTGTCGGAGAAAGATGTGTCGCATATTAGTACTATTTACCATGTGGCGATGCCATTTTACATGCGCCTGAGTGGAGAGCCATTCGGGATGCACGCGGGCTACTTACCGGGTTATCCCGCTAGCCATGGTTGTATCCGTATGCCGAAGAATAAAGCGGCCATGTTCTTTAAAAGCGTAAGCATCGGGACGCCCGTGCGGATTATATCGAACTAGTTAGTTAGGCGAACCCCAACCCAGAATGATCATTCTCGATCCTTCCGCCTCGACCCTAGGTCGGCGTTACTGGAGAGCAGCCTAGGGTATTTTGTTGCCCCAATTCTTCCATCATTCGTAAAATAAATGGAATTCCCTACGAAACCGGAGCAAGCACCCGTCCAAGCTAAATGTGAAAATATCAATTGTTGTCCCGGCTTTTAACGAAGAGAAGCTCATCGAGCGCTCGTTGCAGAGCATTCGAAGTGCGGCGACAGCATTTTCACAGGTTGGCTGGGAATTTGAAATTGTCGTCTGTGACAACAACTCTTCTGATCGAACCGGGGAACTCGCCAGGGCGCAAGGTGCTCGCGTCCTCTTTGAGCCCATCAATCAGATCTCGCGGGCGCGCAACGCCGGAGCGGCGGCGGCAAACGGAGAATGGCTTGTTTTTGTGGACGCAGATTCCTTTCCCAGCGCCGAATTGTTCGCCGACATGGCGGCGCAAATTCAACGTGGCCGGTGCATTGGCGGCGGCGCAACGGTTGAGCTCGATCAAGCTGTTCGCTGGACGGTCGGGTTTATCCGGGCCTGGAATTGTCTGAGCCGATGGAGGCGCTGGATGGCGGGATCGTTCATCTTTTGTGAGGCGCGGGCATTCCGAAAATTGGGCGGCTTCAGCCGTGAGCTGTTCGTCGCGGAAGAAATTGACTTCAGCAAACGAATGAACGGGCTGGCGGAGCAGTCGGACCAGGAGGTCATCATTCTGCATCGCCACCCGCTCAAAACGTCGGCGCGCAAGATTCACCTTTACGCACAGAGAGAGTACCTCTTCTTCCTGCTCAGAAGCTTTCTAGGGTTCGGGCGAACTTTCAAAGACCGCGAGGCTTGCTCGCCCTGGTACGACGGCAGACGGTAGGGAATGATTGCGTTCGATCCGAAACCGCCACGGAGACACCGTTGCTACTCCAAATCCGCATCGATTTCTGAAATCAGCCTGTCAGATCCCAATCCTCTTCTTAGGGAAAAAGCGGCAATAAGGAAGACCGTGCCTACCAAGATGCTGAAGGTGCTCCCAATGAATGGATATGCCTTGTCAGCGGATAGGACACTGATGGTGCAGTCCGGTTGCTTCATTAAAGAGATAAGGCCGAGCGCCGTGAATTCGAGTGCCAGGATAACCAGACTCAGGCGGGTCAATAGTGTCCGTCGGTGATCAGGGGTTTTCATTGGTCTAGAGCCTGTTGGATAATGGTTGTTCCAGGGTGGTATGTTTGCAATCCGTCGAAGGTTTGACCTGCCGACTTACGCCTGATCTGTCCCAAGCAGGGTCTATGCCAAAGTAACAAGGCCGCCTCTGAAAGGGGCTGATTCCCATGGCAAGAGCGGTCGGAATGAGGATACGGAGTATGGAGCGCCAGATAGGTGCCTGATATGCCCGGGAAAGCCCCAAAAAAAAGCAAGAGAATTGCCGGATCCGGACGGCTTGCCTCAAAACCGAATGAAAGCTTGAGGGCGCAGCGTTCCGAAAACGGGATGTTCTGATGTCGCTTTTGAGAAGGAAGGGCTTACTACCGGTGGCGTCTTAAACTTAAAGCGGACTGAGTAAGAATGCACGCTCTAGCCCATGATGGAGCCCTTCGCCACAGATCTGACCCTGGTCGTTGATGCCTGAGGCCCATGTCAACACCCAACCAGACGCTGGGTCGATTGATTGATTGAGGTTCTTCAGTGCGGTCCCTGCCTTCCAGATGAACGCGAATTCTTTTTCGAACCCTAGGGTGTAGCACCGTCCCACGACGGTATCGGAAGAGTTGATTGCAAATGCCGTGCTGATCGTGGTCGGGTCCGGCCCCAAGTCGTACATGCTACCGTTGCCATACACAAATGCGTGGGACACCTGGTCGCCTTTAAGGTCTGACACTCCGACGATATGACCGAAATCGTTGATCGCTTTGGCATAACTGTTTGTGCCGCCCAACGTGCCGAGTAACCGAGTGATCCTGCCGTTCTCCCAGAGAAATCCCAAGCTTTTGCTCGAGCCGGATAAGGTGCCGCAGATCTGGTTACGGTTATTGATGCAGGTCACCTGGGAATGTGTGCCCAGGCTCGGACTCGCCAACAGCAGATCCCGCAAGACCGCGTTCTGCCAGATGAAAGAATGGGGATCATTGGTTCGGACGGGTGATTGGCCGACGACGGTGCCACCATCATTTACGGAAGAGGCGTAGCCGGGATCGATCCCCCCGAGAGTGCCCAGATCCAGCATCTGCCCTGCCGACCACAGGAACGGGTGGGTATAAAGAGTGTCATCCGATTTAGTGGTGGAGTATCCAGCAACTTGGCCGTGGTTATTGATTGAAAAAGCGACGCTGTACCGGCTGGATGGAAAAACGTGCAACACCCCTAAATCCCGGAGAGAACCCGCCGAAAAAAGAAACGCATGATTGACGATACTTCCGTTGTAATACGGATCAGCAGTATAGAGGACTTGGGATTGTCCGACCACTTGGCCCCTGTTATTGATCGCATAAGCCGTGCTGCTCTTGCCGCCTGGCAATACTCCCAGGTCAGTAACCCGATAAAGCTGCGCGTTCGCCGAAGCCAGGAGTGCCAGCAAGAGGACGGGAAGAATTAGATTCCGCATATGCCTTCTACATCGGACAAAAACGCGATTCCTTTATAAAGCTGCCCAAGTTCGTGGTGCCTCTCGCATTGCGTTGCACCGAGATCTCGCAGGCAGCAGGACTCCGCCACCGTCTCATCTTCTGGATAACCTCAAGCGTACGGCACACACCCGCGTTATTTCGGGGCCGGCAGTTCGGATTTCGCGCTGAATGCAGCACGCTTTACTAAACGCTCCCACAATTCCTCTGGCAATACGTCCCGGCTGGCCAGATTCCCCGTTCGTCCGTTCCTTCTATCCTTTGCCTTTCGCTCATTCTGCTGAATATTTCGGACTGTTGGAACCCGCTGACGAAGGAAACACTAAGATGGAACGGAAAAAAGCGACCGACTTTCCTCAGGACCTGCTGAATGTCTTCGATCGTTATGTTCACGGGGAGATCAGCCGCCGTGAATTTCTGCATTCTGCCAAAAAGTATGCCATCGGAGGCCTGACCGCGGTGGCCATCTGGGAAAGTCTCCGGCCAAATTACGCTCTGGCCCAGGAAGTCGCCAAGGACGACACGCGGGTTTTCTCGGAATATGTCACGGTGCCTTCGCCGCAGGGCAACGGAAGCATCCGGGGGTATTTTGTTCGCCCCGCGAACGCGGGGGGCAAGTTGCCCGGAGTGCTCGTAATACACGAGAACCGTGGTCTGAACCCGTATATTGAAGATGTGGCTCGGCGTTTGGGAACGTCTGATTTCCTGGCCCTTGCCCCCGATGGTCTCACATCAGTCGGCGGATACCCTGGCGATGAAGAGAAAGCAGCCGCTCTTTTCAAAACGGTCGACGAGAAGAAAATGTTTGAGGACTTTCTGGCATCGGCCGCCTGGCTGCGGTCTCGACCCGAATGCACCGGCAAGATCGGTGCCGTGGGTTTCTGTTTCGGCGGAACGACCGTTAACAATCTTGCCGTGAGGCTCCCGGACTTGGGGGCAGCCGTAGCTTTCTACGGCCGCCAACCTAGTGCCGAGGATGTCGCCAGGATCAAGGCACCTTTGCTGCTTCACTATGGATCGCTGGACACGCGCATCACCGATGGATGGCCGGCATACGAGGCGGCGCTTAAGGGCAATCACGTGAACTACACTGCGTACGTCTACGACGGTGCAAATCATGGTTTTCATAACGATACGACGCCCCGTTATGATGAAGCGGCAGCCAAGCTTGCCTGGCAACGTACCCTTGATTTCTTCAACAAGTATCTGCGCAGCTGACCTCAGGGCTTCGATCCCTTGAGTACGCTTCGTCGTAGGAAATGTGCAGTGATCAAAGATCCATTCCGCCCGTGCCTTTGTATCTAGTCCTCACACTCCAACAAAAGCTTCGATCTTTCCCAGACGGCTGAGCACATCTGACATAACATTGATTGCGAAAGGTCAGCGTGGGAGAGGATACGAGCAAGCTATGCGCAGAAAGGTTATCGTCGGAGTATTGCTTCTGTTGGTCTTGTTGATTGTCGCTGCTTTGGGGTTGGTTTGGGGCACGCTGTCTTCGAGCCTGCCCACTCTGGATGGCAATCTTGAGGTCGCCGGACTCGAACGTCCGGTGCAGGTGGAGCGTGATTCTCTGGGCATACCCACGATTCGCGGCGAAAATCGAAAAGATATCGCTTACGCAACCGGGTTTGTCCACGCACAGGATCGCTTCTTCCAGATGGATACCTTGCGCCGACGCGCTGCCGGGGAGCTCTCCGAACTCTTCGGGCAAGCAACTTTACCAGCCGATCGTGAGGCACGCGTTCACCGTTTCCTGGATCGAGCCAACACCGAATTTGATGCACTCCAGAAAGTAGAAAAGGATCTTCTCCAAGCCTATGCGGATGGAGCAAACTCGGGGCTTCGCCGGCTCAAGGCAAAGCCTTTTGAGTACTATTTACTCGGTGTTGAACCTAAAAGATGGACGCCTCAGGATTGCATCCTGGTCATCTACGCGATGGCGTTGGATCTGCAAGAAAGCCCGGGACACACAGAGCTTGCCTTGGACGCGCTGAAGAGGACTTTGCCGGAAAAGGCCTTTGAATTTTTCGCTCCCGGCTTCTCCTCTTGGGATACACCGCTGGACGGAAGTGAAAGCAGTTCCCAATCACCTGTCCCGAATAAAAATGATTTCGACGTTAGAACGGCAAGGAACCAGTTACCGAAGCGGACGGAGCAGGATTTCAATATTCCCAAGGTGGATCTTTCAGGACGAGATCCTTTCGAAACTCGATCCGCGAGCGGGAGCAACTGCTGGGTTGTAGCCGCCCCGAAAACACGCAGTGGGTTACCGATCCTGGCAAATGATCCCCACATGGATTTGCGTGTGCCAAACATCTGGTACCGAATCGCCTATGCATGGCCGTTGTCAGCCTCTGAACCAGCAAACTACGTTTGCGGCGTTAGCATTGCTGGGACCCCGCCAGTCGTTATTGGCAGCAATGGCCACGTCGTGTGGGGATTAACCTTTCCATATATCAACGCCGACGACGTTGTCCTTGTTGAGACGAAAGAGGACGATCCTAATCTATATCGAACCCCGCAGGGGTGGAGACCGTTTGAAAATTGTTCGGAGTCGATCCAGGTCAGAGGCAGGGACCCGGAAATACTTAAATTCCGAACCACGGTGTGGGGACCTATCATCGGGAGAATGCCGGACGGGACGCTGCAGGTGCTCCATCAAATCATCGATCAAAATGGCACAATCAACCTTAATCGACTACAACTTGAAACAGCGAGGACAGCGGAGGAAGCTTTAGCGATTGCGAAGATCTCAGGTATCCCTAACCTAAACTTCTTCGTTGCAGACACGTCAGGAAAGATCGGATGGACCATCATGGGCCCCATCCCGCATCGCATAGGCTTCGAAGGACGATTGCCCGTTTCCTGGTCCGATGGGTCCCGGCGGTGGGATGGTTGGTACGCCGTGAACGACTATCCTGAATTATGCGCAGCCAATATTGACTTTATCTGGAACGCTAACAATCGAATGGTGGGGGGAACTGAATTGGTTAAACTTGGCGATGGCGGGTACGACAAGGGAGCAAGAGCGCGCCAGATTCGCGACGATTTGCAACAGTTGCGGTCGGCCGCAGAAAAGGACATGCTGGATATTCAACTTGACGACCGCGCTGTCTTTCTCGAACGGTGGCATAAACAGTTGGTCTCAACGCTGTCGAAGCCTGGAGCCTTGTCGAACCGTGAGAGAATTGAATTCCAGCGTCGGCTGGGGGACTGGTCGGGACGGGCCAACGCGGGCTCTATCGCCTATCGATTGGTCAGGGAATATCGAGACGAGGTCGCCCGCCGAGCATTTGAGCCTATCTCTGATGTTGCCAAAAACTTATACCCCGGCTTTTCTTACGACTTTCTCAAGTTCGAGGATCCACTGTGGACCATGGTGGACTTGCAGCCGGTTAATCTACTCAATCGCCAGTATGAGAATTGGAACGCTTTGTTTTTGTCCGCTGTGGATTCTGTAGTTCAGAAAGTAAAAGCGCAAACGGATGGCTACTCCCATTACACGGTGGGTGAGAAGAATGCGACGCGGATCCAACATCCGATGGGTGCTGCGATTACCCAGCTCGGCGCGTGGCTTAACATGCCTGTGGATCGACTACCGGGCGACCGATTTGACATGCCGAGAATTCAGGCACCCACCTTCGGATCTTCACTCCGGATGGCCGTCTCGCCCGGCCAGGAAAAGGAAGGGTATTTGATCATGGCATGCGGGGAAAGTGGAAATCCGCTGTCGCCACATTACCGGGATTGTCATCAGGCATGGGTTGTGAACACCCGGACGCCGTTTCTTCCCGGTGTCGCGACTCACAAGATTCTGCTACGGCCGCGGGATGTCTCCCGGTGAGGTTATGGCAGTCGACCAGTCGTGGACTGAGAACCGTCGCTACGAAGGACTGACCTGATCATCCGCAACTCGTCGCAGGATTGAGGGCAGGAAAAAGGAAAAACGAACTGCTGACGGGGCGCGTTGATCCTGACAGCGGGAATTCGAGGACTCAGCTTTTCCCTTGCGGATATTTTGGCAGGTTGGGATTAAGCACAATCCAGCGCAGTTTATCCTCCGTCCAGATATCGCCGGACGGAGAAAGACGTAATGCGTGAACGCGGTCGCAACAACCGCGTCACTCGCACGGCGGCGGGCGCGGTACCTATCACCCCAGGCCAGATTAATGTCCGAAAACGGACTAAACAATTTCAAGGGTTCGTTGCATGTATTGATGAGCAAGGTCGCATCGCGTCGGGCAGGGAAGGGCAATAGTCTAATAACTCAAGATAGAATATGAGGCGCTGAACAAAGAGATAAACTCAAATCTGAATCGCTGCCGAACGTTTTTGCCATACTTTCTCAATACCATTAGGCCGGGTTGCCCCTTCGGAAAAAGTATGGGAGAAGCTAGTTCATCGGGGCGATACTTTCTCACGTATGAGTGTCAGATTAGTCGATGCGGCAAGAGGGACTGCGTTGGTGAACGAAGGGATCATGGAGGAAAGTTTGCAAAGGGAAACGGCTATGGGGCGAAAAGTGGTTCAGATTTCTGCGATGGTCCACCCAAATAAGGATTGGGCGTTTATTGCCCTATGCGATGATGGCTCGCTGTGGCTCTATCATGGCTCATGGTCGCGAATTGAGAGTATACCGCAGACCTCCGTAGAGTCCCGCTTGGGCGGAATGGAATAGGTGAGCGCATGTCTGGGGAAACTGATCCTCGTCTCCAGGTCGCCTCTCGATGTTCTCGGTTGCATCGCGCTTGTCAACAAGATTGGTGCGGATAGAGCTCATAGCCGGCTGGAACGCTCACGATATTGAAGGACATATGGCGGGTACTCGAAATCGCCCGACCTATTGGTTCTCGTCGGTGCTGAACAGTATAGCGGGTGGCAGCAGCTTCACGATTCCTACATTCACGGATATCCGGATCGCAGCGAGATGGGATTTATTGAACCTAAACGAATCCAAGTCAAACTTCTGAAACCGAATCTCGCACTAGCCCTGACCTGGTGGTCGGTCACTTTCCCAATTTCCATGCAGAAGGTCGTGGGGAACAGCACAATGAAACTCCAAAAGCTTGATGACGGTTGGAAGATCTAACCTCTCATACGAGTATCGCCGGAATGTAGTTCGTCTCCTCCAATGGAATCTGTCTCCCGAGGTTATTGAAAACGGAACCTGACCGATCCTTGTTGGCTTCCGTTTGAGATCACTGCTTCAAACAGCTTCGGATCTGCATTTGGATGTAGCTCTTTGATCCGGATACTGTCCAAGTTGGGCTCAGAGGTGATCTTCGCACGTCGTTCGTTTCGGTGTTTTGGACATAGATCACATCCTTTCCAGCGTCCCCAAGCCAGCTCCTCAATATAAAGGTTCATGTGACAGCAGTAAGCAGGGCGCCGCGGAGTCGATGCAGTTCGGCACACCACGCGCGTGGGCCTGTTCTTTCGACCAGTGCTTCCGCCTCCCTTATTGCCTCAAGAACTTCGGAGGTGCGATCCGCCTGTCCATGCACTGGCAAACAGGGACCAGCGGGAGGAGTCCGGATTGCTTCGGACAAGCCGGAAGGGTTCACGCCATGCAAACCTGAGGGACCAAAGCGTCAAACAGGCTTTGCATGGCTGATTTCCTGGCACTAAAGGCACAAGCTTTGCACCTAAGCCATCCCTTATTCAAACCTAAATGTTCTTAGTCCGGCATCTCTAGCCAGGAGGAAGGTCTAGCCCTCTTCTTTTGAGAACATCATCCAGGAGCAAGTTAAAATCATATTTGGCCTGCGCCTGTTCGGGTATTCGAATGCCGGTAAAAGCAAGATCTCGCCCACTCGCGCATGATTCCACCAAATGCTTGAAAAGCAGGACCAGGTCTGCGACATCCTTTTCCAGCGATTCGATCCGTTTTAATTGCGCGTCCAAATCGCCTTCGTGACGGTTCACTTCATGCCTTAAATCTTTCAATTCATGTTCAGCCATAAGCGCATCATGGACATCTCTCGCATCTGAAGCAATTCGCATTGCGTCTACCGTTTTGCCAAGAACTCTTAGAAAGTCTTTATGCCTGCCTCTCTCATCTCGGATGTGTCGGTGCGAGATATCAAAGCCTAGCCAGGGGTGCGGAAACAATGCGACCATCCGAAAGGCGCACAATCAACTCCGCCTCCAACACCTGGACGTCCATTACATCAGACGACACTTATCTTGAAACTCTCAGCGCGCCGAAACGATCGGAGCTCGAAATAGTTTCAGGTTTACCGAGCGCTCAAGCAGTCGCCTCGATAGAGAAGTGCGGCGGCCGTTACCTGGTCCGTGGTGGCGCGGTCGAACCACCGGAAGGGGAATGGGTCGTCGGCGGATCGTTGATTGCTTCTTCCGCTTGTTCCAGTGGTCCGCTGTAGCAGGAGATCAGGGCGCAGATCTTCTTCCCTCAAAGCTCCTTGGGAAAGGGATTCGTCGAAGGCACAGTCTTCAGCCCAAGAAATGGGCAAAGCTCCAAAGGCGCTTGCGGCAGGAACTCTCGGTACCAATGCATCACCTGACGTGCGTCCTTTAACGCCCAATCCTGGTGTAGGTGGATCATGGTTCGAATCGAGATTTCGAAACCTACGCCGCGGCGGGAATGATGCGGGCCGTCCTATGCTTGTCTACATTTCCCTTTTGGAAAGGTTAACTCTTCTTAGCTTTCAGCCGCTTCCTTAATTCCTGGATGACCTGATCAACAATGAAGTGCCCACCGTCGACGAATTTGATATAGAACAAGGTATATGGAAGGTTAATCATTGAGCGAGTCCGAAATGTACATGCTTTTCAGACTGGCCACCTACAGAACCCGGCATGACCGGGGAATTGCGTGGCCCTAACGATCTGCAAGCCACGATTACTTGCCAAAGTTTTGCCATTTTTGAGGTGAACCCCCACTTCGACATCGCGCCTCCAGGTGTTCCGAATGTGTGGTAGAGTGTACCGCTTAGTTCCATTGCTGGAACTTCACTCCCAAGAACATGAAAACCGACGCGCCCGCGGAACGAACCGTTACACTTACACTTACGCCTGAAAACTCGGCCAAAATCGCCTACTTCGCAGAACTGACCGGGCTATCGGCGGAGGAACTGATCAACTGGCTACTGGCCGACGAGTTGTTTCTGAATTTCACCCCGGACAGCCGAGACACTTACGTCGATGAGACTCTCGGCATGCTAGAATTCCGGAACCGCGCAAGTGCCGAGCGAACATTGGCCTGGGTGACGGAACGTTTCAAGGGTCGTCGTCGAGGCGGAAAATTGCCAAAGAAGTTCAGGAGCAACATCGAAGAGCTCTCTGACGGACATTTTCTTATCCACGCCTTTTATACCGACAACTTAGGCGAAGAACAACGCTTCGTTTAAGCCGCCCGAACATGAAAACTCATTCAAGCTGACGCCCAAAAACGCCAAGGCGGTTAAATTATGCCGCGGTAGCCAAACGCAGTCCGGCTAAATTCCTGAACCGATTCCTCGAGGACTGTTTGCCGGTTGTATTCGAACACGACACGGCTTGAACAAGCAGAAAAAGCAACAAGGTCAGCCTTTGACTCTGAATTGGACTATTGGCCTATTCGCGGTAGGAGCGGCCGCCACCACGTTGCTTCTCGGCTTGATGTCCAAGATGCACGGTGGAGGACACGGAAGCGACGCAAGCACAGCAACGACTACAGGGAACCGCCCAAGCAAATAACACCGACCTTGGCCACACCCAACCCGAGTGCCCCAACCCGACACCGCGTGAGTCGAACGAGGCTGATACTCAAGCACGCCCACAAGACCGATTAAAGTGCTCGGCAGCGAGCGTCTATTCTGCCTATGACGATTATGCTACTTGCGGTATTGGTCGTCGCTGACCTTTTCCATCCACTCGACGAGCTTGCCGTCGAGCTGTTCTTGAATGGCGATATGCGTCATCGCCGTGGTCGGCGTAGCACCATGCCAATGTCTTTCGCCCGGAGGGAACCAGACCACATCTCCGGGATGGATCTCTTCGATCGGACCGCCCTCGCGCTGCACCCAACCGCAGCCGGCCGTGACAATCAGCGTCTGACCCAGAGGGTGTATATGCCATGCGGTTCGAGCGCCTGGCTCGAATGTGACACTGGCGCCGGCCGCGCGTGCCGGAGCGTTTACTTGGAACAAGGGATCGATGCGTACCGTGCCGGTAAACCAATCGGCCGGTCCTTTGCTGGACGGTTGTGAACCATTTCTCTTGATTTCCATGTTGATCTGCTGTGTTTGGGTTAATGGGCGTCGACTTGGGCGTGGAGAATCGCCGGGATGGAGAGCACCGCGCCCGTGGTTTTAAAAAAACAACGAGAGGAAACACCTGCTCGCCCGCTGGGTCAATTTCTCCAGGTTTGCAGGGTACCGAGCTTCTTGCACCGTGATCTTTGAGGCGGCGCTCTCGATGTCACGGAGATTGTCCGCCGTGAGTTACGACAACTGCGCCTATGTTCTCGTCCAGGCGCTCCAGCTTTCGGGTGCCGGGGATGGGAACAATCCACGGCTCCACACTATCGGCCCCATCAGTTCACTTACGCCGCAAGCGCTTCGCGTTTGCCGTCGCGCCACGGTGGAAGGGAGCCAGTATTGACGCCGCAGAGGCGCCGCTCAGGAGTGCCAACCCTGACAAACAGAAGGCCTGCTGCTTTTCCAATGCCATCCTCGCAAATTCCGTAGGCGAGCACTTGCCTTGCGCCAGCATCCAGCTCCTGCGGGCGACGGTTTCAAACGAGGATAACATCAATTCGGTCATAATCGCGGGCAGCCAAACCGGCTGTCGGTATCTTGTTTGTCTCATAAAAAGGAATCGGTCCATCCGGGTTGTTTTCGCAAGTCGACGTCGGCGTGGATGTTCCCGATGCGTCGGAGCTCGAGCCCCAGTTGAGTTCTGAGAAGGGAGCCTAGTACATCTTTGACCGGGACGGACGCTTCCTCTACGCGAAGTGCGAGTGCAAAACAGTGGGATCGGCATCTCGGCGGAAGCGCTGCGACGAATCTTTGGGTTTTCCCAGTCTCCTTTGTGCGCATTTTGTGATAATTGTGGCGTAAATTGGCAGCTTACGCCAGCCGGCCTTTTCTCTTACTATGCCATTCGACCGAGTTTATCCCCAAGTTTCCAGGTCGCTTCGGTCCACGGTTTTTGTCCGCCATCAATACAAATCCTAGAAAGAGAATTGATAACTATGAAGACGAGTTTCCCCCCGAACTGGATGCCCGCGGTGTCGATAACCGGCAATGTGGACTTTCGTTCCGCCTTCGCGGCAACGAATGACGTAACCGCAAGCGTCATGAACGTCGTCAAACAATGTCTGCTCGTGAGTCATGCGGTGGTACTAGCGATTGTGACCCTGTCCGCATGGACAGTTGCCGCTCGAGCGGCTGACTCGGAAACCCAAGGCAAGACCATTGCGTTCGTACCTGGTGTCATGGGCAACGCGTTTTACGTAAGCATGGAGTGTGGGATCCGGGCCGAGGCGGCCAAGTACGGCTTCAAGATCAACATTCAGGGTCCGCAGCAATTCGATCCATCCCTTCAGACACCGATCGTTAACGCCGTTGTGGCGGCGAAGCCCGTCGGTCTGCTAATTGCGCCGACGGACTCCAAGGCGATGTTCGTCCCGATCTCTGAGGCTGTGGGCGCCGGCATTAAGGTCGCTTTGGTTGACACGACGCTCGATGATACGTCAAAAGTCGTCACCGCGATCGCTACCGACAACACTGCTGGCGGCGCCGCGGCCGCAGACGCACTGGCCAAGCTTATTGGCGAGAAGGGCAAGGTTATGGTGATTGCGTTTCAGGCCGGAGCCAGCACTTCCGACCAGCGTCAGAAGGGGTTTGAGGGTGAGATCAAGAAGTACCCGAACATCAACTACGTCGGATTCCAGATCTCCAACAATGACCCGTCTAAAGCTGCCGCCGCGGTTGGGTCAACGCTGGCCGCGCATCCCGACCTGGCCGGCATCTTTGCCACCAACGACCGATCCGCGGAAGGCGCCGCCACCGGATTGCGGGTTGCGGACAAGGTGGGCGCGGTCAAAGTCGTGGGATTCGACGCGGGTGATACGCAGATCAAACAGTTAAAGGATGGCCTTGTCCAGGCCCTCATCGCTCAGCGGCCTTATCAGATCGGCGTCGACGGGGTGGATGCAATCGCGAACGCGCTGACCGGGAAGAGCGTGGAACACTCGGTGACCACCGATACAGTGACCATAACAAAAGACAACCTGCAGGAGCCGGAAATCCAGAAGGCCTTTTACACGCTCAAATGCGATTGACGCTCGGATGGTTACCAGTTCCGGGCGTGCGAAGTTTCTACGGGCGCCCGATACCGTGGGGGGCATTATCTCACCTTCCAACTCCGCAGGGTTCTGCCGATGGAGAGAGCCGTAGGGCAATCCGTGAATGTGGTATTTCATGGCAGACGTCCCTCTAATCGAGGCCCAGGGCATCGTCAGGCATTTCGGGCATGTCCAAGCGTTGAAAGACGCTGACTTCAGTGTTGGCCGGGGCGAGATCGTTGGCTTGATCGGGGACAACGGCGCTGGCAAGAGCACCCTTATTCGGATTCTTTCGGGCACCGATCGCCCGGATGACGGAAAGATCCGAGTGAACGGCCAACTAGTACATTTCGACGGGCCTCAGGATGCCCGCGCGGTCGGCATTGAGACCGTCTATCAGGATTTAGCCCTCGCGCCCGACCTGGACGCCGCCGCGAACGTATTCCTTGGGCGGGAGCTTCTGAGACCGGGCCTTCTGGGACGGCTCGGCGTCTTGGACAAGTCCAGGATGGTGCGACAAACAGGGGAGGCCATGGCGCGGCTTGGTGTGACTATCCGCCCGTCGGCGGAGGTGTTCACCCTCTCCGGGGGGCAGCGGCAGAGCGCGGCGGTAGCCCGCGCTGCGATGTGGGCCACGAGCGCGATTTTCATGGATGAGCCCACCGCCAACCTCGGTGTAATACAGACCAAGGGTGTGCTCGATCTGATCAAGCGAGTGCGAGATGCCGGCACAGCGGTGGTCATCATCAGCCACAACCTGCCCCAGATCTTGGAGATTACGGACCGAATTGTCATTCTGCGCCAGGGCCGGACGGTCGGAAAGGTCGCGGCTTCGGCAGCCTCTGTCGACGATCTCATCAGAGCGATGATGTCCGGCGTGCTCCCGAGCCAACCCACATGAGCGAGCCTAGCGAACCATTTGGAGGATTTACGACCACGACCGAAATTCGACCCGACGAACGAGATGTCGGCAGCACGCTTGGGCGGCTCCGAAGCGTCTTCGGTAGCCAGTCGGCGGCGCTCTTCCTTGTTCTCGTCGCACTGGCCGTGTTCTTCTCGATATTACGTCCGGATGCATTCCCCAAGGTTGCCAACATCATGAACATGGCGACTAACGCCTCCATCCTTCTCGTCCTGGCGGTTGGCAGCACGTTCGTTATCCTGACGGGTGGAATCGACTTGTCTATCAACGGCGTCCTGGTCTTCTCTGGGGTTATCGCGGCGATGGCCATGATCGCTGTCGGCGGGGATAGTCCGGCCGTCCTCCTCGTCGGCCTTGTGTGCGGGGTCGCGGCGGGTACGGCCTGGGGTGTGATGAACGGCTTCCTCGTGGCGAAGGCCAGGATTCCGGCACTGATCGTAACGTTGGGGACAATGGGGATGTCGCTTGGGCTCGCTCTGCTGTTGACCCGTGGAGTGGACATTTCGGACGTGCCTGAGAGTCTTGTGTTGACGGTGGGTTCCGGCCGGGTGGGCGGGATCCCCATACTTGTGATCATCACCGCTGTGGTTTTGGTCGTCGGGGCGCTCGTCTTGACATTTACGCGATTCGGTCGGTACACTTGCGCCGTCGGATCGAGCCCCGAAGCTTGCCGGCGGGCCAGCATTGACGTCACGGCCCACCTGATCAAGGTCTACATGCTCGCGGGGATGCTAACAGGCTTGGCTGGCTACCTCTCACTGGCCAGGTTCGCCACGACCACCCTGAGCGGCCATTTGACCGACAACCTACAGGTGATCGCCGGCGTCGTGATCGGCGGCACGAGCCTCTTCGGCGGTTCGGGAGGGATGTTGGGCACTATGATCGGCATCATCATCCCCGTGATGCTACTCGACGGTTTCGTTGTCCTCGGGCTCCCACCCTTCTGGCAGCAGGTTGCCGTGGGAGCAGTACTCATCGGTGCGGTCTATTTCGACCAGCTGCGCAGGGAGTTGAGGAATCGCTAAACCAGCCAACCTCTGTCAATGAAATCGTCTACTTGAACTCAAGGAGTAGCCACTTATGATAGCATCGGAAGCATAAAGCGATTGTGGAAGCGGCGAACCACCCTTCACCAGAACCATGGCCGGAGCTCGATGCTGAGCAGGCCAACGCGTCATGGTCACCGGCACCTCGCAAAGAGGCAGCACAGACCTTACCATGGCTTACACATTTCGATCCTGACGCGGAAGTCCTAACTAAATGCCATCGAACGTTTGTGCGCAGATGCGGTCCCATCGGTTAGATTTCTACTCGCCTGCGACTTGTGGCGGGTAAGCGAGCATGCACGGGAGGTGGCGTGGCGGTTGCTAACCAACGATGGCACGTGTTCCCCGACGCCCATCTATCTTCATCAACTGCCCCTTTGATCCTGAGACTCCGTTCTGCGCAGTCATCAGAAACTACAAGAGCAGAAGTCAAGTTACGGCGTGCTGCACAAACACGCTTCAGATACACTTAAAACGTTATCCAAAACTCTGCACCTAATCAACAAGACACATCGTTCCCCGACGCGCAGTTGCTAAAATATTCATCCAACTGCCCCTTCGATCCTAGTTTCTGCCCTTTCTGCGGGCAATACTGTTTAAACGCGTTTTCTTTTTTGTTTGCCATGCAACTGACTGTTTAAGAGGACTTTAAACAGATTTCACATTTCGCGATTATGGCTACAAACGCACTTTGAGATAGTCGAGTATCGTTTTCTGGTCGCGTTCAGGCGTAGTGACTTTCTCTAACTGGATGGCGCTCATCGCGATCTTTTCGCTGCGATCGCCCCCAGGCGCTCTATCACGCTGCGCACTGTCCACTGTCCATCTTTGTTGGTGCCGTCGGCGGCGAATAAAGGTTCCAGCCGCTGCTTGAGATGCCACTGCAAGTAGTAGGCAAGCGTGCAGAGGAACACGTGACTTCTGATTCGATCATCGGTCTTGTGGTAAACTGGCCGTACTTCGAGTTGCACGGTCTTGAGACTGCGGAACGCCTCCTCCACAAAGCCCAGCTTTTTATAGGAGGCGACTACTTCGCTAGCAGCCATCTTCTCTTTGGCACCTCACCACTAACAATGTAACAGCCGTCGAAGAGTTTTTCTGCCACGATCTTGTCTTGGTCAAGCTCCAGGAGAGCCGTCCATCGAGCACATCCCAGCGACGAATTCGCCCATCTTGGAACGCTCCAGCACCCGGCCTACCCGTGCTCCCAGCGTCTTTGCGCTCGCCCGACGTTTGAGCCGGCGATTTTGTCAAGCGCCGCGCGCGTGCGCTCCAGAAGCCGCTCACGCGTCTTGCCTTCGCGCCCGGCAGTCTGCGGATTGCGACATAGACAGTAGCGTCGCTTGGGCTCTTCGGGATCAATCACTTCAACGATCTGTCCCTCATCAAAAAGCTCCGGCGTGATACCTTGCGTTCCAGCAGTTCGACAATCTGTCGATGCGTCAATGCCGAGATGGTGTGCAGACCTTCTATCCCCTTGATCTTGTTCAGCCACCGTTTTGGTAATCATGCCACGGTCACCGACAAAGATAATCTCTTTTAACCCATATTGGCGCTGCAATTGCGCGATCTTCTCAGGCACTGTGGAGGCGTCCTGGGTGTTGCCGGCAAAAACTTCGACTCCGACCGGACAACCCTCCGCGCTGCAGAGTAAAGCGATCACCATCTGTTCGTGACCCCGCTTGCCATCGCGATTGTAGCCTAAGGCGACGATGTCGCTCTGGGTGTAGGCTCCTTCAAAGTAGCTACTGGTAATGTTGTAGAGCACCAAGTGACCATCCTGGAGATGACGAGCCGCCAAGGTGCGCTGAATGGCGCTCTGGCGTTCCAGAGCCGATCCATCGGCAGATAGCAATGGAGGTCCACATCGACTTTGCCTTCCACGCCCGACAGTTCCCACAGAGCGGTGTTTTTCCACTGGTTGGAGAGCGCCAGTTTGCTGCCCGCGTAGACGATGCGTCCTACGATCATCGCCAGGCAATCCTGCACCCAAGCTTCTTTGCGCGAGTAAAGAGCACGGTCTAGTCCAAGTTCCTTGGCCAACTCCAGCAGTGCATAGCTCGTCCCGTATTCCTTAGAGGCGAGGATCTGGAAATCCTCTGCGGAGCCCTTAGGGACCACATCGCCGCGGAAGGCAGCTTGCAACAATTTGAGTTGCTCTAAAGTCAGGCCGGTGATGCGGCCGTGGTTGGAATGTTTAACTTTGCCGTTCTCGCGATAGGAAGAGCGGATCAGGCCAACCGGATTACCGCGGTGGCTCTGAATTTCTAGATGAAGGGGGAGCTGTTTGCACTCTAATGGCCACCAAATAAGCACATTAAATAGCAATAATCAAGCATAAATTACATAATGTATGGCTACAAATGAAATCAAAAAATGACTGCGGATCAAGTATTGAAGCGGTTCTCGCGTCAAATCATAAAAGAATATGCGTATACAGTATGTGCAATGGGATGCGAAGCCTCGCTCGGCCCTTGAGTGCCATCCAAGTGGAGCGTTTGTTTATGATCGGGGGCCTTCGTCTCGTTACAAAGGCAGCCCGGTCTCCGAGTTTAGTTTAGTTTGAGGAATTTTTGTTCCTAAACGCATTTTCAGCGGCTATCGACTTGAACCGGTGGAGTTTTTGACCGCAGAGAAAATCTGGTGGCGTGCCGTGCCGAACTGCACCGGCTTCGCGGTGTGTTCCTCACGGCTCTTGGTGCTGAAGAGGCGCAGATTGAGGCTTCGTTCTGCGCAGCCATCAGAACCGGACGGGAGCAGAAGTCGGTTTCGGCCTGCTGCGCAGGCGCGGGTGGGATACGCTTAGTTAGGGCGTTATCCAAAACTCAGAACCAGTCAACAAGACGAAATCGTTTGAGCGTAGTTGCTAAGGTATTCTCCAGGCCCTGATGCCATTTTCCTCGTGATCATAAGGTCGCTCGATCAGGACGTGATATTGGTTCTTATCCCAACTTATCCCAACTGGCAGATTCGTCTTAGATCGCGGTTCGACCCAACAGCCAGCGAGAATGTTTCATTTCTGCGGCAGTTAAGCCTTTTGATCTCAAACGATCAACATCAGACCAGGGTGGAGTGACGGCTTATAACTCCTCTTTTCAGCAAATGCTAAGTTTTTGCTGTTTTGCGGCGATTGCGGCCCATAACCTCGAAGTTATGCCATCCTCCGACGTTTACGTGCAGATAACTGTGACGCCGCATGACCGTCGATCTGGACGCCCTTCCGACGGTCCCCAAACGGCGATCGTCGAAGTGCCCGGCGCAAGAATCGAAAGGTATCGGCTACAATCGCCATATGCAGGGTCTTTAAAAATATTTCTCGGCCAGTGTCTCTTCAGAATTCAGACGCCTGGGATAAGAAAGTCGTCATACCCGCCTCGAAGGTATTTGCTCTGGTTTAGCTGGACCTCTCCTGGGCTAGCCTGCATCGCTTACAAATCCTTAGAGATTTGTGATCGATGCAGGCTCAGGCAGCAGAATTCCCCGGCTACGCCGGAAAATTCGACTGCTTTTTAGAGAGAATAGTTATGCAACAGTTTGTCTCCATTCATTTATCTTAAAACAGGCTCTTAAACAGACGCGCAGCGTCTGTTTAAGAGCTTCCTAGCCCGCAATGAGCTCATCGCTTCGACCTTTGCGTGATTTTTGCGGGCTAGTGGCCAATCCCCACGATCAAAGCCGTTCTTGTTTCAGATAGAGAATTGCCGCGACAGTTTAGCTTTAGAGAGAAGAGATCGACTCGACGATCTCAGTTGTGGTCACAATGGCACTGGCGTAGTGCGGGATATTGACGTCGAGAGAGGCGCGCATCTCTTCATCCGAGTAATCCGCGGTCGCGTCTTTTACCATCGTGACCTCATAGCCAAGCTCGACAGCAAAGCGAACGGTCGCTTCGATGCAGGTATGTGCTATGAGTCCGGTGACGATGAGCTTGTGAATGCCATGCTTCTTAAGCTGCAGATCCAGATCTGTGTTGGCAAAGCCACTGGAACACCAATGCTCTGTGGCAACAATTTCACCTGGCTTAGGCTCGAATTCGGGACGGATCTCGCCACCCCACGTGCCGTATTCGAAGGTCTTGTGCACCCACGCTGCCTTCTGTATGGGTGCAATGTACTTCCACGTCTCGTAGTCGCCTGGGCGGTAGCGATGATGCAGCGCGTAGAAGATGCGAAGCCCTGCCTTCCGCGCCGCATTTAGGACTTGCAGCATGTTGGGAACACAGTTGTTCGCTTCGGCAACAGGCCGAATGCGATCCCATATCTTGCCTCCCTCGGAAATGAAGTCGTTGTACGGGTCGACCACCAAAAGTGCGGTGATCTCCTTGTCATATGTTAGTTTTGTCTCTGCCATCTCAGAATTGCCATGCTTTCTCTAACCATCGTGTAGGTATACGTACAAAGGTTTCGGTTCTCGGTACTATGGGTGCGTAACGTTCGATACTTTTGCGAAGAGAGGCGTCTCCTGCCGGTCATGACCCTCTGAAAATGGTTTTACTGCAAGCAATTAGGCCGAAACGCGGAGGCCAATCTAACGAATTGATTTGTTGACGCGCAGGAACGTCTACTTCGGTCCCTGCCTTGCCATGAACTCCTGAGTGAAATGGATGATTTCCTCCGGCTTCATATCCAGCGAGAAGTGCCCGGCGTCCAGGATGTGTACCTCGGCTCGGGGGTCGTCCTTCTGGTACGCTTCTGCACCGGCGACCGTGAACGAAGGATCGTAGCGCCCCCAAAGAACAAGCAGCGGCGGCTTGTTGTCGCGCAGCCACTGCTGCCATTTCGGGTAAGACTTGAGGTTATTTTGGTAGTCGTAAAAGAGATCCAACTGAATATCCCCCTGTCCCGGCTGGTTCAGGAAGTAATACTCGTCCACCCACAAATCGGGGTTGTACTGCGCGGGGTCTGGTGAAGTGCCGACGTGCCTTTTGCGGGTTGCTTCAAGGGACAACAGGTTGCTTCGTACCTCGGCCTCATGAGCCGCCCTGTCCTGCCAGAATGACCGGCGAACCGCCCAAAGAGGAGATAGGCCCTCTTCGTGCGAGACGGCATTCTGGATAATCATCGTCTGAACTCTTTCGGGGTGAGCCAAGGCGATACGAAAACCAACCGGGCCGCCGTAGTCCTGCATGAACAGGGTGTACCGATCCAGATGCAGTTGCTCCGTAAAGTCCTGCATGACCTTCGCCAAATGATCGAAGGTGTAAGCGAAGCTTTGGTGATCCGGCCAGGACGAATGTCCAAAACCAGGATAGTCCGGGGCGATTAGATGGTACCGGCGGGTTAGGTCCGACTCCAGCAACGCCTGATACATCCGGGAGGATGACGGCAGACCGTGCAGGAGCAGAATCGTAGGTCCATCTTCCGGCCCGGCCTCTCGATAAAAAATATCGAGATCATCGACCCGGACTGTGCGGTAGGAAACTTTACCAAGAGCATTTGCGATGTTTACAATGAGGATGACTCCAAATAGGACTAACAAGGCCCGTTTCATGGAATGAATAGACTCACAAGATAGGTGTTATTTGATGTCGAAGATGACCTCCACTATGACAGGTGTGCCGATCGGCAGACTTTGAACACCGTACACCGTCCGCACATGGCCGTTTTCGGTGCCGAAGAGTTTAACGAACAGATCTGATGCACCGTCAGCGACGGCGGCGTGCTCGACAAACTGCTCCGTGGTGGCCAGAATAACACTCAGCTTCACCAACTGCTTTACACGATCCAGGTCGCCAAGATGCTGCTGCGCGACCGCCAAGGCGTTCATTGCCGCAATCTGCGCGGCTTCACGGCCTTGCTCGACGGAGAGGTTTCTTCCGAGCCGCCCGGTAATGGAGAGTTCGCGATTTACCACCGGAAGCATCCCGCTCAAAAAGAGCAGCGAGCCGACCTGGGTAGCCTCGACATAGGCCCCCAAGGGCGTCGGCGCCCTCGGTAGCACTAAGCCTAGTTCGCGCAAACGCGAACTCGGCTTACGGCGGTGGAATTACTATCGACCGGCATGGACCCCTCCGTCCACTCGAACGTTTTCGCCCGTTACGAACGTGGCGTTCTGGAGATAGAGCACTGCGTCAACGATGTCAGAAATTTCACCCATCCGGGCCAGGGGATGAAACTTCGCCAGCGCCGCTTGATTATCCTTGGCGTGCATCGGCGTATTGATGTTGCCGGGCGACACGGTGTTGAACCGGATGTTGTTCGCCGCGTACTCCAGCGCCAACGCCTTACTCACAGCCGGCATCGGCGACTTTGACAGCACCGCCAAAAGCGCGGGCACGGCGCCGCTCGGTTGATCCGCCAGAACCGCCGAGATGTTCACCACATGCCCCGAATTTTGCTTCTTCATCTGCGGAATCACCTGCTGCGTCATGTAAAAGAAGCTGGCGACGTTGGTATCCATCACCAGATTGAAGTCTTCTTCGGTGTAGTCGGTGAACGGCTTGGGGATGAAGATCCCCGCATTGTTGACCAGCAGATCAATACGGCCGAAATACTGAAGGGCTGCTTCCACTACCTTGACGGCGGTTTCCTTCTTGCTGATCTCTCCATCCACGAGGACCAGATCAGGCGAAGAGTTCAGGTCCTTCGACTTGCTGATCGTGCGGGAGGTGGCCACGACACGCCAACCGCGTTCGAGCAACGCCTGCGTGATGCCCAGGCCGATTCCGCTGGAAGCGCCGGTGACGATGGCGACTGGTTGCAGGGTGGTCTTCATCGAATGTCCTTCTGGTTGAACTTGTGTTGTTTTACGTGAAAGGAGACCTTAGAAGCAAGTCTCCGCGCCATTTGTGCCAATGCGTTCTTTATTTTACTGCGCGTGACGATCTCGACCTCGATCTGCTTCGATGTCTCCTGGCTGCTTGGTAGCACGCCCTCGAGTGAAACCGCGCAATCGATATGGGCGTCACGACGTCCGGATGATGTGGCGGACACAGTCGGGCGACGACCCTGAGAACGGCAACGACGTGTTGCCATCATTCGGCAGGATTCGCGGAACACCTGCAGATAGGGACAATCTGCTGGGGAGACCGTCAGCTTTGACTCGCGGAAAGCGCATGAAGAGGGGTCATATTACACAACACACGGCAAAAGCGTAGTGGAAAATATGAATCCGCCCAGATATCTGACCTGTCCCGGCCCCGCTTATTCCGTGACCTGCACGAGAATTGGCGCGTCATTCGTCCAGCTGCGCTAAAGAGGATAGGATAGGCACGAGGTTGGAATTTCCCAGCCCGGCGACCGCAAAGCCGGCGATGGCGAAGAGGGGACTTGGCACCAAATAGCGGTTGCCAGGCCGACAATGATCAGCGCACCGCTCAGGGGCATAACAAGGCGCTCGCCGAGGAACGCCACGATGCGGTCGCCGATGAACCGGCCGACAGCCATTGCGGTCGAATAGCCGGCGTATGCGGCCGCCGCAACCCAGACGGGAACGATCACCACTTGCCGCATGTAAACGGCCGCCCAATCCTGGAGAACACCTTCACTAAACAAAGCGATAAACGCGAGGGTGGCCACGAAGAGCAATGCTTTGCCAGGCAGCCGAAAACGCTTCCCGCTCTCCGATTCCCGCGACCGTGATGCGTCGCGCATCAGATGAGAATAACAGAGCAGATCGAGCAGCAGAATTAGCAAGCCGACAGACGTCAGATTAATTGGAGGTACAGAGCCCAGACCAAGGGCTGCGCTTGTCAAAAAACCTCCGGCAAGCCCGCCGACGCTCCAGAGCGCCTGGAACGAAGATATGATTGGCCGCCCGTAATACTGCTCAACGACTACCGCCTGGGCGTTGATAGCAACGTCAACTCCGCCTTTGACAGCGCCAACAAAAGCGCCGCGAAACGAACATGATCAGGCTCGGTGAGAATGCAATTGCGACGAGGCATAACCCATAGCAAGCGATGCTGACAGTGATGCAAGGGAAAAACGATTGGGGTCGCGTACATACAATACACAATTCTGAAGTGTTATAAAATTCGAGAAGGTCAGACTTTAGGGAATGGCGCCGCCGACGCGAGTGGATCTGGTAGCTGCTTATATGTAGCACGTGCTCAATAGGGAACTCTGGTGAAGTCGCGGTCCGCCCCTTAAGGAAACGGTCCGCGTAGTTCACCAGCGAATCAATCGATCGCTCTTTAGTTTTTCATGATCTTCGCACGTACCGGTTCTGTCGGATCCAGTGCGGGCACGGGGTCTTCCGGATGCTGAAGGTTCGGCATCAAAATCGTCCGATGCACCGCCCGGGAATTCGCTTGATGTTCGGATACTTGACAATCGACTTGTCGAAATCGACCCCAGTCGCGGCCTTTGGCGCCTCCGGCACCGACCTCAATCCGTTCCCTTACGCGTTGATCATTCCGCAAGACGAGCACGAGCGTCTGTTAATCGAGCGGCTGGCCGAAGTGGGCGTCGAGGTGGAACGCCGGACGGCGAGATACACGTTGGCCTGGACACGACCGATTTCCTCGCCGTTTTTCGTTGAAGGACGAGGGTCGCGCGCGCCTCATCGGACAGTGCTCGAGGAAGTCGAACAACGACACGAAAACCTGTTGTGAGAGGACGTGAGCGGGCGCGTGATCGAGTGGATGCGCATCGACGTCGAGCGCGCGAACTGGTTGTCTTGTTCCTAAACTTTTTACTCGTAGTGGGTCTTTTGTTCCATATACGCACGTCGGTGGTTGCTCTACAAATAAGGCCATGCCAATAAATCTTTCTGAAGTGTTCGGATGCTCTGGTGTCGATGAATAATCGCAAAAAACTAATATGGCTGGACTGAGCGAGAATATGAAGGCCGCGGAGAATGCGGTGTCCTACGTCAAAACGTTGTTGCCGCTCGGAGCATCCAATGCTGCAGAGGATGTACTTTTGAGCGGAGGGGGATCGTCTGCATGCATGCTCAGATTGAGGGAATCTTATCCCGACGAGATCAAATTTGGGCCGCAGACAGATAACTGGATTGACCGGGTGGCCGATGCGGCCGAATATGCGGGGTGCGGTAACTGCGCTGAACAATGCGCGGTTGCTATCGAGTTTCTTCTCTTGCCAACAACACGCATCGATGCCCTCGACTTTATGGGCTTCGACCCAAGCTTTTTTGATCATCAGTTCCTCGTGATCGGACGGGAGAAAGATAGCACCGTGACCAACATATCCACCTGGGGATTGAATGCAGTGATATGTGATCCTTGGTATCCCCTTTTTCCCGACCCTAAAGTGAATCGAAGATTTTACCCCGCATATGAGGCGCGGTCTAAAATGCGCGGCTATCTACCAGCCGGAGAGCGAACATTGCAGGTGTTGGGTCGATGGGAACATTGAATCCAGCCCGTGGAGTGAACCACCTTCCAGACTAACTAAAGTCGAGTCCGGCAGCCGGGCGCTATTGCCAAAGGTGCATCAGACGTTGAGACCCGGAGGCACGATTGCGATCGTGGATCTTACGCCGAATTCGAGATCGGACTGGACCACTCAAAAGCCTCATCTTTGCCGTCCAGACGGTTGCGAATTCCGATTAGGAGGATACGTATCCGTTCGACCAGCTATATAGAATGTCGTGCCGATCGCTATTCATCCGCCGGAGTGGAGGATTGTTAGGAAGCCCCAGGGCGCTGGACACCGCCGGGCGCTTTCATTACCTCGACCCAGTAATCATACTTCCGTTCCGCATCCTCTAATTTAAAGGCGACGTGCCGGTGCTTACCGGTTTTCGGGACGCCCACGCGGCAGACGAGCCAATAGTCTTCATGTGCCTCCAGACGCACTTCGGCATTTTTAATGCGGGATTGCTTGATTATCTTCATGGGGGAATTAAAGGCCTCCTTGCCTTTATTTTTTCGTGCTAGGAATAAAACAGTCAGTTTTAGTTTCGCAAACGTTTTCCGGCCGCGCAAAAGCGATTTGGGAGTGCCAATATTCCAGATGAATTGCGGCTTATTTTTGGGAAGCGCGCTGCGGCCGGTCGCAATACACGTGGGTAGAATGTGCGGGTCACGTATTTAAGGAGCGTGGATGATGGTGCAAGCGTTCGATAATGATCGTAAAGTCGCCTATTGCACTCCTGCCAAGCCTCGATTCATTGGCTTCGAAGCTGCTCACCAAAGTATTCACGAACGAGAGGGTGCGTATCTAGATTTGCAAGATCTTCAGGATCTTCCGGCGCGAGGAGTCTTGCTTTTCGGAACCTGGCGAAAATCGTAAGCCAGTTGGTCGGGTTCTTTCGGTCAATAACTCTGTAAGGCGCTGGATAGCAGGCCTCGTAGCAGGGCTCCGAGCGGCTTTTGGACGCGGGCCGATCAACCTGTAGCTCTTTTGCTGACCATCGTAAATGGAACGAAAGATCCAGGAGTATAGACGAGCCACTGCGGAGGAAGAACTTGCTCGGTGGTAACATATTCCGATACCGCCGCAGCGGGATCTGCCGATCAGTTGGAACATCACTCCGACCCAGGGATGTTCTCGCGATTCGGTTCAATCGAGAATCGAAGCAACCCACCCTGGATGTTTTGCGCGTTGGGGATTGATTCCAAACTGGGCCAAAGATAACAAGATAGCGTATAAGACGACCAAAGCGAGGGTCGAGACCGTTGATACCGCGCCATCATGCCGGGAGGCGTTTAAAAAACGCCGCTGCCTGATTCCGGTTGGTCCCGTTCCCGGCAGAGCGAATGAAGGCTTGGCCGATCAGAGCTCGTGTAAACGCTCCTAAGAATGATGATCCCGACGCCCTTCACGTAGGATGATGCCATAGTACATAAGCATCCAATTGAAATTTAAACGTAAAATCAGGACCGACGCGATGCCAATTCCTCATCAGCGCAAGGTGGTCATCGAAGTCCCGAAGGATCTGGTTCGGAGCAGCCAATCAGAATCGACAGACGAGAAAGGCAACCGCGAGTTGCGGAACGGGTTGGAGGATTATATGAGGTAGATCCCCCGATTCGGTGCAAAGGGAATCAACCTGACCTTCAACCCTCTTAGATCAGTTTCTCCCATGCTTTTTTCAACAGTTTGACCTTGCTCCTGTCGCTCACCGGCCTGTTTTGAGAACCGCCCGCGTCGGTTTTAGGTACGATGTAACCGAACTAAACAGGACGTGAGACTGTCGGCTTCCGGGACCTATTCGCGATCACGCTCTGGCTTGTCGGGAGCACAGCAAAAATAAAGGCGTGATGGGCACTTTTTTTAGTGACCTGCTTGGAAACGACCAGATAAGAAATTGTCATGAAAAAGATCGCTCCCCTCATCGGTCTAATCGGTGCACTTGCCCTTAATCACGCCTTCGCGCTGGAACGAGTGTTGCTTGATACAAATACTGCCCCGCAAAACGGGAGATCACCAGCCAAGATCTCGGCTTGAAATCCACCAAGCCTTTTTCAGTTCGCATGCGCACTTTGCATGGCGGACGGCAGGAAGGCGTTTCGATCGTCGATATTGACACTGGAGCAATGAGGATTTCAGTCGTCCCCACCCGTGGCATGAACGTCCTGGAAGCTGTCGTCGAAAATGTGCGAATTGGTTGGCATTCGCCGGTCAGCGAGGTGGTAAACCCGGCATTCATCGAACTCAATGGACGGGGCGGTCTGGGTTGGCTTGAAGGTTTTAATGAGATGGTCACACGTTGCGGTTATGAATGGGTTGGACATCCAGGAATGGATAAAGGTGTACTGCTCCCCTTGCATGGTCTGGCGGCTAACATTCCGGCTTCCAAAGTCGTGCTGAGCATCGACGAGGAGCCTCCCTACACCATTCGACTGAAAGGCGACTTAAAGGAGCAGGCGTTTAAGTTGGTCAATTTTCTTATCGCAACAGAGCTGATCACCGAAGCTGGCGCTCGACAGTTTAGCGTGCACGACACCCTAACGAACAATGGCGACTATCCAAAGGAATACGAAGCGCTGTATCACAGCAACTTTGGTCCGCCTCTGTTGGACGCGGGCGCAGGTTTCAGCGCACCCGTAGAGCAGGTCTCTCCGTTCAATGACAAAGCCGCTGAAGAGCTTGACAGTTGGCAGACCTATAAACCGCCCACACGCGATTATGACGAGACTGTCTTCAACGTCGTGCCTTACGGGGACGAAAACGGGGAGACGCTCGCCGTGCTGCATAACGCAGCCGGAAACCTCGGGATCAGCCTTGGATTTAACATTCAACAATTGCCAGTCTTCTCCTTGTGGAAAAACACAGACACCATGGAGCAGGGATACGTCACGGGTTTAGAGCCGGGTACGAGCTGGGCATACAACCGCAGCTATCAGCGTGCAATAAATCGCGTCCCTCCTATGGGGGTTGTCAAGCGTCAACGGCGGTTGCAGCGTTTATTTCATTGGTTTATGCGACGAAGTCGCGACTTTTTCGGGTTTGAACTTTCTACTCACAGTCGGCCCCCCGGGGGGAATGGGGCAACGCGGAAATGCTGCTTAAGTACACCCCTCCTTCAAAAGGAAAGTTGGGGGGCAAAGTTGAAGCTCTGTCACTGTTGCCGGTTTTTTGGATTGTCAGCTTTTCAAAGTGTAAGGCCAAAGGGAGGCTCTTTTGTTAAAGTTCGCCCTCCCCCGCCTATGAGGAAGTTTTGTGCCGGGTTAAATATTGAAGTGTCTTCACTCCAGAGCACTGTCGGAGTGCAACTCATCGACAGGCAACCTCCTATCCGCAGTCTGGGGGAAGGGTCTCTCCCACCAAACGTGCATGATGCTCTATACGCATCTGTTAGAGTGAAGCGGAGCGCGACCAATCTACCAACGAGTTTATATTTCCCAAGGGACGCAACGGGCGCGCACCACTTCAAAACCGATTGAAGTTTGTCTTTTTGTTTAGTTCTTCATAACAGTTTGCCGGAAAGGGACATGGTTTAAAATTCCGCAAGAAAGGACTTCAGTCGTCGCTGAGTATTAAGCCGACTTCCCGGGCCGTAGTCCGTCCAGTCCGGATTCGCCAAATATCGATAAAGAGCCGGCGGGCCACCGCAACGATCGCTTTCTTCTTGAGTGCCCTGTTGGTTCCAGTCAGCGCCGCGTACCATTTCTGGATCGGTTGATACTGAGGCTGGAATCTGACCAGCCGCCAAGCCATTTCGACCAGCAGCACCCGGATTCGAGGCGCCCCGACTTTCGTAATTGAACCCAGACGCTGCTTGGAGGGATCCCCGGTGGAACGTTCGCTCGGACACAGTCCCCCGAAACAACCGACGCTACGCGGATTGGCAAAGCGATGCCAGTCAAAGACTTCCCGATCGACTTGAGTCAAACTCAGCGCTCCAAAACCCTTGGGCCGTGGACCCTGGAGACTTTGGGCTAATTCGGTTTTAAGCAGCTCAATCTGTTGATCGAGCAACAGCAGATTGGTTTGCCACAGGGCCAGTTCCTGGCTAATCCACTCCGGAAGCAAGACCCGCAGTTTGTCAAAGCTCCGCGGTCTCCACCAACTTCCCTTGGTACCGTATCCTTGGGTCAACATCAGGCTGCGACCCTGCGCTCCAAGGGCGCTGCGCGAACGCACCAGTTGATCGTGTTGGCGACTGCGAGCCCGCAGTCGCTCCTGTTCAGGACTGGGTACCCGGACAATCCGCAAGGCGTATTGATCCCCACCCAGATAGGTGTAAAGCCGCCCAGCCAGTTTACGGGCATCAATTTTGTTATTCTTGCGCTTGCTGCCTGCTTCCAGTGACTCCGGGGCGCAAACCACCGCCTCGATCCCCAATTCGATGAGCTTGCGGTAAAGCACATAACCCAGGGGTCCAGCTTCGTAGACGGCGTAAACCTTTTCCGCTAATCGCAACTGCTTGCAGGCAAAGAGCAAAAGCGCCGCCTGATTGAAGCTCTGTGCCGGTTGCAGGCCCCCGGCATCGATCTTGCGGCAAACCTGGTAACCGCACAAATGCGCGTCGATCCCCAGCACGATCTGCTTTGCAATTTTCCCCTTTTGGCCGTTTGTTTCTCTTGCCCGTGCGGCTGTTTCCGTTATGGGCGCCAATTCGTATTTTTTCATTTGTCAGGTTGCTGCTTTCCCAGCAGCCTGACAACACCCATAGCATCTACCGTCGGGGCAAAAGAGCAACGCCACTTTGACATCACTTACACTTTTTTGGACGACAAAAGCGCCGTCGACAAGGCGCTGCAACAAGTCCAAAGCATCCAGAACAACCGTCCAACCGAAGTTCGCAAATCACCCTTGGTTGACTTACCAAAACATTAGTCGCCGGCGAGGGCTGGAGATCACGCTCTCCGGCCCCTGCACCTTCTGGCATGGGGCCGTCCAACGATATACAAGGTTTTGATGCCGTGCGGTGTGGAGGCTTTTTTAACCTGGTATTCTGGAATGCGTTTGCGCACCACGACCTTAGGTTCGCTTATATGGCGAATTTTGTAGGCACTTTGATGCATTTTTTCGATGAAATAGCACCGTCGAGCGTGTTACTACGAGTTACCTCGATTTGTATTTCTCCCTATGAGAGAGGGTCTTACGAGGGAGAAAAAAATCGGAGTTAACGGGGCTCCAACCCGTTCGCTACCACAGGAGACGGCGATCCTAAGCGAGCGCTCGTTGGCTGAAGATTGGAACCGACCAGAGGAGGACGCCGCGTGGTCGTACCTTCAACGGGGTCGGTAGTCCTGGTACCAAGACGGTGGCCTTGGCAAGTTCGTGCGAAACCGTGTCGAGCCGAAAGCAGCGATCCTCCGGGACCGACATTTTATTCGAATCGCGCCGGTTGCCCGGTTACGGCCAAAACGGCCTTCCACCTGAGGCCATCAGGGTCGATTTGTCTTTTCTGAAGCACCAGCATCTCGATGGGGATATGGATAAATGCGTCATGCAGAAATCCGATAACCAACCCGGTTTTGCCAGCCATCGCGGCGTGCACGGCATTGCGCGCATACAGATCACACAGGAGCGAATCGGCAGCATTGGCAGCGCTGCTTCGAATCAGATAGCTTGGGTCAAAGTATCGCATTACGATTGGAATGTTTGCTTCCTTAAAGTAAGCCTCGATCCGTTCGCGGAGAAGTAGGCCGATGTCTTTCAGCTTGATATTGCCGGACGCATCCTTTTCGGTTGCCGCATTCCGGAACAACTCCTGCCCGGCGCCTTCGGCAACCACGACGACGGCGTGGGCTCGCTTTTTGAGTCGCTCTTTCAACGCCCAAAGAAATCCATTCGGACTGTCCAGCTTGAAGGGTACTTCCGGGATCAGAGTGAAATTCACGTCCTGGTTCGCTACCGTGGCGCCCGCCGCAATGAATCCGGCGTGCCGGCCCATGAGTTTCACGAGCGCTAAGCCGTTGTGAACGCTGCGCGCTTCGGTGTGCGCGCAATCGAGAACTTTGACGGCTTCCTCAACCGCAGTGAGGTGACCGAACGTGCGCGAAACAAACGCT
>CAVVII010000004.1:0-238829 GCA_963748055.1 uncultured Verrucomicrobiae bacterium | reverse complement strand
GTGTTTGAAAAGTTTCATGCAAGGGCGATCCGGTTTAGCATAAGGCGGGATTGCGGCAAGGTCGATCATTGTCTCTGAGGTTTGCACCCGATACTCGTAGTCCTTACTCAGTCGACGGTTCCTCCCCAGCCAGGCAAAGCTAGTTTCAACGATCCCAGGTCAGACCCGTGATCTTGAACGCTCGTTGTCGTCTCTTGACGATCCGTAGCTGCCATCCTTGGTGTCGCTTCATGGTTCGAGCGAGCTTGCGGCTTTTGTGACCGGCATCGGCTATTAGGGGGCATTTGACGAAAGGGGAAATAAAGTACGATAAGCGAGATCCGACATCACTAAAGCAAGAGGGACCCACTAAAATTGGATTACATCGCGTTTCACGAATGGTTGGCTATCATACCCCACGGATTTTTCTGCCATTTGCAATCAGTCCAGTAATTGCGTTTGGCACGCCGAGCCAGCAGACAAATATCGTTCCTGCCCGCTGTGCGGCCACAGAAGGGCGGCGGCAGGATTATCCAGCGGAGACGTTCAAGCCAAACGTACTTTATTTCCCCTTTCGTCGTATAACGGAAACAAAGGAAACAAGTCATATGAGCAAGAAGCGAATTTTGATTACTGGGGCTGGCTTGGGCTTTGGCGAGGGCGGACAATTATTTGCTAGTCTCGCGAGCCATCAAACGGACGGCGGGTGATAGCAATGTTGGAAACGGACAAGGTGTTCGCTGGCTCGATTCCGGAAAACTACGACCGCTATATGGTGCCGTTGATTTTCGAGCCGTTCGCCGCAGATCTTGCACAACGAGCAGCGTCCTTCTCGCCAAGCGCCGTTTTGGAAACTGCCGCGGGCACCGGGGTTGTCACCCGCGCATTGGCGCCAAAACTGTCCCCCGGCGCAAGCTATATCGTAACCGACCTCAACCAGCCGATGCTCGACTACGCCGCTTCGCGACAAGCTCCAGACAGTGGCATCAAATGGCGACAAGCGGATGCTCTGGCGCTACCGTTTGAAAATGCGGCCTTCGATCTCGTTTGTTGTCAGTTCGGCGCGATGTTCTTTCCCGACCGCTCATCTGCCTACCGCGAAGCAAAGCGAGTCCTGAAGCCCGGAGGACATCTTTTGTTCAACGTATGGGATCGCATCGAGGAGAATGTATTTGCGGATGATGTGACGAATGCTCTCGCAAAGATTTTTCCGAACGATCCGCCGCGCTTTCTGGCACGCACGCCGCACGGCTACCACGATACGGCACTGATCCGTAGCGAGTGGAGGACGCAGGTTTCTCCCGCGTGGTGATCGAGACGAGAGCCGAACAAAGCCGTGCATCCTCGCCGCGCCTTCCGGCCGTTGCTTATTGTCAGGGAACTCTTCTTCGCAACGAAATCGAGGCCAGAGACGCGGGAAAACTGGAAGCTGCAACCGACTACGCCGCATCCGCGATTGCACACAGACATGGCAGCGGCGAGGTTGCTGCCAAAATCCAAGCACACGTGATCGTGGCTGTGGTCTAAGTGTTGGAATATCCCGTTCCGGCACTTCGTGACATTCCGCTGCTACGCAGCAATTGCGTCGCTTTCGGAGTGAAGCGGACATGAACCGAATTTATGAGTACGCGCCCTAAGCGGCTAAGCGTACAATTTTTTCCTTTTGGTGTAGTGACCCCTGAACGCGCGCAAAAGCTTCGTCGCGGTCACGACTAGAATAAGACGCAAAAGCATGGGAATTTGTTGAACCTCTTATGCGCAAAGGAATTATGCCTACTAGGCAGCAAAGGGTAGCGCAATTGGCCGGAATTGATAAAGTCGCGATCAAATGGAGACGATAGACACACAACCACGAGAAGAAAGAGCGACGGCCGATCTCGTGGATGCCTTTCGTGACTCGGGCCGCATCCAGAGTTGCGAGGTACAGTTCCGACGCTTCGGCGGGCGTACTCGTTTCCACGGACCGATACACACGATCAAAACATGGGAAGACAATGCGCTGATAAAGCGGATTCTTTCTGAGCCAGGCAATGGGCATGTGCTGGTTGTCGATGGCGGTGGCTCACTGCGCACAGCGCTGGTCGGGGACAGGATCGCCGGGTTAGGTGTTTCGAATGGCTGGGCCGGACTCGTGATTTGGGGAGCGGTGCGTGACACGGTGGCTTTGCAGCAGCTAGATCTTGGAATCAAGGCGCTTGATTCCAATCCCTGGACGAGCGGTAAAAATGGTGTCGGAGTTGTGGACGTTACGCTCCAAATCGGCAATGCGACCTTTGCGCCAGGAAGGTGGATATATGCTGATGAAGACGGCATCATCGTGGCCGACGGGGAGTTGGCTTAAGTGTTAGTTTTCGTGTTTTCGCTTACGATTTCCTAAAAATCTCCGAATACAGGAGGGTCGTTGGTGGCACTGGAATGCGTTGGAAGAAACGGCGATTCCGGCGAGCGTGGAGAGTTGGAAAGGATGCTTGTGATCCTGTCAGACACTAAGTGTCGATTTCAGTTAAATCGTAGACTAAGTCCTTTTCGGGTCAGATTTTTTCAATTAAATCGTAAACTAGGCCGGCTTTTTTCAGAGAAATCGTAGACCATTTGTACTCTCCTTTGCAAAGAACCACACACAGTCTAAAGGCCGGGAATTCGACGCGCGGCGGCCTAATGAAGAGCGTCCGTCCCGACAATCCCATTCCCATTTGGCTTGGTCAGCCCGGTGAGCGCGCCGTAATTATGCTATTGGCGCATATGGGCTTGCGAGCAGGCGAAGTGATCCATCTAAAGGTCAATGACATTGACTGGGCAGAAGGCCGCCTGATCATTCGAGCCGGAAAAAATCATCGGGAACGAAGCTTGCCGTTATCGCAGGTCGTCGGGGAAGCCCTGGTGGCATACCTGCAGCAAACACGCCCGAGGAGGAGCCCATATCGAGAGATCTTCCTTCGTTGGTGTCCACCGTTCCGTCCATTGCGAAGCTCTTGTACGATTAGCGCGCTAGTTGGCAAGGTTCTCAAGCGCGCTCGTGTCGAGGTGAATCGGCCCGGGGCCCATGTTTTCCGTCACACCCTGGCTACGGAGATGGCACGCCAAGGAGCAGCCTTTAAAGAGATAGCCGATATCTTGGGACACCGTTCGCTGGTTAGCACTGGCGTGTACGCCAAACTGGATCTGGGGTCGTTGTCCAAAGTTGCGATGCCTTGGCCGGGAGGTGCACAGTGAGCAGCAAGGATCTTTTGTTCCGAGTAGAGTGCTACGTTGGATTGAGGCACGCGCTGGGCTATGTAGTGCGCTCCGAAGAGAAGCTGCTCAAAGACTTCGTGCGTTTCATCGGTGCACAGGCGATTACAGGACCAATCCGGGCTCAAATGGCCCTTGACTGGGCCTGTACATTTTCTCCAGGACGCGGAGCTGCGGGACAAGTTAATCGACTGAAAGTAGTGCGCGGATTCTTGTCTTATCTACAGACGGCGATTCCAGAGACCGAGGTTCCCGCTCTTGGCCTGCTTGGCAACATTCGACGCCCAAAACCCTATCTTTATTCTCAGCAGCAACTCGAGCGGCTCATAGAGGCGGCTTGGCTGTTGAAGCCAAACGGGTCATTGCGCTCGCATACTTATGCCACGATGATCGGATTAATCGCTAGCACCGGGCTACGAGTGGGCGAAGCCATCCGCCTCACCTTAAGCGATGTTCATCTCCAGACAGATCAACCCCACCTTGAAGTCCTTCGGACCAAGTTTCGAAAATCACGACTGGTTCCTCTGCACTCCACGACTGCCGATAAGCTGAGGCTATATGCAAGGGAGCGTAAGCGTCTTTACTGCGACGACCTATCGGAGGCTTTTTTTGTCTCTACGGTAGGTACGCACCTGTGTTACAGCGCCGTTCGGAAGACCTTTGTCAGCCTCACGTATCTGGCCGGTATTCAGCACGGTAGCGGCAACACCCGGCCGTGCATTCATGGGCTGCGGCACACATTTGCGATGAGCCGCATGCTTGAGTGGTACCACCGTGGTTTGCCGGTCAATGACTTGCTGCCTAACCTCTCGATCTACATGGGCCATACGAAACCTGCTTGTACTTATTGGTATCTCACTGCGCTCCCAGAGTTGCTCAGCGCCGCTGGGGACTGCTTCCAGAAATTCGCCAACCAAGGAGCAACCCAATGACCGTCACAGCTAAAGTTCCTCAAACACCGCTAGGGCCTCTGCTGCAAAGCTTTTTCGTAGAACATCTCTGTAGCCACAAGCGAGTCAGCCCACGGACAATAGAGAGCTACCGCGATACATTTCGATTGCTACTCCAGCACCTCCAGGCCAAGACGGGAAAAAAACCCTCTGCTTTGTCGATCGCCGACTTGGACGCTCCGGTGATCCTGAGGTTTCTGGAGAACCTCGAACAGCAAAGACACAACCAAGCGCAATCGCGCAACGTTCGCCTTACAGCGATCCGTTCCTTTTTCCGCTTGGTTACGCTCCGTGACCCGGCCAGTATCAGTATTGCGACGCGCGTCCTTGCCATTCCGCTAAAGCGAACTGACCGACGTCTTGTTGGTTACCTCACGCGAGCCGAGATTGACGCAATCCTTGCCGCCAACAATCTCTCCGAATGGTCCGGACGTCGTGATCACGCTCTTCTGCTGACGCTCTATAACACCGGTGCACGGGTATCGGAGATTATATCTTTGCTGCAGCCACAATTCAGTTTTGGAACCAAGTCATTTGTGCAGTTCAACGGCAAGGGGCGTAAGGAACGCTCCGTTCCGCTATGGCCGACTACGGCAAAGGCTTTAAAAGAATGGTTCTCTGAATCAGGCGACCGTTCCCCAGCTGTCGCCTTCCCCAATGCCCGCGGTTCGTCTCTGACTCGCGATGGAGTTGACTACATCCTGCAACAAGCGATCGAACGAGCCGTCTGTAAATTGCCCTAGCCTAAACAATAAACGTGTTTCTCCGCACATCGTTCGCCACACCTGTGCTCTCCATCTGCTGCAGTCTGGAGTGGACATCGCAGTGATTGCCTTGTGGCTGGGCCATGAGAACATCCAAACTACGCACGGCTACATTGAGGCCGATTTATCGATTAAGGAGCAAGCCCTTCAGAAAATGGTTCCTGCAGGCCAAGCCGCAGCGAGATTTAAACCCGACGACACGCTGCTGACATTCCTTGCTTCACTCTAATAAAAATAAAATGCGGAGCGAGTTCCCATCAAATGCAGTCCCAGAGCACATTCAATCCACTCACTCCACATTTTACTGTGCTCGATATTTGGAGAGGATTCGGTACTGACTTATTCCGAAATGATGTAATCATTCAATAGATCCGACCATCGTCAGTGCGCTCGCAGGAACATCAGGGCTGATCGGCCTCCTGACCCTCTTGGCTTACTTTTTTTATTCTTACCAAGTCCGCAAGTTAGAACAGTCTGTCCGACGCACCATCGAGGGCGAAGCGGCAGGCTTGTTCAATGCGGACAAAGTGGTAGAAATTCTGCGGACTTTTGAAACACCTGAGTCTCGATTGGAAGCACTAAAGCAGCTCATCGGCGTAGATGATCGAGCTGCCAGAAGAGTTTACGCAAAAATCGAAGGCAGCGTTAATCTAAGACGTCAGGGGATTACCACCTGCTCTTTTTCGGAGTGAATATTTTGAATGCAGTTTGTTTCGAAGCAATTATTTTAACCGGGCCAAGACAGAGCGGGTTTCTGACAATTATTGACAAGCCGCAACCGGACGGAGCACGTAGAATTGTCGGGTATGGGCAAGCGCACAACCGAAAGATCGAAGCCAATCCAGACGGCAATCCTCGAACGCAGACCGATCCTGCGATCGATGCTGGATCCGAAGAAAATCGCTTTAATCGGTGCAACCGAGGCGCCAAACAGCGTCGGCCGCACTCTGATGGAAAATCTTGTCTCATCCGGTCGGATCGTTTACCCGATTAATCCGAAACGCACGAGTGTGCTAGGCGTCAGAGCGTTTCCAAAAATTGAAGACGCGCCGGCCACGGTTGATCTGGCGATAATCGCCACTCCGGCGGCGACAGTTCCAGAGGTGGTCGGTGAGTGCGCCTCGGCCGACGTGACAGGGGCCGTGATCGTTTCGGTAGGTTTCCGCGAATCTGGAAGTGCCGGGCTGGAGCTCGAAAAAGAGATCCTCAACCGACGGGGCCAGATGCGTCTGATCGGACCGAATTGCCTTGGGGTGATGATCCCTCCTGCACGTCTGAATGCTACGTTTGCCAAAAAGATGGCCCTTGAAGGAAGCGTCGCATTCATCAGCCAGAGCGGAGCTTTGGGTGCAGTAATCCTGGATTGGAGTCTACAGGAAAAAGTAGGATTTAGCGTATTCCTTTCGAGCGGCTCAATGCTGGATGTAGGCTGGGGGGATTTAATCTATTACCTGGATGACGACCCCTTTACGCGCAGCATCCTTATCTACATGGAATCGATCGGAGACGCGCGATCCTTTCTCTCTGCTGCGCGGGAGGTCGCAATAAGAAAGCCTATCATCGTCATCAAATCGGGAATAACCGAAGCAGCGGCCAGAGCCGTAGCGTCTCACACCGGTACGTTAGCCGGCGATGACGCGGTTCTTAACGCTGCCTTTCGTCGCGCAGGGGTTCTGCGAGTCAACACGATCGCCGACCTGTTCCATATGGCCGAAGTATTAAGTAAACAGCCGCGACCGAACGGTCCCCGTCTTGCGATCGTCACAAACGCTGGAGGTCCCGGTGTACTTGCAACGGACATGCTGGTCAAACAGGGAGGAGAAATCGCTCCGCTCTCCGAAGAGAGTATCCGTCGACTCGATCAGTTTTTGCCGGTTCATTGGAGTCAAGGCAACCCGGTGGACCTGTCTAGCGATGCAACACCGGATCAATATGTAAAGACGATAGACATCCTGCGTGCAGATCCTGGAAATGACGGGCTTCTTGTCATAGTGGCTCCGCAGGTGATGACCGATGCTACGGGGATAGCAGACGGATTGCGCGCATTCAAAAAGATTGCTGGGAAACCGATGCTGGCGAGCTGGATGGGAGTGAGCGAAATGGCAGAGGGCGAAGCGATTCTCCATGAGTCGGCAATACCGACATTCAAGCACCCGGATACAGCAGCGCGCAGTTTTTGCTATATGTGGCGATACAGCGACAATTTGCGTGCACTTTATGAAACTCCTGAGCTGACGGCCGGATTCATGGAGGGCGCGCGCGGGTTTGCCGGTGCAGCCGCAATAATCGATGCTGTTCAGAAGGCCAATCGGACATTGCTGACTGAAGTGGAATCGAAGCAGTTGCTCGACGCTTACGGGATACCGACCGTTCCTGCGCACATCGCTGAGAGTGAGGAGGAAGCCGTACGACTCTCGACTGAGCAGGGGCCGATTGTTGTTCTAAAGCTTTACTCGGAAATTGTTACGCACAAGGCAGATGTCGGCGGTGTAAAGCTAAATTTGCGAAGCGAAAGCGAAGTTCGCAGAGCATACCGTGAAATAGAGAAGGCTGTTGGCGACAGGCCCGGTGCATTTCTGGGAGTCACGGTTGAACGGATGATTCAGTCCGATGGCTATGAGCTTATCCTGGGAAGCAGTGTTGATCCGCAATTCGGGCCGATCCTGCTATTTGGTTCGGGAGGAAGGCTCGTTGAGATCATCAAGGATTATACCCTCGGTTTCCCGCCACTGAACCGCACGCTTGCGCGTCGACTGATGGAGCAGACGCTCATCTATCGTGCGCTGAAGGGCGTGCGCGCCGGTGCGGGAGTAGACCTTGCGGGACTCGAGAGATTGCTAGTGCAATTCAGTTTGCTTGTGGCCGAGCAGCGGAGAATCAAGGAAATAGATATTAACCCGCTCCTGGTGTCGACGACCCAAATACTCGCCCTGGACGCCCGGATTGTGTTGCACGATCCAGGGATCAGTGAAGAAAAGCTCCCTCGCTTGGCGATTCGCCCTTATCCGCAGCAGTATGTCAGTACGTGGAAACTAAAGGACGGAAGCCCGATCGTAATCCGCCCGATCCGACCCGAGGACGAACCGATGATGGTTAAGTTTCATCGCGCATTGTCTGATAGCAGTGTGCACTTCCGATACTTTGGACTCATTAAATTAGAACAGCGGATTGCGCATGATCGATTGGTGCGGACGTGTTTTAACGATTATGATCGCGAGATTGCGATTATCGGTGTTCGAAATGCGCCGGAAACGAAAGAAGACGAAATCATCGCGGTGGGAAGGCTGATCAAGGTACACGGGGTCAATGACGCTGAGTACGCCATTATCCTCAGCGATCGGTGGCAGGGGCATGGGCTCGGTACTCACTTCATGAAGCTTCTACTCGAAATTGGCCGGCAAGAAGGAGTGGAACATATTTTCGGACTGATCCTTCGTGAAAACCAGGCGATGCAGCGTGTTTGCAAGCAACTAGGCTTCGCCGTGCGATACAACGACGCTACCGATGCCATGGAAGCTAAAATAAAGTTGTGATTCTCGAAATGAGCCTGCATCGTTCGCAAAGGCGCTACCCGCGCATTTGCTCCCGGTTGCGACAAAATTCCGTCCGAATACCAGGGGATCGGCCAGCGCTCGCAACGAAAACAAAGAAAAGAAGAAAGGAAAAAATATGAGTGCTGCAGAGACCAAAAAGGCAACCGCGGCAACGTCGGAAACCATTGCCGAGCTCTTTCACGAGGCGATGCGCAGTTATGAGAAGGCCCTGAAGTCGGGCATTCAACTGCAGGAGGAATCAGTGAACCTATGGAAAGAGCTGCTCACTAAGCTCGGCTCCCCCGAGGAGTTCCAGGCGAAGCTCGAGTCGATGAGGGCGGACGCTTTCCCGCAGGCTCGCAAGCGTATGGAGGAGTTTGTCGAGACGTTCAACCGCACGAGCGATCAGACGATTGATCTGTTCGAGAAAACGCTGGGCGTTTACCAGGCCACCTCGGTGACCGATGCGCAGCGCCGCGTGCAGGATCTGATCGAAAGCTCGCTGAGCGCCCTACGGGCCAACGTTCACAGCGCCATGAACACGAACGCTAAAATCATAGCTGATTGGAAGGAACTCGTGGATCGTTTCGCCGAGTGGTGATCGATGCCGTCATCAACAAGTACTCTTTTCACCTACCGCTCTATCGCCAGAGCGTGATTTTAGAACGTGAAAGCGGACTCCACCCCCTCCTCTCCCGAGCGACCTTGAACGGCTGGATGATGCGTGTGGGCGAGATGTTAACTCCCATCGTGACGGCCATGGGTCAGGAACTTTATCGCGGTAGGGCACGGCCATCGTCGTGTTTGATGGCCTAGCGCTTTGCGGCCTGATGCCTTTGCCCAGATCGGCACTGGCCAAAAGATTTGTAAGCCTGGTCACCCAATTCGGCGGGTTTCTGGCCCTTCTTGCAATCCTTTGGGTTCCCCTCAAACACTTTTTCGATTTGATTGACGCCAAACATGACCCTTGATGCATTTGGACGTCATTTAAATGTGGGACTGGGAGGCACGGGGCCGCGCGGCAACCAGATCTTGCTGAGCATGGCAGAAGCCGGCCTGCTTATTTGGACGGTGGTCGGGATGGGAGCGGGTTTGCGCCCTGCAGATGCAGACGTTCAGCCGGTAACCAGCGTCGCCTGGTCCGCAAAGAAAGCTTTAAAATGGGCGCTACTCGCAAGCGTGCTGGGTTTCGTCAGTCTCTTCGTGTGGGGACTGTTTATTTTTGGGTGGTCTAATGACGACCTGCCCTCATATTTTACCTCGTTCTCCGGCGCAAAAATTAGTGTTAGTAGGGTCGTCGTCGCCGTAGGGATTAGTGGTGGCTTAATCGGGGGCGTGGCCGGTTTTACGTTCGGCGGCTGGATTGCGCGCCTGCGCGGCAAAGTGATGCTTTCCCCGAACCAAGGCGTGCGCTCCTCACTGGCCTTCGGCTTACGGATGGGATTGGTGGGTTTGAGCCTATGCGCTCCTGCTTGGATTGCGTCCCCTCAGGTCGGCATTGATACGATGGGCCTAGTGGCCACGTTCCTCATGCTCGCCTTTGGGGGTCAGGACGTGATCCACCACGCGGTCCTGCGGGCCCTGCTCGCTTGGCGGGGCTGCGCGCCACTGCAATACGTCCGCTTTCTGAACCACGCCGTGAATTTGGCGTTCCTTCAGCGTTCCGGCGGCGCTTACCTTTTCATCCACCGCACTTTCCAGGAGCACCTCGCCGCCAAGCGCGACCGATAAATCCCCAGCGATCGCTTAGACGGTATCGGCAACCAGAATCCTTACCGCCCTCCGGCTGGATCTTCAACCAGGGGGCCACGACGCTCACGAGAATTGAGCCACCCGCGCTCAGATAAACTGAGCCAGTGAAGTAGCCGTGAACGCGCACGATGTCGCAGCGCAATTGGGCCAGATCACGGCACCAACGCAGATCACTTTTGGGCGTCACGACGTGTTGACATCGACTCGTTTCGCGGATCGGATGACAGGTACCAATTCACGGCTCCGAAGTGTTGATCTTCGAAGAGTGCGCGCACGCGCCGATTTGTGAGAAGGTCGAGGAGTTCAATCAGAAGACCTTGGCGTTCTTACAGCGGCACGCGGGCTAGGTGTTCAAGCTAACCTTCAGGAGTGCTTTGGCGATCTTGCAAACTGGCTCGGGAAGCCATTTCTCTTGGAAAAAGCGTTTGGCTACCGCGCATGGATTCGGACCATGAATAACGCCTCCAAAGGGCGTTCGTGTCTTTTTATAAGCAATTGATTATCAATGTCCCGTCGTTAGATTTCAGCGTTGTTCCATTTTTGTTGCTGTGGTTTTCGATTGAAATTCAGACAAATCTGTTGCGATGCCAAAGACGTTGCCAAGGAAGCGATTCAAGGCGATTCCCTCGTAACTGGAACTGCCGCCCTCCCCAACCATGACCCCAGAACAGAGGGCTCGGCAGCAGATCGATCTACTACTCAAACTATCCGGCTCGACGGTTCAGGATCGATCTGAGACCAGTCTCGCCACTGGACCGGGAGTCGCTATCCGTGAAGCTCTGCTGCAATGGCGAAGGTGACGACGATGAAAGCTCCCCCCGAATTTACGAGGCATTTGCCTCTTTCACTTGTTAACTCGCGCAAAAACTCTCCAAATGATCGCAACGGAATGGCGAAACTGCGGGCTATTTAAAGATTGGCGACAAGATCAACAAAATCATCGGGAAACAGGTCTCGAGGTTGGCGAGGTAATCTTCGCGCAGGCTAAAGACCACGCGCACGTGCGCCGGCCCAAAGTCCAAATTTGCAACCTGCGTGTACGGCACAGGAACGAAATCCCATCCGACGATTCGCTTTCCATCCATCACCGCATCGTATTGAGAGGACACATCAACCACGTCATCTAATTCCTCTTTCGCCCGTTCGAGTATGGCTGCGCGGATGTGAAAGGTTTGTTCGCATTCCCCTGGCGATAGCGCTCACCGAAAATGAGCCACTGATGCTCACTTAAATTGCGCCGATGGCTCCGCGTTCACCTCTGCCAATGAACATACCCGGTTGCCGCCAAATCCCGTGGCGGGACACACGCCAGAAAAAGAAGGACCGACTCCCGATGCCGCTGGCCGAATTTATGCGGGGCCGGCCAGTGCAGCCCCTGGCGGCTTTTCGGACTGGATGTACTCTGGCTTGGCAGCGTATAGCTCGGGTGTGGGGCACCACGGGAAAATGCTCAGAATAACCATCTCGGGCACGCTGCCCAACGCTTTGGCCGTCACCTGCCACCCTTCGACCACGGTCTTGAGGAACGAGTCTGTCTTCGCCCACGCACTGTGTAGGGACAGGACAATGACTTGACCCTGCTAGGATACTTGGCCGCCAGCCACATGCCACTGGCCGCGTTCTCCACTTCCCTGTTGGTCATAGTTGATGGTTATTTGATTGGCTTTGACTTTAGGCATGGGGTCTCTCCTTCTGAATATGGTCCATTAGAAGCCCGAATACTGGGCCTGATACACGGAGAAATCGCGTCTGAAGCCCACTTGGACAATAGCGGATATGTTTTTCGATCGGACGTGATCTATCTGACTAAGGTCTTTCTATGTGCTCGGCGCCCGATATTTCGAACTTCGTAGTCGCCGAGCGTATTTACGAAACGTTCAAGTTCGGCTGCCGGAATCATTGCTCGTTTGCCAAACGATGCGCTTGCCCGCAAGTTGCCCGTATAAATTTGCCGGTAGACCCAGGATTTGTCTCGGCCAGTCGCGGCTCCAGCCTCGGCCGGCGTGTACGCGATGCGAGGAATAGAATCAAATGGAACCGAAATCTTCGGCTCTTGAATGGTCTGCTTCTTCATGTGCGAAGCAGACTACGACCAAGGGTCAAAAATCAGTGGTCGCTTTGGCCTTAATTTCCGAAAAGAGCGATTTGGCCGATTGCCCCAGGAGAAATTGCTGAAAATTATTGCAAATTTTCTTGACGCTATTTTGCCTGAGCTTGTTGGCGATCACTTTTAAAAGCTGACTTTCTTTGCCATTTTCAATGCATGCTCGGTTCGCAAATGACCGTAAGTCTTCATTGCCAAAGCGCCTCCTTCGGTCACTTTTGTAACTTTCCTCTCAGCCAGATCAGGCCAAGAAGCCAACAAAGCGGCAACGACTTGGTTCCAATAGTGCTTGGTCGCCGGCTTCAGGTCAACGCGAGCTTGAATATTGGCAAGGTGAAGAGTCGCAGCATCCCCAAAGCAGAGAATAGGATGACCGGCGGAACGCATAGCAACTGATTTGGCAGAACCGCGACCGAGTTCGGCGAGGACTTTTGGCAATCGCGCCTTGGCTACGGTTAAACTGTCGGTTTCGAGTGTCTTCCCAAAGAAGCTTGCCGTTGACCCTAGCCCGCGCACAATAAATCCCAGAATGCGTATTTCGGACGAGACACTGAACCTTAGTTTTTCCCCAGTTTTGCATAGCGACGTAAATAAATTTGCTCTGAGTATAGAAAACGGTATAGAAACCGCAAAACTCTAAGTCAATATTCCCTATCCGTAATCGGCAGTAAATCAACCTCTTATGGGCCTATAGCTCAGCGGTTAGAGCAGGGGACTCATAATCCCTTGGTCAAGGGTTCGAATCCCTTTGGGCCCAAACGACTTACGCAAAATTTGACTACACCGTTTGCCCACACTAGTGATGCCTAGATGGGCAATCGTCGTTCAAGTGTGCCAAATCTTTATCGGGATGAGCGGACTTCGTTCCCGGCTGGTTCGGCTTCTTCTGTTCGGAAGAAAACGGCTCAGGCTTGAGTGGCTCGGACTCAAAAGATCCGCCGCGCAACGTGGATCGGGAGGAGAGATCTCTTGGTATCCCCACATCCATAAGCGGAAATCAATCGATGAATATGGACATGTTACCAGCATTGCAACGTATCTGTTACCAGCGGCCTCGGAAAAGAGCTCTGTCTTGCTTTCCTAAGTCATTCACAAGAAGAACGTTACACCTATAGGTATGGAGGCGAGGGGAGCCGAACCCCTGTCTTAACAGGCTTCTTGAGCCGATATTGTGTCAGAGCACGCGAATTTTCTATTTTGAATCTTGTTTCTGAAGGCGCCATATTTCCGCCTGCTATGGCGGGTACTGGCACAGTCGGAATGCTCTTGGCGCGAAAGGACTCTGCCGTTTGGTCGATTTCTCCAAATGCAACGGCTTTTGAGGCGATCCAGCTGATGGCTGATAAAAACGTTGGTGCACTCCCGGTCGTCGATAACTCGCGTCTGGTCGGAATTATCTCCGAGCGCGATTACACGCGGAAAGTTATACTGAAGGGGCGCTCTTTAAAGGATACACCGGTAAGGGATATCATGACCCAGGAGTTGTTGACGGCGACTCCGAGCGACAGCATCGCCGAATGTATTCGGGTAATGACCGAAAAACGTGTTCGGCATCTGCCGGTTCTGGAGGGAACCAAGATGATCGGGATAGTTTCGATTAGGGACGTGCTAAAATGGTTCTTCCGGCCGCGGCAATCGACAACCTCGAACGATGTGTGACGGGCGGTTACTCCGCCTGATCTTTTTGCCCTACCAAGCCTGCGCGCCGATGGTGCCACGCAGGGCATGCCGTGTTAGCCTGTGGTGAGTCGATGCTGCAGCGCCGCAGCAATTCCCCAACTTTAGGTGGGGAAGGATGTCAAATGGTGCTCTTGATCGACGCGACGATCGCTTTCCGTGGGCTACTCGACCGGATTGAGCGGGACGTTCATTTGGCTGGGCCCCTGACAACGGAACAGCGTTCCAGATTGCTTGAGATCGCGGATAAATGTCCGGTCCATCGGACACTTACTTAGGAGAAAGAAAACAAAAGCAGCGATATGCGCTGCCCTTGGAAGACCGACTTGCATACAGCGTTCTAGAAGCTTCTCAACTTATTGGCGTAAGCTAACGACACTTTGGCGTGCTATTAAAAGAGGCGATTTGCGCCCGATAAAGGGCGTCGGGGCTTCTGCGGATTTCTAGAAAGGAGCTGGAGCGATTTACGGAAGATACGCGCGATATTCCATCAGAAAGGAACGGGTGCGACAACAGGTGCACCAAAGTGTCTCTAGCCTGCATCGCTCACAAATCCTTAGAGATTTGTGATCGATGCAGGCTCAGGCAGCAGAATTCCCCGGCTACGCAGGAAAATTCGACTGCTTTTTAGAGAGAATAGTTATGCAACAGTTTGTCTCAATTCATTTATCTAAAACAGGCTCTTAAACAGACGCGCAGCGTCTGTTTAAGAGCTTCCTAGCCCGCAATGAGCTCATCGCTTCGACCTTTGCGTGATTTTTGCGGGCTAGGCCAGACCAAGTCTCTTCACAGCGCAATTTTTAAGCGTAGAATCGGTGGCCGTAATGTTTTTGAAGTGCCACCCGCGGATCAAAGATGGCAAAGAGCATCGCTACTGGAGCGTGGTGGAGAATCGGCGCTGCGGAGGTGACAAGTATGTCCAGCGGCAAGTTCTCTACCTTGGAGAGATTAATGATAGCCAGCGCGAAAGCTGGTGTCGAACGATCGACGTCTTCGATGAGAAGCGCGAGCGGACCCTGCCCTTGGCATTGTTTCCTGCTGATCGGCAGCTACCCAACTTCGCCGCTGGGTTCGGGGTGCAGATCCGACTCAAAGAGATGGAACTGCATCGGCCTCGGCAGTGGGGAGCCTGTTGGCTGGTCTGCGATCTGTACGAGCAGTTGGGGTTGGATGAATTCTGGGCCGAGTGTTTGCCCGACAGTCGAGAGGGAACTTGCTGGCAGCATATTTTGCAAACCTTGGTCTGCTATCGGCTCATTGATCCGGGCAGCGAATGGCGGCTGCATCGGCAGTGGTTTGAGCAAAGCGCGATGGGAGATCTGTTGGATGAAGATTTTTCGCTGGTAGAAAAGAACGCTCTTTATCGTTGTTTGGATCAGGTGCTCAAGCACAAGGAGCGGCTCTTGTAATACAGAGCGGCTGCTAAACGGCTTTGCCGTCTGCCGCCAATATAGCGACCATTGGTCGCCATCAGAGATCCGTTGGCACTGGTTGGTGCCACCGTATCTCTTGCTATGGAGAAGCTATCAATCTGCCGGGGCTTTGCCCCGATATCCTAATGACAGTTCTTTACCAATGGTAAAGAAACAAGCTAGCTTCCGGGCTAGGGTAAGGGTCGCCCGGATAATGTCAGGGAATCAGTGATTCCCTTACCAAGCCTCGCTGCTATGGTGCCGCGAGGTACTTAAAGACTGACGAATGAATCTTCCAAGAGGAACCTGCTGGGGTGTACACATTTACCAGATAGCCCCCGAACTTCTTGGTGCTGTCAATAGTTACAGCCCATCCTCCGATGCCGCATAGATCGCCACCCATGGCATAGATATAGCTCAGTTTTGTAACTCTATCTGTTGGATTGTGACGCTGAAACAAATCTGTAATATATCCTTGAATAGCCTCTCGACCGGAAAACGACGCTCCCGGTGTCGTTTGAACCGCGTTTGCGCTGTAGAGCGCAGCAACAGCGGCTGCATCGTGCTTATTGAAAGCTTCATCAAACTTCTGATTGATCGCTTCGATCTGTTGGACTAGTTGAGGGCCAGCAGGGATAGGAGTAAAGGGGAAGGGCTTAACGTCCTCTTTATCTTGGGCAAAGACCGGCAAAGCAAAGCTGATTGCCAATCCTATAAGTGAACAGGGAGAGGGTCTTCATTGTGTTATGCCGGGGAAAGAGCGTGCAAGCGTGAGATAGCCATAGCCCGTGGCGATCTATTTGGCTGGTGGTGGACTCGCGTTTGAGATCAGCATTCGTTTCTTCAAAGCACCGTCCTCAAGTACGGCAACCGATGCGTGAAAGCCCTTGCCTTGTACAGGCTCGCCACCCTTGACTTGCCAAGTCATACTCCATGTTCCGTTTTCCCACATTTCCTTGCCATCAGTACCGATAGCGTGAGGACACTCTGGACCGTACGTGGTGACATTGTTGCTGAAGTGCACATTCTGGAAAAGATCCGTATAATATTTCTTAATGGCCTCTCGACCAAAGACCGGACCTGAGTCATTTATCAGAACAGCGTCCTCCGTGAAGAGAGCTGCTAGGGCGGCGGCATCGTTGTTGTTCCATGCCTCCTCAAAGTTTTTAGCAAGCTCAAGCAGTAGGTGGTGCAGTTTGGGATCTGGCGTGTCTTTCTGCTGGGCAAAGGTGGGCAAGGCAAAGCAGATTACCAATCCTACGAGGGTGAGCAGGGAGGGATTCTTCATTTTTTTACTGCGGGGAGCGTTTGTTGCCAGAGTGATTCGGGCGAACGTTCAAAATTGCACACGTTATCCTACTCTGCGTCAATGACAAAAATGCGCTGTGCTGCACGCTGGCATTTCGTTCTGTGACCATAAAATCCGCTACCGGAGAGAAAGGCAGTCTCTAGCCCGAAAGCAATTGAATTCTCTACACACTAGTAGGCTTTGTAGTTACATCCGGCATTTAAAATGTTTTGGCACAATTTCCACAAATATGCATTGAATAGTCACAATGTTATTGTCACACTAGTATCACCCTCTAGGTGCTTCGAGGGTCACAACCAAAGCTTGAGAGAAGGCCGTCAGAGCTGTAGCCATAGAGGCAAAGCAGAAAGAATAGGGCGAGGTACTAACGATAATCCCAGTGGAGCTCTGGCGCATAGTGCGCGGTCTAGAGGGTTCATAATAAGTTGCAGCGAGAATAGGCGAAATGTATTACAGCAGTCTAGAACATTCGTGCACCAACCGACGATTGGTCGCGAAAGGTGTCGGCGGTACGACCCTTTGTTAACCCCGATTTATCAACCGAACTCGGCCCGCCAACGCGACGCACAGAACGCGCATGGTCGCCTTTTGAAGGGTCAGCTCGGGACGACCTGTTGTCATGACAACCGCACACCATTCTCCTTTCCGTGAATGGTATAAACTGGTGCAAATGGCAATTTGCCGAAGCTTATGCGGAAGCCTCTATCACCTGTGAGAAATTCGAAGACTGGTGGCACTGCTATTGGTTTGCAATTCGTCCCCAATTTCGCCGCCAAGGCTTAGGCGGGGTAGCAATCCGTGAACTGTGCGACATCGTGTGAACCGCGGGCTCGACACAGCTCTTGGTTTACACTGGTTCCGACGATGAAGCAGCTCGGGTCTTTACGTGGGCCTCAGCTTTGAAGTCCTCGGCCCCGCATCCGATATGCACTCGGAAAAACCATAGACAATTCCGATAGCTAGCTTAGATAGGCGCGCCTTGGGTTCTGAGCGGAGTGCCTTTAAAGGCTGCCTTCGCTCATGACTAACTAATGGCAGCACAACCGTAAAGCTGCTGCTTTTGCCAACCTCACTTTCTACGCTGATTGTGCCGCCTTGCAGCTCAACGAGCTTCTGGGTCAACGATAGGCCTAATCCCGTGCCTTTGTAACGGCGCGCTGCGCTGGGATCGAGCTGTACGAAGTCCTTGAAGAGCTGCGCAATGTCCTCCTCTTTGATGCCAATACCGGTGTCTTGGACCACCACCTTGAAGCTACGCGCGGCGTGCGGTGCAATGAGGATTGTCACCTTACCCCATCTTGTGTGAATTTGACTGCATTGGAGAGCAAGTTGTAGAGAACCTGCTTGAACCTTTGCCTGTCCAGTGTCACGTCGCCAAGTTCGAGCGCAACGTCCACTGCTATATGGATGTTCTTGTTCTCCGCAATATGCTTGATCAAAGTTTAGACTTCCTCGATGGGCTCGCGCGGCGAGAATCGTTGCGGGACCAATTCTGTTTTGGCAGCCCTCACCTTGGTCAAGTTAAGTATGTCCTGGACGAGCTGAAGCAGGTTTTGCCGCTATGCAAAATATCTTCGAGACACTCCTTCTGCTTCGGTTAATTGTCCCCGGCTTACCGTCCACGAGAAATTGGGCGAAGCCGATGACCCCGTTTAAGGGCGTCCGCAGCTCATGCGACATGTTGGGCAAAAACAGGTCTTTGGCCTCTGAGGCTTTTCGAAGTTCGATATTTTTGTTTAGTACACCTGCACCGTGTGGTCGCAATCGTGCCGGCAGCGGCCACAAGTTAGTCCCACCCCAGCCAGTTGGCGGCCCGGTAGCAGATCCCGGCAAAACGCTCGCGCTCGACAAAAGTCTCCGACAGGCAAGGCGCGAACTGGTATTTACGCTGCCAGTCGGAGCGCGCTAAGGCGATGAGACTTTCGAAACGCAGGCCGTTCAGTAGGTCGTCGGTAATCCTTCAATTGCCTTAGAGATGACTGAGCACGATCCGGGCGCGAAGGGTTCCCCCTTGCCGCGTGGCGATACATTCCCGAGCGGCTCAGAGGAACTCTTTGATTGCGAAATTTGCCGATTGAGAGCACTGTCAGTTAAGGGCTCCCGCTATGACAAGTCCCCCCGGGCAAGAACCTGCTCCTCGAAAACGGTGGTACCGGATATTATATGTCCAAGTCCTGATCGCCGTATTTCTCGGTATTGTTCTTGGCTACCTGAATCCGGGTTTAGGTAAAAGCTTAAAACCTCTCGGAGACGGCTTTATCAGCCTGGTGAAGATGATCATCGCGCCGATCATCTTCTGTACGGTCGTTCACGGTATTGCATCGATGGGGGATGCGAAAAGACTTGGCCGTATTGGAATCAAGGCGTTAGTTTATTTCGAGCTCGTTTCGACGCTTGCGCTGTTAATCGGGTTGGTGGTGGTAAATACCTTGCAGCCTGGAGTGGGCTTCAATGTCGATGTGGAGTCTTTTAAGGCAGAACATCTTCAACAATCCCAGTCTTTCGCGCAAAAAGCGCATTCCCTTAATCCGACTGAGTTCGTCTTAAACATCATTCCCTCCTCATTCTTCAATGCATTTGCTACCGGTGATATTCTTCAGGTGCTCCTGGTGGCGATTCTGAGCGGGTTCGCGATTTCTTTCATGGGAGAATGGGGAAAACCGGTCCTGGCAGTGATCGATACCGTGATGACCATATTTTTCGGAATCATGCGGATCATCGTCCAAGTGGCACCAATCGGAGCGTTCGGGGCGATGGCGTTCACGATCGGCAGCCAGGGGCTGGGGGCGTTGGAGAAACTGGGTTATCTGATGGTCTGTTTCTACATTACGGCTATTTTTTTCGTGGTCATCGTTCTCGGTGCGATTGCGGCTTTTATTGGTCATTTCATAATTTACGTGATATTTATCTTTTCACAATGAAGGTGATGTTCTACATTTTGTGGTATGCCCCGGGATGGGAGGATGTTACCACACAATATATTGGAGGAGATGCGCTTTCGTGCTATCGAAGCGCACCAAGCGGGGAAAGGTGTCGCGGAGATCGCGAAGCTGCTGGGTTTACATTGGGGCAGTGTATCACGTTGGCTCACAAAATGGCGGCGGGATGGACAGAGGGCTCTTAAGGAACGCAAGGCGACAGGTAGGCCGCCCAAATTGGATTGCAAGCGACACGGCAAAGCGATTTTAGAGCTGGTGAAACATCCGGCCACTGAATATGGTTATGAGCATCCGCTCTGGACATGTCAGCGTATTAGGCAAGTTATCAGCGCTGAATTAAATCTGGTTGTGTCTGTCCCTACGCTCTGGAGGGAACTCAAGAAACTAAAGCTCAGTTGTCAAAAACCTGAACGGCGTGCGCTGGAACAAGATCCTAAAGCGCGCGCTCGATGGATCGCGACCGAATGGCCTCGGATCAAGCGTCTGGCCAGGAAGCAGCGCGCTCTACTCTTCTTCGAAGACGAGTCGGTGGTTCGATTGACTCCAACGGTGGGCAGAACCTGGGCGCCGGTGGGAAAGACTCCGATAGTTCGCGTTACGGGCAAGAGAGCCAGCGTTCTGGTCATGAGCGCTCTGAGCGTGCAAGGTCGATTGTTTTTTAAGATTCCATCGGAGAGAGTCAATGCCACTGTATTCATTGACTTCCTCAAAGAGTTGCTCGCTGAATATCCGAGACGAAAGATTTTTGTGATTGCAGATCAGGCAAGCCCACACATTGCCAAAAGTGTAAAGGCTTTCGCCGCCGGCCAGAAAAGGCTAGAGTTGTTTTACCTGCCGGCGTACTCGCCGGATTTCAATCCGGATGAGGGGGTTTGGAGTCATTTGAAATCGCAGGAATTGAAGGCGCACCAAGCAACTAACAAAGAAGAACTGATCAAAAAGACCCATGAGGCATTAAAAAGAATGGCGAAACGCCCGGCCCTGATTCGGTCCTTTTTTAAACGCTGTAACATCACCTAAATTATGCAAAGACCAATAACGGCTTCTCCATTTTCCGATTCCTGAACTATATCAAGGAAGAGCTATTGCTCGTTCTGGGAACAAGTTCTTCGGAGACGGCTCTCCCTGGGATCCTACAAAAGATGCAGCGTCTCGGTTGCTCTCCGTCGACCGTCGGCCTGGTCATTCCAATGGGATACAGCTTTAATTTGGACGGAACGAACATCTATATGACGATGGCGGCCATGTTTCTCGCGCAGGCCACCAACACGCATTTGGATCTCGGCCAACAACTGGTCATTCTCTTGGTGGCAATGCTCTCATCAAAAGGTGCAACGGGAGTGACGGGTGCCGGATTTATTACCCTCGCGGCGACGCTTTCTGCCGTGCCCTCCGTGCCCATAGACTCTCTCGCGATCCTCGTTGGGATTGACCGGTTCATGAGCGAATGCCGTGCGCTCACCAATCTGGTCGGAAACGGACTGGCAACCGTCGTGATTAGCCGCTGGGAGAAAGAGGTAACCAAAGAAGAACTTCGTGCGAACATGCTGAAATCGAAAAGCGTGGCAGACTTCGCACCAGGGAATATTGCTGCAGAGCCACAGGCAAGGTAGGCGGAATCCGTTCCTCCCGCGATCAAAAGGGTGAGAGCCGTACCTCGAACGTCAGGAAAGGTCGGCGCCTTGATTTCATCGACAATAGATCGTTCTTTGGAGTATACGCCTGTCCAGTCGTCCAGATTCTGAATTTCGCTTATGGGAACAAGATTCGCCCCGCTTCGCTGTCACTAAACGAGGTTATGAAGATTTCACTCGCCGAAACAGCCGATATCTTTGAATTGGGTCGCAGATGAGAATCGAGCTCAAAAGGAATTCGAAAGCGACTGTGTCGTTGTGTCAACGGTGCTAGGCGGCAAATTGACTCGCCGCGCGGCTTTGGCAAGTCGGCTGCGCATCACGGGTATTGGCTGGCCGGAAGGGCTGTCATGCCCGAGAAAAGTCCTTCTGGTTGTCCCTTGCTTGGTCGTTTTATGCTCTCTTTGCCTGCTCACGAAAGGAGCGGAACCGACGGCCGAGAACCTCCCGGCGCTGCCACTTGCACCGATTCCAAAGCAGAAACTGATTGTTGGCGTGGCCACCGGCCCGCCATTCAATATCCAGAACACTGACGGTTCCTGGACGGGTATTAGTGTCGAGCTGTGGCGGGAGATCGCGAATGAGCTGGGCATCAACTTCGAGTTTCGACAGACTAACCTCAACGGGAGTTTCACCGGTCTTGCCCAGGGATGGCTTGATGTCTCGGTCGGCCCGCTCACGATTACAGAGAGGCGTGAGGAGATCTGTGATTTTACACACGCCTATTTTGCTTCCGGGCTGGCCGTGGCCGTGCCGGTCAACCGATTGCCGGGTAGCACTCGTTTTTTGATTGCCTTCCTCGACTGGACCCTGTGGTCGTCCGTTCTCAGGATCGCGGCCGGGCTGCTCGCGATCATGGCGTTTGTTGCGACGCTGATTTGGCTTTGCGAACGTCGGGCGAATCCGACCCAGTTCGGTGGCGGGCGTTTTGGACGAGGCTTTGGCACGGCTCTATGGTGGTCAGCCGTTACGATGACAACGGTTGGGTATGGCGATGTTTCTCCCCGGACCCTAAAGGGGCGAGTGATTGCTGTCGTGTGGATGTTCGTTAGTCTGGTGCTGGTTTCGACCTTTACCGCTGCGATGGCTTCCAATTTGACGACCGATCGGCTCAGCCGAAGTACCGCCATCCGCGGTCTCGACGACCTGCGGCATATCCACGTCGGTACTTTTGCGGATAGCTCCAGCGCGCAATATCTCGAGGCGAATCACATCGACTACAGAAGTTTCGAACGCGTCGAACTGTTTGCGGCGCTCAAGGACGGAAAGATTCAGGCTGTGCTTTACGACGAGCCGTTTCTACGATACGAGATCCGCAACCTCTACAGAGGTCAGTTCGACGTCTTTCCATTGTACCTGGACACACAGCTCTATGCGTTTGCGATCAAGGAAGGAAGTCCGTTGCGAGAACCAATCAATCGCGTCCTGTTGCGTAAAATTCATGAACCAGCCTGGAACGATTTGCTCTATCACTACCTGGGGAAATCTCTCTACTAAATGGGAACAGCTTGGCGCCCCAAATCGTGATTGCAAGGAGGCCGGACGGCCGGACAAGGCGCCATAACCCTCGCACCGCTCCGTGCAGGTCCGGAACGAAGAAGATGCCGAAGACACAGATCACGGCATCGAAAGATCGATCAGTAAACGGGAGATGCTCAAGATCGGCACGGCGGAATTCGATGTTTGACAGGCGCCGCTCCGCGGCTCGCTGAGAACCTTTGTCTAACAGATTTTGCGCAAGATCGACCGCGATCACGTGGCCGGTTGGTCCGACGCGTTCCGCTGCCGGCAACGCTGAACCGCCCATACCGGAGCAGACGTCGAGGATCTTCATACCTGGAGCGAGGGGCATGCGTTCGACCGTGCGCCGGCCGAATCGATCCCAGAATGAGAGCGCAGGCTGATCGTAGTGATCGGCCGCAGCGTTGTAGGTCTTTTCCAACTGGACCTGCGGAGAAGTTTGGTCGGCCATAGGATCGACCGGGCCCATTCAGAACCCGGAAAGTATGCTCACTCAAACTGACAATTCGTGTCCGTTAAGACAATATTTCCATAAACTTTCGTTTTTGTTCTTATAACCCTGGAACTGACGGTTCCTCCCATCGGCCGGTCTTAGCTGAGCGGAAAATCGCTTCGATGACCGCCATATTACGGACGCTGCCCTCAAGTGAAACCGGCAAGTCAGTGCTCTCGCGGATGCTCCGGGAAAACTCATCTCCTTGAATCGTATACTGATCACAAATATCGAATTGTAAGACCTCCGCGCTTCGTCCGGAGGGGTCAATTCCGTTATCCACAAAGATCCGGCACGGTTTGTCCGGCGGGGCGTTGAACGGGATCTCTATCTCGATACGCCCCTGGGTGCCGAAAATCTGCACACGCTGGTACGGTACAAGCTGGGTGCTGCAAGTGAATATCGATTGCCCGGAAGGAAAATGCAGAATGGCCGAGGTGATGGCGTCGGTTCGCAATACGGGATCCTCTTCAATCAGCGCGGATACCTTCGTCGGTTCCTCTCCAAAGATAATGCGCGACGTATAGACAAGATAACAGCCAATATCCATCAGGCCTCCGCCCCCATATTCGGCTATGTTCCGAATGTTCTTTGGATCGCGGTTGTGATAGCTGAAATATCCCATCACAGAGTGGACCTGGCCGATTTTGCCTGTCCTGACTAAGTCAATGGCGCGCATCCATTGAGGGTGAGTCCGAACCATGAAAGCCTCTTCGATCTTTACGCCGGTACGATCCCGGGCTTTTAACAGCGTTGTGGCTTCTTCAACCGTGAGACTAACCGGCTTTTCGCAGAGGACGTGCTTCCCCGCTTCTGCGGCCTTGATCGACCAAGGAACGTGAAGATGATTCGGCAATGGATTGTAAACAGCCTCGAGCTCTGGGTCGGCTAACAATTCCTCATAGGATCCATACGCTTTAGGAATCCCTAATTGCTCTGCGATTTGTCGAGCCTTGGCGAGGTCCCTGGAAGCGATAGCAGCGACTTGAGACCACTCGCCGCGCTGCATAGCCGGGATGACCTTTTTTACTGCGATCCCGGCAACACCCAATACTCCCCATTCGACTTTCTTGTTCATGTCTCGTTTAGACCTTTCTGGAAATCTGGTGCAATTTCAAAAACAGCTTTTCAACACTCATATTGAAGAACATGCCTCGAAAAATCGCAATAATCGGCGTCGGCCTTGTGGGCCGCGGATGGTCCATCGTTTTCGCTCGCGCGGGCTTCCAGGTCGCTCTTTTTGATAGCAACAGGACAACCGTGGACCGTGCTCCCGCTTTGATCCGCCAGAGTCTGGATAAGCTTAAGGGAACAATCGAGAGCGCGGACACCGTCGCGGACCGAATCCAACCGGTGGAAACTTTGGAACAGGCGCTGGAGGATGCCGAATATGTCCAGGAAAGCGTCTTCGAAGATGTCGCTGCAAAACAAAGTATCCTCGCTGCAATCGATGAGCACATCCACCGTTCGACTTTCGTTGGCAGCTCCTCCTCCGGGATTCCAGCCTCGGCCTTCAGCGAACGCCTCAAATGCCGCGATCGGTGTCTGGTCGCCCATCCTATCAATCCGCCCGACCTCGTTCCCCTGGTCGAACTCATCCCAGCCCCCTGGACCTCGCGTCAAACGGTCCAATTTGTTCGCTCGCTCATGGAAGAAGCCGGCCAGGTGCCGGTCGAAATGACGCGTGAAATCGAGGGTTTTCTAGTCAACCGGCTCCAAGGCGTTCTGTTAGTGGAAGCGTGGCGCCTCGTGGAGGAGGGTTACGCCACCGTCGAAGATATTGATCGCACGGTAAAGGATGGACTGGGGCTTCGCTGGAGCTTCATGGGACCCTTTGAAACCATCGATCTAAATGCTCCGGGCGGAGTTGCGGATTACGCAACACGGCTAGGGCCACTTTACCAAAGGATCGTTGCCTCCAGAACCGAACACCATGTCTGGTCTCCCGAGTTGATCAAAGAAGTGGAACGTCAACGACGCAAAATCCTTTCCGCCGACGATCTCACCCGGCGAATGGCTTGGCGTGACGAACGGCTCATCGCGCTCGCCGCCCACAAGCATGAACAGGAAGAACCTTCTCGAGAGCGGATTGATCCGGGCGCAATACGGACTCGGGTTCCGTCGGAATGAAATCCGGTCTTGCGCTTGCCATTCATTCCGATAACGTCACCGTGCTTCAATTCTCAACGGTTCTCTAACGGGATAAGCGGGAATGGCGGAGAATCGGCCCGCGGCAAAACCGAAAATCACAACCGAATCAAGGACATACATGGCAGATATACCCCTCGACAAAAATAGCCTCTTAAAGGACGTGGAGATCAAGGGCTCGATCAAATTTGCGAAAGAACTTAACTTCGATGGGAAACTAGAGGGCAACATCTCATCGGCTGAAGGAATTTTAACCGTTGGGCAAAATGCCAATGTTCGCGGTGACGTGGCGACCAAGACCGTCATTTTGAAGGGAAACGTGAACGGCAATATCACTGTGCTGGAGCGCTGCGAACTACACACGAATGCCCAGCTTATCGGCGATCTGAAGGCCGTTCGTCTGTCATTGGAAGATGGTGCGACCCTCCTCGGCAGGCTGGAAGTCAACCCAAACAAGATTGCCATCACGCAAGTACCTGCCGCCCAAAAACAAGAGCCACAGAAAATTGGAGCTCTGATTTAGAGCGTGGAGTTACCTCTCGCTGGCGCAGGCGTCGCAATTTCTTGTTCCTGAATCTTGCAACCAGATATACGTTTAGGGGCATTGCGGAAACGGCGGTAGATCTGGCGCAGAAGTCGGAGCCCGTTTGGCGCAGAACATGGAAACCACGGATGAGCACAAGCGAAGTAAACCTGAACGACCCTTTGAATTGGTACATCGCCGATTCAATGGCCGATTACAGTGTACATCTTGACCCTGAGACGGCGAAGGAATTGGTCCATCGCCATGGTGGGTACCCTAAACTGGTGAATGCTCTCAAAGATGCGATTGCGGCCCTTGAGAAAGAGGGATGCGGAGAGAAGGCTGAGTCACTGAGGCGTCAACTGCAGGATTTGGGCGAGCTGGAATAAAACCCGTGCCGTGAGTTCGTGACTGACCGGGAAACGTCGTCGCTGATCTTGATTGGTGGACCGCACGTTCGGGTCAATGGCCTTTTCTGCGACAGGTCTACCCGTATCGAATAGGCAGAGGTGTGGGTGGCTGCGAGAACGCCTGCATAGCTTTTATTTCGACCGCGTCACGCCCCCGGATGGATGCGACAGGCATTATTCCATGGTCGAGGATGACGTCGACTGCCCTGTCGCTCAGCCAGGCTTCGGCGCACGGCTTCACGTTCGTTTCAGCGTCCTCGGTGAATGTATGCACCGGTAGCCCGAAAATCTCTCCGCCCAGGCGCGTGTCCGGGTCACCGCCCTCCTCCGTGTACACATTTGCGAGCAAATTGCCGCAAAGAACGGCTGAATTACCCCAGAGGTAGGATTCATGCCCGGGTTGCGGGAGCATTTCTTCAAAGGGAAATGTTTCGATGGGATCGCTGCCGGCGCCATACGGTTGGCGAAGAAGAAATCGGGGCATGACCAGGCCAAGACAAGCGGATTCCGATCCCCGGCGTAACGCGTTAAATCCTTCAAGCCCCGGCCCGTGTTCCCAGTCATCCGGGTCGGGTTGAGTTCCGAAGGAGCGGCAGCCGACGATCTCCGGACTCGCACCGGTGATAAATGCGGTGTGATGCGCCTGCGCGAGGGATCCAAGCGCTCTCAGAAGCGAGTCGTCCTGCAATCCGAAAACGTAAATCCCAAGCATGAAGGCAGGTTCAATTTCCTGGAGCTGTTTAGAGATTGTCGTCCTGGCCAGGTCGCCTGCCGTAAGCATGTCGGCCAGCTCGCTTTTTGCAACGTCGATGAGATAGGATTTGGTTTGGTCGCCGCTTTCCCGAGCCAGAAAATCGACCGCGCGCCAAGTCGATTCAAGAGCCTGAAAATCGGGATGATGCAGGATCGCCCTGAGCCGGTTGGAAAGCTCGTCTTCGACTAGGCGCACGAGATGGGCTTGCTGCGGTATCGGCCCTTGTTCGATGCTTGGAGCAACCAGCCGCTTGATTAGATTCTCCACGGATGAGGCGGCGGGCGTGACCTTGGGCGGTTGGGCGGCGGGCTTTCCGAGAAGCCTTGAGAGCAGCTCTTCCGCAGTTTCGGCGGCTTGCGACGGCAACGGGTCAGTGAGCGCAGAAATACCCAAAAGTCCCTGTGCCTCCGCAATCGCGGCTGCCGCAGTTACGGGATCGAGCAGCCTTAAGCGCAAATCGGCGAGCCGTGAAAGAAATCCAGCCTGATGTAGAATATGATCCGGGTGAAAATCTTCCAGGCGGCGAAACCGGAGTACGAGCTCTTCATCGCCGGTTCCAGGGGGCGGCAAAGCGAGCGTTACCTCGAATTTTTCGAAAACTTCTTCGAAGTTATCGCAATCAATCCGCGCCGGACGACTCGGAGACGATGAGCTAGCCGGGTGGTGCCTGCGCCCGCTGAAATCACCGAGGATGGCAATAGGGAACAATGTCTCGTCGTCTCGCCGAATAGAGGCTCCGGCGGGTCGGTACGAAAAATCCATGGTCGTGTGGTCGCCCGAGATTGATTGAGGCATATTTGACTACCCTCTCACTTTCCTTCCTCCTTCGCCGCCTGGCTTTCGGCCTTTTTGATGAATGGCGCGAAAAGGTCAATCGGCACCGGCAAAAACGTGGTCGTGTTGTGCTCACTTGAAATTTCTTTCATCGTCTGCAGGAATCGGAGTTGGAGAGCAATCGGTTGTTCAGAAATCATCGCCGCTGCCTGGACCAGCTTTTCCGCCGCTTGAAATTCTCCCTCTGCGTTGATGATTTTCGCGCGTCGCTCCCGTTCGGTCTCGGCTTGACGGGCCATCGCCCGCTTCATGCCATCGGGTAAGACAACGTCTTTTACCTCCACCGCAGTCACCTTGATGCCCCAAGGACCGGTCTGTCGATCGATGATCTCTTGTAGAGTCAGATTGATCTTTTCCCGCTGCGACAGGAGTTCGTCCAGTTCGGCTTGTCCAAGCACACTGCGCAGGGTGGTTTGGGAAATGAGCGAGGTCGCCTTCAAATAGTTTTCCACCCGGATGACCGCAGCCTCGGGATCAACGACGCGAAAATAGACGACCGCGTCGACAGTGACCGGCACGTTGTCGCGTGTCATGATTTCCTGGCGAGCTACGTCGATCGTTATGACGCGAAGATCCATTTTCACCATTTTGTCGACGATGGGGACCAGAAAAATTAATCCGGGGCCTTTGGTTCCAAAGAGCTTGCCGAGCCGAAATATCACTCCGCGCTCGTATTCGCGCAGGATTCGAGCTACCTGCGGGAGAATAAGCGCAGCCAGAATAAGGATCGGAACGAGCGAGCCCAGCAATCTTACGAATTCTACAAGCATGCGACGGTTTGCTCAGATTTTTGGGATCACTTTCAAAGTCAATCCCTCGACGGCTATAATTTGAACGGAATGTCCCTGGTGAATAGGCGTATCGCTTCGAGCGGTCCAGTATTCGCCTTCGACGAAAACCTTCCCATCGCTTGAATCGATCGGCGTCAGGGCACTAACAATTTTCCCAAGCAATGTCTCTTGACCGACTCTGACCGGCAGACGCTGAGCACGGAGTCCTTTGCCGACAACGAAAACGAAGAACGCGGCGGTGAGAAGCACGCTGGGAATGATGTACGCCAGCGAAAGCCGGAAGAGGGGGTCACGTTGATTAAAAAGCATGAGCGAACCGATCAGGAAAGCCACGATTCCGCCTCCAGTTAGTACGCCATGGGTCGGCGCGAAGACGTCGATCACGAATAGCCCAACGGCCAAACCGATCAACATCAGCCCGGCGATATTCACGGGCAGGATTGCTGCCATGTAGAGTGCAAGCACCAGCGCGATCGCACCAACGACTCCGGGCAGGATTGCACCGGGTGTAGTCATTTCACCGATTAGTCCGTAAATGGCGATCAGCATCAAAATGAACATCACCTCGGGCCGCCAAAGCATTTGGAAGATTTCCTCTGCGGCGGACATTTTGATTTCTACGACTTGGGCACCGGCGGTTCTGAGGGGATGGCCATTGACCGCCCTGTCATTAAGTTGGGCGAGCAGAGCGTTGAGATCTTTTGCGATGATCTCGATTACCTTCAGTTCCTGTGCTTTCTCCGCGGTAATGGAAGCACTATCCCGGACAGCCGACTTCGCCCACTCAATATTCCGATTGCGCTGGCTGGCGATCGCCTCCATGTAGCTGACGGCGAAATTCTCAAGCTTCTGCGTCATTGTCGGGTCAGGCTTCGATTCGGCGCCGCCGGGCGCTCCGCCAAGAGAAACCGGATGAGCGGCGCCGATGGTGGTGCCAGGAGCCATCGCGGCGACGTTTGCAGAGAGGGTGATAAAACAACCGGCGCTGGCTGCCGTGGCACCCGTCGGTGCCACGTAGACGACGACAGGAACCGGCGATGTGAGCAATTTCTGAACGATCGCACGAGTCGAGTCGAGCAAGCCGCCGGGGGTGTTAAGCTGAATGACGAGGCATTGGGCGCCTTGCGATTTTGCCTCGTCCACGCTGCGCGAGATGTAGCTCGCAGTTGCGGGGCCGATCGCGCCGTCAATGTTAATCAGGCATACTTTATCCGCTCTGGCATTGGATTGGAACAGACCGAGCCAGCACACCGCGAGTAAGCCCGCAAATCTCATTCTCTTCTAAAGCTATCACTCTCTTGAAACGTTGCTGAGGAATTTGTAGGAATGGGCAGGACGAGCTTCACTTATGCTGCCATTTCCTACAAATTCCTGAAATGCTTCTTCAAACAGAGCGAAAGCGCCCTTTTCCGTGGGCGCACTATCGATCGCAGGCGAAATACCCGGCGCTGGTGCCGTTTCATTGGTCGGAATGGATGTGTCGTTGGTTGGCGTACTGGCTTAGCGGATGGGCTCTTCTCGAGGTGCTCGAATACGTTGGCACACTATCTATTTTGATAGCCGTTATTTCTTACTTTGCCGAAAGCGATCTTCGGACGAAGCAGAGGCACTACCAGGCATGGCAGGTTATTAATACGGCACAAGGCAAGGGAGGTTCCGGAGGTAGAATCGAAGCGCTGGAGCAGTTAAACAGGGACGGAGTGCTCCTGGTGGGCCTCGATGTCAGCGACGCGTTTCTTCAACGGGTTGAGCTCGAAGGCGCAAATTTAGATCGAGCCAATTTTAGTTCGGCCGATCTGAGAGACGGAAGTTTAGCCGACGCGCAGCTGGAATTCGCCAATCTGACCTCTGGAAATTTTCGGAATTGCAATTTTAAAAACGCCGACTTGCGAGACGCGACGCTGCAGGATGCGGATTTGCAAGGTGCGAACTTAAGCGACGCGGATCTCGCCAGGTCAGATCTGAGCAAGGCAGACTTGCGTTATTCGGACCTGCGTAACGCCAAATGGTCCCTGATCGCCAATCTAAAGCTGGCCAATATATTCGGGGTCAAGAACGCGCCGCCGGATTTTGATCGTTGGGCGATAGAAAAAGGTGCGGTTTCGATTGAATCGGACGACGAGTGGACAAAGCTGTGTGAGGCCCGGTAGCGGTCCTCGAGGCTCCGTCCGAGGCGCGCGCTCCTGCCTAAGCGGATTTTGGAGCCGGTGAATCGGAGGGTCGCAACAGAAAGTTCAGGAGAGTTCTAAATTCGGTTGTCAGGCTCTGGGTTGTCGTCGCAGGCGGCGTCTTACCCTTGGCTTCCTCGACCAGGTCCGTGATCCGAAACGGGTCGATCTGCGTCCCGAGAAAAGCCGGGTGCGTTTTCGAACGCCGGAACCAATACTTTGCGTTCCAAAAGTCTCCTTCGACACGATGAACCATTCCGTGGATGTAACCCGGATCGGATCCCGACATTGCTTGAACAATGGAATGGGACCGCTCGAATTCTCCAGCCTGCAATAATAACAGGCTGCGAACACAATCGACATGCGGCCCTCGGTCGTTCGCCAGAGTAAGATCGCTCACGCGCAACAATTCCTCAATCAGGTCGGGTTGAGTCTCCGGATAGGAAAAGGAGACTCGCGGCACCGAAAGCTTCCCGAGAACTTTTTCCAGAAAGGTTGAGTACGACATAGCCACAGTTCAACAAATTATCGTACAGAGCGCAATAGCAGCTGGTGGGGACAGGACACTAGCCCTAGCCCGTATGAAGAACATTGAACACGATATACAGAGCTCCGGAGAAGGTTGCTGCGCCGAGGAGAACACAAGCCGGCAAAGTCAGTAGCCATGCGAGCGCGATATTTCTAAGTGTTTCTGCCTGAAGTCCCGATCTGTTCGCCGCCATCGTGCCCGCAATTCCTGAAGATAGAACGTGAGTCGTGCTGACCGGCAATCCAAATGAGTCTGCCGCCATGATCGTTCCCATCGCGACGAGTTCGGCCGAAGCTCCTTGCGCGTAGGTCAGATGAGTTTTTCCAATCTTTTCACCAACCGTGACCACGATCCGTTTCCAGCCGATCATCGTTCCGAATCCGAGAGCGAATGCAACGGCAATCTTTACCCAGGGCGGGATGAACTGAGTCATGGGCCGCAGTTTGGACCGAAAATCGATGAGAGCTGCCTTCTGCTCGGGGTCGTTCAACTTTCCTAGTCTGTTCAGTTTATTGAGTGATTCAGAAACGAGGTACATCGCGCTTCGGAGCGCGGAACGTTCTTTCTTCGGGACATCGGCGAAACTGTTCTTTCCGTTGAGACGATTGACAATGTCACGAGTTTTCGCTGCGAGTGCCGGGAAGATGTTATCGTTGAACTTGCCTGAGGTCTTCAAAAATGCCGAGAGCTCGTCGCTGGCAGCCTGTTCTTCGATTTCCTTTCCATTCCCCGCCAGGTCGAGCACTGCCATCATCTTCCGGGAGGTGAGTTCGAGTTCCGCGACAGACTTCGGGTCCGCGTCGAGATTCAGCGCGTAGACGGCTGGAATAAGTCCAATCAGGATCAGCATGATCAGTCCCATACCCTTTTGCCCGTCATTTGACCCGTGAGCGAAACTGACCCCGGTACAGGTCAGCACGAGCACTCCGCGGATCCACCATGGCGGGGCTTTTTTTGAGTCCGGCGGTTGAAAAAGCTCCGGCCGGCGAATGAGAAATTTGAGCATTAACAGCAGGACCGCTGAACAAACAAATCCTACCATCGGAGAGACAATCAATGAACTGAAGACCTCAGAAGCCTTGGCCCAGTTGATACCTTCGCCGAACACGTGTCCGGAAAGCATCGAGTTCGCCAATCCCACACCCATGATTGAGCCGATCAAGGTATGCGAACTGGAAACCGGCAGACCTAAATACCAGGTTCCGACGTTCCAAATGATCGCAGAAATCAAGAGGGCAAACACCATGGCAAAACCTGCACCTGACCCGACATTCAGCACCAGCTCGACGGGTAACAGCGCCACCACCGCGAACGCGACGGCTCCGCTGGACGTCAGCACTCCGATCAGGTTCCATATTCCTGACCAAACCACCGCGATCGAGGGTTTGAGACTGTGAGTGTAGATGACGGTAGCGACTGCGTTGGCGGTGTCATGAAAGCCGTTCACGAACTCGAAACCGAGCGCCATGAGCAGGGCGAGGATCAGAAAAAGCGCGGTCGCGGTGGGTAGACTCTCTCCAAAAAGTTCCATAAAATTTTTTCTTTTATTCGCTCTGGAAAAGATCAGTTGCCTTGAGACTAGACAATAAGAGCTGGGTGACAATTCCGTAACAAATCGAGATGCTACTCCGTAAAGAACGGTTTGACTTCAAGTGGCCCGATGAGGTCAAATCAATACGATTTCGCGGATGCAGAATAAATTCTTTTCCAGGTTGGATGCCCAGGTGCGTTTGGTTTTGGGGCTAGCCGTTTCGAGCCTTGCTTTTATCCTGACCAATGGGCGCCTTGGTTTCGCCTTGGAAGCCATTACGGTCTGGAACGCGTTTGCCTGGAGCGTTATTTTCCTGACCTGGTTAACGATCATACTCGCCGACGCCCGGACCAGTGTTCAGACGGCGAAGCTTCAGGATACGACGCGCTCGATCATCTTTCTGTTCGTGATTCTGGCCGCTGTAGTTAGTCTGTCCGCAGTCGCCATTCTCGTCGGCGGAGCAAAAGGGATGAGTCATAAGGCTCTGACCGAACATCTTTTGCTTGCCGCTACCACGGTAGTCTCCTCCTGGTTCCTTATTCATACGGTATTTACGATGCACTACGCCCACGCGTACTATCGCGACGACGACGATGATCCGACCACCGCCGGTTCCGGCGGACTTGATTTTCCAAACGAGGAAGCCCCTGACTTTCTTGATTTCGCTTACTTCTCGTTTGTGATCGGCATGACTTGCCAGGTTTCGGATGTGCAGATCAGTGCACGGGGGATCCGGCGTCTGGCATTGGTTCATGGCCTGCTCTCGTTCGTTTTCAACACCGTTGTTTTGGCGCTCGCCATCAATCTTACATCCGGTCTTCTCTAGTGTCCCGTCCCCGAAATAACAGGTACCTGCTATTTCGGGGACGGGACGCTACCGGGGACTTTCCTTTGTCTGGCTACTGATTGAAGGTGCCAGATATGTTCAATACGCCGCTTAAGGGTCTCCCGATTCTGGTGATGCCGCTGCTTTTGTGGAGCGGGTGCACGAGTTCCTCCCCGCAACAGTCGATTCCGATCGCCGGCGGGCAGTCAGTCAGACTCGGACGTCAAGGACCAGGCTTCAAACCGGCTGAGAATGACCGAGTCGTCGTTACCGATGCCGGATTGCAGGCGGTTACTTACGACGGCAAGCATTACGTCCGTTGGAACTTTTCGATCCGACCGAAGCAAGCTGCGGAGGTCAGCACGATCCGGATCGAAGATGTTACCGATCCCGCACCGTTGCTTTTGGTGAACGACGTTGCACCTCAGCAAGACGGTGGCAAATGGACGGAAAACGCAGGACTCATGGAGTTGTCCTCCTCCAGCGTCCGGTGGCTTTACGAGCCGAAAGAGACGGTGCGAGTATTCAGGTTCACGATCAGCGAGGCGGACGGACGGAGCTATGCGCTGTACCAGGGTGTCCTGTATTCACCGGCGGCGAAGGACGCGATTCGCGCGATGGTGGGACAGTAGCCAACCAAAATGAGCAGACTTTGCCGTTGGTTGTGCGTTGGACTATTGCTTGTGGCCGGATCGGTTCCCGGCTTCGGCCAGGAGATGAAGTCCGGATCGGGGTTTATTATCCATCCGGATGGATATATTCTGACCAATAACCACGTTGTCGCCGGTTCGGCCGGACAGTTTGTCGTTTTGTCGAATGGGAATCGGGTCTCTGCGAAACTGCTGGCGACCGATTCGAAGAGGGACCTCGCACTCCTTAAGATTTCCGGTTCGAATTTTCCCGTTCTTCCGATTGGCGAATCGCGGAAGATGTCTGTGATGGATTCGGTGCTCGCCATGGGCTATCCGATGTCCTCGACGATCGGCTACGACGTTTCAGCATACGACGGGAAGATCAACGCGATTCGGCAAACTGATCACGCTCCGCTGCTCCAGATCGACGCCAACATTAATCCTGGCAACAGCGGCGGTCCCTTGTTGAATGATCGCGGCGAAGTGATCGGGATCGTTGTTGCAAAAATCAACGCAATGCAGCTCGCGAAAACGATGGGGGCGATCCCGGAAAGGATTAATTTCGCGATTCCGGTTGATGAGGCTCGGTCGATGATTCGGATGGCGTACCCGGCAGGATTCACGCCGTCAAACCGAACGACCTCGTTGCGAGACCAGCAGATTTTCGCTCAGTCCAAGGACGCGACGGTCCTTATTCTGGCGCCAAAGGAAACCAGGTCTGAAAGCCAGCAGACGGCCAAATCTCAACCAGCGCCGGATGAGCCTCCGGCGGAAGTTTCTGTGGGGCCGAATACGGAACTGGTCTCCATGAGACCGACGTTGCAAGCCTTCGTTGAGGCGTTCATTCAGTCCGGCGCGTCGGACCGGCTGGATAGCGTGATGCAGTTTTACGCTCCGAAGGTGAATTATTACGACAAGGGCGTGGTCGATGAGGCGTTCCTGCGACGAGATATGTCTGAGTTTCGGCGACGCTGGCCACGCCGCGAGTATCAGCTTGTTAACAAGCCGGTGGCTCACGCCGGACCCGGCCCCAATCAATACCTGGTGAGCTATCGAATCGGGTACAAACTGGCCGACCGTCGGAGTGAAACTCGCGGTATTTCGAATGTTACCATTCTGGTGCAGGACGACGACGGGACCTATAGCATCCTTGCGGTTCGTGAAAAAAATGAGAAGAACGATTCTCCGGGCCAATGAAAGTGGTAAGGTCAGTCAGCGGGCCCCCCGGCCCGGCTGAAAACCACGATCACGTTTACCAACACCACCACTCCAATCCTCTATGAAAGCAATCTTTTGTAGTCTGTTGACCTTGGCTCTGTCGATGAACGTCCAAGCAAAACTAGTCACGAAAACGGTCAGTTACGAACAAAATGGAACGAACTTAGAGGGGTACCTCGCCTATGATGATGCGGTAACAGGGAAGGGTAAAGTACCTGGTATTGTCGTTTATCCGGAATGGTGGGGTCTCGACGACTACGTCAAAGGTCGCGCGGAACAGTTGGCAAAGATGGGATACGTCGCGTTTGCCGCTGATATGTATGGTGATGGCCAATCGACGACGGAACGGGCGAAGGCCAAGGAATTGGTCAGCCAATTATACGGCAAACCGTTAATGGCTGAGCGCGCTCAAGCCGCCTTGGATCAGCTTCTAAAGACGGGCTTGGTAGACGAAAGCAAGGTGGCGGCGATCGGTTTCTGTTTCGGAGGCTCATGTTCGCTGGCCCTGGCGTACACCGGTGCGCCGCTGGCCGGAGTTGTCACTTTTCACGGCGCTTTGATCCCCGCTCCAGCGGACGCGGCGCAAAAAACGAAAGCCAAGTTTCTGATCCTGCACGGTGCTCTGGACCCCCTTGTGAACAAGGAGGCTGTTGACGGTTTTCTGAAATCAATGAATGACGGGAAGTTTGACTTTCAATTCGTCGCGTATTCCGGTGCGGTGCACGCCTTTACGAATCCCAACGCCGACAAGGCGCGTGCGGCAGGTTTGGATGGTGTCGGTTACAATGCCGAGGCGGCAACCCGGTCCTGGAACCAGATGAAGGCATTTTTCGACGAGATCTTTGGGCGGTAAGGCAACTTGAATGCAATGGCGCTCCTGGATACGTGCATGGGTATCGCCGCCTACAGCACGCTGGGGCCGGCGATTCGTTACACCACGATTGAAACCAAAGTGAATTTCACCTACCTCATCCAGTAAGTAAGGCGGCCCGCCTTACCTCTTCCCGCTTCCCAATCAAGCACCAGGCAATTTTGACGAAGCACAGTACAAAGACCGGTATCAAGCGATTGATCAACGGTCAGAAATCCTCCGTGACCACCGTGCGAGCCTTTCTCTTTCGATTCCGATGTTGGACAGAAAAAAGACAATCTTGCACGGAGGACACGGTGTTTACGGAGGAACGAAGAGGTAAGGCGGGACGCACTTACTTACTTCGAAGAGGTAAGGCGAGACGCAGCTATCCCCAGGGTTAAAACCTGGTTAACACTCCGGGCCCGCAGTTGGAATTTTTCTACGGCCCGAAGGGTCCAGAGAAAACATAGTCCAGGCTTTAGCCTGAGGAGGACAGGGCGTCACGCTCCGGACAGCACCTGTTTGATGTCCAGTGCCATCTTCTTCGCATCAGTGAGTTGATCGAAGTTGTACAGCAATTTCCATTTTCCGTCGGGACCGATCAGATAGGTAAATGCAGAGTGATTCACAGAGTAGGATTCCGGATTCTGTCCGGGATCCTTGACGATCTCGTAGTAGGCACCGTACGCTTTCGCGGCTTCAGCGAGCTGCGTTTCGGTCCCGGTCAACCCGATAAATGAATCGTCAAAATAGGGGACATATTTCTTCATCGTTTCAGGTCGGTCGCGCTGCGGGTCTACGCTGACGAAAAGAACTTGGACTTTCGACCGATCCTCCGCCGGGAGCGCCCGATAGACCTTGGCCAACTCGCTCAGCGTTGTCGGGCAGACATTTGGACAATGGGTAAATCCGAAGGAAAATAGCACGGCTTTTCCGCGCAATTGGCTGAGTCGAAATGCCTTCCCATCTTGATCCACGAGATGGAAGTCGAATGCCTGTTTAGCGGGTACCAAAGCCTGCCCGTAGTAGTTTATCTGAACGTTTCTGTAAGCCGAATAGCGGGTGAAAAGAAAGCTGGCGAGCAAGGCCAGGACGAGCGCGAAGACCGCCAACCACGTTCGCCGGATACCGCCAGGTGTAGAACTAATCGGGAGCGAATTTTTCTCAGGTTCGGAGACGTTCATTTTGGCTCCTGTCGGAGGACGGGGACCTCAAGATCGAGCCTTTGATCGCCCGGCGCAAATCGCACCGTCACTTTTACGCGTTCTCCGTCTTTTGGGTGAGAGGTCAATCCCATGATCATCAGATGATTTCCGCCAGGTTTCAGTTCCAAGGTGCCGCCGGGCGGTATTTCGAGCTCTGGAACATTCTCCATTCCCATTATTTCCTGGCCGTTCCGGACCCGCTTGGTGGTGATCATCGGTTCGATACTGGTTGCGATTGGAGAAGAGGCACCTGTCAGTTTCACGGGCGTCTGACCAAGGTTTCTTATCTTCATGTAGGCGGCGGTGTTTTCTGCAACCGCAGGAAGAGCCTGTAACCACGCGTTTTCAATGATGATTGGAGGATTGTCTGCGCGTGCGAGTCCGCTAAGGGCGCACACACAGGCCAATGCGAGGAGAAATCGAGGAAGCATAGGCACAATTTCAGAAATCAGAAATCAGAAGTCAGAAGGCAGGCTGGCGCAATCAGGACATAGGTAAGATTTTTGGTTCAGGACATCGGTAACACTGTTACGGTTTTTGTTCACGGTCAGAAGTTCTTTGTTTCTGGCGATTCTCAGCGCCGAAGTCCCCGGATGTACTCTGTTAAAGATTTGATTTGGGCGTCTGACAAATCGGGATTGGGCGCCATCGCGGCGGTTCCGCCGACAGCCGCAGCGCCGCTTCGAATGACCTTGCGAATGGTTTCATCGGAAGTCGAGTCTTGCCAGGCTGGACTTGTCAGATCACGCACGGCAGCTCCGAGCCCCGATGAGGCGGGGCCGTCGCCTTTTCCTCCGCGCCCGTGACAAACGAAACAACGCGTTTGAAAGATTGTCTCGCCGGCCTGGGATGCAGCCGTCCGGGCCGTTTCAGGAGGTTGTGCCGCCGACTCTGGGGCCTTCGAGCAAGACCCGGCGAAAAAACCCAAGACCGGGACGAAAGCGAGAAACAGCAGTCGCCTCATCGTAACCGGTCAGGCTGATCCGATCAGGATACCCGTGATAAACACCAGAACCCCGCCGAGGACGACCTGAAAAAGGGCCGACAACAGCGGCGTGTCCATGTAGTGATGCCGGATCCAGGAAATCACGGCTAGTTCAACGGCCACAACAACGACGGCCACCGCAAACGCATAAAAGAAATCTGGAATTAGGAATGGAAGCGTGTGTCCAATCCCTCCAAGAGTCGTCATAGCGCCGCAAACGGTACCTCGCAGCCAAGGTTGTCCGCGTCCACTCAGGGCGCCGTCATCGGACAAAGCCTCGGCGAAACCCATGCTGATTCCGGCGCCAATCGAGGCCGCGAGCCCAACGAGAAACGCGTCCCAACTGTTCCTGGTCGCGAAAGCGGCGGCGAAGACAGGGGCCAGCGTGGATACGGAACCATCCATGAGCCCGGCCAGCCCAGGCTGAACGATCTGGAGCACGAATGTGCGCCTGGCGGCTTCGTCTTCCTGCTTACGCTCCCCGGACTCGACTTGCTTCTTCTCAAGTTCTTCGGCCAGATCCACATGTCTGCTTTCCTCCTGGGCCAGATCACCCAATAGCTGACGCACCGGAACGCTTGTCGATTTCTGAGCGCAAACTTCGTAGAAGCGTCTGGTCTCTTGTTCCATCGAACCAATCTCGTTTCGAACCTGTTCGACGGTCAGAATGCGGTTCAGCCAGATTGGCTTTCGGTTCACAAACCCTTTCACGTCTTGCCGACGGAGCAACGGAATAAAATCGCCAAATCGTTGGCGATAAGTCTCGGTCAATTTATGGCGATGACCCGATTCCTCCTCACGCATCGCTTCAAGAGTTTCGGCAGTTTTTGGATACGTCGGTCGCATTCTCTCGACGAATTCCCCGTATATTCTGCCATCCTCTTCCTCCAGCGAGATGGCCAGTGCGAGGATTTCCTTCTCAGTCAGCTCGTGGAACGATTTCGCCATATTAAAGCGCAGAATTGGTGACCTCGTCAGTGTAAGCGAAGCCTCCGGCTTTGCACCGCGAAAACGCCATCAGTGCGGCCTGAGTACAGCGCGACGGCTTTGGTCAGCGGGCAGGATTTATGCCCACTGCAAAGACCATGGGTGCGACCGAATACCGGGCGACGACGAAATCCCAAATATATTTTTCCAGATCCTTGTCAATCGGCTCCGGCAGGACGAAGCCGAGGAATGTTCCTGTGTGTGCAGCGACAAGGCCTACGTTTTGCAGCTCGTTCGCCAGCTTCCGCGCTGTAGAAAAGCCATTTTTCGGCAGGATACGATCGTTCAATTCCGCACTCCGCGTGGCGACTCGAAGGAGCCTCTCGGATTCTCCACATTGTATCATCCCGGAGAGTTCCTGATACTCTTCGCTGAAAGATCGACGGGCAAGATCGAGATGCAAGACGGCATGGGTATTGACTGTCGCCGGCGGATCGGTATCCCAGGCCAGAACGATGCATTTTGGTGCCCTGGCAACGATCGAATAGTTTCCGTTGCTTGGATTTGCGGCCACGATCAGTTCCGGACTAAAGAGATAATCCGATCGTTCCACTCGGCACATGAGTCTGAATAGTTCAGGGGCGGAGATTTTCAAGTCTCGTTGATCCTTGATAGCGAGAAGAGCAGAAGCGACGTCGATACTGCTCGAACCGAGTCCTTTTCCACGGGGTGGCGACCCGCTGATCGTAACTCGGTATTTGCAATCATCAATAAACCCATAGCTGGAAGCCAGTTCCTTGATCGCCTTTTGTACCTTTTCGCTATCCGCCGGTGCCTCAGGATTTATCGATACAGAAAAGTATCCGGCCGGCTCGACCGATGTCAGCGTCCTGTACGGCGATGAGTCTACGGCCAGTGCGTAAACCATCGGGGCTCCTTCTTCGTCAACTCCTTGAAGCCACTCACCAACCTTACCGGTAACCCATCTTCTTGGGGCGGCGATAGAATTGACACTCGGATCTTTCTGTGTTCCCATGGCGACTAGTTTTTTGACATGTAAGAATACAACACACCTGCGGGTTCATGGAAGACCGTGAGAGCCGGTCACAGTTGCGCTGCGGTATCAAGTTACAATTCTCCGACTGAAAATTGATTTTTCGGGCAGAGCCAATCAACCTCGAGTTGGTGAAGGCTGGAGCAAAGGCGTCCTCCTCTGGAGGCAAAAGCTTGGAGTCCGAATACTTGCCCGCGGGTTTTGTGCCGCGTACCCGGTGACGGCCGGTTCGCGGAAGAACTTCATCGCGAAAATGAAGACAGATATTTCCGCCTCGGCATTCGACAAGATGAACCGGAAGACCAAGCCTCCCGGTTCACTCGGCGTTTTGGAGAGTGTCGCAGTGCGCCTGGCGGATCTCCAGCAGAGCCTGGAGCCGAAGCTTACCAAAAAGCGGATCTGCATTTACGCGGGCACTCATGGTGTGGCCTCAGAAGGGGTTAGCGCTTACCCAAGCGAAGTGACCGCCCAAATGGTGTTGAATTTCTTGAGCGGAGGCGCTGCGATCAACGTTTTAGCCCGCCACGGTGGGATTGACATTCACATCATTGACGCAGGTGTTGATGCCGACTGGCCCGATGTCGTTTTAAACCAACCTAATTTTTATTTCCGCTCCGTCCGGCGAGGGACCTCAGATTTTTTTCGGGAGCCGGCGATGAACCGGATCGAGTGCGAACAGGCGCTTGAGATCGGTCGCGAGCAAGTCCGGGTTGCTCTCGACGAGGGGATCGATCTTCTCGGTATTGGGGAAATGGGGATTGGCAACACGACGGCCGCCGCTGCCTTGTTCGTGGCGTTATGCGATCTTAAGCCGGAGGAAGCTGTTGGGCGAGGTACCGGCATCGATGATTCATCGCTGCAACGTAAGATCGATGTAGTGACCGCGGCTTTTGGAAAGTATTCTCCTCTCTGCCGCGAACCGGCGGGGCTTTATTGGCTCAGCGTTGTCGGCGGGTTCGAAATCGCAGCCATGACGGGTACCGTCCTGGAGGCAGCGAAGGCTCGTTTGCCGATTGTCGTGGATGGATTTATTGCAACGGCTGCTGCGGCGGCCGCTTTTAGCGTCGACCAAAGATCCCGCGAGATCTGCTTTTTTAGCCATCGTTCGGGTGAGCAGGCACACGGTAAGGCGCTTGAGGCTTTGAAAGTCGAACCGCTTCTCGATCTTAAGATGCGTTTGGGGGAAGGCACGGGGGCTGCCTTGGCAATGCCAATCCTGGAGGCAGCGGCAAAGATTCTATGTGAGATGGCAACCTTTGAATCTGCAGGCGTTTCGGGCGTGACGGACCGGACGGGATCAAATCGATGAATGCCCAGACCTTCATCACCAGTGTTCGGCATCAGATGAACATTTTTCTTGGTGCGCTGATTTTTCTGACCCGTATCCCGGTCGGAAAACAGTACGTGTTTAGCGCGAAAGATTTGCCACGATCGACAACCTATTTCCCGATTGTCGGTTTAATCGTTGGTTTGCTGGGGGGAGTGGTGCTTTTTTGTGCGGATATATTTGTTCCGCCGGTCCTGGCGGTGCTTTTGAGCATGGGTGTAACTATGGCCGTCACTGGAGCGATTCATGAAGACGGCTTGGCCGACGCCGCGGATGGGTTGATCGGGGGAATTGAGCCAACGCGACGTCTTGAAATCATGAAGGACAGTCGCCTCGGCACCTACGGGGCAGTCGTGCTTTGGTTCTCGCTAACGGCGAAACTATTCTTCCTGACGGCGCTTCTGGAGAGAGGCGTTTTTACGGCGGTCGCCGCCCTGATCGTTGCACACGGATTGGGCCGTGCAGCCACGGTCGCGCTCCTCTATGGCCACCCGTACGTTGGGAGTGATGAGTCGAAAGGGAGCCGGTTTGGCAATGCGGTAACGCTAAAGGAGTTTGTGACTGCGCTTCTCGCTCCGGTTCTGCTAACATTCGCTCTTCTGGGGTCCAAGGCCATTCTTCTACTCGTTGTCGCAGCGGTCGCGACCTGGGCAGCGGGCAACTATTTTCAGAAAAAAATAGGAGGAATTAGCGGCGATTGCCTGGGCGCTGCAAATCAACTCGTCGAACTCGCCTGTTATCTATCGCTCGTGATGCGATTGTCCCCGGCCTCTGCGTGAAACAACATGATTCTAACCTTGATGCGCCATCCGTCAGTTGATGCACCCAGCGAGCGGTGCATCGGGCAAACCAACGTTGAACTCTCCTTTCGAGGTCGGACGTCGATGTTGCCCCTGGCGGGAAAGGTTAGCGGCTTAAGGCCGGACAGTATTCTTTGCAGCGATTTGAAACGATGTCACCTCCTCGCAGAAGTGATCGCCGCCCGGCTTGGTCTTTTTGCGGAGCCGGACCCGATCTGGCGAGAAGTGAGCTTCGGAACATGGGAGAATCAAACATGGAGCGATATTCAGGCGAGCGAGCCTCAATTGCTCGACGAGTGGATGACCAATTTTGATACGGTCGCCCCCCCGGCCGGGGAGTCCTTTGAACAATTGCAGGCGCGGGTGTTAACCGGGATTGAGGACAAGATTCTCGGGCCAAGCCGTGACTTGGGCGGGAGGCCCGTGCCACGATCGGATCTGAACCCTGGCGAGACTTCAGTTCCACATTTTCTCGTTGTGACTCACGCCGGTGTTATTCGTGCGGCGAGGTGTGCCTTTTCCAACCTGCCCCTTCGCAAGGCATTTGAGTTGCCGATTCCATACGGCAGTTATACCAGCTTTTGCTGGGACGCGGAACAGTGGAGCTCGATTGATCCTCTCACCGGCCGAACAGCCTTTTCACGAGAGGGCGCACTGTGAACGCCTTCCTCCACTTTGTGCTCGGCGGCGGCCGCAGCGGTAAGAGTCGTCATGCCGAGGCTTTGGCCTCTGCTTCCGGTATGCCAGTGTGTTTCGTTGCCACTTATGCCACGGAAACGAGGGACGAAGAAATGCGGGTTCGAATCGCGCTACACCGGAATCGCCGTCCAAGCCATTGGACCACGATGGAGAACCGCTTCGACCTGCGAAATCAAGTGCTGGAAAGTGAAAATAGATTACTGCTGGTCGACAACGTCACCCTGTGGCTTTCGTACCATCTGATGCAGGGTCGTGCGCCCGAGCCGATTCTGTCCGATCTTGAAGAAGCCCTGCAGGTCGCGCGCGAGCTTAGACGTTCCGTGATCCTCGTGGGCGATGAGGTCGGCATGGGACTTGTGCCTTTGGCTCAGGAGACGAGACTTTTTCGGGACTTATGCGGATCGGCTAACCAGCTGATTACCCGATACGCGACCAAGGTGGAGTTTATCGTGGCGGGTTTGCCCTTGATCCTGAAAGGAGGTGGATAGCGTTGTCTCAGGCTTTCCACGGGGGCCAGGTCTTAGAGGCTGCGCGCGAATTGGGCGTGGCACCCGAATCCCTCCTTGATTTCAGCTCAAATTTGAATGTACTTGCTCCGGTCGTTGCCGGAGCCGAATGGGAACGATGGGCGGCGGACATCACCCGGTATCCTGAACCGGACGCGGGAACACTTGCCAATCGGCTGGCGGAAATTTACGCGTTGGATCGCACCTGTATTCTCCCGACGGCGGGAGCGATCGACGGACTCTACCTGACGGCCAGGCTCTTCGCGGGCTGCCGCGTCGCGATCATTGAACCCGGTTTCAGCGATTACGGCCGGTCTTTCGCGACCGTCGACTGCGAACTGGAGCACATCCTGTTGCCGCGGGAATCGTGGCATAAACCGGCACGCCATTGGGCGCATTTGCTCGAGGCGTTTGACGTTATTGTTCTCGGCAATCCGAACAACCCGACGGGTTCAATCCAGTCGCGGAACGAGTTGCGCCACCTTTTCGAAATGGAATGGAGTCGGCCGAAGCGTTGGATCATCGACGAGGCATTCATGGAGTTCGCTCCGGACCATGACGGTGAAACACTTCTTTCCGTTATTGGGCAGTTTCCCTCCTTGATCGTGCTGCGATCGCTCACGAAAAGTTGGCGAATACCGGGACTACGGGTCGGGTTTATTGCTGGCACCATGTTCATGGAACGCTTGCGCGCCATGCAGCCGCCGTGGAGCATCAATTCAGTGGTGGAGTCGTGGGCGAAACGTTTTCTGGTCGAAGGGTATCACGCTCAGCTCCTGACTTCGTTGCACGAATTGCGAGAACTCAAGCAGCATTTCGAAGACCGATTGAGCGCAATTCCGGGTATCTGCTTGCACTCCGGAGCGGCCAACTTTCTCCTGATCGAGTTGATGGACCAGGCGCTCGACGCTCACGCTCTATATCAGCGGCTTGGGCGCCGTGGGCTGCTTGTCCGAGTATGTGACTCTTTTCTCGGGATGGCGACGGGACGCTTTATCCGGGTTGCGGTCCGAACCGCATCCGAGAACAGCCGGTTGACGGGAGAACTTTCAACGATTTGCGCAGAGTTGATTCGGAGAGCTGCATGAAGGCAATCTCTGTTCTCGGAACTTCGTCCAACAGCGGCAAGAGTTGGTTCGCCACTGCGCTTTGCGCGTTGTTGCGCCGAAAAGGGCTGAGCGTGGCGCCGTTCAAAGCGCAGAACATGTCAAATAACTCCTTCGTCACCCTTGATGGAGGCGAAATCGGTCGGGCACAAGCGGCTCAAGCCGAGGCGTGCGGTCTGGAGCCGACGGTGGAAATGAATCCGATCTTGCTAAAGCCGTCCGGCCGCCTCGGTTCGCAGCTCGTGCTGTCGGGGCGCGCAATAGAACACGTCAACTCGGCCGAGTACTACCGTTTGGTTGAGAAACTGTGGCCAATTGTGTGCGAAACTTTGGAGTACTGGAGAAAGCGGTGTGAGGTCCTGGTTCTGGAAGGCGCCGGAAGCCCGGTCGAATTGAACCTTCTAAGCCGCGATATTGTTAACCTGCGTCCGATCCATCACCTGGATGGCAAATGGGTTCTTGTGGCCGATATCGAGCGGGGTGGTGTTTTTGCTCAGATCGTCGGAACCTGGAACCTGCTTGGTCGTGACGATCAAGCACGCGGGATTGGTGTCGCCGTGAACAAGTTTCGAGGAGACCTGTCGTTATTCGCAGACGCGCGTGACTGTTTGGCGGAAAAAATTTCGCTGCCGTACCTCGGCGTTCTTCCGTTTTCGTCGAAGCTTCAGCCTGAGAGCGAAGACAGCCTTTGCCGGGAAGCCGAAGAGCGCGGTAACGGTGACACAATCGGATGGATTCGTTTTCCGCACCTTTCCAATTCGCAGGATTGTCAACCGTGGCTCGTGGATAGCGGCGTCCGTGTCCGGTGGGTCCAACAGGTGAAGGACGTTGATGACGCGAAAATAGTCATCTTGCCCGGAAGCAAGAATACCGTTGCAGATTTGCAGTGGCTCCATGAGACGGGACTGGACGAGGTCGTGAAGCGTGCCGCCCGGCGCGGCGTCCTCATCGTTGGGATTTGTGCGGGATACCAAATGCTCGGCGAGTCTGTTCGCGATCCGGAGGGGCTTGCCGGTGACCGAGGCGTTGTGCCGGGATTGAACCTGCTGCCGGTGAGGACAACATTCTCGCAGGCGAAGGAGGTTCTCCAGGTGTGTGCCAGGTGGGGAGGGGAGCGTTGGCAAGCCTACGAGATTCATATGGGAACGACGATTGCGACCGGTCCGTGTGCACCCCTGTGCTCGGTTGAACACCGCGCAGGTGTGCGTCCTGAAGGTTGTCAAATGCGAAATGTTTGGGGCACCTATTTGCACGGGCTTTTCGAGTCATCCGCGATTAGGTCAGAGCTAGCGAGCCGCGCCGGCTTTTCCGCTTATCGACCTGCGGCCGTTCCCTGGCGCGAGCATCTTCAGGGCGTTTACGATGGAATGGCCGATCTTTTGGAGGAGCATCTTAATCTGCAGGAAATCTGGGATTATGTGGCGAGCTGATCCTTTCCAGATCATGGTGGCGATCTTACTGGATCTCCTGGTGGGTGATCCACGCGGCTGGCCGCACATTGCTCGGCTGACCGGTAAACTCTCGGCCCGATACGAAGCTCTACTGACTCGAAGAGCGCAACGAAGCGTCGCCCTCGGCTTCGTGTTCTGGGTATTGGTGTCCGGAACGATATTTGCCTGTTATGCGATCGCTTATTTTCTCTGCGCCGCGGCCGGCCCTGCCGCAACATGGCTTCTCAACACCCTTGTTATTTATCAGTCAATTGCAGCGACCGATCTGCATCGCCACGTTCAAGCGGTCTTCAGGCCTCTCGCTGCCGGTAACCTGGCGGAAGCTCGAAGCCGACTCGCATGGATCGTTGGACGCGACACTGAGACGCTGAGTGAACCGGAAATTAGCCGGGCCGCGATCGAGAGCGTTGCCGAAAGTCTGACCGATGGAATCATTGCGCCCCTCTTTTGGTGCGTGATCGCTGGCGCCCCCGGAGCATTGGTTTACCGCTCTGCCAACACGCTGGACTCGATCGTCGGGCACAGAACCGACGCCTATGAAAAGTTCGGTAAAGCGTCAGCCCGGATTGATGACTTTTTGAACTGGGTGCCGGCCAGAATCTGTGCGATTTTTTTATGCTCCTTCAATTCCGCTCGTCGCTGGGGAGCAATTTGTCGGGAAGCCGCCGCTCACGCGAGTCCAAACGCAGGCTGGAGTGAAGCCGCGATGGCTTACGCGTTAGGTGTGCGCCTCGGCGGCGACAATTATTATGCCGGGCACCGGGTTCGTGGGCCGGTGTTTAACCCGGCCGGGCGCCCTGCAGGCACGATGGACATCGCGAGAAGTCTCACCTGGATGTGGCGAATTGCCGGTGCTTGTGCGGTGTTTTTTCTTCTTATGTCATTGATTCGTTCAACCTTGCATCTGAAATGAACCCGGAAATTGCACGACCGCGCTTAAAACAAGGCGCCTTCCAGATCTACACTGGCGAAGGCAAAGGCAAGAGCACCGCTTCGATGGGACTGATGCTCCGCGCACTTGGATGCGGGTTCCACGTTTATTATTTGCGGATGATGAAGCCTCGCTGGAAGACGGGCGAACTTGCTATCTGTCCGACTTTGCATCCGAATCTGACTTATAAAAACGTTGAGCAGGACTGGATTTTGACGAGAAGCAAAGATATTCCGGAACACGTAACGGCAATGAAGGCCGCGCTGAGTCAGGTGATGTACGACCTCGATCGTCTCATCGTGAGTTCGGAGTACGATCTCGTGATTGTTGACGAAATAAACTATTGTATCCATCGCAATTTAATTCCGCTGGAAAGAGCGATCGCACTGGTCGAGAACCGGCCAGAAAACGTCGAGCTGGTTTTTACGGGGCGATATGCACCCGATGCACTGATTGAGCGTGCCGGAGTCGTTACTGAGATGAGGAAAATCAAACATCATTTCGATAACGGCGTGCCGGCAAGGAGGGGAATCGAGTTCTGATGGTTGAATGTATTTCTCCATCGCACGGATTGATCCTTGCTGGAACGCAAAGTGGCGCCGGCAAGACCGCCGTAACCTGCATGCTCCTGGCCGCTCTTTCCGAACGCGGATTGGCGATTCAGCCGTTCAAGGTGGGACCTGACTTTATCGATCCCGGGTACCACACAAGGTTCGCTGGAATGCCATCGCGAAATCTGGACTCATGGCTGATGAAGGACGTCGGAATTGTTCATGAAACGACGACCCATGGCGCGCACAGAATCTCGATTGTTGAAGGCGTTATGGGGCTGTTCGACGGAAGCGACGTGAAATCCGACGAAGGCAGCACGATGGCCGTCGCCAGGCTTCTCGATTGGCCGGTGCTTTTGGTCATTCCGAGCGCCAAAGCGGGACGTTCGATGGCTGCAGCACTTCGCGGTTTTGTCGCCGAAGCCGGCCCTGGCGTGATCGCCGGGGTCATCTTGAACGGCGTGAGCGGAAGCGGCCATGCGGATTACTTGCAAGAGGCAATTGCCCCTCTCAAGTTGCCGGTCTTGGGAGCGATTCCTGTTTGTCCGGAGCTGTCGTGGCCGGAAAGACACCTCGGGTTACAGGCAAATCAAGAGCGCAGTTTGCCGACCCGAACGGCGCTTGCGGAGCTGGCTGAAAGATATCTCGATCTATCAGGCATTTTGGCCCTGGTTGAGCCTGCTCAGGCTAATCCATTAGAACCGGATCGACCGATGAAAGGGATTCGTATTGGATTAGCGAAAGACCAGGCGTTCCATTTTTATTACGAGGCGAATCTGGACTATCTGCGATGCAACGGGGCCGATCTAGTCGAGTTCTCACCCCTGTGGGATTCAAAGTTGCCGCCGGATCTGGATGGGCTGATCATCGGAGGTGGTTTCCCGGAGGTGTTCGCTGAGGAACTGGCTCAGAATCAGGCGATCAGGTCAGAAATCTATTCAGCGCTTGAGGGCGGCTTGGCCTGTTATGCTGAATGCGGAGGTTTAATGTGGCTGGCTGAAGAACTCGTTTGCCAATCTGGACGGCACTTTCCGATGGTGGGTGCCATTCCCGGCGCGGTAGAAATGACACCCGGACTTCAACAGTTCGGGTACTGCGAATGCTCTGGAATGAACGGCGCCTCAAGCGAAATGTTTCGCGGGCATGAATTTCACCATTCACGCTGGACCGCAGAACCGCGGCTGGCGAATTTGTGGACGGTGCGCCGTAAGCGGATCGGTTCAACGCGCTGGGAAGGGTTTCAGAAAAGGGATCTCCGTGCGTCGTACGTGCATCTTTATTTCCCTGCCAGCCACGCTGCGCTTCGGACCTTGATGAACAAAACAGGAATGGCGTCTCTATGATTTGCTGTCTTGGTGCCGGTCCAGGGGACTTGGGCTATCTAACGCAACGGGGTCGGGAATTGATCGAAACGGCCGACGTGGTCGCCGGTTTCAGGGTGGTGGTCGAACTTGTCAAGCCACTCGTTCGGGGAGATTGCAGGATCGTCACCATGGGCTACAAGGACCAGGTGGAAATGTTGCAGACGGTCGCTTCGTTTCATCATGGGGGCGCTAAGTGCGTCGTCGTATTCATGGGTGACATCCATTTTTCCGGTTTTCAATTCCTGGAGCGTGTTGAGCGGGCGTGCGGTCACCCGGTAGAAACGGTGGCCGGGATTAGCGCGGCGCAGATCCTCGCTTCACGTTGCCGCGTCTGTTTCGACGAGACGTCGTTCATTACTTTCCATCGACGCGGAGAGATCGCGCCTTTCCAGGAACACCTTGTGCATGCGCTTCAAGACGAACGGAATGTGATCGTCATTCCACGACCCTGGGATTTCATGCCGAAAGCGATCGCTGTTTTTTTGCTGACTCGAGGCATCGCTCCCGATCATCAAACAGAGGTTTGGGAACATCTGACCCAGAATGAGGCGGCCTGGTTGGGAACTCTTGGGGAATGCTCCGACGATTTTAGTGACATGAGTATGATGCTGATTCGGACACTGCGTCCTATGAAAAGTCAGTTAGAACCGTTAGGGACGTGCGCGTCCGGGGCCGCGGAAAATACCGCCTATTTGAAAAAAGACGGCGGAGCGACCCTGAAAGGCCCGGCGACGAAAACGAATTGAACATGACTTCTTCACAGACTTCGGACTACGCCATTGTTATTGCGGGACACGGGAGTCGGGATCCGGAGGGAGTCCGCGAATTTGAGCTGTTAGTTCAGCTCACCCGGAATCGTGCTCGCGGACGAAGAGTGAACCACGGCTTTCTAGAGTTTGCCCGCCCTACGATTGATGAGGCGATCCGGGCCAATATCGCCACCGGGGCGCGGCGCGTCGCGGTCGTGCCTGGCGTTTTGCTCGCTGCGACGCATGCGAAGAACGACATCCCGAGTGAAGTTTTCGCCCTCCGTCAGGAATTTCCCCAGGCCGAGGTGCATTACGGCGCGGCTCTCCAGTTGCATCCATTGGTCTTGAAACTGATGCGCGAGAAGATTATTGAAGCTGAGGCGCAATCCCCGCAGTTGCTTAAAAGATCCGAAACCTGCCTCGTGGTGGTCGGAAGGGGTACGACAGATCCGGACGCCAACTCGGACGTATCGAAACTTGCGCGGGTGCTGGAAGAAGGCATGGGTTTCGGGGCTTCATTTGTCTGCTATTCCGGCACCGCTAAGCCGCTGGTTTCTGATGGGCTCAAGCTAACGGTCCGGCTTGGATTCTCTCGGGTCGTCGTCGCGCCTTTTTTTCTCTTTACGGGCATCCTGGTAAAGCGGATTTACTCGGCCATCGCTGCTCTCGCGGTACGGCATCCGGAAATTGAGTTTTTGAAGTGCAACTATCTTGGTATTCACGAATTTTTGGCGGATGCGCTGCTGGAGCGGGCAGAAGAGAGCGTTACTGGGAGAGCTGTGGCCAACTGCAGTCTCTGCAAATACCGGGTCCAGATTGTCGGCTACGAAAACGAAGTCGGCACTCCGCAGCGAGGGCACCACTTCCACGTCCGCGGCGGTGGAGAGGGGAACGCCCATATCACAAAGCCTACCTTCGGTGGTTACGAGCCGCATCCGATTGAATCGGAAAGTCTTCGGATTATCGGTGCCGGCCGCGATTGGTCTGCAATCCCGGAGCCGGAGCGAGATATCTTAATGCGTCTGGTCCATACGAGCGGAGACTTCAATGTCGTTGACGAAGTCTTTATATCGCCGGGCGCGGTCCCTGCCGGTATTCGGGCGCTATCGCAACGCGTGCCGATTGTGACGGACGTCGCGATGGTCCAGAGCGGATTGCGCCGAAGCCTCCTTGATCGATTCGCGCTAGAGACCATTTGCACTGTTCACGACGAGGAAACCAGGCTCATTGCCGAGGCATACGGGATCACCCGGTCTGCGGCCGGGATGAGGCAGGCCTGGGCGCAGTTTGGGAATCGTCTTATTCTCGCGATCGGCGATGCGCCCACAGCCCTAGAGGAGGCGATGTGTCTGGTGAGCGCGCATCGGTGGCGTCCGCACCTGATTATCGGGCTTCCTGTCGGATTCGTAGGAACTGAACAGAGCAAGGAAAAGCTGCGACGTTGTGTGTGGGTGCCGCGGATCACCAATCGCGGTACCCGAGGGGGATCACCATGGGCGGCGGCCGTGGTGAACGCGATGCTGATCCGGCTTGCGAACCAGGGAACAGATGCGTGATGAGCTCCGAAGCAAATACTGAGGATTCCTTTTCTCCCCGTTTCGATCTGAAAAAACTCGCAGAGAATGGCTTGCGACGTGGGTATACGACCGGTACCTGTGCCACGGCTGCCGTCAAGGCGGCTCTGTTGAAACTGGTCTGTAACGAGACGCCTCCGGAGGTCAATGTCACCCTTCCCGATAGCGAGCAGTATCTCACGGTTCAGATTGATCGCGTCCTGGAGGAGGCAGAGGGGGTTGTTCGAGCGGAGGTGATTAAAGACGGAGGGGACGATCCAGATCAGACCCATCTCGCGCGGATATTCGCCCGGGTGCGGCGAAATGATAATGGTGAGATCGTATTTCAGCGGGGTGAAGGAGTAGGTGTTGTGACGCAGCCTGGACTTCAGCTCAAAGTGGGCGAACCGGCCATCAATCCGGTTCCAAGAAAAATGATGATTGGCGCCGTGCACGAGGTGCTTGGCGAGGGGGATGGATTGACTGCGCTTGGATTTGATCTCCAGATCGGTTGCGAGAGCGGCCAGGAAATTGCAAGGCGTACTTTTAATCCTCGGTTAGGGATCGATGGCGGGATCTCGATTCTCGGTACAACCGGAATCGTCGAGCCAAAGTCGACGGCAGCGTTCCAGGCTTCGATCGAGGTGTACGTCAGAGTTGCGCTAGGTGATAATCCACACGAAATCGTGGTGGCGCCAGGAAACCTCGGTCAACGGTTTGGGCGCAGTTTTCTCCAATTACCGCTCAAACGGGTCGTTCAAACGGCGAACTTTATCGGGTTCGCTTTGAAATGTGTCGACCGGACCCTGGAAGAAAACGGGCATCGTCTTCCGAAGCTGTGGGTCGTTGGTCATCCGGGCAAGCTCGCCAAGATTTTAGACGACGTCTACGAAACGCATTCTGCGCGAAGCCAAAGCGCGGTTGGCGCAGTTTCTCGTCTTGCCAATCGGTATGGAATGTCCGGAACCCTTCTGGAATCGATGGCGCAATCAAGAACCGTGGAAGGTCAGATCGAACTTCTAAAAGCTGAGGCATTCTCCCGGGAGTTCTGGTCTCTGGTCGAACGAGGAATCGCTGCTCAAATCTCCTGTTTGCTGGAGCATGTTGAGCTGGTCTCGGTACGGCTTTTCCAGATGGATGGTAATCCGTTGGGAGGAGAACCTTGATCCGGTCCGGTATGTTTTTCGGAATCGGTGTCGGCCCCGGCGAACCCGGATTGATTCCGGTTGCCGCCTGGGACACTTTGAAAAAGTGTCATGTGATCTTTGTTCCCAGAGCCAGGAACATGGATCACTCGGTTGCACGTCGCTGTTTACCGACGGACGAGATTCCGCAAGATCGGTTTCGTGAAATTGAGTTCGCCATGGAATCGGATCGGAGTGTCCTCTCCGCGCACTACGCGGAATTTGCGGGAATCATTGCTGCCGAGTTGCGCGCCGGGAGGGACGTCGCATATCTCACCTTAGGCGATCCGTCGACCTATTCGACCTACACCTACGCACTGGCGGCGCTGCAAGATCGGGTACCCGACCTTCGGTACCGGACCTTTCCAGGTGTGCCTAGCTATTGCGCGGTCGCGGCCGCCACCGGATTTGCCCTCGGGGAGGGGAAGGAGCGGATCCTTATTTTGCCGTGTCCGGCTCAGATGTCGGAATTGCGTTCCATGATCGAGACGAACGACGTTATCGTTTTGATGAAGATCGGTGATCGACTGCCGGCAGTGCTTGCCTTACTTCAGCAATTAAAGATCGCGGACAAGTGCGTTTTCGGCAGTCACGTCGGGATGAGCGACGCCATCCTTTATCCGAATCTCGCTGAGATGGAAGCGGAAAGCAGTCGGGGTTATCTTTCCACCCTCCTGATCCGGAAGGCTGTGTCCGAAAAACGTCATCAGGAAACTCAAGAATGAAGGTCTATTTTATTGGAGCCGGACCCGGAGCCGCAGACTTAATCACGGTTCGCGGCGCAAAGATCCTCGGCCGGGTGCCTGTGGTTCTCTATGCCGGGTCCCTGGTCAGCAAAGAGATGTTAGTTCATTGCCGCGCCGACGCGCGACTGATTGATACTGCGAAACTTAGCTTGAACGACCAGGAAACTCATTACGCCTACGCTCGCGATCACGACTTGGACGTCGGACGTCTGCATTCCGGTGACCCGTCCATTTACGGTGCGACCGCAGAGCAAATGCGCAGGCTCGATCGCCTGGGAGTTGAGTACGAAGTTGTGCCGGGAGTCTCTTCGTTTACTGCGGCGGCCGCTCTCCTGAACGCTGAGCTGACCAAACCGGAGATTGCTCAGACCATCATCCTGACTCGTACCGGCGGCCGGGCTTCACCCATGCCCGAAAGCGAGTCGCTGCGAGCACTCGCCTCGCATGGCTCGACAATGTGCATTTTTCTCTCCGGCGGGCAGCTATCACAGGTCGTTGCTGAACTTCTCGTCCACTATCGGCCGGATACCCCAGCTGCTCTCGTTCATAAAGCGACGTGGCCGCACGAAAAGATCCGGTTTGGCTCTCTCGCGCAGATCACGGTTGAAATTGTACCGCGGGATTGGGAGCTCTCGACGATGTTGATCGTTGGTGAGGTCTTGAAAGGGGAGTCGGTAACCGAGTCCCGTCTCTATGCCGCCGAGTACTCGCATCGCTTCAGGAAGGTCACGAAGGGGACAGTGGCATGACCTCGACGCTTGGGATCTGGGTTGTACGGAAGGAAGCCGAGGAGCTCGGACGGTTCCTTGAGGCTAAGCTCGGAGCCAGCCTTGGTGGGTTGGATGATTGCGTCCGCGAGTCCAATCGGGAGGCGTTCGCATCTCGATTCGCTTCTTGCCGGCAATGGGTCCTTGTGATGGCGACGGGTATCGCGGTTCGTTATCTGGAAGGATCGATCAAGGACAAAAGGATTGATCCAGGCATCGTCGTGATCGATGAAGGATGCCGGTTTGCCGTCTCGCTCGTGGGCGGGCACGAGGGCGGGGCGAATCTCTTGGCTTACCGCGTCGCAAACCTTACTGGAGCCGTGCCGGTTGTCACGACTGCTACCGAAGCTCTCAAGCCTCTTGTCGTCGGGCTCGGTTGCCGCAAAGGCATTCGGAAGGAGGAGATTGACTTAGCCGTCCGGCAAGCGCTCCTGAAGGTTTCGCGAACGCAGGCGGAGATTCGTGAAATCGTAACCATCGACCTCAAAGGCGAAGAGCGTGGCATCTTGGAGTGGTGCGAGCGAGCGCTCGTGCCTCTGAGAATCATTCCGCGAACGCTGATCCGAGCGCGGCCATGGGTCACGAACGCTTCTGCCTGGGTTCATGAAAAGCTCGGCGTCGATGGAGTGTGCGAACCTTGTGCACTGCTCGCCACGTTTCGCGGACGACTGATTCTTCCCAAAACAGCTTCGCACGGTGTTGCGGTGGCGATCGTCGAGGAAATTCCGGGCCCATGAGCTCCAACGGTAAACTTCACCTGGTTTCGGTCGGCCCGGGCATGACCGAGCTGATTCCTCCCCTCGCTGAAATGGCGCTGCGTGGCAGTGAGGTGATCATCGGCTACGAGCTCTACCTGACCTGGATTAAGCCGTGGCTGGATGGGAAGACGATCCATGCACTGGCGCTGACACAGGAACGGGAGCGAGCTTCATTGGCAATCGAGCATGCGCGGAACCGACGCGTGGTTAGTCTGATTTCGAGCGGCGATATCGGGGTCTACGGTATGGCAGGGCTTGTTCTTGAGGAAATGGCAGACGAAGACACGTTCGAGTTGAGCATTGTTCCTGGGATTTCCGCCGCTTCAAGTTGTGCCTCTCTGCTTGGCTCACCGTTAACGCATGATTTTGCGACGCTATCTCTCTCCGATCTGCTTTGCCCTTGGGACTGGATAGAACACCGGGCTCGTCAACTTGCGCGGGCGGACCTGGTTGTCGCCCTGTATAACGTTCAAAGTAAAACTCGGCAAGAGGGCGTTTACCGGATCCTGCGTCTCTTTTTGGAAAACAAAACCGCAACGACTTGGTGCGGCGTCGTCCGTAACGCTTACCGGGCCGATCAGGAATCTTATATCTGTCCCTTGGTCGATTTACTCGAACGCAGATTCGACATGCAGAGCACAATTATCATCGGCAACCGATTTACGCAGCGGAAACGCGATTTCATTTTCACGCCGCGCGGCTATCGATCCTGGAACGAAGACGGTAGCACCGCACGCCGACACGCCGATACGCCGACACACCCGTACGATTCTCCGGTCTGGGTCTTTTCGGGCACCAGTGACGGAAATGCCTTGGCGTCCAAGCTTCATGGAACCGGCTATCACATTATTGTCTCGACGGCCACCGAGTATGGCTTGGAAATCGCTTCTGGAAGCTTGCCGGGAATCACCATCCGATCGGGAAGAATGGGGGTGGAAGCACGCCGGTGCGAGCTCGCAAATTCCTGTGCTCGGGCCATCGTAGACGCGACGCATCCCTTTGCAACCGCTATTTCTTCCCAGCTGATGCAGCTTGCCGAAGAGATCAAGATTCCCTATCTGCGCTATGAGCGACCCCCTTCGACTACTCCTTTTCCTGCCATTTTCTGCCAAACCGTGAGGGAAGCCGCAGCGGAATCGATTGCCCGCGGAAGCCGAGTCTTCTTGGCTACGGGCGCGAAGGACCTGCCCATTTTTCTCCAGCACGAAAAAGCAACTCGTTGCGAATGGTTCGTGCGGATAACGCCAGAACCCGAATCCCTGGAGCGCGTTCTGAGCCTTGGCGTGCCACGCGCGAACATCTGCGCAATGCAGGGTCCTTTCTTGAAAGAGTTCGACGAAGTGCTCTGGAGAAAATGGCGAATCGACTGCGTTGTTACGAAGGAATCCGGCGAAATCGGCGGTTTCCTGGCCAAGTCCGAAGCGGCTTTTGCGCTTGGAATCCCACTGATCGTGGTGAACCGACCGCAAGCCGACTACCCGATCGTCGCTCATGATTTCGAAACAGTCCTCGACCAGCTGCGGCAGTTGCTCGGCGCTGGTCCCTCTTTGGAGATTTGAAGATGCATTCATTATGAAAATCCCAGTTACAATTGTCACCGGGTTCCTCGGCTCTGGCAAAACCACCCTGATCTGCGGGTTGCTGAAAAAGATTCCGGATCGTCGCTTGGCTGTTCTTATTAACGAGTTCGGCGAAGTCTCTGTCGACGGGACGCTTTTGCGCGCGGCCGGGAAGGAGCATGGCGCCGAAATTCACGACCTTCCAAACGGATGCATTTGCTGCACGATCAAGGATGATTTCTTGCCGGTGATGAAACAACTCCAGCGCAGGAAGAACGAAATCGACCATGTCTTGATCGAAACATCCGGGTTGGCCTTGCCAACGCCGGTGATGAGGGCATTGGCGTGGCCTGAGATTCGAAATGATTTTCAATTGGATGCTGTGCTCACCATTGTCGACACGCCGCAACTTCTCGGCGGCAATCTCGAGAGCGGAAAGCCGATTCCCGGTGCCGACGCGGCCGCAGCGCCGCAACACGCCGCATCGGTGGACTTCATTTTGAATCAACAGTTGGAAAACGCTGACGTCGTGGTTCTCAATAAGATCGACGATCTGGCCGAAGACTCCCTGATGAAGGCGGAAGAATTGGTGCGGCAAAAAGCCCCGAAAGTCCGGTTTCTCGAACTCGCTCACCATGCCGAGCTCGATACCCGTCTTTGTATGGGGCTGTATTTGCATGACGAACCGTTGCAGGAGGGCATGTACACCGCGCACGAACATCATCACGGTCCGGTGCAACGGATGCCGACGGAACTGGATCGGCCACTCGACGACCAGGAACAGTTTGATGGTCATTCTCATACCGGTCTCAGCGCGCACGAACACGGCGAACAAACTCATCAGCACTTTCATGAGCATGACACCGGCTGGCAATCTTTCGTGCTCGAGAGCGCCGCTTTGCAAGATCCTGAAAGATTGAAAGCAGCAGTGCGGGAAACGACTTTGCGGCAGCCGATTCTGCGAGCGAAGGGTTTTGCTTCGATTGAAGGCAAACGCCATCGGCTGGTCGTGCAGGCGGTACGCAACCGGGTGCAAACCTACTTCGAACAACAGGAATCCGAGGAGTCGCACTCAACATTGGTCATTATCGGGTACCATCCTCGCCGCGATCAGATCACAAGATTGATGAGCGAATTAACGAATACCGAATGGAGTTAGTGCAGAAAGAGGCAGGAGTTGCAGGAGTTCAGTAGTTGCAGGATGGACGGCGGCTTTCCATGCGGGAAGAATACAAGTCGGGTAGCAGTCGATTCGACAGAATCTGTTCCCGGCCAAAAGCATTTGCCTCCTGAACTCCCGCAACTCCTGAACTCCTGAGTTCTTGACCATGCATTGGACAGCCGCACAATCTGGTTGCTTGGACACCGAGCGGGAGCTGATTCTCATCGATCAAAGCCCGGGCGAGATTGTCTTCCTGAGTGCTGCCGATACCGAACTCTCGTGTGTTTCGTCCGTATGGCGTCGGTATTTTGGCAAGCGATTGCGGATTGCTCATGCCTTTTCGCTTCGGCAGCCGGTCGCGGCCGATCACTACATTGAGACGGTCGTGCGGAAGTCAAAGCTTATCGTCGCACGACTGTTGGGCGGAAAGGTCTATTTTAGTCACTTCATCCAGGGACTGCTTGATTTGAAAGAGGAGCCTGTCCGGGCGAAAATCTTGATGATCTCCGGTACAGGATCGGACGACGAAGAGTTGGCTCGACTAAGTGACTTTTCTCCGGCCGTTTGCAGTCGAATGTCCGACTTCTTCAAGCACGGCGGCGTAGAGAACATTCGCCGTGCCGCGGAGGGTGTCGAGCAGTTGCTTGCGGGTCGCGCCGATCTCCTTGAGCCGGTGCCGGTGCCGGAATTTGGAATTTACAAAACTTCAGCCAGGCCAGCGGTGGCTACGGTCTGGATTTCCTTTTACCGGGCCTGGCTGCAGGCCGGCGATCTTGATGTGGTGGACGCCTTGTTTTGCGCGTTGGAGGAAAGAGGATTGCACGTTCGTTGTCTTTATTCGCTGTCACTCAGGAGTCCGGCTGTGCAGGCTGAGCTCCTGACTCAAGCCGAGGAATTCCGCCCCGATGCCGTCGTGGTGATGCAGAGTTTTTCGATTTGTTTAAACGACGGTGAGCGCTTGTCGTTTTTCGAACAGCTGGATTGCCCAGTGTTGCAAGTTCCGGTCGCACTCTGCTCAAAGGAGGCGTGGACTGGCAGTCTCAATGGTTTGTCCCCTGCGGAGACCGCAATGAACGTCGCGCTGCCCGAGATAGATGGGCGTTTGTTCGGCACCGTGATCGGCTTCAAAGAGGAGGAGACGCGGTTCGCAGAAATCGAGTTCACTCTCAAGCGGTTAAAACCTGATTCGTCGCAGGTCAATCATGTCGCCGATTGGGTGAGGAATTGGAGTTTGTTGCGTCATGTTCCGCCCTCGAAGAAGAGGCTCGCGATTGTTCTTTCCAATTATCCGAATCGCGACGGTCGCATCGGGAATGGTGTTGGGCTCGACACACCCGCCAGCACGGTGAAAATGTTATCCCGTTTGAGCGCCGCAGGATACCTGGTGGAACCTTGCCCACTCGACGGCGAAGAGTTGATGCGTTGGTTGCAGTCGGGAGTCACCAATGATCGCGCACGATCTTATGGGAAGCCTTGCTACCAGGAAATGAACCTGGCAAAATTCGAAGGCTTCCTTGGAGCATTGCCGCCGAAACGCCGAGCGGAGGTTGGCCGGGACTGGCAACCGGCTTTTGCGGACAACATCCCCGTCGCTGGCATACAACTCGGTAACGTCTTTGTTGGGATCCAACCGCCGCGGGGCTATTCTCTACAGCCGCAAGCGATTTACCATAGTCCTACATTACCGCCACCACCCGAATATCTCGCCTTTTATCTCTGGATTCGCGAGTCATTCAAGGCGCACGCAGTTGTGCATCTCGGCAAGCATGGAAATCTGGAATGGTTGCCTGGCCGAAGCGTTGCCCTCGGCGAGGATGATTATCCCCGGCTTTGCCTCGGCCCTTTGCCTCATTTCTATCCTTTCATCGTTAATAACCCTGGGGAAGGTTCTCAGGCCAAGCGGCGGACCGCCGCTGTCATCGTCGATCATCTGACTCCGCCGTTGACCAGGGCCGGCCTGTATGGCGACCTGGAAAAAGCGGAACGCCTGCTCGAAGAGTATGCCCACTGTCTAAGCCTTTATCCAAGCCGTGCTACCGAGCTTGAGCGCGAAATCGGTCAAACCCTCGAGCATTCAAGCTGGGGCAACGACTTGCCGAATGGGACAAAGTCGGTCGAAGCGATTGGGAGCTTTCTCTGCGATATAAAGGAAAGTCAGATCCGATCGGCTTTGCACGTCCTGGGAGAGAGACCAGTCGGCGACCGGGAGATCGATTTTCTGCTGAGCCTGGTTCGTGTTCCCAGCGGTGACCGTCCGGGGTTGCTGGATGCATTGAACACGAGGAGGGTCGCTTTCGATTCCGACGGGAGCCGCGAGCGGTCCCCTTCCAAGCCAAATCTTGATAATCTCGCTTCGACGGAACGCGACGCGCTGGAAGCCAAGGCGCGGGAATGGATTAGCGAAATTCTAAAGAACGTCGCGGAGCCGCGGTCAATCAGAGACGTTTTTCCTCCATGCGCCGATGCCGCGAAGCAGCGCCCTCCCGGAGAGAAGCTCGAGACCTTTTCCGTTGTCGGCGAATCGAAACGAGCGCCGGGGATCCAGGTCTCCGCGGATGCTGATCTGGAGCGATTGCGCAATTTCGTGTTACGGCAGGTGATCCCCAAATTATCGAAGTGTGAAGACGAGCTGAAGAACCTGCTCGAGGGCCTGAACGGTCGCTTCGTTTCCCCCGGCCCGGCCGGAGCGCCGACTCGCGGTCGTATCGATGTTTTGCCGACTGGTAGAAATTTTTTCACGATTGACCCCCGCGCCGTGCCCACGCAGACGGCCTGGCAGTGCGGCAAGACGATGGCAAACCAGTTGATAGAGCGGCACCGGCAGGAACAGGGTGAGTATCCCCGCAAACTTGCCCTGGTTGTCTGGGGCACCTCCAATATGCGCACAGGAGGGGATGATATCGCTCAGGCCTTGTGCCTGTGGGGATGCGAACCGGTCTGGGAAGAAATATCCGGCCGCGTAGTGGATTTCCGAATTTTGCCGTTAAGTCTCCTCGGGCGGCCGCGTGTAGACGTATTGTTGCGCGTGTCGGGGATGTTCCGTGATGCTTTTGGCGAGACGATGCGGTTGCTTGCCACTATTCCAAAAAGATTGGCGGAGCAGGACGAACCTTTCGAGTTGAATCCAATCCGTGAATCGTGGCTTCGGGATCGGCAGAACGCGACCGAGCGGGGCATCGCTTGCCAGGAAGCTTCCCGGCTCGCCGCCCTCCGTGTCTTTAGTTCGGAGCCGGGCGCGTACGGGACCGGGCTGCTGCCGCTCATCGATGCAGGGAATTGGGAATCAAAGCGCGATCTGGCGGACGTCTTTTGCCGATGGGGCGGGTTCGCCTTTGATAGTGATGGGTTGGCCGACGAACAGACAGCCTTGTTCCGCGCCCGGCTCTCCGAAATAGAAGTGGTGCATCAAAACCAGGACAATCGCGAACACGATATTCTTGATTCAGACGATTATTTCCAGTTTCAAGGCGGGTTGCACGCCGCCGTGGAGCAGCTCCGCGGGAGGGCTCCAGTGACTTATCACGGCGATTCCAGCCGTCCCGATCAACCGCGCGTCCGCGTCCTGGAAGAAGAGGTCGTAAGGGTTATTCACAGTCGCGTCCTCAATCCTCGTTGGATCGAAGCGATGCGGCGACACGGCTACAAGGGCGCTTTCGAGATGGCCGCGACCGTTGATTACCTTTTTGGTTACGGTGCGACTACCAGCCTCATCAAAGATATCCACTACCAGGAGGTCGCGCGAGTGCTCTTGCTCGAACCTGAACAAAAGAAATTCTTTCAACGCCACAACCCCGCCGCGCTGGAAGAGGCCACTGAACGGCTGTTGGAAGCGGCCGAACGCGGCATGTGGGAGTGCCCCGACAAGGATACGGTTGCCGCGCTTGAACTGAACTTGCTCGAACTGCAAGGACTACTCGAATGATCTCGTTCCCGTTCACAGCCATCGTCGGAATGGAGGATGCAAAGAAGTCGCTCCTTTACCATGCGATCGATCCACGCATCGGGGGTACGCTTCTTCTCGGTCATCGCGGTTGCGCGAAAAGCACGTTGGTCCGATCGTTCGCCGAAGTTCTCCGCTCGATCTCTGCCGAGGCTGCGCCATTTGTGGAGGTCCCTTTGGGGACGACGGAGGATCGCCTGCTGGGTTCGGTGAACGCCGAGGCTCTTGTCGAAAAGAGGAAGTGGTCGGGACGAAGCGGTTTGATTGAGGAGGCACATGGCGGCGTCCTCTATATCGACGAGATCAATCTGTTGCCGGACCAACTCGCGGACTACATTCTCGATTCGGCAGCCTCAAACCGTTACCGCATGGAACGAGATGGAATTACGCGGTCGGTCGAAAGTCGATATATCCTGGTCGGGACGATGAATCCTGACGAAGGCGATCTCCGACCTCAGCTCTCCGACCGATTTGCGCATGGTGTCCTGATCCGGGATGATTTTGCACCTGAGCAACGTATTGAGATTGTTAAACGCAGAATCGCCTTCGATGACGATGCTGATAAGTTTATTGAAAGATTCGCATCGTCCATGTCCGAATTGGCACACCGCTTGGTGCTCGCGCGGCGGCGAATTGCAGAGGTCTTTTTCTCGGACGATCAACGAATGGCAGTGGCCGCAAATGGAAGGGAGCTCAAACTGGAGGGCCTCCGCGCCGAGCTCGCCGTTGTTCGGACCGCCCGGTGCGCGGCGGCTTTCGATGACCGCCGTTCCGTCGAAGAAAGCGACCTGCAGGAAGCGTGGCGCCTTTGTCTCGGGCATCGACACATCGATCGAGCCGCCATGTCGAAGTCTCCACCCTCGCCACCGGCGGCGCCCATACCTTTGTTCGGTAATAAACCAATGGAAACGTCGAGAGCACCGCTGCAGTCTCGACCTGATCCGAAGGTCCTCAGGGATTTGCGACCCTGTTCGCATGTCCAGTTCCTCGATTGGTTAAGTGGGGGCAGGGCAGATTTTGCATCCGGGTGGAGTCAATCGACAATTTCCAAGGCTTTTGTCCGACCACGAGGTACGATCGCCTGGCTGGAGACGCTCATGTTTTCAATCAAAAGCGGCTGGCTCGAGGACGTTGGCCCAATGCATCTGCAATATCGCGAGCCTATCCACCAGAGGATAACTTCTGGTGCTTCATGGATGCGAGTCGCTCCACGGGTATGAACCAGTTCCTTGACTCGGCGCGCAACGTCCTTGCCGGAGTTCCGTCGCGGTTGAAATCCGGGCGCTTTCATCTTGTGCTCCTCGTCTGCAGGAGAGAACCGGTGGGCCACGCGAAGTGCGAGCGCAACGGCTTTTCAGAATGCGCTTCAGCTCCTGCGGGAAGCCAGTGGGAAGAGCCTGCTTATTGAAGGGATGACTCGTTTACATCGCGGGAAATTACGGAAAGAAAGGGCCCTCAAAGACCGTCTAGTGATTCTTTCAGACGGCTTGACGAGTCCGGCCCCCGGGGAAAATCCTACCGAAAGTTTAGCGCGATTGAGACAAATTGTTCGTCGACTGACGCGAACCGGGACGCCTTGCGCCTGGCTTCACCCGATGGCTAAGCGGGGGATGAGATCGCTGGATCCCTGAGCTCCTGCACGGGCTGCCCTTTGTTCGTTTCGAGATTTGACGCTCAGCAATAGAACGTCCAGGTTGAGGCAGAGGGTAACAAAACCTTACCTGTATTGGTACGACCGGCCTTTTGGAAGGCAAAACAGCTTTTGCCCTAGCCCGCAAAAATCACGCAAAGGTCGAAGCGATGAGCTCATTGCGGGCTAGGAAGCTCTTAAACAGACGCTGCGCGTCTGTTTAAGAGCCTGTTTTAGATAAATGAATTGAGACAAACTGTTGCATAACTATTCTCTTCTAAAAAGCAGTCGAATTTTCCGGCGTAGCCGGGGAATTCTGCTGCCTGAGCCTGCATCGCTCACAAATCTCTAAGGATTTGTGAGCGATGCAGGCTAGACCATTTTCTTGCTAAGAAGGTTAGACCGCGAATCAAAGACCCCGGTTATGCGACATTCTCAATGACAACGGATTCAGTCTTTAGGCCCTTGCCACCGGTTCTGGCGGAAAGGACCATTTGAAAAAAGAAGAGCGGCTTTTGCGCGTCGGCGTTTTAGGCGCCGGCTTGATTGCCCAGGCCGCTCACCTGGAGGCTTGCCGGAAGGCGCGCAATGTTGAGCTCTACGCACTGTGCGACGCAGCCAAAGACCTGGTCGGCAAAGTGGCGTCGGTGTACGAGCCAAGAAAGACATTTACCGACTACGATGCTCTGCTCGCCGACGAGAATGTCGAGGCAATCATCGTCGCCGTTGCCGACCAGTTTCACGTTCCGATGACGATCCGTGCCGTCGAAGCCGGCAAACACGTCCTGGTCGAAAAACCCCTCGGGGTCAATGTGGCGGAGTGCGAGCGATTGCGCGATGTCGTTCAGGCTCGGCCAGGCCTTCACGTTCAGGTGGGAACGATGCGCCGGTTTGACCCTGGTATCTCCTTTGCACACGACTTCATCCGAGACGAGATCGGTCAACTGCTGGCGCTCAAGGCCTGGTACTGCGACTCAGTTTACCGCTATCAGGAAACCGACACTCTGCACCCGTTAATTCTCTCGAGCTCGCAGGCGAAAAGGCCTCACGGGGACCCGAAAGCCAATAAGTTTGCCTATTACCTGCTTGGCCACGGCAGCCACTTGGTGGACATCGCTCGTTACCTGGGAGGCGAGATACTTGCGGTTCGGGCCGACCACGTCGAGAAATTCGGTGCTCACAGCTGGTTTGTCTCGGTCGAGTTTGCCAACGGCGCTCTTGGGCACCTGGACTTGACTCTCCCGGTTCGGATGGGATGGCACGAGGGTTTTCAGGTCTATGGTGAGAACGGCAGCGTGTTGGCGAAGGGCTATAACCCGTGGTACTTCAAATCCTGTGAAGTGGAGTGCTTTTCGATGCGCGATGGTCAATACCGGCGGCCGGTTGGTGCAGACGGCCACACGTTTCGTCGCCAGGTTGAAGGCTTCGCCGACGTGATCTTAAACGGTGCCGGCATCACAGGGGCCGGGGTCGAGGACGGACTCGCTGCGTTGCGCACATTGTCTGCGCTCAGCCATTCCTGTAAAATCGGCCGGCGGGTTTTGCTGTCCGAAGCCCCTGGGGAGATCTGATGGAATTGGGTATTTTTGCCAAAACCTACCGGCGGCCCGACGTGCGAGCGACGCTGGATGCCGTTCGAGCGCTCGGTCTTGGCTGCGTACAATTCAACCTTGAATGTGCCGGGCTGCTTAGCATGCCCGAGGTGGTGCCATCGACGGCTTTGGTGGCAGTTTCCGCCGCGGCTGACGAAACGGGCGTTCGGCTGGCGGCCCTCTCCGGGACGTTCAACATGGCGCATCCGGATCCGAATATTCGCAGGAGAGGGACGCAACGCCTGGGGGTGGTTATCGAAGCCGCGGTACGGCTTGGGGTGCCTTTCGTCACGCTCTGCACGGGGACCCGGGATCGCGAGGACATTTGGCGAAGCCACCCGGAAAACCGATCGGAAGAAGCGTGGGCAGATCTGCTTGAAACGATGGAACGAGCGTTGCTCGTCGCTGCGGATGCCGGCGTCGTCCTGGCGATCGAACCGGAACACGCGAACGTCATCATCGACGCGGCCCGGGCGCGGGCGCTGCTCGATACCCTTCAGGCTGGCGACCGGCTTAAGGTCATCCTGGATCCGGCGAACCTCTTGGAGGCAGACCGTTCCCAACACGACGTCTTGCAGGAGGCCTTTGACTTGTTAGCCGCCGATCTCGCGATCGCCCACGCCAAAGATCGCCGGCCGGACGGCAAGACTTGCGCCCTGGGACGCGGCGTCGTGGATTTTAGCGCCTATTTTGGGTTTTTGCACGCGGCCGATTTTCGCGGGCCGGTTATCATGCACGGTTTTTCAGAAACGGAAGCTTCCGAATCAGCAACATTTGCCCGCACTAAACTTCAAGAGCCCAATTCGAATGCCCTTCCTTGAGTCCGACGGAATTCGGTTCTACTTCGAGGTGAGCGGTTCTGGTGGCCCGCTGGTCGTGTTTCAGCATGGTCTCGGGGGCGAGGTTTCTCAACCCCAAGGCATCCTGGGCGGTTCCGTTCGCTTGCGTGCGCTGTCGTTTGATTGCCGGGGGCATGGGCGAACCGAGCCGCTTGGACCGCCAAACCGCCTTAAATTCTCGACTTTCGCCGGCGACCTTTATACGATCCTTGACGCGGTTCACGCGGGAGCTGTGGCCGTCGGCGGCATCTCCATGGGCGCAGGCGTCGCGCTTCATTTCGCCCTTCGGTATCCGGCGCGTGTCAAGGCCCTAATCTTGTCGCGGCCGGCGTGGCTGGATGTTCCTCGCCCAGCCAACCTGGAAATCTTGCGCTCATTGTCTCGATGGCTGCATGAATGGGGGCCACATCATGCCAGGGAACTGCTGATGGGCGACGCCGAATTTCAACGGATCCAGACGATCAGCCGAGATAACGCTGGTTCGATCCTGCGCCAATTGGATCGACCAAACATTGAAGCCACCATCGCCACGCTGGCGAGTTTGCCGGCCGACACGCCTTGCCCAACCCCCAAAGCTTGGCGTGCCGTTGCGGTGCCGACGCTTGTGCTGGTGAACGGTTCGGATGCCCTCCATCCGATCGAATACGGCCAACGGTTGGCTGCAGAGATACCGCATGCACGGTTGGTCGAAATCGCCCCCAAAACGATCGATCCCGTTTTACATGTACGTGAGGCCCGCGAAGCCATCGAAGGCTTCATTGCCGAGGTGGGGTAGTGAGAGTCCAGAAGTTGCAGGATGGATTACCGCCTGGTCGGAATGCCGGAAGGGCTTAACCGGGTCCGGGCATCGTTTTGCTCGCTAGTTTGAATCTCCTATGCAACGTAAGCCTGACGAAAAATTCGTACCGATCCCTCAAATCCTATGCTTTGTATTCATAACGCGAGATTGGTTCTAACTGATCGAGTCGTGGATCGAGGTTGGGTATTTGTCGAGGATGAGTTGATTAAGGCGGTCGGGCAGGGCATTCCTCCCGAGGGACACGATCGAGTGGATGCCAAAGGGTTTTGCCTTGCTCCTGGATTCATAGATCTTCATGTTCACGGCGGCGGCGGTTCGGACTTTCTGGGCGCCACCGGTGATTCGTTTCAAAAGGCGGCCGACTTTCACCTCTCGGGAGGAACGACCGGGCTTTGCCCGACGGCAGCCACGGCTACTTATAAGAGCTTTGGCTCTTTTCTAGACGCCTGGAAGACCGCAAAAAGCAGGTCAAAGACTCGCCTGTTGCCTGTTCATCTCGAGGGACCGCATCTTGCCCCATCGAAAGCCGGCGCCCAGGATTCGAAGTTGATGTTTCTGCCGGGACCCGAACAGAGAGATTGGATTCTATCGCACGCGGGCAGCATTTCCCAGATGACGATTGCTCCCGAATTGCCGGGCGCTTTGCCGCTGGTCGACGCCCTCACCGGAGCCGGGATCACGATGAGCGCCGGTCACACCGAAGCTTCCGACGAAGAGATGCGAGCCGCCGTCGCTTGTGGCCTTACCAAGGTGACACATTTGTTCAACGCGATGTCCACCGCCTCGAAGCGAGGATTGTTTCGAGAGGCGGGCACCCTGGAATTCGCGTTGTCAGATGACAGGATTTTTTGCGAGCTCGTCGCCGACGGATTTCATGTGTCACCAACGCTGCTCAAACTAGCCTATCGAGCGAAAGGTGCCGGGCGAATCGCATTGGTGTCGGATTGTTTATCAGGGGCCGGCTTGCCGGAGGGAGCTAAATTCCAGCTTGGCAACGTACGGTGCAAAGTCGGCCCCGGATACTGCATGCTCGAGGACGAATCTGCTTTGTCGGGGAGTTTGGCTCAGATGATTGACTTGGTTCGTACCGTGACGCGGCGGTGCGAGATCCCGCTCTTTGACGCTGTTCGAATGGCGTCTCTTACCCCGGCAACGATATTAGGCATCGACTCCCGTTTCGGATCGATTCAACTAGGTAAGACGGCGGATCTGGTGCTCTTCGATGACCAGTTTGCCGTCCGGCGCGTTTGGATAGCCGGAACGCTGGTTTTCGATCGACTCGATCCGGTCGGCTAACCATTCCAGTCCCAACTATTCTATAAGAAAACCTGTATTACTCAGGGCTAGCTTATGGCAGAAAATTCACGAGGACGGAGCCAAACTGGTAAAAATGTCGCCCCGAATCCGTCTCCGCTCTCCAGGCTGAACAGCCCGGCTGCGGATCGTGCCGGTAGTGTACTACTATCGCGCCCGATCACATCTCGGCGAACGACATGTGAAGGACGACAATCTTCCAACCGTCGTCAAACTTTTCGAGATCCACTGTGCTCGTTCCCACGACTTCAGATGCGAGCGGGTTGTTTGGGTACTTCAGCGTCCACGAAAGGATGCCGAACGCTAGATCGGGTTTCAAGAGTTCAACTTGAATGCGTGTCGGACTCACGACCCCCATATCCCTTGGATCCTGATATTGGGTCTTGTAGGAGTGGTACAAAGTCTGCCAACCTTCGTACTGCTCCCTGTCAATGACTGCGAGGAGGCTCGGCGAATTCCAATACAGGGACATCAGACCTTCGATATCATGTGCATTCCACCGATCGACCATCTTAAACAGCACATCGTGAATGAGCTGGGTATTGGTTTGAGACCCTGGCGGGGAAGGGTCAGAAATTGCGTTGTTCTTAGAAACGCCGCGGTATTGAGCTCTCGCGGGGTGGAGGGCGACGAGGGCAAGGAAAGTAAGGCAGGGCAGTAGCGCAGGGCAACGCATCTCAACGCGTTATATAGCAGTAATTAGCACATCGCCAGTAAATATGGTATATTTGAAATTATATACTAAATATAGAAAAACGTGTAATCATGGTAAATATGAACATGGGCATTGGGCAGATCGCGCCAAAACGTCCGTGTTGACCCGTTTTTCCGCAATCATATGTCCGCCGTGCTGGTGTGAGAAGCGACGATCTTCCAGCCGTTATCAAATTTTTGAAGGTTCATCGTCGTATTGCCCACCACTTTCTTTCTGGAACCCGGAAAAGAGAGTGACCACCAGGTCAGAGCGAGGGCAACATCCGGTTTGAGTAGCTTGACCTGGATGCGGGCCGGATTGATGAAGCCCATGCCGTTGCGATCCGGATAGCCGTTGATGTAAGAGTCATGAAATTGCTGCCACCCGTTAAACTGCTCAGAGTCCACAACGACCAAAAGCTCGGGTGATTTCCAGTAAACGTCCAGGTGTCCCTCAATATCGTGGGCGTTCCAGCGATCGAGCATCTTGAGCAAAACCTCATAAATTTGCTCGACATCGGACTTAGGAACGGCTGGATTCTTGCCGAGCGAATCAAATTGCCACCCATTCTGTTCCTGGGCCACCACAGGCAGGCAGAGGCAGATTGCCAGTATCGAAGCGATTCGACCAGGATTTCGGCGGCGCGTCATCTGAGCACTGCCTTAATATCCATCCGGACCTGTTTCGCCAGTCATTTTTGTTCGCCTACTCCGCTAGTTCCAGTCAACCGAGCACGTTCCGCACGGTTTCGAGCAACGAAGATACGTCGAAGGGCTTCTTCATAATGGCCTGCACGCCCATTTCGATCGCCGAAGCGGCTGCTCGCGCCGAGTGGGCACCCGTAGCGACGATGATCCTCACTCTGGGGTTTATCTTCCTGAGCGAGGCAATCGTGTCTGGACCGGACATCGAGGGCATATTCAAATCAGTCAGAACCAACCTGATCTCGTTCGCCTGGTTGGAGTAGAGGGCGACGGCTTCCAATCCATTCCGGGCCACCAGCGTTCGATACCGGTTCGATAGCAAGATGCGTCGGGTGATGGAACAAACCGCCTCCTCGTCATCCACAATCAGGATCAATTCGCCTTGGCCTTGAGGCGGCGCGACGGGAATCCCTTTCGCGTCCTTCGCCGGCCGTCTCATGTCAGCCGGCAAGTAAACGCGGAATTCGTTGCCTTGGCCCAATTTGCTTTCGACCTGAATACAGCCCTTGTGACTCTTCACAATGCCCACGGCCGTTGATAAGCCCAATCCAGTGCCCCCATCCGGACCCTTCGTGGTAAAAAACGGGTCAAATATCTTATCGGCTATCTCCTTCGAGATTCCCTTGCCGGTGTCGTTCCGTCGCCATCAGGTTTCGCGTGCTGTTGTAGCTCACTAAACCGAGAACTACGACTCGTGCAAACGCAGCCAGGAAAAACCCGTAGACTTTCGCTTCCGTGCTTAGTTTCATGTTCGCTCGTCCTGGTTCAGCACATGCAGCTGCCGAACGGATTGCGACTGGACGAGGATCACGATGCCGGAAACTCGTTATTCATTTTATATTTATTATAGTATATTACAGTTTTTATCGTCATTTACCTAAGAAGAGAAACCCGACCACGTCGCCGGTCCAGCAGAGTTTTGTGGCCAACGCCCGAGGATCCGCGAATGATCTTGCATAGGAAAAGCTCCCACTTTTTCGTTACCCTGGTAACAGATGCATTGAAGATGTTATTAAAGGGCTAGAAAGAGATGCCGATTTCTGCATTTTAGAATTTATGAAATTTCTGACCTCAGGAATTGCCGATCTGAAGCTACGAGTCCTCGAAAGGATTGCACAGTCAGCGAACGTTACCGAATCCCCCCGCGAACTTTCCAGCAAAGCAGTCGCGTTGAATAAGACGATTATTTGTCAGGCGGTCGAGGATAGAATCTGCAAGCGGATCGATCTGGCAATCCGGAACGACCTCACAGATGGACAAGCCTGTGACGCGCTTCGCCTCCTGATCAGGATCGTGCGGACGAATGGCCTGTCGATCGCTTTATCGGCTCCAGAAATCGCACTTTTAGCACGCGGCGTTTCCTGCGGAACTCGCTCCCGGCCCATCCATACAATGTCATCTCGCTGGTCGGCTTTCTAGTGTCCTGACAATAGTGTCTTGTCCCCCAAATCAATGCTTACCCGCACCGGTGGGCTGCGAAGTTCCCACCTCGTCCGCCGAAGACGCTTCCTGTTCAATCGCAATACAATGCTCGAATTGGGTGTTTGTTCGTTGCGTTCGTATGCCTTACTCTCCGAACTCTTGACGAGTGATGTTTGCGGGCAGACCAGGCTCAGGTAGAGGCGATCCACCTGAAAGACGATCGCGCTTCGTGTGACCAGACTATGAAAGTAACGAGAAAAAAATGGCTTTTTGGAGGAATAGCCCTGGCGCTGATTATTCTCATCGTTGCGACGAGGTATGGAGCGCGCCTGCCAGGGATATCTCAAGACAATCGCGAATCAGCGCACCAGCGTATTACAACCCCTGCGACGATGCAGCCGTTTGACGACCGGTTGTCTCTCAGCATGCCGGTTGCTTTCGGTCCCAGTACGGATATCCCGCTGGAGAAGTTCCCGCTTGAGATTCGGGAAAAAGTGCAAAAAATGACGCAACGATCCGCCTATTTTAACGGGATTTATATCGTGGTCATGAAATTGACAAATGCCCGAGGGATCAAAGCTGGCGTGGAAGAAAATTTGCATAACCTCTTTTTCAGAAGTGCTAACCCTCCTTCGCCGAACATGCCGAAAATCAACTCGACCTATGTCAATGGAGTGTATGAGTCCGGAGCGATCCGTTTTCCCGCCGTATTCGGTAACAGCCGAGGTCAAATGACCGCCGTTGTGATCAAATCGGGAACCGAAGAAGCGCTTTGGCTTATCAGTGCCTGGGGCAGGGGAGAATCCGCCGATTTGGCCGAGAAAACTGCGAGGGGCTTTGCCTTTAGGTGAAATCTCCGAATCTCAATGTGGAAATTCCGGTGCCCCTTAGCCCAATCTATGCGCCCGCGTCGCCTTAATACCCTCAATCAAAACCAGGAGTTCAATTCCGCGCTTGACTTTCAATCCGTTTGACTCGACCCGATCCATCTCCTATGGACAACCATCTGCTGAGTCTGATTGTACCAGCCTATAACGAAGAGCGAACGATCGAAAGCGTTCTCCATCGGATCTTCGAGTATCTTCCGGACGTCCACGAGGTCGTGGTTGTCGACGACGCATCGGTCGATCGGACGCCGGAAATAAGCCACGAGTACGCGATCCGGGATCAGCGCGTAAAGCTGCTTCGCGCATAAGACGAACCTGGGCAAGACGGCAGCTCTCCAGACGGGATTCGCGGCCTGCACCGGTTCCATTGTCGTCGTCCAGGATGCTGACCTGGAATACGACCCGCGCGAAATACCCGATCTTATCGCACCGATCAAAGAGGGAGCCGCAGATGTTTGTCTGGGCTCGCGTTTTCTGGTTCACCGAGCCGGGCGGGTTTTGTATTTCCGGCATTTTCTGGCGAACAAGATTCTTACGTTTGATTAACAACGTCTTGACTGATCTCAATCTCACCGATGTCGAGACCGGTTACAAAGCCGCGCGCGCGGAGATCGCCAAAAATATGATCATCGAATCAAGCGGCTTCGGATTTGAAATCGAGTTTGTCGCGAAGTGCAAAAAAATCGGGGCTCGCATGTACGAGGTTCCGATCTCCTATTATGGCCGAACCTACGAAGAGGGGAAAAAGATCGGGTTAAAGGATGGCCTGGACGCGCTCTGGTATTTGATAAAATTCAACGTTTTGACCGGACTGAAACAGAGTTTCCGCCAGAATTCCTGGCGGCGAAGACTTACCCGAAAGAGGCACGGGCGCGAGGCGAAGCCGCGATCTAAGCGTAACCGCTGAGACCGTATCTTCCGGATCAACGGTGGGACGCCATGTCACTTCTTAGAATGCGTAGCTGACTTGAAAAGCGAGCGTATTTTGAATGTAGCTGTTCGAAGCCGTACCCGTTCAAAAGTCCGCCCGATTCGCGGCGAATGAAATCATAGGTCAAGCGACGGTGGACCAGCGTTTACGGGGTTTCCAACCCAAACCCGCCTCAATTCCGAATTGGGTGTAAGCTCCAGGGGTGTTGCAGTCCCGTTGGTCTCTTGACGTCGCCGACATTGACGAAAGGAAAAGCGGTAAAGGTAATGTAACGAGTCAGGTCCAATTGGGTTCCGGCTTGAAAATGTAGTCTCTTCGGTCAGATCGGTACCCGTGGTGAATATCAGTTCGTGGGAAGCCGAGAGTATTAAGCTGCCATGCCGATTGATCTGATACCGAATCACTGCCGGGAAGAAATAGCCCGGTGGGATAGATGGTTTAGTGTCGACCAGGAGTGGCGCCGCCGGCAAGGTCGAAATCGAACGCTCGGCTTAACTTTCCGCGGATGAAGGGCCCGAACGTTGAAACTGTTCACGTTTGCAGCGTTGGTATTGCCGGCTCCGACTTGCCGCCGCCGGTGCCGTCGCTGTGAGTCACGGCGGTGTCGAGCGCCGTAGAGGATGTCCGGTGACCACTGGAACGTAAGAGTGGGACCGAGACGGAAAGTACTCCGGGTGCCGGTCGTGGTCGGATTGGTCTGACCTTGTCCGTTCGTGCCGCTCGTGGATTGTTGTAAGTAGTAGTCAGCCGTGAACGAGAGGACGGCCAGATTCAAATCCGCATCGACCGACCGCGCCGATCGTATTGGTAAGACTGTTCAGGTTTGTCGTATTTGTCGCTGTGGGATCCGTCGTTGGATTTTGGATGTACGAAAATCGGTCAAAAAGGCGAATTCGGAAATTCGAGACCTCAAACTTGAAATCGATCAGGAGTCCGGAGCGATTCCGAAACTCATCTGGCTCCGCCCGTTTCCGTAGAAATTTTCTGTGAGCTTCCCGCCGAAATTAAACTGAAGCTGATTCAGATGGCTGATGACCCATGTGGTCTTCAGGTTCAGCGCCTGAGAGAAGCTGAGGTCGAGAAATTTTGTCCGTGCCGCGAGGTTGACTTGTCCGTGTACTGAACGCCGGCCGTCCGGTTAGTTCCTCCTGGAACGGTCCGAGGTAGAAAAAAGCTTCCGGGGATCGGCGGAACGACTCGATGGGTAGCCTGGCGGCAGAGGTACGAACGCGCTCTTGCGCTCGCAGCGACGGCGACCGTGGACCAGACAAAAAGTCGACGGGACGATCGTCCACTCAGTAGGCGTAGAAAACGGCGAAAGCGCTTCACTCGAGAGTTGTGCAACGGTCCCTGTGCATTTTTCGTAGCGGTGTATCGCACATCCGCCGTCGATTCAACGCATATCGCCAGCAGGTGAGGACCAATCTTCGCATTTTGCGGGCGTCAGAACGTCCGATTGCAGGCGACAAAGCTCGACTTTTGTTGTTTTGAGCGGGCGACAGGCCGTACTGGGAGACCTGCAGCCGTTAATTTTTTTACTCGTGATTTCTAGCTGAATTCTAGTTATTATCATTAAACTCTGGCCATTTGACTGCACCCCGTCCGATATCTCCTTAACACTGCCTCAGTTTGACGGTCGCTAATCTCCTTAACCGGCTCAATTGCCGCCATTCTTTAAGACCCCAGCCAAACCAAAATGCACACAGTTGATGCGAGTTCCGACCCTTCAGTCTCATTAGTGGAGCTTTCCGCTTCCAACCTTCGCGTCTGCCGCGATTCGCTGTAAAGGGCGACGCACAGACACCGTCTCCGCAATTTGGCAACAGAACAATGGCTTTCGATCAGACCCTGCACCCGACCTGAGAACAATCCGAAGGCTCTTTTTGGAACCGGAATTGCAGTGGCAGGCTCCACTCAGGTCCCTACCTGGAAGCGCATTCTCGACATCACCTGTATTTTGCTCAGCCTGCCTGTATGGTTGCCGGTCGTGATCCTTCTCACGCTGTGGATCAAGCTCGCTTCCCCAGGGCCGATTTTCTTTCGGCAGGAGCGCGTCGGCTATCGGGGAAGGCGTTTCATGATCCTGAAGTTCAGAACCATGAAGGTCAACGTCGAAACCCAAAGTCACGAACGCTATTTGGAGCAGCTGATGCACGCCAATCGTCCGATGACGAAACTGGATGCTTCCGGCGATCCCCGCATTATCCGCGGGGGACGAATTCTTCGCGCGATGGGGTTGGATGAATTGCCGCAACTCTTCAATGTGCTCCGGGGCGAAATGAGCCTCGTCGGACCGCGTCCCTGCACTCCTCATGAATTTTCGCGTTATCAGCCCTGGCAGCAAGAACGAGTCAATGCCCCGCCGGGCCTGACCGGCTACTGGCAGGTCAACGGTAAGAACAAGACGACGTTCACCGAAATGATCAACATGGACATCTATTATACCAAGAACATGTCCCTCTGGCTGGATCTCGCGATCATGGTGAAAACGTTTCCTGCCGTCATGGCGCAAGTCTTCGAAACCCGTATTGCGGCCCGTGTTCGCGGGCGGGCGAGCGCCAAGATAACGCGAACGGGACCGTTGCCGGCCGGTGCTGAGAGCCGAACAGAACCAAGTCGCCGCCGCTCCTTCCTCCGTCAAATTCGGCTTGCAAATCGAAAGCGGTTCCTTACATTGCGCGAACCGAAACGGTTCGCTTCGATGCCGATGTAAACGTGGCGAAGATCTGGCTCGCTAATCTATCTAAGGGTCAAACTATTTCCGAAATTTCTCTTAACCAGCGGGCATTAGTCGCGATCGTAGATACTTCTTGGGAAACGGTCATGGTATTTTTACTCGTCCTTTTATTTGGATCCGAGCCCGAGGAACACGCACACAAAGGATTGCCATGGAGAGGACAGCTACACCAACACAGGAACCAGACGGACAGCTCGGAACCGGCCTGGTATTGTCTCCGCTCGCAGCCCAAACACGAGCACATCGCGGCAGCTCATCTTCGTCTGCTGGAAGGCGTAACCGTTTTCTGCCCCCGGATCAGATTCAAAAGGGCGACCCGTCAGGGCCTTGTCTGGGTCACGGAGGCAATGTTCCCCGGCTATTTGTTTGCCCGCTTCGAGCTTGCCGAAATGCATCGCCAGGTCCGCTATGCCCATGGTGTGAGCGGCATTGTGCGGTTCGCCGATCGGTATCCCACGATCGAAGAGGGAGCTTTGGCGCAGTTACGGGGCCATACAGGCGCCGCAGAGGTTAAAGAGTTGAATTATGACCTCTCGCAAGGCGATCAGGTGCAAATCGTGGGGGGCGCCTTCGTCGGACTGGAAGCCGTCGTCACACAGGTCCTTCGGCCAAAGAGCGAGTAAAGGTTTTGATGGATTTCCTTGGCCGGAAAATGGAGGCCGAAGTCGAGTGCTCCAGTGTTCTGCGGCAGGTGGCCCACCCGCTCGCGGCGTGAGGCTTTCAGCGGAATCAGTAGTCAAGGCCGGAAGATCCGGCTTTTGACTTCTGATGGCGGGTTCGATGACGGATGTGGCAGTTTAGACCCAAATTACGAACTTGAAATCGGGCGAAGCGCCAGCTTCGCGTAGCTAGCGCAAGCGAGCCACTTGGTCGCCGTGCTTTCGAATTTCGAGTTCTGCAGGAATGAGAGCTGCATTTCAAGCGGCGAGCCGAGAGGCCTTTCCGGGAAAAACGGAAACCGGCCAAGGGCGGTAGCTCGCCGCCGAAATATTTCGAACTGCGATCATTCTCATACGCGGAGAGGTTTTATCCGAAGATATTCCTTAATCAGCCTGAACCGCGGTCGATATTTTGCTCTGGCCGGTCGTTCTTGTTTTGCCGCATTTGTGGCTTTAGGACAAAAGAGACAGCGAAGACAGCGCGGTTTTCATCGGAAGAATCGGAAACCGCCAGGGGCGGCAGCTTGTCTGTGGACGGATGCGGCGAAGAAAACGCTCGCCGAAATGATCAAATCGGTCCGCGCATAAAAAAATAGAAACCTCGGATCGATCGATGGTGGTGCTATGAAAGAACCAATCGTTGTTGGTGTTGTCGGGTGCGGATATTGGGGACCCAATCTGGTTCGCAACTTCAAAGGGCTGCCCAATTGCCATCTTAAAGCGATGTGCGACGTCAGCGAAGCGCGGCTGAAGCACATGAGAAGCCTGTATTCGGACGTCGAGGGCGTGACCGACTTCGAGCATCTGCTCAACGGTGTGGGCCTGGACGCGGTCGTCGTTGCCGCGCCTGTCAAACATCACTATTCATTGGCCAAGGCCAGTCTGCTTGCCGGCAAACATACGCTGATCGAGAAACCGATGGCATCCCCCTCCGCGGAGTGTGAGGAATTGATAGAAATCGCTGAACGCAAGGGCCTGGTATTGATGGTCGGCCACACCTTCCTTTATTCAGCTCCGGTGCGTAAGATCGTCGAGATCGTCCAGGCCGGAGACATCGGCGAGATCCGCTATATCAATTCGCGGCGGCTCAACCTTGGGCCTGTTTCAGAAGGATATCAACGTGGCCTGGGACCTCGCCCCGCATGACATCTCAATCATCCTGCATATTCTTGGAGAATTGCCGCTGGTGGTTAACTGCCAGGGTAACGCCCATGTCACCCCCGGCATCGAGGACGTGACCAATATCTCCTCTCCTTCCGGCACAAGCGATTTGCCACGATCCAGAGCAGTTGGCTTGAGCCCAGGAAAATTCGTGAAATGACGATCGTGGGTACGCGCCGCATGATTGTGTACGACGATTTGCAGACGCACGAAAAAATCCGGATCTACGATGTTCGGGTGGAGCGTCCGCCGCATTACGACACCTTCGCCGACTTCCACTATTCCTATCACTATGGGGACAGCTACATCCCGCACATCAAACAAGAGGAACCCTGAAAGCCGAATGCCAGCATTTCCTCGATTGCATTGAGAAGGGTACCAAGCCGCTGACCAGCGGCCATGAAGGGCTGGAACTGGTTAGAATCCTTGAGGCTGCTTCGAGCTTCGCTTAAAAGTCAGGGCGGACCTGTGACGTTCTCGCGATCGCACGAGGTTCTTTCGTTCGTGGAACGAGCGGCAAGCTCAGGGAGTTGTGCACGCGGAGTCAATTGCCCATATGAGCCATCCGATTACCAGCGCATTCGCAATTACGAAATGCAGATGAAAGTACCGTTTCTCGACCTGAAATCCCACCACGCACCTCTGAGGAGCGAGATCGACGATGCCATCCAGGAGGTCATTGACGAAGCGCGCTTTCGCCGGCGGGCCGTTTGTCGTCTCAATTTGAAGCGGATTTCGCAGCGTACTGCGATTGTCCGCATCGCCATCGGCGTCGGCAGCGGGACGGAGGCGCTCTGGCTGAGCCTTCTGGCTTTGGGCGTCGGGCCGGGAGACGATGTGATTACTGTGCCGAACTCGTTCATGGCCACCGCCGAAGCGATCACCTATTGCGGGGCGAAGCCGGTGTTTGTCGATGTCGATGAGCGCACCTACACGATGGATCCGTCGGCGCTGGCAGAAGGCTGTTACGGCCAGGACCAAGGCCATCATTCCAGTCCACCTCTTTGGCCAGCCGGCTGACATGGATCCCATCCTGGAAGTTCGCGCGTAAGCACGGTCTGTTTGTCGTTGAGGACGCCTGCCAGGCTCACGGAGCCGAATACAAGGGACGAAGAGTCGGCACGCTTGGCGACGCAGGCTGTTTCAGCTTCTATCCTGGGAAGAATCTTGGCGCATTCGGTGAAGCTGGCGCGGTGGTGACAAAGCAACGTCGAGTTGCAGGAGAAAATCCGGATTCTTCGGGATCACGGCCAGGTCCGCAAATATCACCACACCATGATCGGATGGAACTGCCGGATGGACGGAATCCAGGCGGCCGTTTTGCGCGTCAAACTGCGCCATCTCGAAAAAGGCAATGAGCTCCGCCGCTCTCACGCGGCGCATTATGACTCGAGCGTTTGAACGGCATCGAAGAATTCGTGACGCCCGTCGCGGCGGATAATGTCCGGCACGTTTATCACATCTATGCGATCCGCGTTCAGGAGAGGGATGAAGTCATCCGGCGTCTGGGTGAAAAAGGGCATTGGATCCGGAGTTCACTATCCTGTCCCGATCCATTTGCAAGAGGCCTATCGCAGTCTGGGATATCGAGCGAGGAGCCTTCCCAATCGCGGAGCGGTGTGCCAAGGAATTCGTCTCGCTGCCGATGTTTCCTGAGCTGACCCCGGAGCAAGTTGAAATAGTCGTTGAAGGAGTGAAAGAAGCCGTTAATTTCGGCGCGATAGCTTGAAATGAAAACGGATAATCTACCTGCGGTAACGGGAAGAACGACCACGTTGTGGACGTGACGGGTGAGGGATTTCCATGCAGAATTCGAACCAGTCGCAACCGAAGGGTTCCGGCACTGAATCTTCATGAGATCCTCTTCATTCTTTTCCGGCATAAATGGAAGATTCTTCTCTGCGCTGCGGCCGGGATGTTAGCCGCTGCGGCCGTTTATTTTCTTCTTCCGCCCGCTTACGAATCCGAGGCTAAGCTGTTTGTGCGTTACGTGGTGGACAAGAGCGCCATTGATGGGCTCGATTCCCAAATCAAAACTCCCAATCCTCAAACGGATACGCTCATCAATTCAGAAGTGGAGATTCTGACGCAGCGCGGATCTGGCTCGGGATGTCGCGCAGGCGGTGGGTGTCGATCGGCTTGATGCCCGGAGCCGGATCTAAAGCCACGCTGGAGAAAGCAGCCCAGATCGTTTCGCATGGGTTGGAAATATCCATCGTGAAGGGAAGCAACATCATTTCCCTTTCCTTCAAGAGCGGCGATCCGGAGCTCCCGATGCCAATCCTGCAGGAACTCGTGAAGCGGTATTTTGACAAGCATCTGGAAGTGCACCGCTCGGTCGGCGCATTTGATTTTGTGACGAAAGAAGCCGCGGAGCTGCAGAGGCAATTGAGTCAGACCGACGCAGAGTTGAAGGAGCTGAAGGCCAAAGCTGGAGTCATCTCGCTCCTTGAAACCAAGTCGACTCTCGCCACCGAATTGGCGAAGTCCCAGGAAGCTTTGGATACGGCAGAGGGCGAACTCGCCTCTCAGCAGGCTCTGGTGAAGGATCTCGAAAAATCGCTTGCCGTGGTCACCGACACGAACCAATCCGACGCACCGCCGCGTCCGGTGAGCGGGGATATCGTTCAGAAATACCAATCCCTGGTTAGCCGAATGACGCAGCTTCAGCAAGCCGAGACGGAACTGCTTTCGAAGTACACTTCGGAGAACCGTCTTGTTAAAGTCAAGCAGGCGCAGATCGCCGGCATCGACAAGCAGCGCAAAGAATTGGAGAGCAAATATCCCGCACTCATCAATTCGGTGGTCACGACTACTTCTTCCTCCCAAGGCGGGCAAGGCTCGCGACCAGATCTCTTTTCTGAGAGAGCCCGCGTCGTCGGCCTGCAATCCAGAGTCGAATCGCTCACGTCTCGTGTCAGCAGTCTGAAGAAGCGGGCGGATCTGCTTGCGGAATTGGGACCGCGAATCGAGGAACTTGAGCGGAAGAAGGAAGTGCAGGAAACGAATTATAAGCATTCTGAGTCGAGCCTCGAGAAGGCGCGCATCGACGAAACTCTGGACCCGTCCAGGATGCCGAATATCAGTGTCGTCCAGACGCCGTCTCTTGCGACGAAGGTTACCAGAGATGTTAAGAAATTCGTGATTGGCCTGGCGGGCGGGGGCTTCGCGATTGGTATCGCGATCGCTCTGCTGATCGAGTTAGTGCTGGACCGAACTGTCAAGCGGTCGTTCGAACTTGAGCAGCGACTGCGTATTCCTCTGCTCCTCTCTATTCCGAACCTCGGTACAAACGGTCAACGTCTGCGTTTGCATGACTCGGGTCACGATTCTGAGTTACTGCAAGGGAGTTCGCGCGAGGATCTGGTAGCGTTGGACAGCGGCGAGTTGCTCCGGCCATTTTGCGAAGCGATCCGGGATCGGCTGGGGCTCTTTTTCGAGCATCAACAACATGTCGCACAAACCGAAGCTTGTCGCCGTGACCGGTCTCGCAAAAAATGCGGGAGCATCCACGTTAGCGGCGGGTCTTGCCAGCACTCTTTCAGAAGGGGCGGACGGCCGGGTGCTTCTGGTAGACAAGCCAGTCAGTCCGAAGCGGTTCTACAGCATGCTGGCGGATTTCAAGGCCAGCGACCTGGATTATGTTGTTTTTGACATGCCGTCCCTCGGGGATACCAGTTCAACCCTGCCCTTGGCCGGTTTCATGGACACAGTGCTCCTTGTCGTCGAGGCTGGAAAGAGTAATCGAGAGGCCGTGAAACGTGCCTATGCGCAGCTGGCTGCAAAGACGAAGGTGTCGGTCGTCTTCAACAAGACCAGATCTTATGGTCCGAAGTGGCTCGAAGGCGAACTCTCATGAAGCCTTTTGCTGAGCGCAACCCGCGGGATCAGAGACTCCGCCGCCGATTCGCGTCCGTTGGCCGGCCAACGCGCCGTCGCGGTGGTCTATTCCAGTTTTCCGGCTGATCCGCGACCTCGAAGGGCTGCAGAAGCGTTGGCCAAAGAGGGAATGAGCGTGGAGGTGATTTGTCTCAAGGAGACAGACGAAGAACCGCAGACATGAATCGTTTAACGGAATTGATATCACCCGGGTTCCTTTGAAGCGTCGTCGCGGCGGAAAGCTATCCTACCTTCTTCAGTACGGGACCTTCATCTTGCTCTCAGGCGCGATCCTCGCGGGCCGTGCCTTGAAACGGCGGTACGACCTCGTGCATGTGCATAACATGCCCGATGTCCTCGTGTTTAGCGCTTTGGTCCCGAAGTTGCTGGGCGCAAAGGTGATTCTTGATCTCCATGATCCGATGCCCGAACTGATGATGACCATTTTCGGGCTTCGCGAGAATAGCCGTTCGGTGCGCCTTCTCAAGATACTTGAAAAATGGAGCCTCGGCTGTGCGGACGCTGTTCTAACGGTGAACGAAGCCTGCAAGAAAATCTTTTCGGCACGGTCCTGTCCGGCCGGAAAAAATAACGGTGATCATGAATTCGCCTGACGAAGGGATCTTTCGGTATCGCGAGCCGTCAAGCCAAGGTTCGCTTGATCGCGATATCTCCAGGCCATTCGTGTTCATGTATCACGGTTCCCTGGTCGAAAGACACGGTTTGGACCTTGCGGTGAGCGCCTTGGCGAAAGTCAGGGAGTCGTTTCCCAATGTCGAGTTGCGGGTTTACGGGCGTAGCACACCGTTTCTCGAGCAAGTGATGGACTCCGTGAAGAAATCGGACCTGGGCGACTCTGTCCGGTATCTTGGCCCAAAGAAGCTCGAAGAGATCGTCGAGGCTATCGCGAGAGTGCGACGTCGGCGTCATCCCCAATCGGCGCAGCATTTTCACGGAACTTAATACGCCGACGCGCATTTTTGAGTATTTATCCCAGGGGAAGCCGGTCATTGCGCCCCGGGCGCCGGGAATTCTGGACTATTTTGGTCCGCAAGAGCTTGTCCTTTTTGATTTGGGGAATGTCGATGATCTGGCGGCGAAAATGCAGGAAGTCATTTCGCATCCGGAGCAAATGCTAAGCATGGTCGAACGCGGACAGGAAGTGTATCGGGAGCATGAATGGAGCAGCGAACGCCGGCGATTCGTCGGCCTGGCGTACAGGCTGTTGAAAGGGCGTGAAGGGGCGAGGCTTCGAGTTCCCGGGCGATCGCATGTCGGGAGTTAGTGATGATCGGTGTCGCAGTCCACGCGGGGGAACGCGATATTGCCGCAGAGTTCTTCGAGCTATTCAAAACGCCGTGGGAATTTTATAGAAGCAACGGTCGTTATGACGCGGTGATCTGTACCTTGGATCAATTCCGGTGCGATGGATCTGCGCTCGTATTCATTTTTGCCGGAGATGCTACCTCGTTTGATTCGGAGCGACGTATTCAAGTCAAATCACGCCTCGGAGGTTTTGTTGTGTCAGACGAAGGCAAGCGGTTACCCATCTACGGCGCCTTGGCGACCTTCCCCGGCGTTTCGGACTCTCTTCTTAAGGAAGAGGCGACGCAGAGAGGCGGTGGCTTTCGCCAGCGGGAGCGGGGAGACGACCGCTTTGCGGGCGGCTATAACCTATTCGAGGAAGTACGATTTCTGCTCGCCACCGGCCAACCGGCTGTGAACGCCGGCATCCCGACGCTGGAGGAACATGTTGCGTGGTTGCGCAATTGGCTGACGCTGGCGGGGATTTGTTCGGTGGAGATACCCCCCGTGCCTGATGGGTACAGCTTCACGGCCTGTCTCACGCATGATATCGACCATCCGATGCTGCGGAATCACTGGTTTGATCACACGATGTTCGGGTTCCTCTATCGGGCGACCGTTGCAACAGCGTCGAATGTTTCGCGGGGCCGGAAGCCGCCCAAGGCATTGTGGCTTAATTTGCGAGCTGCTTTTCTCCTGCCCTTCGTGCATTTTGGCTGGGCACGGGATTTCTGGGGCGATTTTGATCGCTATCTGGAGTTGGAAGCGGGAAATCGCTCGACGTTTTTCGTCATTCCGCGAAAAGATTATGCTGGCCGGACGACCAGCGGGCTTTGCCCGCCGATCCGCGCGTGTCGATATGACCTGGAACAATTGCTTCCGCAGCTGAAAAGAATTGTTGCGGCCGACTCCGAGGTTGGAGTTCATGGCTTGGATGCGTGGCTCGATGCCGACGCCGGCCGCAATGAACGGGAGAAGGTGGCGCAGTGCATCGGGCAAAGCGAGTTCGGAGTGCGCATGCATTGGCTTTGTTTTGACGAAAATTCGCCGGCGAAACTGGATCAGGCTGGATTTACTTATGATTCAACCGTCGGCTATCGAGAGACTGTCGGCTATCGATCTGGGACGATCCAGGTCTACAAACCCCTCGGAGCAGAACGACTGCTCGAGTTGCCGCTCCACGTCATGGATACCGCATTGTTTTATCCGAGCTACCTGAACCTCGCCGAGGACGGCGCCGAGCGCCTGGTGCGAAACTTAATGAACGATGCGGAGCGGCTGGGTGGCGCGCTGACGATCAACTGGCACGACCGGAGTATCGCCCCGGAAAGGCTGTGGGATGGCTTTTATCTCAACCTGATCAAGGAACTGAGGAGGCGGAACGCCTGGTTGCCCACTGCGGCTCGCGCTGTCGCCTGGTTCAGAAAACGGCGATCGGCCGCGATTGAAACCGGACCGATCAACGCGAGCTCGATCAACGTAAGGGTGCGAGCTGGATGCGGCTGACTCGTTACCCGGCTTGAAAATTCGTCTGCACAAACCTCGAGCCCAGTCGCTCACCGATCCGGTGGCTGCCAGAAAAGCAGCCACATTTGCGGAGGTGGGTTTCGATCGCACGACCGAAGTGAGTATCACCGTATGAATACGAATGGAAATGTGTTAGCGCAGCTAGGCTGTGGGTACTGGGGACCTAATCTCTTGAGGAATTTCTCCGGGCTGCCGAACTGCCGTGTCAAGTATGTCGTCGATTCGAGCTCGGAACGCCGGGCCTTCGTTGAGACAAACTTTCCTCGGACCAAGGCCGTCGAGGGGCGCGCCGAGGTGTTGGCCGATCCGGAGGTCACCGCCGTCGTGATCGCGACACCGGCTGGCTCCCACTTTGAATTGGCCAAAGACGCGTTGCTGGCAGGGAAGCATGTGTTCGTCGAAAAGCCGCTCGCCACCAAGGTTACGGAGGTCGATGAGTTGGGCAAATTGGCTAAGGAACGGAATCTGGTCGTCATGGCAGGACACACCTTCATCTACAACGCCGCCGTGCTTTACGTGAAGAAGCTCATCGACGCGGGAGAATTGGGAGAGATCCGCTATATTTATAGCCAGCGGCTCAACCTTGGCCGCATTCGCGCCGATATCGATGCGCTATGGAATTTTGCACCGCACGATATCAGTATCATCCAGTATTGGCTGGGTGATCCAGTACCGGTTTCCGTCCACCGTCTGGGCATGGATTTCATCCAGAATGGAGTCGACGACGTCGTATTTCTCAGCATCGTTTATCCGCAGAAGATCATCGCCAATATTCACGTAAGCTGGCTGGATCCGCAGAAGGTCCGTAAAATGATCGTCGTCGGTTCCCGCAAGATGGTGGTCTACGATGACGTCGCCGACAGCAAAATCACCATCTATGATAAGGGCATCGATAAAAGGGCGATTCTCGGTCAGAACATGGATTTTGATAATCCTCGCCCCGAACAATTCAGCTATCGAAGCGGAGACATCCTGATGCCGCAAGTCCAATTCACCGAGCCGCTCCGTGCTGAGGCACTAGCCTTCATCGAAGGCATCCGTACCGGGAAGGAACCGCCCACCGGAATTCTGCACGCGCGAAACGTGGTTTCTATCCTGGAGCAAGCTCGGCCGATCTGAATATCACCTATGGAAAACGGAGAGAACGAACCCACGATACGAAAAGTTAGCATTGTTAAAGTGGTTTTTGGCGAGCGGGTTACGGTGGTTGAACCTGCGAACCTTTATGGCTGCGAGATCGGAGACGATTGCTTTGTCGGGCCGTTTGTCGAGATTCAGCGCGACGTCGTGATTGGGAAACGTTGCCGGATTCAATCCCATGCGTTCATCTGCGAGCTCGTGACAATCGGAGATGATTGCTTTGTCTCTCACGGAGCGATGTTCATCAACGATCTTTTTGCGGAGGGGGGACCGGCCAAGGGAAAGCGCGACCTCTGGCGGTCGACTAAAATTGGCAACCGGGTCAGTATCGGGACCAATACAACAGTTTTACCCGTCTCTATTTGTGACGGTGCGGTGATTGGAGCCGGCGCCGTGGTAACCAAAGATATCACCGAGCCGGGAATCTACGTGGGCAACCCCGCGCGGTTGCTGCGCCGTCTCTGATTTCCAACAAGCGCTCTTCCCCGTGTCGCTTCCGGGAAGGCCACCAACGTAAAACAATCACTTTTTCACCCTTTGTTATGAAAATTCCCTTCGTTGATCTTCACGCTCAATATCTGAGCATCAAAGCCGAGATTGATTCGGCTATCTCAGACGTAATCGCAAATTCCGCTTTTATCCGGGGGCCGCACGTCGAAAAGTTCGAACAAGCTTGGGCCAGTAGTCTTGGAATCAAGCATTGTGTCTCTTGCGCGAACGGAACGGACGCACTTTATGTCGCGATGCGGGGCCTTGGAGTTAAGCCGGGGGATGAAGTTATCACCACGGCTCACTCCTGGATCTCCACTTCTGAGACGATTACCCAGGCAGGAGCTCGTGTTGTCTTTTGCGATACTGACGACCAGACCTTCACGATAGACTGTGCCCAAATCGAAGAAAAGATAACGCCGCGAACGGTTGGTATTATCCCGGTCCATCTTTACGGTCAGCCTTGCGATATGGACGCGATCATGGCCATAGCCCGGAAACATTCATTGTGGGTTATCGAGGATTGCGCGCAGGCCCACCTCGCGCGATACAAGGGGAAACTGGTTGGAACTTTTGGCAACGTGGCGACGTTTTCCTTTTATCCCGGAAAAAACCTGGGTGCGTACGGGGACGCCGGATGCCTTGTGACAGGGGACGATCAGTTGGCAGAGTGGACCGCCACCTTCGCGAGGCACGGAGGCAAAGGGGAGCATGTCATTGAGGGGATTAACAGCCGTTTGGACGGAATGCAGGCGGCCATCCTCCAAGTCAAGCTGCCTCATCTGCCTTCGTGGACCGATGGACGCCGTCGCGTCGCGGCTCGTTACACGGAATTGCTTGCCTCGGTCGGCGATGTAAGGCTTCCGACCGTCGGTGTCGATCGGGACCATGTGTACCATCTTTATGTTATCCGAACGGAGCGGCGGGAGAATCTTCGAAAGCATCTCGCAGCTGCCGGCGTAACGACCGTCCTCAACTATCCGAAAGCATTGCCCTTCTGTCCTGCCTACTCATATCTCGGCCACAACGCCCAAGACTTCCCGGTGGCTTATTCGAATCAGTCCCGGATTTTATCTTTGCCGATTTATCCCGAAATCTCCGACGCAATGATTCAATACGTCGCCGATCGGATCGGGGAATTTTTTGAAGGGGGCACGGCCGCGACTGGTCCGGCGCTCGATGCCAGTCGGTCTTCGATCGGTGTCTGAGGCGAATGGCGCCCACCCGACATCATTCATCCTGTTAGATGCCTCCTCCTGTTGCACTTTTTCTGACCGTTGGGATCATCGCCTTTCTCTTCTGGAGAGATGCCCGCGAGCCCATTCCCGTGAGCCGTGCTCTCTGGATCCCGGTTTGCTGGATCCTTATCACGGGCTCAAGATTCGTTTCTCAGTGGCTCACACTTGGAACATGGAATTTCGCGACTCCGGACGAAGGGAGTCCTATTGACGCTATTTATTTCTTTTCCTTGATCATCCTGGGGGCTTTCGTCCTTCGTCAGAGAGGCATTACCCTCTCGGTGTTCTCGCGTTATAATCTCTGGTTAGTTGTTTTTCTCTCCTACTGTCTGGTGGCGATCCTCTGGTCCGATGATCCCTTCGTCGCCGTAAAGCGTTGGATCAAAATTCTGGCCCATCCCATCATGGTTCTGATTGTCCTGACGGATCCCAATCCTATGGAAGCGGTGAAGCGGTTTCTGAAAAGAGCCGCTTATGTGCTGGTGCCTCTTTCGATCCTCTTTATCAAATATTATCCGGAGTACGGTCGGGGATTTGACGCCTGGTCGGGTTTAGGTTTCAACCAAGGCGTCAATCTGAACAAGAATGAACTTGGTTATTGCTGCATGATATTCGGGTTGTTCTTCTTCTGGAACACTCTGCAAGCCTTCAAAATCAAAAACCGCAAGATACGGCGAAGTGAGGTGATCTTGAACATTGCCTTCGTCGGGATGGTGTGGTGGTTACTTAAACTGGCCTCGAGCGCTACCTCGCTGGCCTGCCTTATTATCGGGATGACTATTATTTTGGTGCTGGGTCTGCCGTTTGTTAACCGGCGACACGTTGGCATCTACGTAGTCATCGGGCTGGTCGCGTTCGCAGCGGCTGAGCCGATGTTCGGGATTTATAAGCATGTGCTCGACGTGCTCGGCCGCGATCCTACGCTCACAGACAGAACGAACGTTTGGCATGATGCCCTGAAACTGCAACCCGACCCGATTATCGGTGCCGGTTTTGAGAGTTTCTGGCTTGGGAAGCGCTTGCAAAAGCTCTGGGACGTCTATTGGTGGAGGCCCAACCAGGCGCACAATGGTTATATTGAGACCTATTTGAACCTGGGGTGGCTGGGAATATTCGCGTTGGCAGCGGTCGTGATTGGGACATTCCGGAAAATCTGTGGCGACCTTCTTGTAAGGTTTGAATTCGCGCGGCTACGACTGGCATTTCTTTTTGCTATCCTGGCTTACAATTTCACAGAGGCGACGTTCAAAGGCGTTCACCTTGTCTGGACCATTTTTTATCTGATAGCGGTCGACTATCCGCGCATTGGCGCGCCTCGCAAGCAGCCTTCCCGCCCAAATTTGCGAAGGTCCGAAAGGCCTCTCGTCGCATCCGCGCCGCGGCAGCAGTTGGATCCCTTTGCGCCAGTGAGTTGTTCTTCCTTGCCGCTGGCCAAATGAATACGAATTCCGAATTCGCTGGATTGGAATCTGACCGCATTTTGGTCACTGGATCGAATGGATTCGTCGGTGCCAAGGTTGTCGAGACGCTCATGCAATATGGGTTTACGAGTCTTCGTTGTTTCGTCAGGCCCTCGAGCCGGCTCGAGCGTTTGAATGAAACGCTCGGCCTTGTTTCCCAATGGCAACAAAGTAGAAATTGTCTCTGGCGATCTTCTATCCAGGGACGATTGTCGCAGGGCCGCTACCGACGTTTCGATCATTTATCATCTGGCCGCCGGATTCGATAAGTCTTTTGCCGGAGCCTTTATGAATTCGGCTCTCGCAACGCGCAATCTCGCGGACGCGTTTCTCCAACATGGTCGGCCAAAGCGTTTCGTAAACGTCAGTTCTTTTGCCGTTTACTCCAACTTGAAATTGAAGCGCGGCGCGTTGCTCGATGAAAATTGCCCACTGGAAGACGCACCCCAGGATCGATATGACGCCTACGGTTTCGGAAAACTCAAGCAGGAAGAACTAGTCCGGGAATATGGAAGAAATCACCAACTTCCGTATGTCATTCTCCGACCCGGGACTATCTTCGGCCCCGGCAAACGGGACCTCAGCGGTCGAGTCGGTATCGATACGTTTGGGTTCTTTATTCAGGTAGGTGGATCCAATCTTCTTCCCCTGACTTTTGTCGATAATTGTGCGGAGGCGATTGTCCTCGCAGGTTTGCGACCTGGTGCGGAGGGCGAGATTTTCAATGTGGTTGACAATGAACTTTTGACCAGCCGCGAATTTCTGCAGGCGTACAGGAAACGTGTCGGCTCCTTTTTCTCTATTCGAATCCCCTATTCCCTGGCCTATGGGCTGTCTGTGTTGTGGGAGAGCTATTCGAAATGGACGAAGGGTCAGGTTCCTCCGACGTTCAATCGGCGTCGTTGTGCTGCTGAATGGAAAGAGAATCGATTTAGCAATGAAAAGCTTCGCAAGAATTTGGGATGGGAGCCGCGGATCAATAACCAAACGGGTATGGTCTCGTTCTTGGGACAATTTGAATCACAAAGGAAATAAGTCGTGCTCAAGGCAGCAATAGTTGGTTGCGGCAAAATAGCCGACCAGCACGTCCAGGCGATCGCCCGCGTCAAGGACGCTCGCGTGGTCGCGTTATGCGATCGGGAGATCCTTATGGCGAGGCAGCTCGGTGAACGTTCCGGCGTCACGGAATGTTTCTCGGATTTGGCGGAAATGTTGAAATCGACTTCACCGAATGTTGTCCATATTACCACGCCGCCGCAGGGTCACTTCTCGCTGGCAAAAGAGTGCCTTGAGGCTGGATGTCATGTCTATCTGGAGAAACCATTTACGGTTACAGCGGAAGAGGCGGAGTCCCTCATCCGGCTCGCTGAAGCTCGCAATTTGAAGATAACAGCCGGTCACAATTATCAATTTACCATTGAGATGCTCGAAATGCGCCGGCTGACGGCACAAGGATTCTTTGGCGGGAAGCCGATCCATTTGGAGAGTCATTTTTCTTATGACTTGGGAGACGCTAGCTATGTGGGCCCCATTCTTGGAAATCGCTCCCACTGGGTGCGTCAGCTGCCCGGACAATTGCTTCACAATGTCATCAGCCATGGGATCGCCCGACTGAGTGAATTCCTCGATGACGACCTCGTTGAAATTGTGGCCAGGGCAGATCAAAGTTCGCAACTCAAGAGTCTCGGTGGAGACGAGGTTCTGGACGAGCTCCGCGTTCTGATTCGGGATAAAGGCGGCACCACCGCATTTTTCTTCTTTTCCACCCAGGTTAAGCCGGGCCTCAACCAGTTCCGCATTTGCGGTCCGCCAGAATTCTCTCCTGGTCGACCTGGCGAGCGGGAGCTTGATTCGCAACGAAAACCGCAGCGACAAGAGTTATCTCACTTATTTCGCTCCGCCTTTAAGGCAGGCAAAGCAGCATCTGCAAAACGCAGGTCGCAATTTTGGGAGAGTTCTTACCCAGAAACTATATCAAGACTTCGGGATGAAAGAGTTGGTTGACCGCTTCTATCCGCCATTCGACAGGGGCACCCACTCCCGATTCCCTATCGGGAGATCATACTAACCGCCAGGATTATGGATGAGATATTTGCCCAGATCTATCCATCCCGTGGTGCAGACACAGAAAAGAAGAGAAAATCTCATTGCAAGATGAATTACATCCTGATTACGTCCGCGAGAAACGAGGAGAAATTTATTGAAGGCACGATTCAGTCGGTCGTCGCGCAGACTGCCCTTCCGATTCGCTGGGTCATTGTGGATGACGGTTCCTCTGACCGGACCGCCGAAATCGTTGAGAGATTTGCCAGGCAATATCCGTGGATCGAGCTGGTTCAGCGTCCAAAACGAATGGACCGCAACTTTGCCGCCAAAGCCCACGCGGTAAACGCCGGACTGGAACATGTGCGAATCGCTTCAGTTTGATGTGATGGGGAATCTGGATGCGGACGTTTCTTTTGAACCGGACTATATGGCCTTCTTGATGCAAAAGTTTGTCGAAGATCCGAAGCTCGGGGTGGCTGGAACTCCTTTTACCGAGGAGGGCTATGATTCGACCAGAGACAGCTTTGAAGGAGAGAACTACGTCGCGGGACCGTGCCAACTTTTCCGAAGGAAGTGTTTTCAGGAAATCGGCGGCTATGTTCCAAACCGGGCTGGCGGAGTCGACTGGATTGCGGTCATGACCGCTCGGATGATGGGATGGAATGTCCGATCCTTCTCCGAAAAGCGATTTCATCATCATCGCTCCATGGGTACGGCCGAGAGAGGAGTCCTTTCCGCGCTCTTTTCGTACGGTGAGAAGGATTACTATCTGGGTGGGTCACCGATTTGGCAGCTCTTCCGGGTGGCCTATCGCATCACCAAAAAACCGGCCGTTACGGGCGGTTTGGCGCTGCTGTTTGGTTATTGCTGGGCTGCCTTGCGGCGAATGAAGCGACCTGTGAGCCCAGAACTAATGCGCTTTCATCGGCAAGAGCAGATGAGAAAACTGAGGACCGTCTTCCTGACTCTGTTGAAACTGAAAAAGGTAGACAATTTTTCTCTGTCAACGCCTAAACAGGAGACTCGTTGATGCAGGCCGAGGTAACATCCGATGCAATGACGGACAAGGTGTCGACCGTTCTGACGAACTTCACCAAATGGCTTGATGCTTTTGGGGAAACGTCGTTCGATCATCAAACCTTTTTTGCCGGCCGATTCGGGCGATTTGCCAAGTCACTTTATTACCGGCAGCCCCGTGCCGGGCTGGTCGCGGTCGCTCCGATGATCTTTTTTGAGGCGTTTGTTCCCTCGGCGCGTCGATTCTTCCATCAGCGAATTCGATTTCCCATCGCCGACGCTCATTATTCGATGGGTTTCGCGTTCCTTTACCAGGCGACGAAGGACCCCGCGTTTCTTGCCAAAGCGATTCATTTCCTGAGGTGGCTTGAATCGACTCGATGTACCGGTTTCCAGGAATATTGCTGGGGCTATCCCTTTGACTGGGTCACTCGCAACGGCACCATGAAACAGCAAACGCCGTTGATCACGACGACACCCTATGTCTATGAGGCGTTTCTCGAGGTCTACCAACTCGATCCGCGTGATCAGTGGTATCGCATATTGCAATCGATCGCACGACACGCTGCGACTTCCATCAAGGATTTCAAGACTTCAGAGACCGCCAGCAGCTGTTCCTACACACCGTTTGACGGAGGCGGTGTCATCAACGCCGCAGCCTATCGTGCCTTTCTGCTGACCAGCGCTTCCAGGGTTTTGCAGGACGATGCGTACTGGGACATTGCTGAACGGAATCTCAATTTTGTCCTTGAATCCCAGAACGCTGACGGTTCGTGGTACTACGCCGTGGATGGAGTGCGTGACTTTGTCGACCATTTTCACACTTGCTTCGTCATGAAGGCTCTCGCGAAAATCCATACTCTTACCGGCCATCAGGTGTGCCTCGAGGCCCTTACCAAGGGGGTTAACTACTACCTGAAAAATCTCTTCGATCAGGACGGGCTTCCCCGGCCTTTTTCGAAAGCCCCGCGCCTTACGGTTTATAAGCGAGAGCTGTATGATTGCGCGGAGTGCATCAACCTCTGCTTGTTGCTTCGAGACCGGTTCCCCCAGTTGGAAACAACTCTGGAAGCGGTCGTCGCGGGAATACTGGGGTCATGGATCAAGTCGGACGGTTCTTTTCGTTCTCGGCGGCTGCACCTGGGTTGGGACAATCTCCCGATGCACCGTTGGGCCCAGTCGCAAATGTTTCGAAGCCTGGCTTTGTATTTACTCAAGGCCGGGCAGTGGTCTTCCAAAGCTTGAAGGGTAGCAAAGCATGTGTGGAATCTGCGGGCAGTATAAGTTCGACCAGCCGGGCGTAGCCTCGCTCGAAACGATCAAGAAAATGGCCGCCTCGATTGTCCACCGGGGTCCGGACGACGAGGGTTTTTATCTGTCTGGTCCGCTGGGACTCGGCTTTCGGAGGCTCTCGATCATCGATTTGGCCGGAGGACACCAACCGATGTCTGATGCGGAAGAGACGGTCTGGATTGTCTTCAACGGAGAGATTTACAATTTCAAAGAACTGCGCGCGGAACTGGAAGGCAAAGGGCACCGTTTTCGTACTCGTTCCGACACCGAGGTCATCGTTCACGGGTACAAGGAATGGGGTACGGGCGTCCTGGGCCGCCTCAACGGTATGTTTGGTCTGGCCATTTGGGACCTGTCGAACCGGCGCTTGGTCGTGGCCCGCGATGCGATGGGCATCAAGATGATCTATTACCGGCTCGGAGATGGTCAATTGACCTTCGGATCCGAAATCCGCGCGGTCCTGGCGGCGGATGGCTCCAGGCCTCCGGTGGACCCGCTCGCTCTCGATCTGTTCCTGCGGTTCCGGTATACTCCGTCGCCGTTCACCATTTTCCAGGGAATTCGCAAACTCGCGCCGGGTACGATGCTGATCGTTGAAGATGGCAATTGCCGCGAAGAACGGTGGTACAATTACCAACCGACACCGTTTTCAACTCCCAAGGATGAAAAAGAGGCCGAAGAGGAACTGCTTCATTTGTATGAGGCCGCCGTCGGCCGCCATCTTCTAAGCGACGTTCCCGTTGGAATCCTTTTGAGCGGTGGTGTTGACTCTGCGCTGCTGCTGGCGCTGATGAATCAGCACGGAAAATCCTGGCCCGCTTACACCGTGGGGTACGGTGAGACCTTTGAAGACGATGAGATTGCCGATGCAGCGGAGACGGCTTCCCTCATGGGTGCGCGCCATATCCCGGTAAAACTCGATCGGGAAGAGTTCGAGCGATCGTTACCTCACATCGTCAACTGCCTGGAAGAGCCGATCGCCTCTTCGTCGGTCGTGCCCATGTACTTTGTCTGTCAAAGGGCGCGACAGGACGTCAAAGTGGCCTTGATTGGTCAAGGACCTGACGAAGTCTTTGGGGGTTATAAGCGGCATCTGGGCGTTCATTACGGAAAGTACTGGCGTGGGCTGCCTGCGGGCGTCCGCAGCCTGGTTGGATCAGCTGTTAATAGGCTTCCTCGAAATGAAACCCTCAAGCGCGGAATTTACTCGCTGGACGTTGAGGACCGGCTCCAGCGTTACCAGCATGTCTTTTCCCTGGCCCCAGCCGAATTGATTGATGGCCTGTTTCGCGAGGATCTCCTCCCCGCCGGGCTCGATAATGGCTCAGTCGACTCCTGGGGTGCGTTGCTTCCGCAGATGGAGCAGATCGACGAACTGGGCGGGTTTCAACTTCTTGAATTGCGGTCTTCCCTTCCGGACGAACTGCTGATGTTTGCAGACAAGCTCTCGATGGCGCACGGTCTGGAAGCCAGGGTTCCCTATCTGGATCGAACAATCGTGGAATACGCTCAGCGTTTGGGGTCCAGCTTCAAGGTGCGAAACGGCGCAGGAAAATGGCTGCATCGAAAGATCTGCAAACGGTTTCTGGATCCGCGAATCCTCAAACGGAAAAAGCGCGGTTTTGCTGTCAACGTGGTCGATAGCTGGTTCAAGTCCTCCCTGGAAGGAAAACTGCCGGAAATGCTCTTGGATGAATCGTCCCTGATCTACGATTTGCTCAAACCGGCCGCGGTACGCAGACTTCTGGAAAACCACCGGTCGGGTTTGCAGGACAATCACAAGATCCTGTTCAGCCTTGTCATGGCGGAGCAATGGATGCGCGTCGTCCAGCCCGGTCAGACCGCTCAGATTATTCTTAAGTAGACCGAAAATTTGTCGCTGGAGCAAAGGTAGAAATTATGTCGCAGGCAACTTCAATAGCAACGCCGCCGAGCTTGCAGGTGTTTACCAAACAGACTCTCGAAAAAGGAGCGCCTGCAAAATTATCCTGCGTCGAAATCGGAGGACAGACATACTCCATTATCAAAGGTCCGGTCACGGTTGTGGGTTTGGAGGATGATTGGTACGAAGACGTTCGCGATCCCGAATCCGTGATCAAAACCTTGAAGGCGAGTCGCGGTTTCAAGCCGGACATTTTCACTTTTTGGCAGCGTCTGCCGGATGTCGATCCAAAGTATCCTTTTTACGTTGAGTTGGAAGAAATCGCCGTCCTGCCCATCAAGAGCTATGACCACTGGTGGAACCACCAGATCAAGTCGCGTGTACGGAATCTCATTCGAAAATCCGAGAAGGAGGGCATTCAGGTCAGAGAGGCCGTTTACGACGATGACTTCGTCCGAGGTATGACCGCCATTTTTAACGAAGCGCCCGTGCGCCAGGGGCGAAAATTCTGGCACTATGGGAAGGACTTCCAAACCGTGAAGCGCCAGTTTTCGCGATTCATTCATCGGGAGGAGATGATCGGCGCTTACTACCAGGACGAATTGATCGGGTTTGTCATGCTGGGAAATGCGGGAAACTACGGGTTGACCGGTCAGATTATCTCGAGCCTCAAGCATCGCGACAAAGCGACGAACAATGCTTTGATCGCCAAGACCGTCGAGGTTTGCGAAAAAAGACACTTGCCCTTTCTGGTCTATCTTTATTGGAGCGATGACTCACTCGCCGAATTCAAGCGTCGCTCAGGATTCGATAAGGTCAGTGTACCGCGTTACTTTGTCCCTCTGACAGCAAAAGGAAAGCTAGCCTTGAAGATGCGTCTTCACAAAGGATGGAAGGCGGCTATACCGGAAAAAATCCGAGTTCCTTTGAAAAAGTTGCGGCGTTCCTGGTACGAGTCGCGTAACGAATAGTTCATCGATCGTGGTTCGGGGCGGCGGCCTTCAGATCCAGAGCCCGAGTTTTTCGATGCTTGTTTCAACATCCCAGTCACCTTGATTTCCGTTTCAAACGGCCAAGGGTTGATCTCGCCGATGCGATCTTGGAGTCTCTCCAGCCGTATGCCTGGCATAGTCGGAATAGTCAGTCGCAAATCGCCTGAGGAATGCCGGCATCTCGTGCAGACGATGCTCGAATGTATGAGCTACGAAAGTTTTTATGTTTCCGGCACCCACTCCAATCCCGAATTGGGTGTTTATGGAGGGTGGGTAGCGATCGAGGGATCCTTCCCTGCGGGGCAGACCTTCTCAAATCCGCAAAAAGATATCACTCTTCTATTCGCCGGAGAGTGCTTCAAGCATTCGGAGGCAGGGACCGAGGCGGGCGGGGATTGGCTGGTCCGTTTATATGAAGAGGAAGGGAATTTGTTTTTTGAGAAATTGAACGGTCTTTTCAGCGGGTTGCTGATCGACAAAAGACGCAATCGGGCCTTCCTGTTTAACGATCGCTACGGCATTGAGCGAATCTATGTCTACGAAGCGCCGGATGGGGTTTATTTTGCCAGCGAGGCAAAGGCGCTCCTCGAAATCTTCCCCGAAACACGAGCCTTTGACGAAAAAGGTGTCGTCCAATTTCTGACCTTTGGATGCACGCTGGAATGGCAAACATTGTTTCGTGGTTTGCAGTTGCTTCCCGGCGGTTCGCTCTGGTCCCTTGGCCAGGGACCACTTCGCAAGGATCGCTACTTCCTTCCGGAACGATGGGAGTCCCAGTCTCCTTTGCCGGCGGACACCTTCGAAACCGAATTCCAGGCCAAATTTAAAAATCAGTTGCCGCTCTATTTTGAGTCTTCTTCGAGAGTCGGCATCTCTTTGACCGGCGGACTGGATACGCGAATGATAATGGCCTGTCGACCCGAGAGCGGATCAAAGCCGATTTGCTATACCTTCGCGGGAGAAAAAGGGGAAACCCTGGACTCGCGACTGGCGGCAAAAATCGCAGAGGTGTGTGGACTTAGTCATGAGAATTTGCGCATTGGAAGGGACTTTTTCTCGAATTTCGCGACCTATGCCGATAAGACGATTCGCATCACCGATGGTTGCTTTGGGGTCGTGGGCTCACATGAGATCTATCTCAATCGGAAAGCTCGCGCGTTGGCGCCGATCCGCGTGACGGGCAATTTTGGAAGCGAAATCCTGAGAGGGATGTCCACCTTTAAGCCTCTGGGATTGGCGCGCGATCTCTTCAGTCCGGAAATGGGCCGGCTGGTCGACTCTTGCGCCGGGCAATACTCACGGGGTGAAGGTGGGGTCGCGCAGGCAGCATTCCGCGAAATCCCGTGGAATCTTTTTGGAAGTCTTTCGGCTGGTCGCTCCCAAATAACATTTCGGACTCCCTATCTCGATAATGAAATTGTTGGTCTTGCCTTCAGAGCGCCAGCAAATCTAAGGACGTCGCCTGTCGCATCCTTGCACCTCGTTGAGAACAGTAAGCCGTTGTTGAGCGAGATTCCGACAGATCGGGGACTTGGCGGTGCCAACGGGGGAATCGAGCGATTTTTCAGACGGCTCTTCTGCGATGTCACCTTTAAATTAGATTACATCTATAGCGAAGGGATGCCTCAGTGGCTGGCTCCATTTGATCCGTTGATCGGCGGTCTGAATGGCTTCGGGATACTGGGATTGCATAAGTATTTACTTTTTCGGCGCTGGTTCCGTGGAGAGTTAGCGCCTTATCTGAGAGACGTTCTCGCAGATGGGCAATCTAGCCGATCTCCATATTGGAACTCAGCATTTCGCCGGCGTCTGGCGCTGGAACACATCAGCGGGCGAAAGAATTATGTGCGTGAAATCAACGCAGTCCTCACGCTGGAAGCCGTCGATCGACTCCTTCTGCGCGGAGCGTCACCAGGACGTCGGAAGTAGTAGGATAGTAGCACCGAATCTTATCGACGAATCCGCGATCAAACTGCCCTAACGATTGCTAACGACCACTAACAAAAGAATAGAACGATGAAGGTGTTGATCATGAAACTCAATGCGACCGGCGATGTTGTTCGCACCACGCCGCTGTTGCACTCCTTAAAGGGTGAATTCACCTGGATCACTGCACGAAACAACGTCGTTTTGTTAAAAGGGTTGGCGGACAACCTTCGATCGGTCTCTTGGGAGGATCGCGATCAGGTTCGCGATCCAGAGTACGACCTGGTGATCAATCTGGAAGACGATATGGAGGTGGCCGAATTTATCAGTTCGCTACGTCATAAACAGCTGTTTGGGGCCTATGTTGACGGTCAAAAGGAGCTCCGTTATACGGATGATTCGCGTCGCTGGTTCGACCTGAGCCTGATCAGTGTCTATGGAAGAGCAAACGCGGATAAGCTGAAATTTCAAAATCGGCAAGCTTACCAGGAACTCATTTTTGAGGGTCTCGGTCTGCGCTTCCAGGGAGAGAAATATCTGCTGCCAAAGGCAACGAAAACTGATTTGTCGGGGGATGTGGCGATTTCCCCGGTGGCCGGTGCTGTTTGGCCCATGAAGAATTGGGCCTACTACGACCAGTTGAAAGGCGAGTTGGAGGCCAAAGGGTTCAAGGTTAATTTTTTGCCGCGGAGAGATTCGTTGCTTGAACATTTGGGCGACGTGCAGAACCATCGATGCCTGGCCGGAGGTGACAGCCTGCCGATGCACCTGGCGCTCGGCTCCGGAGTTCCTTGCGTGAGCTTGTTTACTTGTACGAGTCCGTGGGAAATCTATGACTACGGAATTCAAACGAAAATCGTTTCTCCGCTTCTTGGGAAGTTCTTTTACAGTCGCGGTTTTGATCCGACCGCAACGATGGCCATCGGTTTGGACGAAGTAACGAATGCCGTCTTGAATCGCCTGAACGGAACGCCGTCCATTTAAGAAATGCGAACCCCAAAACAGACAGGACACGCCGAGTCACGAGAATTCGCGCGCTCGCCGGTCCGGGTTGATTCCGCAAGGCATTCAGGCCAAGCCGCTTTTGCAACCGACGGTTCGGGCGATGCACCCAGGGTCTCGCTCCTGACCGGCGGAGGTGACAAACCTTATGCTTTGGGATTGGCGTCCAGCCTGACCTTCCAAGGCGTTCCGATCGATTTCATCGGAAGCGATGAGGTCGACGGATCTGAACTGAAAAGTCCACTCGCGCATTGTCTGAATTTGCGCGGCGACATGCGTCCGGATGCACCTGCGTTGAGAAAGATCTTCCGCATCCTCAGCTATTACTATCGATTGGTGCGTTATGCGATCGCCGCCAAGCCAAGAGTGTTTCACATTCTCTGGAACAACAAGCTGGAGTTCGTAGATCGTGTGCTCCTCTTGCTGCTCTATCGGCTTCTTGGCAAGCATATCGCCTTTACGGCCCACAATGTGAACGCGGGCCGACGCGATGGAAACGATTCAGTTCTCAATCGACTGACTTTGAAAGTTCAGTATCAACTCGTTGATCATATTTTTGTTCATACCGAACAAATGAGAAAGGAGCTGAAGACAGAGTTTAACGTCAGCGGTCAAAAAGTTAGTGTCATACCCTTCGGAATTAACAGTACCGTTCCGAACACCGATCTCACTCCGGAGAGTGCCAGGCGGCGGCTTGCGCTGGCCGGTAACGAAAAAGTGGTTCTCTTCTTTGGTAATATCGCTCCCTATAAGGGTCTAGAATATTTGCTCGATTCGTTCGCGTCGCTCGCGCGAACGGACGCCGATTATCGACTGATCGTAGCCGGGCGGCCAAAGTGCAGCGACGCCTATTGGGAGGTCCTCAGGCAGAAGATGTCCCGCTCGGAATTGCAATCCAATGTCACCCAACGGATTGAGTACGTGCCCGACGCCGACACGGAAGTATATTTTAAGGCGGCCGACTTACTGGTGTTGCCCTACACACATATTTTCCAAAGTGGCGTTCTTTTCCTGAGTTACAATTTCGGATTGCCGGTCATTGCTTCAGACGTGGGATCGCTCAGGGAGGACATTATTGAGGGGCGAACCGGATTTGTCTGCCGACCGAGAGATTCTGCGGACCTTGCCGACAGGATCAAGGAATACTTCTCCAGCGAGTTATACCAGCACCTGGAAGCGCGCCGAGGCGAGATTCGGGAGTACGCGAACGAAAAATATTCCTGGACTCGAGTCGGCGAGATCACGCGGGCGGTGTACTTGGATTTGCTCGCCCAGAGATGAGTGGAGGCTGGTTAGAGATTTCCGTCTCTCACCTCGCTGCGCAAGGCAAGGCGGAAAAGACGCCCGGGCGGTTTCCAGGCCAAAACCGGCGAGGTTCTCGTTTTTGATCATTTAGATTATAGTGATTATAGAAAGATCGCCGAAATTGCTCAGGAAGAGACCTCCATACCCCTCAAACGCAATATCAAGCAAATCACAATAATCTCGTTCAATGCTGGCCTGACGTTTTTTTGTATTTTTTACTCAAAATTGCTTGTTTTATGTCCTGATTGCACCCAAAAGAAACTTTCATGAGCATAAATACACGTATCTTCCGGTTCCGAAGAGTGCCGGAATCGACCGAGAACGGACTCGGCAGAAATCCGAAAATAGAAATTCCCCCTGCGGTGACAATGTCGAAAATCAATAATGCCGGTGGCAACCTTGTGCCGTTCGGCGTCCCAAGTGTCATCGCGAAATCTGTCGCGGGAACCATTTCCTTTCTAGTGCTGGGATGTTTTTCGGCCCTCGGTTACACCACGGCAGGCACCAACCTGCTTCAGGCAAACGGAACACAGAGCGATGTTCAGGCAGCGATTAACGCCGCCAGCGACGGCTGGACGGTCCAGATTCCGAACGGTTCATACACCTGGACTTCCGGGATCAACATTAGCGGGAAAGGGATTCGTCTTCGAGGACAGTCCGTGGGCGGTGTCACAATCAACAACAATTGCACTTCAACGGACTTAATCACGGTCAGTGAAGACACCACCCAGAGTCTTGAAATCAGTGGACTTCGGATTGTGGCCTTGAACCCCGGAGGGTCGCAACTCAGGCACCTGGTGGTTAATCACACCCAGGGCGGCCGGCCGGTTTTGCTCCATGATTGCTATTTCGAGACGAACGGCGGGACAATCTACCGATCGGTGGACTGGTCAACTAATGGCGGCGTCATTTGGAACTGCCAGTTTTACTCCCACCAGCAAGATGATAGCGGTATAGCCTTTAAGAACTCGATCACTACCTCTTGGAGTACGAATCCGACCATGGGGACTGCCGACTCGAGTGGGACGGCCAATACCTACGTCGAGGACTGCACCTTTACCGATGTCCTGCTCCAATGCATGGATTTTGACGACAATTCGCGAACTGTCGTGCGCCACTGTACTTTCAGCAATTCGGGCATGGCGAGTCACGGGCAGGACACAAGCCCATCCGGAGCGCGTCATTGGGAGATTTATGACAATAACTTCATTTTCACGGCCAGCGGCGGGAACTATCCACTGAACATCAATTATTTCTTTTTTATCCGGGGTGGGACGGGCGTTATCGCCACCAACACGATCGCAAACATCGCTTCGCAGACCTGGGGGGATAAGGCAGAGATTTTGATGACCGTCTACAACATTCGACGTATAGCGAATGCCGTTCCGTGCCAAACTAGATACCCCGCTGCCAGGCAGATGGGGCAAGGCTACCTCAATGGCTCAATCGTAACCGACCCGGTTTACATCTGGGGAAACACAGGCGGCGGCAACTATGGCAGTCCCGGATTGAGTGACTATAACCCTGACGAATGTGGCAACGGACAAACTGTTTCTAACTACATCAAGGCGGGCCGGGATTATATCACGGCGTTGCCAAGCCCGGTTACTCAAAATACACCTATCCACACCCGTTGCGGAGCGGTTCGGGCGGTTCAAGCGCTCCTGGACCGACGACCCCTGTTGCTCCGCAAAACCTGAGGACGGGAGCATAGGAGCATTCGTTGCCATCAACGCGGTTCACGTGCCTGTCTCTCCGGAATTTTTCCCGACCACGAAAGCAGAAGAAATGAAATTCCCAATTCGGATATTTGAAACTCGGACTCGGCTGATGATAGGTGTGAGCGCTTTGCTGCTCGCTTTTGTCTGTATGTCCAAAGCCGCCACCTATTATGTCGATCAAACGGCCGGGACCGACTCAAATAGCGGCTCGAGTACCGGGGCTCCATGGAAGAATTGTCCGGGAATGTCGGCCTATTCTGGAAGTGGGACTCTCAAACCTGGCGATACGGTTTATTTTGATCGGGCCGACACATGGTTGGTCACGGGGTCCCAAGGGATTTACTTGACCGGCGGTGTGACATATGTCGGGAATTCCTGGGGGACAGGCAGTGGAAGGGCAGTGATCCGGGCCAATGCAGACCTGGCTGCTGGTGTGGTGCGGTTCAGAGACCACCCCACCTTCGAGACGGTGTTCCAAGGCTTTAACGTCGATGCGAATAGCAAGGTCACGAGCGGTGTCGACATCAACCATGCTTATTGGTCGCTCATGAATGGAGCGACCAAGCGCGTCATCGATTGCGAAGTCCACCATACCTGGAGCAGAGTCGCAGCGGGACAATATAAATACGGCATCATCGTCAGTAATCACGGGGGAACCGGTGGGTACGCCGAAAATGTGGAAATCATTAACTGTATTGTGCATGACACTTCAAGGGATGCGCTTTGTCTCTATCCCGGAGATGAGAACGGGAACTGCCGCATCAAAAATATCACGGTGCGAGGTTGCGAGGTTTACAACACCGGACAGGACCCTGACTATGGAGCGGGATCAGCTTTCCTCGTGAAGGGCTACGTGCAGGACGCGGTCATCGAATACAATTACGGCCATGACACGAAAGGGGCCGTCCTGTTTGTTAATGGAAACGAGACCAATCATTTCGGGGTAGGACCGACCAACATCCATATCCGCTATAACATCTTTACGGGAAATACGAGTCACGGAGCAATACGTGTCTATGACGGTCAGAGCGGTAAGGATCCCAAAGATCTCAAAATCTACGGCAATCTGGTCTATAACAGTACGGCCCTAGCCGGCTTCTATATAGGCTCCGACCTCGGCAACAAGCTCAGCTTGTGGATGTACAACAACTCGTTCTACAATGCGCCGGTGGTCATTTCCAATAACAGTGCCACGGTCAGCGTCTTTGAATTCAAGAATAATATAGTCTCTTATTCCGCGGGAACTCCGCTTACGGATAGCCCAGGGCAGATCACAGCGCACTCGAATAACATCTATTACAGGGGAAGTGGAACCTTGGTCAGTTCAAAGGGCGCAAACTACACTTCGACCAACCTCGCCAGTGGATATGAGCCTACAGGATCCGGCGCTGATCCTCTGTTTTTAAATACCGCGAGTCTGCCCAATGGATTTACCGGAAGTTACGGAGTGAGTCTGGCGCCCAATCGCAACGGGTTGAGTCTCCAGCAAAATTCGCCCGGATTGAATAAGGGCGTTGCCCTGGCGTCCGGCTTTGCCGGGAGCGTTAATTCGGTCGGTCGATCGGCCGGAGGTTGGGATATCGGCGCTTATGAAAATCAAGGCGCGACCATGTTAGCGCCCGCTGCACCAACCAATCTGAGAATCGTCCAGTAAATTTATCTTCCTCGGAGCCGCTGAACTGCCAGAGATCACGCGGGCACTTTTGCCTGCGCGATTCCGGGCTGGCATTTTCTTGGCTTGTGGAATTTCTGCCCGCCCGAGAAAAAAGTGAAGCGGAGTATCCTCGCGCTATTGCCTCTTTTCCGGTTTATTTCTCCGGCAGGTCTCCCAATGAGTCAAAAGGGCACCCCCAGCGCTAAAATCAACTGAAATTGAAATTTCGTCCTTAAGTAGACCAGTCAACCCGCCGAGGATTAAAAGATATTCACACCCCGCACCAAAAGCCGTTAGTTTCAATTCTCATTCCCGCCTATAACGCGGAAATTTGGATTGCCGAAACGATTAAATCGGCCATTGGACAATCCTGGGAACGCAAAGAGATCATCATTGTTGATGACGAATCCAGGGACCAAACCTTGGCGGTCGCGAAGAATTTTGCGTCCCGGACAGTGAAAGTTGTTAGTCAGCGGAATCAGGGCGCTGCGTCAGCCAGAAATCATGCCCTCTCGCTTGCGCAGGGCGATTATATCCAGTGGCTGGATGCCGATGATTTGCTCGCCTTCGACAAGGTCGCCGAACAGATGGCGATGGTGGAGAAAGGCGAGAGCGCTCGCACGCTTCTATCGTCGGGATGGGCCTATTTCGCCTGGCGGACCAGCCGCGCGAAATTCTCTCCGACTTCCCTTTGGTGTGATCTTTCGCCCGTTGGGTGGTTGCTGCGAAAGATGGGAGAAAACCTGCACATGCAGACCGCCACCTGGCTGGTCAGCAGAGAACTGACCGAAGCTGCGGGACCTTGGGACTCGCGGTTGTTGTCTGACGATGACGGTGAGTATTTTTGCCGGGTAATTCTGGCCAGCGATGGCATCCGATTTGTGCCGGAAGGGAAAGTGTTCTATCGAGTCACGCCTTCAAACCGATTGAGCTTCATTGGCCAATCGGACCAGAAGAAGGAGGCGATGTCTCTTTCGATGCAGTTGCACGTGAAGTACATCCGGTCGCTGGAGGACAGCGACCGCGTCCGGGCCGCGTGTTTGCGATACCTTCAAAACTGGCTGATCTGTTTTTACCCGGAGAGGCCGGATATTGTTGAGGACTTGGAAGAGCTAGCGGGAAGACTGGGAGGCAGATTGGTGGCACCCAGACTGCGTTGGAAGTACGCCTGGATCAGATCGCTGTTTGGTTGGAATTCAGCAAAGCGGGCACAGTTCCTATTGCCGCAGCTGAAATGCTCGTTGGTAAGGTCCTGGGACCGGAAAATGCACAATCTGAAAGGGCTGATGGCATGCGTGGCTTCCGAACTGGGAAATTTAGGTTGGGGGAGTTGGAGAAGGAGATAGTTAACTGGGTGATTCATTGGAAAGATACAATATGAGAGTATGCGTTACTGGAAGTGATGGATATTTGGGTTCGCTGCTGGCACCGGATTTGATGCGACGCGGACACGACGTCGTAGGGCTCGACACCGGATTCTACAAAGAGCGTCTGCTCTATCGCAGCGCAGATGCTGCCCCGCGCACGATCGTAAAAGATCTTCGCGATGTCGATGCGTCAGACTTGGCCGGATTTGACGCCATTGTTCATATGGCTGAACTATCGAACGACCCGGCGGGCCAACTGGCGCCTCAAATTACCTACGATATTAATCACAAGGGTTCAGTGCGGCTTGCCGAATTGGGGCGCAAGGCGGGCGTACAACGGTTCGTCTACATGTCCTCTTGTAGCGTGTACGGTGTGGCAGGTGGTGACTACGTGACCGAGGAATCGCCGCTAAATCCGCAGACTGCATACGGGATCTGCAAAACGCTGGTCGAACGGGATGTTCAGGCGATGGCGAGTGCCCAGTTCGCACCGATTTTCCTCCGCAACGCTACCGCTTATGGTGCGTCACCGCGTATGCGGTTCGATATCGTACTGAACAATCTTGCGGGACTGGCCTGGACGACCAAGGAGATCCGGATGACAAGCGATGGCACTCCCTGGCGACCGATTGTCCACGGGCTCGACATTTGCCAGGCCATCGCCGCCGTCTTGGAAGCGCCGCGCGAAGCGATCGCAAACGAGGTGTTCAACGTTGGAGACACCAAGAATAATTACCGGGTCAAAGAGATAGCCGAGATCGTCGGAGAGGTGTTCCCAAACTGCGATGTTTCCTTCGGTCCTCCAAGCCCGGACAACCGCAGTTATCGGGTCTCGTTCGAAAAGATTCGGAAGCATCTCCCGAACTTTGCCTGCCGCTGGGACGCCAGGCTCGGAGCCAAGCAGTTGCTGGACCTTTTCCGACGAGTGGATATGACGGCAGAAGTATTTGAGTATCGGGCGTTTACCCGGTTGAAGCAGCTTGAATACCTGATTCGGACCCAACAGATCGATGGCGACTTTTACTGGACAAAGAACTAGATTTCAGAAAGTGGAGCGTCCTGTGCCGCCCTCGGGGTTGGCCGCGGAATTCTATGCCAATAAATTCACGGGGGAGAGAGTGAGCATGACATTGCAGCCCTTGGTGAGCATCGTTACCCCGATGTATAATGGCGCGGAATATTTGTCGGAATGCATTGAAAGCATTCTTGGGCAAACCTATCGGAATTGGGATTATACGATCGTAGATAATTGCAGCACCGATGGCTCTCTGGAGATTGCCCGGAGATACGCCGCCAGGGACTCACGTATTCGCGTCCACGAGAATAGGGAGTTTTTGCAGGCTATCGCAAATCACAACTCCGCGTTGCGTCAGATTTCTCCAGACGCCAAGTATTGTAAGGTGGTGTTTGCGGATGATTGGATCTTTCCTGAATGCCTGGAAAGGATGGTTGCGATCGCCGAGGAGCATCCGTCCGTAGGCATCGTCAGTGCCTACTGCCTCGAGGGACAACAGGTGATTTGCACCGGTCTCCCATATTCGAGCAAGAGCGTGAGCGGGCGGGAGATCTGCCGTCGGCATCTGCTGGACAAACTTCACCTTTTCGGGTCCGCGAACTCCCTTCTTTATCGGGCCGACTTGGTGAGGAGCCGTAATCCATTTTTCAATGAGGCGAATATCCATGCCGACAACGAGGCATGCTTTGCGCTTCTTAAGACCTGTGATTTTGGTTTTGCCCATCAAGTCCTTACCTTCACCAGGCTGCGGCCGGGATCCCTGAACACCGTTTCCAACAGCCTTCACTCCTACTTCGCCGGGATGTTGCGCATCATCGGAACCTACGGTCCATACTATCTCACCGACGAAGAGCTCAAATCGTATCTGCAGAAGGAATTGTCCGACTATTATGGATTTCTTGGCAAAAGCCTTTTCCTCCGGCGCGACGCGAAGTTCTGGGACTTTCACAAAAAAAACCTCATCGAATTGGGCGTCGGTTTTAGCCGTACTCGATTGGCCCTGTCCGTCCTGGCGAACTTAATGACCGCTGCATTGCGCCCCCAGGAGACCGTGGAAAGGCTTTTAAGGGCTGGAAATAATTGATATGGCAAATCGGGAAATCGGTTCTATTCGGCGACCCCGCATTAATCATGAAAGGAGCGGCATGAAGTTACCAAGTTCGAGCGCGTTGATGTACGTGGCGCGTTTGCGGCATATCCAGTCAATTCACGAATCTCCGGAACGCCGCAATCCGGATACCCTGGTTCGACACTTCATCCCGTTCCCGCAGCGGTTGCGCTCGGCGTGGATTGGCAGGGCAGAGCTTGCGAAACTTCGAAAGGAGCCCGTCTACTACTATCTGGTCGCGCGAACCAAATATTATGACCGGGTCGTCGAAGAAGCTGTTTCCGATGGCGTACGGCGGATTGTCAATGTCGGCTGCGGAAGCGATACGCGGGCCTATCGGTTTCAAGGGCTTCTGCGCAGCCAAAGCGTCAGGGTCCTGGAATGCGATCAGCCGGAAGCTATTCGCGCGAAGGAGCAAATGGCCAGGCGGTGGCGGCCCTCGGACTATGTCGAATATTTGCCAATTGATCTGAACGAGGAAGCCTGGCCGGGACTGGAGCATTGGTTGGGTGATCGCACGGCACCGAAAACCCTCGTCTTGATTGAAGGAGTTAGTGTCTACGTCGACGAGAAGAATTTCCGCCGCTTCTTGCAACTTCTGGCGGCCAAGCTTTCACCGGGCAGTCATCTCTGCTACGATTACAAAATTCAGGGGGCCAATGATGACCTGGGACGTTCCGGGCGGACCGTAAAGCCGTTTCGGCTCTCTCAGGTACGCGAAGAAGTCGCGACCTATCATGAGGCTTTAGGCCTTCGACTCGAACACATGGAGCTGAGCTCCGAGCTGTGTACGCGTCTACTGCCCGACCTGACGAAGTCCCCTTTCCCCTTCTTTGACGAGGATAGCCTGATCCGGCTCAAGGTTGACCGGTCTTGACAATTGACGGGGCCGCTCGGCTATTTGAAACCAGACCAATATGGAACCCTTAGTCTCCATCCTTATCCCTGCCTACAATTCGCAGCAATGGATAGCGGACACGATTGAATCTGCGTGCGCACAGACATGGCCAAGGAAAGAAATCGTGGTGGTGGATGATGGCTCCTCAGATCAGACCCTGCAGGTCGCAAGACGGTTTGCCTCAAAGAGCGTCCACGTTCTCACCCAGGCCAACCAGGGGGCAGCCGCAGCAAGAAACACCGCTTTGTCCATCTGTCAGGGCGATTACATCCAGTGGCTGGACGCTGATGACCTCTTGGAGCCCGACAAGGTAGAGAGGCAAATGCGAAAGGTGGATGTTTCGGCGAGCAGGATGACCCTTCTTTCCGGCGCCTGGGCTTACTTCATTTATCGTAAAAGAAAGGCCAAGTTCTCGCCGACGGCTCTCTGGAATGATCTCACGCCGCTCGAATGGATGCTAAGGAAGATGGGCCAGAACCTGCACATGCAGACTGACAATTGGCTCGTCAGCAGAGAACTTTCGACGGCGGCGGGACCTTGGGATGTACGTCTGTGGAGAGACAACGACGGGGAATATTTCTGCCGGGTGATTCTTGCCAGCGAGGGGATTCAATTCGTTCCAGATGCCAAGTCTTACTACCGGAAGGCCGGATTCCAGTCGGTCAGCTACATTGGACGGTCGACCAGAAAGCTGGAGTCCCTATTTCTTTCCATGAAGTTGCATACCGAATACCTGCGTTCATTGGAAGAAAGCGAGAGAACGCGGTCGGCCAGCATCAAATACATTCGAACCTGGCTGCCTGAGTTCTATCCATACCGCCCCGACCTGATCCGGGAGTTAGAGCAAATCGCCTCGGGGCTCGGCGGTCAGCTCGATGAGCCGCGCTTATCCTGGAAGTACAATTGGATTGTAAAGTGTTTCGGCTGGAACGTTGGCAGGCGGGCGCAGCTTCTCATGCCAAAACTCAAAGGGTCGTTGCTTATCGCGTGGGACAAAGCCATGTTCCTGCTTGGAGAACGAACCTGCTTCAAGCCATTCCCGAACCTAGTGCACTGTCTCGCTCGCACCGTGAAAAACAGCCAACTGATCCGGCGACCGCCGGACAAAAAGACATGCTATTTCGAGGAAGGGACACGAGGCTAGCTTTGCGACGGGGGCAGCGTGGATTTGCCCGCATCCGGGAAATGTTGCGCTGATCGCCATAGACGCCCGCACGCGTTGCGAAATAACCATTTTGTCACGCTATGGCTCAAGCCTCATGCGGATCGGTCGTTACTACCTTGGAACGGTTGAACCGGGATCGATCAAAATGGCTGCCGTTATTGAAGAGAGGATATGAGTTCAAAGTTAGATTTGACCGCCGATACTGTGGACGAAGCTCCTAAGGTGGCGGGCACGCCCGCTGATCGCGCCCCCGACGATTTGAAAGGCAAGACCGCGCGTGGCGCCCTCGTCTCTGCCTTTGGGCAGGGCGCCAACTTCGTCCTGCGTATTGGTTCGATGGTTGTTCTCGCCCGGTTGCTCCTTCCGGCGGATTTCGGCTTGGTTGGTATGGTTACCGCATGCACGGGATTCCTTAGCCTATTCCGGGATGCCGGCCTTTCGATGGCGACCGTGCACGTGCCACGATTACACACGAACAGACCTCGATGCTTTTCTGGGTTAACCTTGCCGTCGGTTTCCTTCTGGCTCTTCTTTGCGTGGCGATGGCGCCGGTCCTGATGGCATTCTATCACGAGCCGCGCCTTTTTTGGATCACGGTCGTGATTGCGACCAGCTTCGTATTCAACGGTGCCTCAGCGCAACACCGCGCTGTTCTGCAAAGGGAGATGCGGTTTGTGGTCCTTAGCGTTATTGACATCATTTCGGTGATCGCGAGCGTCGTTATTGGAATCGGGATGGCGGCGGCGGGACTAGGATATTGGGCCCTCGTTGCGATGACGCTTTGCTTACCGGTGATAAGCCTGATCGGCGTGTGGTCCGCCGGACGCTGGATTCCGGGACCTGCCCGGCGAGGTACCGAAGTCCGTTCGATGCTGCGCTACGGGGGTACGGTGACCTTGAATAGTGTCATCATGTACCTTGCTTACAATATCGATAAAGTCCTGCTGGGTCGCTTCGGAGGTGCGGAAGTGCTGGGATTCTATGGGCGCGCTTACCAGCTGATCAATCTGCCGACCGAGAATCTCAATACGACCATCGGCATGGTGGCGTTCCCGGCACTGTCACGTCTTCAGAACGATCCGGAGCGTTTAAAAAACTACTTTCTGAAAGGCTATGGGCTTTTTCTATCGCTTGTCATGCCGATCACAATGGGATGTGCATTGTTCGCCGAAGACATCATCCGGGTGTTTCTCGGGGCGAAATGGGGCGAAGCGGTGCCGGTGTTTCGATTGCTCGCGCCAACAATATTGACCTTCGCGCTGATCAATCCCCTCGCTTGGCTGATGTTAGCGGCGGGACGCGCGGGGCGAAGTCTCAAGATCGCGCTCATCATAGCCCCGATCGTAATCCTTGGTTACGTGGTGGGCCTTCCCTACGGTCCAAATGGGGTCGCAACAGGCTTTTCTGTCTCGATGCTGCTCCTTGCTGTCCCGGTGATCTATCTCGCCACGCGCGACACCTCGATCACTACCCTGGACGCGCTGAAGGTTGTTACCCGGCCCCTTCTGTCCATCTTAATCGGCGCCGGCGCAACGATGGCGGTATGGAGTTTCATTCAACATATAAATCCTCCACTTCTGCGCCTTGTCGCCGCGAACGTGGTCCTGTTTGGCGTCTATGCCATTGTGCTCTTGTTTGTCATGGGTCAAAAGGCTGTTTACTTCGGCTTGCTGCGCGAAATCGGCGTCTGGCGGCCGCGAAAAACCAAATCTTAGGGAATCATCGACATGATAGATCAAGAACCTGAAAAACGAATATGAAAGTTGTTTTGTTCTGTGGCGGGCTGGGCATGCGGATGCGGGAATATTCAGAAAGCGTCCCAAAGCCGATGGTGCCGATCGGATATCGGCCAATTCTATGGCATGTCATGAAATATTATGCCCACTACGGGCACAAGGATTTCATTCTCTGCCTGGGATACAAAGCGGATGTAATCAAGAATTACTTTCGAAATTATGACGAATGCGCGTCCAACGATTTTGTTTTGTCTCAGGGAGGCAAAAGCGTGGAGTTGTTGAGCAGCGATATAGAGGATTGGCGGATCACATTCGTCGATACGGGGCTCACCTCAAACATCGGACAGCGCCTGAAAGCCGTCGAAAAATACTTGCAAGACGACGAGGTGTTCCTCGCCAATTATACCGACGGACTGTCAGACGTGAACCTGGACGTCTTGATTGAGACCTTCAGGCGAAGCAATCGAGTGCGCTGCTTTGTCAGCGTCAAGCCACGGGCATCCTTTCACATGATTACCGTCGATCCGGAGGGTGTCGTCAAAAGCATCGAGCACATCACCAAGTCCGGAGCCCGGATCAACGGCGGATTCTTTGTTTTTCGGCGCGATATCTTTCAATACATGAAGGATGGAGATGAACTAGTGGAAGAACCGTTTCGAAGGCTGATTGCCGAAGGACAGCTTTTGTCATACTCGCATCACGGCTTCTGGGCCTGTATGGACACCTATAAGGAACGCCAGGAATTAGAGGATCTTTTTAGCCGAGGCAACGCTCCCTGGACCGTCTGGAACGGAACGCGTTAGCGAATTTACTCGCGTGCCGGCGGAAACCGCAGTGCGAAGTTTGCCTTCTTCACCTGAGAGATTGCCTGGCTGGCCAATACCGCCTTCCCGGAGCTGGCGGCCTCTTGATCAGAGAATGCCTTGATTTGCGAGTGGGAAGAAATGGATTACAACCAGCGCGCCTGAGTGGTCTCCTTCCGGCGCCCAGCCAAAACCACTGATGACGGTTAAAGTTTCGGACTTATACTCTGACAACGCTGCTGCGGATGAGCCAATCAGGCTTGGTGGTCGCATTGGAGCTGCTTCGCCCCACGATCTGAGGGGTAAGACAGCAAGAGGCGCGAGCGAGGACTTAGCGAATGACTAATAATATGCCACTCTGTGCCGGCGACTGGGTAGAGATCCTAAGTAAAGACGAAATCCTTCGGACTCTCGACAAAAGAGGACAGCTTGAGGGACTCCCGTTTATGCCGGGGATGTTCGATTACTGCGGCCGGCGTTTCAAGGTCTATAAGCGTGCCCATAAGACCTGTGACACCGTCAACGACTATAAGGGCAGGAGGATGAATGCCGCTGTCCATCTGGAAGGATCGCGTTGCGATGGGAAGGCTTACGGGGGATGCGATGCCGGATGCCTGATCTATTGGAAAGAAGCCTGGCTAAAGAGGGTTGCTGAACCGGTCGCATCCGGGACGGTCCCAATGCAGGAGTCGCAGGTTCCGACGACCACGCTCCAAACCGGGTGCACAGAAGAGGATGTTTGGGCCGCAACTAAGGCGATTCCGAGTCCGACCGTTCCGGCTTCGAATTACGTGTGCCAGGTCGACTCAGGTACCCGCCGCAACGAAACCGTTGGATTGGTGGGATATTCGCCAGTACGCGGAAGACTTGACGTCCGGCAATGTCGGACTCGGCAGAATGCTTTGCGGTTTCGTCTATATGGGCTATCGCGGCCTCATCAATGCCGGTATCGGTCTAGGGCGCCCGCTTCGCTGGCTCTATGACGCATTCCAGACCGCACGGAGGGGTGTACCGTACCCGCGAAGGGTGGGCCATGTCCCTGAGGGCACCAGGACTCCGGCAGGTATTCCACTGAACCTTCAACCCGGCGACTGGGTTCGTGTCAGAAGCTATAACCAGATTCTCGCTACATTGGACGCCCACAACAGGAATCGAGGATTGTACTTTGATGCGGAAATGGTTCCTTATTGTGGACGGTCTTATCGCGTCTTAAAACTGGTCCGGAGGATCGTAGATGAGAAGACAGGCAAGATGACGGAGTTAAAAAACCCTTGTATCATTTTAGAAGGGGTGGCTTGTGAAGCCAGATACAGTGAATGCCGGCTCTTCTGTCCACGCAGCATTTATTCTTATTGGCGCGAAATCTGGCTGGAAAGAGCAGAAGACCCTCAGAACGCTGCCGTGAAAACAAAATAATCCTGCAAGTGAGTGAGCCGTCTGCGAAATTGCAGCCGCGGCCAGCAACAGCGATCCAACCGTACGTAGTCCTTATATTGCCTACCCAACTCACAAAGCATCCTGAGACAGGTAAATTCTCAAGAGCGCAAAAGTAAGAATCAATTCACCAAACTGTTATGGTATTCACCGAAACAAAGCTCAAAGGAGCTTTCATTATCGACCTTGAACGCAGAGAGGACTCTCGAGGTTTTTTCGCCCGCGCCTTCTGCCAGAAGGAATTCGAGGCGCACGGGTTGAAGCCGACTATCGCGCAGGCGAATGTCGCGTCCAACATTAAAAAAGGAACCGTGCGCGGCATGCATTTTCAGTATCCGCCGGCGGCAGAAACAAAATTGGTACGCTGCACGCGCGGCGCGATTCTGGACATTATTGTCGACCTCCGACCGGAAAGCGCGACCTATCTTCAGCACATCTCCGTGGAACTGAACGAAGAGAACCAACGGGCGCTTTATGTGCCGGAACGATTTGCGCACGGGTATCAGGCGCTTCGGGACAACACGGACACTAGTTATCAGGTAGGCGAGTTCTATACGCCGAGCTGCGGAGAGCGGACTGCTGCATAACGATCCTCGTTTGGAGCTTCCATGGCCGCTTCCGGTCGCGGTGATTTCGGACAAAGATCTGAAGTTTGCCATTCTTGATGAAATAGAGCCGGAACTTAAAAGGAGTATGACCATTTGACGCTTCGTCTCACGCGAAGGACGAATAGCTGGAACTCTTACCCACCGGTTGTGCGTGGTCTTCAACAACAACTGAGTTCGATACTAGCTAACTAACATGATCATCGTCGACGAATTATTGAAAGCCCGTGAAGCGCAGGGAAAGCCCATTCGAGTTGGGATGCTGGGCGCCGGCTTTATGGGGCAAGGACTTACCAACCAGATCACTAACAGCGTACCAGGCATGCGCATGGTTGCCGTGTATAGCCGAAAGCCTCAAAGGGCTTTGGATGTTTTCAGTTATTCGGGACTGACGGATCCGATCCAGGCCTCGACGCAGACACAATTGGATGAGGCCATCCGCGAGGGCAAACCGGTCGTGACCGAAGATGCCTTTCTTCTTGCTCGGTCGGAGCAAATTGATGTTCTGGTGGACGTGACCGGCTCGGTTGAGTTTGGTGCCCGGGTGGTTCTTGAGGCATTCAAGCACAAGAAGGACGTTGTTTTGATGAACGCTGAAATCGATGCCACCATCGGACCGATTCTCCAAACCTACGCCGCCAGAGAGGGAGTGATTCTCTCGGCTTGCGAGGGGGATGAACCCGGGATCCAGGTTAACCTTTATCGCTGGGTCAAGGGCCTCGGGCTTATCCCGCGCGTCATCGGCAATGTCAAAGGGCTGCAGGATCCCTATCGCAACCCTGCGTACCCAGAGGGGATTTGCCGAGAAATGGGGCCAAAACCCGGCCATGGTCACCAGCTTCGCCGATGGTTCGAAGATCAATTTCGAGGAAGCCATCGTAGCCAATGCGACCGGTTTTGTCGTGAAATCGCGGGGTATGTCGCGCGGTCTTGAATACCGCGATGACGTGATGAAGATGGGAAGCTGTACGACATCGATGAACTCCGCCAGCTCGGGGGCATCGTCGACTACGTCGGTCGGCACGCCGCTCACGAAGGTGTACTGCCTCGCCGAGCATCCGGATCCGAAGCAGCAGCACTACCTGAACCTCTACAAAATGGGCGATGGCCCTCTTTACTCATTCTTCATTCCTTACCATCTCGTCCATTTCGAGGTTCCTAATGCAATCGCCCGCGTGGTGTTGTTGCGGGATTCGGTAGCCAAACCCTTGGCAGGGCCAGTGGTAGAAGTGTGCGCGGTTGCCAAATGCGATCTCAACGCGGGTGAGATGCTCGACGACTATGGCATGTATATGACTTACGGCGAGGCGGTCAATGCCGACGAAATGTGCAACAAGCATTACCTGCCCGAGGGTCTGGTCGAGGGATGCAAACTCAAACGGGCTATTAAAAAGGACGCAGTCATAACTTACGACGACATCGAACTCCCTCCCGATCGGCTGGCTGATCGGCTTGCGAGCCGAACAATACCGTCATTTCCGAGGCGAGACCTGGCTCGAGGAGTTGGTTGCCGGCCAGGGTTGGTAAATCGCTATGTGGCATGCCCCTCTTGAATCGATGCGTCGGGTTCTTTGCCTGGGCGCTCACTCGGATGATATCGAAATCGGCGCCGGGGGGACCTTGCTCAAGCTGGCCGGACAGGTTCCGGACTTGGAGGTCTGCTGGGTAGTTTTCAGCGCTCCGGGACAACGTGCCGAAGAGGCACGCCTGAGTGCGGATGACTTCTTGCGCGGCGTTGCGCGGAAGAATGTCAAGATCGGCTCTTTTCGCGAAAGCTATTTTCCGAGCGAGTGGCCGTCGATCAAGGAGTGGTTCGAGGAGATCAAGGCGAAGTTCGAGCCGGACGTTGTTTTCACTCATTACCGCGATGACCGGCATCAAGATCACCGGGTCTTGTCGGATCTCGCTTGGAACACTTTCAGGAATCACTTGATCCTTGAGTACGAGATTCTGAAGTACGACGGGGACCTCGGCAGGCCCAACGTCTATGTGCCTCTCGCAGACCAACTCTGCGCACTGAAGATCGAGTTGCTTCTGAAGCACTTCAAAACTCAGTCGACCAAGCATTGGTTTACAGGCGATACTTTTGGCGCCATGCATCGTATCCGGGGCATCGAATGCGCCTCTCCCACCGCTCGCGCCGAGGCGTTCTACGGCCGCAAGCTGGTTCTGGACCTGGTGGGTGCCCATTCCCAGATCTGAAGAATGCCACCGATACCGGTGAATGCTATCCTTCCCGCGGAGCTCTGGTCGGCGACCAACGTGACTTGGAAGGCCCGTGTCACGTCAGGAATGTTCTGAAAGGCGCAATCGGTTCTTCGAGGTGAATTCATGGGGATTTTGATTGGCCGGAACGTTTGGTTGCGACTCGTTCAACGCCGAACAATCTGGTGCCCGACCTGGTGGGGCTCGTTCTGCATCATCTTCCTTCTGGCAATTCCGGTGGCCTGGTGGTGGAATTGCGCAGAGTCCTTTTTGTCGTTAACGCGCCGGTTGCCGGCGCAAGTTCTCGTGGTGGAAGGCTGGATTGGGCGCGATGGCATGCGCGCTGCCCAGAAGGAGTTTGAACAGCACGGCTATGAATACATCGTGGCTACGGGTGGTTCGACGTTCGACCGTTGGAATGAAGATCACGAGAACTATGCTGAGATGGCCGGCCGGGAACTGGCTAAGTTAGGCGTTCCCGCAGATAAATTAGTGGTGGCTTCGGCGGGGCCGACCGAAAGCCGGCGCACTTATGAATGTGCCGTTGCCGTTTCCCGGATGCTCCGCGCCCGGGGCATCCAGGCTGACACGGTCAATGTGTTTACGCTAGGTCCTCACGCGAGGCGCAGTCGTCTGGTTTTCGCCAAGGTTCTGAGAACCAAAGTCGGAGTGGTCAGCTGGAGCCCGCCTGAAGACGCAATCGTGCCGTGGTGGTGGTCCAGCGAGCGCGCGAAGACGCTCATCACGGAAACGGCCGGCTACGTCTTTGAAGCCCTTTTCAACTCCGGTCGCCGCTCCAATTCTGCTGAGGAACGCCCATCCCGTGATCCCATTCATCCTTAGCACGCCATCTCGCGTAGAATAGGGCGTTGCCGAGCTGCGATTTAATTTTACCATTAGTTAGGGGGAATAGAGACATTTTAGTAGATCGCTCGAGATACTGAAGAGTATTACATTTCTAATATTGGGCGGCAAAATACTTAACAAGTTCTGATTTCTAGCAAAAAATTGATTTCACCTGTTGATTTCAGAATACTTTTAAGGTAAGAATTGTAAGGAAGGGCATGACTGCTTGTTAGAACTTCTAGCAAATCAAGTTACCGAGGTATTAAAGGGTCTCTAAAACTAACTCCAATCTTTACGAGGCCAGGTTCACCGCTTGGCCATTTTTATTGGTACCACAATGCCCTTTCGCTGTTTTCTGTGGGTAATTGATAAGTTACGTGATGGTTGGGACATCCAGGTTGAGCTGACCGGCTCGATGGTAGGCTGCGGTTCTGAAGTAGATGAAGTTTCTAAATCCCCGAGCCATTCGTTTTGCTAACTGGATGATGCCGTTGACAGCCTCGATTGCCCCAGAGGTCAGCTTGGTGTCGAAGTAGGCCAGGATTCCCTCCCGATACTCACGAACAGTCTTGGCCAAATGACGAAAGGGGTGTAGGCGACTGCGCGCTGCCCAGCCACACCACCGTCAAGCTCAGCTTCGGCAGTCTGGCGGTCGGAGCCTGCGTAAATGGTTTGGAGCGTCTCTCGCAGACCCATCGCACGGCCAAGTTTAGTATACTGGCGACACAGGTCCTTACGTTGCTCTTGACGCTCTTGAGAGAGGTTCCACACGTTGCCGCGCAAGCTCCACATCATCCCTTTGAGATCGGCTCCGTCGCGCTGCAGTTGGCGGCGCACCTCATCGAGTGCTCGGCCGGCCATCACCATGACGTGGAACTTGTCAAAGACGATTCTGGCCTGAGGAAAATATTCTCGAGCACCTTGGATATAGGAGGTGCTCATATCCATCGCGATCGCCTCGATCTGGGAGGGATCGCCGCCGTGCAGGTGGAGCGCCTCGGCAAAGGCTCCCAGGGCCTGGACACCGCGTCCTTCGACCATCAGGAGCAGACCGAGTTCTCATCGTCGCGCACATTGGTCACGTAACGGCGTCCGCGCCGGGCACTGGTTTCGTCTACCGCATCCCCGGACGGCACTCCAATTGCTCTTGGAGTGTGCTTGCTCAATGTAATGCATCAACACCCGCCACAACGTTCGTGCTCATCGACTAGATCAGCCACGGCATCGACGGGCATCTCAGCGCTCAGCAGCATGATGAGCGCTTCCATCATCAGGGTAAACCCGCTGCCTGGCCGGGCCCAAGGCACCTGCACCTGATGGACTCCGTCGGTGCGACACCAAGTGCGGGCACCCTGGCCACCAGTTCGCAGCGGTACTGGAAAAAGTTCAAATGCCGCCAGCGTCTCTCGATCGTATCGTGCACTCCAGACAAAGCCTGACAGAGCGGACACTCAAAATGTTCTCCTGGGACGTGCTCGATTCGCAATTCCAAGCGTTTGGGTTCACCCTCAAAGCGGCATTGGGCCACTCGCCATTGCCGGCCCAGTCCAAGCGCGGCGGTAAAAAGTTCTTCCGGTGTCATAACCCTTTTACTCCAATCCAGTAGCGCCCAAAACGCAAATTCGTGTTGTTGGCCGCGCAAGAACTTTTGCGCTTTGACAGCCCGCAGCGAGGAACGAGCTGAGGGTGTCAAACACAAAATACCGTTACTGTCCTCCAGCGCGGAGCAAAGCCTGCTCAAGGTCGAAACGAAATAAATGGCAGGGGCCCGCCTCCGGCGGGAAGGATGCCGTTTATGTCGGATTCGGCCTTGAACAGGCGTCGCGCAGCACTATGCGGGCCGGACCCGCCTAACTAAGCTATCAACAGAGAACAGCGGACAGCACAAAACTTAACTCGTGATTAGGCATGAACAATCCAACTTCGCCTAACTTGCTGGAGACACCAAGCGAATGTGCATTCGCAATTAATATCGCGACGCGAGCCTTAGTCCGTTCGGAAATGTAATACGTTCGATTAACCGTACCAATGAACAGCGACTGTCTAACTATTCAGAGTCTAAGCCCCGACCGTACCGGATTTTGGGCGCAACTTCTTGAGGTATCTTCTCCTCTCCGGCGGATTGATCTCCTGGTCTTGGCACTTATCCTCGGTTTCGGCGCCATGCAGTTCTTTGGCTGTGAGCGGGCCCCCGATTTCTTGGACGACGATGTATTCTTCGCCGATGCAGGCCGCTCGTTGGTCGACCACGGTTTTTACGGCGTCAACGGCTATCCCGAGACGAACCAGCCGCCAGGGCTTCCCTGGATTCTAGGTCTGCTGTGCGTTGCTGGGGGCTGCAGTCACGTCGCATTTCTGCGCACGATGGCGGTCTTTGGGACTCTTGGATTCCTAGTTACCTATGAGTTGTTGCGGCATCAAGCGCCGCGCGTCGTTGCCGCCGCGATATGCCTGCTGTTAATTTCGTCTCCAAGGTATTTCTTTCTCGTGACCCAGTGGGTCGTTCCGAGCTTCCCCTATTTCTTCACCTCCATCAGCGCTTTGTTGGTCGCGAGGAGATTCGAGAAGTCGGCCCGCCTGATGTCGCGCCTGGGATGGGGAGCATTATTGACGGCGCTGATCGTAGCTACCCTGATGTTCGCTTCGGCCGCGATGGCGTTTTTATGCGCCATTGTCGCGAGTGTTGCTTTACTCTTTCTTCGAGACCGCAAGCTGGCCTTCGATCGTCTTAGAGCTTATTTCGCCGTCCTTTTGATAGGAGTCGCGACGCAGGGTCTTTGGATGCACCAGCGCGTCGAAGCCAGCGCCGGCATCGCTGCCCAGGAATGGCCGGTGGCAGGTTTTCCACATTCGTATGTGGCGCAATTGAAGCTGAAGGAAGGCAATTACCCGGAGCTGGGATTTGCCACCCCGAAAGATGTCGCCGTCCGTATCTTAAAGAATGCCTATGAGCGCGCGAATCTGCTCAGCCAAATGATTCTCCGCCGTCCGATTTATTTTGCCTGGATGTCGATTGCGACCATCGGGATGCTCTTTCTGGTCGCTTTAGGCTGGTTGTATTCTGTCTGGCCGAACGGCGGCGGCTTGCAGGAATGGTATTTTGCGGGATACGAATTCATCTACGTGCTTTGGCCTTGGAACCTGGAGCCAAGGTTTTTCCTGCCCGTAGCACCACTTGCCTGCTTGTACGGGTGGCGTGCAGGAAAGGCGCTCGTTTTCCTGGCGAGGAACAAGCCTCGGGTGCTGGGCGCAGTCTGGCTCCCGGTCGCGGGCCTCCTCACTGCCAGCGCGTGGTTCTGGGTCCATGGATCCGGAATGGCCAGGGAATTGCCTCACGCCGGGTTGCAGGACGAAACCTCCTTTGTTGTCTGGCTGGTCTCGGGGATTCTCGCCGCCTGGATGATCTGGGCCGATACCGCCTGGCTGACGTACCCGTCCGCCCTCTTGCGCCGGTGGTTCAAGCCGGTGACCACGCCTCAACTAAGCCCGCAGCGCATTTTGCAGATCTCGGGTCTGGTACTCGCGGGCGGCTTAATCGTCATCGGATTGACGACTCAGCTCAAAATCGCGCGCTCCAATCTGGACCTCAATTCCGCAACGAATCGGTTCTCAGCGGATGGGGAGGCCGGAGTATGGGTTGGTTCCCATACAGATGAAAATGCCGTTGTCATGGCGAGACACGTTCCTATCGTCTACCATTATTCGAAGAGAAGTGTAGTCTGGTTTCCGCCGAGCTCGGACCCGGAATTGCTGATGGAAGGTATCCGGACGCACAAGGTTAATTACCTGATCGTGGTGCACCGGCAGGACAATTACTATCTTCCGTCGGACGATGATTGCTTTGCTCCTTTGCTTAAGGCTCACCCGGATGCCTTTCGGTTAGTCAATCAAGCTCCGGACTTCAAGATTTTTCAAGTCGTCAGGAACTGCCCGCTCATCGGCGCCGTTCATTGAAGTCCATCGCCATATCCCCATCCCTCCTCTAGGGCGTGTTTGTAAATGTTCCTTTATGGACAATGCGCCTAGCTGGAGATAAAACGGATGATGCGAATACGACCAAAAGTGAAGGCACTTCTGCCGAAGATAGCGGAAGCTATAATTTCCATAGAAAGCGACTCCCTGGAACGGCAGTAAAGGTAATAAAGCTGGTCGAGCTCATTTGTCAAATGTAGAAGTCGTACTTAACAGTATTCTTTTACACACGCGTCCCATAGGGCTTTCAGTTAAAGCACAAAAAAAGTGGTTGGAATGGCTCTTTAACTCTGCCACTCAGCAGAGGTGAAAAAAAAGAAACACCAAACCAACCGCATCCAAATTCAGCGTTCTCCGACAGGTTTGCAATCTGATTCCGCCGCATCTGGTTGCGAAACTTGCGCGCGATACCGGTGTAGATTCCATGGCGCGGACCTTCAGTCCATGGAGTCACGTGGTGAGCATGCTTTTTGCGCAACTGACCCACGCCATTGGCCTCAATGATGTCTGTGACGCGCTGCGGTTGCACAGCGGGCCGCTTTCGGCTTTGCGCGGAGCGACGGCTCCAAGCCGTAACAATCTTTCTCACGCCAATAAGCGTCGTGACGCGGCGCTGGCCGAACGGCTTTTCTGGACGGTGCTCGAGCACCTCCAAAGTCTTTCTCCGGGATTTGCCACCGGACGTCGGGGTAAAGGACTAGCACGGCGTTTTCGTCGTGTCATTCATGTGGTGGACTCCAGCACGATTGCGCTGATCGCCTCCTGTATCGACTGGGCGCAGCATCGTCGGCGCAAAGCCGCCGCCAAGCTTCATGTGCGTCTGGACTTGCACAGTCTGTTGCCGCGCTTTGTCTTGGTCGAATCGGCAAAAGCCGCCGACAGTATTCGCGCCGCGGAACTCTGCGCTGGAGTTAAACCGGGCGAAATCATTATTTTTGACCGCGCTTATGTTGATTTCATCCACTTGGGAGTGCTCCATGAAGATGGCGTCTTTTGGGTCACGCGCAGTAAGGAGTCGCTCTGCTTTCGGGTGCTCAAAAGACTGCCCAAAGCAACGGATCAACGCATCTTGAGCGACGAACTTGTGGTGCTCAAAAACAAAGACTCCCGCGCCCATTATCCCCAAGCCATGCGTCGAGTGCGGGCTCTGGTGGAAGTCGACGGCAAGGAGCGCGAGATGGAGTTTTTGACGAACAATCTCCAGTGGAGCGCCGGCAGTGTCGCTGATCTGTATCGCTGCCGCTGGCAAATCGAAGTCTTCTTTAAACAGATCAAGCAGAGCTTGCAGTTGTGCGATTTCCTAGGCAACAGCGCAAACGCGGTCCGTTGGCAGGTCTGGACGGCACTGTTGCTTTATGTCCTGATGCGTTTTCTCTGCGTGATCAGTCGCTGGAATCACTCCTTTACCAGGCTGTTCACGCTGCTGCGAGCCGCGCTCTGGAGAAAAATTGATCTCTGGGATTTGCTTAGATTCTGTGGGACAGCAGGTGGACATTTTCGATATCTGGCGACGCCGGAGAACGCCTATTTCCCAGGATTTGCTTAGCAAGCCTATGGGATAGCACCGTGACCAGACAAAAAATTCCTTCCTAGCGAAACCGAATAAATTCTTAAACCCATTTCACAGACAACGACCCGCAATCCCGCTTCAATTCAGCATCCCGATACCCATTTTGCCATCCTGTGGGATGAGAGTGGTTTGTAAATGTTCCTTTATGGACAATGCGCCTAGCTGGAGATAAAACGGATGATGCGAATACGACCAAAAGTGAAGGCGCTTCTGCCGAAGATAGCGGAAGCTATAATTTCCATAGAAAGCGACTCCCTGGAACGGCAGTAAAGATAATAAAGCTGGTCGGCCTCCTTTGTCAATGTACGTCGTGCTTGAAAGTATTCTTTTTGTACTAACAGAGGGATGCAGTTGGAGAGCTATCGATCGGCCACAGGCCCGCTGGAACTCTGTGTACCAGTATTTCCGTCGTTGGTGTCATCGCGGCACTCTACAAAAAGTGCTGGCTCAATTCGGGCCGGAGCTCGCTCCGGGGTGGTTTTTTGTCGACAGTACCCACGTCAAGGTTCATGCTGACGGGTCCAATCCGGCCGGCGGCCAAGCTCCACAAGCCATGGGACGCACCAAGGGAGGGCTAAACACCAAGATTCATGTTGTCGTCAATGCCCGCTCGCAAGCCATCATCGTTGCCTTGTCCAGTGGAAACGAAGCCGACATCTGTTTGGCAGGAAAGCTTACGGAGTGCCTGCCAGAGAATTCTACCCTTATTGGCGACAAAGCCTATGATAGCTCCACCCTCAGACAGACAGCGGCCGCTAAGGGAGTTAAAACCTGCATTCCTGGTCGCGCTAACCGCACTACGACTGTACCATTCTCCGCAAAGCTCTACCGGCGTCGTCATCGAGTAGAAAACTTCTTCCAAAGAATCAAGCGCTACCGCCGAGTCGCCACTCGCTATGACAAACTTGCCGAAACTTTCCTGGGTTTTGTCTGCCTTGCCATCGTCCTCACCTTTCGGCTCACATAGATGATTTACAAACACGCCCTAGTGTTCTGTCGCATAAATAACTATACATAGATTCATGCGGCTTTCTTTAACCCTCTTTTCGGTTTTGTGCATCCTGGAGAGATTTTCTCTAACCGCTGACGACACCTTTCAATCTTTGCCAAGATGTCCTCCGCTTTGGCTGTCCAGACGAATGGCCTCGGCTCTTCATTCCATTGTGCAATGAAGTCGAAGATAGCTTCAATTAAGTCAGGCACACTGGCAAAGCTGCCTCGCCGTACGGCCTTGCCGCTGAGTTCGGCAAACCAGCGTTCCACCAAGTTGAGCCAACTCGAACTGGTTGGGATGTAATGAACTTTGAAGCGCCGATGGCGATCCAGAAAGCGGCGCACCTTCTCATGTTTGTGTGTGCCGTAGTTGTCCATGATCAAGTGTAATTCCAGATCCGGCTCAAATTCGTTATCCAGCCGGCGCAAGAATTTGATGAACTCCTGATGGCGATGACGCGGATAACATTCGCCGCTTACCTTACCGCTGGCTGCGTTGAGCGCAGCAAACAAGGTCGTTGTTCCGTGTCGGACGTAGTCGTGCGTCCAGGTGCCGCAGCGACCCTTCTTGAGCGGCAGGCCAGGCTGAGTGCGATCCAGGGCTTGAATCTGACACTTTTCATCGACACAGAGCACGATGGCGTGTTGGGGAGGATCGAGATAGACCCCCACGACGTCGAGGAGCTTTTCGACGAACTTTGCGTCACGTGAGAGTTTGAAGGTCTTTTGCCGATGCGGTTTGAGTTCGTGCTCCTGCCAGATTCGCGCCACAGTGCTGGCATGAACTCCCTGCTCCTTGGCCAGTTTTCGCGTGGTCCAATGTGTTTGCCCTGCAGGCTTGGAGTGAAGAGTGGCTTCGACAATTCGCTGAGCTAAACCAGCCTGCACTTTGCGTCCCCGACCGGCTTCTACATCCCATAGGCAGTCAACCCCGCACTCAACAAAGCGCTCTCTCCAGAGCCGACAGGTGTGCCGGTTGAGGTCCAATTCCATGGCAATCGCTTGATCGGACTTTCCGCCGGCGCTTTGCAGAATGATTTGGCAGCGCTTGGCTACTTGCTGAGGCGTACTGTGAGCGCGCACCCATTGTTCCAGTAATTGCCGTTGCGGTTCTTCCAGATTGACGCACTGGCGCCACGTCTTCATTGAAAATCACAGTATCGCGCCAGGGCCATTATGTCTAGTTATTTGTGCAGCACTACACTAGCAATCGCATCCAGGATCTTTAGTCCACTCAGCCCGCTGATGTCACTGAGCACGTGATGTAAGTGTAGGTTCATCTCGTTGAGAGCCTTCTGCAGGTGCTGAACCCACATCGCCCCGCATTCGACCAGGTTTTTACGATGTCGTTGCAAGGTGCGTAAGCGGCAGACGGAGTCTTCGGGACGAAATGCCGCTCGTAACAACCCGTAAGTGTGCAACTGCTGCAGCCATTGGCAATCCTGGACATCGCTTTTACGTCCAGGCACATGCTTGGCTTGGCGTGCATCGACCAACAAGACTTCCAAACCGGCCTCTTCGAGCTTCTGGTACAATGGGATCCAGTAAACTCCGGTCGATTCCATCGCCACGGTTTTGACTCGGCAGTCTTTGAGCCACTCCACTAACTCATCGAGCTGGGCGGTGTAAGCGCCACAGCTGCGAACCGACACCTCAGCCCGGTCTTCGGGCACTGCGACATAGTGAACTTGAGATCCAATATCGATCCCGGCAGCATCCGGGTGGGCAATAGTCAGCTTGGACTTTCGCTGGTGGCCTTTGCCTCGCTGGCAGTGGCTACCTCTGGCTTTGCGCTTGGAAGCTTGCGCGTGGAGCGTCGGATCCTTTTTTTCCCTCTCTTGATCGCGTGCCGTAGACATGGTAGTTCTCCTTTGCGACGGCTGGGCATCGGCTTCCCGGTGATCTTATATTCACTCTTCTCTCCGGGTTGATTGCGACAGCCAGCCGCCGCAATCTCACCAATAACTTTATCGCTTGTCGGGAAGAACCATGCTTCTCTTCGGGCTGGAGAGCCCGTGCTCCCCGCACCAGTGTTACACCGGCCTCGACTTCCGATGCTCCTCCGCGCAACGCTATTTTGCCGGGTGAACTCGCTGCGCGCGAGTTTCTCGTACAATCTTTACGCGCGCGCGCCCGTCGGGTGCTTCTCTGAAATAGCAGTGGAATTTTCCGGCGCAGCCGGAGAAATTCCGCTGCCTGAGCCTGCAGCGCTCACAATCTCTAAAGATTTGTGAGCGCTGCAGGCTAACACGAGCCGGCCGCCAGTGTAGCACTGGCGGCCGGCTCTAACCGAAAGAGAATTTACGGAGCTTTGAAGGATATTTGGTTTGAGGGCGGACTCTCGGCTCCCACGCTGTTATAGGCCCTGACGACGGAGTAGTAGGTGGATCCCTTAACCAGGTTCGACACCGTGGCAGTGGTTGTGTTCCCGGCGTTGAGGTTCTGCGTGTAGACTCCGCTGGCTGTTCCGTAATACAACCGATAGCCGGTGGGGTTGGTCGCCGGATTGCCGGTCGCGGCATCCGCGTTCCATGACAGCTTGACGCTCGAACTTCCGGCAGCCTGGGTTGCGGCGCGGAAAGCCACCATTTGCATCACCCATCCGCCCGACGTCAGAGGCGCGCTCGCGCTGTAGGTACCGGCTGCTGTCACAACGCGGATCTTCCGCGATGTCACCGTCCGGGGTGGTGAGCAACCGCTGTGTGAACCCGCTGCCGGAACCCGTGGTAGTCGTTTGCACGGTGTTGGCTCCCACCAACAAATCTGTTGCGATAGTAGTCTTTACAGTGCCGCTGCTGCTCAATGGCGCTGTTGCCGGTCGCCCCTACGAATATGTCCACCGGATTGACTCGGATCGATCCCGCAATATTCCACGATTCGGACGTCCGGGAAAGTAGCCGCTGTATTGAACGTCACCGTCACGGCATTCGTGGCCGCCGCGGCAGCCGAAATTTTCCTCGCGTAATAAATAGCCTGCGAGAGTGAACCTGTAACGTTTGGTCCCATCGCCACTCGATAGATGTTTCCCTTGGAGTCGTTCACCGAACTGACTGCGCGGTTGAGTCGCTCCATCCCACGATCACCACGTTCAGATTCCCAGCGGTCTGCGCTGCCGCGTAGGGCACCGTTGACAGACGTCTGATCGTCTGCGGCACCGCGTAGTTGCCCTGGATATACTTGGGCGTCGCCGTCGCCGCAAGGGCACTGTTGGCGAACAGAATGAGCGGCAACCCCGCAGGAACCGCGAATCTTTTCAGAAGGTAAAAGAAAAGAAAATGTCTCATCGTTAATCTTCTGAGTAAAATTGATTGATTGGTTTCGACACGCCCGGTAGGCCGCCGACCCGCTGGGCCGATCAGGCATGTCCGAAACATCGAGTTCCTCGCAGGGGACAATGGGAAGGAACTTGAAAGAGCCGGTTTAGATTGAGAAAATTAAGAGACCTGCGGTGGACCCAGCAGTCGAAAAGAACAACTGCACGAAGCGGCTGGCTGGAGGTAAAACCTACCGAAGCGAAGCGCGCGGCGCCCGGCGAAACGCAGCGCGAGACCGGTCTCGCGCCGCCATTGACTATAATCCTATTTTTGCACATGGGGTTTGCTTTTAGGCGTAATCCGGACATTTGGCAAGTCATTCAAGGCAAAAAATACAAAAAAAAATCAATTAAGAGCCAAAAATGCAAAAAAGCGTCATTTTTGTATGCGCAGCATTGCAGCGAATTCCGCTTTCTGATTTCCGCAATTTTGAGCAATCGGACCACTTCGATGGGTCGTTCCTCCTTTATTTTTTTGAGTCCCAGATGATCGTCGCCGAACGCCTCCGATCTCGAGCGGATCGACCAAACGATGAGGGCTGAGAAATGCGACCCAACGGTCAACGTGCTTCAATGCAAGGAGTTGGACGGCAGGGATCAGCCAGGATTGGAGCCTCCAGGGCCCGATTTTCTGACAAATCCGTCTTGACCATTGCAAAACGTTCTGGACAGCACCCGCAATTAACCCTTAAGACATCAACCAACTGCAAAATCAGCCAATCATCAGCGGCAGAAGGATGAAGAACCGCAGGGCGGGAATGTACGCCGGGATGAGGGTTGTTGGACAGCCTCTTATGCAAAATGGATTCAGGCAAAATACGTGTTTAAAACTGGCTGGTGTTGTTCTCCTGTTATTTGCCGGTTGCCAAGGGCCGAAAAAGACCCAGCAGCAGTTAACGAGTCAAACGCCTAGCTTTCTGGTGGCTGGAGATGTCGTTAGAATAACGTTTCCTGCCGCGCCGGAATTGAACCAGTCACAAAAGATTGGTTCGGCCGGAACGCTCAGCCTGCCTCTGGTCGGGGAAGTCGCTGCCTCCGGAAAGACGGTCGGGCAGCTTCAGGTGGAGTTGGCGCGACTTTATAAACCGCAACTTACAGGATAACGAAGTCATTGTTACTCTCGATACCAGGGCCGTGCCGGTGGTCGTCTCCGGCGCCGTGCAAAAACCGGGAAAAATCGTGTTCGAAAGGCCGGCGACCGTGCTTGAAGCCATCATGGAAGCCGGAGGATTCACTCCGGAGGCAGACCTCAAGAAGGTGTCCCTTATTCGCATCGTGAAGGGCGAACACGAGGCCCAGGTCTTCGACTTGAGGCCAGTCCTGCAAGGTAAGCCAACTCCCGGCCATTTATTGCTCTGGTGGCGACGTGATTTATGTCCCGGAAAAGCTTTTGAATTTCTGACGGGCAACAGCAGAAACGTGTCTGGGAATCAGCGCGTCGGGAGACACGTGTCGAAGTATCGTCGCGTTGGCGAAGTGACGCTGGCGACAAGATCATGCGCAGATCGTTATTGATCACCCTGCTGACCGGTGGGTCATCAAGCCTGGTGGCCGTTCCTTGCACGTCCGACCAACACGGGGCCGATTTCCCAACCCGCCGAACCACCGGCCCGTTTCTCCTGGTATACCGCACTCTTTTCGTTCTGACGGTGGTGTTAGCTCGCGGCTTGCTCCAAACCCGCGAACCAGATCGCTCATCGCGGATGTCGATTACTGGACCTGTGCGATGCACCCTTCGGTTCACTCCGCGACCCAGGGAAATTGCCCGATTTGCGGGATGGATCTGGTTCCCGTCACCCAGCGGAAAGAAGAATCGTCCAAAGCCGGCGAGTTCATTGTCCCGATCCAGCGTCAGCAGCAGATCGGCGTGACCTACGCCGAGGTTCGGCGCAGGCACGATGCGACTTGACATTCGCTCTGTAGGGAACTTTGGAAGTAGATCAGGCGCAGGTCTTCGAGTGCGTGACTCGCGTGGACGGCTACGTTGAGGAGTTGCGGGTCTACTTCGCCCGGCGAACGCGTAACCGTCGGACAGCCCTTGATGACGATTTACAGCCCCGATCTTCGCGCCCCGGAACAAGAACTGGTTAACCTGCTCAAAGTGCAGGTCAACGGCAGCGTTACCCCGGCATCAATGGATCCAGCTGATTGTTTCTGCACGGCGTCGCTTACAGTTTCTCAATGTCGGCCCGGACCGAGATCTGCCGAACTTGAGCGCACGGGTCAACCCACCGACCGGCTTGTTGTTCCGCTCCCCTTTTGACGGCGTCGTCAGCGAGGTGCCGATGAAGGTTGGCATGAGCGTGAAACGCGGAGACAAGCTGATGACAGTCGCTCAATTTATCGGATTTGTGGCTCTGGGCGAACTTTTACGAGAACGAGGTTGGACTTTTGCGAGAAGGGCAACCGGTGACAATCTCTCTGCCCGCCCTCCCGAATCGCTCATTCGAAGGGAAAATAGCCGTTATCAGCCCGATGATCGATCCTGTAAAACGCACCGCGCTGGTTCGCATCGATATTCCGAATCCCGGACGGCCAACTGCGGCCGGGCATGTATGCCAATGTCGTTGTCGAAATTGACGCCGGGGAAGGACTCACTATTCCATTTGATTCAGTTCTGCCCACGGGATCGCGAATGTTGGTGTTTGTAGACAGGGGATCTGGAAGACTGCAACCTCGCTTCATTCAAGTTGGCCGGCAGTTTGTTGATCCCGGGTGACCCGAATCAGGAACGCTACTATCAAGTCACCGGCGGTTTGCAAGAGGGAGAGCGTATTGTTTCCAGCGCGAATTTCTTGATCGATGCCGAGGCGCAGATCCAGGGCGCGATCAGAGACTTCGGAGGAGAGTAGGGAAACGGGGAAACGGGTCGGCGTGTCGGCGTGATCGCTTCTCGGCGGGTCGGGCGCAAAAGGGGGACGTATCCGTGGGTCGACGTATCGGCGTGTTGATCTATCGCGCGTTCGACGCGTTTTGGCAGATCGGCTTGCGTCGGAGATTTAACACGTGTAACAAAAATGTTATGAACGCCGTTAAGCATTTTCGGGATTTGGATGTTTATCAAGGAGCTATGTCGTTGGTGATGCGTATTTTCGAACTGACCAAGCATTTTCCAATCGAAGAAAGATACACGCTGACCGATCAAGTCAGACGATCCTCTCGTTCGGTATGTGCGAATTTGGCGGAAGCCTGGAGAAAAAGGCGATACCAGGCTGCGTTTGTTCAAAGCTCAATGACGCGGAGACTGAGGCAGCCGAGACCCAAGTTCATGTCGAGATTGCTTTTCGGCACCGCTATCTTAAGCAAGAGGTCTTCGACGAACTCGATGACGCCTGCGACAAGATCCTGGCTCAGATCGTTAAAATGATCGACCATGCCGACCGTGGGTAGTCAAATCCCGGGGAAGTGGCTCGCGACAAGATTCTCGCTCAGATCGCTAAAATGATAGAAGATGCCCGCTATTGGGCAGTCAAACCTAGGGAAAGAGCCTAACGTGCCTGACGAAAGTCAATCAGAACCACCGCTCGACGTCGCCGAAAAGCGAACACGCCGACACGCCGCCACGCCGACCCGCCGACACGTTTCTCCCCATTGCCATCAGCGCGCGGAATCCGTTTCTGGTCATCCTCTTGACAATCCTCGGGATCGCCGGCGGCATCTATGCGCTGTGCCAGACGCCGCTCGATGCGATTCCCGATCTCAGCGACGTTCAGGTCATCGTTTATACCGACTGGCACGGGCGTTCTCCAGACCTGATTGAGGACCAGATCACCTATCCGATCACCACCAAGTTCATTGCTGCACCCAAGGTAAAATTTGTCCGCGGGGAATCGATGTTTGGGAAATCGTTTGTCTACGTGATCTTTCAGGATGGCACCGACATCTACTGGGCCCGCTCACGAGTAATCGAGTATCTGAACTCTGTTCGCGGCATGTTGCCGGAGGGCGTCAATCCGCTCATTGGGCCGGACGCCACCGGCGTCGGGTGGGTCTTTGAATACGCGCTCGTCGATGATAGCGGAAAGCATAACCTCGCCCAACTTCGGTCGCTCCAGGACTGGAACCTCCGCTACGCGCTCGAATCCGTGGAGGTGTTGCCGAAGTCGCTTCGGTAGGCGGGTTCGTCAAACAATACCAGATCGATCTCGATCCCAACAAACTTGTTGCCTACAACGTTCCAGTCAGCGATGTCGTCGATGCCGTCCGCAAGAGCAACATGGATGTTGGGGGGAAGACCGTTGAAATCGCCACGACCCAGTTTTTCGTCCGCGGGCGCGGCTATATCAAAAGCATCAGCGATTTAGAGAGAGTCGTTCTCAAGGTCCAGAACGGTGTTCCTATCTATGTTAAAAATGTGGGCGACGTGCATTTGGGAGCCTGACCTTCGGTATGGTGTCGCCGAACTCAACGGGCAGGGTGAAGCAGTTGGCGGGATCGTCGTGATGCGCTACGGCGAAAATGCGCTCAAAGTCGTCGACGGCATTAAGAAGAAGATTGAAGAAATCAAGACCTCTTTGCCGCCAGGTGTTCGAATTGTGCCCACCTACGATCGGAGCACGCTGATTTACCGCGCGATTGATACCTTGCGCGAAAAACTTCTGGAGGAGAGCATCGTGGTGGCGGTCGTCTCGGTGCTTTTTCTCTGGCATGTGCGCTCGGCGCTAGTGGCGATTATCACCTTGCCGGTCGCGATCATTCTCTCATTTATTCCCATGCTCTGGCTCGGCGTGACCTCGAACATCATGTCGCTAGGGGGGATCGCCATTGCCATTGGCGCCATGGTCGACGCAGCCATTATCATGGTCGAAAACGCCCACAAGGCCCTGGAGCGCTTTCGGGAGGAGCACGGGCGCGATGCTGATAGGTCGGGAGCGCTTCGATGTGATCGTCGGCGCCGCACAGGTTGTCGGACGCCCTTTGTTCTTCTCCCTCCTTGTCATCACGGTGAGTTTCATCCCGGTCTTTTCTTTGCAAGCGCAGGAAGGACGACTCTTTCGACCGCTGGCCTTCACGAAATCCTTCTCCATGTTCTTCGCGTCGCTCCTTGGATTGGTGCTGGTTCCCGTCCTGATGACGTGGCTGATTCGCGGGAAGATCACGCCGGAGAAAAAGATTCCAATCAACGCTTTGTTAATCGGTCTCTACAATCCACTGGTAAGTCTCGTTCTTCGCTTCCCGTGGCTGACCCTTGGCGTGGCCGCCGTTGCTCTGGGACTTACCTGGATCCCATTCAGTCGGCTCGGAAAGGAATTCATGCCACCATTGAACGAGGGCACGATCTTGTACATGCCGGCCGCGGTCCCAGGGATCTCGATCAGGGAGGCGACCAAGATCTTGCAAATTCAAGATCGTATTCTCAAAAAGTTTCCGGAAGTCGAAAGCGTATTCGGAAAGGCTGGGCAAGCCGAAACGGCGACCGATCCGGCGCCGTTATCGATGTTCGAGACCGTCGTCCAGCTAAAACCTCCTGAGCAATGGCGGGCCGGCATGACCTGGCAGAAACTCACCGCGGAAATGAATCAGGCGACCAGGACCCCGGGAATGGCACAAATATTTTGGATGCCGATTCAAACCCGGACCGAGATGCAGACCACCGGACTGCGATCGGTTCTCGGGATCAAAATCTTCGGTCCGACGTTGGAAGGACTCGAGCGGGTGGGTATTTCGATCGAACGAGCGTTAGCCGATCTGCCCTTATACCCGGAGTGCTTTTGCGGAACGAACGACCGGAGGCTATTTCCTTGATTTCACGGTTAATCGCGAAGCAGCCGCCCGTTATGGCCTGCGAGTTGAGGACGTCAACCAGATTGTGGAAATAGCAATTGGCGGAGATACGATCGGCACCACCGTCGACGGCCGCGAGAGATATCCCATCAGCGTTCGTTATTCGCGTGATTTCCGCGACAATATCGACGCGCTAAAACGGGTGCTGGTCGCCACTCCTACGGGTAATCAGGTGCCGATTTCGCTCCTGGCCGACATTCCTACCGAACTGGGCCCGCCGATATTCGCGATGAAAACGGCCAGCTTGTCAGTTATGTCTTCGTCGATATTACCAGCAGTGATATTAACGGCTATGTGCAAGCAGCTTCGAAGCGAATCGGCGAGCGGGTGCAATTTCCTCCCGGCTACTACATTCAATGGGCAGGCCAGTTCCAATATCTGCAGGCAGCCGAAAAGCGGCTGGCAATCCTGATCCCATTCACGCTGCTCATTATTTTCGTCCTGATTTACCTTAACACCAGTTCATTGACGAAAACCTTCATCGTCCTGTTGACGGTACCCTTTTCTCTCATTGGAGCGTTCTGGCTGATTTACCTGCTCGGATACAATATGAGCGTGGCGGTCTGGATTGGCCTGATCGCTTTGGCCGGACTCGACGCGGAAACTGGCGTCGTGATGTTGCTCTATCTCGATTTAAGCTGGGAAAAGTTTCGCGCAGAAGGTCGGATGAATTCCCTCTCGGACCTCTATGCCTCTGTCCGTGAAGGGGCCGTGCAACGCATTCGCCCTAAAATGATGGCCGTCTGTGCGATCCTTTTCGGTCTGCTGCCAATCATGTGGGCGCCCGACTACCAAGCCGGCGCTGATGTCATGAAGCGAATCGCAGCGCCCATGATCGGAGGAGTCATTACTTCAGCCGTTCTAAATCTGTTGATCTATCCAGTCATCTACGTTATGTGGCGCAAGCGGCATCTTCCAAAAGTAGTTGCTGCATAGACAAGCGCCCGCCAACTCTCTGCAGCCGGAAGAATGTCGTCCGCACTGTTAGGTATTATTTTAGTTACTAACGACGGCGTCCATTGGAGACACCACTGAGATGAGACCCCAGTCAATAACTCACGAGTAAGCAGTGTATTAATCTATGGAATTTGACGCCTTTTCCTTTAGAGCATAGCTATTATCAAAAACCGAAGCTCGATCCAGAATTTGAATGCTGTTGCTGTCGAGACAAAGCGCAGTTGAACCAGGGCCGTGCATCGACGCACCCCCAGGGACACGTCGAATCGAGCAACCTTTTTCAAGAACAGATTCAAGATTCGTTTCCGGCATCCGATCAGCATTGTATAAGAAGGTCAGGGATCACCATGAAGAAGGTATTAGCCATTAAGACCCCGGTTGGGGGAATCGTGCAAATCATCCCGCGCGAAGACAGCGAGACCGCGGTCGGCCTTTCCTGGAGAGAAACGATCCTGAGCGAAGTAGAAAAAGAGGCGTCGCGCCTGTACCTTTTCGACGAGGGATTTATTGAGCATGCCATGGGAACCCTCGAAACGGACATGGAGATCGATCGTTTCTTGAGAGAGATTTGCGATACGAATAATTAGTCTGCAACTGGCCTCGAACCGCTTTCGGTTGCCGCGTGATTTTGGCACGGAAGAAGTTCTGGCTGTCCGCCGTCCGCTCCCACGTTTCAACGCGGGTCGCCTGACGACGCCGACCGGATGTTACGCCGCTGGAAACGGGGCGGCGATACGTCAAAAATTCGTGAGCAATCGTGCCTGACTGCGTGTAATGGTACTCTGGTAGCTCCCAGACCTGAACGGGTCGTCCCCGGCTCCAATGAAGCATTTGCTTGTTGATCTTGCTGACTCTCTGTCTTGTCACGACAAGAGTGTCTAGCGTGGACCAATGGTGAACTTTTGATCTGGATGGACAATGAGCGAGGACGGGCCCTGGCGCCGATCGCTGAGAAATTCAGGACTGACTTCGGTCTCAAGCTCACGATCGAGACACCCGAAAAAATTACGGACAGTTTCCCGATCGCCGCCCAAGCCGGCAAAGGGCCGGATATTGTGATTTGGGCGCACGATAAAATCGGCGAGTGGGCGGACGGAGGGCTGATCGCACCGGTCGAGGTATCGGATGAGTATGCGAAGAAGTTTTTCCCGAAATCCTGGGAAGCAGCGCGGCACAAGGGGCGGGTCTGGGGATATCCGATTGCCCTCGAGACGGTTACTCTGATTTACAACAAGAAGCTTCTCGACGGTCCGCCGCCGACGCAGCTTTCTCAGCTGCCGGCGATCGACCAAGACATCAAAAGCAGGCATCCCGGCGTCATTACGATCCTGTGGGATCCTCGAAGCGCTTACTACACCTGGGGAATCCTGGCCAGCGGTGGGGGCTACGTCTTCGGAGAAAAGGTAGCGACTATGACTACAAGAACATTGGCGTCGCGACTCCCGGGGTCGAGGCGGCGCTGTCGAAAATCATTTCTTTAATCCAATCCGGAGTCTTGCCAAAGAGTTGTTCCTATAGCGAAACCGAAGATTTCATGGGCCAGGGCAAGCTTGCGATGATGATCTCCGGGCCGTGGGCATGGTCGAACCTGATTCAGAAAGGAATAGACTTCGGGTTGGGTCAGATTCCGGGTGTCGATGGAAAGGTGGGCCGGCCTTTCGTCGGTGTTTCGATCGCATATCTCAACCGCTCAAGCCCTAACCAGGATTTGGCTAAAGAATTCCTGGAGCACTACCTGCTAACCGATGATGGGCTTACCGCCATGGACAAGGCGAAGCCGATTGGCGTTCCGGCGCTGATTTCGATGTACGAAAAGATGTCCCAGAACAACCCGCACTTGCGTGAGTTGAAGGCTTCCGTCGATTTTGGACAGGTCATGCCAAATGTTCCACAGATGGGCCGGTTTTTCAGTGCCTTGGGAGCGGCCCTCCAGGTTGCTCTGGACGGCAGGCTCGCCCCCCATGCTGCTCTCAAGGAAGCCGCGGCCAATATGCGGCACGATTAAAGACTCGAAACTGAACTCACCTATGATGGCCCCAGCAATGCGCCAGGCGTTTCTGGAAAGCATCCCGATCTTTGCCGGGCTCGAGGCCGCCGCGCTGTCCGAAATTGCGAATGCTGCCGAAGAAGCTGTCTTCGCTGCCGCAGACATCATTGTTCGGGAAGGTGAAGCCGGAAATCGGATGTTTATCGTTTATTCCGGACGTTTGGAGGTTGTTAAACATCTGGCGCAAGCGCACGAGACCCTGCTGGCAGTTTTAGGGCCAAAAGATTTTCTGGGTGAGATGTCCATCATCGAATGCGTTGCTCGCTCCGCCTCCGTTCGGGCGGTTGAAGAAACCTTCCTCTTCGCGCTGAGGGGAACGGATCTCTACCGCCTCTTTCAGCGTCATCCCGACCAGTACGCGATTGTGATTCTGAACATTGCACGTGACCTCTCGCGACGCCTTCGGGCGATCGACGAAAAGTTTTCTGCGATCTCACATTAGCCATTGAAAACTCGCGAGTCCCTCGATTGGAGAAGGCGCGCCACCACGTTTCGGAGCCGCCAAAGTCAAGTCATTGACGTTTTTCAGGTGGTAAAAAAGCCAGGTGGCGGTTTCGCTGCTTTTCGGATTGCCGACCGTCTCGGGACCCGAAATTTGCGTGTCGAGTTGGGCCTCCTGCAAAAACTTTTCCAGCCGTTCGAATAGTCGCGAATGATCTGGCAGCATCCTGGGATCGGTTCTCGTCTCCAGGCTGGTGGCAAGATTGTCCAAAGCTTTAGCTAACGCCTCGATCAGTCTGAGCAATTCATCGGACTCGAGTTGAATAGGCTTTCGGGTTCGGATAATCGGATATCGCGGCAAGCGCATGCAAGATTCGCCGACTGTAATTGACTGCGGCGAGTGAAGTTTCCACGTCTCCACGACGATTCGGCGGCTCGCTCAAAAGGCGTTGACCGGCCGTGACCGCATTTGATACAGCCACCGCGGCATCTCTCCGGAATTCGGAGATCGGTCTCTCGCCTTTCCCGGACATGGCGTCGCCGAGCGCACGGAGAAACGCTGCTTCGGCTCGAAAGGCCTCGGCAATATGAAACGGAAGACGGCGGCTCTCCCTCGTCGGAAAAAACAGATAACCGGCTAACAATGCGATCACGCTTCCGATAATCGTATGAAGGATCCGTAAAAAGCTGTCCGTAACCGTGATCGGATGAGCTATATCGAGCATCACCATCACCATCGGAGTGAGAGCGAGCGCAAACAGGGTGTAGTTGCGGTTTCGCAAAGCGAAGGTGGCAAAAGCAAGAACAGCCAGAACAGCCAGCAGCCACCACGGGTTCGTTGAGACCAGAAGCAGCATCGCCGCCAGCAGCGCACCCAGAACAGTTCCGGTCATTCGTTGCACGGCTCGCTGCAGTGTGCCTCCGAAATTTGGTTTCAGCACGATGACGACCGTCATTGGAATCCAGTATCCTCTCACCACGTGCACCGCGGAAGCGACGAGAGCCGCTAGAGCAGTGGCGACGCCAAGCCGGAGAGCGTGGCGAAAACTGCTCGAGCGAAGGGACAAATTGTTTCGGATTTCAGCTATTGAATCAAATCTTTCAGGTCTCGGTCCGAACCGAGCCTCCGGCGGCTCACGGAACGTTAGGTTGTCCCGGAGTTAAGTTCCGACACGGTTTCCGCCAGACGCCGAAGCCTGTTCGACTAGGTGTTTCGTTGTCCGCTCCAGTTCCTCCCGCTGGAACAGAGTTTGCCTATTGCGAGCCGCCAGCAAGGGTTCTATCGAGTTTCTGAAAAACGTGCTGAAGAGAGGTCGGATCGACCTCCCTGCCGCGGACGGCAACGGCTTCAGCCATCTCTTGATTGAGCTGGGACAGGGCGTGGATCAGGGCCGCAAAGCTCCCGCGAAACTCGTCGAACCACGGTTGCTGTCCGATCAGGTTAAGTTCTTCGCGAAGTGTGACCAGTGTTCTCGCGACATCGTCAAGTTGTTCGATCAGAGCAAGGAGTTGCATGCTCCGTGAGGTCGGTCCCGCACGGCCGGCGCGCACTGCGCCCCAGATGCCGCGAGAGCGCTCCAAGCTGCTCATGAATCCATCGTAAGCGACGGCAAATTCGAGGTTGGTCGGCAATCGATCGGGTCGTTGCGGCGCCCGACCAGAATGTGTTGGCCAAAACGGCCAGCTTGTTGCAACTGGCTGAAAGCGCTTGGAAAAGCGGTGAAAACGGTCGCACCGGCCAGAGTGCCAGGGAAAGCGCAAATGCCCAGCAGAAGCCAGTCAGGCAAAGCAATAGGCGGATCCAGAACTCGCTGCGGAACAAAAAGCACCACCGAAGTGACGACGATTGTGGAGCTCACCATGCCGGCCTGGGCGGCGGCGTTTCCAGCGACCCCGATCAAAGCTGCCGAAGAGACCCACAGAAACGTTCCGATGATGTAATTTGTTGGCGGACTCAATCATCCACCCCCCCGACGAGGTAGGCGCCCAGAATGCTTAAGGCGGCTCCAGCAAGGTTTAGGGCCTTTTGCCGGTAAGCGCCGCCGACGTCGCACATTAGAATCCATAGGGTGGCGAAGGCGCAGAGAATTCCCCACACCAGGTGGTTGGCCAGGAGGCCAATGGCCACCGGGATCGAGATCCCGACCGCGCCTCGAAGGCCCTCTGCCCAGGAAAGATCCTTGGTGTTAGCTTCTGAATGCAAGGCTAGGAAAGTCTGCCAGGCAAGTCGCCATTTGGATCTAGAGAACACGCCGGAGTCTTCAAGCTTCATCAACTTTAGAGGGAGCATGGTACCGGAAATATGCGCGGGTCAATGCAGATCGCTTCTAGCTTCTAGCTGGGCCCGGGAGTACAACGGCGTATTGGCGTGTCGAGGATCAGGTTACCCGACGGTCGGCACGGTTGTCATTTCAACGACTGGGCCGGCACCTTGTCACGCCTCACTACGCCTCATGCACCGCCTGGATCAGACGGGTGATTGAATCCTTCGCGTCGCCGTAAAGCATTTCGCAGTTATCCTTGTAAAAGAGTGGGTTCTCAAGTCCCGAGAAGCCTTTTCCACGACCCCGCTTGAGTACGACGACCGACTTCGCTTTGTCCACCTCCAGAATTGGCATTCCTGCGATCGGACTGTTTGCATTGTCGCGGGCGTCCGTATTAACGACATCATTTGCTCCGATAACGACCGCTACGTCCGTCGACGGGAACTCCGGATTGATATGATCGAGTTCGTAAAGCTGCGAATACGGCACATTGGCTTCAGCCAGCAGGACGTTCATGTGACCGGGCATGCGGCCCGCAACGGGGTGGATGGCATATTTTACCGTGACTCCGCGGTCCTCCAGTGCATTTGCGAGTTCGCGTAGCGCATGTTGAGCCTGAGCCGTTGCCATGCCGTAGCCGGGAACGAAGACAGCCTGCCGCGCGTAGGCCAGCTGGACAGCGACGTCCTCGACGTTTGCTTCGCGCATTTCGACCTCCACCGGTTGTGGCCGCCGTTTTCGAAACGCTTCCGAAGGCTCCGAACAGAACGTTGGTGATTGAACGGTTCATTGCTTTGCACATGACGATCGACAGAATGAATCCAGAACCGCCGTCCAATGTTCCAGCAATGATCAGCACGTTGTTTGAAATCGCAAATCCGGTCGCGGCCGACGCAAGCCCGGCATACGAGTTGAGGAGCGCAATCACAACCGGCATATCAGCGGCGCCGATAGGCAGCACCAGCAGAATCCCGAATATGAAGGCGAGTCCAAGCATCACGTAAAAAAGCGCAGCCGTTCCCGGACTGAAAAGCAGACAAATGAAGCAGCCAACGGTCACCGCGAGCAGCGAGAGATTGAAAATGTTCTGGCCCTCTGTAAGTCAAAGGAGTGCCCGGGCATAAGTCCCTGCAATTTAGCAAATGCGACCAGGCTTCCCGTTGTAGTCAATGAGCCGAGAAGCACCTCGAATCCGATCGCGCCCATCCTGAACTCGCCCAGCTTCGCGCCATGAAGATAGTACTCGGAAATTCCGACGAGCGACGCGGCCAGTGCGCCAAACGCGTGTGAGAGCGCTGTCCGCTGCGGCATGGCTGTCATTGGTACCCAGACGCCCATCGCCAAACCAATTGTAGAGCCCAGAAGCAGTCCGGCGATGATCCATTCGTAACTGATGATCTCGCGTTGCAACAACGTTCCGATAATCGCCATCACCATCCCAAACTCGGCCAGATGCATTCCGCGCCGAGCCGTTTCCGGATGACTCAGCCCGCGTAATCCGAGTATAAACAGGATCGACGCGAGCAAATAACTGAACTCGATGAAGTATGTTTGCACTGGGGGGCCTTAATCTTCTTTCTTCTTTTCGGGTACCGCTGGCTTGCGCTTAAACATCTTCAGCATGCGGTCGGTGATAACGAAGCCGCCGACGACGTTGGTCGTCGAACAGACCACGGCGACGAATCCAAGGACCGCGCTCAGTGTCGTCTGATGCGCGCCTGCCGTGACCAGCGAGCCGACCAGTGAGATGCCGGAGATCGCGTTTGTTGCCGACATTAGTGGAGTATGCAGAAGGGGAGGGACCCGCGAGATCACCTGGTAGCCCAGAAAAGCCGCCAGGATAAAAACGTAAAATGAGCGCCATGAGTGTTTCAGAGGTCATAGGAGTCAGGATTCGGCTGGTAATGGCTATAGCCCCGAATGGACGCGCCGCACGCCGGTAGGCCCCTACGCCGACGCCCCTTTCCCTGTCGCTCGCATAACGCGGCTTGAATCATTTCATTGCATATTTTGCCTGCGTGAGTAATCACGCAGCCTTTGCAGAATGTCATTCGTGAGGTCCAGGCGGAACGCCTTTGCTCCCTTATCCCAGAAATGTTCGACAAATGCACCCAGGTTGTTCGAGTACATCTCGCTGGCATTGGCCGCTACGCGGCCCGGCAAATTGGCGAACCCGATGATTTTCACACCGCCGATCTCTACCTCCTCGCTCGTACTTCGTGCATTCGACATTGCCTCCGGTTTCGACCGCGGTGTCGACAACTATGCTTCCCGGTTTCATCTGCCTGACCATCTCAGTCGTAACAATCACAGGCGCTTTTTTCCCAAAAACCTGCGCCGCGGCAATGACCACGTCCGCCTGCGCGACATGCTGCGCCATGACTGCCCTCTGTTTCTGAAGCTGTTCCGGAGTGAGCGGCTTTGCGTATCCGCCGGCCGTCTCGCCTGTCTCGCCAAGGTCCGCTTTGACGAACTTTGCGCCGAGCGATTTCACCTGCTCTTCGACAACAGGCCGCGTATCAAAAGCTTCGACGGACGCCCCCAACCGGCGCGCAGTCGCGATCGCGTGCAGACCCGCGACGCCAACGCCTATGACGAATACCCGCAGCGGTTTGATCGTTCCCGCCGGTGTCATCAGCATCGGAAAGATGCGATTAATGGCAGTTGCTGCCAGGGTGACTGCCACGTACCCGGCCAGATTTGCTTGCGAACTGAGAACGTCCATTTTCTGCGCCACGGTCGTGCGAGGGATCATTTCCATGCTGATTGCTGTCACCTCGGCTGCCGCGAGCCGCAGTACCAGTTCCCGTTCGTTAAACGGATTTAGAAAACTTGCGTGGATACAGCCCCTTCTCAGCAAGTCAATCTCGTTCAGAGGTGGCTTCTGCAGCCGCAGCAACATCTCTGCTTCGGCCAGGGACCGGAGTCGATCCGCGCTGATTTTTGCCCCGGCGCTTTCGTAGTCGCGATCCGCGTAGTTAAGCGTCGTCCCGAGTCCCTGTTCAACCTCTATCTCGGCGCCGAGCTTGACCAACTTTGCCGCTCCACCAGGGAGCAGCGGGATACGCCTTTCGGCCGGATCTGTTTCTTTCGGGACAAAGATTCGCATAGTGCCTCAGTCGCGGCGGAGCTTAACCGATACGTGCCAGGAGCTTCAACTGGTAACCGCAGCGGGGACAGAAGAATTCAAGAAATCAAGAAACCAGGAAATCGCGATTGCTAAGGCGGGCCGTCCCCTCAAACAAGATCTTTCCCCCGTCGCGTGCCGCTTCAAGTTGTCTGTCGGCGGACTGCCTCGGCTATCGGACTTCTCGATTTCTTGACTTCTCGACTTCTTGGCTCCTTGACTTCTTGTCATCCGTCCCGATACTTCCAGAAATCCTTTGTGAGTACGCCCTCCGTTGTCTCCGAATCGGCTTCCGCACCCATACCTTCCGTAGGAAGGGCCGACCTGCGCCCGCAAAACATCCGTGATGCCGTCATTCGTCTGGCCGGCAACTCGCAGGATGGCATCCAGACGGCTGGCGCCATGCTTGCCCGCCTGGCCGGCCGCAGCGACCAGGAAGTGATGACCTACATGACGATCCCGTCCACCATCTCGGGCGGGCCGTCGATTTTCCAGGTACGCATCGGCACCGGCGAAGTATTGTCGGCCGGCGACGAGGCGGACTTCCTGGTCGCTTTCTATCAGCATAGCTACGAGGACCATATAGCCTTCCTAAAGAGGGTGGGGTGCTGCTTTATGATTCAGATCAGGTTCAACCCGACCTGGATGACAAACGCTTCGTTTACGTAGGTGTCGCGATTACAGGTCTTACCGTTGAGGCGCTCGGTGGAACGGCGAAGGACAAGGGCAAGAATATTTTCGTTCTTGGACTGATTGCTGCGATTTTCCATCTTCGATCCCGAGAAACTGAAAAATCTGATCCGGGAGCGGTTCGGTGGCAAGAATGAGAGCATCGTGAACACGGCGTTCATGGCTTTCCAGGCCGGATACAGCTACCCGGTTGGTGGTTTGCTGGCCACACGGTACGAATTCGAGGTCCGGCCAAAAAGCGCCGGGCGCGGTCAAGTGACCATGGACGGCAATCAGGCCCTCGCCTATGGGCTAATCGCAGCCGGTGTACGCTACGGCGCGGGCTACCCCATCACTCCCTGGTCGACCGTCATGGAGATCTTGCGTTCCGAGCTGCCGAAATATGGCGGCTTGTTTGTGCAGGCTGAAGACGAGTTGGCCGCCGTGTCCCTTGCGCTCGGCTTTTCCTATTCCGGCTATCTTTCGGTGACGGGCAGCGCCGGACCGGGTATTTCACTCAAGACTGAGGCGATCGGTTGGGCGTCGATGGCTGAGATCCCGCTTCTCGTGGTGAATGTTCAACGTGGGGGACCTAGTACAGGTCTGCCGACAAATGTAGAACAGAGCGATCTTTACCAGGCGATTTTTGGCAGCCATGGCGACAGTCCTCGGGTCGTTCTCGCCGCTGCCAACCGTGGAAGATTGCTTCTACGTCGCGCTGGAAGCCGCTCGGATCGCCCGCAAATTCAGCACCCCGGTTTTCATTCTGAGCGATGGCTCGCTGGCCACCCGGATCGAAGCCTTCGACGAGCCCGATTTGAAATCGCTTTTGCAGGATCCCCATCCGGACCTCACCCCGCGTTCCAGTGGATACAAGCCTTACTCCCTGGAGGGGATCACGCATCATGCGCCGCCGGGTACACGGATGGTCGACGGAAAATACCCGGTCGTGACCGGTCTTGAGCATGACGAGATGGGACACCCCACTGGCCGTCCGTCCCTCCATATGGCGATGACCGCGAAACGTCGGCGTAAACTTCAGGAGCTGGCTGCGGAAATACCTCTGCCGGAAGTGTACGGCGACGCCCAGGGCGATACCCTGCTGATCGGTTGGGGCTCCACATTCGGTCCTATCCGCGAGGCGGTCGATCGCGTACGAGAAAGCCGGAACGGAGTTTCATCGTATCCACCTGCGGCACTTGCATCCCCTTCCAAATGGGCTCGAACACGTCTTTGCCCGCTTCAATCGAATCGTTGTCGTCGAAATGAACGACCAGGGTCTCTATGGATACGGCCAATTAGCGACGGTCCTGCGGGCCCGTTTTTGCGACCCGAAAATTCGAAGCCTGACCAAAACCGACGGTCTAACGTTTCGGATTAAGGAAATTCTCCAAGGAATTCTGTCATGAGCGCCACCGACACCACTGCACCCGCCATAATACCCGACCCGCAAAAACTCACCAAAAAGGCGCTCACGGCCGACCACCCGACCTGGTGCCCGGGCTGTGGCGATTTTGCGGTGCTGGCGGCGTTTTACAAAGTTCTGGAAAGACGCCAACTACCGCACGAGAGCATCGTTACCTTAGCTGGGATCGGTTGCTCATCCCGGTTTCCCTATTTCGTCAACTCTCATGGCGCGCATTTCATCCACGGTCGCGCTGTGCCGCTTGCGTCGGGCGTCAGCTTGGCTCGCCCGGATCTGCATGTCTTTCTTTTTGGCGGCGATGGCGATGGTTTCTCAATCGGTGGCAATCATCTCGATCATGGCGCACGAAAAAATATCCGAATGACCTATGTTATCATGGATAATTTTGTTTACGGTTTGACGAAGAAGCAGACCTCTCCCACTTCGCCGATCGGATACAAATCCAAGACCGACCCTAACGGAGCGGTCGACCGACCGGTCAACCCGATCAAGAAACTGCTCGCTGCCGGAGCGACGTTTATTGCGCGCACGCACGCTACGCAGATCAATCACATGATTCAGATGATCGAGCGGGCGATGGACCATGACGGATTTTCCGTGATCGAATGCCTGTCCGAATGTGTGGAGTTTTACCCCGGAGCGTTCGACCCGGCTAATCCTCGCAAAGGAGGCGAGTTCAAACTGATCGATGAAAAAAAGTGGGACGGCACGCCTGAGGACGAGGCTCGTCACGATGTAACCGACGAGATCGCGGCCTATCGACTGGCTGACCGGCCCTTTCCGGGGCTCTTCGGCGTTTTCCTCGAAAGCGATCGCCCCACGAAGAACGCATTTGAGAGAAACGGGATCGAGACGACCCGTGCCAAGCTGGGCGACCCCACCGATCTCGAACTCCTGGAACGGACGTTTGCCCGCATGAAATAGATGTCTGGTATTGCATTGGTGGCAGCAATTTAAGGCTCACGAATCGCTCGCAATGATTGTCGCAGCGACAGCAGGACTGGCGTCGCTCGGCTGTTTCATCGTTGCCAAACGATGGTGCAGACAATGAAAGCCTTGCCAAATGCGATCAAATCTCCTAGAAGGGCCGGCATGCGTGCCCTTATAACTCTCATCATTATTACCACTTTCGCAGCGGCTCCCCTGGTTCGAGCCGCCGATACGACGCCGAGCCCTAGTCCCGTGGCTTCGGCGACTCCTTCAAAGAAGCACTCCAAAAAATCGACGGCTGCCCCCGCCGCCACGCCTGCTTCCGCACCCGCGGCTGCCGCAACGACTCCGGCCCCTAAAAAACACAAGGTTCCAGAGCCCCAGGCGACACAAGCTCCCGGCGGCGGAAATGGGCAGGTCTGGGTCAATACCGAGTCTCATGTCTACCACAAGGAAGGCTCCAAGTGGTATGGCAAGACCAAAAAAGGCAAGTACGAGAGCGAAGCCGACGCGGTAAAAGAAGGCGACAAACCTTCGAAAAACGAGAAGCAGCAGTAAACCGCATTCGACCGCTTTGGCGGATCACGAGCGTCTTGGATGACGCGGAGCCTCACCCTGTTTGGGCTGAACAGAGGCTCCGCCCTGCCGCTATTCGGTCACCAGTGAGAGGTTCGTTCGTCCGGACCGCATCAAGAATTCCGGACGAATTCCGTGCCAATTAAGCTACGCTGTAGGGGTGACGCAGTCGTTCCGATTCCATCCCGCAGTGAAGCAATGGTTCGAAGAGAGCTTCGGAACCCCGACCGCGCCTCAGGAACTCGGCTGGCCCGCGATTCAGTCGGGAGCCCATACCCTTATTTCCGCTCCCACCGGTTCAGGTAAGACGCTGGCTGCGTTTTTGGCTTCGCTCGATCAATTGTTTCGGGATGGGCTCGCGGGAAAGCTTAAAGATGAAGTACGAGTGCTCTATATCTCGCCGCTGAAAGCGCTCAGTAACGATATCCATAAGAATCTCGAGGAACCGCTGGCCGGCATCCGCGCCGCGCCTATCTGCGAGCGAAGGTCGCGATGTGAACGTGCGCGCGGAAGTGCGAACCGGTGATACCCCAGCCGCGAAGCGGCAGGCAATTGCTCGGATGCCGCCGCATATTTTGGTGACCACACCGGAGTCGTTCTATCTTCTGCTGACCTCGCCGCGGGCTCGTAGCCTTCTCACCTCCGTGCGGACGTTGATCGTTGATGAGATCCACGCCCTGGTGGGCAACCGCCGCGGATCGCACTTGGCGTTAAGCATGGAACGATTGGCGTCCCTGACAAAGGGTCCATTGCAGCGCATCGGTTTGTCGGCCACCCAGAAGCCGATCGAGGAAGTGGCGCGGTTCCTCGTTGGGACGCGTCAAATCGACGGAACGGGGAACCCACAGTGCACGATCCTTGATTGCGGTTACGCGCGGAAACTGGATCTGGCAATTGAACTGCCGGGTTCGCCTCTTGATGCGGTCATGTCCACTGAAGTTTGGGCTGAGGTTTATGGCCGGCTAGCCGATCTTATCGAAGTTCACAAAACGACGCTTGTGTTCGTCAACACTCGCCGTCTTGCAGAACGTGTCACCCATCACCTTTGCGAGCGACTCGGTAACGATAAAGTCATGTCCCACCATGGGAGTCTTTCGGCCAGGCTGCGGCTTGAAGCGGAAAATCGCCTGAAACGCGGCGAATTGAAGGCGCTCGTTGCCACCGCTTCCCTGGAACTGGGGATCGATATCGGATCCGTGGATTTGGTTTGCCAACTTGGACCGGCCCGCTCCATCGCGACCTTTCTTCAGCGCGTCGGTCGAGCGGAACATCGGCGCGATGGGATGTCAAAGGGGCGGCTTTTCCCGCTCAGCCGGGACGAGCTGGTTGAGGGCGTCGCCACGCTGCGCAGCATTCGAAAGCAGGAGCTCGATTGCCTTGAGATGCCTCAAAAGCCGCTCGATCTGCTGGCTCAACAGATCGTTGCCTGCGCCGCGTGTGAGGAGTGGGACGAGGACAATCTTCTCAATCTGGTGCGCTCGGCTTACCCATATCGCAATTTGACGCGAGAGGAATTCGACGACGTTTTGCATATGCTGGCGGAGGGTTTCAGCACTAGGCGCGGACGCCGCGCGGCGTTGATTCACCATGACTGCCGTAAATCATCGAGTGCGCGCCCGGCGGGGCGCCCAGTTGGTCGCGTTGACTTCCGGCGGCGCGATTCCGGATAACGCGGACTACCGCGTGCTGCTCGAGCCAGGTGAAAGCTTTATTGGGACAGTCAATGAGGATTTCGCCGTCGAGAGCATGGCCGGTGATATTTTCCAACTTGGCAATGCTTCCTGGCGAATTCTGCGGATCAATTCCGGCACGGTTCGCGTAGAGGACGCACATGGGCAGCCGCCAGGTATTCCCTTTTGGCTGGGCGAGGCGCCGGGACGCACCGCTGAGCTTTCGCGCGCTGTTTCGCAATTCCGTATCGACATTGAGAAAGAGCTGGAAAAGACACTCGAACAAAACAATTCGATGAAGCCGGAGGAAGCTCTCGCCGATTGGCTCAAGGCAGAACCAGGCCTTTCTAATTCCGGTGCCCGGCAGTTAGCGGATTACTTCGCTGCGACTCACCGAATACTGGGTGTGATTCCATCTCAGCATAAGCTGGTGCTGGAACGCTTCTTCGATGAATCAGGCGGGATGCAATTGGTCATTCATTCCCCATTCGGAATTAGGGTTAACCGAGCTTGGGGATTGGCATTGCGGAAGCGGTTCTGCCGTTCGTTTAATTTTGAGTTGCAGGCCGCGGCGACGGATGACGCGATTGTGCTCTCGCTTGGCACACAACACTCTTTCCCGCTCGATGAAGTCTTCCGCTACCTGAACGTCAAGACCGTACGAGACATCCTGACGCAGGCGCTGCTTGATGCGCCGATGTTTGCAATCAGGTGGCGATGGAACGCGACGCGTGCGCTTGCTTTGCCTCGCCAGCGGGGAGGGCGCAAGATTCCGGCCCCGCTTCAACGAATGGAATCGGAAAACCTCCTCGCTGCCGTCTTTCCAGACCAACTTGCTTGCCTTGAAAACATCGCTGGCGACCGCGAGATCCCTGGTCATCCACTTGTTCACCAGACGATCGATGATTGCTTAACCGAGGCGATGGACATTGACGGTTTAATCAAGCTTCTTGTCCAGATGGAGGCGGGCGCGGTTGAGTTGGTGGCCCGCGATCTACCAGAGCCGTCGCCGCTGGCGCATGAAATTCTTAGTGCCAAGCCATACGCGTTTCTCGACAATGCGCCTTTGGAGGAGCGCAGAACGCAGGCAGTCTACACCCGTCGCGCAGGTGAATCTTCAGGTGATAACGGCCTTGGAGTTCTCGACGCCGCCGCGATCGATAAAGTTTGTGAAGAAGCGTGGCCGCGCGCGACCAGCGCCGACGAACTGCACGAAGCTTTGTTACTGACCGGTGCCCTGACCGATGAGGAAGTGAGAAAGTTGACCGGCGATTGGAAGCAGTGGCTTGATTCGCTCCGAGCCGAAAATCGAGTCGGAAAACTACTACTCTTTCCTAACGCGTTCTGGGTCGCGGCTGAACGGCTTCCGATGCTGGAGGTAATCTACCCCGGCTCCCGTACGTGAGCCGTTGCTCACTGCCCCGGAATCGGAGCGAAAACGGCAATGGGAGCGATCCGATGCGGTCCGTGAACTGGTGCGGGGACGAATGGAAGTCATCGGTCCGACCGCCGCAGTAGAGCTGACAACCTTCTTCCGGTTGCCCTCATCGGAAATTGAAGGTGCATTGCTCGCCCTGGAACGGGAGGGATTTATTCTTCGCGGGAAATTTCGTCCAGCTGCTGCGGAGACCGAATGGTGCGACCGGCGACTGCTGGCGCGAATTCACCGGCTGACTATCAACCGGTTGCGGGCGGAGATTCAGCCGGTGTCAATCGCGGAGTACCAGCGCTTCTTGCTCGCTTGGCAGCGAGTGGACGCAGAACATCGCACGCAGGGACTCGAGGGGGTCAGAGCGGTGCTGGAATTTCTTGACGGCTATGAGCTGCCCGCGGCGGCCTGGGAGCCTGAGCTGCTAGGTCTTCGGGTCAAAAATTATACGCCGGGCTGGCTCGACCAGCTCTGCTTCACCGGGCTAATCGGTTGGGGTAGGTTGACCTTGCCGGTAGACCCGACAAACCGTCTCTTGGCCCCGGTGCGCTCAAGTCCCGTGTCGCTCTTCGCACGTGAGAATCTGTCGCATTGGCTCGCACTCTCGGATGCTCAGGGCCCTGCGGAATTTTCGCCGGATGCAGCTCGAACGCTCGAAACCCTGTCGCATGACGGCGCGCTGTTCTTTGGCGAGATTGTCAGGCAGACTCGCTTGCTGCCATCGCGCGTCGAACAGGCGCTGGCCGAGCTCACCGCACGGGGTTGCGTGACGGCCGACAGCTTCGAAGGCCTGCGGGCGTTGCTTGTCCCTGAAGAAAAACGCGCACCGTTTGGCTCGGGAGAACGGCGTCGGCACCATAGGTCAGTCACGAGTGTCGAGTTTGCCGGACGATGGTCCTTGTTGCGGATCCCCCAACCGATGGATGATCTCGAGACGCAAGCGCATGGCGTGGCACGGCGCGAAGAGGCAATCGAAGCTTTCGCTCGGGTGCTTCTTCGGCGCTACGGCGTGGTATCTCGACGAATGATCGAAAGGGAATCCTTGCGCGTTTCGTGGTTTGAACTCATTCGCGTTTATCGAAGACTCGAGGCGCGTGGCGAGATCCGGGGAGGTTATTTCGTGAGCGGCTTAAGCGGGGAACAATACGCAAGACCGGAGGCCATCGGATTGCTGCGCTCGATCCGCAAGTCCCGCCCCAAGGGCGAGTTGATCACGATCAGCGGCGCAGATCCGCTTAATCTCGCCGGGATACTTACCTCCGGTCCGCGCGTCCCGGCCGTCAGGGCACATCGTGTCCTTCTTCGCGACGGCGTACCGATTGCGGCTCTCAAAGCGGGACAAGTGATCGCGTTGGAGCGCGAGGCAAGAGAGCCGGACGGCGCGCTCGAACGCGCTCTCCGGGTCGGAAGCATGGCTCCTGCGCTACGGCCCTACTACGCCTAGTGTCCTGTCCCTTGTCCGGTCCCCGAAATAACAGGCATATCGACGGAGGTCAGTTAGCTGTTTTTCAAGGCGCCTGCTATTTCGGGCACAGGACACTGGTCCTGGTCTGTGCGAAGCAAGCAGTTGTGGATTCGAAAGGAGCAGGATGACCGGCGGCTTCTTGACTTCTTGACTTCTTGGTTTCCTGACTTTTTGAATGCAGGAGTGAAATCGCTGAAGCTATTGTCTTGTCTGTTGAGCTTCCTGTTGCCAATGGCAGCCGTCGCGCGTCACTCCTCGAAAGAGCGGCATAAATCTCAGCCACGAACTAGTTCTCAAGCCCAGCCCAGCCCGCAACCGTCGCCTGGCCCGCAGCCGTCGCCCACCGCGCAAGTAGCGCGCACCGCCAAGGATTGCGTTGATCAGGGGTTGATCAAATACGGGACGGGGGACTACGACGGAGCGATCTCTGACTACAGTGAGGGCATTCAAATCGATCCCAAATATGCCGATGCCTATTATCACCGGGGGAACGCAAAACGGGCCAAGTCCGATATGGACGGGGCCATCGCGGATTACAGCCAGGCGATCCAGCTCAGTCCGGAAAATGCGCCTGGCCATTATAGCCGTGGCCTGGCGGAGTTCGCCGAAGGTAATCTCGATGACGCAATGTCGGACTACACCGAAGCCATCCGGCTGGATCCCAAGTACGGCGACGCTTACAAGAGCCGGGGAGATCTCCAGAGGGCTCAATCCAATCTGGACGGGGCGGCTGCGGATTACAGTCGTGCTATTGAAATTGAGCCGAAAGACGCCGTTGCTTACCGAAGCCGTGCGATGGTTGAGGATGCGAGGGGAGACCTCGACAGCGCGATGGCGGACTATACCGAGGTGATTAAACTCGATCCGGAACATGCCGAGACCTACAACAGCCGAGGTTATGACAGACAGCAAAAGGGGGATCTGGACGGAGCTATCGCCGATTACGACCAGGGGATTCAGCTCGATCCCGGAATTGCTTTTGCCTATTATGATCGGGCGATCGCCGAGGACGCCAAAGGGAACCAGGCTGCCGCCGTCGCCGATTACAACAAAGCTCTCCAGCTCGATCCTAAAATTACCGGAGCCTACTACAACCGAGGCAACGCCAAATACGATAAAGGGGATTATGACGGGGCAATTGCTGACTTCAATGAAGCCGCGCTTCTTGAGCCGAAGTATGTCGATAACTATAACGCCCGAGGAAACGCCAAGGAACGCAAGAATGACTACGACGGAGCGATTGCAGACTATACTCAGGCGATTGAACTAGGACCCCAAAACGCCAAACCCTATGAGAATCGAGGTTTTGCTAAGCTACTCAAAGGGGAGAACGGAGGGGCGATCGCCGATTTCAACCGTGCCATTGAACTCGATCCCAACTATGTGGCAGCCTACAAGAACCGCGCGTTGGTCGAAGTGGCCCAGGGTGACCTCGATGGAGCAATCTCGGACTATACTCAGTCCATCAGACTTGGTGCGAAAGATGCCGAAACGTATTTTAACCGTGCGGTTCTATTCAGCAAGAAGGAGAATTTCGAAGGGGCTGTCGGCGACTACGACCGCGCTATCCAGCTCAATCCGGAATACATCGCGGCTTACCAGAACCGCGGAAACGCCAAAAGGGGCCAAGGCGATCTGGATGGAGCCGTCGCTGACTACACTCAGACCATCAAGCTCGATCCTAAAAATCGCGATGCCTACATCAACCGTGGAAATGTCAAGAGGGCCAAGGGCAATCTGGACGACGCGATTACCGACTATGATAAGGCGCTGGAGCTCGATCCGAAAGACGCACTCTCTTACAGAAACCGTGGATTGGTGGAGAACGAGAAGCACGATCTGGATTTAGCAATTTCTGACTACACGCGAGCCTTGGAACTAGACCCTAAAGATGCCGTTGCTTATAGCAACCGAGGATATGCGAAATTTGAGAAGAGGGAGGATGCGGACGGAGCCGTCGCCGACTACAACCCGGCTATTCATCTCAATCCAAAATATAGCGACGCCTATAACGGGCGAGGACGTGTCGGGCAACGCAAGTGGGGATTCGATGAAGCGATGGCCGATCTGGAACGGGCAATCCAGCTCAATCCCACCTATGCCGATGCTTACACCAATCGCGGGAACGTCAAAAGGGCTCAGGGCGACCTGGAAGGTGCGATAACCGACTACAATCAGGCTATCCAACTGGAACCGAACAACTCGCGTCCGTATCAAAACCGAGGTTTTGTTAAGAGTTTGAATAGCGATTACGACGGAGCAATCGCGGACTACGACAAGGCAATTCAACTGAACCCAAAGAATTCCCTCGTCTATGCGAGCCGTGCTGTGGTCAACAATTTAACGGGCAATGTGGACGGGGCAATTAGTGACTATAATCAAGCGCTCGAACTTGATCCAAAATTGGCCGACGCCTATTTTAACCGCGGATTCGCGAGGCAGTTGCAGGGCGATTTCGAAGGAGCATTGAGCGATTTTGTGCGCTACGATGAGCTTGCCCCGGAGGGTAAAAGTCATGATTACCCGCAACTCTATATTTGGCTGCTTCGTGTCCGGCTCGGACAGAATGCCGCGGCCAATCAGGAGCTCGCTTCTTATCTTGAAAAGCGTTGGGATACGGCGCCGGCGGATTGGATTTCCAAAGTCGGCGGGTTTCTCCTCGATAAGATAAGCGAAGCTGATCTATTCGCTGCGGCGAATTCGACGGATCCGAAAAAAGAGCGAACGCAGCACTGTGAAGCTTGGTATTACGCAGGGATGAAGTATCTGCTGTCCGGTGATAAGAAAGCAGCTGCTGAGTACTTCGCCAGATGCTCGGCGACGCAGGACCCAAATTCAGATGCCTATACTTTTGCCGAAAGCGAACTAAAAGCCGTTCGTCCGCCAGAGTGAAACGATATGATATAGTGTTGTTATTACGCTTGATCGGAACCTTACAGGCGCATCGCCTGCCGGATCTTCAGACCACCGGAAACCTCAGCCGGAATCGCGGAATTAAGAATGAACAGGCCCGGCTGCATGATAACATTCCTTGACTTAACTAGGTGTCTCTTTTTTCTCGTCTACCGCCCTGCCGGGAGTCATGATTAACTCGCCATGCACAAAATTCGCCTCCTTTGGTGTTTCGGCCTGAGTCTGCTTCTCTGCGGTATTAGCTTTCAAACGGTAAAATCCAAGGAGTCCGAACCCAGCGAAAAGGACAGCGCTCCTGCTCCGCCCCGGCCCACTGCGGCCACTCAAACCGAACCTGCTAATTCAGCGACGGCGTTCGAACGCGTCACCCAACACCTTGACGCGGGAGGCAGTTCTTATTTCTACTGGAATCTGGAGAAAATCCTTGGACACCTGACCGCGGCGCTGACGACTGCGCGAGACCGGTGTTTGGAGTCGTCTCCTCCTTCGACCGAGAAGGAAAAGCTCGCTGACAGATCCGACCTCGTTATTCAGCTCATCCGGTCCAGCGGAATCGAGAGTTTGGCGGCTATCGGCGCCAGCTCCAAAGAAGTGGAAAACAACCTTTATCTGTCAAAGGCGTTTGCCTACGCGCCGCAGCCGGCCGGTTTCTTCTGGAATACTTTCACCAGAGCACCCCGTCGATTCGCTGCGCTCGATCTTTTGCCAGCTAACGCGGAGGCGTTCGGATTTTATGACGTTAACCTTTTGGCGCTTTGGAAAGCTTTGCTCAAGGACATGGCTACGGCTCGAAATCAAGACGCGGCGATGGCATTGAACGGGTTTGCGCGGCAACTCCAATCAAATACTGGAATGACAGCCGACGAGCTGCTTGGCTCTTTGGGAGACGAAGCCGGATTTGTCATCACGTTGAATCAGGATGCAAAGGTGGCGATTCCGGTCAAGGAAAGCGCAGTGGAAATTCCCGAGCCGGCGGCGGCAATTTTTTGGACGGTCCGGGACGACAGATTGTTTGATCGATTGGATGGACTCTTCGCCACCAATCCCTCGACTCAAAAGGAGGATTTACCTGATTTGAAGATACGCGTTATTCCTGGTGCGGCGCCTTTAGAGTACGTCCGGCCGACTTTGGCCAAGTTAAAAAACTATCTGATCATTGCCAGCAATGACAAACTGGTGCGAAGCTTCGCCGAGAGTTTGGCCGGCAAAGCGCCTACCATTAGCAGTGTCGCCGAATTCAAGGAATTGGCGAAAGGAGTAGGCGATTCCGGGAACATGGCTCAGTACATCAGCAAGCGCTTTCAGCAAGCCTATTACAAGGTCCTTTGGAGTTACATGCTGGCGACGGGCTCCTCCAAAGACGCAGCCATCCAGGAATGGGAAAAGAGTCTCTACGGTTTGCTCAAGGACTGGGCCGGCTACGGTGTGGGCATCCGGGAGGAGGACGGATTCTATTTCGTTAAGAAAGAGACAAAGGATATCAATGAGTTTCTAGGCCAGTTGCTGGTGGCGCCCGTCTATCTATTGTTTGACCAGAAGGCCGGGTCTAAAACTGCCAGTTCGAGCGAAGCTGAACCCCCGGAGACAAAGCCGATTGACCCTGCAACGTTGAATTTGATTCGGGTCAATTTGCAAAAAATTGCCGGGGCGAAAGAAAAAGCCGTCAAGGCACGCCGCCAACACAAGACACAGCCCCTGCTTCGGATGGAAGTGGAAAAATACCTTCCGGGCTGGGTGGAATCCGTCGTCGGAGAAACCTACGAAATTGGAGCGATCGGAGAACCCCCGTATGCAACGGCTCCCGTCGATGTCGCGGATATTCCGGCCGGGACAAAAATAACGCCCTAGTTACCCTGCTTGACCGGCGTGGCGGGTTGGAGAAACGTGTCGGCGATCGCTCGATCTTCAGGTCTTTTCACTCCGCTGGCGAGTCGACTCGCTCAATCGAAAGTCGGGTATCGATCAAAATGCTGCCCAGCCCGCGAAGTTGGAGTAGGCGAGCCATTTCGCTTCCAAAATGTAGCATTAATACAGTAGTCAAAACCCGGCGAAAGTCTTTTGGTCTCGCAACGAATTTTTGGTTGTAAATTCGGGAATATCACCCTAGAAAAAGAGCGTAGTTGGTAGTAAATGCAAATTTTGAATGTAGTAATACTACATGACGTCTCCCCCCATTTAGATATTCCGATGAGCGGTCAACTCCGCCGTCTTTCTCCAAGTGGTCCGGGAGCTGTCCGAATATTGACGCCACCCTACAGCTTAACGATCCCAGGAACTCTTCTATGGATAAGCTTGTCTTCACTATGGCCGTTCCGGCCGCACCGCTTCTAGCCGTTCGGGCAGAGGCAGCCGATAAGCAGCTCGAAGTCGAAATCTCGACCTACGCGCAGCCTGCTCCCTATGTTGTTGCACGGTTCCAGCCCGCCACCCGGACGCCGGAAAAGTCTAACCCCCTTGCCGCAAAGTGGAGGAACGTCCCATGAAAAACATGAATCTGTGTGCCGCCCTTGCGGCAGCCGCATTCGTCGGGCTGGTTGTGCGTCCGGCTCACGCGGCGGATGAGGAACTCAAGATTGGTGTTGTCGCGGCCGAGTCGGGATCCTTTGTCTCAGCCGGGAATACCATCGTTGCGGCTGCCAAGCTCGCCACGCAGCAAATAAACGATGCTGGCGGCATCAAGATCGGCGGCAAGACATACAAGATAAAGCTCTACATCCGCGACAATCGCACCGATGTAAACGTCACCATCGCCGCTGCCCGCGAACTCGTCGATGACGTCGGCGTCAAGGCGGTTTGGGGTACCGAGACTCACGATTTCTCGGTGTCCATGGCCAAAATTACAGGGCCGGCAAAAGTGATTCAGTTCTCCGGCAATAGCTCGCTGGGAGCCGTCCTTGACGACAAATCGGTGGCTCCAGGCGGCTGGCTCCATTACACGTTCCAGTCGGAGCCGCAGGAATGGCAGCGCAGCGGTAGTACAGCGAAAGGCGTACTGTCACTTCTGACTCCTCTGTTAGCACATCCTCCGAAGCACTCGGTTGTGTTCGTGGGTAACGATGCCACCGGACAGTATCTTTCTTCCCACTACGTGAAGGCGCTCGAGGCGGAAGGGCAACAGGTGGATTTAGTTAAATATCCGCCCGATACGACGGACTTTTCCCCGCTTCTGACCCGGATCAAGGGAATGAACCCCGACATTGTTCATTTTTGGTACAATGGAGATTCGACCTTAACCGCCTTTCCTCAGGCATTGAAGTTGGAAGTCGCGCCCGCCTATTTCCTTTTTGGCGTTGACCCCGGGATCTACCAGCAGCGCCAATTGAAGTCCGACAAGCCTGTGACGATGAGCTGCGTCCCTGTTTGCTGGGGCTCTTCGCCCTATCCGGTGGTCCAGGATTATTTCAAGAAGTATTTCGAACTTGGCGCAGCCAAGGGACCCCAGTCATCGGTATCGCTGCTCTACTATGACTACTTCTTTATGTACGCCAAGGCCCTGGAGGAGGTGGGTTCGATCGACAAACCCGACGAGGTCGTTGATGCGCTTCTCAAGATGAACTACCAGGGCGTCGTATCCCCGGTGCCGCTTACATTCAATCCGCATCACCAGGTAACCTTCGCGACCGAAGTTTGCCTGGTCAAACCAGGCACCTCCGACGACTTCAATTGCGCCGTTGAGCAGCCCCCGCCAGCCCCGCCGCCGGGCGATACGGGTGGCTGATGAGAGCCGGAAAATGGAAATATTCATCCAGCAGCTGGTAAACAGCCTTTCCGTTGCCAGCGTGACCATACTCATTGGAATAGGGATCACGCTCATCTTTGGATTGGCCGGCATCGTCAATTTTGCGCACGGAGAATTTCTGATGATTGGAGGAATGATTACCTGGTTTCTGGTCTCTTCCGGCCTGAATTTCTTCGTGGCGCTTGTTGGTGCGATGATTTTTGTCGGCGCGCTGGGATTTGCCGCGGAACGGGGGCTGTTTCGGTTCACTTTGCACCGGCCGATGAACGGTTTCATCATGTCGATCGGCGTCAGCGTCATTCTTCAGCATGTCGTCATTCGTGTATTCAACGAGGTCCAGAAGACGATCCCAGACCCGATCGGCAAGGTGTGGGTGGTGGGTGGCGTGAGCATCATCGCCATGCGCGCTGTCGTCGTGGTGCTGACCGCGGCCGTGGTCGCGATTACCTATTTCGGCATTTCCCGCAGCCGCTATGGAGTGGCCTTGAGAGCCAGCATCGCCGATCAGGAGACCGCCGCGCTAATGGGAATACCGGTGCGACGTTACGTGACCGGCGTGTTTGTGTATGGCAGCGTCCTGGCGGGCCTGGGCGGCGCTCTCATGATAGCGCTGTTTCCGATCACACCTTTCACCGGCAGCGTTCTCATTATTCGAGGATTCGCCGTTTCGCTCATCGGGGGACTCGGCAATGTCGCCGGCGCTGTCGCCGGCGGCCTCATTCTCGGTTTGGTCGACGGACTAAGTGCGGGTTACGGATTTCCGGAATGGACGGATGCCTACTCGCTGGTCGTAATGATAGCGATTTTAATCCTTCGTCCACAAGGATTGCTCGGGGGAACGCTTGGCCCTCGCGCGACGTGATGAGCGGGAGGCAAGTGCAGTTACCATCGCGACAAGAGGTCGTTGCTGCGGTCGTCGTCGTGGTATTTCTCGCCGTTTTCCCGTCGCTGAATCCGGGCTACCGTTATCTCTCGCTTGCCATCACGACCGGCATCACTTCGATCGCGCTCTATGGTCTTGGTATTCAGTTCGGTCAGGCGGGTATCATGTCCGTCGGGCACGCCGCGTTCATTGGCATTGGCGCTTACACGGCGGCGATCCTTGCGGGCAAACTCGGAGTCGGCTTCTGGCTGGCGCTGCCCTTCTCGATCTTGTTCGCCGCAGGGGTGGCGGGACTGATCGGTCTTCCATCCTTGCGGGTGGGCGGGCAACATTACATCATCATCACGTTTTGCTTCTGCGCCCTGTTTAACATCGCCCTCACCAATGGCGGCACCTTCACGGGTGCCGCTACAGGTCTTGACGTCGGATCCATCGATTCGGTTTTCGGGATCAACTTCAGTCAACTGCGCAATTTCTATTATCTGGTCGTCGTGTCGCTTCTGATATGCCTTCTAACGACCTACTTGATCGTAAACTCTTCCTACGGGCGGACCCTCCGTGCGATCCGCGAGAACGAACCGCTCGCACGTGCGGTTGGGATCAATACCGCCTTTCACAAAATTGGTGCGCTCATGGTCAGCGGCGCCTTCGCGGGCGCCGCGGGCATTCTCCAGGCCTATTATCTGCGCCATATCTCGCCGGGTCTTTATGGCCCCTTTCCGAGCCTTTATCTTGCCCTCATGGTGATGTTGGGCGGTGCGCGGCTGCTTTACGGTCCGCTGGCCGGAGCGATCATCGTGAGCTTTCTTCCCGAGATCTTGAAACTGAATCCGATCGATTCCAGAATCGCATATGGGATCGGGTTACTCATCGTGATTCTTCTGCTTCCAGGGGGCGTGAGCTCCGGCCTGCTCGATATCTACCGTTGGCTGACATCGAGACGTCGGCAATAGATGGAGGCGAAGACGATGGGAGCACTTGAAATCACCGGGCTTCGCAAGGAATTTGGCGGCGTTATTGCGCTGGCCGGAGTCGATATATCGATAGAATTGGATCGGATTATTGGCATCATCGGCCCGAATGGATCCGGCAAGACAACCTTGTTCAACATCGTCGCAGGCGTACACAAGCCGACCGCCGGGCGCGTGCTTTTCCAGGGCAAAGACATCACGGGGAAACCCGCCTACCAAATAGCGCGCATGGGACTGGTGCGAACGTTCCAGCAGGCGATGTCATATCCGGGACTGACCCTGCGCGAAAATATCCGAATTGCCTGCGAGCACGGTCGCTCGCGCGGCTGCTCGGCAAAGCTAAAATGGGACTCACCCGACGAGATTCTCGATTTTGTCGGTCTGAGCGATCTCGGTGCGGAAATGGCGGGCTCGATGCCGTTCGGGAATCTTCGCCGGCTCGGCGTGGCGGTGGCCCTGGCGGCGAATCCGTTGCTACTGCTGCTCGACGAGCCGGCTGCAGGGTTGAGTGAAAACGAAACGACGGAACTCTCGGAATTGATCCTCCGGTTCCCGAAGATCGGAATCGGCGTCTGCCTGATCGATCACGACATGTTTTTAATGGGCACTCTCTGCGAGCGGCTCGTCGTTCTCAATTTCGGCACAAAGATTGCCGAAGGACCGCCTGATCTTGTCCTGAACGATCCCAAGGTCACGGAGGTTTACCTGGGAAGCGAGATATGAAGTTGCTGCAGGTCGAGCATCTCAAAACCGCCTACGGGGCGGTGGTGGTCCACCGGGATATATCGCTGGACGTCGACAAGGACGAAATCGTCACCATTCTCGGCCCCAACGGCGCCGGCAAGTCGACGTTGCTTCGGGCCGTTTCCGGATTGTTGCGGCCCAGGAATGGAAAGATCCGATTTGATGGTAAGGATGTGACAGGTGCTCCCGCCGATCGGATGGCAAATTTCGGCGTGGTTATGGTGCCCGAAGGACGACGCATTTTTGCGGACCTGACCGTGGAGGAAAATCTGCGTCTCGGTGCCTATTGCCGTAAGGATCGCGACGCCGTCGAAGAGGACATCAGATTGATGGAGTCCTACTTCGCCGTCTTGGCCACCAAGCGGAGCGCCAAAGGGAGCGAACTGAGCGGCGGACAGCAGCAGATGCTGGCAATCGCTCGCGGACTGATGGCCCGTCCACGTCTTCTCTTGCTTGACGAGCCGTCGCTCGGGCTCTCGCCGTTGCTGATCAAAGAAGTGCGCTCCGTGATTATTGACTTACGCACAAGGTTTTCTGCTGCAGTTCTTCTGGTCGAACAAAACGCGGGCCTGGCGTTGGCAGTCGCCGAAAGGGGCTACTTGATACAATACGGCCAGATCGTTGCCTCTGGTCCCATCGCGGAGCTGCGAGACCACCGCCTGATGCACGAACTCTACCTGGGCCAGGGTCGCAACACCAGGATTGCTCCCAAGGAAAAACCCTAGGCTTAGCCTGCATCGCTCACAAATCTTTAGAGATTTGTGAGCGCTGCAGGCTCAGGCAGCGGAATTTCTCCGGCTGCGCCGGAAAATTCCACTGCTATTTCAGAGAAGAGTTCTGCAACGGCTTGTCTTAGTTGATTTATCTTAAAAGAGGTTCTTAAGCAGACGCGCAGCGTCTGTTTAAGAGGCTTCTAACCCGCAATGAGCTCGTCGCTTTGACTTTCGTGTGATTTTTGCGGGTTAGCCCTTCTGAAGCGCCCTCAAAAGAGGATAGGATTGCGAAATCACGACTGCGCACCGGCCCATGGGGCGACGCTCAACAATGACATCGAGGAGAATGCGTCTCAGCCCGGCACCTCAAATGCGGAAGAGGCTCCTTCGTGAGAAACTGCAGTCACGGCGCGGTAACGACGAATGGCCGTAGGCTGCACATGCAAGAACAGGACTAGACATTGGTGTTCCGCGCGCCTTCAGCACTCAGACCTTTGCTTCCTTCTGTTAAAAACCTCTTCGCTTCCTTCTGTAGAACCCTAGGTACGTGACTCTGTGTAGAAACCGAGATTCGCCTTGATGAATATTCAATCCTGACTGAACGGTACAAGATAGGATCGAATCGCAACCTTATGGATAACAACAAATTGAAGAGTTTGGCAAAAGACCTCACCCGTGACTTCCCGCGTAGTCCGCGTGAGACGCTCGCCGGGTATGTTTTTGCTTGCCGCACCTTGGACAAATGCCGCGCGACGCTTGCCGGGACTAACGGCGAATACCACTTTGACTGTCCCCTCGATAACTTCTTTTTCGGTTTTGCGGAAATCGTGGCAGAAGAGTTCAAAGCGTTCGTCGCCACCGGAGCGTCCGACGATGAGGTCGCCAAATGGATCGAAGAGAAGGCAAAGAAAAGGCCGCGAATCGAGATTATAAAGTGGAATAACGAATGGCGTTACAAGCGCATTTCGGAAATGCCAGATGGGATTCAGGAGTACATGGAAGATTACATCCCCGAGTTTGTACCTCCTCATCTCATACATCATGTTGACTACTTCTTTGATATCTATGACGCCGAAGAGAAACGGATGTAACTTGGACGAGGTCGAGAATGGTAAAGAGTGCCCCTCCCACGGGTGAGGGCATTCTGCTCGAAGACCTAACCTGGCAAGAGGCGGAGATCGTGTTGCGTCCGGGCGCGATCGTCGTCATTCCGATCGGCGCCGCGTGCAAAGAGCACGGGCCACATCTCACGCTTAAGAACGACTGGGCTCTTGGCCGAATATTTCAAGCATGCGATTCTGAGGCGCGCTGCCGTGTTGATCGCTCCTACCGTCAACTATCATTACTATCCGGCTTTTGTTGAATATTGTTTATCGCGCCCGCAATCGTGGATATGAGCAAGGCGGTCAAGGATTATCATCCATCTGCGAAAAGCGGGCTGACTCGAGATCCTAACGGCGAAAGCACCTATTCGGCCTCAGGGATTTACGGTGACGCGACTTTGGCAACGCGGCAGAAAGGTGAGATTGTGGTGAAGGCCATCGCCGACGGAATCCTTGGGAGACTAAGGATTTTCAGAGTGGCGATTAGCCTTTTGATGCGTTCTTTTGTTTCATGGATGCTCTTAACCCTGATCTGGCGGTAATCGCGGGTGTCGGTCCTGGACTTGGTGCGGCATTAGCACGCAAATTTGCGAGCGAAGGGTGTCGTGTCGCTCTCTTAGCCAGGTCTTCCGATTATCTCGAAGCCTTGTCTAAAGAACTTCAAGGGCACGGAGCGCAAACGCTTGCCATCCCAACCGACCTCGGCGAGGCCGACCACGTAGTCTCCGCGTTCCAGCGAATCCGCCGCCAACTGGGTCCGGTGGATATTCTGGTCAACAATGCCAGTGCCAGTGGCCCTTTCGGGCAAAGCCTGGTCCAGATCGATGCGGAAAGCTTTACTCGCGGCTGGCGGGTTGGCGTCCTGGGCGCTTTGCTCTGCTCTCAAGCCGTTGTTCCCGACATGCTGAGGAAGGGTACCGGCTCCATCCTTTTCACCGGCGCGACATCGTCGGTGCGGGGAGCCTCGATCACTTTCAGCAGCGCAAAATTTGGCCTGCGGGGCCTGGCGCAGGGAATGGCAAGGGAGTTATGGCCTCAGGGCATTCACGTTGCGCATGTCGTCATCGACGGCGTGATCGCCGATCACGAACCGGACCGAAGCGCCGAAGACGAGACAACGGAGCCGCTCATGCGTCCGGCCGCCATCGCGGAGGCCTACTGGGGATTGATCAAACAAGATCGCTCGGCATGGACCCTTGAGCTCGATCTGCGCCCGAACCGCGAGAAATTTTTCGAATGAATGGCGCGTACTCTTCGGCTGTTTCTGCCCTCAAAAGGCTGAAGCTGCTCGATTCGTCGAATAAGGAGGGCTAAAAGAACCCTGCGTCCCGCGATTCCAAACAGGGAATCGCGAGAATCGTTTGGAATTAATCGAGGGAGTTCGGTCATTCGCCTTGGCATAGTCATCGTCACTTACCATTGGCATGACGATGACCTTCCGGGAAAAATATGAAATGGACAATGATCCGCTCGGGTAGGACCACTCCGCCAGCTTCTTGTTCCGGCCGCGGGACCCCTCGGCTGCCGTGTGATTTTGCGGGCTGGTTAGAACTCGCCTAAGGTCTCAGACAAGAACCATATCCGCCGCTCGGTCTCGTCAATCCAGTTCTCGATCAAACTTGCTGTAGCAACGTCATTATACCGATCGCAGACCTCATGGGTGGACCGCAAAGACCGTGTCAGATGCTGGTTATCAGCAGAAAGCTCCGACAACATGCCGGTCGCACTGACGACTTCTTCATTGTTGTCTTCCAGGCGTTGGTATTGAGAAATCTCGCTGATAGAATGGAGTGTCGTTCCGCCGATCTTGCGCGCTCGTTCCGCGATTTCGTCCGTCATCGCAAATATTTGTGCGGCCTGCTCGTCCAGAAGCAGGTGATAATCTCGGAAGTGGCTTCCACTCATGTGCCAGTGGAAATTTTTTGTCTTCACGTAAAGCGCGAACACGTCAGCAAGCAACGGACGCAGTTCCTTAGAGATTTCGACAACAGCGTCGTCGCCGAGATCAGTCCTCGCTTCTAAAGCCCCTTTTTTGCCCACGACTGATTTACTTGCATCATTCTTTTGCATTTTCTTGGTTTCCTTCCAGCTGCTAAGTCATCTGATCCAGAGATTCCAGTTAAATTCATGGAAGATCATCTGTTTTCGCTTTGGCCACGAGTGTCGGATGGTATGGTCATCTCTTAAACTATGCCCGATCCGACTCGACCACCAGAAGATGAGCCGTTGATTCGCACGATCGCAATGCCCGCGGATACCAATCCGAACGGGGGCCAACGGTTTCCTTGAGTGGGTACCCAGGGTTGAAACCTGGTTGAAACCCTGAGTCCTCACGCCCGCTTCGGGGAAACAGAGCCCTTCACCACTCCAATACTTTATTACTGCAATACTTCACCCCACCATCACTCCACTACTCCATTACTCCATTACTCCATTACTCCATTACTCCACTGCTCCGCCGCTCCCCTCCGTTCCCTTGGCACGCCACGCGAAACGCCCGGGGTGTTGAATTCGTTCGATCGTGAAACACTCGAAAGAAATGATTAAGCGTGGCGAATCCCGATTCCGCCGCGATATCGGTCACCGAGCGGGAAGTCGTTTCTAGCAGCTTTTGTGCATGGTTGACCCTCATGCGCAGGATTTCGTGAAGGATCGTGTTCTGGAGTTCGCGACGAAAGGCCCGTTCCAATGATCGCCGCGGAACCCTGGAGTAGGCGACGACGTCGTCTACCGACAAAGCGCCCCTGGCAAAGTTTGCCTGGATGTAGCTCAGAGCCCGCGCGACATCGGGGTCCTCAACGGCAAGGACCTCGGTGCTCTTACGCGTAACAACCCCCTTCGGCGGGATCCGCTTGGGGATCTTGGGCGGAGGCTCGCCATTGATCAGCCGGTCCAGCAGAGCCGCCGCCTCGTACGCCATTCCTTCGAGATCGTGTCGAACGCTGGACAACGGCACCTGTACGCAATCGCAAATGACCGGATCGTTATCTACACCTAGCACCGCGACCTGTTCGGGGATTTGAATTTCGGCTTCGATGCAGGCATCGACGATATCCGCGGCAACGCAGTCGTTATAACAAAAAATTCCGAGGGGATATCGCAACGAACGAATCGTATGGATCACCCATCGGCGTCGCAATGTCCAGTTTACGTGGCGGCTGAATCGCTCGCTCCGGCGAGTGTTGACCGGGAGCAGGCGCACGCAGTCGAACCCGACAGCTCGTACCGAAGCTGCAAAACCCTGGAACCGTTCCTCATTGACGGCGTCATCGCAGAAAGGTGCCCAGACAAAATTCTTGAAATTCCTTTCCAGCAAATGTTCCGCGCCAAGTCGCCCGATCGCGAGGTTGTCCTCCATCACGCAGGGAATACCCAGATCCTTCCGAACCGAGGAGATTTCTACGATCGGAACACCCGCCGACAGTAGATACTTTGCTAGTTCCTCCCAATGGCCTACGAAAGACAGGATCCCGTCGCCTTTCCATCCGACCGGTATGGTGGCGTCGTAAATCATGTCGGCAACGACGTGCCAATCATGTTCGGCGGCGTAGCGAGCCGCGCCTCGATAGAACCCGTGATGGGTGGAAGTCAATGCCAGCAGAATCGTCCGTTTGCGGTGCTTCGCGCGCATTCTGCGATGATTCTGGCGTAAATTAGCAGCTTACGCCAGCGCTCTTTTCCTTCTAGTATAACGCTCCAGGCAACAAGACCGGGACATCCCCATTGCCCGGTCGCTCGAGGTGCAGCGTTTTCATGTCTGATCAATCCCGGAAAGAGAACTGAGTCTTATGAAGATGAAATCCCCCCTGAATACCCTTCTCACAGCGCCGCCAACCGGCATTGTGAGCTTTAATTCCGTATCTGCCAAAACAAAGCAGACCACTGCCACGCATCATTTGAAAAGTCACCTGCTAGTGACCTCATATTTTTTGGCGAGCTTTACATGTCTGACCGCCCAGACCGTCACGGCAAGGGCGGACGATTTCGAACTGGCCATGGTGATCAAGGAAACGACCAATCCGTACTACAACGCCACCCTTTCGGGTGCACGGATTGCCGCAAAAGAAATCGGCGGCACCGCAAATAACTACGGCCCGACCCAATCGAGCGGACAGGCGCAGGTCGAAATCATTAACAATCTGGCAGACCGTCATATTCCCGCGATCGCGATTGCCGCGAGCGATCCGGACGCGGTCGTGCCGGCCATGAAGCGAGCACAAAAGCTCGGCGCGAAGGTCGTTACATTCGACGCGGATTCCGCGCCCGAAGGGCGTCCTTTCTTTGTCAATCAGGCCACGAGCGATTCGATCGGCAGGTTTGGGGCCATACTATTGGTTAAGTCGATGGGGCCGAAGGGAAAAGTGGCGATCGTGTCTGCGCAGCCGACGGCCGCGAACCAGAACGCCTGGATCGCCGCATTCCGGGACGAACTCAAGAAGTACAAGGACATCGAAATTGTGGACGAAGTGTACGGATACGACAACGAACAAAAGGCTTTTGATGCGACCGTCGCATTGGTCACAAAATATCCTGATCTGGCAGGTATCTTCGCGCCAACTTGCCCCGGTCTTCCCGCAGTCGCGCGGGCTCTCGAGTCCGTGCACAAGGAAGGTAAGATCAAAGTTTCCGGCAATTGCGTGCCGAGTATCACAGGCAAATACATGCTTGATGGCACGATCGAGGGTTTTTACCTGTGGGATCCCATCAAGCTTGGCTATGTCACCTATTATGCGGCAAAGAATCTCGCCGAGGGAAAAATCCAGGGGAAGGCCGGCGACTCCTTCACGATCACGGACGGCAAGTGGCCGGGTAAATATGAGATCGACTCTACCGGACAGATCGTCACCGGTGAGCCGCTCCAGTTCACCTCAGAGAACATCAAGGACTACAATTTCTAATTATCCTCTGGAGAGGACGCGGGGATGCAGCACGGAAGTTGCACCCCCGCGGCAACACCGACGTGAAACCGGTGCCATTGGGAGAGCCCGAGGCTGTTACTTGGGCGTGGAACTTAGAGGATACCGGTTCGGGACGAAATTTAGTGGCTCCTGTAATCGAACTTCGCGGGATCACGAAGCGCTTTGGACCCGTTGAGGTTCTGAGCGATATCGATCTTAGCCTTCACGGCGGGCGAGTGCACTCCCTCGCCGGCGAGAACGGCGCTGGGAAGAGCACGCTGGTCAAGATCCTTGGCGGCATTCATCAGCCGGACAGCGGGCGGATCCTGAAAGATGGGAAGGACTCAACGATTCTCGGCGCGGCTGACGCCCGGCGCCAGGGCATCGCGGTGATTCACCAGCACCCGGCTGTTTTTCCCGATCTCTCGGTTGCCGAGAACGTCTTTGTCGGCCGTCAGCCGCGGAAGATGGGCCGGGTCGACTGGGCTGCGATGACAGGCAGGGCGCGGGATCTGTTGTCAAGTCTGCGCATTGATATTGACGTTCGTTTGCCGGTCAAAATGCTGAGCATCGCCGAACGTCAGGCCATCGAGATCGCCAAAGCTCTGTCGATCGACGCGCGGGTGCTCGTCATGGACGAACCCACCTCGACCATCTCTAGCCGCGAGGTGGACCGCCTCTTCGAGATCGTTGAAGATTTGAAAAAGCAAGGCGTGGCCATTCTTTTCATCAGCCACTTCATCGATGAGGTCCTTGGATTGGGCGATGACGTGACGATTCTGCGCTCAGGCAAGCGAATCATGACGTCTCCCACCGCCGCCCTCACTCCGGAGAAGATCGTTCGTCACATGATCGGTACTGAACCCGGAGCCTTCTTCCCGAAGGAGGATGCACAGATAGGGAAACCGATTGTGAGCGTACGGGGACTCTCTGGTGCCGGCTTCGTCCAGAATGTCAGCTTCGACGTTCGATCGGGCGAGATCCTCGGCTTCTTCGGCCTCGTCGGCGCCGGCCGCTCGGAGGTCGCGCAAATGCTTTTTGGGATCACGCGGCCGGACCGGGGCGAGATCCGAGTGGATGGCCGCGTTGTCAACCCCCGGTCTCCTCGGCACGCAATGCGGCTCGGAATCTCGTTCCTGCCCGAAGACCGTCATCAACAAGGACTCGTACTTCAATTTCCAATTCGCGCGAACGAAACGCTCCCGATCCTTCGAGAACTCTCCAACCGGCTGGGCATCGTCGATCGACCAAGGGAAACGCATATCGCCAGCGACTTCGCAGCGCGGATGCGAGTCGTTGCAACCGGAGTCGAGCAACTGACGAATACCCTCTCCGGCGGGAACCAGCAGAAGGTGCTGCTGGCGAAGTGGCTGATTCCATCTCCAAGGGTCCTCATTCTTGACGAGCCTACGCGAGGCATTGACGTCGGAGCAAAGGCGGAAATCCATCGCATTGTTTCCCACCTCGCAGCTCAGGGGATTGCCGTGATCCTCATCAGCGATGACGCGCAAGAGGTCATCGGGATGGCGGATCGGATTATCGTCTTTCGTGGTGGCAGCATCGCCGGAGAAGCCGTCCGTGCTTCATTCGATCGGGGGGCGTTACTGCTCGCCGCCGCGCAAGCGCGAGACGTCAACGTCCCCGATCCGCCACCCGCCGCATTGGACCGGTCTGCAGCTGCCGGGACGACGACCTACTCGGCGGGCCGTTCGCACGGGCTCATCGGATGGCTGATGCGCGTCAGAGAGCTGGGCCTTGTCCTGGCCCTTTTCTTGATCTGTGCGGCGGTGACGCATGCGCGAGCCGCGCTTTCTGCAGGGAGCAAACCTCGAGCAAGTCGCTCTTTCAGCTACTCTCGTATGTATCGTTGCTCTGGGTGAAGCCCTCGTCATCATTTCGCGACAGATCGATCTTTCGGTGGGCGCCATCGTCGCCACGAGTGCGTTCATCTCCGCCGATTGGCTGGAGCACCATCCCGATGGATGGATTCTGTTTGTACTCCTCATCGGATGTGCGGTCGGAGGCGCGCTCGGCGTCGTGAACGCCTTGCTGGTGGCTGTCTTTCGGATTCCGGCGATCGTCGCCACGCTCGGAACGCTCGCAATCTACCGCGGCGGCGTGATTGTCTTCGCGGGTGGCCGCCAGATCTCGGCTACGGTGTTGCCTGACAGCTACGGGAATATCGCCCGTGTCCATTTCGCGGGCGTGCCGCTGCTCGTTATTGCTGGCGGTCCTTCTTACCCTTGGTTTCGGATTGGCAATGCGTTTCACGCGCACGGGGCGAAATCTCTATGCGCTCGGCAGCAACCAGGAAAGCGCGCGCTTTGCCGGCATCGACGAGCGACGGCACATCGCCCTCGTATTCATCTTGTCGGGACTTTTGTGCGGCCTCGTCGGTGTCCTCTGGGGCGCTCGCTTTGGAACGGTGGATGCCGTCATCGCGCCCGATCTCCATCTACAAGCGATTTCGGCGGTCGTGGTGGGAGGAGTTAGCATCTTCGGAGGGAGCGGATCGGTCTACGGCGCGGCTCTTGGCGCCGTGATCTTTGCGGTCCTGCAGAATGGGGTTCAGCTGCTGGGGATCAACCGGTTTTGGCTCCAGGCCGTCGTCGGGGCGGCGATCCTTGTCACCGTGATCTTCTACAGCCACCTGGCGAGAAGAGCGGAACGGGTCGAACGCGAGACTCGACGGAAAACGCCGGCGCGTGGGAGGCTCGCATGAGGGCCGTGGGTCCAGGAATGACCTGGCTGCGCGCCTCCCTCGCAAGATGGGAGGTGTTTCTCCTTTTCGTCCTGTTCGGAACTTTCATCTGCGGCGCTCACGTCTCCAAATATTTTCTGACCTCTTCGAACATTTCAATCGCGCTCGCAGGAATGACACCGGCGGCAATCGTTGCCTTGCCCATGACGCTGATCATCGTTACCGGCGAGATCGATATCTCGGTCGGATCGATTGTCGGTCTCTGTTCGGCGTTCATGGCGGTTTGCCTTGAGCACAAACTTCCAGTCGAAGTAGCCATGCTGTTAGGGATTGTCGTCGGAACGCTGGCGGGGCTTGTCAACGGCTTGATCGTGGTCTATGCAGCATTGCCTTCCCTGGTCGTCACCATCGGGACGCTCGCGCTATATCGGGGGATTGCCCAGATCATCCTCCAGGAACGTGGCATCAGCGGCTTCCCGGAATGGTATCAGAACATTGGATTTGGGACGATTGGGGGCACCCCGATCCCATGGAGCTCCATTATCTTTGTCTTGTTCTTTATTGGGTTCGCGGTTTTTTTGCATGCAACTCATTGGGGGAGGGCGTTATACGCGATCGGCAACAACCTCGGCACAGCCCGCTTCTCCGGGATCGACGTAAAACGGGCTCTTCTCGGCGTCTTTGTCGCATCCGGAGCCATGTCTTCGTTGGCCGCCATTGTTCTAACGGCCTATCTCGCGAGTGCGCGCTCGGATACCGCCATCGGACTGGAGCTTCCCGTAATAACCGCCGTCGTCCTCGGGGGTGTAAACATCTTCGGTGGAGCCGGCACGTTGGGCGGCGTTCTTATCGCGCTCCTGGTGCTTGCTTTCGTCCAGAACGCGCTTGGCCTGGCCGGCGTTACGCCTGAGGAACAACAAATAGTCACGGGCGCTGTGCTGATCGGAACGCTGATCGTCTTTGGCGCCTCCGACATTCTCAAGAAGACCAAGGCAACACTGTGGCGTTCCAGTTCGCAAAAATCTCAGAAAGGCCGAAGCGACCAGCTCATCTCGGGAGAAGGCTCCTAGGAGACGCTATGCGTCGTTTTCAATTCATTGAAAGCTTTCGAATATCAACAGGCTGGTGAGATCATTTTCGGTAATGGTCGTATCAGCGAAGTCGGCTCGGTCGTGAGTCGATACGGTCGCCGTTGCATGATCGTCAGCGGACCCAACGGAGGTGCGCTGCGCGACCTGTACCCGATCGTGGGTGACCTATTGGAACACCTGGGTCTGCATTGGGCACACTTTGATGGCGTAACGCCTAACCCGACGGTGGGTCTGGTTTCTGCCGGCGCGAATATGGCAAGAAAGTTTGAGGCCGATGTGATTCTCGGCATTGGCGGTGGTTCCAGTCTGGACGCGGCGAAGGCCATCGCTGTAGAGGCAACGCACGAAGGCTCAAGCTGGGACTACCTGTTTTTCAAGAGAAACCCTTCAATCAAAACCTTGCCGATCGTTGCGGTCGGAACAACGTCCGGATCAGGATCACAGGCCACTCAGGTGGCGGTTGTTACGAATCCTGAATCTCGGGATAAGTCTGCCTTATCGAATGATCATTTGATCCCTCGGGCCGCGATCGTTGATCCGCAACTCACCCTTTCGGTGCCTCGTGCGGTGACCGCGGCGACCGGCTTTGACGTCCTTTGCCATGCTTTCGAGTCGGTCCTGAATCCGCGTAGTAACGCCGCGACGGAGCTGTTCGCCTGGGAAGCGGTCCGTCGCGTCGTTCGTGATTTGCCAACCGCCATTCAGGAGGGGGGAAATTTAGCCGCCCGAAGCAGCATGGCCTGGGCCGATACCCTCGCCGGGATGTCAATTTGCCGTGCTGGCGTTGTTCTGCCGCATGGAATCGCGATGGCCGTAGGCGGTATGTTTCCCGAAACTCCTCATGGCGTAGCATTGGCCTCCGTTTACGGCGCCTGTCTCGAATTTACGCGCCAGTCGGCGATCTCGACATTTGCTGAGTTGGCGCGTATTCTTGATCCCGCATTCAATGAGGTACACGCCTCGGAGGCGGCAACAGCCTGTCCGGATCTGATGCAGGACTTCATCGGACAAATCGGATTGGCCCGTCCGCTGCGAGACTTCGGCATTACAAAAGAGGATATTCCCGCCCTGGCCGCACAGTCGATGGTGCTCCCTGACTACAAAAACAACCCCAGGGTACCCACTCAGGGAGAAATGATGGAAATCATCGAGGCTTCCTATTAACCGAGATAGAACTCAGGAGTCAGAAGTCGCAGGAGTTCAGGAGTCAAGGCGGGTCTTGACCTCTTCTTTCGCAAAAAACTTTGCCTTCTAATGCAAAACATTGTTCCGTGACCGTAAGATGGGACAGACACTCTTCGAGAAAGTATGGGAGGCGCACACGATTCGCGAATTGCCGAACGGACAAACCCAGTTACTCATCGGCACTCATCTCATCCACGAGGTCACGAGCCCCCAGGCATTCGCCATGCTGCGGGACTTGGAGCTCTCCGTTCCGTATCCTCGCAGGACATTTGCGACGGTTGATCACATTGTTCCGACCGATCGGCGCACAGAGCCGTTTTCAGATCCGCTGGCAGATGAGATGATCAAGGAACTGCGCAAGAACTGTGCACAGTTTGGAATCACCTATTTTGACATCCCCTCCGGCAAACAGGGTATCGTCCATGTCGTGGGTCCGGAACAAGGTATCACGCAACCTGGAACCACGATCGCTTGCGGCGATTCTCACACTTCGACGCATGGCGCCTTTGGCGCAATCGCGTTCGGGATTGGTACGAGCCAGGTACGCGACGTACTGGCAACCCAAACGATGGCAATCGGCAAACTGAAAGTTCGCCGGATCAACGTCAACGGGAAGCTGCCCGCGGGTACCTACGCCAAGGATGTGATTCTTCATCTGATTCGGAATCTGGGTGTCAACGGTGGCAACGGATTCGCCTACGAATACGGTGGCGAAGTCTTTGACGGGTTTACGATGGAGGAGAGGATGACCGTCTGCAATATGTCGATCGAAGGCGGCGCCCGCATCGGGTATGTCAACCCGGATCAGACAACCTATGCCTATCTTGAAGGTCGTCCCTACAGCCCCAAAGGCCATGAATGGAAAAAGGCGGTCGATCGATGGAGTTCGTACGTTTCTGATCCCGACTGTATCTATGACGACGTGGTCGATTTCGACGCCACAGAGATTGAACCGACCGTTACGTGGGGCATTAATCCTGGCCAGGCGGTTTTCATTTCAGAGCGCTTGCCTGTGCTCGAAAATACGACCGAGGATCAGCGGGTGTCGCTGGCAGAAGCCCTCGACCACATGAAGTTGCAACCGGGACAACGGATCAAGGGAACACCAATTCAAGTTGCCTTTCTTGGCAGTTGCACCAATGGCCGGCTTTCGGATTTCAAGGAAGTCGCCAAATATATCGAGGGCCGGCATGTCGCAAGAGGCGTAAAGGCGATCGCCGTTCCTGGTTCGCAAGGGGTGGGCGCCGCGTGCAAGAAATTGGGAATTGATCGGATCTTCACCGAAGCTGGTTTTGAATGGCGCGAGGCGGGTTGCTCGATGTGTCTCGCCATGAACCCGGACAAGCTCGTTGGCGATCAGCTTTGCGCGAGTTCCAGCAACCGGAATTTCAAGGGCCGGCAAGGAAGTCCTACCGGCAGAACCGTGTTGATGAGTCCTGTCATGGTGGCGGCAGCGGCGATCGCGGGCGAGATCGCGGATGCACGGGAACTGTTCAGCCACTAAATGCAATTCTTCGTTTCAAACCTGGTATGGCCTTAAAAAAGATTCTGGAAGTGACCGGCACCTGTGTCCCAGCCGCCGGAGATGATGTCGATACGGACCGGATTATCCCGGCCAGATACCTGAAGTGCGTTACTTTTGAAGGTCTTGGCGAGTTCCTTTTCTACGACGTTCGTTTCGATGAAAACGGTCAACTGACGAACTTTGCCTTGAATGACGCCCGATTCACTGGGGCAACGATCCTGATCGCCGGACGAAACTTTGGTTGTGGCAGTTCGCGTGAGCACGCTCCGCAAGCGATCTATCGTTATGGTTTTCGTGCTGTCGTCGCCGAGAGTTTTGCGGAAATCTTCTTCGGCAATTCTACCACCCTGGGCCTTCCCTGTGTGACGGTCTCACGACAGGATCTTGTCCGCATCCGCCACATAGTCGAGTCGGAGCCGAAGACGGTAATGACCATCGATTTACTTGAAGAGACGATTCGTCTTGGATCCGACGAGTTGCTGGCCTCCATTCCCCCGAGTGCCCGGGATGCTCTCATCCATGGTCGTTGGGATCCGATCGCCGACCTCCTGGAGGGACTCCCCTCGGTCGAGCGGCGCGTAGAGCAATTGCCATACATGTCCGAACGAGCATCACGCTAAGGGTGTCGCGCGTTCAACTGCGCGGAAGGGATGCGCTCCTGCGCGTCCGGCGTGGCACGTCCAGAAATCGCGCGAAGGGTCGAACTGGGGCAGAAAAGAAGGCTGCGGCTTCGAAAGCGCTTGTGTGTTTAATACCGCCTCAGTCACTGCGAGGTTCAAAGATTGAGAACGAGTACGATTTCAGGAACGATTGCGAGTGACGAGGATCGATTAGGAGGAAGAAAGCGGGTAGCGAGACCGAGCGTTCGGCCACCCAGGTCTCGTCCCTCGACCTTTGAACGCCGCTGACCCTGAGCCAAACCACCAGTCACAACCCATCTTCGCAGACTGCGTCCGCTCTCCGATCGTCGGTCCGCGTCATACTCGAAAGCAATCGCAACTCCTACTTTAAAGTATGGTATTTCTGAATCTGCTTGGACGATATTTGTTTCGGTCGTGCATTCTCCAACGAGAGTGCTGACGGACGAAACGGCATATCTTGAGGAATTCGCGCACACATGCATTCGGTGATGCTGATATTGTATCATTCGCCGAAATCGCAACGACTGAAGAACGGCGGTACCCTCCTCATTGCTCAACGCGAAACGAAAAACCGGGCCGCTGCTTCCAAATCCCTTCACAGGCGGCCAAACCAGGACCGGGACCCGTCTTGGTCGGGAGCAAACATGTTGAAGAATGATCATCCAAAATAACTTTGAGACACAGCAATCTATCGCAATCAGCCAAACGGCTCACGCCTGGGTATCGGGACAAATGGCACGCAATTGGGGCAACGAGCATTTTTCGAGCTTTGTTCCGGCTGAACCGCTTTGCTACGCTGCCGAGCAACACGATCGAGGCTTTCTGGATTGGGAGCGGCAGCCGACGCTTAACCCGAAGAGCGGATTGCCTCATACCTTTGAGAACATTCCTCTTCGCCTGAATGTAGAACTTCGCAAAAAAAGCATTCTTGAGCTGAAGGCGGTGTCTCTTTATGCGTCTCTCGTGACATCGCTGTATTTTGCCAGGACCATGGGCAAAGAACATCCCGCGGAAAGTCACGAAGATCGTCAGAGAATCGCGGAGTTCCTCGCAGAGCAAAAGACACTTCAGCGGGAGCTTCTTGCTTCTCTTCGCAAGGACCCCTATCTGCGCTCGGCTTGCGCGGATCACGTCATCGAATATCACCGAAGACTCTTGTCTGCCTGGGACCAGCTATCCGAACAACTCTGCCGCAATCCCGACTGTACATTCTCGGTGGCTGGTGTTCCCACAAACTTTAGAAAGAGCTGTCGGCTCTTTGTAACGCCCGTGGATCCAAACTCCAGGGAGGTTAGGCTGGAGCCCTGGCCTTTTAACAAATCCCGGGTCGAACTAACCTGTGAAGGTCATGTCCTGAACCGGCGCTTTACCTCCGAGTCGGACTTACGGAAGTATTTGAAAGACGCACAGCGAGTGTCAGTGATTTACACGTTGATTCCATCAGCAAAGGTTCCGGCCCCCCCGACTTCCCGAAGCGGCTCTTATGCCCGGGCTCAAGACCGCAATCGAGAGCTGCAAGCTTCGGCGAATTCTGAGATGAGAAAAACGATAACTAGCTCTGGTCCAGAGCGAAAGAAAAAGAAAGTATCATGGCTTGATGTGACGTCCATCGCCCGGGCGGAAGTGACTTCCGAGGATTCTCGGTATCCGATCGAATCCGCATTTGAAGAAGATGGGCATGGCTGGCGATCTGCCGAGATAGGCGAGCAGACGATCAAACTTGTTTTCGATCAACCGCAACGCATCCAACAGATCCGCCTCTGCTTCATAGATGCCGAGACTGAACGCACGCAACAGTTCACCCTGCAATGGTCAACGGATCATAGTAATGAGCTTCGGCTGCTGTTCCAGCAGCAATGGAACTTCAGTCCAGGCGGATCGACCAGCGAGATCGAGGACTACGAAGTCGATCTCAATGGGGTTCGGATGCTTCAGCTTGCCATCAATCCCGAGATTGGTCGTGGTGCGGCGATTGCCACGATCGCGAGCTGGCGTATTGCGTAAGCGCTCCGCCTCGATTTCGGGCCGAAACTGGCCCGATTTTGAGCTAGTAAAAAGTCCTGCTTTACCTCTTCCAGTAAGTAATGCGTCCCACTTTACCTCTTAGTCCCGATTCCTGCTCAAACACTCAGACCGGATTAACCGGGATCTACGTACTTACTGGCAATCGCCCGGCCAGCTTTTGGGGCAGCGGCCTGAAAATGGTTCTCGGAACGTCCGCTCCAAGCCCGAGTTGGATATACAGACTGCGTTCTCGATTCACCCGTTAATTGTAAAAACCGTGGAGACGATATTGTACGGTCCAGCGCGGCACGTTAAGGACAGCGTGTCGGTGTGATCGGAGGTTAACCTCCGACCTGAAGTTTAAGTTTGGACATTCCGAGGACAATTTTCAGGTCGCTGCCCGAAGAGTCGCGATTAGAAAGTAAGTAAGGCGTCTCGCCTTACCTAGATCGGAGGATAGTACCTGTTTAGCGCTGTTCGGCGGATAGCGTAAATTTTTTCCTGACCTGTATTTTTTCGCTGGCTTCCAGCAAGTGCATTATTTATATTTTTAGATACGACCCCAAGCGGCTAGCGCCGACCCCAAGCGGCTAGCGCTGCCTAGCGCTGACTTCTGACTCCTGATTTCCAGCCCCGCATCCCACGCCGACGCGCCGATCCGCCGAAACGTTCCCCTACTGCTTCACCGCCCCAAATGTAAGGCCTTTGACCAGATAGTTCCTAACCAGCAACGCGAAGAGCATGACAGGAAGATAAATGATAATCGACGTCGCGCAGAGTTCGCCCCAAAGCACCATCCGATCAGTCATCAGCGCTGAAGCGGCAACCGGCAATGTTCGCGCATGGAAGTTTGTCAGAAGCAACGCGAACAGGAATTCATTCCAAGAGAAAATGAAGGAGATGATTGCAGTGGCAGCCAGGCCCGGTGCGGCAAGAGGTAGCACGATTCGCACGAATGCGTGAAATCGTGAGCAGCCATCCAGCAGCGCAGCCTCATCCAGCTCAGCAGGAATCTCGTCGAAGAACCCTTTGATCATCCAGATCGCGAAAGGCATGTTGACCGTTACATAGGCGGCGACAAGGGCGAGGTGGGTATCAATGAGGTCCAGGTTTCGAAAGATAAGGAACAATGGAAGGACCACAGTCACCGGCGGCGCCATTCTCGCCGAGAGAAAGTACGATGCCAGTTGGAATCCAAAAGGAACGCGAAGACGCGATAATGCATAGGCAGCCGGCGCCGAGATCGCGAGAACAGCGATGGTGCTGATCGTAGCGACTATCGTGCTATTCAGGAGTGGTGCGGCAATGTTATTCTCGGAGAAAATGACACGAAAGTGTTCCAGAGTAGGCCGAAAGGTCCACACGATGGGATTCGCAGAAATGAGTTCGCTTGGCTTAATCGCCGTGACCGCCGTCCAAAGAATTGGGGTCATGAAAAAGGTCATCACCAGAAGCAATGCCAGGTACTTGGCAAAGATCTTCACGACCGTCCCCTTGCTGTGCGCATCACCAGGCCGATGATGAGCTGTGCTAAGACCGAAATAATAAGGAGCATGATGATGCCTAACGCCGCCGCGTAACCCATATCGAAAAACTTGAAGGCTTTTAAATAGGTATAGAACCCGAGAACGGAGGTAGCGACTCCTGGTCCGCCGTAAGTCATGACGAAGATCTGGTCGACGTTCCGGAAGGAATCAATCAGTCGAATCAGGAACCCAATCGTCAGCACGGCCCGAATGGTTGGCAGGGCAATGTAGCGCTGGATTTGGAACCAGTTGGCGCCGTCTACACGCGCCGCGTCGATCAGATCTCTTGGAACCGCTTGCAGCCCGGCCAGTGTAATCAAGACGATAAACGGCGTCCACTGCCACACATCGGCAACGATGACCGCGAAGAAAGCGAGGCGCGGGTCGACGAGCCACGCCCTGCTGCCAAGATCAAACAGGCTAGCGATAATGTTGGCCAGGCCCCACTCGTCGTTGAAAATGAATCGCCATATCAGCCCTGCGACAACCGGCGCCATCACCATCGGTAGCAGGATGAGAGTACGCACGACACTCCGGCCGACGAATTGAGTGTCGAGGAGGAATGCAATTGAGATTCCAAGAAGGAACTCAATCGTTAGACTTCCTCCCACATACCAGAAGGTTCTTTCGGCGCTTTGCCAAAAATCCGAGGACCCGAGGATCGCTTGATAGTTCGCGAGGCCGATAAAAGTCTGCGGCCGTGCGAATGTCAGGTTCCAGCGGCTGAGACTCAAAATAACCGTGTAGACAAACGGGTAAACGGTCATCGTCAACATGACAAGGAGAGCCGGGCCGAGATATAGCCATGGCTGCCACCACACGGCACGCCGCCTGAGGGCGATCCGCACTCGAGTTGCAAACGAGCCCAAACTGTTCGGTGCGCCTGCTTCCTGAGGTGAGTGCCGTGAACCTTTCACGATGACCCGTCAATCAACTGCCGTTGGGGTCTCGCCGGCCGCCCGAATCGCTTGGTCAAGTACTCCCACTCCGTCTATCACGGCCTCTTCGGTGATCGTCAGTGGCGGACAAATCTTGACGGTGGCACTGCCAAATCCGAGCGGCGCAAAAAGCAGAAGACCTCGGATAAAGCACTGGTAGACGATTTCTGCCGCCAATTCGCCATCAGGTTCGTCGGTTCGCGGCCTGGTGATATGCACCCCGGCGACCAGACCCTTGCCATGGACGGCTCCCACAACCTCATATTCGGCCTGCAATTTCGCCAATCCGGCGTGAAGGATCTTCCCTGCGGATTCGGCTCTTTCGACAAGACCTTCCTCGTCGATGACCGCGATACTGGCGAGCGCCGCGGCACAACAGACAGGATTACCCGCGTGCGTGCTTGTCATCTCGCCAGGTTCCTGCAGGTCCATCAGAGCAGACTTGCCGATGACCGCCGAAATCGGCAATGAGCCGGACATTCCTTTGCCGCAGCATATAATGTCGGGCACCACATCATAGTGCTCGAAGCCAAAATAGCGTCCCGTGCGTCCAAAGCCGGCTTGCACCTCGTCAAAGATCAATTGAATCTGGTTCGCTGCGCACCAGCTTCTAAGGCTCTGTATGAACTCCGCCGGCGCAAAACTTGCGCTCCCACCCTGATAACTCTCCAGCATCACTCCAGCGATACGGTCAGCTTCTAATCCATACCCGCTGAGTGATTGTAAAAAGTCGGAGAAAGTATATTTCGGCGTCCGGAATCCGTCAGGAAAAGGAACGTGAAAAAATCCGGGCGCCTCTTGTTTGATCCAGCGTCTGAGGCTTGGGATACCTCCCGCCATTTGAGCCCCGAGCGTTCTGCCGTGAAACGCGTTTTCGAACGCAACAATCCCAATCTTCGCTGGATTGAGCGTCTGTCCATAAGTGCGTGCTAGCTTGATGGCACATTCGGTCGTTTCCGATCCGGTGGTAAACAAGTAGACTTTGTCCAGCGGTCGGGGCGCCTTGGCCAGCAACTTTCCGGTGAGCGTCTCCCGGACGGCGGTCGGAAAAACGAAAGTATGCAGCAATTCCTTTTCAACCGCGTCGACTATAGCCTGCTTTACCTTCGGATTCGCATGTCCGACATTGGCCACCAGGACGCCGGAGGTCCAATCCAGCCAGATATTTCCGAATGCGATCATAGACCTGGAAGTTCTTTGCTCTGTCCCAAAGAATCGGTGGCTGGCAGAACATCGAACGCGGCTCATTCTTTATGAGCTGCATCAGGACCGGCAGGGATTCCGGCACCGGGAGAGCTGTTTTGATCCGTCGAAATCGTGTATCGATCTCGGGAACGATGCGTGGTTCCAGCGAAAATAGACTCGATTGCATAGACCTCCGGAGCCGCTTGCTAAGCGGCTCTAAAGCGTGATGGCGAGTTTTCTGCGCTAATTCTTGTCGTAGTATCCGGCGCTTTTCATGAATTCCTCGACCTTGGAAGCCGCATCGTTAAGAGCGTCTCGTGCGCTCTTCTGGCCGATGAAGGCGATCGAGAGTTGCTCGGCGATAATCTGATCAATGCTTGCCCATTCAGGAAGAAGCGGCACCGTCCGGCCTTCCTTGTTGGCGACTCTGACCAGGTCGCCTTCTGCCGAGGGGTACATTTGCTTCACTTCAGGGTCGTCCCAGGTGCTCGCGCGTTGCGTCGTGGCCCCGAGCAGTGTCGCGCGTTTGGCGTTTGCCGGACTCTGGCACCAAGTGATAAATTTGAAGGCGGCTTTCGCGTTTCGCGCTTTGGCCGGGATCGACGCAACAATTCCGCCGACCAGTGGGTGTGCCGCACCGTTATAGGTAGGCGGTGCCGCGCACTTGAACTTTCCTATAATATTCGATTTCTCGCGGGCGACAGATGCGAGGTCCTGCCACGTCCAGGCGAACGCCGCATGCCCTTCCATATAGGAAGTCCAAGCCTCGGTAATATGATATCCGCCGGTTCCAGGCGGCGCGACCTTTCCGAGCTGCAGATAGTATTCCGAGCGCCTTGACGCCGGCGTCGCTGTTGAAGACAGGCTTGAATTTCGCATCAAAAAAATCGCCGCCGAAAGTCCACAGGTATTGTGAAAAATCGTAACATATTCGATCCCGCTTGGCAGACATGACAAAACCGAATTGGCCCTTATCCGGCTTATTAAGTGTCTGCGCATCCTTGAGCACGTCTTCGACCGTGAATGGAGGCCCCTTCAAACCGGCTGCATCCAGGAGATCGGTGCGGTAGTACAACACATTAAAACCTGCGATCCAAGGAATACCGAAAGTACCTTTAGAGGGAACGCCGTACAGGTCCGCCTGTTCTTTCGTGTATTTTCCTGAGTAAGAGACTCCGTAAAAATCGTCCGGATAATTGAAGTCGGATGGTGTCAGGTATTTATCCGAAAGATACTGCTCCAAATCCTGAAGCCAACCTCTCTTGGAAAACTCCGGCGTAAACATCGAATCATACCAAATGAGGTCGTAAGGTATCGAGCCTGCGACAAAGGCAGTTTTAAGTTTTTCGTATTCGACACCGAACGGGATATCCTCGAACTCCAGGCGGATGCCGGTTTCGGCGGTAAAGTCCGGAGCCATTTTCTTGGAGACATTGGCCCACTGGCTTGATTGGCAGCCGATTCTGACGGTGGTACCCTGGTAGGGTTTTTCCTGGGCCTGTAAAAAAGGCATCCAGGAAAGGATGGCGATAAGTACCGCGAGGTACATCGAAGAGACGGGGTTTGGCTTATGCATGGGGAGAACCTCTGTTTGAAGTTGACTTGTCAGACGTCTGATGTATGAAGGCTTTTGCTAGCATCCTCAGGAATTCTGTGCAAGATTTTATTTTTTGCAACGAGATTGGCTGGTAATCCCCTCAACGATTTCCCCATGACGCAACTAGATATGACCCTGGCGAAAGGAAGCAAGAAACCGGCCTTTACCGCCATCGAGACCACGAGCAGATCCGGTTTCGTCGAACGGCAGTTGCGGGAGTACATCGTAACCAGTCGTTTAGTGCCCGGCCATAAGCTCCCGTCCGAAAACGAGCTCTCCGGCAGACTCGGCGTGAGCCGGAGCGCCATTCGGGAAGGATTGAAAGCACTCGAGGCGGTGGGCGCTATTACGACGCATCAAGGCAAAGGACGTTTTGTGGGCGAATTCAATTCCGCAGCTATTGCGGAGAGCCTGGCCATTTCTCTTCGTTTTGATCGACCAAGCCTGAGAGACATTCTGGAAGTTAGAAAGGCCCTCGAAATGGAGTTTCTCGCTCGTGCCGCCTCGCTCCTAACCGAGGATGACTTCAAGGCGCTCGAGGAAGTTGTTCGCCGAATGCGGCTCAAACTCAAGGAGTTCAAAACTTTTCTCGTGGAGGATATGGAGTTTCACCGACTCTTATTCCGGAGGCTGAACAATCGAGTGCTTTTGAATATTCTTGAAGTGTTCTGGAAGCTTTTCGGCCGCGTCGAGGAAGGAACCGCCCATACGCTCAACCAATTGACCGAGGCCGTCAATCAGCACAAAGCAATGCTCAGCGCTTTGAGGAAGGGCGATGTACCGCGAGCCGAACATATTTTGCGAGTGCATTTTCGAGACGCAGAGCTCCGCATTACCGAGGCCGGTACAAAGTTAGTTTCTAGCTAGTCCCCATCACCCTGCCGTCCGGCCTCGAAGATGCGCTAACCGAGAAAACACGAAGTTGTGAATATCGTTGGGATAGACATCGGCGGTACTTTTACGGACTTCGTCGTCTACTATCAGCAGTCCGGAAAGATCCGTTTTTGGAAGGAGCTAACAACGCCCCAGGACCCGATCGAGGCCGTCATCGCTGGACTCAGGGAAGTCGACGATCTGAACCTTGTCGAAAAACTCCGTCTCGGGACGACGATTGCGACCAATGCCCTTTTGACCAGGCGAGGAGCCAAGGTGGCGTATGTCACGACGGCCGGTTTTCGAGACATACCGTTCATTCAGAGAGGTGATCGACGCAGCCACTACGACATTAGTTGGATAAAAGCCAAGCCCTTCGTTGAGCGGTGCTATTGTTATGAAATAAACGAGCGACTTTCTGCCAAAGGGGAAGTGATTGTTCCCCTGGACGAGGCGGGGGTGCGCGAACTGGCTCGAACGATCAGGAAGGAATCCATCGAAGCCGTCGCCATCTGTATGCTCTTTTCCTATCTGAATCCTCAACATGAGAAGCGCACGCGCGACATCATTACCGAAGAGATTCCCGGCCTGCCTATTTCTATCTCCTTTGACGTCCTTCCAAAGTGGAAAGAGTATGAGCGTGCCTCCACGACAATCGCGGACGCATTCCTGAAACCCGTTATCACGCGCCACTTCAAAAGATTGCAGCAACGATTCAAGGAAGCCTCCATCGACACCGGCATTGGCATCATCAAATCAAATGGCGGTGAAGCTACAGTGGCAAATGCCGCAGCGACGCCGGTTCAATTGGCCTTGTCCGGTCCTACCGGAGCCGTCGTTGCGACCCGTGCGTTGGCACGCCTGACGGGCATACCGAATCTGGTGACCTTCGATATGGGAGGGACCTCAACGGATTGTTCGACCGTCGTTGATGGAAGGGAGCATATCACCACGGCTTTCGAAATCGAGTGGGGCATTCCTATCCAAATCCCCATGATCGATATTCATTCGATCGGTGCGGGCGGGGGTTCAATTGCCTGGATTGACAAAGGTGGAATGCTCCGGGTCGGACCTCATTCAGCGGGAGCGGATCCGGGACCCGCCTGCTATGGTCGCGGCAGCCGACTGGCGACCGTGACGGACGCAAACGTCGCGCTGGGACGTATCAATCCGAACTATTTTTTGGGCGGTCGCATCCGGCTTGACCCCGACGCCGCGTTCGCCGCCATCGAGTCTCTTGCGAAGACGATCCAGATGGCGGTCGACCATGTGGCGATGGCCATTATTCAAATCGCCAATAACAATATGTTAGGTGCTCTGCGGGCAGTCCTCTTGCAGCGCGGTTTTGACCCACGTGAATTTACGCTCCTTGCCTCTGGCGGGGCAGGCCCTGTCCACACTTGCGATCTCATGCGCCTCGCATCAATCCCACGTTCGCTGGTGCCGAATTCCCCGGCTCAATTTTCTGCCTTCGGCTTCATCATGACCGATGCCAGGGTAGACAGGCACAGGACAGTCCAGCAGACCTCGAATTCCTTTTGCAAAGAACGGGCCACGCGAGCCATGACCGATCTCGTGAATGGCGCCGTTTCGGAACTGAAGGCGCAGGGATATGCGGACCGCATCGAAATTTACCGTTCGATTGAGGCGCGATATTTCGGTCAAAATCACGAGCTCGAACTGTCGTTCCCGGCCGATGAATTTAATCTCCCCAGTGTTAGCGATTTCTGGCGTCGATTCCATCAGGAACACCAGAGCCGGTTCGGCTTCTGTATTCCGGGAGAAACGATCGAAACCGTCAATCTGAAAGTCGTCGCGGTCTCGGTCTTGAGAAAACCAATGGTGAGGGAACTCCCTGGCCAGTTTGGTGCCGCCGAGCCACGGGCAAAACGCCGCGTTCGCTTCGAAAACGGCTGGACCGAAGCGCCGGTGTATGATCGTGACAGCTTTGGCCAAGGTTGCCATATCATGGGACCTGCCGTGGTGGAGGAAGCGGCGTCCGCAACCGTTCTTTGCGCCGGCCAGCAGCTCTCGGTCGATCGTTTTGGTAATCTCCTGATCTCAGCCTGAGGTATTTGCGATGGATCCAGTCACCATAAATATCCTGGAGTCGACGATGGTGTCTATCTGCCGTGAAATGGGCATCGTTTTGATGAAGACTGCCTACTCAACGATCTTTAGCGAAGCACTCGATTTCACCTGCGGGTTGGCTGACATGAGCGGCGACTTGATGGCGGTGGCCGACTATTGTCCGTCACAGATCGGCGGCATGCCGCTCCTGGTGAAAAGCTGCCTCCTGGAAATCCCGACCTCGGATATCCACGAAGGCGACGTAATACTCCACAATGATCCTTATCGCGGCGGCCTGCATACGCCTGAGCATACCTTTTTCAAGCCGATCTTTGTTGACGGTGAACTCATGGGGTTTGCCGTCGCCATTGGTCATATCCAGGAAGTTGGAGGGATGGTGCCCGGCGGCTTTTGCGGCGAAGCGACCGAGGTTTTTCACGAAGGAATTCGCGTTCCGCCCGTGAAGATTAAGAAACGGGGCGAAGACAACGTGGAAGTTTGGAAGCTCTTGCTCGCGAACGTTCGAACTCCACGCGTGAACTATGGTGATCTGCGTGCCCTCATCGCCGCCGTGGATCTCGGCGAATCCAGAACTGTCCAGGTGATAAGCAAGTACGGGAAGGGGATCTTCAGAGATACGATTCGCGATTTACTGGATTATTCCGAGCGCCGAATGCGAGCCGAACTGCAATCTATACCCGACGGCGTTTATGGCTTTAAGGACTACATCGAAAGCGACGGTGTAGATGCAGATCGCGCCTATACAATTGAGGTCGAGGTCCACAAGTTCGGTGACCGCATCGTGATTGACTACGACGGTTCTTCACCTCAAGCGAAAGGTCCGATCAACGCAACACTCGGCGTGGCCACCTCCGCTGCTTATAATGCGGTGCTCCATATGACCGATCCGTCGATCCCGCGCAATTCAGGCTGTTTTCGACCCATTCGAGTGTTAGCCCCGCCAGGAACGATCGTGAACGTAGACTATCCCGGCCCGGAAGTAGGGGGGAATACCGAAACCCATCCCCGTATTGTCGGGACAATCATGGGGGCCATGGCCAATGCAATTCCCAACCGGACAATGGCTGCGGAAGGCGGTACGCACTCCAATCTTGTCTTTGGAGGAGTCGACGCCGAAACGGGCGATTTTTTCATCTGTTATGACATTGCTGGCGTCGGGTGGGGCGGACGTGCTTTTGCGGATGGAAATGATGCAGTGGACTCTATAAATGGCAATTGTCGGCCGACGCCGATCGAGGTCTTCGAGACACGATTTCCCTGGCGCGTCGAGTACCTCGCATTCGATACCGATTCCGGCGGTGCGGGGAAATTTCGTGGTGGTGTAGGCTATACGAAACAAATGATTTGTCTTAACGAGGAGATTATCTGCTCGCAAATGACGGATCGGCACGTCTTTGCCCCATGGGGTCTCCACGGTGGCAAGCAAGGTGGCCTTGGGGCGACTCTGTTCCTGAAGGCGGCCACTCATGATTGGCAGACGATGCGTCAAGCGTTTGGGAAAAAATCCACCAGTCGCTACTCGAATGTTCGGATCACAAAGGGAGACCGGTTGCGTCTCGTGAGTCCTGGCGGCGGCGGTTACGGCAATCCAAAGGAGCGCCTGCTAGAGCTCATCGTCAGCGACATCAAGCATGGCTACGTGTCGATGGCGGGAGCGGAACGGGACTACGAATATAGCAAGTGATCGCATGAAATTCTCTGAAAACGGTCTCTACATCGAACGCTACATAAAGTGCGGTAATTGCGGTGTGCTGATTTACGAGAAAGTCGACCAGCAGATCTTAACCCATGACGACGTTGCCTATTGTTCTCAGTGGTGCGTTGACTGGAAAATCGCCAGGGATAAAAGGCGCGCCGAGCCTGAAAGTAGGGCGAATCAATAATTTTTCGCCGAGTTTGGCACCGCAATTGACTCGTCTGGATTGATTCTATTCCTGCTTGCCGCCGCGCAATCGTGCACGAAGCGCATCGAAAAGACGCGAGATGCTCTGCTTGTTGGCATAGTTCATAAGCAGCGGAGGAATGCCGCCCCCATCAGTGTAAAGAGTATAGGTGGCTCTTGTTTGATTGCCGATCGGCTCAAGCAGCCAGGATCCCTCATTGGCGGTCACTCGCGTCACACCGGGTCGCGGCGCCGGTCCGTCGGTATTGGCTAATTCCCAACGCGAATGGTAAGAGGTTCCGCCGTCAGCGCCTGTGAGTGACTCTTCATGAACTCGAATCGTATAATCAAGCGATCCAACCAGCGGCGGTTTCAGCACCATGTAGCAGAGTTCAGCGTCCTGTGGCAGTACTCGCGATTCCTTCGTGTAGGGCATGAATTCCGAGTATTTGCCCACATCAGCCAAGACGCCTTTCAGAACTGAAATCGGAACATTGAATTGCCCAATTCCGCGCACCTCCTCGATGGGTGAGTCGCCGCGATGCCGAATATAAATCGCGAGATTGACATTCCTGCTGACTTCCTGCCATCCGGTTGCGTGCAGGTTGCCGACCAGGAGAAGGGTAAGAAAGAGGCCGCCAATCGGCAATCGACCGAACGTCATGGAGTAGAGCGACCCTGAGAATTTCATAGATAAATTTTGGAACAACTGAATTCCGATCTTCCGCGTCTTGTGCCTGAAGCTGCTTCCCGGTTTCTCACTTTTCGATTCTAGCTTTCGTCGCATCCAAAAACCGAGCCATTAAGTCTCGTCCGGATTCATCGGCATATCCTATACCTTTTCAATAAGGGCCGCTGCCAGTTTTAAATATGGTGAAAAGGTTGGCGGAAGATTGATTTACCCCAAAAGGGTGGATGCCTCGATTATCTTCTGCAGAAGACATGTTATTTCGAGGATGGAACACCCTGGCCACAATCTCAAAAAAAGCCCCGTTTTGGCGCGAAATACGTTGTAATATCCATAGATACTATTTACAGTATAAAGACTGTCGCCTTTGGTCAGGCCAGCCGCTTTCATGTTGCCAAAACGTCTCCATACCTTTCGCAAATTAGTGGCAATCTCCGCGCTCTCTTCCTGCATGACCCTGATGGCACAGGAAAAAACAGGCTGGCAATACGATTCTCTTGGCTCCAAGTCGGATTCAACCAAGCCCGATGCCCAGCGGGTCTATGAAGTCTTGATCAAAATGCTCGACCGCTGGAATGCCCACGATATCGACGGCCATTTAGAGGTTTATTGGAAATCACCCGATCTCCTCGTGGTGATCGATTCGGAGCAGGTTAATGGCTGGCAGGAACTGCATGATTCCTACGTTAAGGGTTATCCGGATAGAAGCGCAATGGGATTCGTCGAACCCGGTCGAGTCCAAGTCAGGTTGCTGAAGCCGGATCTCGCGCTCGCCCTCACCTGGTGGACGATCAATTTTCCGGGTTCAAAGCAAAGAGTGGTGGGAAACACCACAATGAACCTTCAGAAGTTTGACGGCGACTGGAAGATTGTCGCCTCGCACTCCAGTACTACCGAGATGTGATTCGGCTCTCGGCATCCTGATCTCCCTATCGGATAAATCGGGCAGCAGGCCACCAAAGCTTTCAACGATCCTTTGCGTCCGAATGCAATGCATTTGACAGCAATCCCTGGCGACGTGTGGTTTTCAGCTCCTGATGGCCGAAATCGTGAGCGCACGGGCCCAGGGCCGCTCATTTCAAATGCGCTTCCAGCTTGCCTGTCGGCGAACTTGGACGGAAGTAATTGGCATGCTCCTAGATTCCAGCACCTGGGCCTTTCGGCGAGCCGTAAGAAGTAAAACCGTTCACTCGAGCTCCTGAACATTCCCGAGAGAGCCTTTGCTATTTCGTCATGGCTACCGAACAACAACCAAACACCTCCACTTGGCTGGCACTCAAGAACCGGGTTTTTTCCGGGCTCTGGATCGCGAGCCTTATCTCTGGCTGTTGCGTCTCTGCCCATGACACGGCGGCGACCTGGCTCATGAATTCTCTGGGCGCGTCGCCTTTTCTTTTGTCTCTGATGGCCACCAGCGCTTCGTTGCCGTTCTTTATTTTTACCTTGCCGGCCGGAGCGATCGCCGATTTGGCCAACCGGCAGAAACTCTTTATCGGGACTTATCTATGGCTGTCTGCCGCGGCAGGCTTGTTGGCGATTTGCACCTGGCTGCATCTGGTTCACCCGTTTGTCATCCTGGCAACGGTCTTTTTGCTTGGAATTGGCTTTGCTTTTAATGCTCCTGTTTGGGCTGCGATCATTCCGGAAGTTGTCCGGAAAAAGGAGCTCGCTTCGGCAATCACCCTCGGTGGCGTGCAGATGAACATGGGTGGGATCGTGGGTCCGGCCGTCGGTGGACTTCTACTGCAGGTTGCGGGACCAGCAACGCTTTTCTCTCTCAACGCCATTGCCTTTCTCTTCGCTGCCTGGATGATTTCGAGTCGCTATCGCGAAAAGCGGCAGCCTCAGCCGCACTTGGAAAACCTTCTGGAATCGCTGGCCACCGCCGCGCGTTACGTTCGGTACACGCCGGGGATGCAGGTCATATTGACCCGGGACGTATTGTTTGGATTCTTCATTGCGGTTGTGCCCGCTTTGGTGCCGGTGGTGGCCCTTCATCGGTTGCGGGTTGAAGCGAGTCAGCTCGGATTGATATTCACCAGCTTGGGAATAGGATCGCTTCTTGGGGCGACCGCCGTGCTTCCTTACGCTCGCCGGAAGGCCACGCCGAATACGCTGACCATTCTGGCCAGCGCTATTCTGGTGTCGGTTTTTATACTAATGTCCGTCGTTCCAAATCTCACCACTTTTCTCCCGGTGGCAGCCTTGGCTGGCATCAGTTGGACCGTATCGGCTTCGGAACTTTGGATAGCGGGCCAGCGTGCAATGCCCGATTGGGCCCGAGGACGCATGAACGCGGTCCACATGGTGGCTTCGCAAGGCGGAGTTGCCCTGGGCGGTATCCTTTGGGGCTGGTCAGCTAATTCTCTCGGGCTCGGTGTCACGCTGATCGGAGGCGCGATCCTCCTGACCGCCAGTCTCGTCCTGGCCATCCCGCTCTCGATCAACTTTGCGCATTCCCTCAACCTTGATCCAGAGCCGTTAGAGGCTGCCCACGACTTTCCACTGGAGCCGAAGCCCAATGACGGGCCCGTCACGGTCACCGTGGAATCGGTCATTCGTCCGGAAGACCGGGAAGAATTCCTTTCGTTGATTGATCAGCTTCGTTTGATCTTTTTGCGAAATGGCGCGCTTATCTACCGCGTGGACGAAAATCTGGAGAATCCCGGAACGTTCCGGACCGAAATGGTCGTGGCTTCCTGGGCCGAGCACGTGAGACAGCATTCGCGCACCACGAAAGCAGAAACTGAGCTGGCTGAGCGAGCCTGGCGGTTGCACGCCGGCGAAGACGAACCGCGCGTGCGGCACTACATCAAGGCCGATCGCGTGTCGACGCCGCTCGGCTTCGGTCAGTTCAGGAAACGTATCGAGCCGCGAATACCTAAAGCAGCACCGGCAAATCTCGAGAGCGCAAAGGCCGAGATTACAGAGCCGCCGGAATCCCGGGGTCTTCTGTCCGGCGCCGGTCAGGCCGTCGGTGAAAAAGGCGACGGCCTTCATGACCACCACAGGCCATTTCCGGACTGAATTTGAATTCGAGCTAGCGACGCGATCCTGGAAAAGGGCGTCCGCCGCCACCACCACGATCTTCCTTTGGGCGAGCCTCATTGACCTTGAGTTTGCGGCCTCCCTTGTCCTTCCCATCCAGGCCTTTGATGGCAGCGTTCCCTTCTGCGACATTGCCCATCGTAACGAAACCAAAACCGCGCGATTCCCCGGTTTCGCGATCCGTGATCAATTTGACTTCAGTAACCGTGCCGAACGGCTCAAAGAGTTCCCTCAGCGAGCGTTCTGTCATGTCAAAGGAAAAATTACCGACGTAGAGCTTCATGATGATTGGATTTTTAGATCGATTGTCAGCTACAGAGCCGTTCCCGCATAGAGGGTTTCAAATCATCAATTAGGTTGCCCCGATGGACGATTCACCGTGCCACTGAACCAGAACCACCTCAATATCTCATTGTCGGCCTCAAAGCGCACGCGCGAACTTGAGGAAGTTCTTCTTCCATTTTTTGCACTTCGATGGACCACGGAGGGAATGGTTATTTTCTTTGCACCAGCAGCACGCCGATCACCACTAGCCCGATTCCGCCCAGGCGAACCGGATTGAACGGCATCCTCGCCACCCCGAACCAGCCAAAAGTGTCGGCAAGATAAGAGCCGACCATCTGGCCGAGAATGGCGGCGCAGATGACGACCACGACGCCGACCTGGGGGATTGCGACGATGGAACCGAGAACGAAACAGACTCCGAGCGCGCCGCCGAGGTAGGCCCAAAGCGGGGCAGATTGCATCCCCTGGAGGCCAGCACCCGTGCCTCCAAAAGCGCCAGTTGCCATGATGCACAAGAGAAGTAGGCCTCCAGAGAGGAAAGAGATCGCCGCGCTAAGCACCGGAGAGTCGATTGCCAGGCGCAAGCGCGCATTAATTGGACCCTGGATTGATATAAAAAAACCGGCTAGAACCATGACGAGAACGGGCACGATACGCATACGAATGGATATTCCAGCCTACGATTCAGGTCGAACCGTATGATTGTCAAACAGTGCGGCGCAGGACAAGTTTGGGCAGAAACTAAACTTCGATCACGGCGCCGTTTTCGCTCATCTCATGAGAGATGCACCGCAGGTGAGCGTTGAGAACCGAGTTGCTCGTCCTGATGGCACGGTCCGCTGAATTCATGACCGTGGATTTCAAGTTCGCGATGCCGCGGGCAACTTGGGCCTATGGCTGCAAACAATTTCTCAAACCGGCATATGAGCGGCAAAGAATTGGCCGACCGAGTGCGGGCCTCTTATCCGCACATCAGGATCCTTTTCACCTCCGCTTACACCGAGAATGCTATCATCCACCAAGGTGTTCTAAACGAAGGCCTGGCGCTCCTGCAAAAGCCGTTCGCGCCATCGCCCTGGCGCGCAAACTGCGCGAATTGCTGGATCAACCGTGTACCCCGCTGTCATAACCTAACTCCTGCCTTGTTCCTTTCTTCGATCAGGCGTCCGGCATTTAGTAGTTCCGCTTCGCTCTTCGGGGGCCCGATCAGCTGCAGGCTGGTCACCGGAACGGGCTCATGTTTCAGCGGAATCGGTATCGCCAGCGCAGGATTTCCAGCAAAGTTAACCGCCACGGTGTTTTGCAGATTCAACACTCTCGCTTCCAAAAGGGCTATCCTTCCGACGGACGGGATCGGTTGGCGGCGTCGTCTGAAGAGTCGGTAGAGCGATAAAATCGACTTTTTTGAAGACCTGGCGGAGCGCTTGTTGCCAACTTGCTCGTCTCGCCACAGCTCTTCGGTACCTCGTCCTGTAAACGGCTCTGCCCACGGCGATTGCCGCCTTGGTCCTGGCGCGTACTCCCGAATTGAACCTGTATTGTCGAATGCTGATCCAGACACCAGCCGCCGCCAGGGTGTTCCCATCCGTCGTAGCTCGATCCCATTTTGCCCGGAAGGCTTGATTTAATGGGACGACTTGAAATTGACCTTGGGCGAGCGTTTCATCCACCGCCTTGTCGATTCGGGGGTCGGTGCCGTTCAGATAAAGTCGCCCGATTCTGATCTTTCTGGCCGCCCGGTTGGCGGCGACTGTCCTTTTGTATCGTGCTTCAAACCCGTTTTGCAATAAGTCCATTCCTTGCACGACACGGGCAATATCCTTGCCCATCGGGCCGACGGTATCTAAATGCTGCGCCTCAATTGGAACCACCCCCTTCAGCGAAACAAGGCCAAAGGTCGTCTTCAACCCGACGATGCCGCAACAAGCCGCGGGAACGCGGATGGAGCCCGCCGTATCTGTTCCAAAGGAAACGTCCGCCATTCCGTTTGCAACCGCCACCCCTGAACCGCTGGACGAACCTCCAGGGATAAGCTTGCGCCACATGCTGAAGGGGTTCTTTGGAGTTCCGAAGTATTCGTTCAAGCCGGCAGGGGTCACCGCAAATTCGCTGAGATTCGTTTTTCCCACGATCTGCACGTTTCGCTTCCGGGCGATAGCCAGGCATTCTGCATCGCTGGTGGCCGGCGGACTGGTCCGGGCGAGATATTCGGAGCCGGCCGTGGTGACAACACCCCTCATGTCGATGTTATCTTTGACGGCCAGGCTCAACTGCCTGCTGTTTTTAGGGGACGGCCAGTAAACAATAAACGCGTGATCGTGCAAGGCGCTCGCCGGATGTCTCTGGAGAATCGAGCAGCCGTTGAAACAACCCATCAACAAGAGCCCAACCAGAATCAATAGAACGACGGTCTCGCGACGTTTTTTCATTGTTTTTACGAGCTTCAGAAAGTTGCACATTGGCGTTAGCCTGCGTCGATTGCAATCTTCTGGAGATTTTCGATCAATGCAGGCTCAGGCAGCGGAATTTACCGGCTCTCACGATTTATTTGGCGCTTAGAATGCGAACATCTCCGGTCCGGCGCGGAATGGAAATGCTGACCGTTTGATGGTGGCCGGGTGATGTCGAGATCAACCTCGCTATCATTGACTTTCAAGCCCCGGATTCTGACTTGTGGCACCGATTCCGGTAGCACTGGATGAACAAAACGAATGAGCCGGTTTCCCGCCTCCACTTCCATGCCCAAGCAGGCCTGAAGCACCAGGAAAACGGCGCCGGCCACCCATGCCTGGGGCGCGCAGGCAACGGGATACAACGTCGGCCCTTTGCCCGGCTGTCTGGGAAATCCGCAGAAAAGCTCAGGAAGACGATGTAGCTCCAGGAAAATTGAAGCGTCAAAAAGACCAGTCAGAATCTCACGGGCAAGCGATTTGTCCGCCGACTGAACCAGACCGTGAGCGATCAAGGCGGTGTCGTGAGGCCAGACCGAGCCATTGTGATAGGACATCGAATTATATCGGACTTCGGTGGTCGCGATGGTCCGGACTCCCCAGCCACCCCTTCATACTGCAGATAATCCATGGACCAGACAATGCGCGCGTTGCCGGACAACGGGGTCCACGCCCGGAAATTTGGCAAAACGCGTCGGCTCGCGAGCGCAGTGCGCCGTCTATTGGAGACGATGCCCTAGCGATTGGCAACGCGAACGTATTCGGCCGAAAGAAGGTGCCAATATTCGTCCGAAAAAAATGAGCTGGGCCGATCAGCATCTGCCAGGCTATACGAAAGCTTCATTCGATCAGCAGAGACTTCAAAGATTGCGAGTTGTTTTCTTCCTGCATTCGGGCCCTGATCCGCTTCGAGGTCCATCGTCGCGGGGTTTTTTCTTAAAATCGACCGTGACGTGCCCTTTTTCGACCGTATTACCGTTTTTCAAGATGTAACGATCCTTGGAGAAAAACAGAATCGTCGGTCCAAGAGACTCTTCGACGCGTTCGTGGCCGATCTGCGCTCTACGCAGAACCCATTTCCCGGAGTATGGCTCGTTAGGTCTGTTCACGATGCATTGGATAGTTTCCCTATCAACCTTCTCGCTTGCGCAGCCGCCGATGGACCTCTCCGCGCTTGCAGGCGGCAAAGGAAACTCAGCTTTCATTGTTCTTGCTTGGAGTTATGCGAACATCCACGTGGATTGTGCTGCCCGCTTTGAGAGGTGAATGGCCCTTGGTCCGAATGGTGAGTATGGAACGAGTTGCGTCCAGCTTCGAACCAGGGATTTGTTCGACCTGGATTTCATTCGGATCCGCAGTCAAAGACACTTCCTCCCTTGGAAGCCTTTCCAGGAGCACTGTTTCAACGTTCCAGATGTCGCAGTCCTCTACGCTCGGGTCCTCCTTCACGTTTCGTGTTACTCGTGCTTGTATCGTCTTCATGGAGATATATCCGTATCCAGATGATGCTCGCAGGCCGACCTGTGATCGGATCGCCTTCATGCTCCTTTCTCGGATCGAGAAAGCGCCAGGAAGAGCGTGCCGTACACCAAAACTGGTGAGGAAAAGAGGCGCGCAGGAGCCAGCCTGCATCGCTCACAAATCCTTAGAGGTTTGTGAGCGATGCGGGCTAGATTGGAATGACCCGTATTGCCCTGCAAAATGGCAGTTAATGGCTTGCGGCAAACGCATCCATGTGAGATCGCCGACTTGTTGAACACATTATGGACCTGAACAAATTCACGGAAAAATCCCAGGCCGCGCTGACCGAAGCGCAGGCCATTGGCACGCGCAACCAGCATCAAGCGGTGGATGTCGAACATCTCGCCCTGGCTCTGTTGGAACAGGAAGAGGGTCTCGTACCGCGACTTTTGGAAAAGGCCGGAGTTTCGCCCGATCTGGCGAAAGAAAAACTCCAGGAGGCGCTCGATCGCATTCCCCGAGTCTCCGGCGGTAGCACGACCGGCCAGGGGCTTTATGTCACCCAGCGTCTCAATAAGCTGCTTGTTACTGCGCAGGACGAAGCCAAAAAACTCAAAGACGACTATGTCAGCGTCGAACACCTTGTGCTGGCGATGTTTGCCGAGCCGGCAACCACCGACATCGGGAAAATATTCAAGACGCTCGATCTCCGGCGTGAGAATTTCCTGAAGGCGCTGACCGAGGTTCGCGGCAATCAGCGCGTCACGAGCGCGAATCCCGAAGCTACTTACGAAGCGCTTGAAAAGTATGGACGCGACCTGACCCGTCTGGCCGCGCAGAACAAGCTGGACCCGGTGATTGGCCGGGACGCGGAAATCCGGCGTTGTATCCAGGTGCTATCGCGCCGCACCAAAAATAACCCCGTGCTGATTGGCGAGCCGGGCGTGGGCAAAACCGCAATTGTCGAGGGCTTGGCCAGACGCATCGTATCCGGCGACGTGCCCGACAGCCTCAAAGAGAAGCGCATCGTGGCGCTCGATCTTGGAGCCCTCATCGCGGGAGCGAAATATCGGGGCGAATTCGAGGAGCGACTCAAGGCGGTACTGCAGGAGGTCACCAAGGCAGAGGGCCAGATCGTTCTGTTCATCGACGAACTCCACACCATGGTTGGTGCCGGCAAAGCGGAAGGTTCCATGGACGCGGGCAACATGCTCAAACCGATGCTCGCGCGGGGCGAACTTCATTGCATCGGTGCCACTACCCTCGACGAATATCGCAAATACGTCGAGAAGGACGCCGCTTTGGAGCGTCGGTTTCAGCCGGTAATGGTCGAAGAGCCAAGCGTCGAAGACACAGTTTCCATCCTGCGTGGACTGCGCGAGCGTTACGAGTTACATCATGGCGTTCGCATCCAGGACGGGGCTTTGGTGGCCGCCGCTCAACTCTCACATCGCTACATCTCGGACCGCTTTCTGCCGGATAAGGCCATCGACCTGATCGACGAAGCTGCGGCCAAACTGCGCACCGAAATGGAGTCGATGCCAGAGGAGCTCGAATCACTCGAGCGCCGCATTCTTCAGCTCGAAATTGAACGAGAGGCTTTGCGCAAGGAAAAGGACCAGCCTTCAAAGGAACGCCTGGCCGGGCTGGAAAAAGAGCTCGCCAATCTCAAGAGCGAACGAGACGCGCTCAAGGCGCAGTGGGAAGGCGAAAAGCACGCCATTGACGACATCCAGAAACTTCGCACCGCTCTTGAATTGGCGCGGACCGAAATGGAACAGGCCCAACGCAGAGGCGACCTGACGCGAGTCGCCGAATACAAGTACGGAACGATCCCGCAGCTCGAGCAGCAACTCAAAGAGCACGAGGCAAAGGTCAGCGGAGATCGCTCGAAGCGGCGGCTGCTTCAGGAAGAAGTCACAGCCGATGAAGTGGCCGAGGTAGTCTCCAGATGGACCGGAATTCCCGTATCCCGTCTTCTGGAAGGCGAGAAGGAGAAACTGCTTCGGCTGGACGAGATCCTCCACGAGCGTGTTATCGGGCAGGATGAAGCAGTCCAGGCGGTTGCAGACGCCGTGATCCGCGCCCGCTCCGGTCTCAAAGATCCGAAGCGGCCGATTGGTTCATTCATTTTCCTCGGGCCGACTGGCGTGGGCAAAACCGAGCTGGCCCGTGCGCTGGCCGAGAGCTTGTTCGATAGCGAGGAGAACATTGTTCGGATCGACATGAGCGAATACATGGAAAAGCACGCCGTGGCGCGGCTGATCGGCGCGCCCCCTGGCTACATTGGCTACGAGGAGGGTGGACAACTGACCGAATCAGTCCGCCGCAAGCCTTATTGTGTCGTGCTCTTCGACGAAATCGAAAAGGCGCACAACGACGTCTTTAACGTGCTGCTGCAAATTCTCGATGATGGGCGGCTGACCGATAGTCACGGCCGCACGGTGGATTTTAAGAACACCATCATCATCATGACCTCGAACATCGGCAGCCCTCATCTCATCGAAAATGCGAGTGAGCGGGGTGAAATCGAGGAGCACGTCCGCAGTAAAGTGATGGGCGAATTGCGAATCCATTTCAGGCCTGAGTTCCTCAATCGGGTGGACGAAATTGTGCTGTTCAAGCCCCTGACCCTCGCCGAGATCGAACGAATCATCGATCTTCAGCTCAAATTGTTGCGTGGCCGGCTCCTCGAGCGGCATCTTGAACTGGAACTGACAGAAGCAGCAAAAGAGTATATTGCGCGTGAGGGCTACGACCCGGTCTACGGAGCTCGACCTTTAAAGCGGTATCTGCAGCGCCATCTGGAGACGGCGTTGTCGAGACAAATACTGGCCGGCACCATTCCGGAAAACAGCCGGGTTACGGTGGATGTCAAGAAGGGTCAACTAACCTTCGAGTCGGTGCCGCTTCCGAAGGAGGAGGTACATGCGTAATCGTTGTACCAGTCCTTCAAAATTTAATCCCAGGACTAATAGCAACGACAACCAACCAACATTTCCGTAAAACGATGAAAATGTTCCGCAATCCGGTTGAAACGCCTATGACCGCGCTGCAACTCTTCGAACCCGACTCCCGCGCCGTCTACACTCTGGACGCGGTAGCGAGCCTGACCCAGGTACCTCGCCGCCTCATCCTCGTCTATTGCAAACACGGGCTTGTGTCGCCGGTGATGGATCCCGCCTGCAGTGGCTGGTATTTTAACGACGAGGCAATCCGGATTTTGCGCCGTATCGAATACTTGCGGACTGCTTGTGACGTCAATCTGGCCGGGCTCAAACTTATTATGGACCTAGTCGATGAGGTCGAACGACTGCGCGAAGAGCTCAATTTCCGCCGCCGGCGGCTTTAGTGTCATTCTGCCGCGTCGCCAAAAGGCTGAAAAATTCTTGCCTCTTTTGTAAAATTCTGACGAGATCCTCCGTGCAACACCCGTGACGGGTTGGAACGTCGCCACTGCCGGCCATGAACGAACTCTACCTCCATCACGTTCTCGTTGCCGTTGACGACCTGGAACGTGCACGACGCTTCTACACTGACGTTCTGGAAATGGTGGAAATCGACCGCCCCACCTTCGACTATCCGGGAATCTGGTACAAAATTGGCAACGGACAGCAGCAACTTCACATCCTGCTTCGCTCCGACGCGACGCTCCGCCGCGACAAGTGGATCGACTTTAACGACATTCACTTCGCACTGCGCGTGGAGAGCTATCGCGATACGCTAGCGTGGCTCTGCGGCAAAGGCTTCCGCGACGATGTTCCCGATGACGACCTCCGAAAGATGAGGCTCCGTTCGAAGTCCGTCGCGGGCTACGCGCAGATCTACATCCTCGACCCCGATCGCAACATCATCGAATTCAACTGCGAGACAATGGATTGAGGACAGTCCAGCCTGCATCGCTCACAAATCCTGAGAGATTTGTGAGCGATGCAGGCTCAGGCAGCAGAATTCTCCGGCTACGCCGGAAAATTCGTTTTTAGAGAGAATAGTTTTGTGATTATCAAGGGCTCCGAGGGCGCTGCGAACAGCGCCCCTCCAGCTGATACAAGCCCGTTCCTTCTTCTGCGGTATTAAGCGTTACTCTTCCAGCCAATTGGAAAAGTTAACGGAACGTTCTCGCCAACGCTGTGATCTCGAGGTCCGTCGAAAGTGTTTGGGTCTCTGCCCGCGTTCCTGGAGTCGGTCTCCGACTAAATCCAGAAATTTATCGATCGGCAGTCCGGCAGCCTTCGCTTCGTCGGCGTAAAAGTCACGGAAAGTCCTGGCCCACGTTCCGCGTTGGGAGTGTTTTCCTCCGTGCTGGTGGTCCTCGAGATGCTTTCTCATTCACTAATAAAATTCGGCCGCCCAGAGAAAGTCTTTAGCCTGTATCGCTCAGAAATCCTTGGAGATTTTTGAGCGACGCAGACTCAGCTAGCAGGACCTTCTGTGATTTAGCGGGCTAGGCGCGAATCAATTTTGAGAAATTCGAGCAAGGCGAGTTTCGAACAGGGGCCTTGTTCTTGCGTTTTTTACCCTCATATCTAAAGCTACGCCGGTGATGAAGATAACTCGGTCGGGCCGCGAGCATTGTAAACCAGAGCTTCCAAAGCATTGTCTACGCTTTCAGCGTGTTTCGTTCGGTCGCAAGCAGGATCAATTTCAATCTGACAGGAATCGAAAAGCGTGAATTTTATTCAAATCCTGATTCTCGGACTGGTTCAGGGCGCGGCAGAGCTTCTACCGGTTTCCAGCTCGGCCCACGTGATTGTCGTTGAGAAACTCATGGGCCTGGATCCTTCGAGTCCGGAAATGACTTTTCTGCTGGTGATGCTTCACACCGGAACGATGTTTGCCGTGATCGCTTATTTCTGGAACTCCTGGCGCAAAAATTACTTTTCCAGTGTGACCGCTTTTCGGAGCATCGCAATCAACGTGATCATTGCGACAGTCATCACGGGCATCGTCGGCTTGTCGCTTCAGTTGCTGATCGAGAAGGTCTTCTTAAAGGGTGCCGAAAAGGCGGAGGTGGAAGTCCTCTTCTCCCAGCTTCCGCTGATCGGTTGCGCGCTCGCGGCAGCAGGGCTGCTGATTATCTATTCTGGTATTCGCGAGGAAAAGAACCGGCGCGGCGGCGACGACGTAAAAGCTTCCAGCGCGTGCTGGATTGGCGCGGTTCAGGGCCTGTGTTTACCGTTTCGCGGTTTCTCCCGTTCCGGAGCAACGATCTCGACAGGATTGCTTCTTGGGATCGGTAAGCGCCGCATGGAAGAATACAGTTTTGCCTTGGCCGTGGTCTTGACACCACCGGTCATCGCGAGAGCGTCTCTCCGCCTGTTGAAAGCGCATTCTGAGGTGACTCAACCCTCGCATCTGCTTCAGCTTGCCTTGCCGGGTTTTTTTGGCATGGCTTGCAGCTTCGTGGCCGGGCTGCTGGCGCTGTGGCTATTGTCGCGATGGCTGGAGGCGGGCCGCTGGAAGTTTTTTGGTTACTACTGTCTCGTGGCCGCGATCGTCGTCTTCGGGCTGGCTATGGCCGGGTTCTGAATCTTTTTCTCGACACCGCGATGGGCGGGTCGAGAATTTGGCAGTCATGGAAAGTATAGATCCCTACGCTCATGAGTCCGCCGAAAGGCCAACTGACGAGGAGACCGGGTTGAATATCAGTCCGGTGCAGTCAAGCCACCTCGAGCCGCAGGATGCACATTGGCTGCGCATGGATCCTTCTCTGACGCGCGCGGTTCTGGCCAAGACGGAGGAAGATTTGCTTGGCGGGCTGGCTGCGTTGATGCGGAACAAGGTCGAGCATGAGCAAGTGAGCCGAAGGCTCGCGCAGGTCCAGATTGATACCGCAGAGGCGAAACGCGAACTCGATTCGGTCAAGCACCAGATTCGGCGAGCTGAAGAGGAAGTTGCGACCCGAATCAATGAACAGAGTCGCGTCAACGAGGAAATCGCGAACGTCCGTAATGAGCTTGCAGCTCTTCGCCAGGAACACCGGCACCATTTGGAGGCAGTGTCCGGTCTGAAGGATGGCGCGGCCCACGCCCGGCAATTGCTCGTCGAATCTGAGCAACGTCTCGGCAGCGTGAAAGCTGAAGCGGACGCCCGACTGGTCGAGCACCGGGACGTGATCGCTCGTCTGGACCAGATCAAAAATGAAAAAGTCGCCCTGGAAGATGAACTGGCCCTTCTCCGGACGGAGGTACATGACCGGATTGGTGCGCGTGAGGCCTTGATCGAGGAGATTGCTGGCCTTCACCGGCATCTGTCTGATCTTTTGACTCGCAAGGAACAGCAGGCGGCGGAAGCGTCGCAGCCCGGAAGCCCTCAGGCCGAACTTCGAAAGGCCACTGAAAAGCCGGCGCCAGCGCGAACAGAAGAAAGTTTACCGCTTTGGTTTGGATCCGAAATTCACCCGGTCTCCCAGGACTGGGATTCCTACCCCCTGGAAAGTGAGTTTCATACGGACGACCAGCTCGATGCGAAAAAAATTGCCGAGCTTGTCGCGCAACTGCCCGGCTTGGAAGGTTGTTTGATTGTCAAGAATCATGGCCAGGTATTAGCCGCTAAGCTGCCCGAACGGATCCATGCCCATTTGCAGGTGCCGAATCGGAACTACCATCTTCTCTTCGAACGTTTGGGAAAAAAGGTGCTCGAATACAATCTCCCGAAGGCCCGTCTTGCGACCTTCGACCTTGGCGACGAAGGCTTGACGGTCGCGCAAGCCAGTCACGCCTTTGTTCTTGTGAATCACAAACAAACGAAGCTTCGCCCAGGCGTCCCGGACAAATTGGCATCGATCGTAGCCGAGATCGCGAAGATGTACCGGTAGGAACATTCGCCGTTGGCCGTCTGGTAGCGTTTTACCGCCGAGCGCCGAACGCTCTCATCTCCCCGTTGCGCCGGTGACCGTTCTCTTAGTCACCTGATTGCCGCGCGTCTTTGGGCCGCGCACGGGAAAGTCGGCGGTGGAGAAGGTCTGTTCGTCGATGCGCGCGCCTTTGACATGCCGGTACTTCAACCGCAGTTCGGCGACCGCACGATCGGTTAAATACCTAATCCGCGCATTTTCCTGCGCGCAATTGTAATCGCGGTTCATGATCGCACCGCCAAACGCAAAGCGCTTCAGGAATGTCGCGCCCGGAGTACTGTAGATCAGCGTGAATATTTTTTCCCGATCGAAGATAGCGAAATAAACGAGGTTCTCGTTGACGAATAATTTGTCCGGCGGCGCAATCATCTGATAACGCCCATCGTCCCAGATCAGAAGCAAGCGATCGAGGGGGGAACAGCGGAATGCGGCTTCACCCTTAACCTGGCACCCGAGGAAACCTTTCTCCTGATCATAGGCTATAGCCAACTCGTTCGCCGTCAGTTCCCGAACATCAATCTCTTCGGCCGTTGTTAGCTGAGTTTTTCGCTTGTATTGCCTTCCGTACTTGTGGATGAGCTGTTGGAGATACTGAATCGCATATTCAGTTAACTTTTTGAGGTGGCGATCGACCTCTTTGAGCTCCTGAACGATTTTCAGCTTATCTTCCTCGTTCTTTCTCAGGTCGAATCTCGAAATACGCTTGATCTGAAGGCTCAAGAGCATCTCGACATCTTCCACCGTGATCTCGCGCGCCAGCTGACTCTTAAACGGCTGAAGCCCATTCAGCACCGAGTTCCGGACTTCCTCATACGTTTCGCACTCTTCGATTCGCTTGTAGATACGATTTTCGATGAAGATTTGGATCAGGGACTTCCAATACAGATCGTCCTGAAGCTCCTTGCGCCGAAGCTCAAGCTCCTGTTTGAGAAGTTGAACTAACTGTTCGGTGTTAAACCGGATCACCTCGTCGACATCCATCTGCACCGGGCGCTCTCCCTTAATCACAACAATGTTTGAGTGAATAGTCACTTCGCACTGTGTGAAATGGTAGAATGCAGCAATGGCCTTATCCTGGTGCTCGCCGGGAGAGAGTACGACCATGATTTCCACTTCTGCGGCCGTGAAATCGTTGATCGAGCGAATCTTGATCTTTCGCTTGCGAGCCGCTTCCTCGATGGAGCCAATGACAGATTCAGTCGTCGTGCTGAAAGGAATTTCCCGGATGATGAGCTTGTTGCTCTCCCGTTTTTCGATCCTGGCCCGGAGCTTGATCTTGCCCTTGCCTTTGTTGTATTCGCTGGTGTCCATCAGACCGCCCTGGAGAAAATCCGGGAGCACCTTAAAACGTTTGTTCTGGAGTACCGCCACTTGTGCTTTAAGCAACTCGATGAAATTGTGGGGCAATACTCGAGTCGACAACCCGACCGCGATGCCCTCCGAACCTAACATTAACAATAATGGGAGTTTGCTTGGAAGTATGACCGGCTCGCGATTCCTGCCATCGTAGCTCGGGGTGTAGTTGGTTAGCTTTGGATTGAATATTTCATTTCGCGCCAATTCGGTCAGACGGCATTCGATGTATCGAGAAGCGGCCGGAGGGTCACCGGTAAACAGATTGCCGAAATTGCCCTGACCTTCGATCAGGTAGCTTTTGTTGACGAGATTGACCAATGCTTCCCCGATGGATGCATCACCATGGGGATGATACTGCATGGCGTGGCCGACAATGTTGGCGACTTTGTTGAACCGCCCGTCGTCTTTCTCATACAATGCGTGCAAGATCCGTCGCTGGACAGGCTTCAGTCCGTCTTCGAGCTGCGGAATCGCCCGATCCCTGATGACGTACGATGCGTATTGGATGAAGTTGTCATCGATGAGATCCTTCAACGGATCCTCAGGAAGGTGCAATAAAGCGGAGTCAGGCATATCACTACAAAAGGAAGCGAAGAGATACTAAACAGAAGCCGGCAAAGATCGCAAAGGATGGAAGAGAATTTGGGACGGGAACCGTAAAATTACGGTCGGGGACGTTTTGCAGTAAGTAATGCGTCTCGCTTTACTTCCTCCGCACGTAGATCCCGGATTACTCCGGTTTGAGTGTTTGAGTAGGCAGCGGGACGGAGAGGTAAAGCGGGACGCATTACATACCCACTCTTCAGGCAGCGACCTGAAAATCGTACTCGGAAGGTCCAGATTCGACCCACGTTGAGCTGTTGGAGTCGTTCCCCTCAGTCTGTGGCCGCGAGGTGCCCCATGATGTATTCGCGACGGTCAGGCGTGTTTTTGCCCATGTAGAATTGAAGCAGCGGCTGGATCGCGTGGGCGCTGTCCACGCTGACCTCCGCGAGTCGCATTTCCGGGCCGATGAAAGCCTTGAACTCAGCCGGCGAAATTTCTCCCAGTCCTTTGAACCGGGTTACCTCGCTATTTCGAAGTTTTTTTATGGAATCATCACGTTCGGCTTCGGAGTAGCAGTAGATCGTCGTTTTTTTGTCGCGCACACGGAAGAGCGGAGTCTCGAGAATGCGGACGAAACCATGGGTGATTATATCAGGAAAAAAGCGGAGAAAGCAGGTAATCAAGAGATTGCGAATGTGAAGGCCGTCCACATCGGCGTCGGTCGCCAGGATTACTCTCCCGTAGCGAAGCCCTTGCACTGTCTCCTCAACGTTCAACGTGCGCATAAGATTGAAGATTTCATCGTTTTTGTAAACGATTGTGCGATTCAGATCCCAGACGTTCAGGGGCTTACCTTTGAGCGTGAATACCGCCTGAATGTTCGGGTCGCGGCAACTGGTAATCGACCCCGCCGCGGATTGTCCTTCGGTGATGAAAATCATCGACTCGTGTCCTGCGTCTTTCTCGAGGTTCAAATGGATCTTGCAATCTTTCAGTTGCGGTATTCGGAGCGAGATAGCCGCGGTTCGTTCCCTGGCGAGTTTACGGACATCCTGGAGTTCTTTGCGAAGGCGCTGGGTCTCCTGCACCTTGAGCAAAAGCCGTTCGGCTACCTTCGGGGTCCCGATGCAGCAGGCTGATGATCGTCTCACGGACCTTATTGACAAGCTCCGTCCGGATGTCCGTATTACCGAGCTTGTTCTTGGTCTGTGACTCGAAAACTGGATCCTTTAACCGGATCGCGATGGCCCCGACCAGGCCTTCGCGGACGTCGTCACCGTCGAACTTCGATTTGGAAAACTCATTGATGGCCTTCAGCATCCCTTCGCGGAAGGCGCTTAAATGCGTTCCACCGTCGGAAGTATATTGGCCGTTGACGAAGGAGTAGTGATCCTCCGAAAGGCGGTTTGTGTGGGTAAACGCGATTTCGAGCATCTTGTCCCGATGATGTACGATTGGGTAAACGGCGTCCCCCGCGACGTCCTCGGTCAGCAAGTCTTTCAACCCATCTTCAGATGAATAAGCCGTGCCGTTATAGGCAATTTTCAATCCGGCGTTGAGAAACGTATAGAGCCGAAGTCGGCGGATAATGTGCTCTTCGCGAAATCGGAAATTTTTGAAGATCGTGCGATCAGGCTCGAAGACGACATCGGTGCCGTTGGGTTCGGCTTGTTGCCCTTTTTTTTGTGACTTGAGTTTACCTCGCTCGAAGTCGGCGCGGAAAAACTGACCGTCACGATAACTCGTAACCGTAAAGCTGGATGAGAGGGCGTTGACTGCTTTGGTGCCGACTCCGTTCAATCCGACGCTGAACTGGAAGACTTCGTCGTTGTACTTGGCGCCTGTGTTGATGCGCGAAACGCAGTCGATCACCTTGCCGAGCGGGATGCCGCGTCCGTAGTCTCGTACGCGGACGATGTCGCCATCGATCGAAATATCGATTTTGCGCCCAAAACCCATAATAAACTCATCGATGCCATTGTCGACGACCTCCTTCAACAAGACGTAGATGCCGTCATCATAGTGCGTGCCGTCGCCCAAGCGGCCAATGTACATGCCCGTACGCGTCCGGATATGCTCCAGCGAGGAGAGCGTCTTGATTTTACTTTCGTCGTAATCGTGTTTCCTCATCACCATGGGGAGCACCTATCGGCGGGTCGGTGTCAGGAGGAACGATTCCGAGAGGCAAAATATCGACCTGCGGTTCCGCGACCTGTTTCTCACCGGTGTGGTAGATCCTGCATCCGCCTCCAGGCGGATACGACCGCAGGGTCGTTGATATATTTCACCAACAGGTCGCCAAGTTTCTCTGCGAGATCCAGGTCTTCCTTGGCGAAGAAATTGAAGCGCTCAATCGCCTTCTGGCACAAAGGCGGCGCGTTCTCGACGTTTCCCTGGTCGATCTCGAAAACGGCGCGATCCAACGGAGCCATTTGTCGACGCCAGTTTACCATTTCATCCACGTATTGATTAATGACTTCCACGGCCTGTCTAGAATCTGTCACGGCATTCGCTCTTTTCCCAACCACCCGCAGGATCGCGATATGAGCATCAATGACCCGGGCGTAATCTTCACAAATATCGGCAAACATGCTGCTCGCACCGAACAGGAAGAACGTGAGCGTCAATAACCGCGAAAGCGTGGAGGTCAGCATTTGGATGGAGCGCGTTCAGAGCACCTTCGTTCGAATTTTTAAAGACCTCCATGAATAAATTATTGGTTTTGCCATGCTCCCTCATGATTTAAATGCAAAGTGCAGGCAACTTCACGCCTTTTCCAGAATTACCTTTCGGCATAACTGTTTATTCGGCGCGCCAGGCGTTGATGGCTCGTGAGAGCGCTCCGATTTGCTCCGGCAGATGAGCTGCCGAAAGGGCGATCCGGATCCGCGCCGAACCTCGAGCAACCGTCGGAAAACGGATCGCGGGAACGAGAAAACCGTTCTCCCGAAGAGATTCTGCTAAATGCAAAGCATGCCGCTCGTCACCAACCACGACCGGAAAGATGGCGGTGGCCGGCCCCGGGCGCTGATGAAACATAGTTTCAGACTTTTAGCCAAAATGGAAATATTGCTCCGGAGCCGGGAGCGCAATTTTTCTCCTTCGCCTGTGCCGAGAATTCGGAGCGCAGCAGATCCGGCGGCAGCGCAAGCCGCCGGCAAGGCGGTTGAATAGATAAAACTGCGGGCCGTATTGACCAGGATCTCAATCACCGTCTGAGAGCCGCAAATAAATCCGCCGCTCACGCCCAATGCCTTGCTCAGCGTTCCCATCTGAATGTCTACCTGTTGCGTAAGACCGAGCGCATTGACAAGACCTGAGCCTTGCGGACCGATAACACCTGTGGCGTGCGCCTCATCGACAAGAAGCAACGCTCGAAATTCATTTTTTAGCTCAACGATCGGGGCGAGATCTCCACAGTCGCCGTCCATGCTGAAAACGGATTCAGTAGCGATGAGTATTTTGCCTTCAGGATGCGTTCGCTGGGCCCAGGCGAGGTGATGTTTTAGTTTGGTTAGGTTATTGTGCGGGAATACGCGCAGAAGGGCGCCCGAGAGTTTCGCCCCGTCGATCAGACAAGCATGGCTGAGCTTATCCAGGATGATGACATCACCCGGACCGACGAGGCTGGAAATTGCGCCAATAGCCGCGGCATATCCGGTACTAAACAATAAAGCCTTCTCGGTGCCCTTGAAGGCTGCAATTTCCTCTTCGAATTCTGCATGGGGAGATTGCGATCCGGTAACCAGGCGGGAAGCGCCGGCTCCAACACCGTACCGATCGATTGCAGCCTTGGCCGCCTCCTTGACGGACGGGTGTTGCGACAGTCCTAGGTAATCGTTTGAGGCAAAGTTGACCAGGCATTGGCCCCCGATTTTGACCACCGGTCCTTGAATCTCCTCGATCGTCCTGAGTTCGCGGAAGAGCGATTGCTGCGAAGCTGGTTCAGGAATTGGTCGAAGGAAAGCCATGGATCGGAAGAGCGGTTCGGCGCAAGCATCTGTGCTCAATTCGCCGGTGCGCCTGCTTCCTCTCCGGCATCTGGTTTTTTCAAGGCCCGATCGAGTTCAGGCATCGGGTTCAGCGCCGAGTTTTAAAGCGCGGTAATAGTGGCGTCGAGCCAGTTCGACGGCGGGCGGTTGATGTTCGAGGTAGAGAACAGCGAGATTGAAGTGGGCTTCGGCATATTTCTCATCCAGTTCGATCGCCTTTCGCATTTCGTCTTCTGCGGCTGCCAACCAACCTCGTTTGCGAATCAGGATGCCCAGGTAAAGGTGCGCCTTGGGGTCGCGCGGATCGAGATAAACTGCCTGGCTGAGAGCTGCCAGACCGGCATCCAGCGCATCCTTCTGGTAATCGATGATGCCAAGCGTTAACCAGGCCTGCTGAGCCGTGGGATCGATGCGAACCGCCTTCTTCAGATGCTCCTCCGCCTCGGCAACCTCCCCAAGCCGAAACTCCGCCGAGCCGAGGTTGATCCATCCCATCGGATGGTCTGGAGCGAGTTCGGTCATCTTTTGAAATTCCGCTTTCGCGTCCTTGAATCTCTCAATTCGAAAATCGGCCAGCCCCCTTGAGGCGGCGCTCCTGGCCTCTTCCGAAAGCTTCGGAAGTGTGGTTTCAGGGGCATCGGCGGCCAGGAGAAAAGACCCAGAAGCGGAGAAGGAATAGCAGATGGCAAAGAACAGGGGAGAGAGGAGCCGGAACAAGCGATCGGAGAGAAGGGAACATACCCAAAAGGCAACTACTCAAAACGCAAAACCCGGAACTCAAAACTGGCTGCGTCCCAACTCCCGGGCACGCTCTGAAGCGGCTCTGACCGCGGACATGATCGTGTAGCGGAGACCGCGAGATTCCAGAACTTCGATGCCTGCCATGGTTGTGCCACCCGGGCTGGCCACCATTTCTCTCAGTTGTGCCGGGTGAAGGTTCGTTTCCCGGATCATCTGCGCCGAACCGAGAACCGTCTGGATCGCCAATTCGGCCGCGATTTCTCTTGGCAATCCCATCATCACCCCTCCGTCCGCGAGCGCTTCGATAAAGGTAAATACATAAGCGGGACCGCTGCCGCTGACACCGGTCACTGCGTCCAGGACAGTCTCCCGCACACGAAAGACAAGGCCGACCGCCTTGAACATTTTGTCCGCGATTTCGGCATCGGCGGCTGTCGTGTGATCGCCCAGGGCATAGGCAGTTGCCCCTTTTTTTACCAGAGAGGGAGTGTTTGGCATCGCGCGAATGACTCGGGTGCGATGTCCGGCGGCTTCCTGGAGCGTCTGGAGGGTGATTCCGGCCGCCACTGAAATGAGCAGCTTTCCTTCCAGAAATTGACGTACGTCGCGAAGGACTTGGACTGAATCGGCAGGCTTGGTGCCAAGCACGATTGTATCGGCCTGCTGAACCAGTGCCTTCTGCGAAGACGCAAGCTGGAGCCCATATCGCTGGACCTCGTCCTTAATTGTCTCCGGGTGCCGGTTGATCACCAGGATGTGCTCGGGATTGCATGCCTCCGCCTGCAACATGCCCTGGACCAGGGCAGACGCCATTTTGCCATATCCTAAAAAGCCGAAAATCATGGTAAGGAAAGACTTCGCTTCACTAACCGTTCCCGGAAGACTCTGCAAGCCTTTGGCGACGGAAGCTTCTTTGCCGAGCGGACGTCTGGACATTACCGACCGGTCTGAGGATCGGGGGCTCGACACGCAAGGTCGCAGGTTCGCGTTCTCGATCAATAGCCGCTATAGTCCATCGTGGCAGGAAAATTCTCTGTATGCATCAGCGGGCTGCGCCTCTCAGTAAAGCGACGAGAAAACGCTCAAAATGGAGGCCTTGGGTCATTGTTCTTCGCTCTCGCTATAGCAACGGGTATCGGGCTTTTATTTTTCACAACGAGGACCCGACCCGATCGCGATCACGACGGAACGGGCAGCGGTCCGGGATATCACGGAACTCGTCTCAGCCACCGGGAAGATCCGACCAGAGCTGGAAGTGAAGATTTCGCCGGAGGTCGCCGGTGAAATTATTGAGATGCCGGTGATCGTCGGGCAACCGGTCAAGAAGGGTGATCTCCTCTTGAGGATCAAACCGGACAATTATATCGCCCGGGTGAAACAAGCGGAGGCTTCTTTGAGCGCGGCCCAGGCGGACAGTCTGCAGCGCAAAGTACAAATGTTAAACGACCAGCTTGATCTTCGTCGGGCCCAGGACTTGTTTGCGAAAAAGCTTGTCTCAGAGACCGACTACAAGGCGGTTGAGACGAAGACTCAGATTTCACAGGCATCGTACGACTCCTCGTTGCACCAGATCGATATGGCCAGGAGCAACCTCGACCAGAACCAGGATTTATTGAACAAATGCGTGATTTACTCGCCCATCGATGGCGCGATCAGCGTATTGAGCAGCGAAATCGGCGAGCGCGTGGTAGCCACCGGCGATTTCGCCGGAACTGAGGTGATGCGGGTAGCGAACTTTGCGTCGATGGAAGTCAGGGTTGACGTCAATGAGAACGACGTGGTGAACGTCGGCATAGGGGATCCGGTGAGGATCAAAGTAGACGCCTATCCGACAAAATTCTTGAACGGCACAGTCAAACGGATCGCCAGTACGGCCACCGTAAAGAACGAAGGAACGCAACAGGAAGTAACAAATTTTGAGGTCCGTGTTCAGGTGGCTAACCCCGAAGTTCAACTGCGCCCCGGAATGAGTGCCAGCGTGGATATCGAGGCCCGAACTGTTCGTCAGGTTGTTGCGGTGCCGATCCAATCGGTAACGGTACGTAGCAGAGAGAGCGGGAAAACGGCCGAACAATTGAAACAGGATCGTGAAAAGCAGACGGGATTGAACTCGAGCGAATTGGAAAAGCAATCCAGAAAGGAGCTTCAGCGCGTCGTATTTCTTAAAGAGAAGGACAAAGTGAACCTGGTTCCTGTGCAGACGGGAATCGCTGACAATAATTTTATTGAGATCAGGTCAGGGGTGAAGGAGGGAGACGAGGTGGTGTCGGGATCTTACACCGCGATCAGCAAGGAGCTGAAGGATCGGTCCAAAGTCAAAATCGAGCAGCCGAAAGATGCAAAGTGATTTCGCGATAGTTGCGGACGACCGACTGATCCGCCCCAAGGGTGACATGGTGATTCGAATCCATCAGATCACCAAGGAATACGAGATGGGGTACACGACAATCCGGGCGCTCAAGGGCGTTGACCTTTTGATTCATCGCAACGAGTACCTGGCGATCATGGGCCCCTCCGGGAGTGGGAAATCGACCCTGATGAACATGCTTGGTTGCCTTGATACACCCACCACCGGGCTTTACGAATTCAATGGAATAGACGTCGGCTCAATGGAGGACGATGAACTGGCTGAGATTCGAAACAAAGAGATTGGCTTTGTTTTTCAGACGTTCAATCTGCTTCCCCGTTCGACCAGTCTGCAGAATGTCGAGCTTCCGTTGATCTACGCAGGAGTAAGGGCGGAGGAACGTCGGTGGCGCGCCGAACAGGCCCTGGATGCGGTCGGGTTGGGCGATCGGATGCAGCACAAGCCGAATGAACTCTCCGGCGGACAACGCCAACGAGTCGCGATAGCTCGCGCCCTGGTGAATAATCCGGCCATCATTCTGGCGGATGAACCGACGGGGAATCTGGATTCAAGGACTGGCGAGGAGATCATGGTACTACTGGAGAATCTTTACGCCGACGGCCACACGATCGTCGTGGTGACCCACGAACAGAATGTCGCATCTCGTGCGAGAAGGATCGTCCGCATGAGAGACGGTCTCATTGAGAGCGACGAGGAACGGCTATGACCGTTTCGGCCTGTCGAAGCCGGGCCCGCGAGCGATTCCGAGACTCGGATCCATTCGGAGGACCTTTGAATGCGCCGTTTCCAGTGAACGTTTTCGCATGAAAGACACGCCGACGGGCCCAAACGCCGACGCGTCGATACGCCTCCTCTCCGAGCTGAAGGAAGGATTTCGGATTGCCGCTCAACAAATCGCGGCGAACCGGAGCAGATCGATCCTTACCACCTCGGGGGTCATTATAGGGATCATCGCGGTCACTCTCATGGGTACCGCGATCCGTGGCATCGACATCGGGTTTGATCGCAGCATGTCCGGATTTGGCGACGATGTCCTCTACATCGAGCAATGGCCATGGAATACAGGGGACGACTATTGGCATTTTCGAAATCGGCCCGACATCAAACTATCCCTCGCGGACCGCCTGAACCACATCATCGGGGAACATCCGAACTCGCTCCTGGATCTGGCCGTTGCAGCACCTGCTTCCATTCAAACGGTCGGCTACGGAAAACGGCAGATTTCGAATGTCTATGCCATGGGCACGACTCATGAGTATGCCTACCTCTCGCGGACAAACTGCGAAAAAGGTCGGTTCATAAACGAGGCCGAGAGCCGGGGAGGAAGAAACGTTTGTGTCATCGGTCGGGATATCGCGGGCGAACTCTTCAGCGGCCAAGATCCAATGGACAAGGTGATTCGGGTCCGCGATCAGGAGTACAGAGTGATTGGAGTTTTTGCTAAGCAGGGCTCGTTTTTGGGAATATTTAGTTGGGATTCGCAGGTCGTGGTTCCTCTAGAGTCTTACATCAAATATTTTAAGTCGAACGAAGAAAACGCTTCGATCCGCGTGAAGGTCCGAGACAAAAGACGAATAGCTGAAGCAAAGGAAGAGCTCAGGGGCGCCTTCCGGCGTATTCGAGGACTATTGCCGGAGCAGGAGGATAACTTCGCCATTAACGAGCAAAAGGTGCTCCGCTCGTCACTCGAACCGGTAAAAACAGGCTTGGCGATCGCAGGGTTATTTATTACCGGACTCGCACTTTTCGTCGGCGCGATCGGGATCATGAACATCACGTTCGTCAGCGTGAAAGAACGAACTCGCGAAATTGGAACCCGGAAAGCGTTGGGGGCGCGGCGCAGAACCATCCTGATCCAGTTTCTGATTGAGGCAGTCTCAATCTGCCTTATCGGCGGAACTGTAGGTCTAGGGCTGGCCTTTGGGTTGTTTGTCTTGATTGGCGCCGCCTTCCCGGATTTTCCCATGCGATTTTCGCCGTCGCTGGTCGTGATGGCTCTATTTATCTCGGTGCTGACCGGGATCGTCTCCGGTTTTGCTCCAGCATGGCAAGCCTCCAGCCTAAATCCGGTCGAAGCTTTGCACTACGAATAATCCATGAGGATTTGGGAAATAGCGAAGATGGCTTGGAAGGCGTTGGGCGTCAACAAGCTGCGGTCTGCGCTGACCACCTCCGGGATCACGATCGGCATCTTCTCGATCATCAGTGTCATGACAGCCATCGCCGCTTTGCAGGCGTCGATTGAAACGGGACTCAGCTTTCTCGGATCGAACACCTTTCAGTTTTCAACGTATCCGAGCGGGATCAGCATCTGGGGAGACGAGAAGTACCGGAACCGGAGGAAGATCAACTACCTGACTTACTTGAGTTTCGCTCGAATGATGGGCGACGAGGCGGAAGTGATCTGCCCCAAGGCCTGGGATAACAGCACGCAAGCGGTATTTCAGAACAGGAAGACGAATCCGAACATCGAACTTTGCGGTACGAATCAAGGGTTCCTGGTCGTCAATAACTTCAGGATGAGTGATGGACGTAACCTTTCGCCGGAAGACATAGCGTTCTCCCGAAGCGTCTGTGTCGTCGGCCGGCAACTTGTCCAGCGGCTCTTTCCGCAGGGGAACGCCGTCGGAAACGTGATCAAGCTGAATGGGAAGAACTACACAGTGATTGGCACCCTTGCGGAGAAGGGGAGCAGTTTCGGCGGAAACGAGGACAATATTGTCTTGATACCGATCACGAAGTTTTTTGAAAATTACGGCTCTCGCGAGCGTTCGTTGAACATCGCGATCGAGACTAAGAACCAGATAGTTTACGATCGAACGATGGGGATTGCGATCGGCGCATTTAGAGTCGCGCGCGGTCTGCGTGCGGAAGACGCGAATGACTTTGAGATCTACAGCAACGATTCACTTGCCGGCGTTTTCCGCAGCGTTGCCGCGACTGTTCGGATCGGAGCGTTTGTGATCAGTGCGATTGCTTTGGTGGCGGCCGGGGTCGGCATTATGAACATCATGCTAGCCAGCGTTGCTGAGCGCACAAAAGAAATCGGGATACGGAAGTCGTTGGGTGCGCGTCAGCGCGACATCCGGATGCAGTTTCTTCTCGAGGCCCTTTTTTTGTCTTTGTTCGGTTCGGTGGCAGGTATCATTCTCGGTGTGTTAGCCGGTAACGGTTTAGCCGTCTGGCTACAGGCTGCGCTGGTTTTCCCTTTGGGATGGGCCATCGCCGGGGTTTTAGTTTGCTCCGCGATTGGAGTCGGGTTCGGGCTCTACCCCGCCCACAAAGCAGCCTCCCTGGACCCTATCGAGGCACTAAGGTTTGAATAAGCCCAGGTTTGAGTTAATACAGGGTGTGCGCAGGCTTCCCCACGAACCCGCAAAATCATGCGGCACTCGAATCCGTGAAAGGCTAGAGTTGCGACATCATATCGGCTCTTGTCCGCGGCAGGCGGCCATACGTCTCCACGAGTTTATCAGCCGCCGAATGCAAGTCCGGGGCCTGTAGTCCGAGACATTTGCACAGTTCGGACTCGAAGAAGAGAACCCCTCGGGTCTCGGGCGTTTTTGCGTCTAGATAACCGAGAGCGCGCAGCAGCAGTTGGTAGATTTCAGGCACTGGATGATCTGACTCAGTGACCTCGTCGATGAGTTCGACAAAATAAGAGGCCACCAGGGTTTTCAGATAGTCCCTTCGGATGCGTTCGAACGCCGCCCGGATAGAAACTTCGCGCAGCGTGTGGAGATCGGTTTTGCGGGAGAATGACAACAACAGATCGCAGTGGAAGAACAGATCCAGCTTGCCGGCAAACGCACTGTTTTGCCGGAGCGCGCCCTTCGCCATCGTTCTGAGTTTTCCGCGACGGTCCGTGAACCAACTGATGATCAGGCTTGTATCAGAATACCTGGTGCGCCGAAGCAAGATCCCATTCAGTAATTCGGACATGGCGCAAACATCGGAAGCGGGCGAAAACGCCGTGCGATCATTTAATTTGTCTGGGCGGGATCGAGAAAGCCTGGTTGTTCACCGCCAAGGCCGCTTCCTTGACCGCCTCACTCATCGTCGGGTGGGCATGAACCGTCTTGCCCAGATCCTCGGCACTGCCCCCGAACTCAAGGATCGTTACGGCCTCGGGAATCAATTCGGAGGCACCGAAACCAATAATTTGCGCTCCCAGCAGTTTATCAGTTTTCGGGTCCGCCAGGATTTTCGCGAAACCCTGGGCTTGATCATTGGCCAGCGCCCGGCCATTGGCGACAAACGGGAATTTGCCCACCTTGACGGCGATCCCTTTCTGTCCGGCCAGATCTTCGGTGAGACCAACCCCCGCCACTTCAGGGTTGGTATAGACGACATTGGGGATTGCGTCATAGTTAACGTGTCCGGCTTTTCCGGCAATGCGTTCAACACACGCAACACCCTCGTCTTCTCCCTTATGCGCGAGCATCGGTCCGTCGATGATATCTCCGATGGCGTAGAGAGCCGGGATATTCGTTCGGTAATGCTCGTCAACGCCGACCCGGCCACGCTCGGTCAACTTCAGTCCGAGATCCTTTGCTACGGCTTCGTCCAGGTACGGTTTACGGCCAACTGCAACCAGGACCTTGTCGGCGTTGAACTGCAGTTTCTGCTTTCCCTTGTCGATGGCTTCGACCTTGGCGACGCCATTCTCAACCGCAACGGAAGTAACCGTTGTTTCGAGATGAAACTTCACATTCTCGGATTCCAGTGCCTTTTGAAGAACCTGGGTGACATCCGGGTCAAAGAAAGCCGCTATTCTTGGGAGAAACTCGATGATCGTGACCTTTGCTCCGAGCCTGGCCCAGACCGAGCCGAGCTCCAGCCCAATAGCGCCAGCACCGATCACCACCAACTCGTTGGGTACTTGATCGAAGGAGAGAGCTTCGTCACTGGTAACAACTGTTTGCCGGTCGATCTTGATATTCGGCAACTCCATCGGAACGCTGCCGGTCGCAAGCACGACATGGCGCGCTTGCAGTTCTTCCTGTTTCCCATCCTTCATCGTCAAAACGACCTTTCCCGGCGCGACAACCGCGCCGACTCCAAAAAGCCGCGTAATCTTGTTTTTTTTCATCAGGAACTCCAGCCCCTGAGTGAGTTGACGGACGACTTCTTGCTTTCGCTTCATCATTTGTACCAGGTCGAAACTGATCTTCTCGAACTTGAGCCCATGTCGTGCGGCCTGGTGCTGCGCAAAATGGAAGTGATCCGACGACAACAGCAGCGCTTTGCTTGGGATACAACCGATATTGAGGCAAGTTCCGCCCAGAACCTCTCCCTTGTCGATAATCGCAGTATTTAAGCCAAGCTGAGCTGCCCGAATAGCTCCCGTGTACCCCGCCGGTCCGCCGCCGAGTACGATCAGATCGAAAGACGCCATAGACCTATGGTTGACTGAAAGAAGAGAAGGATCAAGTAGGCGAGCGCCTTTTGGCCGGCAACGTTCAAAAGGCGATGGATAGCTTTCATCATTTATATTTTTAGATACGACCCCAACCCCGGCTGGCGACCCCAACCCCGACTGGGCAAATCGCTCCTCTTCGCGTACATAGTCCGATGCGTGATATCATTCCCTGGATCGCATTCGCGTTTTGCTTCTTGCTCGTTTCGTGCGCCTCTCGAACAGGGACCAGTCACGCGACGAATCGCATCGACCCGGCTGCAACTCCGGACCAGCAATTGTGGCTTGCGGTCGAGAGAGCGGACGTGATCTATGTCGGCGAGACACACGATGATCCGTCCCACCATAAGTTCGAATTGCAACTAATTCGCGGGCTGTTAGAGCGAAAGGTCAAATTCGCGTTGGGTTGGGAGATGTTTGATGAGACTCAACAAGGCTCGATGGATGCCTGGGCTTCTCATCAAATTTCTCTGGAGCAGCTTCTCGCGAAAACTGATTTTCAGAAGCATTGGGGTATTTACTCACCGGTGTATGAGCAGATTTTGCGGACGACGGAAAAGGCCGATGTCCGAAGCCTCGCGCTGAACGCGCCGCCGGAATTGACCCGGAAGATTGCCCGGTCGGAACCGTTGACAGCCGAGGAGACCGCGATGTTGCCGTCCGGCTTCGTCGCGGACTCGGGCGCTTACAGGAATTTCGTTGCCCTCATCGGTGAGCATCCGGGAATCGAGGAAACGAACCTGCGCCGTTATTTTGCCGCGCAAAATGCCTGGGACCAGACGATGGCCCGCAGGGTTCTAGAGTTTAAACGCCGTAATCCAAAAGTGAAGCTGGTAGTGCTCACCGGCCGCGGCCATGTTTACGGCGGCTACGGCGTTCCATTTTATGTTAGCCAGAAAGCCAATTTGAAACATTTAGTGTTAATTCCTTCTGCATCGTTCAAAAATCTCTAAGGATTTGCGGGCGATGCCGACTGGTCTTTAGCGGGCTGCCCCGGCGAGCCGTGCAGATCGTAGATGCGACCCCAACTACCCTCTGCAACCAACGGCCGACGTTCTGCCCATTCTTTTGCAGAGTCCGGGTAATTTGCTTCCTCGAGCGGCCCCCAAAAAAGGTAATCGGCACCGAGGTCTTTTGCGTTTTCTTCCCAGCCCGGCTCCGAGTTCATCAGGGATATGAGTTTGATTTCTACCGCGCGATAGTTTAGCCCGTGGCTCCATAGATGGCCTGGGAAACCCATGACAACCCGGTGTCCGTTGACCAATACAGGATGATTATAGGTTGGGTAGGCAGCGAAGACCGCGCTTGGAGGGAAGGATTCGGTAACATTCGCGACCTGGTCCCACTCATCTTCGTGGCCGATCTCATAACCTTCCGGATTTGAATAAATACCGCCTGCCAGACTAATAAATCCCGAAAAAAAGAGACCGAAAATAAAGGGCGCACGATAGAGCACGTGCCACTTCACGATGAATCCCTCCCAGAGGCAGAACATCATCACGATATAGGCCCAAAAAAATAGTTTAGTGTTGTCCCATTCCCAGGGAGCAAATTTAATGACGGAACAAGCAGCAAAGACCGTCGCTGCGGGAAAGAAGAGCAATTGCAATTTCTGTTTCGCTTCGCGCTTAAGCGGCTTGGCGGGAATCAGGAGGTAAATCAGAAGTCCCAAACAGGCCGGCAGGAACAGGCCGAAATTATTGAGCCAGAACCACCACGGAGCCTCTTTGGGGTCGGCCATCCAACCTACTTTCCAGCCGATTGCATCAGTTTTGGCAAATCCGGTCACAGCATAGACACAAAAAGTGGCCGGAATCGCTGAGACGAGAACGAGCCGAAGGAGGTGACCTCGCCAGTTTGGGTCGCCGAAAAAGAACCACCAGAGGAGAAGGAAAGACAAAAATAAAAAAGTGTGCAGATGGAACAGCGGCATGGTGCAGTAGAGCAAGCACTCCACCCAGAACGGAAGACATCGGTCCGTTCGCCGCTCAAACAACAGGGTTCGCCAATGATGAAAGAGCAAGAGCCCGGCCGGGACGGCGTACAGCAAGCCACGCTGGGTGACGAACATGGCGAGCGGAATCGATTTCCAAGGCAGATCCGCCTGATAATCCTTCAGCGCAAACGATTGGAAAAAAAGAAAACCGGCCAATCCGCCATTGAAAAGGAACGCGGCAACTCCGAACGAGCCGTTGAAAATGAAAAGGGCCCGCAGTGTAAGGAGCGAGCCTAGAAACGCGACCAGTTTGATGCCCAGCATGGGTTCAATGCCGATCAATTTCAGTTCGGCGTTGAACAGGTTTAAACCGATCGGGTACCGGAGTTTGTCAAAGGCGAAGATGGGATTCTCCGGCCAGAAGGTCGGATTGCCCGCCAGATAATTGATATGTGTGAGATGAAGGCAGATGTCTCCAATATTGTTCGGTGAAATGACACGAATCTGACCGTTGGTGACGAAGACGACCTGGCTGAACTCTCTGACCGCAAAAACAAGAAAAAGGATGCCAACAACATAGGCAAAGATTCCGGGGCGCAGAGTTCAGCCCGGGGCGTCTCTTTCTTAGCCGGAGAAGTATAGGGACGCCCGGAAGTATTAATCCAAGGAGAAGGGCGGCAATGGATGTCGACGTTGTTAATCCCAGGGGTGAGTAACAGAATAGAATCCCGAGGAGGCTTGAACTGGCTATCCAGCAAAGGACAACGGTTAGGAGATTCATTGGTCCGATCGGCCCGGCTCGAACTCTGGCTGGCGGTCGGGAAAGATGTCCTTGAAGGTTTCGTAACGGAAATACGCGCGACATTCGTCCATGCCGTCACGAAGGCGAAAATCCTTGGTGAAATATCGATCCTTGAGGCCCTTTTCCAATCTTTCGGATTTTTCTGCGTCCACAACGATAAAGTCCGCGTCCAGCTTCTCGGGCCAGTTAGTGTCTGCACTGAAGTAGCCAATGTTTGGGATTTCACCCAAAACCCATGGAATTGGAAAATAACTGGATAAAAGCACAATGCCCGACAGACTGGTCTTCGACCCCGGGTCTTTCGCTCCCTTTTCCAGAATTGGATTCACGAAGTCCCGATATTCACGAAAGGTCTGGACATACACGTACCGCTCTTTGGCATTGTCAAATCTGACAAAATTCAAATCGTACGACTTCCACGCTGCGTGAGCGAACAACGGTAAGGCGACGAGCACCGCGACAAGGCGATTTAATCGTTTCGCGATAAATTCCAGGAAGGCGGCTCCGAGGAACAAAAAAGGCCATACGATTGAAATGATGCACCACGGAGTTTTGTATGGGACGATGCTGTACACGAAGAGTACGCCGAGGCCGTAGAGCGCGAGGTATCGAAGCGCTGGATTGCCGCCCAGCAAGAATCGAAATGAAAACAATAAGCCGGCTGCCGTGAACCATTCATACTCCAGGAGCAAACGTATCCAGTACCAATTGAGCTTGAAATTCGCAAAGGTTCCGAGAACCGGCAAATGTGCAAGAAATGCCGGAACTAACGGGAACAGATCAAAGTCAACCTTGGCGTGCCCGGCCGCACCGACCGCTGTTTTGGTCCAGGGAAGAAATGTCTGATAGAGTCCTTCGAGCCCCCTCCAATTGCGAAAGTTTCCGGAATAAAAGAAAATGATCAACGCCACTCCGACCAGAGTTGCCACCGCGACGTGTTGAACGGGGAACCGACCGCTAGTTCGGTCTGGCTCAGGGTCCGGCGGCAAGAGCTTGTTCAATATCGAAACGACCAGACCCGCAGCGGCAAACGCGGCCAGATGAATGATATAGGTTTCTTTGGTCAGGATCATTCCGGTCAAGCCCAGGATGAACGCCCAAAAATACTTTGGCTCTCTGGAAGTTGAGATGCCGAGGATCCCCCAGAAGGTCACAATCAGGAAAAGGACCAGCCATGATTCGTGAATGGAGTAACGATCATAAAAGATAAACCCGGGAGAAATTGCCATTCCGAGTGCAGCCAGATAGCAAACCGTTCGGCCGAAGAATGGTCTGAACAGGAACATCCAGTAGATGGTTAGCAGGCTCGCGAGGACTACAGGTAGTCTGAGTGCCCAAAGGTTGCGCCCGAATAGCTGAAGCAAAGCAAACAGGATATAGAAGTGAAGCGGCCCATGGTAGTTGGTCGGGTCGTACGCGTAGTAGCCGGTTTTGGCCATTTGGTCACAAAACCAGCCGTTAATCCCCTCGTCAAAATGTGGTGGCTTGATGTCCAGGAAGGCGAGCCGGATGAGCGCGGCGAGTAGCAGGATCAGGGCTGGAAATAACAGTTGACGTTTTACCATTCTAGGCATTTAGGGAGGAGGCGCAGATATATATGCGAAGACCGGGACATGTCCAAACAGATTCGACCTCTACTTTCATTGATCATCCCCGCGTACAATGAGGCGGACCGTCTGCCTGACACGATCCGGCGGATCCAAGAGCATCGCCGTTTGTGGAACTTCCTTATCGAGCTAATCATCGTCGTGGAACCGAGTGAAGATCGGACCCTCGAGTTAGCGGAAAACGCAGTCAAGTCTCGATCCGACCTGAAAGTGCTGACCCACCATGAAAAACGTGGAAAAGGCTTTGCGGTACGCAGCGGCATGCATCGAGCGAAAGGTGACTTCATCTTTTTTACGGACGCTGATCTGAGCACGCCATTGGAAGACTTGGACACCGCCCTGGCGGTGTTAACGCGAGACCGATCGGTCGATGTGATCGTCGGGAACCGCATGCATCCTGAGAGTCAAATCCTGCAGCGACAAAACGCGGCTAGGGAGTCGATGGGGAAAGTCTTCAACAGGATTGTGCAGATGGTAACGGGCTTGCGCATCAAGGATACCCAATGTGGATTCAAGGGCTTTCGGAACCGTGCGGCGAAGGAGATTTTTGGTCGCCAGCGAATGGACGGGTTCTCTTTTGACGTTGAGGTTTTGCTGTTGGCTCAAGCGATGGGTTTTGCAATCGCTGAACTGCCGGTTCACTGGACAAATTCGAGCGCTTCGCACGTTCGCCCCATACGCGACAGCACGCGAATGTTCTTTGACGCCATCCGCGTCCGCGGACTCGTAAAACGCACGATGTACGAATTTCCCTACAGGTGAGCAACGTCAATTCGCGTCAGACGTCGGTAGGGTTCACGCTCGGGCGTGACCGGAGTGGCACGTGTGGAGAACGTGTCCGCGTGTGGGCGGTTCGGCTTCATACGCCTCGTAGACGTTGGTCGTTTTTCGTTTCTTAAACGTGCGACGCCGGGTCGCATTCGTCATTCGTCGGAGGATAACCTCCGACTACGCCGACCCTCCGAAACGCCGACCCGCGGACACGTTTTCCAGACGTGCCACGCCGGTCGCGCAGGAGCGCAACCCTACCGCGCCCAGCGGGTGGAACGCCTTCCAAAACGTGCGACGCCGGGTCGCGTTCTTTATCCGTCGGAGGCTAGCCTCCGACCACGCCGATACCCCGGCCCGCCGATACGCCGACACGTCTCTTTAAGCCGGCGTCAACAGCGCATAAACCCTTTTGTTATTCACGGATGCTACCAATCGATAATGACTTTCGATAAATTTGGTCATCAGCGTTGCCCAATTGGTGAAGCGCGACTCCTCTGTACCGTTGATCGTCCAGTCATCTATGACGATCACCGCCGGACGATACCTTTGCATTTTGGCAATCTCGACTTCTTGCCAATCCGGCGATTGGGTCACGTTATCGATATAGAGGAGATATTGAAACGTCGGGCGAGCCGTGATGAAATTCACTCCCGGCAGATATGGGTAGCAAACCACGTAATCCTTTTTTCTGCTATTCCATACGGTTGCCGAAAAGAGAGTGTTGATTTCTTCGTACTCGGCTTTGGAGAGGTAGACATCGACTCCGTTCGCGCCGCGGAAATTTGAATGTCGATTCAGCCGGATGGCAAGCGTTCCGCCGTATTGATTCGGAAGGGTGAGCAAAAGATAGCAGGCCCCGGCCAGGGCAATCGTGACGCAGAATGCCGTTGAGAGCCGGCCTCGGCCCTGGCTCGACCAAAGTAGCCAGCCGGCGCATGTCAAAGCGACGAGACCGCCGCTCATGAACTCAATCAAGTGCGGCAAGTCTGGGCGAAAAAAGAAAAATTGCGGAAAAGCTGGTAAACAACCGCCAAGCAAGGCTGAGAAAAGGAGCCAGCGATCGACGGCCATTCTTTTTGAAAGACAAAGGTAGATGCCGGCCAGCAACAACGCACCGATCAAGAATGGCGGAACGTAGGTGAGAAACGCCAGGAGCCGATATTCAAGTCTCGGCGATTTCAGAAATACTTGTCGAAACGGGCGCCGCCGGAGAAGGGTCGGCGGTTTGGCGAATGGCGTCGGTTGGGCAATCTTTTCGGCGTGACTTTCAGCCGTGGTTGCTGCCGCGGCGGGGCTATTTGGTTTCCCGGTCTGAACCGGGTTCTGGGCAACTTTTGGGAGTGGGTGAGGGAGTATCGGGCTCAAGATGAGACCCGCGACGCTGGAGTATTGGTCGGCGAACGGCTGCAAGAAATGCCGATGGTGGGCATCGTAGATGAACGGCAGGTGCATGACTGCGACACCGAGGAGCAAATTAGCCGCAACAATCACATTCAAGCAGAACCGGCGATGCAACAGAACCGCGTGCAGCAAAATGACGCCAAACCAGATCGCAGTGAAAAATATGCCTATATCGATGCGGATCAGATACGTCGTCCCGAGCAAAAGCCCTGCGCCAATGCTCAGCAGTGCCTTACGTTGGCTTGTCAGAAACAGTGCGATCGCGAACAAATTCGAGAGCACAAGGAAAGGGATGTACGCCTTGAAGTACTGACCGGTGACCGAGATCACAGCTAAACCTTGGGCGAGCGCCAGCCAAAGCGGAGCATCCAATCGCCGAAGGAGCATAAAGGCGATAAGACCCGAGGCGGTCGATATTCCATAAAAATAGACCCGCATCAGAATCAGATTGGTGCCAAAAACCCTGAACAGGGTGCTGATCGGATAGAACCAGAGCACATTGTATCCCGGGGACACGTCCAGGAACGGGCGCTCGCCATGCATCAGTCGTTGGCTGATGAGGGCGACGTTTCCCTCGTCGGCGAGGTTGAAGCCGTATCGGTACATCAGACCGTAGTAGACGAACGCAAATACGATCAGAGCCGCACCGGCGACGAGGGTGTTTCTTCCTCGATTCAGTACGTCCATCTCGATATTTGAATGCGTTGTGCTGCGGCAGGCAGGTCCGGTAGCCGGCCCCTTTGATTTTCCAACGAAATGATGTAACGCTGAGTGTCGTGAGTATGACCAGAACAATCGACCCCAACATGACGATGGCGGAGCTTCTTCAGGAGTACCCTGGCGCTCAGCGAGCTCTTTTTCGGACCTATCATATTGGCGGCTGTGCGAACTGTGGCTTCGGCCCGAGCGAGACTTTGACCGAAGTTTGTGCGCGAAACGACAATCTCACCGTCGAGGAAGTTCTCGGGACGATCCTGGCCGGGCACCAGGCGGAGCAAAACATGCAAATTGCACCCGTAGAGGTCGCGGAGCGGCTCAAGGCAGGTGAAAAGCTTCCATTGATTGATGTTCGCAGTCGCGAAGAGTGGGATGCCGTCCACATCGAAGGCTCCACCTTTTTCACTCAGGAACTCATGCAGGAAATGATCTCCGAATCGGCGAAAGACCGGGAATTCGTCTTTATTTGTCATCATGGCGTCCGGAGCCTGGACGCAGCGTCTTTCTTCGCGGGTCACGGCTTTGACCATGTTCGGTCGATGACGGGTGGCATTGATGCATGGAGCGTCGAGGTTGACCCGGAGTTGCCCCGCTACCATTTGGAGTAAATGAATGAATGCATCGGACGATTTTAGCAACAGGATTGAAGAGGCGATCAGACATCCGAAAAATCTGGGCGAACTTGACGGAGCCGACGCCGTCGGAACTGTCGGGAGCGAAGACTGCGGCGACATGCTGCGCATGTGGGTAAAATTTAAAGAGGTTGACGGAAAGCGGGTAATCGATAAAGCGACCTTCCAGACGTTTGGCTGCGAGACGGCGATCGCCGTGGCAAGCGTGGCCACGGAGCTGATTTCGGGTAAAACTGTGGAAGAGGCTCTCACCATGAACGGCGCAGAGCTATCCGCTCCGCTGGGTTCCTTGCCGCCGCTTAAGATTCATTGCGCACAGCTGGTCGAGGAAGCGCTCAGATCCGCGTTAGCGCCGGATGCGCAGGCGCCCGAACGGAAGAATGTCGCGCCGACGTTGCTGCAACGGATGCAAGCGCCCGCAAATGAAGCAAAGAGAATAGTTTTAGGACCTTCAAATGAGTGACAATCACGAAATCGAACTAGAAAGGGATTGCGAGGCGATCCAGATCCCGGCCGGTCTAAAAACCACAATTCCAGCGGGAACAAAGGTCATCATCACGCAAAGCCTTGGCGGAAGCTACACCATCGCTTGCGATTACGGCTTGTTTCGGATCAGCGAAGATAATGCCGGCGCCCTTGGCCTCGAACCGCGAAGCGCGCTCGAGAAAAGCGAAAAAGGCGGGGAACAGGTTGATGAGGAGAAAGTCTGGGACCAACTCCGAACCGTCTATGATCCCGAGATCCCAGTCAATATTGTGGATCTGGGGTTGGTTTACGATTGCCAGGTTGTGGCTACGCAAGATTCCGGCGCAAGAGTGGAAGTCAAGATGACACTGACTGCTCCCGGTTGCGGGATGGGTCCGGCCATCGCTCAGGATGCAAGATCCAAGATCTTAACCATTCCAGGCGTGGATGAAGCCGACGTCGTATTGGTGTGGGACCCCCCTTGGAACCAGCACATGATCAGCGAAGCCGGCAAGATGAAACTCGGGCTCATTTAGTCGGATTGACGAGCGGTTGTTTGAATACTTTGAGCAGCGGTTGATTTTTGTTCGTGGCCCGTTATAGTCCGCCCTTCATCTCAGGAGAGTTTTATGTCACAGCATCGCAGTTTGAAAGGGGCCAGCACCATCGCGGCAAAGCGAAACGTTCTAAAGCGATTTGAGCGCGTGGAACTGCTCAAAAAGCGGGGATTGTTTAAACCGGGTGACAAAGTTGTCGGCTTGCCTAAGACCAAGCCGGACGCGTGAATGCGGCTGAATCGATTTCTTGCGCTGGCCGGTATCGCCTCACGCCGGGGTGCCGAGGCGTTTATTCGCGACGGCCGGGTCAGCGTCAACGGGAAGGTATGCACCGATTTCTCAACCCAAATCGCCCCGTCTGATCATGTAAAGGTCGAAGGTCGGACTGTTCAGGCCAGGGAATTTGTTTATATCCTCCTGAATAAACCTCGCGATTTCCTGACCACCCGGGCCGACGAGAAGTCCAGAAAGACAATCTACGACCTCCTTCCCGCAAAGCTGCCAAGGCTGGCTCACGTCGGGCGCCTCGACAAGGAGTCGGAAGGCCTGCTTTTGCTGACCAACGACGGCGAGTTAGCGCTGAAGATGACCCATCCCAGGTTCAAGCTGGAGAAGGAATACCTGGTAACGCTCGACCGGGAGTTTCAGATGGCAGATGTTCCCAAGGTTCGCAAGGGCGTCTATTTGGCCGAGGGCAGAGCGAAGTTTGAGGCCGTGTTCAAAGTCAATCCTCAGCAGGTCAGAGTGATCCTTACCCAGGGGATCAAACGCCAGGTTCGGCGCGTCTTTGCCGCTCTGGACTACAAGGTGCATCGACTGCAGCGGATCCGAATCGGCACGCTGACAGGAATCGGACTTCGCATCGGCGATATCCGCTTCCTCACACGGGAGGAAGTGCTCGTCCTCAAAGGCAGCTCAAGATCCCGTCGCCCTCCGCAAGCCGTTGAAAAAGGTAGATCGCCCGCCTAGCACCCGATTCCGCTGAAACAATTTCGTACGGTCGGTTTCGGAACCATGTCATCTGGCGTTTCGCATAATTGCGAGTCTGCTGCTGTATCGCCGCCCTGCATCGATCCGCCTCGATAGTTCCGGCGATCAATGAACGGATCAAGTTGAAGCCGATTGCTTTAGAGGCCGTCGGTCCGATAGCCTCGACAGCGGCGACTTCTGTCACTACCCCCTGTTCAAACATCAGGCCGACGCGTCTGTTAATTCTCTCGAACAGGATCGCGCGAGGCCGCTCGAGGAACAGCCGCGGGATTGAAGGATCAGGAGCTGATTCTTCGTGAAAACTGGAGAACGGTTTTCCCGACAGGATGCATACTTCCAGAGCTCGAATGACACGGCGTCGGTTCCCTCGGTCAATTCGGCTCGAAGCCAACGCATCCCGAGCTTCCAATTCCTCGAGCAGGTCGGCAATTGAACGCTTATCCAGCTCTGCCCGGAGAGAGGAATTGGCCGCAGGCAAATCCGGTAGCGGACTTTCAAGGGCTCGGAGGTAGAATCCAGTACCACCCACAACCAGGGGAATAATTCCGTCCCGATTCAGCCGGGCAATTGTCTGCCGGGCCATGACAGCGTACGTCTGAGCGTCACAGGGCTCGGTCAGCGGCAGACTGCTTATCAGGTGGTGGCGGACCGCGCTCAACTGCGAAGGGGCAGGTTTGCAGGTCAGAATGTCCAAACCCTGGTAAATCTGGTAGGCGTCTGCTCCGACAATATCGGTATGCACGGTTTGTGCAATGTGGACAGCCACTTCAGTTTTCCCGACGCCCGTCGCGCCGGCCAGCACCATGTATCTCAATCCTTGCATCAAACGCAAAAGACCCGCGCTCCACTAGAGAGCGCGGGTCATGAAGATTCAGAGACTCTGATTAAATCAGGCTGCTCGCTCCATATCCGGAGTCTTGGCGCCGCTTACGACCAATTTTCGGCCGAGGAACTCTTTATCATGAAGTTCCTGCACAGCGCGGCGAGCCTCCTCGATGGTTGTCATCTGAACGAACGCGAAGCCCTTGGAGCGTTGTGTATACTTGTGACAGACAACCTCAGCATTCCGAACTTGGCCTACACCGTTAAACAGTTCGAAAAGATCGCTTTCCGTCGCATCGAACGATAAGTTGCCTACATACAGCTTAGGCGAGGTCACCTCGACAAGTTCAGGTTTCCGGCTAATCCTCTCTCTACTCGTCGCGCTCGGCACTGGCTTCTCTCCAACTTCCGGAGTTGGTGGAGCGGAACCTTTAAACAACGCGACTATTCGCTGCCACAGAGAGAGTTTGGGTTTAGGAGTCGTTGACATTGTAGTAGCTGCTCCTCGACTTGGACGTCTGCGGCGTCCCCGACGAGATCGTCGTCCTGAGTAATTTGATTGGGATTTCATTTGAACACATTTCTGAAGTTCATCAGGTGAAGGACAATGCACTACGCATACTGAGAAAGAACAGTTTGGGCGGAAGTTAACCCTTAAAACCCAAGACCTTCACCGCAACTTCCGGGAGCGCTCGAGCACCTCGGAAGGTGAGCACAATTCGGCCATCCCATGGACAGTCTACCGTAGTGGACTGGCCATTAAGGAAGAGCCTGAGACGATGCAGTGAATCTGAATTGATTCAGGGCCCACAACATCCTCAAGCCCGGGATCTCCCGTGTTACGGTTCGATATATAATCGAGGTCCTCGAATCCGGCAACTTTTTTAGTGCGTAAGGAAAACGCGCCCCATCCGCTGTTCCATGGTAGGGACACGCTCCTGGACACGCTCCTGCGTATCCGGCGTGGCACGTCGGAGGAACGTGTCCGCGGATGGGCGTGGGAGGAAGCGTGTCGGCGTATCGGCGGTTCGGCGTGATCGAAGGTTATCCTTCGAAAGGATTTGCTCCTGCGCGTCTGGGGTGGCACGACCGGGAACGGGTGACGCAGTGTCGGAGCGGTCATTCTCGACCCTCGCTTCCGTCTCCAAATCGTACTCGTTGCTCGCTCTCGTTCCTAACATCGCGATCGTAATCGTCCTCGAACTCGATCTTTGAACGTCGCAGCGGCTCGAGGCGGCATTACACACGAACGACTTCGGAGCCGTGGCCATCTTTTCTACCAGGTTCGACTCTTCCAGGTTGCACCATTCCTAGACGTGCCACCCCTGACGCGCAGGAGCGCATCCCTACCATCAGATCTTCTGAAGCTTTGCCAGGGCTGCGTCCGGTGGATTCTTCAAGCAACATGTGCCTGGGACACAGGCAGAAGTTGGAGCCTTCGCTTCTCACAGTCGGCCCCCCGGGGGGAATGGGGCAACTCGGAAATGCTGCTTAAGTACACCCCTCCTTCAAAAGGAAAGTTGGGGGCAAAGTTGAAGTTCTGTCACTGTTGCCGGTTTTTTGGATTGTCAGCTTTTCAAAGTGTAAGGCCAAAGGGAGGCTCTTTTGTTAAAGTTCGCCCTCCCCCGCCTATGAGGAAGTTTTGTGCCGGGTTAAATATTGAAGTGTCTTCACTCCAGAGCACTGTCGGAGTGCAACTCATCGACAGGCAACCTCCTACCCGCAGTCTGGGGGAAGGGTCTCTCCCACCAAACGTGCATGATGCTCTATACGCATCTGTTAGAGTGAAGCGGAGCGCGACCAATCTACCAACGAGTTTATATTTCCCAAGGGACGCAACGGGCGCGCACCACTTCAAAACCGATTGAAGTTTGTCTTTTTGTTTAGTTCTTCATAACAGTTTGCCGGAAAGGGACATGGTTTAAAATTCCGCAAGAAAGGACTTTAGTCGTCGCTGAGTAAAACTATCTTATAAACAATTTTTTCAAGCAGTTTTAAGGCTAGCCTCCGATCAACGCCGACACGCCGATACGCCCATCCTCCGACACGTTCTGCTACGCCTGCCTGCCGCAGCAGTTTTTATATTTCTTGCCGCTTCCGCAGGGGCACGGGTCGTTCCGACCTACTTTGGGAGCCTCGCGCCGCACCGAGGGGATAACCAACTCGAGTTCCTCGCCGTTACTCTCGCTTTGATTGCCGTGGCTCAATCCAAGATTCTCCCGGCGCGGAAGCGGACCTGTCGGTACCCGAGCCGGTTGTGAACCCTCTGGATGTTGAACGATGTTGAATGGAAGCGAAGAGAGGAACTGCTCGAATGCCATCAAATTCGTTGTGCTGCGGAACAGATTGGACAAAACCTCGTTTTTGATGCCCGCCATCAGTTGACTGAACATGTCGTACGCCTCTGTCTTATATTCGACCAGCGGGTCTTTCTGCCCGTAGCTGCGCAAGTAGATGCCCTCCCGGAGGCCGTCCATGGCATAGAGATGCTCCTGCCAGAGCCGATCGATCGCATTCAGAATGATGTACCGTTCAAGCCCGGCGACCGCCTCGGATTCCTCATGACTCACCTTCTGCTGATACGATTGCTTGATCCGATCGACCAGAAACCGCGAGTTTTCTTCCGCGCCCCGGCTTTCGAACTGTGCCGAAGCCTGGTTTAGACCAAGAGGGAAAGTCGTGTTCACCCATTGAAGCAGACCGGTGAAGTCAGGTTCGCCGCCGTCGGTCGGCTGCAGATACTCCATAGCCCTGACAGGGACAACCTCGTCTACGATCTCAAAGATCAGTTTTCGCGGCTCGATGGTTTCAAGAGTCTCGTTACGCAGCGTATAGACGACCTCCCGCTGCTTGTTCATGACGTCGTCAAAATCCAAGGTCCGCTTGCGGATGAGATAGTTCCGTTGCTCGACCCGTTTTTGAGCCGTTTCGACGCTCTTATTGAGCCATGGATGTTCGAGCTCTTCGCCGTCTTTAAGCCCGAATCGTTCCATCATCGAGGTCATCTTTTCGGATGCACCGAAGTTGCGCATCAGATCGTCTTCGAAGCTGACGTAAAAGCGAGAGGAACCCGGATCACCTTGGCGCGCACAGCGGCCACGGAGTTGTCGGTCAACCCGCCTCGATTCGTGACGTTCAGTACCGAGAACATGAAGTCCGCCGATATCCTGTACGCCGTCGCCAAGTTTGATGTCTGTCCCTCGGCCGGCCATGTTGGTGGAAATCGTAACGGTACCGCGCTGTCCTGCGCGCGCCACAATCTCGGCTTCCTGTCGGTGATACTTTGCGTTGAGCACATTGTGCGGGATTTTTTCCCGCTTCAACATCCGGCTTAGAAGTTCCGAAGCCTCGACACTGGCGGTGCCGACCAGGACCGGCTGTCCTTTGGCGTAACAGGCCTTGATTTCATCGACCGCCGCGCTGTATTTCTCCCGGCGCGTTTTATAGATCCGGTCGTTGTTGTCGTCGCGAATCACGGGACGATTCGTCGGGATGACGACAACATCGAGCTTGTAGATATCATGGAACTCGTTCGCCTCGGTTTCGGCGGTGCCGGTCATTCCGGCTAACTTATGGTAGAGACGGAAGTAGTTTTGGATCGTGATCGTTGCCAGCGTCTGAGTTTCGCGATCGATCTGGACCCCTTCCTTCGCTTCGACGGCCTGATGTAAACCGTCGCTCCATCGGCGGCCCGGCATCTTTCGCCCGGTGTGCTCGTCAACGATGATAACCTTGTTTTCCTCGATGACGTAATCGACATCTTTCTCAAAAAGGCAATAAGCGCGAAGCAACTGCGAAATATTGTGGATGCGCTCGGCCTGATTGTCACAGTACTGTTGGCGCAGCCGTTTGGCCTCATCCTTGCCCAGCATGTCCAGTTGCGTATCCAGGTCGATCTCGGTGAACTCAGTAATCAGATCGGGCAAAACGAATGCGTTGGGATCATCCGGATTCAGGAATGAGCGTCCCAACTCCGATAGGTCGGAGTCCTGATGCCTCTCGTCGATGGTGAAAAAGAGCTCCTCCTTGAGAGCGACTAGTTCCTCCTTCCGGGAATCCTGATAGAACGAGAGCTCCGACTTATCGATGGCCTTGCGATTCTCCGGATCTTCCATCAGGCGTAAGAGGCCCTTGTTTCGGGGTTGGCCGAGCTTGACCTTAAATAGAAGTCTGCCTGCTTCCTCGAGCTGGCCCTTTTCCAGCAATTCTTTCGCCTCGGAGACCAATCGATTGCAAAGCATCGTCTGCTTCCGCACTAATTGTTCGACCAGCGGCTTAAACTTGTCGTACTGGTGCGACGAGACTGTGGCCGGCCCACTGATGATCAGCGGCGTCCTGGCTTCGTCGATCAGGATCGAATCGACTTCATCCACGATCGCGTAGTAGTGGCCTCGTTGGACTTGCTGCTCTTTCGTGGTGGCCATCCCGTTATCACGCAGGTAATCGAACCCAAACTCGCTGTTCGTTCCATACGTGACGTCGCAATCGTATTGCTCCTTGCGTACGGTGGGGGATTGGTCGTGCTGAATGCATCCAACGGTGAGACCGAGCATTTTGTAGATCTCACCCATCCATTCGGCGTCACGACGAGCCAGGTAATCGTTCACGGTCACGAGGTGAACACCGCGCCCCGTAAGTGCGTTAAGGTAGATTGGGCCGGTCGCGACCAGCGTTTTGCCTTCGCCGGTGGCCATCTCGGCAATCTTGCCTTCGTGCAGCACTGTCCCGCCGATGAGCTGAACGTCGAAATGGATCATGTTCCATTCGATAGGCTGATCACAGACCATGATGGTTTTGCCCCAAAGTCGGCGCGCCGCGTTCTTCACGAGAGCGAACGCCTCGGGCAGGATCGCGTGCAGACGGCGTGAGAGCTCGTCCGGATCATCGATGTTCGCCAGCTCTTTTTTCCACTCAGCCGTTTTTTCCCGGAGCTGTTCTTCGGTGAGGGACTGAAACTGTTTTTCCAACAGGTTAATCTTCTCGATCAGCGGGCGGATCCGCCTCACCTCGCGCTGGTTCTTCGAACCCAGAACCTTTCGTAAAATCCAACTAACCATAAAAAACTCCTCCTATTTGCTTCCTGGTCGGTCCACCGGGATTGCCGCGAGGTCAGGAGGAAGCCTGTCAGGCTCGAACGTCTCCACGTGGAGCTTAGCCAGACTCACGAATTTACATCCAAAATCCGGCGTTCGACTGCCGCTCCGGTCAACCAAGCAGCCGACAGCTACGACTTTCCCACCAAGATTTCTGACGATATCAATCGTCTCTTGAACTTTAGTTCCTCGCGTCACGACATCTTCGGCTACGATGAACCGCTCGCCAGGTAAAACCTTAAATCCACGTCGCAAGACCAGCTTGCCATCCTGTTTCTCGGCGAAAATGTGGCGCTTACCGAGATTTCTGCCAACTTCTTGTCCGACGATGATCCCGCCCATCGCCGGCGAAATCACCGCATCGCATTCGACGTCCGCAAGTTTCGAGGCCAGGTCGCAGCAGATCTCAGTGGCGATAGCGGTGTGCTGCAGGACCATGGCGCACTGGAAGTACTGCCTGCTGTGCAGGCCGGAGCTGAGAACGAAGTGACCATGCAATAATGCACCCGTTTTCTCGAACGTTTCTAAAATCGATTGCGCCACGTCTGTCTAAGAAGGTTTCACGGCAATTGCCTCAATTTCTACGTTAGCACCCTTCGGCAGAGCTGCGACTTGGATTGTTGAGCGGGCGGGGGGTAGTGTCGGGAAATGGCTTCCGTACACTCTGTTCATTTCATCAAATTTCGCGAGGTCCGTCATGAACACGGTTGTCTTGACGACGTCTTTCAGGCCGATTCCATGGGCGCGAAGAACCGCGGCAATATTTCTAAGAACCTGCTCGGTCTGACGTGAAACGTCGTCGCCCGCCAATTGACCGGTGGCCGGATCGAGCGGGATCTGGCCGGAACAAAACACAAAGGAACCGGTCGCAATGCCCTGAGAGTACGGGCCGATAGCGCCCGGTGCTTCGTTAGTCGAAATCACCGTTTTCATGAGAGCGTTGAAGGGTACCCAGCCCGGTACACGTGTCAACTCCTCTTAGCGGAAACGTATCGGCGTATGGGCGGCTCGGCGTGTCGGTGCGGTCGGAGGTTAACCTCCGACGGTAGGGTCAAGCTCCCGCTTGACCGGCGTGGCACGTCCAAAGAGAGGTGTCGGCGTGTCGGCGGTAATCGGAGGCTATCCTCCAATGGTAGGGTCAAGCTGACCGGCGTGGCACGTCCGGGAGACATGCCAGCGTATCGACCGAGTCGGAAGGGTACTTGGCTCCGAAAGCGATTGAGTGCTTAAACGCCGCCCCAAGCCACTGCGACGGGTCAGTGACCGAGAACGAGAACGGACGAGGACGATTTTAGGAGCGAGAGCGAGCAACGAGGATTGATTAAGAAGAAAAGCGAGAAACGAGAAAGTGCAGCTGCCGCGCATCGCATTCGGAGCAGCGTGTCGGCGGATCGGTGATCGAAGGTTATACTTCGAGCCTGCGGCCCTGCGTGGCTTGCGCACGTTCGGCGCGGCATTTGAATTACCTGTTGAATGGCGCACCGCTTTTTTGCGGGCCCTAACGTCTCCTCAGCGTAAATGGCCAGCTATCGCCCCCAACTTTTTCCAACCTTTGTAACCTTTGCTGCCTTCTGTTCAAATTTTCTTCGCCTATCTTTGCTCGCTTCTGTTCAATTCTCTTCGTTTCCTTTTTTAGTCGCTGACATCGAGTTCAGTTTCTCGGTCAGAACCGCGACCTGTTGCTTCAGATCTTTGAGTTCCCTCAGGATTCTCGGCAGCCGTTTAATATTCAAATGTTGCTCGAGGTAATCTTTTCTTGTCTCTGCGGGAGAACCCATGACGATACTGCGCGTCAGCACGTGATCTTTGAGCCCGGACTTGGCCAGAATCAGGGCGTCATCTCCGATAGTTAAGTGGTCGGCAAGACCGGATTGCCCGCCGAGAACCACGCGATCGCCTACTTTTGAGCTGCCTCCAAGGCCGACTTGCGCAACAATCAGACAGTTGGTGCCGATCGTAACGTTGTGCCCAACCTGGACCAGGTTATCCAACTTCGAGCCTTTTCCCACCCGGGTCTCTCCTAGCGTGGCTCGATCGAGACAGCTGCCGGCTCCAATCTCCACGTCATCCTCGATCACCACATTTCCGATCGAGTTGATTCGAACCAGTTCATTGTTGAAGCTTTTGATCTCGCCGGTTTCACGCGCCGATTCGACGCTGCCGGGTTCCGGTGTCACGTAGGCGAAACCGTCTCCGCCGACCGTGGCATTCGGTTGTATAATCACTCGGCTGCCGATCCGGCAGCGATCGCCGATACAAACGCCCGCGTACAAGAGCGTGTTTTCACCGATTTCCACCTCCTCGCCGAGGCTGACATGAGAAACGAGTCTCGAATGATCGCCAACCCGAGTTCCGGGGCCGATCCAGCAAAGGGGACCGATTGAGACGTGCTGGCCGATCTTCGCCGTCGGATCGATTACGGCACTTGGATGCACGCCGGGCGACACATGGACCGGGAGCTCGAATAGCTCCAACAGCCTCGCCAGAACTAACCTGGGGCGCCCGACAACGATTTGATTCGGCGTTAACCCGGTTTCGATGGACTCGGGCAGCACTGCGTTTGTGATCTTGCCCGAGGCGAGAATCGAGGCGGCGCTCGGAGAAAAGGCCAGAGCGAGGTCGGAGACCTTACTTGCTCCTGTTCGCTTAAGACGCACGATCCGCTGACACTTCCCCTAACCCGGCGGGGGCGGGTTCAGCTTCTCGGTCAATGCCGCCACCTGCTCTCTCAACTCCTTCAATTCTCTGGCGATTCGCGGGAGGCGTCTAATCTGAAGCTGCTGTTCAAGGAACCTCCGTTTTGGTTCAGCGGGAGAACCGATAAAAATGCCTTTTGGGGGGATGTGGTTATAGATTCCTGCCTGGGCCTGAACCAGGGCGTCGTCCCCGATCGTTAAGTGGTCCGGGAGACCAGCTTGACCGCCAACTACGGCGCGGTGGCCGACCTTTGAACTGCCTCCCAAGCCGACCTGGGCCACAATCAGACAATTGGTACCGATCGTCACATTGTGGCCGACCTGGACCAGGTTATCCAATTTGGAGCCTCGACCGATCCGGGTCTCTCCAGCGTGCCCCGATCGACGCAGGCACTCACGCCGATCTCGACATCATCTTCGATCACCACACTTCCGACGGAATTGATGCGAACGAGTTCATTATTGAAGCTGCGAACCTCGCCAGTTGCGATAGCAGACTCGACGCTGCCCGGTTCGGGCGTCACATAAGCAAAGCCGTCCCCGCCGATCGCGGCATTGGCCTGCATGATCACCCGGCTACCAATCTGGCAACGATCGCCAATCCTGACGCCGGCGTGCAGAAGCGTCTTTTCGCCGATCACGACATCGGCGCCGATGCTGATATGAGCCACCAGCCTGCAGTGATCGGCGATTTTGCTGCGCGGGCCTATCCAGCAAAAGGGCCCAATCGACACGTTTTGACCGATGGTTGCGCTCGAGTCGATGACGGCACTCGGATGCACTCCCAGATCGAGGTGGACCGGACGATCGAAAAGCTCCAATAGCTTCGCCAGGACCAGCCTCGGGCGCTTCACCACAATCTGGTTTGGGGTTAGGCGACTCTCTACCTCCTCGGGTAGCACGGCGTTCGCAATCTGACCCGAGGCGAGAATGGAGCTGGCGCTCGCTGAAAGCACCAGGGCGAGATCGAATTCGTTCTCTACCTGGGAAGGATGGACCACGCGCTGGATAGCCACCGAGGCGTCGCCGTGCATTTGACCGCCGACATACTGCGCAATCTCACCCAGGGTTCTCATAGAGTGCCCGGCCGGGCAGCTTTTGCGAGATCAAGGATCGTCTCGAATTGCTCTTTCGTCAGCTTCATTACGGACAGTCTTGGATTCTTCAGCAAAGGCATGTCCAGCAGCCTGACCTCTCTCTTGATTTGTTCGAGTGTCACCGGCGGCTCAATTGGCTTGACCGGCGTGAGTTCGACTGCCGACCAGTCTCCCTCCGCGGCAGTTGGGTCGCGGAACGCCTCTTTGGTCACTTTCGCAAGTCCGACCACAGCTTTGCCATTGACGCTGTGATAGTAGAAGACCGGCTCGCTGAGCTTCATGGAGCGCAGATTATTTCTGGCCTGAAAATTTCGCACCCCAGTCCAATCTGTTTTCCCGTCCGCGGCGAATTGGTCCCAGGAATAAGCGGTGGGTTCTTGTTTCACCAGCCAATGTTGAGACATGGAGGAAGGTAAGGGGAAACGAGCGGTCGTGTAAAGTAATACTCCGGGCCAGTCGGGCGACAAGACGGATATATCCCTCGCCGAGCCTCTCTTCGAGTCAACGGCTTCCGTGTCTCTTTGCGAATTCGGATCACGCTGCCATGCGAGGCTCGGAAACACTCCTCAGCATGGCGTTTTGTTTGGAATGACCAGTGCGGGTAAGTCGGTCATTATCGCAGATCTTTTGGCACAGATTGGACACGGGGTTCGGATTCCGGTTGATCGTCGAAGAAGGGTTGTCGCATGCGGTTCTTACGCAGACTCAAGGTTGCGAGCCTGTCATCATCAATCCGAACGGTTATTTCAGATAGCGAAAGCGCCTGCCCTGACGCTTGTTTTATCCGATTACCGTTTGGAGGACGAATTGAGCCGGTGCTTTGAGCCTCAGGCTTACTTTGCCTTGACTCCCAGCAGCTCAGCTACCGTCTGTCGATCAACGTAAACTTGCTCGGCGCGAATTTTATCACCCTCAACCAGAACGAAAGAGACCGCTGGATAAGCGACACTGCGACCGGTAGGTGGGGTTCCGTCCATTAACGGGCCGGTGTGGGTGCCATGCAAGATCCACTGAACGGCGACCAAGCCTCCGCCAGTGTCACCAATAGTGACCACTTCGTGCGATGCGTCAGGAAAGGCCGTCCAAACTGATTTAGCGAAGTCGCCGATTTCTTGCCCTGTAAGATCGTGGTCCATGCGCGGGTTCGATAGAAGCCTCCTTTGGCGTATGCGGCGACAATTGCGTCGGCATCGTGACGGTTCCAAGAATCGATGTTCTTTCGTACAATCTCGATAGCATTCATGGTCTTTGTTTCTGCGGTATCAGAGGGTGGAAACGCTCACGCGAGAAGATAAAGTCGAACGGACCTTCATCGGCTTGAGTAGCGTCCCATTGTCCATCGACATTGTCAACCAAGGGACCGGGGCACGACTACTGGCTTGGTATCCGATGTCAGGATCACCGGAATAACGGGGCATCCCCTTTTATCGGATTGGTTGAGAAGAGCAATGATCTCCCTGGACTGCCGCCGACTGACCCCATGCGAACCAAAGAAAACAGCCGCCGCTTTTACTGTCTGAATTTGCTTTCCGATGATGCTGTGCCAAGAGTCCGCCGGTCTGATTTCGACTTCATCCAGGAAGGGCTTTATGTTTTTCTCGGCCAACTTCTTCGAGATGTCGCGGACGGCTGGCTTGTCCTCGCTGTTATGGCACAGAAACACATCAAGACTTCCACATTGGAGTTCTGTGCGTTCACGCAGAGGCAATTCTATAGGAGAAGCTCGCGCCGACGGCAATGCAACTTCGGCGATTCCGCATTTCAATTTCTTCGCTTATCCTGACATCGAACCAAAGCGTCCTGTACCCGACGACGAGGTATTCGCTCTGACTTACACGTTGCATTTGTAACCGGCGTGTCGATGGATGCACTCAATGGGGCTAAGGTTGCAGACGAAAATGCGCCTGGGCGGAATGCGCTGTTTTATCCGAACAACCAGGTTTAAGGGGTTGCATCCTCGGGAAGAGAATCCTGGGCTAAAATGCTCGTCGTCTGGCATCGATCCTGGTCTGTGTCACGGGCATCTCGTGCTTCGCGTAATTATCCTCAGGGGAGATGACTCCCCTGCTTAACAGGAGTCATCTACCGAAAGCGACACCATAATACCGGCATTTATAGCGCCCGTCTCGCTTACAGCTCCTGCAATGAAGGGCCCCCGAACCGGTTGTCGTAAAACATTCACAAAATGAATAACCTTAAAAATGTAGTCAAAATGAGCGAGGCGTTGCCTCTCGCCTTGCTGGATCTGCGAGCCAAGATCGTGACCGCGCAAGCCCGTCATCCTGAACGCCTTGGCAAGTTGTACCCTCAGTACTGCCACGTTATTAAGCAGATACGCGAAGAGCAGTATCTCAGCATTGAGGAGCTGTCCGCTCTATCGGGGTTGTCCGAGGATTTTCTGGAAGCGGCTGAAGCGGGCAACCTTCAAATGACAGCTGATGACCTCAAGTCTCTGCAGGATGTCTATTGGGAATTAGCAACAGGAGAAGACAATCCTGGCGATTTCAGACGTCTCGCCAATCAGCGCTTAGCCACGCCGTACCCAGACCCATTGTCCGCATCCAAGGGCTCCGTTCCCGTTCATGAGGGTACCTATCCAGCATGAAATATCGCGTCAGTTTCCTCTCTCACGTGGAGGTGGAGGGGGATTCTCCTCAAGGTGCAACCGACACTGTCAAGGAGATGGTCCCCGGCTTCATTATGCCCTATTCCTTCTTCAAACCCATGGTGCTGCCCCTTTCCAGAACAATTGGAATCCGCAAGTCAGGCCGCAGCAAGGCAGTGACTGTTCCGGCCTTGAGCGTAGTGAGATAGCATAAGAGGCGGTCTCGTCAGCTTTGGTTTGGGAGTGTCCGTCATCCGCTCCTCGATTTCCTCATCAGTGATGATGGGGAAAGCAGGCGGTTCTATTGAAGGTGGGAATTTGACTCCACGAGTCTCGTACCAATTGTCGATGATTTGTCTTCTTCGCATAACGTCAAGCAGGCTAGGGCGAGGGTTTCGCCCTCCAACCTTGCCGACGTGAGTTTTCGTACCAGGAAATTACCATATTGGAGAGTCCCCCTCACTCCCGCCGTTCCACGGCGGCTATGAGCCCGCTTTGATGCTGGGCTGATGGACGGGAGCTTCCCCAAAAGAAAAGCGCACATTACAGGCAGCTGGGGCATTCTGGTGGGCGCTTATTCGCCCCCGTAGGGGCGATAGTGCGAGGGGACATTCCTGAATGGAGCGGTGGGATCGGATTCGAACCGTCATTGTCCAGCTGGTATGCTGGCCGTTTTCATTAAACTAACACCGCATCTGAAAAAGGTCAGGTTCCTGCTCTGGAACGAATCCCAGAGCAGACGCCTGCTTCCAGCGTTACTTGCGTTTAATCCCTTGAATCGTCCAAGTAGCCTTGGTGTAACGATTACCGATGGCATTTTCCGCTGATTTGGTTTCAGCCGATTTTTGTTTCCTTGAAGATTTCATCAATCCTCTTTGGAATGTATTCCAGCAAAACCCAAAGCATGTTTAGCTGCTTAAGCGGAGAAAAGTTCTCCAAGCCTTTGTTGAAGGCAGCTATCATCCTTTCTCGCTCGGAATCCGTCAGTTTCACGTCTTCTGCAGTGCGGGGCAGTTTGACTGGTGCACTGCCGTCGCCGTTATTGGATGCAGTCTCAGGTTCCACCTTTTGACCTGCCTGCTGTGCCAGCTCAGCTCGTACTAACTTTGCACGCTCTGTTTTCTCTCGTGCCTGCCGTAACAGCTCAGCTTGCGTTGATTCTGCACGCTGTGCTCTCACTTGTGCACGCCGTGCCAGCTCAGCTTTAGCTTCTGGCGTTCCCGCAGCGAGGTGCTGGTCCCCAACCCTTATCATACCTTTGTGGGTACTTTTCCGTGGCACTATCTGGTCACGGGCTTTCCGCACGTTTTCAGCGGTCAGCTTAACGTCGGGATTTTCATCCTTGGCCGCTTGCACCACCTTGACCGCTTTCGCAGGTGGTAGGTCCGCCACTTCACGGACAGCTCCCTCGCTCAACTTCGGCAGACCAGCATCAGCCAGCGCCTTGTTGATTGGGAAGGCCGCGATCAAGCGATCAGCTTGACGGCGGGTGGTTGTAGCTGTTCGCTGCAGTAGGCTTCGAAGGTATCGTGGGTTTTACGATACAATCGGTTATCCCTGATGTCGATTAGGCCTGTGATAACGTCGTGAGACAATCTGTTCCAACTTTTCGAAGAGTCCTCCCCTTTGCAGAGGCGGGCACGCTCATCGTCAGTGAGCGGTTGGACTTCGGTACCACTTCTGCCGAACATCCTGAACTTGCGACTCAGGATTTGAGACCAAATTGGTCTCATTTTTCTTTTTACGAGCCAGTTTTTCTCCTTATTAAGGATGCATTGAGCGGACGTCTACCCTGCACTTTCTATTGTGCAGCGGCAGCTTGTAGCCCTTGTGTCTCATGCGGCTCGTACCGCCGCTCGGAATTGAGCAGCGGGATATTCTTATCACTTCAGGGTATGGTTCGTACAGTTGGGGCGGTTCGTGCTGCCTTACGTGTCGCCTTCACCCGTTGCTAATCTATCAAAGCATTTCGAGTCAGGTCTGGAGCCTGCTCTGTGTCTGAATTTGCCCTCGTTCAAACTCGCCCTATTAAAAACATTTCACGAAGTTTTGAATTTCGTGGCGGGCGTAGTTAGCAGCGTGGGGCCTATGGTGCAAGAGATATTTGCAATTTTTTTTTATCGCCCGTCAATCCTTTGTTTAAGCGGCTTGACGAGGCATATTGCCATAAAATTGATTTTTAGATGCCTCCCAATTTTGAAGGGAGATTCCCGCGTCTGGCGGGATGAGACCAATTTGGTCTCAAATCCTGGATTCTGGGGGAGTATCAAGATAGCGGGCACCTCCTCAAACGAGCTGTAGCGGGCTTATAGGAAGCCCGTTTTGGGCCTTTCGGTAATTTTAAGGCGTGAGGTTCGGCGCGTCGGCGACGGGAACCCACTTTCCCGCCGCTGACAACATGCGAAATAGAGAAATCGACAATCATTACTGGACAAAGGGGTTCCCTTTCCACCCCCAGAGAATCACTAAGACAAGAACCCCTCTTCCAACGTTCCGATCAGGAGTGGGAATGACTCCTGGCTGGGCTCTTGCATCCAGCTCTCTGTTCTACCTAAGACATTTCAGCAGTTTTCATTTTTTTCTGATGACCTCCAGCAGACGCTTATCTGCTGAGTGCACGTCCCGATTGTATGACCTGCCTATCCCAGGTAAACCTCACTCGGGCACGTCGCGGTAAGAGTCCATAACTTTTTTTCAACTATTGTCTGTGTTCATCCGCACATATGCCATTTGCACGAGAACCACGGTTCTCAAAAAATGAAACCTCATGAAATGGCTATGGTACATGAAACATATCGTACCAACGCTAACCGAGGAGCAGCGGCGGGAATACGCCCTGCTCAAGGCGGAGATCCAGCAGGAAATCTATGAAGGGCTCAGGCACTTCGAGATTGCCGGTCTCAAGATGCGCCGAGTCAGGGATGCTCGTCTCTATATAGAAGAGCACGACACCTTTGAAGCTTTCGTGCGGGCGGAGCTGGGAAAATCCCGCCGCTTCGCCGACTACCTCATCAGTGCCTGCGGGGTGATGGAAGACCTGCGCTCACAGGGCATCGCTCAACTCCCGGATTCCGAACGCATCTGCCGGGAACTGGCGAAGTTTCCCAAGATTGACCGGGCGAAAATCCTTCAGCGGGCGCAGGCTATCGCCAAGAGACGCGATCCTACCTATCTCCATGTGAGAGACGCGGCTACCGCCATCGTGCCCACCAAGGCACAGCGCAAACTGTGGGTGGGTCAGCTGCTGCAGCGTTTCCGGGATGCTAAGCGCCTGCTCACTATCAACGCCGACTTCAGCGATGTGACCGAACCTTCCATGGTGGAGG
>CAVVII010000003.1:0-212176 GCA_963748055.1 uncultured Verrucomicrobiae bacterium | reverse complement strand
AGAACAGCAGGCAGGTGGTCCACACGGCCGCGGAACCGCCGAACCACGGCAGGATGATCTTGGCGATGATCGGTTCCACCTGGAACAGCAGAAAGGCGGACACCAGGATAGTGAGGGCATAAAGCATCATGTTCAGTCTTGTGAGCACCATTCTAACGTTGGCAGCGCCGCCGACGTTGGCGCGGGCTCTACTTGTAAGCGGCGATGCCGGTGACCCGCTCGCCGATCACCAGCGCGTGGATGTGGTCCGTGCCCTCGTAGGTCTTGACCGTTTCGAGGTTGCACAGGTGGCGCATGATCGGGTACTCGTCGGTGATGCCGTTGGCGCCCAGCAGGTCGCGGCTGAGGCGGGCGGTACTCGAGCGCCATGGCGACGTTGTTGCGCTTGAGCATGGAGACGTGCGCCGGATCGAGCCGGCCCTGGTCCTTCAGCCGGCCGGCGTGCAGCGCCAGCAGCTGCGCCTTGGTGATCTCGGTGATCATCCAGGCCAGTTTCTCCTGCACGAGTTGGTGCGAGGCGATGGGCCGGTCGTCGAACTGCTTGCGGAGGATGCGTGTACTGGCGCGCGGTTTCGTAGCAGTCCATGGCCGCGCCGATCACGCCCCAGCCGATGCCGTAGCGCGCCTGCGTCAGGCACGCCAGCGGCCGCTTTCAGGCCTCTGGCGCCGGGCAGCAGCGTTTCCGGGGGATCGCGGCAATCGGCGAACGCCAGGCTCGACGTGACCGAGGCCCGCATGGACCACTTGCCGTGAATGTCGGAGGTGGTATAGCCGGGCGTGCCGCGTTCGACCAGAAAGCCGCGGACGCCTTCCGGCGGTGCGCGCCCACACCACCGCGACATCGGCCAGCGTGCCGTTGGTGATCCAGGTCTTCTCGCCGTTCAGCACCCAGCCGCCGCCGTCCTGGCGCGCGGTGGTGCGCATGCCGGCGGGGTTGGAGCCGAAATCCGGCTCGGTGAGGCCGAAGCAGCCCACCGCCTCGCCGGTCGGCAGGCGCGGCAGCCAGCGCTGCTTCTGCTCCTCCGAGCCAAAGGTGAGGATCGGGTACATCACCAGCGCGCCCTGCACGGAGACGAAACTGCGCAGGCCGGAATCGCCGCGCTCCAGTTCCTGCATGATGAGCCCGTACTCCACGTTGCTCATGCCGGCGCAGCCATAGCCTTCGAGGTTGGCGCCGAGGAAGCCCATGCGCGCCATCTCCGGAATCAGTCCGCCGGGAAGCGCGCGTCGCGGAAGCAGTCGCGGATCACGGGGAGGACGCGCTCCTCGACGAACTGCCGGGCCGTCTGCCGCACCAGCAATTCCTCCTGCTCGTCGAACAGGAATCGACGAGCATGTAATCGCACACCGCGGAATGGCATACGGTTGAAACTCTTATTTGACCACGGAATCGGGGACGGGAACGGCGCCGGCGGGCAGGGCGATCAGCTTATAGAAAGAGGTGATATTCCGGAAACGGGCGCCATCCACCGCGAACACCAGGATTCTGCTGTGCGCGAACGCATCGGCGATGACGTTCGAGGCAAGAAAGAACCGCGAGGGGTCGCCGAGTTCCGCATCCTGCCCGATGGCCTGTCTGGATTCGGGAGTCAGATAGACGTTGTCCAGGCCGGCGGCCGCGAAACAGCCGTAATACACCCCGTTCCAGAACACTTTGCCGGGGACTCCACTTAAGAGGATGGTCTTCTCCGCATTCTTTTCGCGTACCTGGCGAACGCCATCCACGATCATGGCGGTTTCTTCGGAGAGTTCCCACCACCACCGCGCTGCGCGGAACGAACTAATGGAGAAGGTCGCCACATAAAGGGCGGCGAGCACCACCGCCGCCGCCCTGTACGCCACGTTAGTTCCCCAGGCGCTCACAATGGCCCAGGCTGCAGCCATCCCAGGCCCATGGCCGGCAGGGTGAGGTAGTAATCCGAAATGTGGTAACGCAGCGGCAGCACCGGCGCAAGCAGGATGGCGTACCAGCAGAGAAAGAACAGCGGCAGCCACTGTCTGCGCCAGGCGGAATAGAGCGTGAAACCGGCCAGGGAGGCGGAAGCGGCAATGGCGCACGCGTTCATAGTCCATTGCGGGATTCCCGGAATTCCGGGAGGCGTCACGGCGAGTTTCCAGTAGGCGGCAAAGGTCGCTATCATGCCGGCGCCAAAGTGCATCGAATACGCCCCGGTGGCCTGCTTGGGCGCCAGCGCCATGTGCAACACCAGGAACAGCGCCGAAGCCGCGAACAGGGGCAACACGCTCCGCCACCGCTTCCGCTGGAACAGGAGCGCGTTGGGCCGACGACCAGGGCCGGATAAACCACAGTGGTTTCCATGGCGCCGAACCCGGCCAGAAAAGCTCCCCATTGCAGCCAGTAGTATCGCCGCCGGTCCGTCTCGAAATAACGCAGCAGCCAATAGAATGCCAGCAGCACGAAGAATGCGCACAGAATCTGCATGTACGCCGAGCTCCAGGTCATCACCAGGGCGAGGTTGGGGATTGAGAATCCAGAGAACCGGCGCCAGGAGTCCGGCCGCCGCCGACCCCGGTCACGCGGCGCACTATGGCTGTCAGCAACGCCATGGCCCCGAACAGCGTCGCAAAGGCCACGATCCGAAACGGCAGCGGGTCGTCCGGAAACAGCAGACTCAAGGCCAGGAAATAGCCGCGTTCGCTCAGCGGGCGCAGGGTGCCGTGCTGGGTCGGCGCAAAAAGAAGGTCCGCGAGCGGAGTGCCGGCTTCCCACCGGAAGCGTTGTTGCAGCCACACGAAATCGTCGGCGTTGAAACCCGCCATCAGGCCGTACCAGTAGACGGCAAGACAGATCAGCGGCGGAACCAACCAGTAAACCGTACGCGACCAGTGGCGTAACATTCGAAACAGAGATTAACATAGTCTGCACAGATGCCCATTAGCGAGATGCGCAAGAGATATCCGGCCATGCTCGCGCTGTTCCTGCTGGTCCTCCAGCCGGTGTTGTTCTTCTGGAAGGTGCTGGTCGCCAGGCGGGCGCACATACCCTACGACCTCAATGGCATTCACTCCCCGCTGGTGAGCGTGGTCGTGGAAGCCCTGCGCCATGGGCGTTTTCCGCTGTGGGAACCGTATACCTACGCCGGTTACCCGCTGCACGCCGATGTGCAGGCGCAGATCTTCTACCCGCCGGCATGGCTCGTCTTTCTGAAGTGCACGCTCGGGCGTGAAGATTCCATTCTTTACTGGCTCGAATGGCTGGTGGTGCTGCACGTCATGCTGGCAGGCATCGGCGCATATCTGCTGTTACGGCGTCTGGACTGCGGACGCGCGGCGGCGTTCTTCGGCGGCACGGCATTCCAGTTGGGCTGCTATTTCGCGGCGCACCCGCAGCACCTGGGCGGAGTCGCCGCGACCGCGTGGATGCCGTAAGTTCACAGCCACAAACGGCTATCGCACGCCCGATGGGGCAACCGGGGAGCCGGAGTTCATAGCCTTGGGAACAGTGCCGTGGCGCGGGATTTGGCGGGCGATGTGATGACAATCGTTATGACTTCGCCATTTCAGCCAGATCTTCTTCGTAAGTCGTTCAGGCTGAAAGAGTTATGGCTAGGGGCGGAATCGAACCGCCGACACGAGGATTTTCAGTCCTCTGCTCTGCCAACTGAGCTACCTAGCCTTAGTATTCGATAATCAGGCACTTATCAACGAGATGACGCAAAGCTCCTTTTTACCGGTATGCAATTGGTATGCGATTTGGACAGTTCAAAACGCATGGCTTTTTGCATCGTTGTGGCGAGCAGGTTCATTTTTGTCGAAAAGCTTGACCGGGTGGTACAGCTAAGCGCGAATGATTTTCTTGTCAAAATAAAGACATATTCGGCCTAATGTTCGAGTGGAAAACGAGAACCAGCGCGCTTTTACGGCAAAGAGAACGAAGCGCGCCGCGATTGCCGATCTCCCGGAGAATGTCTCCGTTTTCGCCATACAGAACGTGGCTAAAGCCATATCGGCCAGAATATGGGAAGGGGAGGATTTGCAAAAATTTTCGTTGGAAGTTCCGGGCGTTTCAGAAAGCAGCGGGCGAGAAGTGGAATCCGTGGCCCAAGGACGGTTTGCGGCACAGCTACGCTTCGTACCATCTGGCAAAAACTCAGTACTCTCATTTCATGTGGGTATTTCTCCGTGATCTGTTCCTTGTTATTTTTATCTCGGGTTTCCCTAGGTCAAACTCGATCATTCCGGTGATTCTAACTCTCTTGCCTTCTAAGGGTGAGAGAGTGGTATCTTTCGCGGCGGGTGAGTCTTTGGGAATCCAGCTCAATTCCGCAGACCAGCACATCGATTCTCTTTGGAGGCACTTTCAACATCGCATACTTCCAGGGGCAAGCGGTACGGGCCGGGATAGCGAGGCGGTTTATCTTCTACGTGGCCGAGGGCTTCGGGCGCATTATCGAGATCCCTGACCAGAGAGTGCGAAGCGTTCGGGCAACTTGCCGAGATGTTCAGTCGCTTGAATGGCTTCTCAGCCACGATGGGATTCACACCCGACGCAAAGAAACTCTGGATCCATTACCAGCATGACAAAGCTGGAAGAAAAGGGGAGGTCGATCCGCTCAACGATGCCGAAGGATCCCGGCTTTCCAGTGAACCCACGCAAACGCTTAAAATAGCTCTGCTCTCGGACCGTTGAAAATACGGGCTGCACGAACGGTCGTTTCATGCAACGAAATACTGGGGCATTTTCCCCCACGATAATAGTTGCATAAGTTTGTTGCATGAGTTAAACTCGTTCGTGCAACAAAACCTAAATACGCCGGGGTCGGGGTTGTATATCGGCTACGCCCGAGTATCAAAAGAGGACCAGCACACCGAGAACCAGATTGAACAACTCAAGAAGGCGGGGTGCGAACGCATTTACACCGAGACAGCCAGTGGCGGGCGTTGGGAACGGCCCGAGCTGCAAGCCTGCCTGAAACGTCTGCGCAGGGGCGACGTGCTGGTCGTATGGAAGCTGGACCGGCTGTCCCGCTCTCTCAGTGATCTTTTGCGCATTTTGCAAAAGGTCGACGAAGCAGGAGCCGGGTTCAAAAGCCTAACCGAGACGGTAGACACCACAACCCCGGCTGGTCGGTTGATGATGAACATGCTTGGAAGCTTCAGCCAGTTTGAACGTGAAATTATCCGGGAGCGGACGAAACTCGGATTGGCGCGAGCCCGAGCTAACGGCCACAAAGGCGGTGGCCAATACACCCTGTCGGCGACGCGACGAGCTGAAGTGACTCGCCAGATACTTGCGGGTGAGAAAACTCAGTCAGAAGTGGCGCGCGATGAGCGCGTGAGCAAGTCGACGATCAGCCGCATGATGTCCCGGGTAAAGCTTTGACCCTCCCGACTCGTGTCAGAACGTCGCGTTGGGGAACGCGAAAGATAATGAACCATATACTCAGCGGCTTGAAAATAATCGGCCCTTTTGCTCTCCTCCTGGTAGGCTTTTGTAGCTGCGCAAGCACCGAAGTGCAAAAGTCGAGCGCCGAAAAAGAGCGTGAGGCTTGGTACGGCAATTACATCGACAATACCGAGAAGGAATGGAGCACGCACTTCTAAGATCTTGCCCATTTTTTAAGGGGCTCCAATGGCAGTCTGATCTAAGTTGGGACCGCCGGGCGAAGCGTTGATGCAGATGATTCGTGTGTTCGCGCAATTCGAGCCCAGCATGATTTCGGAGAGGACCGGCCCGGCTCACGACCGCGGTGGTTGACCTTGCGCCCTTGGCGATCCACCCCGAACTCGGGATCGATATGCCCGACAACACTTTACCGCCAGAGAACATCCAGCGGGCCGCCGAGCGGGCGCTACCCAAAGTCGCGGCTCTCCTCGACGAGACGGCCAAACACCAAGGTTTCACGTCGCCACCCGCGTTCACTCGGTCCTATAGGGATGGCTGAGGATCCCGCGCTGGACTAGGTTGGCGCATGCCCAAAGCTCCAGGGCAAGAACCTTGACCTTCTTTTTTGTCACTTCTCTTGGGTCATGGTGCGGATCTTGCGTCAGACGCAGGTAGGCATCGAGGACAAATCTTAAAGCAGGGTTTTTGGGAGGGCGTTTACGGTCTTCCTGGACGTCTGCTAGGCGCCTAGTAAAAGCCGGGGAGTGAGCGGCAGCCACTAATTGTTGTAACAAGGCCGCCTCAACTACTCTAGTGAATTGCACCCAACGTGGATGCGTCAAATTCAACTCGCGTATTTCGCGTAGGAAGAGCAACTGGTGCACAGCGTCCTCCGCTAATCCGTCGCCACACTCCGAGAGAGCATTTGAACATTCACAACTTTTGTATTTGTCCCAGCAGAATTTGTCACGCCATGGAGTCATGTTGGCAGCCTCGCAGAGCATTACAACTCACAATCGGTTCCGGCAACAGATGCCGGTCGTAGCGACCTCGCCGCCCGGGCATTGCCGAAGCTCGCAAAGGCAGGAGAAGCGCTGATTTTCAAAACTTCGATCGCGCAACTCGCCCAAGCGGTTGAAGAAGATGGGACGTGCCAAGACGTTCTTCGCTTCGCCCTTGTTCAACCCCAATGGCAACCGCTGGCGGAGTTCAGGGCTTTGAAGCCATTGCAGCGTGAACAAGGTCCGTTCCAGGCGACCCAACTGCCTGATTCCACTTCGGCTTGGAAACGCGCGTTCGCGGCTTGTGATGCCAAGCCCAACGAGCGAAGAGCGCTATCCATAAAGGTGATCCCAACACGCCGACAACGGCGGCCATGATCGCCAGGGCTTCAAGTTCCCGCAATCATGCTTTTCCCTCTATTGGCGGAAAGCCCCGCTGCCAGGGCCGAAGTGAGTGCGCTCCCGTGGGGTAAAGGACAGCTCGGCATGCGAAATACTGTTAACTTCTATTCCCGCGCCGGGATCCGTTGCGGAAATTGCGGACAGAGTAAGGACCGTTCTACCGCCTCCCTTCGACTCCCGTCGCGCGATGCGCTCGCACCGTGTTGCTCAGCAGCAGGTCGCGTGTGCCGGTGGTCAGGATGGCCGGCGGGAATCCGTGCATGTCGCCGTAGACCGGCGATATCAGCTGGTCCTTCAGGTCGTGGCCATGCACCCTATTTGGGGAGACGGGCTGATGGTATATTCGCTGCCGCTTTTGAAGGTAAAAAAGGAGATTCCGATTGAGACAGAAATTGCCTTATGGCATCGGGACTCCTAGTGTTGTGGCGAAGTGTCGACGATCCTTGTACTAGGCGGTGGTGTTGTCGGGCTTTCGATGGGGATGATGCTGGCTCGGCAAGGCCATGACGTCACCGTTTTCGAACACGACAGCGAGCCTCTTCCCGGCTCGCCCGAGGAAGCGTGGCACGCGTGGGAAAGAAGAGGGGTCACCCAGTTCCGGCAGGCGCACTACCTGCACCCGGCCGTAGGTCATCTCCTCGATTCCCATCTGCCAGACGTGAAAGAGGCGTTGCTCCGCGTCGGCTGCGTAGCGTTCGACGCGCTTGCGACTATGCCCCCGTCCATCACCGATCGCACGCCGCGAGAGGGCGATGAACGCTTCATCACGATCACGGGTCGCCGCCCCGCAATCGAATACGCGGTCGCAAGTGTCGCCGAAAGGCTCCTCCCCGTCCGTCGCGGCACCTCCATCGTGGGTCTGTTGACAAGCCCGTCGGCTGCGAAGGGAACCCCGCATGTCACCGGCGTTCGCACTATGGACGGCGACGAGGTCTTTGCCGACCTCATCATCGACGCGATGGGACGACATTCGAAGCTACCGAACTGGTTGGAGGACATCGGAGCTCGCCCTCCGATCGAGGAGGTCGAGCTCTCGGGATTCATCTATTACACGCGGTTCTTCCGCTCTACGACCGGGGTGGTTCCGCCCTACCGCGCGGCGCTCCAGACATACTTCCATTCGTTTTCGCTCCTCACGCTTCCCGGCGACGCGGGCACCTGGTCGGTGACCCTGTTCATCTCCTCGGGCGATCGGGCACTGAAGAAGCTCCGCGATCCCAAGCATTGGACGGCTCTCGTTGGCGCGTGTCCGTTGCACGCACACTGGCTCGACGGTGAGCCGATCACCGACGTGCTCCCCATGGGCGGCATCATCGACCGTTACCGGCGTTTCGTCGTGGACGGCGTTCCGGTGGCGACAGGAATCGTCACTGTAGGCGACTCGTGGGCCTGCACGAACCCGTCGCTTGCGCGCGGGATCACTATGGGCCTCATGCATGCCCTCGGCACGGCAGAGGTCGTACAACAACACCTGGACAATCCACTCGCGCTCACGCTCGCACACGACTCCATGACCGAGACGCGAGTAACGCCCTGGTACCGCAATACGATCGAGATCGATCGGACGCGGATCGCCCGATTCAGCGCGTTGATCGAGGGCCGGCCTGAACCGCAGCCAGCAGACCCGCCTGCGCGCGTCGCCAAGGCGCTTCTCGTCGCGATGATGTACGACGCTGACCTCTTCCGAGCCTCCGTGGAGATGAGGTCGCTGCTCGCGACGCCGCAGGAGGTCATGGCCCGGCCAGGATTGGTCGACCGTATCATGGAGGTCGCCGACGCCCACGAGGCGGTGATCCCTCGCGGGCCGTCTCGCGAGCAGCTGCTTCATTTGCTGGCTTAGCGAGGGAGGCAAGACGAAGTGTTACAGGTCAACGGCATTTCGCTTCATGTGGAGGACCAGGGCAGCGGTAGGCCGGTGCTCCTGCTCCATGGGTGGCCGGACTCTGGATATCTTTGGCGCAACCAGATCCCGTTCCTCGTTTGAGAACGGCTTCCACGCAATCGCACCGGACCTGCGTGGCTTCGAGCGCTCCGCGGCATCTGGTCCACAAACGATCACTACCTCGACGGCGAACGCATGAAGATGTCGGGCCGCTTCGTGAAAGGACCCTGGCGCTACGAGCAGATCGATGGTGCCAGCCACTGGATTCCGCTGGACGCATCCGACCGGCTGAACCAGCTGCTCGTCGAGTGGCCGGGCTGATGCACTGAGCGGTGCTTGGCCTCAGCCGGGACGGCGGTACGCAGATCCTGCGTTAAAAGCGCCATAATTCGCACGATACACACTTGGCGAATTCAAAGAAGCCTGACTTCCTCTAAAATCAAACTCGCCAGGAGTGACGCGTTGTCATAAGAACTGCCAACGCGGTTCGTCAAACCGAGCTCCGATCGTCGCAGGAGCTTAGACAGGGCCAAGCAAGTACCATTAGACCTGGCAGAGGAATACAAAATTCCGTGTGCATCGGCGCAGAAGAGCGCATTCGCCCACTGTCGGCTCAACACATGGGCGGCCTGAAAACATGCAATCGAATGCGCACCAATTGAGCGGCGCGCAGCAGAGTCGTTAGCGTTAAATGACCGAAGTGCAGTCGAATCAAGTGACACAATGTATTCGATCCGCTCGCGGAGATCATTCTCAGGAATCGTTCGATCCGTGGAGAACCGGAGTTTTCAGCCTGCTGCGGGTGGCTTCGCCCGGAGCAACGGAGCGTTGGCACTGCAATGAATACTCACGGCCTCCGTTGGTTGACCAGAACCGGTGCCAAGCGGTGAATAATCCACTCCACTATGTAAGTGAGGCTAACCGGCAGCACTACGAAATAGGTAAAGGCAAACAGTAGCAAAAGAGCATGCATTGGTTTTTCCTTTCTTCTTTTCTTTGTTTTCGTTGTGGGGTACTGCGGGTGATTCGTGAGCTTCTGAATGGAACATCGCACGGATTTCCACAATGCGTCAACAGGTTTTTTGCGTATGCACAATTCTTTGGGATCATGCCCGCGAAAGGAGCCGCGAGCGTTCGCGTGGGCAGCCCGGAACGGTAGAAATCGGGTCGATCGAGGCATGGGAATTGAACACTTCAGGTTCGCACGGCGGCTTTGCTTGCGAACACTCCTGAGGCATACGCGAGGTGTTCCAGTCCAGAAGCACGAGTGTGAGCGGGGCATGTTTCTGCGTTTGCATCATGAGATTCCAGGCATGCGGATCGGCGCGGAAAATGGATTCGGGAAGTCCGGCAAACAGCGGATCGAGGACCAGGCGTCGAAAAACAAGCCGGTCAGCCTCGCGCCGGAATTTCTGTTATGATACGAAAGCTAAAAATGGGGATGGTGGACGGCGGGCGAGACTGGGAAATTAATACTTTTTGCCATTCAAAAAGAGAATCCATGGAGGTTGCACGCCTTTCAAAGAACTGTATCGGCCTGTCAGTGCAAAATCGCGCCCGGAACCTTCAGCAAGGGATTTCAATATATGGAAAAAGAAATCATCATCGACGCTCAAGCGCCCTGTAGCCCCTTCCCCCATTTCTGGGAGCATATGTTCGGTTCATGCCACGCTCCGGTAACACTTTGCGAAGATTGGCGCAACGATCTGCGGACACTCAAAGAAATCGTGGATGTACGCTTTATTCGTTTTCACGGGATTTTTGACCGCGAGGTCGGGATCTACAGAGGACTGGACGGTCAGGGCAATCTGATCCTGAATTTTACCCGTGTCGATCTGATCTATGACGGCTTGCTAAAACTCGACGTTCGCCCCTTTGTTGAACTAGGATTCATGCCGCCAGAGATGTCCTCTAAACCTGTTCCTCACTCCTTCTGGTACCATTCGAATGTGGCGCCGCCGCGCGATCCTCGCCAGTGGTATCAACTGATCAGTGGCTTCACCCGACACCTGGTTGAGAGATATGGGCTCGAAGAAGTGGCCCAGTGGTACTTTGAAGTCTGGAACGAGCCTAACATCGATTTTTGGGTCGGAGACCCTCAAGAGGAAACGTACTACGCCCTCTATGACCTCGCTGCAGCCGCGATCAAGGATGTCAGCCCGCTCCTTCGGGTAGGTGGACCGTCGACCGCCATGGCGGCCTGGATTGACCGTTTTATCGCGCATTGCGTGGCAAAGAGTGTGCCGCTCGATTTTGTCTCCACCCATGTCTACCCCAATGACACGGCAAAAAATGTTCTGGGCATCGATGAGGAGATCCCGCGCTCAGACATGGTGGGCCGAGCGGTCCGCAAAGTTTACGGGCAAGTCGAGGCATCTGCCCGCCCAGAGCTGCCTATAATCTGGAGCGAATACAATGCGGGTTTCGATGGGTTTTTGGATGCGCCTTTTGTGGGCCCTTGGCTGGCTAACAATATTCGCTTATCCGCGGGTCTCCAGACGGAGATGAGTTATTGGACCTTTACCGATGCTTTCTTCGAAGAAGCCGGCGTTTCCCCACGGGTTTTTAATAGCGACTTTGGACTCATCGCTACCGGAGGAATCCCAAAAGCCTCTTTTAACGCCTTTAAAATCCTGCACTACCTGGGTGATCAGCAGCTGGCCATTAACAGCGACTCAGCGTTGCTTACCAGGCGCTCATCCGATGGAAACCTGGTGCTGGCGGTTTGGAATTACAATGCTCCTGGACAAAAGAATGGGCGACCCAAAGATGTGAATATCCAGTTGCCGGCCTCAGAGAGGTCTTTCGAGCGCGCCAAAATCTTTTTGGTTGATGACGATCATGGCTCCCCATTGAAGTTGTGGAAATCGATGGGTAGCCCTGCATGCCCGAGCATGCAACAGCAAGACATCTTGCGGCGCGAGGCCGAACTGCCGCCGCCCTTGATAGCAAGGATTAGGGATCGGTACCTGGCCGTTTCCCTCAAACCCGATGCCCTGGCCGTCATTGAGTTTTCATCCAACGCGTCTCGTCCACCTTAGTTATAGATCGACGCTCGAATTCGGTGCCCTTAGCAATCGTATAGAATGGAACAGCCATCGCTTTACCCTGCTTTAGGCGGTTTCGAACGCACGGCCGACAAATTTAGATGGCGCGCATCAATTTATCCGACGACCAAAACGAGGCGAACCAAAGCAAAAACATTGCATCTCACCCAACAGGGTATTATCGATCGAGCAGGCCTCCACGACTGAATCCTCGGAGGCCGACACCTGGCTTCCTGCCAAGTCAACGCTTTGCGCCGGCAACCAACTCATCAACCTCTTGCCTCATCGGCATCGAAGGCGCCGTGCCGGGTCGAGTCACTGAGATCCCGGCGACGGCGCATCCGTACACCGTAGCGGCTTCGAGGGATTTCTTTTCTGCAATGGCGACGGCAAAACCGCCAGCAAAGGCGTCACCCGCGCCCGTGGTTTCGACGACTCTGCCGCATTGAAAAGCAGGAATATGACGGCAAACCGATGGACCTTTCACAAATCCTCCTTTTTCGCCGAGGGTCAGCACGACGTTCGGGACGCCGAGAGCAATCAAGCGGTCGGCCAGCTTCTCGACATCTTCGAATTCAACCATCGATGTTTCACCGATCAGCCCGAGCGCCTCCGACTCGTTCGGTGTCAGATAGTCCACTTTTCGGAATATCTCCTTTGGGATCGGAAGCGCGGGCGCAGGATTGAGAATCACGGGGACTCCGGCTTCATGTGCGATCTCGATCCCGCGGATCGTCGGCGGGATAGGCAACTCCAACTGCGTGAGGAAAATGTCCGAATTCGCAATTTCCTCACTCGCAGCTTCTACTTCGGAAACAGTTAGGCGTCCGCAAGCGCCCTGCACCACAACGATGGCGTTCTCGCGCGTCAGATCATCGACCACGATCGTCGCCGTCCCGCTGCTCTCTTCCGGATCTTCGTAAATGCGGTCGAGACTCATCCCGTGTTGCCGATAAAAGTCTCTGGCCATCTCGCCAAACGCGTCACGTCCCAGTTTGGTAATCAAAATCACCTCGCTATTCAACCGAGCCGCAGCCACAGCCTGATTCGATCCTTTGCCTCCCGGACCGAGTTTAAAAGCGATTCCCAGTATGGTTTCCCCCCATTTGGGCATTTTTTTGGTGCGACACGTCAGATCGGCCACAAATGCTCCCAAAACACAAACTTTCGGTTTCGCCACAGGGGTGTCCTTTTAGTTTCCTACATTTATTGATCCGCGGTGTCAATGGCGTCCAGCGTTCGCATCGGGCCGGCCGATGTTGATAACGGCGGCATCCTTGAGCTCGTTCCCAAAGAGGCTAACCTTGCATCGCTCACAAATCCTTAGAGGTTTGGTAGAGTCCACGGGGATAATGGCTCCGCTGGTTCCACCCGGATTATCAATTCTGAGATAATAATTATTGGAGATCCAGTAGTCATTGAAAGCGAAAAGGCCGACCTTCACGGCCAAAGTTTTGGTAACGCTAGTCTTGAGATCCGTTGCCCATTGGCTCACTAGCCAATTAAACTGGCTGTAACCCGCTACGTCTCCGGGAGTCCCCGCACGGAACGTCAGATTCTCGACAGCGGGCAGAATTGTCTGGGGGCATATTTCATACCAAGGTGTGACTGGGATGAGTTAACCGGCGACAGAAACCTTCGCGATGCAGAAGACCTTCTAGTCTAGGCGTTCTCGCGCTTGTTAAGCTGGTCGATCAGGACGGCCGCGACGATAAGCGCCCCGATTGCGATTTGCAGGATGAAGGGATTGATCCCCAGGAGGTTCCCGCCGTTCCTCAGCGTTGCGATGATCAGCGCGCCCAGGACGGTCCCTAGGATGGTCCCTTCTCCTCCCATGAGGCTGGCCCCGCCCACGACCGCCGCAGCGATGGCATCCAGCTCGTAGCCCTCTCCCGCTGTCGGGATCCCGTTGGCGAGCCGGGATGTATAGAGGATTCCAGCTATGGAAGAGGCAAACGCCGAGAACGCATACACGCCGTACACCGTGGCGCGAACGTTGATGCCGCTCAATCGGGCCGCCTCCGGGTTGCTGCCGAGGGCGAACACGTTTCTGCCAAAGCGCGTCAGGGTGGTCATCACCACCGACAGCGCGATGACGACGAGCCAGACGAAAAACAGCGAGGGCATCCAGAGAATGTCGATCTGGGCGAAATGCAGGAAAGGCCTCGGCAGGCCGGCGATCATCCGCGCATCCGAGATAAGCATGAGGAGTCCCCGAACCGCCGTCATCATGCCCAGCGTGGCAATGAAGGGAGGCACGCGCCCATCGTGGATCAGCACTCCGTTGAGAACCCCAAGGAACGCGCCTGCCGCGAGGGCAACCAGGATAGAGGGGATGATCGGCACGCCGTGGGTCATAAGTACAGCAACCAGGACGTTGCTGAACCCGACTATCGAGCCGACAGAGAGGTCGATGCCGGCTGAGATGATGACAATGGTCATCCCAATGGCCACCACCCCGATGATTGCGACTTGGCGCACGAGGTTCGAGAGGTTGTTGAGCGTCAGAAAGCTCGGAGACGTGAAGGAGAGAATGACGAAAAAGGCAAGCAGGATGAGGATAAGGATTCCTTCCGCAAAGCCCCTGCGGAAAAACTTCACGACCCTGGAAGGCAGGAGGGCCCAAGAACTCGATCGATCCGAGCCCGTTTCGGGAGCGCTCATGGTTTCCCTCCATTGCCGCTGTCCACAATGCCCGAGGCCAGGCGCAGGATTTTTTCCTCTTCGAATTCGCTTCGCGGGAGAGTTCCCGTAACGTTCCCTTCGTAGACAACGATGATCCTGTCGGCAAGGCCCATGACCTCGGGCAAGTACGAGGAGACCAGGATTATGGCGTTGCCCTTGGCCAGGAGCGCCTCGATGAGCTTATAGATCTCCACCTTCGCACCGACATCGACTCCCACAGTTGGCTCGTCGAAGATGAAGATGTCGCTTTCGCGGGAGAGCCACTTGGCGACCACCACCTTCTGCTGGTTTCCGCCGCTTAAGTTGCGCACCTTCTGCTTGATGGACGGCGTGCGGATGGTGAGGTCCGAGACGAAACGTCGGGCGCGAGAGGCTTCCCGGTGCAGGTTCACGAATCCGGCCGTAGAGATGAGATCATAGGAGGCCAGGTTGACGTTGATGTCCACGCCCAAGGACATGGCCAGGCCCGCGGTCTTGCGGTTTTCGGGAAGCAGGCCGATGCCCGCGCGGATGCCCTGCTGGGGCGAATTGATGGGCGCTCGGCGTCCCCTGATACTTATCTCCCCGCTGTCGGAAGGGTCTGCACCAAAGATGCAGCGAAGGATCTCGGTCCGCCCGGCACCAACCAGTCCAAAGAACCCCAGGATCTCGCCCTGGTAAAGATCGAAGTCGACGTTTCGAAAGCGCGGCTCTCGCGTGAGTCCCCGCACCTCCAGGAATTTCTCTCCCCGCTTTGCGTGATGGATTGAGTACATCTCGCCAACGCTGCGGCCCACCATCTTGGTGATGATTGTATCCTGGTCGGCCTCGGAAACATTCAGTGTGTCCACCCATTCCCCGTCCTTCAGGATAGTCACGCGATCACAGGTGGCGAAGATCTCCTCCAGCCGGTGGGAGATGTAAATGATACCAACGTTTTTTTCCTTCAGCTTCCTTATGAGGCTGAAAAGCTCGGCCACTTGCTCGTTCGTGAGGAGAGCGGTCGGCTCATCGAAGATGATGAGCTTGCTTTCCTCGTAAACGGCCTTGGCGATGGTCACCATCTCCTGCTGCGCGGGAGGGAGGTAACGCACGAGCATCCGTGGGTCGATGGAGAGGTCCAGGTCTTTCAGAGTTTTGTGGGTCACCTGGTAGATCTTCTTCCAGTCGATCAATCCGAGAGGCGTGCGGGGGAGCTTCCCCAGGAAGAAGTTTTCGCCCACCGACAGGTGACGGGCCAGCATGACGTCCTGGTAGACGGCCGCCATCCCGTGTGCCTTGGCCTGTAAGGGATTGTGGATCTCAACCTCTTTCCCCTCGATGGTGATGGTGCCGGCGTCCCTTGAGTATGCTCCCATCAAGATCTTGATTAAGGTGGATTTTCCCGCGCCGTTCTCGCCGACCAACCCATGCACCTCGCCCGCCTTGACGCCGAAACTCACTCCCTTCAGCGCCCGGACCCCGGGGAAGCTCTTGTGGATGTTCGTCATGGAGACGATGGTTGCGCTAGACTGTTCTGCCATGCTGTCGGTTTCCGATAGAAAAAGAAAAACGCGGTCCATCCGTTGCGTACACATGCACGCGATAGCTAGCTCGGACGGGCCGCGTATAAATCCTGCTCTGCTCCGGTTACCTCTTCAGGCGGGTCGGGTCCAGGAGATCCAGGATATTCTTATCGTTCATGTTCGCCTGCGTGACTGCAATGACGCCGGTGTCAACGTACTTGGGCACGGTTCCGCCATCAAGGAGGGTTACCGCGGTCGCGCAACCTTTGTATCCCATGCCGTAGGGGTCCTGGAGGATGAGGGCCTTCAGGGCGCCGGATTTTAGCGCGCTTACCTCTTCGGGGTCGGAATCGTAGGCCACCGCAACAACTTTATTTCCCAGATTGCGTTCTGTAATCATGCGCGCAACTCCGTCTCCGGTGTGATTGTTGTCGGCGAAGATGCCGATCAGAGTGCCGCCTTGGGACGTCCCGATGTCCTCCGAGGCCGCAAGCGACTTCGCTATGTCATTATCCGTGAAGCGCGTCTCCAGCACGTTGACATCCGGAGCGATCTCCTTCATACGGTCCCGGAACCCCTGATCACGGTCCGTGAGCACTTGGATACCGGCCATGGCGCTGACAAGGCCGACCGTCCCCTTGAGCGGGACTCCTTTGGCCTTCAGGTTGGCGACCATCTGGTCCGCGCAGAGAGCGCCTCCAACTTTATTGTTCGTCGCCAGGAAGGCAGGGATCTTGTCCGAATGGACCTTGTTGTCGATCGTGACCACGGCAATTCCTTGGTCGACCGCATTCTCCAGGGCGGGCACCGTGGAGTCGGAGCTTGTGGACGCAATGACGATTGCGTCGGGCTTCTTGGAGATGATGTCCTCGAGGAGGGCAACCTGCTTGTCGATGTCTGCCTCCGACTTCGGACCATTCCAGTTGATTTTAGCCTTGTCGGGATTGTCCAGGCCGTAATTGACGGCGCCGATAATCACGTACTGCCAGAAATCGGAATCCGTGGCCTTGATGATCACCGCGATGTTGTAGGGCTTGGTGTGCGCTGCGCCTGCGGGCAAGCACATCGCAAGGCCCACCAGGACGACGATATATGCGATCCAAATCCTCTTCATAGTGCTACCTTTTTTTGATTTTCGTGAAGCCGACGGCTTCAACAGGGGGAACTTTCCGAATCCACTAGATCATCTTATTGCCGCTCTTGACAAGTACTTTGTCGAGGGTATAGCGACCCGGCGGCTCGTCCGTTTTTGCATGAAACGGGGCCAAGATCCCGTTGGATTGCATTGATTGCCTCCCCGAAGACGATGGCGCGGGTTCTCAGCATGGATTTCGCTCGAATCAGAAAAGTGGCGAAATCGTGCCAGTTTTATTCCGGTCTCTCCATTTGACTGAATCGCAACAACGCCTAATTCTGCATTCTAATCGCGTTACTACAACCAAGAAGCGTCTGCCCAACTATCAATACTGAAAAAACATGAACCTTGAACTGGAAAATAAAACAGCCCTAGTCACCGGCTCGACAGCCGGAATCGGACTGGCAATCGCCGCGAGTCTGGCGCGCGAAGGCGCAACTGTGATCATCAATGGTCGCACAAAAAAGCGAGTGAACGACGCGATTAAGCAAATCCTTGGTCAGCACTCGAGTGCGAAATTAGAGCCTCTGGCTGCAGACGTAAGCGCGAGCACAGCAGTTGCAACAGCGATCAAAAAATATCCAAAGCTAGATATTCTGATCAATAACGTTGGCATTGGTGAACTCAAGCCGTTCGAAAAAATCTCCGATGGTGATTGGTTCAAGCTGATCGAAACAAACTTCATGAGCGGGGTCCGGCTAAGTCGCTTTTACCTTCCTCTAATGAAAAAGCAGGGTTGGGGACGAATACTTTTCATTTCTAGCGAGTCTGGGGTCAACATACCCAGCAACATGATTCACTACGGAGTAACAAAGACGATGCAGATTGCTTTGGCGCGCGGATTGGCTGAGACAACGACAGCCACCGCCGTTACGGTCAACTCGATAGTGGTAGGGCCAACATCGACCGAGGGCGTAAACAAATTTCTCGCAAACCTCGCAAAGAAAGCGAATGCGCCTCTAGCTGAGATAGAAACGAACTTTTTCAAAATCGAACGTCCGGGATCGCTATTGCAGCGTTTTGCGAAAGCGGAAGAGGTCGCGAATTTGGTCCTCTATTACTGCAGCCCATTGTCGAGCGCAACGAATGGAGCAGCTATCCGCGTCGACGGCGGCGTCGTCCGCTCGATCCTCTAGCCTGCATCCAAGGAAGATTTCTTTGGTAATTTTTATTTTCGAGCGCTCATTGCGTCGATCATACGCCTGATGCCGCCGTCTCTGGGGACTTCCCAATGCTTAATTCCGGGCGCTTGCCACCTTTTCCGGGTGGGATCCTATGGTCCCGCTGGGTTCCTGTAAAGAATTTCTACTTTGATTAGCTCATTGTTTCCTTTCTTTCTGAATTTCTCTTGGCGCTATATGTCGGATTCGACCTTGAGCAACATTATTGCTCTAAAATGCTCCCGAAACTTTCTTCCAAGCTAATACCAGGCACCGTGCCATCCAAGGCCGCGGGCCACGCGATCCATTTTGCACCCATTCTGGCGGAGGTAGCAAAGCTGGGACCGAGTGAGGTTTTTACACGCTTGAAGACATCGGCGACAGGATTGACTGAAGCCGAAGCCGCGAAACGCCTGGAGGATTCCGGGCCAAACGTTGTTGTCTCCGAAAAGCATCGCGGGTGGCCCTGGCGACTCTTGACGGCGGCGCGCAACCCCCTGGTGATCTTATTGGTGGTGCTATCCGGTATTTCGTTTGCAACCGGCGACGCGCGGGCCGGCACCGTAATGGCGCTGATGGTGATTCTCGGCGTGACGCTGCGCTTCGTGCAGGAGTCGCGCGCGGATGCGGCTGCCGCGAAATTAAAGGCAATGATCACGGTGAGCGCGGCCGTGGTGCGCGATGGCAAGTCAGAGGAAATCCCCTTAAAGCAACTGGTACCAGGCGATGTGGTGACGCTTTGCGCGGGTGATATGATTCCAGCCGATGTGCGGGTCATCGCGGCTAAGGATCTATTTGTCACGCAGTCGGCGCTGACCGGGGAGTCGCTGCCGGTGGAGAAATCCGTGGCGACCGAGACGCGCACCGGTGTAAGCCCGCTGGAATATAATAATGTCTGTTTCCTCGGCACCAGTGTGGAGAGCGGCGCTGCGACGGTAGTGGTGCTAGCCACCGGTGCGCAGACCTATTTTGGCAGCATGGCCGGCAGCATCGTTGACGACGCGGTAGAGACGAGCTTTGACAAGGGCATGAGGGATTTCACCTGGCTGATGATCTACTTCATTATGGTGATGGTCCCGCTGGTCTTTGTTATTAACGGGCTCACTAAGCACAACTGGCAGGAGGCGTTCTTTTTCTCCATTGCCGTGGCCGTGGGGCTGACGCCCGAGATGCTGCCGATGATCGTCTCGGTGTGCCTGTCCAAAGGCGCGATCGCGATGTCGCGCAAGAAGGTCATCGTTAAGCAGCTCAGCGCCATCCAGAACTTTGGCGCCATGGATGCGCTCTGCACGGACAAGACGGGCACCCTGACCATGGACCAGGTGATCCTGCAAAAGCACTGTGACGTGATGAAAAACGAAAGCGACAGCGTTTTCCTTGACGCCTTCCTAATCGCGCATTTTCAGACCGGCCTGAAGAACGTCCTCGATCGCGCGGTGTTAAAGCACCAGGACGCCCAGGTGGACCGCCTGGCGGGCTACCGCAAGGTGGACGAGATCCCTTTTGATTTTGTGCGGCGGATGATGTCCGTGGTGGTTGAAACGCCCGACAAGGATCACCAGCTCCTGACTAAAGGCGCGCCGGAGGCCATTTTCCCGCGCTGCACCTTCTATGAACTCGATGGTGAGGTTTTCCCGCTGGAGCCTGTGCTCGCGGGTGACCTGATCCTGCACTACCAGGAACTCAGTGCCGATGGATTTCGCGTCCTCGCCGTAGCCCACAAGCATCTAGGCGAAGACCCGCTTATTGATAAAGATGACGAGCGCGACTTGATCCTCAAAGGTTACATTGCCTTCCTCGACCCGCCAAAGGACTCGGCGGCCAAAGCTATTAAGGCGCTCCAGGATCACGGCGTCACCGTGAAGGTCCTGACCGGCGACAACGATCTAGTGACCCGCAAGGTCTGCCGCGAAGTGGGGCTGGACGCGGACCACATCCTTCTCGGCAGCAAGGTTGAAAAGATGAGCGATTCTGAACTCGCCGAGGCCGCGGAGACGACCCACGTCTTCGCCCGCCTCTCGCCCGCCCACAAGCAACGGATTATCCGCGCGCTCCAGCACAAGAAGCACGTCGTTGGTTTTATGGGCGACGGCATTAACGACTCGCCGGCGCTTCACGTAGCTGACGTCGGCATCTCGGTGGATTCCGCGGTGGATATCGCCAAGGCCGCCGCCGCCGTCATCCTGTTAGAAAAGGATCTCATGGTCCTCGACGACGGGGTGGTCGAAGGCCGTAAGGTCTTTGTAAATATCCTCAAATATGTTCGCATGGGTGCCAGCTCCAACTTTGGCAACATGTTCAGCGTCCTCGGGGCCAGCGCCTTTCTCCCGTACGTGCCCATGGCGCCTATCCAGGTCCTTACGAACAACCTGCTCTACGACGTCTCTCAAGTTCCCATTCCCACCGACACCGTCGACCCGGAGCAGACCGCCAAGCCGCAGCCCTGGCACATCGGCGACATCCGCAAGTTTGTCCTCTTTATCGGACCGGTCAGCTCGATCTTTGACTACACCACCTTCTTTGTGATGCTTTACCTCTTCGGCTGCTGGGATCCCGCGCGCTCATCACTCTTCCAGACGGGATGGTTTGTGGAGTCACTCATTACCCAAACCCTCATTATCCACGTCATCCGCACGAACAAGATACCGTTTATCCAGGGCAGAGCGAGCTGGCAACTCAGCATGATGACGGTGCTCGTCATGGCCGCCGCCATCTGGTTGCCATTTTCTCCCATCGCCACAGCACTCGGTTTTACTCATCTGCCGCCGCTCTACTGGCCTATTCTCGTTCTCACGGCCCTCTCTTACGTTGTTCTCACCCAAGGAGTAAAAATGTGGCTGCTCCGCAAGGCATGGATTTAGCCTGGATTTAGCCTGCATCGCTCACAAATCTCTGGAGAGTGAAAATTTAAGCTTCGGGCCGATCGGCCTTTTTTCCCGGGACGAAGGCGAAAGCCCGCGCCGGATTGTGCGTCAGGACACGCTCGATCAGGTCATCACTTACGCCACGCTCCCTTAGCAGCGCCGGCAGCACGGTGAGCAGCCACACCAATCCCGGCTTGCCGCCGATGACCGTGCCAGTAGCCGCGGCGAGCCAGGTCCATGCCGACGACGATCTGGTCGGGGAACTCAGGGGCGAGCGCGGCAATCAGGTCCGCGGTCGGGCAAGCGCCGTCCTTCAGGTAGCGTGCGGAAATGGTGGTCGTACTCCAGGTCGACGCCGCTCGAGAGCAGGGCACGATGGTAGGCGATGTCCGGCAGGCGGTCGGTGTGGCTGAGCACCACGTGCGCCGGATCCGCGCCGCCGTCGAGCAGTAGGCGTACCTGCTCCTCGCCGGCCGTGCCTTGCTCGGTGTGCGTAATGATCGGACAACCGGTGCGGCGGGACGTCTCGGCGGCGGCGGCAAAAGCCTCGCGCTGATGCGACGTGAGCTTTCCTTGACTGCCAGCGACTTTGACCACGCCCGCTCGGTAGGGCAGCGGACCGGCCTCGTCGCGAACGGCCTCGACGATCTCCCGCACGAACACGTCGACCAGCTCCTCCCGGTCCATCGACAGCATCGGGTGATCGGGCGGATAGTAGAACGGCAAGTGCAGGCCGGTCGGGCAAACGATGTGCACGCCGCTTCGCTGCGAGGCCGTGGCAAGTTTCAGCGCGCAGCGACCCGCGCCGATGGGCATCGTGTCGATCACCCACGCCGCCTCCGGCATCGCGGAACTCTCGCAAATCCACGCACGCCGCGTCAATGTCGTCCAGCAGGAACTCCGGGTGCTTCTCAGCGATGTAGGGAGCGTCAATGATGATGTGCTCGTGCGCCCCGCAGCGCCTCAGCTCGTCGGCCGGCACGTCACCGAGGATAGTTCGGACGAAGCTCATGATCGATAGATTCAATCTTGTTGCTCATGATCCCGCCTCAGCAGGCCGTCAGGTTTGCGCTGCGGTTGCGCCGCCAAGCGTCCGCGGCGGTTTCGGCTATTTCGCTGAGGCCGCTCCAGCACTGCGCCGATCCTGCGGAGGCGCTCCTGCAACTTTCGGATGTTGATGCCGCGAGCCCCGGCGTCGGTCTCGAGAGAGATCGCCGCAGCGAACCCTGCCGCTTGACCCATGCTCATCGTCTGGCCCATGCTCCGGCAGCTCGCGTGCGCATCGTGCGTCGCGCTGAAGCAACGGCCGACTACCCACAGCTCTTCGCGGCTCTTCGGCACCAGCGTTCCGTACGGCACGCCGTAAACGCCGCCCTCCTGTTCGACATAGGCCCAGACGGTTTCTTCCTCGCCGGCGGCGCTCTGGCGGTGATCTTCGATTGGGGCGCCGCAGAGGGCGATCTGGTCGTCGAACTGCCGGCCGCCAAGACAGTCTTCCTTCGTCAGTCGATACTCGCCGTAGACGCGCCGCGTCTCACGCACGCCGATGTGATGAGAGAGACCAATGATCTTCGCGCTTCTCGTAGCCGGGCACCATGTCGCGACAGAAAGTCCTCGTAGACGAACGCCTGCCGGCGGCCCTCGATCTCAGCGGCGGTGAGCTGCTCCGGGTCGGTCGCGTCGGTGTCGCCGACGCGGACGGCAACGGTGGCGATGCAGCCCTCGTGCACCATCGCATGGGCGCTGCCCTTCTTGCGTGGCAGCGGATGGCGGCCCGACTCTACCGCCTCGGCCATCTTCGCCATCAGCATCTTCTTCCCACCCTCAGCCTCGAAGCGGTCGAGGTCCACGTTGCACATGCGAAACGTGGTCGTGAGCGTCTGCGCCGGATCGATATCGCCCGCCTTCTCGTAAGGGATGCCCGCAAGATGGCAGAGGTCGGCATCGCCGCTGGCATCAATGAATCGCTTTCCGCTCACCCGCAGGAAGCCTCGCTTCGTGTGCACGATCACTCCAATGATGCGGCCGTCGCTCGCCGTCTCCACGTCGCAAAGCCACGCGTGCAGGAGCATCTTCACGCCGGCGCCCAGCAGCAGCGTGTCCCATACGAGCTTAAGCCGCTCGGGGTTGTAGGTCACGCCGGTACCGGCGCCGTAGGTATTGGGCCGGAGGAAGATGTCGCCGGTAAAATCGAGCGCATCGACGACGCGATCGGGAATGCCGCCGACGACCTTGCGTGGCTGTTCGCCGGGCGTGAAAAAGCCGTAGAACGTGTCAAGGATCTGCGTGCTGGTGCCACCGGCAAAGCCGTAGCGCTCGATCAGCACGACCGATCGGCCCGCCTCCGCTGCGGCGATCGCGGCGCAGCAGCCAGCGCTGCCGGCACCGACGACTACGACGTCGGTCTCGCAGACGGTCGGGATGTCCGAGAATATTTTCATTGGTTCTTCCCCACGTCCGCGAAAAGCCTGGCCAGGCGATGGGCGTGCTCGTCGTAGGCCGCTTCGAACACCTCCGCCGCTCTCTCGCTAGCCGAGGATCGCGCCGGCCGCCAGCACCTTGGGGGGTTGTCCCGGCTTCGATAAGGCGCTTGGCAACTTCCGCTTTGATGCAGTTGACAAGGAGGCAACCGCCGATCGTGCTACCGGGCGCCACCGGCTGCTCCAGTCCGTCGAGCTTCACCATCGCGTCGCCCACCGGCGCGCCCGTATCGAGGACGACATCCGCGAAGTCGCCGAGCTTTTTGCCGTCGGCCCGCTTGCTCGTGCTGGCGTCGCTGTGAGCCCGGCTAACGAGGGCAGCAACGAAGATGCCTCGTCTCTTAAACCCCTCCGCGATCTCGGTTGGCACAACGTTGCAACCGCTGCTGCTGACCACCAGCGCGCTATCGATCTCCTTCAGGCGCGTAGTTGCGCAAGATGCGCTCTGCGAACCCGCTAACGTTCTCAAGGAACATCGCCTGCCGTTGGCCGTTGGGGCCGACGACGGCGTGGTGGAAGGTCAGTGAAAGCTCCACCATCGGATTAAATCCTGGAAAGCTGCCGTAGCGAGGCCACATCTCCTCAACCATCATCCGGCTGTGCCCGCTGCCGAACAGGTGCACCATCCGGCCGGCGAGGATAGTCTGCGCAAAACGGTCCGCAACCTGTCGGACGGCGTCGGCCTGAGCGCGAACGCACTCGATCAGACCAGCACACTTATCCAGGTAATCTTGGGTGGGAGTCATCGGTAGGCTAAACTAGTTTGGGCTTATCTTCGCACGGCCCTCAAGCCGGTCAGTGGGTTCGCGACCAACGATTTTGTTTGCGATCATTTCGCCGATTGGGATTGCCGAAGTAGCGGCAGGTGACGGTGCATTGCAAACGTGGAGCATCCGGGCGGTTTCCAGGAACAAAAAATCGTGCACGAGGGTGCCGTCTTTCATCACCGCTTGCGCGCGGATGCCAGCCTCATAAGGCAGGAGATCTCGGATTTCGAGGCTGGGGCAATACTTGCGACACGCTTCGAGGTAGCCGGCTTTGAAGATCGAGTTCCTCATTTCTTTGAGCCCATGCGGTAGATTTCGGAGCATGGTCTTCCAGAAACCTGGAAAGGTGGAGTATTCAGCCACATCATGCAGATTGAACGAAAATTTGGGATAGCCTTCCCGCGCGAAACCCAGCACTGCGTTTGGACCTACCGTCACGCTGCCGTCGATCATCCGCGTCAAGTGAACACCCAAAAAGGGGAGATCAGGATCCGGAATCGGATAGATCAGATGCCGCACAATATCATTCTTGGACGGCGGCAAACGGTAATATTCTCCTCGGAACGGCACGATCTGATGATCGGTCTTGAGACCCGCCATCCTCGCCAGACGGTCCGATTGCAATCCAGCGCAGACAATCAGCTTGGCGGCCTGCCATTCTCGTCCGCCGGCTGAGATCGTTACGGCCGAGTCTGATTCTGAGATGCCAGTCACGGTGATGTCCAGTTCGATCGTGGCTCCTGCGTTGCGAATGACGCCAGCCATTCCCTCGCACACTCGCTTGAAATCGACGATGCCTGTCTCCGGGACGAAAAGCCCCCCAACACCGACGATATTGGGTTCCCGCTGGCGCACATCGGCGGCAGCCAGCCGCTCCACTTCGATCTGGTTGACTTTGGCGCGTTCGACGAGATCGTTCATCCGCTGAAATTCCAGCTCGTTGGTCGCCACAAGCAGCTTCCCGCATGTTTCGAAAGGGATGCCGTGGTTCGAGCAAAACTCCTTGGTGGCTTTCGCTCCGCGTCGGCAAAGATCGGCTTTCAGACTGCCAGGGGCGTAGTAAATCCCCGCGTGTATGACGCCGCTGTTATGTCCCGTCTGATGTCTGCTCAGGCCGCCTTCCTTTTCGAGCAGCACCAGGCGTGCGCCCGGCTGCATTTCCAAAAGCTTCATCGCGGCCGCAAGGCCCACGATTCCGCCACCGACGACACAATAGTCGTAAAGCATGTTCTGTCCTTATCTGCCGCACTGCTACGTTTCCCATTCCAGCTGTCGTTTTCAATTAAAACATAGACTTCGTGTGGATGGTTTGCGCTGGCAAGAGCTTGCGACCGCGGACAATCGGTTAGAGGGTGCGTTTAAATAGAACCGTGTTGATTGTCAGCATGAGGGCCCCAAAAACTGCCAGGCATGCGATATCAACCAAAATCGCGACGATGCTCGTGCCTCTTAAGAGTAAACCCCTGAAGCCGTCAATCGCGTAGGTAAAGGGGTCAAAACGGGTAATTGCCCGCAGCCACCACGGCAAGGCCTCAACCGGATAAATCGCGCCGCTCGGGAAGTAAAGCAGGGTGTTGAGCACGCCGAAAATCGCTCGAGGTATCATCGGGTTACTAATGCGCGCAACGATGGCGGACATCATCGTCATGAACGCGAAAGACGTAAATGCAACCAGCACCGAGAGAGATAAAAAATTCAAAGGTTCAAATGTCGTTCCCACCCCGGCGATCAGCGATCCCAACACCATTAGCGACAGTCCGCCAGCCGCCGCTTTGAGCGTGCCCGCGATATTCATGGCCAGAACCAACTCAAACTTCGTGATTGGGGTTACCAGATAGGCCTCGTGCACGCCGCGCGATTTGTCATCGATATAAGCCATGTACCTCATCGTGCGCGCCCGAATCCCGCAGTCCACGTCCGGCGTAGTAGGCGAAAACATCGTTGAGCGAGGTGTCTTCGGTCGAGCCCGGCACGGAAGCCTTCAGGTTGTCTGGCGTATCCAATGTTATCAATCGGCCGTGATCAATGATGGCAATCCGGTCGCACAACCTGTCAGCCTCCTCCATGTAGTGTGTTGTGAGAAGAACCGTGAGTTGTCGTTCATGCTGGATCTTCTCCAGCATCTCCCAGACGTCGACGCGGGAGACCGGGTCGAGGCCGGTCGTGGGTTCATCCAAAAAAAGGATCTTTGGACTGTGGACAAGCCCGCGCGCCACCTCAACCCGGCGCCGCATGCCGCCCGAGAGGGTATGCACCTCCGCGTCGCGCCATTTCGTAAGGCCAACAATTTCGAGCAGCTCTTTAATCGCTCGCCCCCGCTCATCGCGCTTTACTCCGTAAAGCTTGGCGTAAATACTCAGGTTTTCCTGGACGGTGAGCTCCGTATCACTTGTCATCGCCTGAGGAATCACTCCGATCTCTAGGCGTGCGCGGTTAGGCGAGAGCGCCACGTCCTGATTAAAGACCCTGATGAGCCTTCCACGCCTTTAGTGAGCACCGTGCTTTGGGCGATCTGCCCCGACGGAAGTCGTATTTGAAGCTTTTCGCCTACCGCGATGTGGTCGGCATAGGTCTCCGGAATTCCCACCCGGACCCAGGTGCTTTGGGGATCGATGATCGTCGCCACCGGAGCGCTCGGGCCCACCACTTCCCCTTGCCGCGCCACTAGCACGGAAACAATACCCGAGATCGGCGCCTCTACTCGCGTATAGCTGAGCCGCGCTCGAGCCGCAATCAGCTCAGCTTCGGCGTTGCGCAGCTGCGCTTGTGTCGATTCCACCGCACTCTGGGATGCGCTCTTGCGATACTGGCCCGCTTGAGCGTGCAGGAGATCGGCCTCAGCCGCTCGCACCTGTTCAGTTTGTGCGGCTACCGTGGCCTGTTGGGTTCGTAAGTCAGCAGCCCAATGATCAAGATCTTGTTTGGCCGAGACTCCCTCCGTTGAAAGCGCCTCGGTCCTTTTGAAATCGCTCCGGACCCGTTCAAGCTGTGAGTTAGATTGCTCAAGCTGTGCTTTGGCCATCGAAAGTCTGGCCTGTGCGCCGGCCAGGTCGCCGGCGGTCTCGGTAAGCGCCAACTGATAGTTGGATCGGGCTTGAGCTAGCTGCGCCCGCAAATTTTCAACGTTCGCCTGGTCCGCTTGCAGATTGGCGTCGAGCTCGGCGGTATCGAGGGTGGCGATCAATTCGCCCGCCCGCACCGAGCTGCCCTCATCAACATTGAGCCGTTCAAGGATGCCCTGGACCTTTGGGCTGACAACCACCTGGTTTGCATCAACGATGCCCTCGAGGATTAATCCGTCTCCGCGCGCGGTGAAAAAGAAGAAGTAAAGAGTGGCGGCTGAAAACAGCGCCGCCAAAAATATTACGACTGCCCTTCGTCCTTTCATTGTCTCAGATCCTCCCGCCCTCCTGCTTGGTTGGTAAGAAGAGCGCAGGTGATAAAGTCAATCGCCGCCGCCCGGCGCCTTTTAGCCGATACCTTCCTGGAAGGGGAACCGATTTTGCCTGCCAATGGAATACCTCTGACCGCCGTACGCACCAGCATGAGCAAGAGCGGCAAAACCGCGTCGATATCGATGGGGCGAAAAACTCCGCCTTTCACCCCTTGTTCAAGGACCGCTCTGAACTCGGCCAATAAAGGAGCAATCCGTTGAAAGAACCTGGGCGCCGTACCCGGCTTCAAATTATTCAAGAAAACCTTCACGATATCCACCTCCTGTTCTAAGAGCCGTGCATAGGCAGGCTGCCCGGCCAGCAGGTTGAAATTGGCGTCCAGGAAGGCCAACAGCCGCTCGCGGGGCCCGTCGGCCATACCGAGCGCACCCCTTAGCGCATCAGTCATGGTCATGAACATCTGCTCGACCACGCCCTCATACAGGTGCTCCTTGTTCTCAAAGTAATAATAAATGAGCGCTTTATTGACTCGAGCAGCTCTGGCGATCTCGTCCATCCGTGCTCCGGCCAAGCCCAGATCGGCAAACTCCCCGAGCGCTGCGGCGACGATGGCGGCCTTGGTGGCTACCGCGTCTCGCTTGGTTCTGCGTGGTTCACTGTGAAGAGGCGTTCTCACCCGCAGTCAACTTACTAACTATTTAGTTACTTGCAAAGCCTCATTCGCGGCTCGTCGCTCGGCTTCCGGCTGCCTGGTTCCAGTGTATCGTCTCGCAAATACTGGTGATCGTGCACTACCGCTAGGACAACATGGAAACCAAATATTTTCTGAGGAAGCTAATCGCTTCAGAGCGAATTTGACATATCCGGGACACGCTCAAACCGTAGGCAGCGGCGATTTCCGAGAGTTTCATATTTTCGTAATAGGACATCGCCAACACCTTTTTTTGAACGTCCGGCAATTGCGCGATGCACTCAGCTAGCAGCGAGATGACTTCCTTGCGATCTAACGCACCGAAACCCGTAATGCATGCCTTTCGGACCGGAACCAAGCCTCTCTTGATCCTTTGCGTTTTGATAGTCTTCATACCTACCCAGCAGTCACTATGGCGAAAGGGGTAGTCGCAATCGCAGATGCGTTTTCAGGCTTGTTTGGAGTTTCATAGTCTCATAGTCATGCGCTATTTTTTATGCGGCGTCGATTCCGGCTCGTAATCCGAGTTCGTCTTTTCGTTGTTGGTTTAGAAACTCGATCACCGCGACGGAATTGGGATCCTCGGGATCAGGGACGAGTACGGTTCCACTCCCGTTGCACTCCTCACAAAGAACATCGCGTGTGACTGGCATGTGATCCGGGGACAAGTCGCTCGCAAACTCAGTGGAATCTTTCACTCCCCTTCCCTCGCAACCGTAGCATATCTCCCATTTAGCACGGCACGATAGCGATTCGCCATCGTAGGTTTCGCTTTCGATTTGCATGTGGGCGTTCATTGTGTGTCCTCTTGTTTGTATGCTTTGGTCGTGCTATGCCTTCACATTCACACCGGAACCTTACTGGTTATAGAAAACCGTTCTTCCAATTTTTTGGCGAAAGCTGACCAAGCCTTGATTCCCCAGTGCGAAGGGCAAGGGGACAAATCCTGCGGTCGCAGCAAGCAAATAACTAAATCACCGCAATCGACCGAGATGCGCTTCAGCCTATAGTTTCCATATATTCCGTTTTTTCTGTCTTTTTTGATAACTTATGATACCTTAACTAAAAGCGCAGCTATGGATCGGGCCTCTGAAATCATTGAACGTATTTCTCGCTCGGAGATCTTTAGAGACTACGAACGAGCCTTCAGCGATTCGATGCAACTGCCGCTTTCGCTCCGGCCTGCGCAGATCTGGAGCCTGGCTCTGTCTGGAAAGTCGCACTCCAACCCGTTTTGCAAGTTGATCGCCGAGTGTAATCGGACCTGCGCCGCCTGTCTTGAGTTTCAAAACGGAATTTCCGAGTCAAACGGAACTACGCCTACCACGATGACCTGTTTTGCCGGGCTCTGCGATACCACTGTACCGGTGCGTCATGGACATCGAATCATCGGATTCTTGCAGACCGGTCAGGTTGCCTTGCGTAAGCTAAACATCCAACAGTTCGAGAGAATCACTAAACAGATGATTGAATGGGGCGTTCAAATTGACCTTGCAAAACTCGAAGACGCTTATTTCCATTCGCGCGTTCTGGCCCCTCGTCAATACACGGCGATGATAAAGCTTCTTCAAATCTTTGCGAAACACCTCTCCATCGTCGCGAACCAGATCCTGTTGCAAGAGGGAGAAGCTGAACCACCGATGGTTCGCCGGGCCAGAGACTACATTGTTGTACATCACGCCGACCCCGTCGACCTGGACGAGATCGCCAAGGCCATGCATGTCAGCATCTTCTATTTCTGCAAAATGTTCAAGAAGACGACGGGTCTGACATTTACGGACTACCTTGGCCGGGTACGAATCGAGAGGGCGAAGACCCAATTGCTTGATCTAAATCGGCGGGTGAGCGACATTGCCTACGACGTCGGTTTCCAGTCTTTGACGAATTTCAATCGTGTTTTCAGGCAAGTCGCTGGTCAGTCGCCCACCCAATTTCGGCGATCCAACGCCGCGAAACAACTGCGCGTTAAGTACGTTCGCACAGCCCAGGCGCCGCCTCAAAACGGAACCCATGCGCCGCCAGCTTCGCAGACCGTTAATGGATGAAGAACAATGAACCTCGCCGAAATGCGCAACGATTATGGCCGCGGAAAATTGCGGCGTCGAGACCTCAATCCCGACCCCATCGCGCAAGTTCAGCTCTGGTTGGAAGAAGCCTCTTCGGCCAAAACCGTCGAACCAACGGCGATGAGCCTCGCCACCGTTGGGGCCGACGCTATTCCGCGAGTACGAACTGTACTGCTGAAAGGCCTGGACGCCCGCGGATTCGTTTTCTTCACTAACCTGGAAAGCCGCAAATCGCGCCAAATTGCAGAGAACCCTAACGTCTCGCTCCTGTTTCCTTGGCTCGCTATTGAGCGCCAGGTAATCGTGACCGGTCGAGCCGATAAGCTCTCAGCGACCGAATCACTCAAATACTTCGTCACCCGGCCACGCGGCAGCCAGTTGTCGGCTTGGGTATCTCAGCAGAGTAGCGCCATTTCATCTCGCAAAATTCTCGAAATGGCTTGGGAAGGGCTGAAAGAAAAGTTCAGAGATGGCGAGATCCCTCTTCCGTCATTCTGGGGCGGTTACCGCGTCCTGCCCCAGGCAGTTGAATTTTGGCAAGGCGGCCGTGATCGTCTTCATGACCGTTTCGAATACATTCGTTCAGGCGACTCGTGGACCATCGAACGGTTAGCGCCCTAGCCTGCATCGCTCACAAACCTCTAAGGATCTGTGAGCGATGCAGGCGATACCCAGTTGATTGCGCCGGCGTTTCCGCGAGTTACGCTCTGCTATCGGCCTTTCATGTCAGGGCGCGGCTCGAGGTATGAGCGATAACAGATCCGCCCTGGTCTGCTGCAGGCAATCATCGAAACCGGACAATCGTCCTGGCCGACCTCATTGAGCGTGAGATTGCACCAGGTGTTGGCTACGGCAGGAATGTCCTCGCCGTAGTCGGAAGCTGCAGCGAGTTCCGGAGTGAACAGTTCTTTGTAACGGAGATATCTACATGGTTCGAAAGGCATAGTTCAGGTTGTGATTCGGTCGAGGCAACGGCGGACCAAGGCCTGAGCGATCGGCAACTTGTACCCGTTGTGTGTCAGCGGTATAGCCTTCGAGGCGAGGCTCTCGGCAATCGATGCGATCGAGTCCGTGGTCAATCCGCGTTGTTCCAGCAACGGAGAATCCACGGCATAGGGGATCGGCGCGACCGCCCCCAGAAAAACCCCGACCTGCGTCCATTGACTGCCGGTTTTTCGTCCCGCGGCTGCACAACTCACCAGCGCCCAGTCGAAGTCTCCTTTTTCGCTAACCTGCATATAGGTACTGCGATTTTTCACCGTCGACACTTCGACTCGGACGATCAGATCCGCGGGGCGGAGGGAGTTGTGCGCGAGTGGATTATTCCACGCATCAGAGTATAGGTCAGGGATCGCAAACGTCACCTCTTGCTCACCTCGACGCACAATCACCCTCCCATCAAGTGCAGCCAGGATAACGGCAAGATTGGAAACGACCGGACTGATGCAAGGGTTTCCGGAGAACAGACTATGATACTTGTTTTCGCCTTCGCGAGCATAACAGGTGCTGCCGCCACGCTTCAGACACCGGAGATCGCGTTGCCGGTAATACCAGCACCTTGAATGCTGAGCCAGGTTCCCGCCCAGGGTCGCAACATTTCGAATTTGCGGCGAACCTACTTCCGCGGCTGCCTCCGATAACCCTGGCAGCGTTACACGGACCTGGTCGTTGCTAGCAATCTCGGCGATTCGCACGTTTGCGCCAAACTTCCAGGTCTCAGTGGATGTATCGATGCGGTCGAGGTTCGGGATCGTTTTCAAATCAATCACTCGTTTCGGAGACACAATGTATTCTTTCATCTCGCCGAGCAGATCGATTCCACCGCTGAGGAATCGACTTTCCGGCGTCGATAGTTGAATGGCTCCATCGACCGAGCGGGCTTTGGCGTACTCGAAGTTTTTCATAGCGATTGCCGGTCAGGTGCCGGTTTCTCCATTTTGCTCCCCAACTGGAACTACAGGAACCTTGCCAAGCAAACCAAGAATCTGGCCCGGGGAAATCGGCAAGCGGGTTACTCGTTTTCCGATAGCGTTTGAAACCGCATTCGCAATCGCCGCCGCCGTCGGGATGGTTACCGGTTCCCCGATTCCGATGACACCGCGCTCCGGCATATCCTGAAGAACGATATCAATGTCGGGAATATCGGCGGCTCCGGGTAATTTGTACGTTTCAAAGTTTGGGTTCAGGACAAGGCCCGTCGCTGCGTCCATGATACGCTCCTCGTACAGCGCAAAGCCAATACCCATAATGATGCCCCCATTAATCTGACTGATGCTTGCAAGCCGATTCACGACCAGCCCGCAGTCCTGAACACAGACAATCCGGTTCACTCGCACAACTCCCGTTTCGATGTCAACCGCCACCTCGGCCATCTGGACTCCGCCCACTCCACGACCCGAAAGACCTTCTCTCCAGCGACCGCGAGCGACCACTGGGTTAATTCGCAGGCGCGACGTTGCGAGACCCCAGTTCGAGCCGTGCGGATCCGCCAATCCGGAGGCAGAACCCAGATCTCGCAGCGCGTTCTGACACGCGTCGAACACAGCAGGCGAAACCGAAGCGGCGGTTGTGCTCCCGCCGCTTCCTCCGGAAGGAGGGAAGGACGTGTCACCGATCTTCACGGTGATTGCGGACGGCTCGATACCGAAAACCTCGGCGGCGACGATTGCGATGAGCGTCTTCGTGCCAGTCCCTAGATCCTGCGTGCCGCAACGAACCTCCACAGTTCCATCCGGATTAATCTGCACCTCCGCCTCACTTCCCCGGCCACCACCACCCCACGTCGCGCCGCCGCACCCCACACCGGTTTTCACAGGCCCCGGAGAGGAACCCGGGGAGCGGTACCTAGCTTTCCAACCAAAACGCTCGCCCGCGATACGGAACTGTTCTCGTCTAATCTCGAATGGATCGTTCTTTATCCGCAGCTCGAGAGGATCTATATTCAGAGCGAGAGCCATCTCATCAATGATAGATTCCATGCCGAACGAGGCCTGCGGATGCCCCGGCGCCCGCATCGCTCTTGCTGAACCGGCGTTGATTGCAACGGTGGTTTGCTGCACCCGGCTATTCGGAATCTGATAGATGTAGGGTGCCGGAAATCCGGCGCCGCCGCCTCCGGCAGCCGTCATACCGCCACTCGCGTATCCTGCGCTTCCAAAGGCTTCAAGCTGGTAGGCTAGCAGAGTTCCATCTTTCTTGGCCCCCAGCCGCACTTTCTGAAATGACGAAGGTCTATTCCCGACCGCTAACGCCTCGTCGAAACGGGTCAGCATCAAGCGGACGGCCTGGCCACCCGTCTCTTTCGATAAGCGTGCGGCAAGCCCTCCTTCGACCCCGGCGCCATTTTTTGCGCCGAACCCGCCACCCATGAATTCCGAGATCACATGAACTCGGTCAAGTGGCACGCCGAGATTGTCTGCAAAGCCGTCTTTAACACTCGAGATCCCCTGAGTCGAAGCCCAACAAGTGAGGCCGTCATCGTTCAGCTGAACCGTGTTGCCGTGCGTCTCCAAGGCATGATGTAATTGTACCGACGTTTGAAAGAAGCCTTCTACGATCTTATCGGCGCTTTGAAAAGCCGCATTTGGATCACCAACCTGCAGTACACGCGGATCTCCGGCGTTTGGCTGGTTTTCAAAAACGCGCGGCGAAGCGTTCGACAATGCGGCCTCTTCCTTGACCACGAACGGAAGCGGTTCGGACTCCGCTCGAATCGCGCCTAAGGCGTCCAGACACGCTTGCTTCGATACGCCGGCTACCGCCGCTATTTCCTGACCATAATACCGGACGGTGAAAGGTGGATTATTCGCGACCACTGCGGCCTTGATCCCGGGAATCCGGAGCGCCGGCTGCAGATCGATAGCGCGAATGCGTGCAGCCGGCCATGCCGAGCGTAATATCATCCCGTAGAGCCAACCGGCTGGTTGCATGTCCGACGCATACTTCGCGCGGCCACTGACTTTAACTGAGCCATCGTTCCGGACGTGCTCCTTGCCAAGTTGCTTCGGCTCTTTGGGCCATTCTGACATCGCTTCTCCGCTAGGGGTTGATCAGCTCGCCTCGGCCACTTTCTGAGCAGCCTTGAAAATTTGGGGATAGGTGCCGCAGCGACAGAGGTTGCCCGAGCAGGCCTTTTTAATTTCCGCGAGCGTCGGATTTTTTTTCTCATCAAAGAGTGCGGTGAGCGACATGACAAATCCGGGAGTGCAGTAACCGCACATCAAAGCGTCGCATTCGATGAACGCCTGCTGCACCGTATTCAGATTTTTTTGGTCGCCGAGGCCTTCGACAGTAAGTATTTTCTGACCCTCCATCTCGACGGCTAGTTTCATACAAGCGTAGATCGGCTGACCGTTCACAAGGACAGTGCACCCTCCGCATGTGGCCCGATCGCAAACTTCTTTGGCGCCGGTAAGTTGGAGCCGGTTTCTCAGGACGTCGAGCAGGGTTTCGCGAGGCTCTACTGCAAACTCTTGTCGGTGGCCGTTGACCTGAAGAATCAACTTTGCCGGGCCGGGGCCGACAGGTTTTTGATCATCCAAAGCCTCTGCCGATTGCGCGACGGCTGTCGCCTTGGCCAAGGCGCTGACCATTGCCGTGGCGCCCACGCCTCGGAGAAAATTTCTTCGTGAGATTTGTTCGTCCACGCTTCTGGGGGAAGTTCCGTTCTCAGTGACAGGCTGAGTCGGCTAACTGCCCGGCGTTGGGATTAGGTCCGAAAGTTGCCAGGAAAACATTTGGGCGATCATGGTCTACCCAGAACAGCGTTGCTTCCTGTATCTTTGAGGTCCGCGAAGCCACAACTTCAAAAGTGGAATGATCCACCTGCGGCTCGTACCAGAGCGATTGTCCGCAGGCTCCAGAGCTGCAACTCCCGATCGGCATCGTGGTTAAAGACACTGTGTCGCCCACGGTAACTACCGCCTCCTGCCCAGATCGTTGATAAACAATCTCGGATTCGATTACTGACGTTCCTCTTGGAAGCGGACGCTGAGCGGTCGTCCACGACACCAGCGCCTCTCTTTTAGCCTGCGTGAGAGCTTTCGGAACGAAGATCTCAGCTCTGTCAGCGAGCGCGCCTTTTTCCGCGAGATTTCTTGAGCCCGTCTCCAGAACTGCGACCTTTAAACGCGTTAAATCCTGGCCGTTCCACGCCCCTCTCTCGATCGACCAGACACGAAGCACCTGCCGTCCGAGTAGCGTTGACTCGGCGGACGCCGTGCAACCGCCCGTGTATAGATCGCACGAATGCAGCTCAACGAATTCACCGAACGGTTCAGCGACGGAACAGAGTTGCGCAACCACAATAATCGAGAAGACGACGGCAGAAATTTTCACGGAAGTGATCCTTTCAGCCGTGATCCTCGTCGCAAATCTGGATGCTGGCAAGGTGTAGTAAGCGGGCGCTGGTGCTCTCAGGGACGCCGTCGCCATGAATTAGCTAAGCCGCTACGGATTTCTTACCGTTCCTACCTTGAAAAGGAACACGTCGGTTAATTTCCTGATTTCAGGAAATCAAGAATCGCCTCTTGTTCCTCCGGCCTAAGATCCGCCTCCTCCCGCATGTGGCGTTTAATTGCATCCGATTTCTCCTGGCTGAAGCCGATTTGCGGTTTGACTTCATGACACATAGTACAGTTTTCCCCCCAAAGTTGAGCGCCACTTTTCAACGGACCCTTTTGAGAGTTCCCTTCAGCTGCCCTGTTCGGGCAGGCCAAGCTCAGCAAGCCGAGCGTGGCTAGCGCCGGCAAGACCGCAACTCCAAAAATTCCGGTTTTCTTCGTATTCACGCGTGGTTCCTCACTCTCCAATGTTCGCCTTCGGAGGTTCGCAAAGATTGACCGGAAGGCAAGCGCCTTGTGATCAGCAAGGGCGCCTTTTGGTACCTGGTCAGGTTAGCGCCTTTGTGTGAACGGAACCTTTCACCCGACGTTGCCGGAAACGGCGCGCAAAGTATCATAGGTGTCTCGCCTGTGCTGGGACGATGTACACCCGGCCTGAGGCCACTCGACAAATATCAACCCTGACTAAGTTCATGAAGACTGGACCGGCCTCAGCCGTTACACTGTCTTATGAGTATTGGGCCGCTTGAGGACTTGATGGATCGCATTAGAGCTTTTCAGGAAAGCCGTGCCCTGCTCACGGCTGTCGAGTTGGACTTGTTCAGCGCCGTGAGACATGGTGCGACAGCCGCAGAAACGGCTAGCCGATTGCAGACCGACGTGCGCGCCACCGAAATGCTGATGAACGCCCTGGTGGCCTTAGAGATGCTGCAGAAAAAAGATGGCGTCTTCCGGAACACGCAGTTGGCCGTGCAACACTTTGTCGAGGGTTCTCCGGACGACGTGCGCTTAGCTATGATGCACACTGCGTACCTGTGGGACAGATGGTCAACGCTGACGGAGTCTGTTCGCACCGGCGCTAGCCAACAGCGCGCGAGTGTGGAGGAGCGCGATCGGCCTTGGACAGAGGCCTTCATTGCCGCAATGGAGAGAAACGCAGCGCAGCGCGCACCTTTCGTGATAAAGGCCGTGGACACCAGCGGTGTCAGGAGAATGCTGGATGTCGGGGGAGGCTCGGGCGCCTACGCGATCGCCTTCGCAAAAGCGTCACCGGAACTTCACGCGGACGTACTTGATTTGCCGGCGGTCCTTCCACTGACCGAAAAATACATTGAGAAATCTGGACTGCAAGAGCGGGTAAAGACACGCGCGGGAGATCTCCAGCGCGACGAATTCGGCCGCGATTACGATCTGGTTTTCGTCTCCGCAATTTGCCACATGCTCGGCCCCGCCGAGAATCAAGGCCTCTTCAGAAAATGCTTTGAGGCCCTCGCAATCGGCGGTCGTATCGTAGTCCAGGACTTTATTCTGAGGCCTGACAAAACCGCACCTCGCTGGGCGGCCCTTTTCGCGCTGAACTGGCTGGTGGTTACAAGGAACGGTGGCAACTACAGCGAGGACGAATATTCAACCTGGCTTGGCAACGAGGGCTTTCAGGACATCCGGCACGTCTTGTTACCAGGATCGACCGGCCTGATGGTGGGAGCAAAGTTCTGAAGAAGCATCGTGCGCGCCGTCAGTTCGTGCCCTGTTGGCACATGCTGGGCAGGGGCTGGGTTGCGCATGGGCCAGCGCGAGATGACCAATGTAGTGCAACGCCTCTGATCGTTTACACGCTCCGGCGCGTTCGCGATCGGGTGCACTGCACCCTCGATTTCCATTGAGCGTCTTACAGCGGCTCATCCGGAGCGCGTCCCTCTCTATACGCATCTGTTAGAGTGAAGCGGAGCGCGACCAATCTACCAACGAGTTTATATTTCCCAAGGGACGCAACGGGCGCGCACCACTTCAAAACCGATTGAAGTTTGTCTTTTTGTTTAGTTCTTCATAACAGTTTGCCGGAAAGGGACATGGTTTAAAATTCCGCAAGAAAGGACTTCAGTCGTCGCTGAGTATTAAGCCGACTTCCCGGGCCGTAGTCCGTCCAGTCCGGATTCGCCAAATATCGATAAAGAGCCGGCGGGCCACCGCAACGATCGCTTTCTTCTTGAGTGCCCTGTTGGTTCCAGTCAGCGCCGCGTACCATTTCTGGATCGGTTGATACTGAGGCTGGAATCTGACCAGCCGCCAAGCCATTTCGACCAGCAGCACCCGGATTCGAGGCGCCCCGACTTTCGTAATTGAACCCAGACGCTGCTTGGAGGGATCCCCGGTGGAACGTTCGCTCGGACACAGTCCCCCGAAACAACCGACGCTACGCGGATTGGCAAAGCGATGCCAGTCAAAGACTTCCCGATCGACTTGAGTCAGACTCAGCGCTCCAAAACCCTTGGGCCGTGGACCCTGGAGACTTTGGGCTAATTCGGTTTTAAGCAGCTCAATCTGTTGATCGAGCAACAGCAGATTGGTTTGCCACAGGGCCAGTTCCTGGCTAATCCACTCCGGAAGCAAGACCCGCAGTTTGTCAAAGCTCCGCGGTCTCCACCAACTTCCCTTGGTACCGTATCCTTGGGTCAACATCAGGCTGCGACCCTACCAGCAATTTTCCGGTGGAACCGGAGAATTCTGCTAGTTTCGTTTTACCGTCGCCACCGCTAGCACAAGAATGATCAGAATTCCTTGCGCAACCTGCTGCAGTCCCCCGGCCAGGCGAAGCACCTGCATGGTCGTCACCACCATGACTAAGAAGATGGATCCAAGAAAGGTACCAAGGGCAGTTGCCTTGCCTCCCAGGATTGATGACCCGCCGACGACCACGGCCCCGACAGATTGCAACAAGAACGGGTTCCCCATTTCGAGAAAAGCTCCTCCAACCCGGGCCGACAACAGGACTCCACCCAGCGCGGCAAGAGCGCCACTGATCACGTAGGCGACCAGTCGTGTGGTTTTCACCCGCACACCGGAAAGATGAGCGGCACTGGAATTCTGACCCATCGCGGCAAGGCTGCGGCCGTACACGGTCCGGTGCAATAAAAGGTAAGCCAAAAAGCTCAGGACCAGCGCGAGGATCAGGAGAGCCGGAATGTCCGCGATGCGAGTGCTCACCAGCGAAACCAGAAACGGGCTGATTGCATAAGTCCGAAACCCGCGATTGAAGATCAAAGTGCCCGTCGTCAGGATATAACCGACCGCCAGGGTCGTGATGATCGGCGGAATCCGTAGATGGTTAATCGTCAGCGCGTTGAAAATGCCGACCGCGCTGCCAAGGAGAACGACCACAGCCAATCCGCTGACGAGTTTGCCATCTTGCCCGTTGATGACGCTGGTGGCGAGAAATCCGGAGAGTGTCATGACATTGGGGATGGATAGATCGACAGCGCCGTTCCCGGTGGTCACAACGAGCATTTGTCCAATGGCTACCACGCAAAGAACAGCCGCCGACGCGAGAATACCGCTCAAACTGCCGATGCTCACTTGCCCTGCCCCGGCGCTCAAGATAGTCCACAAAAGCAGCGTTCCCAGAAGTGCCCAGACCCAAGGTTGCTCGAAGAAGCGCCTCATGAGCTCCGCCAGAGCATGGTTCGCAAGACAACGATTCCCAGGAGGATAAAGCCCTGAACAGCGGCGATAAAATCCGAACTGACCTGCAGAAAGCCCAGCAGCGCGCCCAATAGCGCCAGAGTGACGGAGGCAAGAACGACGCCGATGGGATCAATTCTGCCTCCCACCAAATCACATCCGCCCATCACAACGGCGGCCACGCTCAATAAGGTGTAGCTGACCGCTGCATTGACATCGGAGGCCGTATTCACACCGGTCAGACAGAGTCCGGCGGCAAGCCCAAACAGCCCGCTGGTCAGATAAGTCCAGACGTGAAAACGGAGCGCCGGCCATCCAAGCTCTCGCATTGCGGGAAGATTGTTACCGAAGCCGCGAAGAACAATTCCAAAACGTGTCCGCAAAAGCAGTGTGGCCACGACCATGCTCGCAGCGATCACGAGCACTGGAAACGGGACGATCGGAATGGAAATATTGAAAAACCGGTTTAGCCACTCCGGAGAAGTACCGCCGGGCATGGGTTGCAAGGCATATCCCAAACCAATCCAGACGAATGAACTGCCGAGCGTAGCCACAATCGCTGGTATGCGGCGCAGATAGATAAGTGCGCCGAGGAGTCCATAAGCCACCAGCCCTGCCAGCAGCGCTAAAACACCCCAAAGCGGCTGCTCAACGAGCAGGGTTGCGCTAATGACGTTCGTCAGTCCCGCAAATCCACCAATTCCAAGGTCGATTTCACTGCGGCCGACCACGTACATCTGCCCAAGTGAAACCAGCGTTAGGGGCATGGCGGCGGAAAGCAATAGCCCGATGCCGAAAGGAGAGATCGCGCGTGGGTTCAACGTACCGATAGCGAAAATAACCGCCAAAAGTGCAAGCAACGGAATCAGCCAGTTCGGTAGATACCATCTGGGCCCGCTCTTCTCAGCGGTTGGCGTTCGATCCGTGGCATCGACTCCAAAGGCACTCGCCACTAACTCCTCCCGGCTTGCTTCGATGCCCGATATCTCCTTCGCAACTCGTCCCCGCAAAAAGACCAGCACCCGTGAGCAGTTCTGAAACTCCACGTCTTCCGAACTGTGCCAGACGACGAGCTTACCGGACGCCGCTATTTCCTGAAGAGTTTGATAGAATTCGGCTTTTACGCCGACATCCACGCCGCGGGTCGGGTCATCCAGCAAAAGAGTATCGGTGTCTGTGAGCAACGCCCTGGTAAAAAGCGCCTTTTGCTGGTTACCTCCGCTAAGGTCGATGATTGGCTTTTCGAGCGCCGATTCGGTGAATGTAAAACGCTTCGTCCATGGCAACGCCCAACTGCGCTCTTCGCGTTCAGACACCGCGCTCCACGGTTTGCGCCGCATTTGGCGCGCAATGGTCATATTCAGAAGGGTGGACCAGAGCGGAAACACCCCTTCTTTTTGCCGGTCTCCCGTCACGTAAGACACGCTCCCGGATCGCCGAACGCCTTCTGGACGGCCTCGGCCGCTTCGATAGATGGCCCGCAGCAATTTCACCTGCCCGCTTCCTTCCAGGCCGGCCAGGCCGACGATCTCGCCGGCTCGCAGTTCCAGTTTAGCTGGAGCATTCGCCAAGATGAAAGGAGGATCGATCTCGACTCGAATCGCGGCGCTATCCCGCGCAAGGGAACGAAACCGGCCGGTTCGAGGTGCGCGATTTTCAGTATCCTTGTCTGCCGCCGAAAGCCATTTGATGAGATCATGCTCGGTAGTCTCCTGTCGCGAGCCACGCCAAACCAGGCGACCATCCCGCATCACCAGGAATTCCTGAGCCAGATCGAGAATCTCCCCCAGACGATGACCGATGAAAATCACCGAGAGCCCGGCATCGCTCCGCCGGCGCAAATAGGTCAACAACTGGTGGGCTCTTTGCGCGTCCAACGACGAGGTTGGCTCGTCCAATATGAGTAGTCGCAGTCCCGGGTCGAGGAGCGGCGCGGGCGATCTCTACCATCTGACGTTCGGGCAGACTCAGAGCGCCGGCTTCGACTCCGGTTCGCACCTGGTTCTGGGGGAATATTGCGTCGAGAGACCCTTTAATGGCTCGCTCTGCTCTCCCGCGCCAGCCGATGCCGCGAAAGGTAGACGCAAACTCCAGCAGAACGTTTTCGCCTACTGTCAGATTCGTACAAAGAGAGAGTTCCTGATGCACGACCCGAATACCGAGAATCCTCGCCTGCTGCGGTGAATAATTTCCGAAATCGATCGGACGGCTCTCGATCATGAGCCGTCCCTCGTTCGGGCTCTGGGTACCGGAGAGAATCCTGGTCAGAGTCGATTTGCCCGCGCCGTTCCCGCCGAGCAAGGCAGTGATCCTGCCGCGGTGAACTTCCAGAGACACATCTTTTACTGCTGTTGTGGCTCCAAACCGTTTATTTAGGTGCTCTGCGGCAACGACGGAATGCATTCAGGTTCGTTCGGCTTTGCGGGCAGCCATACGCTGGTAAACCGGGACCAGCCGGTTTGGGGGACGACGATTCGTCTTAGGTTGGGCCGTTTACTTTCCAACCAGATTCTTTTCAACCCAGTCCTGGCTGTAGCTCGGACTAACAATCTGACCGGGGGGTAAGCTCGCATAATCTTTGAGATTTTCCAAGGTCACGCTCGCTCCGGGCATTTTGATGACCTTCGGCACATTCTCTCCGTTTAGCACCGCCAGGGTGAGCCAAAAAGCAGCGCCCCCGATTCCGGGCGCGGTATTCGCAGAGACAGTTTGATAGGTTCCCTTTTTATTTTGCTCCTCCCACCACTTAAGGAAGTTTGAGGTGCCTCCGCCCTGGATGATTGGAAGTTTGCGACCACTCTGCTCAAACGCTTGCACGATGCCTATGTCATCGCCGCCGCCCTGCGCAATGACAGCATCGACATTTTTCAGGGTGGGAAGAATGTTGGAAACGGCAGATTGCGCGACCGAAGTGGTTGCCTGTCCGTAAATCTCCCCCACCACGTTGATGCCCGGATATTTCTTCAGCACTTCCTTCTGAGAATCAGAAATAATCTTGTCGGGAGCCGAACCCTGTACCCCCCGCACCAGGAGCACATCGCCCTTCCCTTGCAAAAGGTCCTTGGCGATATACTCGGCCATTCCGCCGAAGATGCTCACCATATCAAAATCCAATTTATACGCGCAATCGGCGGTGGCGATGGAATCAAAAGCAACCACTTTGATCCCGGCCTGACACGCCTTTTCAATGACTCCATTCAGAGCCGTGGGTGAAGCTGCGTTGATCGCGATTGCATCGACTCCCGTGAGAATCAGACTGCTCAATTGAGAATTCTGCTGGTTCACTGTTCCGTCCCCATTCTCGATGACGTACTCGGAAATCAGCCCATCTGCCTTTGCCTTTTCCGCCGCCTCTTTGAAAGCCTCGACCATCTGGCGTCGCCAGATATTGCCATAGTACGAGTTAGAAAGGGCTATCTTCCATTTCTTCTTCTGGTCAGAACTTTTGCCTGCGTCTTCGGCGTTGCCTTGCATCAGTGACCCGGCAAAGACTGCCGCTAAAACAAGGAGGATGTATTTTCTCATGATGATTTCGGGGTATTGGTTAGTTTCTATGGGGGACTCACGATTCTTCCGATCGCCTAGGGTCGAATGGAGATGCAAAGCGCTCCCTGATCCACACTGTTGCATCCGATTCAAAACTGGACGGCCACAAAAATCACGAGACTCAGGTCATAAGAACGATGTACTGACTCCGCCGAGTTGAACCGGACCGTCGCAAAGACCTTACCGCAGGAGCCCGGCTCTGCCTTTAGCACCCGCGGAAAGATGTGTCGCCATTTCGGAACCATATGGTAGCTAGCCTTGGCTTCTGGACTTCAACGGTGTTTACTTGGTTTCCTCATCTCTCCATGTCTTTTCAGCTTATCAGCGAAAATCGCATTTTGCTCGAAACCCGAGGTTTGAGCTGTTTCTTCGAGCCTCAAACCGGCTTTCTTCGACGGGTAATCGTCGACGGCTGCGAGGTTATCCGGGCGATCTACGGCGCAGTGCGCGACCAAAACTGGAACACCGCCGAACAGGAGATTCTTGTCAGCCGGATCGAAACCGGCGACGACTTTTTCCGACTTGAATTCCAGGCTGAGTGCTTTGCGCCTGAGATTGTGTTCCGTTGGAATGGAACCATCGAGGGAAAGGCTGGAACACTCTCCTTCAGATTTGCTGGTGAGGCGAAATCCACGTTTAAAAAAAACCGGATTGGCCTCTGTCTTCTGCATCCCATTCGGGAGTGCGCTGGAAAGCGATGCTTGGTTCGCGAGACGGGCAATAGCTGGGCCGAGGCCGAATTTCCGGCCTTCATTTCTCCGCATCAGCCATTTAAAGGCCTGGGTGAAATGACCTGGGAGCCGGCTTCAAATCTAGAGGCTACGGTCACCTTTGCCGGCGAGGTTTTTGAAACCGAGGACCAACGTAATTGGACAGATGCTTCGTTCAAAACCTACTGCACGCCTCTCGAGAGACCGTTCCCGGCGGAAATCGAAGCGGGTACGCAAGTAGATCAGAGGATAACTGTCGAACTCAAACGCAGGACCGGACAACCGACCATTTCGAACGGGGCCGCCCAAGAAGTGATTTTTGTCAGTGCGCAAGCAGAACGATCGCTTCCGTCACTAGGGATTTCTACCGGCAGCTCCGGGGCGCCATTGAGCAAGGTCGAATGTGTCCGATTGGGAGCCTTGAATCTGGATCACCTGCGAGTCGATTTTCGTTTCGACGACACGGAGTGGCACAAGTCGCTTGAGAAGGCGACGGGGGACGCCGGAACGATTGGCGTACACATCCAGGCAGCGCTCTTCATCTCGGGCGAGGAAGACCTGTGTGCTTTCGCAAGCGCAGTCGATCGTCAGATCCTGCAGTGCTGCCTTGTCTTTCATAAACATGAATTAACGACGTCTGAACGATGGCTTGAGTTTGCATCACAGGTTCTGCCTGGCGTGACGATAGTTGGCGGAACCAACGCGTATTTTGCAGAGTTGAACCGGAACCGTCCGACGGCACGTTTTCCGGCGGCATTCTCAATCAATCCCCAAGTTCACGCGTTCGACGATCTGAGCTTGATCGAAAACCTGGAGGCTCAACCGGAAACGATTTACAGTGCGCGTCAGTTTTGTCTTCCCGCCCTCTACGTTTCTCCGGTCACCCTTCGGCCACGGTCTAATCCAAACGCCACAACTCCAGCCGTTGAATCGTCCGATCGGCTACCATCCTCCGTTGACCCTCGCCAACGGACCCTTTTCGGGGCTGCCTGGACCGTAGGTTCTCTCGCTCGGTTGCTTTACGTGGACGGGATCGAGAGCCTAACCTACTATGAAACGATCGGCTGGAAAGGGTTGATGGAAGCGGAACAAGGCAGCCCGCTGCCGGATCAATTCAAGTCCCAGTCTGGTGAGATCTATCCCGTGTACCATGTCTTCCACGCTCTGGCCCATGCCAAAACTCTGTTCCAAGTGACGAATCCGGTTCCGCAAGAGATCGCAGTGATCGGCTTTCGCAAAAAAGGAGCGATGCATGTCCTGGTTGCAAATTTGAGATCCCAAGCTTCAATAGCGACGCTCAAATTGCCGGCCGAGCAGGTCGAGGTTCAGGTCTTGGGCGAACATAGCCTGGCAACCGCCGCCCGGGGACTAATGCCGGATCCCGAAATTCGGAGCTTGCCTCGCGGTGAGGCGGTCTTGGCACTTCCGAGCTATGCGTTCGCGGTTCTTCGATGCATCTAAAAAAAGCCATTCCGCAGAATTCCAGGTTGTTGAAAATCGCCGATCGGCTCACGTTCGAACCGCATCGAATCCGCCTCGACCCAACCGGTCACTATGAGGAAAACTTTGATCGAGAGTTTCCTTTCGTCATCAGATTGTTTCATTTCCGGCACAAAGATTTCACTCCGGGGCTGACATGGCATGAACGATTGGAACTCTATTTACCCCTCGATGCCGTCGCCAGAATGCAGATGGGAACGCGCCGAGTCGAACTGCGTCCCGGTGAGCTTCTGGTGGTCGATAACCTGCAACTTCACACTACAGTCGATTTTCCGGGCTTCGACTCGCGCGTGATCGTGATCAGCTTTTTGCCTGAGTTCGTCTACAGCCTCGGTTCGCCGTCACACGATTATTTTTTCCTGCTCCCTTTCTATGCGCGGATTGATTCCCAGGCTCAGGTAGTCCGTCACAACACGCCGGCGCTGCCGAAGATTCACGAAACACTCGCCCAACTCCTGGAATGTTACTTTTCACGCGAGTCCTATTACCAGGCTGGTTGCAAGGCATACTTCCTTGAATTCTTGTTTCTTTTGGCGCAACATTTCCGAGCAACAGAATTCCTCCGATCGCATCTTATCCGGCAACAGGAAAGAGCGGCTCGGCTTAAACCCGTCTTCGACTTTATTAGTTCGCATTACACTGAGCCGATCACGCTCAACTCGGGAGCCGCGCTCGCCAAGATGAGCCTGCCCTCCTTTACGAGATTGTTCAAAAAAGTGGCCGGGATGACCTTTGTCAGTTATGTAACACACGTTCGGCTTTCTCACGCACTACGCCTGCTGAGGGAAAGTTCTCTCACCATCGCTGAGGTTGCCGGCCGCGTGGGATTTTCCGATCAAAGCTATTTCGACCGCAAGTTCCGTTTTGCCTTCGGACAGACTCCAAGCGCCGTACGCAGAAAAACATCGGCAAGCTGATTTTGTCTTAAAAATAGATCATCGCATTCTAGCATCGGCGCAGAGGCGGTATTAGATTCCCGCCCAGCAAGAAAAACCGGGCAGTTCTTTCACTCAAAGACTAACACAATGAATATAGCGCTCCTCGGAGCCGGCGGAAAAATGGGATGCCGGCTGACAGCTAACCTTCGCCAGCTTTCTCATTATCAAATCAGCTATGTTGAACCCAGCCGGGAAAGAGATGAGAAGTTGGCCTCCAACGGAATCAAGACCATCCCGGCTGAGGAGGCGATCAGGCAGGCTGCGGTCGTCATCCTCGCTATCCCCGATCGCCTGATCGGCAAAGTGACCCGCGAAATCGTGTCGATATTGAACGCCGGAACGATTGTGTTCGGCCTTGATCCGGCAGCCGCGTATGCCGGCGTGATGCCCGATCGCAAAGATATTACCTACTTTATCGCCCACCCTTGTCACCCTCTCTTATTCTCGGATACTGCGCCGGCAAATCAGCAGACCGACTGGTTTGGTGGGCAAGGCGCTCTGTCACAAAGTGTCGTTTGTGCCCTTTTCCAAGGCCCCGAAGAACACTATGCGATCGGAGAAAAACTGGCGGGCGAAATGTTCGCTCCGATTCTTCGTCTGCACAGGATAACTATCGAGCAAATGGCCATCCTGGAACCGGCGGTAGTTGAATCAACGATGGCAACCTGTATCACTGTCTTGCGCGAAGCGATGGAAACGGCTGTTCAAAAAGGGGTGCCAAAGCAGGCCGTTTATGATTTCTGTCTGGGACACATCCGCACTGAACTAGCCATCGTCTTTGGATTCGCCGAGTTTCCGTTCTCCGATGGCGCAATCAAGGCTATCGAGCAGAACAAGCCACGTATCTTTCGTGAGGATTGGAAAGACGTCATCACCATTCCAGCCCTGCAGCAAAGCGTGCGCCAAATCTGCGAAGTTCCCTAGCCCGCAATGAGCTCGTCTCTTCGTCCTTCGATTGATTGCGGGCTAGGACGGATCGGCGTTGGCTCATGGACCTTTCCCTGGGCTATCGGCACAGTGAGCGAGTATTCGCCCGCGTCGCCAATGACTGCCCGGCAACTAGTGAAGAAGGCGCACGAAATTGGTGCTTCGACGGTGCAATTTCTGGACAACCTTCCGCTTCACGATCTTTCTGAATCGGAGCTAAAGGAAGTTCGAGCGGTTGCTCAGGATTGCGGGTTGGAGTTGCAGATCGGCACTCGAGGCGTCACACCGACTCATTTGATACGCTACCTTGCTGTCGCCACCGCTCTCGACGCCCGGTTGGTGCGAACGATGGGCGGATGGCACGGCAAACCCGCATCGATTTCAGAAATGGAGCGCGATTTGCGCGAAGTGTTGGTCAGCTACGCCGACGCCGGGGTGTCGCTCGCGTTAGAAAATTACGAAGCTTACACCACTGAAGAGTTAGGAGCTCTGGTCCGAAGAATCGATCATCCAAATCTTGGCATTTGCCTGGATCTGACAAACTCGTTTGGCGCTCTGGAAAGCGCCGACTCAATTCTCGATCATTTGGCGGAACTCACGATCAACATCCATCTTAAGGAGTTTGTAGTCGAACGTCTGCCACACCTGATGGGATTCGCCTTTGTTGGGCGACCAATCGGCCAAGGCAAGTTGCCGCTCGAAACCATCTTCTCGCGCGCGGCTCTGTTCGGTCGAAAACCAGACGTTGTCGTTGAACTTTGGACTCCGTTCAAGGGAAGCTTGGCGGAAACACTTGCTCAAGAGGAGAGCTGGGCCCGCCTGAGCGTTGATCACCTGAAAAGCACCAATTGGTTTAACGTGCCGGAAGTCACTTTTGCCTCTTCGAGTAAGTAATGCGTCTCGCTTAACCTCTTCGTCCGGCGTCCTGCCTCGAACGCCCTCCCAGGGTGCGGGGACCTGAGCCGACTTGCTCCCCTGAAATGGAGTCTCCATCAATCCTTGGCGTTGCACGGAGTGTAATAGAGACCACCGGTCGGCTCGATCCCGGGATGCAAGGGGATGATTTTTTCAGTCAGTCCTGGAAGCTCCCAAATAATCTCATTGTGAGATGTCCAGTCATTTTTGACGTAGACGGCCGGTCTGTGCTTGTATTCGTAATCCGCCTCCACAGCCGTCTGGTGCGATTTGCCTCGCAATTGGGCGGCGGCAAGATCAGTAAAGAACGCAACAAACAGGTAACGGTACTGAGAATTCTGCTTTTCGAAAGACTGGGCAATGTCGATAAGCGCCTGTTCGGTCGCCAGGCTCGGATCAATGACCATCGAGCAGACACGGCCCTGGTGATGACAAACGAAATATTCGTTCACTATCCGGACATCTTTTTGGGGCTGACCTTCGGCTGTAGATCGTTCGGCCCCCAGGCAGAAGATCGCAAAAGCAAACAGCGCCGTCCGAATTCGGAGAGCAGTGCAGCACCGAAAACCAAACTTCGCCATATTTTGTTATATCGACGTCCCACGTGATGCCTTTAGAATTACTAAAACGTTTGGCTCCGCCGCAGCGCGTCATGCCACGCCCAATCGCCGCTCCGCCGCTGCACGTCTTTTGGAACGTGCCACGCGCCTCTCGGCCTTCGTGGGTCGCTTCTCGTCTCCTTCCTAAAATCGTTCTCGTCCTCGTTCTCGATTTCTGAGCGTGGCAGGGGAAAACGGTTCGGCGTATCCGCATTTCGATCATTGCTTTGCGCCCGCCCTTACAGGGTTGAACACATTGTTACTCAACGCCAGTTCGCAATGTGACAGGAGACCGGTCAGCCGTGCCCAAATCTCGCAGGTCGTAAAGGGTCCAGTCTTCGCCTTTGGCTTTGATGGGTTCCTTGGCCCATGGGGTTGTGGACTTTGGGAAGTTTTCCCTTTCTCCTTTTCCCCAGAAGACGTAGTCTGCTTTTAGGTCCTTAGCGCATCTTTCCCAGTCCGGCGCTCCATTGAGAATGTCGTCTACCTCTTTTTCTGTTTCTCCGGTATTTTTGTAGCCGTGGGACCAGATGTGAACTCCGAAGCCAGCTGTGATTTTGTGCCCGGTGAGTAGCAGCGGATGATTGGCCGTGTTCCGTAGGCAGACATATGTCCTCTCCGGTGGGATGCTGGCTGTGGCTGCTTTGATTTCTTCTAGTTCTTCCAGGCTGGCGAGATCCCAGGTTCTTGGGCCACTCTCAATATATTTCCAGAGGGTGATGCCTCCCGAGAAGAAGAGGAGGACAAGGATTGAAGCGAGCACGCATTGTACCAGGAGCCAACCCGTCTTGGTTTTTGCGTATTTGTTTTCCGACCATGTTTTCGCCCAGAGGAGCATTTCTCCCGTTGCGGGTAGGATTCCGAGGTAGCACCAGAGGAGCAACTTGTTATTGTCCCACTCGTAGAGTGCGAACATCACGTTGAGAAAGAACAGGAAGAGCAGGATGGAGGGCATGGCTATTCTGGAATCTGCCTGCCTTCCTTTTTTTGTGGCCAGTAGCCACACCGGCAGCAGTGCCGTGAGGATGGGGAAAATTCCGAAGTTGGCCAGCCAGTATTGCGAGAATTCCTTGTCCCCTTGGCACCATCCCCATTTCAGGTGGATGACGCCTGCGTTTCCTGATCCTGCCACGAGTTCGAGGAGGAGGGTTGCAATTGGGACTGAGAGCAGGGCGAGCTTGATTGTTTCCTTCCTGTTAGGGCCTGTGAGGGCCCAGATGCCCAGCATAGCGGAAAGGAAAATGAAAGTGTGGATGTGGAATAGCGGCATCGTGGTGTACAGACACCACTCGATCCATGGCGGAAGGCCTTTTTCGTTTTTGAGGATGCGCTTTCTCCAACTGATGAGCAGGATGAGCCCCGCGGGCAGGGCGTATAGCCAACTTCGCTGGAGGGCGAACATGAAGATTGGGATGCTTTTCCAGTCTACTTCGTAGCTGATTTGTTCCAGTCCTTTTCCTGCGAGGTATTTGAAGCCCTCTAGTCCTCCGTTGAAGAGGAACCCGGCAACGGTGAAGGTTCCTCCCCATTTCCAGAGGGTTTCGGCTATTGCTGCAGAGGAGAGTATTCCCAAGGCGAAGAAGCACCATCGGATGGGTGCTCCTTCGATGACGAGCAGGCTCGTGAAGAGGTCGGCTCCTATGGGGTAGTGAAGGGATTCTCTTGAATAGATACAGTCCGCCGGCCAGAAGGCGACTCCGCTCGCCAAGTAGTTGATATAACTGACGTGCATCGGCGTGTCGTAGGGGTCGTTCGCGTAGAGTCTTCCGTTGTTGATGAAGAGTGCTTCGGAGAAGGCCCTGAGAGCGAACGCAGCGAAGATGCCGGCTACGAGCCAGGTCAGCCACTTCGGGCTCTTTTGTGACGTAGGTGTTTCTCTCCGGATGCTCCCTAGGGAGCGCCACGTAAGAACTGCAGCGAGGGCGCCAGTGCCGAGCGCAAGGGTGGCGGCGCTTCGGTCAATCCCGTAGCAGGCAAGCCCCAGTGTTGCTGCTGTGCTTGTGGCAACACAGACTCCCATGATTGCGGCTACGGTTAGTCGGTAGAGGCTCAATTTCTTTCGGCTTTGGAGGCTGTCTTTACCGTTCTCCCCTCTTTCGGGGGAAACCCTTTCTCATCCACAATCACAGGCGCGGACGTTTTTCAAAATGATAGGCGATAAATCATCTGACACACAGATTCATAAAAACATCGCGCGGCAGTCTTACAGAAAATTGCAAACGCTGGGGCCCAAAATCTTGAGGCGCCTTTTTCGCGATTATTTCAGTCGATCCACGCTTCCTTTTACTGCATCGAGTTTGCTCTCAATGATTCTCATTTGCGTGGATAAATCGGAATACACGCTATCGAATCGCTTTTCTATTCTGTCGCAAGAAGACCAAGTCAGGAGTATGAGCAAAACCGCGAAACCGATAGCGGCGGCAATATAGTCTTTCTGATTTTGTGTCATGGTTGGTGTAACCGAGATCGCAGCTTTCAGATAGTCATTAGTTCAAGTTCATGAAGCTAGTGCACCGTCTCGCAAATAATGGTCTTATCCTAAGTTCTCTCAAAAACGAGAGAGAGCGCCTCAGTCGGCTGGGCGAATGTCCATCTTCAACTCGCCGTAGCAAGCATTTTTAGCTCCGCTTGGGGCGAAGACATTGCTTGTTCTTCTGCGTCCGAGGCCGGAGCGGGGGCGCTTGGCCGAAGTCATTCGCCGGTAACAAGCCGCAAGACAAAAAAGCAGCCTGGGGTCACTTTTGTCCTAAAAATAGATAAAAGGCTTCTATTCACGAACCGGTAACAGCGCATAAAATCCGTCAATTTCCCCCCAAATGAAGAAACTTACGGGTCGCCGTTGTTGGTTGTGGTTTTTGGTCCCGTTTTCAGGTTCCTGCCTGGCAGGAACTCTCCGACGTCGACTGCGTCGCAGTTTGCGATGTGGAACAACCCAAGGCGGAGCAAACGGCTAAGGCCTTTGGCATTAAACAATACTACTCGGACGCCGCAGAGATGATCAGGGACCAGCGCCCAGATGTGCTCGATGTGATCACTAGCCCGGCGACTCATCATCAAGATGGTCAAGTTGGCAGCCTCGACCAAAACCCCGGTCATCTGTCAAAAGCCGATGGCCGATGACTTCACTGAGGCCAAGGCCATGGTTCGTCTTTGCGAGGAAGCTCAGATCCCCTTCTATGTCCATGAGAACTGGCGATGGCAACGCCCGATTCGAGAGCTGAAAAAGACCCTCGATTCCGGCAAAATCGGCACACCTTTCCGGGCACGACTTGATTTCAACACCAGCTATCCGGTTTTCACCAACCAGCCTTTTCTTCGGGAACTCAGGCAGCTCATTCTCGCCGATCTCGGAATCCACCTTCTTGACGCTGCTCCGTTTCCTGTTTGGCGAAGCAAGACAGCTTGTTTGTCAAATTCGAAGTATCAATCCGGGCATCGCCGGCGAGGATGTCGCAACGGTGCTTCTCGAAATGAAAAACGGAATGACAGTGACCTGCAATCTTAGCTTTGCCAGCCGAACAGAAAATGAACGGTTTCCTGAGACCTTTATCTTTATCGAGGCCGTGAACGGATCGGCCGAATTGGCCCCGGTTTTCAATATTCGTTGACCGACGCCGAAGGGTACGTTGGCGAGACGATGTCCTTCTCCGAACCTATCGGTGGGCAGACCCCGATTATGCGCTCGTCCATGCCAGCATTGTCGAGTGTCATCGAAACCTCCGGAATGGATTGATCGGAATTGAAGCCGCTCGAGACAACTGGCGTCGATAATCTTCGCACGCTTGGAACTCGTCTCTGGTGCTTACGAGAGTGCGCAAAAAGGCGCTGTCGTGGCCATGACCGCAGCATTAACCGGAGAGAACCACGAGATGAACACCAAATTCGGCAACATATCCGGAAGTGAACTGAGGAGCGCCAATCTTCAGTGACCCATGTCTTGTCTTTGCGCTGCTTGCGGTCAGGCGCCGGCGCTTCCTGCGACTTCCACTCCCATCCATTTCCCGAGTTCACTTTGGTGACAGACGATTCGACGGTAAACGGCTGGGCCTTGGGAAAGATTGGCTCCGCTCCGAACACCCTTTATCTTTTCCTTCCCGGGAGAGCCGCACGGTCACTGGAATTCCTCGACCCAACGACCGCGTTTCTGGGTCATTCACTTCTCCGCTGCGCTGCTCGCCTCCTTGCCCCATCTAGCCGACCCGGATCCGGCCCGGCGGGTCTGGAAACTTACCGACGAACAGGCGACGACATTCCGCTGGCTATTTATCAAGCTTTTTAATGAACACACTCATTCGCTGGCTTTCAACGAGGTGGCCGAAATCTCCTGGCTGCAATTATTGCTCGTGAGCTGTGGAAAGATGGGTCGCCGGAGCGGATTACCAGGAGTTATTGCCAGAGCAACCGGATAGTGATGTGCTGCAACTGTGGCATATGGTCAACGAATGCGTCGGCCGATCCTCCCAATTCGTGAAACAAATCAGCCGGATGTCGAACTATGATTCAGTGCGACATCGCTTTAAGAGTTTGTTCGGTCTCTCTCCTACTCAACTGCTCGTTCGCTTGCGAATGCAAAAGGCGCAAACTCTCCTGCTCGACACGGCGCTAAGCATAAAGCAGATTTCCGATTGCCTCGGCTACGAGCGTCAGCATGAGTTTGCTCGCGCTTTTCGGCGACAGATCGGTCAGAGTCCGTCCGCCTGGCGCCACAATCCGTTACCGCGCGAAACTCCTCCTGATCCACGGACGCACGATGATTTTCCAATCGGGCTAAATCCAAAAACGAATTAATCTCTATCCTAGTCTGCGAAGATCGGTGACTTCGCAGCTATGAAGACAGTTATCCTTGGAGCCGGCGCGATGGGCAGTGTTATTGGAGGCACGCTCGCTCGAGCCGGAAACGATGTTGTTTTGGTTGATGTAGCGAAAGAGATTGTCGATGCGATCGAGCAGGGTGGTCTGATCATCGAAGATAAGGCCGGTCAAAAATCGACCGTGAGACTGAAGGCTACCAATGATCCGAGCCAGGTCGGGGTCGCAGATCTCCTCATCGTATTTGTGAAGTGCTACCACACCGAGACGGCAGTCCGTCAAGCGGCTCCGATGATGGGTCCGAACACCATCGTTCTATCGTTGCAGAATGGTTGGGGAAACGCCGGGCAGATCAGCAAACTTACCGGCCCGGAGAGGCTTCTGGTCGGCGTTAGCTATCATAGCGCCGTGCTTCTGGGGCCCGGACATGTTCTCCATGCCGGCCAAGGACCCACTTACCTGGGAGAACTCGATGGCACGGTCTCGCCGCGAGTCGCCGCGATTACCCGGCTTTTTGGATCTGCCGGCATCAGCATTATTCCGTCGGCAAACGTCCTCGTTGAGATCTGGTCCAAGCTGGCCCTGAACGCCGTTACCCTGCCAACATCAGCCTCGATCCGAATCTCGGCGGACAATCTGCTTCGAACATCCGAAATGGGCCGATTGATGCAGGAGCTGCTGACCGAAGTCGTCGCCGTGGCCCGCGCACATAAAATCCCGCTCAATTTCGATGAACGCTGGGATGCGATCCGCAATTTGCTGAACAAGCTGGCTCCGAACACCAAAGGATCGATGCTGCAAGACGTCGAACGCCGTCGTCAAACTGAAATCGACGTCATCAACGGAGCGATCGTCGAAGCAGGCGCACGGCTCGGAATCCCGACTCCCTACAACCAATCGATGCTCTGCCTTATCAAGGCACTGGAGCAATCCTTTGTTACCTAGTTTACTTCGATGTCGACTAAAATCCGATTTTTCGGCGTCGCCGCCTATGAACTGATTACAGAATCCGGTCAGCATATTTTGATCGATCCTTTCCTCGACGAGAATCCCGGGAGTCCGGTTAAGTCTGCAGAATTGCTCAGGGTCGATCTCGTAATCGTCAGCCACGCGGCGGTGGATCATCTCGGCGACACAGAGTCGATCGCGCGGCGCACTGGTGCACCTGTCATTTGTGGAGGCGAAGTAAGAGCCTACCTGATGGCGAAAGGAATCCCGGGCGAACAAATCCGTGCCACGACCTGGGGCATCGCCGTTGAAGTGGCGGGAATAAAGGTTCAACCGTTGGAATGCCATCATTGGTCACAAATTAAAATGCCGGATGGCACCTTCGCGAGCGGTGTTCCGATGGCTTTCATTGTTCACACCGATCCGGGCGTACGTTTCTATCACTATGGGGATACCGCAATCTTTTCGGATCTGAAGCTCCAGGCCGAACTCTATCAACCGACCATTGGATGCATCGGCATCGCAAATCCGCAAGAGATTCTTCATCGGTATCCCATGCCGGGAAAAATGCTGACCGCGGAAATGAGCCCCCGGGAAGGTGCCTTGGCGGCGCAGTGGCTGCAGCTGGATATGGTCCTGCCGTGTCACTATATCAATCCTGACTGTGCCGAGGTGCGCGAATTCGAACGACACCTCGCCGCTGCGGAAGAGGCGGGGGCCAAAGTTCCGCGTTCGATCGTACTCAAACCGGGGGAGGTCATCGAGTCTGCATGAAAGCCGCCATTTTTGATGCTCCCTTTCAGATGCATGTCGGCCCCTGGCAACAACCCGAGCCAGGCCCAAATGAAGTCGTTGTGGCCGTAAAAGCGGCGGGAATTTGTGCGGGCGACATGCACATCTACTCGGGGAAGAGTCCTTACGCCGAGTTTCCGATCATTGGGGGTCATGAGATTTGCGGAGCAGTAGCAAACACGGGCGGGAAAGTCAGCGACTTTGAAGCAGGTCAATTGGTCGTCGTGGAACCCTTTTTAAGTTGTGGCACCTGTTACCCATGCCGGATAGGCAAGCCGAATTGTTGCGCGCGGCTACAAATCATCGGTGTCCATCGACCGGGCGGCTACGCCGAATATGTGCTCGTTCCGGCCACTCATCTGCATGCGGTTCCGGCGAATCTTACGCCTTTTTGGGCCGCCTTTGCGGAGCCGGTTACTATCGGAATCCACGCCTGTCGTCGCGCCCAGATTCTACCGTCCGAATACGTTCTGGTTCTGCGGCTGTGGGCCGATTGGTCTGGCCATTGTCGAGGTGGCCCTGGCGAAAAGGGCCTCCGTGGTCGCGGTCGACGTGAATGAGCAGACGACTGGAAACCGCGCGCAGTCTGGGAGCGGAGGTGCTGCCGGGAGGCGATAACCTGGTCGCCGCGGTGTTGCAGCAAACCAACCAGGAAGGTGCGCCGGTGGTGATCGAAGCAACCGGCAACCCCTCGGTTATTGAATCAACCATAGAATTAGTTGCGCCGGGTGGACGCATTGTCATCGTCGGGCTAACCGCTCGCGCAGTGGGCGTGAAGTTTCCGGGTCTGGATTTTACCCGGAAAGAACTAACCATCCTGGGTTCCCGGACCGAAGTGAATTGCTTTCCCGACGCCCTGGCACTTCTCGCTTCCGGGCAGATCAACTTTCCGCGCGCAGCCACCGAGTTCTCGCTTTGGTCGGCGCCGGAGGTCTTCGAGGATTTATCACGTTTCCCCAGCAAGATCCAAAAAGGGCTTTTTGTTCGCGATTAACCGATGCGCCTTTACACTTTCACTGCGGAAGGACAGCAACATCTGGGAGCCGAGAACCCTCGATCCGGCGGGCTGATTCACTTGCATGCCATCGAACCGAGAATCCCCGATTGCTTACTCAAATTTATTCGCCGGGGCGAAGAGGTCTCTCTTCTGGCTCGTCAAATTCTGGCTGCAAATCCATCGAGCAACCACCGGCTATCGGAAGTCAACCTGCAAGCACCTCTGCCTCGACCCGGAAAGATCCTTTGCTCGGGAATTAATTACCAATCCCATCAGCTGGAAAATCCAAATGCGATTATGCCTGAAGAGCCATTCTTTTTCGCAAAAATGCCTTCCGCCGTTATCGGACCGGGAACACCGATTTTGCATCCGCCTCATTTCGGCCAGGTAGACTACGAAATCGAATTTGCCGCGGTGATTGGCCGTTCGATGACCTTTACCCCGGAAGATGAGGTCATGTCCCATCTGTTTGGATACACGATCCTCCATGATGTTTCCTGCCGCGAAGTGCAGTTAAAGAGTCAGCAAATCACGCTTGGTAAGAACTTCGATACGTTCTGCCCGATCGGTCCCTGTGTCGTAACGGCAGATGAATTGGCGGAACCGGGTAAGGTGCGCCTCCGTACCTTCCTGAATGGCGAACTGGTGCAAGACGGCTCGACGGGAGACTGGATCTTCAGTCTGCCAAGGTTACTGAGTTTTCTTTCCCGGGTGATGACGCTGGAGCCTGGCGATATCGTCAGCACCGGGACACCCGCCGGTGTGGGATTGTTTCGACATCCTCCGCGGTTTCTGCAACCGGGCGACGTTGTCCGCCTCGAAGCAGATGGGATCGGCGTTCTTGAGAATCCCGTCCATCGCCGCGAGATCCCTCCTCTGACAAGGCTTTCCGCACCATGAACAGTAAAACTAACAAAGACGTCATCCGACGCGACACTCTCCGCTCTGCCGGAGGTTTCTTTCCCCACCATGAACATCAAATCCAATAAAGGCGTCACTCGACGCGATGCTCTCCGCTCGGCCGGAGTTTTGGCAGGAGCAACTTTCTTTGCCGGGATGACCGGCACCCAGAATGCGCCTGCTCAGACAACCAAAGGTGCCAACTCTGATGAAGAGTACGTTTGGCTTTCCGCAAATGCCAATTTACCTCTTTTTGTGGCGCATGATCATCCCGCGTTGCGGCTAATCGGCGAAGAACTCGGGGTAAAGGTAACCATCGCCGGCCCAAACAGCGTTGACATCCGGGGACTTGTTGAAGCGGTTGAACAGACGACCGCGCGGAAACCTTCAGGAATGATGGTCGTGGGCTGGGATCCGAGCGCGCTGGTACCTCCGATCAACGCCGCAATTGAGGCAGGTATTCCCGTCGTCTGCGTCGATGCGGACGTACCGAACAGCAAGCGGTACGCGTTTATTGGGACCGACTGGTTCGATCTGGGAGTTCGACAGGCCGAGGCGATGCTGAAAGCGCTGAATGGAAAGAAAGGTAAAGTGGCCCTTCTCGGACTGATCGAACAAACGATCGATCAACAGGCATTTGCCGGCTTCAAATCGGTCGCCGAAAAAGGCGGCTTGACGTGCCTCGATCCTCAGCAGGACAAAGGAAATCAAGCAGAAGCCGCCCGTGTCGCGGCGGCCGTCATCCAGGCAAATCCAGACTTGGTCGGCATGGCCGGGTTCGATTCCGAAAGTGGGCCCGGTATTGGGCAGGCGATCAAGGAAGCCGGGCTGGCAGGCAAGTTAGTTGCCACTTGTGTGGATGCCGAACCGCAGCATCTCCGCCTGATTAAGGAAGGCGTGTTAACCGCGGCGGTTGGTCAGAAACGGGAATTATTTACCTATCAAGGTGTCAAGGCACTGTACGATCTGCGTCACTCCACTCTGAAATTCACCAAAGACGACAAGGCCGCCGGGGTGGTTGGCATACCCATCAATTACAACACCGGCACTTACACAGTCACAAAAGATAATGTCGATCTTTTCATCAAGGGCTGATACTTGAATCCCGGTTGTGGACCCTGGATTGCCGCGATGACATATCAAAGAGAGAACGAGCGAATCATTCTGATTTCATTAACCCTGTCGGGCTGTTGCCGGCATTAGTTCGCCCTCTGCGATCGGCAAAATGAATCAGGTGTTCGCGGATGTTCCCCTCTTGGTGATGCAAGCCGTCAGAAAAAGTTTTGACGGGATCGAAGTATTGAAGGGAGTGGACTTCACCGTTCGAGCCGGAGAAGTCCACGCCCTGGTCGGCGAAAACGGTGCGGGAAAGACTACTCTGATGAATCTCCTGGCGGGGGTTCATCAACCTACTGCCGGCACTATCCATTTCGCCGGAGTGGACGATCTCCAGATTCCCGACGAAAAAACCGCCCAGCAACTGGGCATTAGCATCGTCTTCCAGGAGCGTAGTCTTTTCGCCCAACTTAGCTTGGCAGACAACATTTTCGCCGCGCGTCAGCCGGCTCGGTTCGGGCACATCAATCGGAAAAAATTATCGACCCATACACGAACCTTGCTGAGGCGAGTCGACCTGGAGCTGGAGCCAAACCAGCTAGCCGGCGAGTTGTCGCCCGCTCAACAGCAGCTCGCCGAAATTGCCAAAGCTTTATCACTGAATGCGAAGTTGATGATCTTTGATGAGCCGACCTCCTCGCTGACTGACACCGAGACACGGGCTCTCTTTCGAGTAATCCGGCAGCTGCGTGAACAAGGCGTCGGCATCATTTATATTACTCATCGTCTGGAAGAGATCTTTCTCATCGCCGATCGTGTCAGCGTACTGAAAGATGGCGAGGGTCAAGGCACTTTCAACGCGGCTGAAACGAACACCAATGAATTGGTCCGCCGAATGGTTGGGCGCAGCCTGGAGTTGCGGCACAAAGACGCCGTCGCGGCCGGAAATCCGATCGCTTTGGACGTGCGCAACATATCTGATCCAAGGGACTTTCCCCGGCCGCTACTCAGAAATATTTCGTTCAACGCCAGAGAGGGAGAAATTGTTGGCTTTGCCGGCTTGGCCGGCGCCGGACGCACCGAACTGGCCTTGTCAATTTTCGGTGTCAGGCCGCGCGGGAGCGGCGAAATCTATCTGAATGGCAAAAAAGTTTCGATTCATTCTCCGAAGGATGCGATCCGCGCGGGAATCGGATATGTCGCCGAGGACCGGAAAGAAGGAGGATTGTTTTTGGAAATGAGCATCGCCGCCAACGTCGCGGCCGCCAAACTCGACGCATTTGGTTCCTGGTGGATGAGCGGACGGAAACAGCGAAACACAGCCGAACGATTTCGACAGTCCCTTCGGATTGTCGCTGCTGATGTCACCCAACCCGTGCAGCGTCTGAGCGGTGGCAATCAGCAGAAGGTTGTTCTGGCGAAATGGCTTCTGCTTGATCCCAAAGTTCTCATTGTCGATGAACCGACTCGCGGCATAGACGTCGGCGCAAAGGCAGAGGTGCATCACCTCCTGTACCAACACTCGCGGAAAGGCGCTTGCGTGGTCGTGATCTCATCCGAGCTGCCCGAAATCCTGGATGTGAGTGACAGAATTTATGTCATGCGCGAAGGGCAGATCACCGCGGAATTAAGTCGGCAGGAGGCAACTGAAGAAAAAGTGATGCGATTTGCGTCGTTAGCCCCTCAAGAAGTGCCATGACAAGGACGCCGCAGGCGACTAACACTTCCAAGCCGGCCAGGAATGCGCGGCGACTCGCTTTCACGCGAGAGCTTGGTCTGGCCGGGGTAACGCTCTTCACCGTCTTGTTGTTCGCTTTTTTTTATCCGAGTTCATTTGCGAGCTTTGCCAACTTCTCGGCCATCGTCCGAAATTTGGCGTTCGAAGGTATTCTGGCCGTTGGTATGATGCTAATGCTGGTCGGAGGTAATTTTGACTTGTCGGTTGGAGCCATGGCTTCAATGAGCGGGGTTATTACCGGTGCGCTGATGAAATTTCAGAATTGGCCGGTTCCCGCGGCGGTTGCTGCGGGATTATTGATCGCAGCGGGTGGAGGTTTTCTCAATGGATTTATCGTCGCAAAAGTCGGCGTCAACGCGTTGATTACCACCCTCGGAACGATGGGAATCTTCCAGGGAATTGCGTTATTGATTGGAGGCCCCGGAATCACCTACCTGCCAGAGTCTTTCTCTCAGTTTGGTCAGACAGTCATCCTGGGGATTCAAGCGCCGGTCTGGGTTTTGCTCGGGTTAGGAATCATTGCTCACTACGCGATGGCGCACACCCGATTTTTTCGACAATTCTACTACATCGGCAGTAATCCGAAAGCCGCTCTTCTTTCAGGTATCAACGTGGGTGGACTACAAATTCTTTCCTTCACGATCATGGGTTTTCTGTCCGGTGCGGCAGGTATCCTCTATGCCTCCAGGATAGCAACGGCGACCTCGACCATCGGGGTGGGTGCAGAACTTCAGGCTATCACCGCCGTCATTCTCGGCGGCGCCAGCCTGTCAGGCGGCCGCGGCACAATCTGGGGTGCGCTGATCGGTGTATTCTTCATGGGTCTGATGAAGAACGTCCTGATCATTTCGCGCTTTTCTTCCGAATGGCAAGGCATCGTGCTGGGCGCTGTGCTCGTCGCCGCAGTCGCCGTCGATTCATTAATGAATCGCCGCCGGGCGAATTAGCTATTAACGCGGATCAAATGGGAGCGCGTCCCTACCTATCCATGCAGCGGTTCGTGTGGGAGAAGTCCCTACCTCATTTGGAGGTTTGGTCTAGCTTAACTAACTAACTAAGCAAGCTGTTGCTCTCGAATTGTCCATTCGTTGTCCCGGAGCGCGGGACCCGTCGGGTCAAATAAACGCATCCGGTCGACCATCAAATTAAGACCCACCCTCTCGCCCGCTGCAACGGGGTGACGCACGTTCAATCCCACAACAATCCGGTCACTACCTCGTATGGCTCCTTCATTCCTTTCGAGGCGGACAAAGACGTAGATGGTAGAACCAACAGGTTCGACAAATTCCACCATCCCTCGCAGCGCAGTCGTTTCCGGTTCCACCAGGATGATGTCTTCAGGTCGGATGCCGACGATGATTTCCCGCGGCGACTTGATCTGCACGGCGGGGAACGGCCAGGAACCGATCTTTAGCCCGTTCTCGTCAGCTGTTGCCTTGAGCAAATTAATTCCCGGGCTACCAATAAACTCCGCAACGAACAAGTTCGCCGGCCGTTCGAAGACTTCCGTTGGGGAACCAATCTGTTGCACGTCGCCGCCACGCATGACCGCGATCCGATCTGATAGCGTCAGCGCCTCCACCTGGTCATGGGTAACGTACACGGTTGTAATGCCTAATCTTCGATGCAACCGCTTGAGTTCCGTGCGCATTTGCTCCCTTAACTTGAGGTCCAGATTAGAGAGAGGTTCATCCATTAGGAATACCGCCGGGCGACGAATGATTGCGCGGCCCAGAGCAACCCGCTGTCGCTGCCCACCCGAAAGCTGCCCGGGCTTCTTCTGGAGCAACCGCTCGAGCCCGAGCAGTTGTGCGACTTCTGACAGTCGAGCCTCGATCTCATCGCGCGCGACCCTCTGAGCCTGTAAATTCAAGATCAAGTTCTCGCGCACAGTCATATGAGGATAGAGCGCATAGGACTGAAACACCATTGCTACATCCCGGTCCCCGGGATCAATCGCTGTCACATCGCGTTCATTAATCTTTATTCTGCCGGCTGTCGGTTCCTCCAACCCGGCGATCATCCGCAACGTCGTCGTTTTGCCGCACCCCGACGGACCAAGCAAAGCGAAGAATTCACCGGAAGCGATATTCAGGTTCAGATCGCGCACGGCCTCCGTACCGTCACTGTATCGCTTCTGCAGGCCGCTAAGTAGAACTCCCATGACCGTCTTTATTTGACTGCCCCGAGCGCCAGACCACGCACCATATGTTTTTGAATAAAGAAGACAACCGCAATCATTGGTAACAATTGAAGTATAACCGCCGCGCTCAGTGGACCCCATAGGACTGAGTAAGCATCGATCATTTTCGATAACTGGACAGGTAGCGTGACGGCGTGATCGAATGTTAACGCGAAAGCAAACAGGTACTCGTTCCAGGTAAATACGAATGTAAAGATGGTCGCGACCGCGATTCCAGGCCGCGCGAGCGGGAGTATGATTTTCCAGATAATCTCAAAGCGTCCCAATCCGTCGAGCAAAGCGGCCTCTTCCAGGTCCCGAGGGATGTCGAGCAGAAAGCCGCGAAGAAGCCAAACCGCAAACGGTAACCCGAATGCAACGTAGACCAGTATCATTCCCAAGTGTGTATCAAGGAGGCCGACTCCTTGAAACATCAGGTAGTATGGCAGAACAACAAGCATTCCTGGCATAAACCTGAACGAGAGAATGAACAGCGCGATTTGATCAGCACCCTTGAGCGGAAGTCGTGCCAGCGCGTAAGCACAGAAAACTGCGAGCACGATAACAATGAGCGTCGCTGCCGGCACGATCAAAAAACTGTTCAGCATGATCCTCGAGAATTCAAATCGCTGAAAGAGTTCACCGTAATGCTCCAAGGTTGGGGTAAAACCCCAGAAAACTGGCTTCACGGAGTTGATTTCCGTTGTCGGCTTGATTGAGGTCAGTGCGATCCAAGCCACCGGCAGCAACCAGAATGCGACGGCGGTACACGCCAAAAAGTCGCCCATCCGACTCCATAGGCGTGGTTTCATTAAGCAACTCCCTTCTTCTCTTGCCGGTATAGCAAGCGCAATACGAGAGAAACCAGAATATTAATGACGATCAGGATAACGACGCCGAGCGCCGCCATGTCACTTAACCGTCCAGTTTGGAACATCGTAAATCCATACACACCCGAGACCAGTGTCGATGAGCCAGGACCGCCTCGCGTCATGATATAAAAGAGGTCGAAGACCCGGATGCTATCGACCAATCGAATAAGTAGCACGACGAGAACGACGGGCCAGATGAGCGGAAGTAGTATTTTCCTCAGATAAAATATACCCCTGACCCTATCCAGGCGCGCGGCCTCGGCGACTTCGGTCGACACGCTTTGGATACCGGCAAGCAGAATGAGTCCGACGAAAGGTGTCCACTGCCAGGTGTCGGCGATCAGCACTGAAATCAGGGCTGTGTTCGGACTCGAAAGCCAAAGGCTGCCGTCGAGTCCCATTTGTCTGCAGTGCCCAGTTCACCAGACCTGACACGGGTTCAAACATGAATCGCCACGTTAGTCCCATCGCGATGGGCGAGATAAAGACCGGAATAATAAAGAGCGTTCTAAGCACTCCGGCCGCACGCATCGCGCGGTCTAACAACAAGGCAAGCGCCATGCCCAGGCTCATTTGAAGAACGATCACCAGCACGGCCCACAAGCCGGTTAGCCAAAGCGATTTTACCGCGAACCCATCTTCAAATAAATGGGTATAGTTGCTCAGACCAACAAACCGGCTAGCGGCCGGGTTGTAGAGTAAATAGACTCTCAAAGACGTCCAAAGCGCGTACAGTGTGGGATAGATCGCTAGTCCAACCAAGACGATCAATGTGGGAAGTATCAACAGTACTGCGAGACGATTGCGCGCACCGGACCGGGAGATGCCCCGCCGTGACTGCCCGATCGTCGATTTTTTGGCGATCGTGCAGTAAACAGTTTCTTTCCTCCCGGCCTGGCTCATCAGGGGATTAGTTGTAGTAGCCGGAGTCGCGCATGACCTTTGTCACCCCATCGTCCATTGCCTTCAGCGCAGCATCGACCGATTTTCCACCGGCGATGACTTCCGCGGTTTCATTTCCGAGCAATTCGGAAATAACGAACGCTTCGGGAATGAGTGACACGAATGGAACAGCTTTCGGAAAGCCCTTCTGCAAACCGGCAAAAAAGGGGCGCTCCTTGGCATATTCGCCTAAGAGAGAAACACGGGCGGGTTGCCCGCGGCTCTCAACCCACAACTCGCCGATTTCGGGATCCGTCTTGTCTCCGGAGCAGCACCACTTTACCCATTCGAACGCCGCGTCCTTATTCTTTGAATAGCTCGGAATGAACATTCCAAGCCCGCCCATCAGGGGACGATGGACTCCGTCTGGTGTCTCCCCTTTCGGGGTGATGTCCGCTTTGATTACATCCGCAAATTTGGTAAAGCCTTTGTCGTTTAGAATACCAGTGCCCCATTCGATCGGCGCGTAAACTGCACTTCCGTTGCCAAGCGCCGCGTTGCACTCATCGTCGATCGCATTGATTGTTACGGGATGCGCGTATTCCATCAGCTTTTTTAGCACTTCCAGGGCCTGATGGCCGGCATCATTATTGAATGCCGGCTTCCAACCGCCTTTCTCTTCCTTGTCGAACCATGTGCCTCCGTATGAGGCATGCACCGCCCAGAACTGCCATCCGGCGTAGAGACCGCGCCTCATCGTCGTCGTAAAGCCGTACTGCCCATTCTTAGGGTCGTGCAACTCCTTGGCCGCCTGGATGCTTCGGGCCACGTCTCCGGCACTTTCAACCCCTTCTTTTCAAAAATGTCGGCACGATAGAAGCAAACTTCTGCATTGCCATCCGGGGTCAGGCCATAGCAGATGCCTTTTGGCTCCGCCGGCACGCGGTAGAGCGAGCTAACCGGTTCAGGCACATCGGAAAAATAGTCATCGCGCCACGCCGGATCCTTATCAAGGTAAGGCGTCAAATCTGTCATTGCACCTAACGCATGCATCGCCGGCCATTGACCGTATTCGCCGAAAATCACGTCGAAGGCATCGCTCTTCGCCTTCATGGTTACCTGAATTTTCGGGTTGGCTTCGCCATGGGGTATGGGACGTAAGTTGATCGTTATATTAGGATACTTCTTTTGAAACAGAGGTAGGACGCCCCGTTCAGGTAGCTCCCAACGTTGGCCGGCCGAAGTAAATACGGTGACCGTGCCGCTTCCCTCGGCAGCGATCGCCTCACCGATAACGCCCAGCTTACTTAAAAGAATACCGGCGCCTGTGCCTGCAGTCATCTGCAGCAGCTTTCGGCGAGTAATCTCCGTCCTTCTCAACACTTCTGAGGGGTCAGTTTGCATCTCGATTTCCTCTCTAGTTTTTGGTTAGAGCCGCCCTTAATAGGAAGCTCTCTGTTCCAGGCTCGTTCTTTTTCCAATCAAAAAGTCAAAGTCACAGCCGCGATCGGCTTGTGTTACATGGTCGTGGAAGAGTCGCGCATAGCCGGCCGGGCTCGCGGGTCCAGGAGCCGCCCAGCGAGAACGCCTCGCCGCAATCTCGGATTCATCGACAAGCAGGGAGAGCGTGCGCGCAGGTACGTCGAGCTCGATCATATCGCCCTCTTCTACGAAAGCCAGCGGCCCGCCAACCGCTGCCTCGGGTGCAACGTGCAGCACCACCGTCCCATACGCGGTGCCGCTCATTCTGGCATCCGAGATTCGAATAATATCGGAAACGCCCCGAGCCAAAAGCTTCGGCGGAAGTCCCATGTTGCCGACTTCCGGCATCCCTGGATAGCCTTTCGGACCACAATTTTTCAACACCAGAACACTATCCTCGTTCACATCGAGCTGCGGATCATCGATGCGATCGTTGTATTGTCCGACGGAATTGAACACGATCGCCCTTCCTCTGTGGCGGAGAAGCCTCTTTGTGGCTGCGGATGACTTAATCACCGCCCCGGCTGGAGCCAGGTTGCCCTTCAGAACAGCGATACCTCCCTGGTCGGCAACAGGGTCCTTTAAGCTTCGAATCACGTCCGGCCGCCAATTGTGCGCCTGTGCACAATTTTCGGAAACCGTCAGACCGTTGACTGTCGGACTCTGCCCGTGAAGAAGACCCGCCTCAAAAAGAATACGCATCACCGCAGGAAAACCGCCTGCGTCATAGAATTGCTCCATTAGAAACCGACCCGAAGGCTGTAGATCGACGAAGCAGGGAATGTCCCGGCCGAGCAGATCCCAATCACCTAGATCAAGCGGCACTCCCACTCGTCCTGCCAGCGCAAGCAAGTGGATAACAGCGTTGGTCGATCCGCCGAGCGCCGCGCACGCACGTATCGCGTTTTCGAATGCTTCGCGAATCAGAAAGTGTGAAAGCCGCTTCTCGTCGCGAACCAATTGAACGGCACGACTGCCGACAGCGTGAGCCAATGCAGAACGACGCGCGTCAACCGCGGGGATTGCGGCGTTCTGGGGCAATGTTATCCCGAGCACTTCACACAAGCAGGCCATCGTCGAAGCCGTACCCATCGTCTGGCACGTACCGAACGATCGGTTGATACCGCATTCTGCTTCCAGCGCGTCTTCAGCGCCGATTTTGCCGGTTCTCAGCTCTTCACTCAAGCGCCACGCGTCACTTGCCCCAATGGCATGCCCACGGAATCGCCCACTCAACATAGGACCCGCAGAAATTAACACCGTGGGCAGATCAACACTTGCGGCTCCCATTAGCAGCGCCGGCGTGGTCTTGTCGCAACCCGCCAGCAACACGACCCCGTCCAATGGATTTCCGCGAATCGACTCCTCGACATCCATGCTCACCAAATTTCTGAGCAGCATCGTCGTCGGACGCATCGTGTCCTCGCCGAGCGAGGTGACAGGAAACTCCAATGGTACGCCTCCCGCTTCCCAAACGCCGTGCTTCACATGATCCGCCAAATCGCGCAGTAGCCCGTTGCATGGATTCAGTTCTGACCAGGTATTACAAATACCGATGATCGGACGCCCATCGAAGGCGTGGTCGGGCAGACCGATCATTCGCTGGACCGCCCGGTGTAGAAAGCCTTGTTTCCCGGTTGCGCCAAACCATGTCGCAGACCTTAATCTGGAGTTCGGCGACGTCATCGCTGCGACCTCTCGACCCGGGGCAAAGGAAGAACCGGCTTACTCTCGCCGCTCTCTCGAAGTTGCCGCCACTTCGCGCACCAATCTGAGCAAAATACGCTTTGCTTCTTCCCGCGTGGAGGATGCTTCTTCGAATCGTAGATAAGTTCTCCGCAGTTGGAACATTTAACGTATTCCTCGATATAATATCCTGTCCTGCTGAACCTCATCTTAGTTCCCCCCTTAACCTCGACCGGAGTATCCGTAATCCATCTTGCCGGAGGCGGGACTTACAAACCCTTCGCTAACATCTTCGCCAACCATCGCGGGATCCCGTTCCCCAGGCGAGCCCCATCCGCCGGCCCCGGGCGTAGTGATGCGTACGCGATCACCTTGGCGCATGGTTGTAGCCGCAAATTTACTCGCCGATCGCTTGCCGAAGGCAGAGTGCATCGGCTGCCAACTCTGGCTCGCTGAGGACAAGTACTCAATCTTGCCCCTGCCCCCTTCCCGCCCGCCATGCAATCCCCAGGGTCCATGCTTTTGGCGGTCGCCAAAGAAACTAACCGTTATCGTGGGATTCATGCAGAGCAGGGTTTTCGTCGTACCAAGGCCTCCCCTGAACTTTCCTGGACCACCTGAGTCGGGCACCAAGCCGTAGCGCTCGACCCGCCATGGGTAGCGCATCTCGAAGACCTCGGTCGGCGTCATCCGGTTATTTCCATTGATCACATTCGCGGCACTGTTGCCATCGGCATAACTGCGGCCGCCCCAGCCTGCGACCATGAGGTCGTAGCAGGCTACGTAGTCGCCCGTTCGCGCATCAACGGCGCCAAAGACAAAATTGCTGTGACTTCCTCCATCCGCAGCGAAACCGCGGTCGCCTACGCACTGAGCCAACGCGCCAATCACCGTATAGGCAATTCGCGGATGAGTTTCTGTGTTACCGCCTACTGAGGGCGCCGGATAGTCAACGTTTACGATGGTACCCGGAGGTGCGATGATTTTGATCGGCCTGAAGCAACCCGCGTTTTTGGGGATCGACGGATCTGTCAGGTGAAACAATGCATTGTATGTTGCCGAGTGGGTTACACCAAGCGTAGCGTTGATTGGGCCAACGGCCTGAGGTGATGTCCCGGTAAAGTCAACGATGATCTCGTCACCTTGGATGAAGCATTCGACCTTGATTGTGAATGGCCCTGCTTCAGTCCCGTCGTCTTCCATAATGTCTTCGAACTTGTAGCTCCCGTCGGGTAAGTCCCGCAGCTCCGCCCTCATTCTGGTTTCGGAGTAGTCCTGAAGGTCCAGAATCGTTCTCGTAAACAGCTCTTTGCCATACTTGGTTATCAGAGCAGCCAATTCGCGCTCGCCTAAATCGACTGCGCTGAGCAGAGCTCGGTAGTCGCCATAGTTCTGGCGTGGAGTTCGCACCGGCGCCAAGAGCAACTTCCAGACGTCGGGTACATCTTCGCCCCGACGGCGAATGCGCACCGGAGGGATGCGCAAGCCTTCGTGGAATATCTCCGTCGCTTCGCTGGCGAAGGCGCCTGGGACCAATCCGCCGATTTCAGCGATGTGACCGATTGCAACGGCGAACGCCATTAACTCGCCATCGACAAAGATAGGCTTATAAAATGTGTGTTCCGGTGTATGCAACCCTCCCCGATAAGGATCGTTGTGGACAACAACGTCGCCCGGATCCACGTCGGACGAAATCTCCTGCAGGCATGAACGCATCAGTACGTTCATTGCTCCGATGTGTGCCGGATTGAACTCGGCGACGCTGATCATATCGCCGGCTGGACTGGCGATTCCACAAGTGAAATCGAGAGCCTCGTTGAAGATCGTCGAATAGGACGTCTTCATCAGTGTAATTCCCATTTGCCGGCAGATGGATACCATTGCCTGCTCAATGATATTCATCGTCACCATGTCCATCGCCTCATTCATAGATTAGGTAATCTCCGGTTCACGGTTCGTTTTACGCTCGCTAAGCCGCAAATTTCCTAACCAGTCGACTGCAAGAAGCTGGCCGGGACATACCACCGTCACCGATCCCGCTTCCTCTATCAATGCGGGCCCCTCGATCCGGTGGCCCGATCGCAACAAACTTCGATCAAACACCGCCGCTTTAACCTCTCCCTCGGCAAAATAGACGCTTCGAGAGCAACGCGATTCCGGTGCCGCTTTCGCTTTCGGAAGATTTGGAAGATTCGGTTTCGGACTCGGCAGGACGACGCTGACTTTGAAGTTAACAATCTCAATATTCTCACCCGGCATGCAGAAGCCAAAACGCCGGTCATGAATTCCGTGAAAAGCTTCCCAGAGTGCGGCAGAACTGTCTGGATCGAAATGATCGGCTGGAACTGGAAGTTCCAGTTCGTAGTTCTGGCCGACATATCGTGCTTCCATTGATCGTGAAATCAGCGGCACACCGGCGTATCCCTGCAATTGGAGATCGGATATTCCAGTCCCAACCAATTCCTGCATGACCTGTGAAGCCCGGAAATGATCGAATCGCTCGGAGGTGAGCTGTACAGTTCGGTGGCGATCAACACGTGCGTCTGTAAGAATGAAACCGAACGCCGAGAATTCCGCAGGATATATCGGCACCAGCGCCTCACCTATCTCGAAAGCGCGCAACAACTCGCCCGCATGCAGTGGACCCGCGCCTCCAAATGCCAGGAGCGTAAAGTCTCGAGGGTCGAGACCTCTCTCCGTCAAGACGGAGCGGAGAAGACCTACCATGTTGTTGTTAGCAATTTGCACAATCGCAAGGGCCGTTTCCGCGAGGGTTCGCCCAAGGATTTTCGATAGCGGTGAGATCGCGGCTTTCGACGCGGCGGCGTCGAGCTTTATCTCGCTGTCGAGAAAGTTATCTGGATGCAACCGGCCGAGCAGCAGGTTGGCATCAGTAACAGTAGCAAAAGTGCCTCCCCTTCCATAACAGGCCGGTCCAGGTTCGGCGCGGGCGCTTTGCGGTCCCACGCGAAGCATTCCGCCCTTGTCGATCCACGCAATCGAACCGCCGCCGGCTCCAACCGAGCGGATATCAATCATCGGGATTTGAATCGGTAGTCCAAATTCGACCTCAAAATCGGTCGTGAAAACTTCATTGCCATCGATGACCGTTGCACAGTCTGTCGACGTGCCACCCATGTCCAAGGTGACAAGGCGAGGTACACCGATCAGTTTCGCCAGATGTTTTGCCGCAACGACACCGCCGGTCGGGCCCGAAACAGCGAGGTGAATCGGGGTAGCCGCCGCGGCCTCCAAGGTCATTTCTCCCCCGTTGGATTTGATGACAGAAATCCTCTCGGTCAGACCGTGTGCCACGAAGCGTTCTCGGATGCTGGCCAGCTGCCGGCTAATGCGAGGTTTTATATAGGCATCTGCGATCGTCGTTGAGGCTCGCTCGTACTCCTTCCATTTTGGCATTACGTCAAACGAGATTGAGACCGGAATCCCCGGAAGTTCCTCGGCTAAAATATTCCGCGTCCTGTACTCGTGTCGCGGCGAGGCATACGAATGAAGAAAGCAGACCGCGATCGCTTCAATCTCACCGCCGGCATGGATTGACCGGGCTAAGTCGCGCACCTTCGCTTCGTCGAGCCGAACCACGACCCTGCCTTCGTAGTCGATGCGCTCCGGAACCTCGTAGCAGTGCCGACGCTTGACGAACGGGCTTGCCTTGATCCAACTCGGATCGTAGTGACTCTTGCGGTGTCCTCGCTGCATGAACGGGACGTCTCTGAAACCTTCCGTGGTCAGATAGGCCACCACGGCTCCGCTTCGCTCCAGCAGCGCGTTTGTGACCACCGTCGTGCCCAGGCGAACGTTTTCGACATCCTTCAGATTGTCGAGCGCCCTGATTCCTTCGAGAATTCCGTCGACAGGATCCGACTGCGTTGTGAGTCGTTTCCAGACGGCAAACCTCTGCGTTCCCTTCTCGTACGAAACGAAATCGGTAAAGGTTCCGCCAACATCAATGCCAAGCAGGTATCGCATCATCGTTTCAGTCGGGGGAAAACTAATATATCATCAATATATAAGAGCGACGGTCAACCATTTTTCTCTACCCTTTGTCGACCGCACGCGTCTCCGCACAGAGCCAATTTCAAAACCCGGATCTCGTTCTTCATCACGAATCACTTTTGAAAGGGGTATGCCAGCGAAAAGCTCGGACCGCTTATCAATTCGAAATTGTTTTGCCCGTGAACTGCAGTGTCTATAGCGGGAACGCCGGCAGCGAGGGACGCGATTTAAGCGCGCTGCGAATGATGCCTTCCACGCGCGTTCTTTCGGGCCCACTAAGCGGTGCACGCGGCGGACGGACGTGCTCGTTTCCGACCCCCATTATTGTCTCGGCCAATTTGATATTCTGTACCAGCCGCGGGCTCACATCCAGCTCAAGAAGCGGAGCAAACCACCTGTAAATGCTTAACGCTTCCTGGATGCGGCGCGCCTTGGCAAGCCGCCAAACAGCAACCGTTTCTTCCGGGAATGCGCTGACCAGACCAGCAACCCATCCGTCCGCGCCAACAAGGCAGCTCTCGAGCGCAAGGTTATCGACGCCGGCGAAGATTGCCAATCGATCCCCGAGGGCGTTTCGGATGCTTATCACCCGGCGAACGTCGTCGGAACTCTCCTTCACGGCCACGATATTCGGGCGCTCCGAAAGTTGCTCCAACATTGAGGTCGTCACATCGATCTTGTATGCAACAGGGTTGTTGTAGACCATGATTGGCAAACCGCAGGATACTGCCACGGCCTCAAACCATGCCACGGTTTCGTCTGGAGATGCGTGATACATCATGGGCGGCAGCAACATGATTCCGTCCAACTGTCGCGCCTCGGCTTCCCGAGCGAGATCGATTGCCCTCGATGTCGCTCCCGCCGCAATGGTCAGGATCACCTGCCTGGTCGGTCCGGCGACCGCTTTCGCAACCCGCGCCAGTTCAAATTTTTCATCAGAGTCCAGCGTACTGCTTTCGCCGAGGGAACCCGCAACGATCAGTCCGTCGACACCCGACTCGATCTGCCACTGGAAATGTCGCTCACAACTTGCGCTGTCGAGGTTACCTTGGGCGGTGAACTTTGTAGTAACTGCAGGAAAAACACCTTGCCATTTGATCACATCGCTCTCCTGGAAAAAGCTTGCCTTCGGGGATAAGTTCGGTTTGACAGCCCGGTGGGTATCCTGAGCTGTGATATGCTAGTGATATATTAGTTTGACCCGTGTTGTCAAGCTTCCCGGCGAACCACGGCCTTCGATAAGTCCACCAGGTAGTCGATCAAAAGTTCGCTTTGGCCCACCGCCGCCTTCTCATCACCGCTCGCAATCGCGTACATGATCGCCGTATGATGAGCCGCCGATCTGGCCAGGTCAGTCTCCCGTTGATACGCGTACCAAAATCGACGGCAGTGCGAGTGTAGACGCGCCACCGCCGCTACCGCAGAGTGATTTCGTGCCGCTTCATACACGATGGCGTCAAAACGCCGGTCTTCCCGCAAGAACTCCTCCGTATCCTTGTTTTCAGCGGCTTGCTGCATTTTTCCGGCGCAATCGCGAAGATTTTCATAGTGCTCAGCGCGGGCCCGGCGCACTGCAAATTTCATCAAGAGCGAATCCAGCTGCCGCCGCGTTTCCAAGAGATCAAGGTGATCCAGAAGATCGATCGGCGCGACGAAAATCCCGCGGCGCGGCGCCACTTCCACCAGGCCATCGTCCTCCAACCGCAATAGCGCTTCCCGCACCGGTGTTCGCGAAACTCCAAGGTGTTCCGCGACTTCGGCGTCATTGATGGCATCGCCCGGCTTGAGGCGCAGGGTCACAATTTGCTCTTCGATAAAGCGGTACGCCGACCCCGAAAGGGAGGTCGTCGAGTCATGGAGCCATTTGCGTTTCATGCATCTTTTAAGATTCAGGGTTCCTTCATCAGCCGCGCCATTTCCGCAAACAGCTCAAGGTCTTGCCTAAAATCCGCCGGCCCGGTTTTTGGCGCCTTGCTCTCGGTGATATTTTCGTAAAACGCCTTCCATTCTGCCACAAAAGGGTCGCCCCAGGCAGGATGTGAATCCAGATGTGTGACGCCACCGTGCCCGTTGTTTTCGGTTACGAAGAGTCGGATCGGCAAATTACGGACGTAAGGCGTATCGTACTGAATCCTGACCACCTTTTGGGTTCCGTACACTTCCAGGTGAGCGTCGAAGCGCGCGATTTCGTCAATGCCGGTTTCAAACTGGCAGACGAACGACCGGTAGTCGAAGGCCGCGGACAAATAGAGGCCATCGCCACGTAGCGCCGCAAAAAGTATCTTGTCCGGCATACCCAACAATTCGCGCATCGCGGAAAGGTCGTGGCTGCTTAGCCCGATCATGACCGCGTAGGCTCGCCGAAGAGCGGGCGATGGTTTCCCGCCTAGCGCTTCGTCCACCAAGCCTTCATCGCGCAGCTTCGCGTCGTTCTTCACCGACTCCGGCAAATGCTTATCGCGAACCACCCTGGAGGTGGGATTGATGATCAAGGAGTTGAAGCCAATAAAATCACGGACTCGGGCAAACTTGATTTCCTTCATTTCCTTGACCTCCTTGCACCCCTCTAGGAATGCCGGCGCATAGCGGCGCATATAGCCGACCTGTACCACCAAGTTGCTGTTCTTCTGCGCGGTGACAATCTGGTCCGCTTCCCGACGGGTGATGCACATGGGCTTTTCTACCAGCACGTGTTTACCGGCGGCGATGGCGTCCAGCGCGACTTCGGCGTGAAACGCGTTCGGATTGGCGACTAGCACTGCATCCACGTCGCTGTGCGCCACCAATTCACGGTGATCCGTGGTCAGGGTTCGGACATTCCAGAGCTTTCCTAATTCCTCCAGAATCGATGCGCTCACGTCGCACAGCGCCGTGACTTCGTATTGATCCGGCAATTGGTACAGGCTCGGCCAATGCATAATCTGAGTCACTTCGCCACAGCCCACAAACCCCATCCTTAGTCGACGTTTCGGCGAAGGAGCGCTTCCTTCTCGCACAGCTTGTTCCTCTGCTTGATTCGACATTATTTGATTTTCCTTTTTTAGCCCTTAACCGCACCGGCTGTCGCGCCGGATACCATGTACCTCTGGATGAACAGAAAGACGATGAGCGTCGGAACCATCGCCAGGGTTGCCGAGGCCATCAGGCTGCCCCAATCCGTCCCGTACTGTTGCATGAACGATTGGATGCCTACCGGGATAGTCATCCGGCTCTCGTCGCGAAGAAAGATGCTGGAAATAAAAAATTCGTTATAGGAAAACAGGAACGAGAAGATTGCCACCGCGATGATGCCCGGGAGCGTCAAGGGCAAGATGATCTGCACGAAGGTCCTCAGCGGCGAAGCGCCGTCCATGGTAGCGGCTTCGTCCAGTTCCCTGGGGATGCTGTCGAAATAGGACCGCAGCATCCAGGTGGCGAACGGCAACTGCGTGACCGTGTAGACCATGATCACCGGAATGAAGTTGTTCACCATGTCTAAGCGGCGGAAGAAGATGAAGAGCGGGATAACCGCCAGGATCAGGGGAAACATCTGGACTATCAGCAATGCCTGGTTATACCCCGCCAAAATCCGGACACGATACCGCGACATCGCCAAACCAGCCAGCGCCGCCAGCAGGATCCCGAGCACGGTGCTGGCGAATGCCACAATGGCGCTGTTGATCAAAAACGTCCAGAAGTGCGTACGCGAGTTGATGTAGGCGTAGTTTGCCAGCGTCGGCTGGGTCGGCAGGATACTGCGAGAGGAAAGAATGTCGTCGGTCGTTCTAAACGAGTTCAGGGCGGCCGTCAGGATCGGAAAATCGATGATAAAAACGATCACCAGACCCAGAACGAGAAGAAGCCATTTGCGGTATAGTTTCATGGTCAGAATCTCGTTAAGCGGCTCTACGCTGTTGGCGCATCATGAGGGTGGCGAGCGCCATAAGAACCACTAACGTGATGAGCGCCACAGCTGACCCTCGTCCGACGTCGCTGCGCCCGAATGTGTATCGATAGGAAAGCAGGATCAGATTTTCGGTGGCGTTGGAGGGGAGGCTAAGAGGCGCGCCTCTAACGAACGCGGTTGTGGAGCTTTCATAGTTTCGAATAGGACATTTCCGCTGACTTGCCAGGAAGTGGAACAGTTTCGGCCGGGAGGCCTTGGGTTGATGGTGGAACTCACAATGGGGTGCATAAGATGCTTTCGAGAGACAACACCGGATCGCCGCAGGGCCCGGGAGAGCTTGTGGAGGGTGTAACTATTCATGGGGGGAGAGCCAGCGCCCGCTCGCCGAGCGCTTTGTTGCACGCGCATATTACCGGAACGGTTCCGGGTTTGTATCGAACAATTTCGCTGAATTCTACAACGCAAGCTTTGCCTTCATCGCCTGTACAAAATCATGGAGGCGAGCAGGAGCGGCTGAAGGTCTTTTCACACTTATAACCTCGAAGGTAAATCAGCAAAGACCAATACGGGATGCCCACACTCCGTCTCGACCGAACCATTCTCGTTCGCCATATAGGCCGAAAAACGACGCGCTAAAATTCGATAAGGCCCAAAGCCCTTCGGGCGAAATCGGCCGCAAGAATCGAAGGGGCAATGAGAATCGACTCAGTCAAAGCTGCTTTCCGTTTTCTCGCTCAGCGAAGATTGCGTCGCCACGCTCTGCCCAAACACTCGGCTCGCGAGCAAATCCGGAGCGTCGATCGTGGTGAGATCGTCTGCCGTGATTTTGCCAGTTACCGCGCCACGGACGAGCCTATTGGCCTGACGCAAACGAGCGCGGTCCAGGGCATTGCGAATCGAGCGTGCATTAGCGAAATGAGGTTGTTCCTTACGCGCGACGATGTAATTCGCCAGGGCCGCCCGGCCAGCTGGGCTAAGCTTATAGTTCTGCTTGGCCAAAATCATTTCCCCGATCGCTAGCAGCTCTTCGTTACTAAAATCGGGAAAATCGATGTGATGAGCAATCCGCGAACGAAACCCCGGGTTGCTCGCGAAAAACCTTTCCATGCGCTCGACATATCCGGCGAGAATAACGACGAGATCCTCGCGATGGTTCTCCATCACCTGCAGCAAGATCTCGATCGCCTCCTGCCCGTAGTCGCGCTCATTCTCGGGGCGATACAGATAGTACGCTTCGTCGATGAATAGCACACCGCCCATGGCTTTCTTCAAGATCTCTTTGGTCTTGGGCGCCGTATGACCGATGTATTGGCCGACCAGGTCGTCGCGGGTGACGGAAACCAGTTGACCTTTCCGGACGAACCCGAGGCGATGGAGAATTTCCGCCATTCGTAGGGCGACGGTCGTCTTGCCCGTACCCGGATTGCCGGTGAAAGACATGTGCAATGTTGGCGGATCACCGGATAAACCAAGTTTACGTCGCAACGCTTCCACCAAAAGGAGAGCAGCGATCTCGCGAATGCGGGTCTTAACGGGAGCTAGCCCGATCAGTTCCTTGTCGAGGAGTTCCAACACCTCCTCGATGCCTGCGTCCGCCAGTTGTTGGGCCAGGTCAATCTGCTCGCCCAACAAAACGACATCCGGCTGATTAACTACCTCCGGAGGAACTGCAAAGACCCCGCTAACAGTTGGCTGTTTGTCGACGCCAGGCTCTGTGATCCCAGGATGGTTGTAGACTCCTTCCGTTTCGGTCATCGGGAGTTTCCGCTGCTGAGGCCGGGGCCAGCAGAATCCTTATGTCGCGAGACGAGTGGATGGGCTGCTTTGCTCGTTTCAATCGACCGCGAAACGTAGCGCTGGCCTTCCGGCCGATCGACCGCATACGGGTGCGTCGTGTAACGGATGTTCCGTCCATTGGATTCCTGCCTCTGGAGTTGAAAGCCAGGCTCCTCCTCAGGTCGATTGACTATGAAAGAGATCCTTACCGATTCCCAACCGTGAGTGGAATCGATGGCTGAAATCCGGATGTAAAGGTTTCCATACGTCTTTCGGCAATCCGCAAGTTCCATCATCACCGCGGCGGCGTCTTTGATGTCAAACATCGGCAAGCCCCACATCTCCCAGTAGGTATTACGGGGATGCGGATCATCAGTGAACTCGATGTTCACCGCCCATCCCTTGTCGATGCAATACTGCACCTGTGCCCGGATCTGATCGTCCGTGAGATCGGGCAAGAAAGAAAAACAGCCTTGCGTTATTCGCATGATAGTGGCTCCAACTTAGACTGCGAGGTTAGGGGTGGGAACAAAATCGGGTGTGTCGGTGGCGGCGTAATTATAAGTGACGTCCTTCCAGATTTCCAGCGCCTGCCTGAGGGGGAGACAATGCCTGGCTGCCGCCTGCAAGATCTCGGGACCCTCGGCTAAAAAGTCGCGGCCTTCGTTGCGGGCCAAGATCATGGCTTCCAACGCGACCCGATTCGCCGTTGCGCCGGCGGCGATGCCCATCGGATGGCCTATCGTGCCGCCTCCGAACTGTAGAACGACATCCTCACCGAGATGATCCAAAAGCTGGTGCATCTGACCCGCATGGATACCACCTGAGGCAACCGGCATCAGTTTCCTCAGCGATACCCAATCTTGGTCGAAAAAGATTCCATTCTCGAGTTTTTGCGGCACAAAGTCTTCGCGGCAGATATCGTAATAACCGCGAATGGTGTTTGGGTCGCCCTCAAGCTTCCCGACCACCGTCCCGGCATGAATGTGGTCAACGCCCGCAAGACGCATCCACTTGGCGATGACACGGAACGATACACCGTGGTTCTTCTGGCGCGTGTAAGTCCCGTGACCGGCGCGATGCAGATGCAGGATCATGTTGTTACGGCGCGCCCACTTCGCCATAGACTGAATCGCGGTATAGCCGATGACCAAATCGATCATGACGATCACTGAACCGAGCTCCTGGGCGAACTCGGCGCGCTCGTACATGTCTTCCATGGTAGCGGCGGTGACATTGAGATAACTTCCCTTGACTTCGCCGGTGGCGGCCTGAGCGCGGTTGACTCCTTCCATGCTGTAAAGAAAGCGGTCTCGCCAGTGCATGAAAGGTTGCGAGTTGATGTTCTCATCGTCTTTGGTGAAGTCGAGGCCACCCTTCAGCGCTTCGTAGACTACGCGCCCATAATTACGTCCGGATAGACCGAGCTTCGGCTTAATCGTGGCGCCTAGGAGTGGACGACCGAACTTGTCGAGTCGCTCACGCTCCACCACAATCCCGGTCGCAGGCCCATCGAAAGTTTTCACATAGGCGACGGGAAGCCGCATATCTTCGAGCCTGAGCGCCTTCAGCGGTTTGAAACCGAAGACATTGCCGATAATCGAGGCTGTAAGATTGGCGATTGAACCCGGTTCGAATAGATCGAGATCATAGGCAACAAAGGCGAAGTAAGAACCGGGAGCATTCGGTACCGGGTCTACGCGATAGCATTTCGCACGGTATTTCTCGCATGCCGTTAACCGGTCCGTCCAGACAACCGTCCAAGTGGCCGTTGAGCTTTCGCCCGCGACTGCGGCCGCTGCCTCGATCGGATCGACGCCATCCTGTGGAGTGACTCGGAACAGGACAATGACATCGGTATCCTTCGGTTCATAGTCCGGCTCCCAATAGCCCATTTTCTTGTACTCCATCACGCCGGGCTTGTAACGGTCCTTGCCCGTAACGGTCGTTTGCTTTGTCCCTAGCTTGTTGGTGGACTTTGGTTCCAGTGTTCTCACGGTCGCATTCATAAGGGTGACCAAAGCTAGTTCCACCCAGCGCAAAGTAAATTGAATCTAATTTGATTTATTTTAAAAAAAATTGAACATCCAAACCGCCTCAATTGGCCGCATCGCTGCTGCGATTTACCTGCGATTGGTGACAAGGGTGTGCAACTTGCCAAAAAGACAAAAGCCCTGGCGGCGCGGCCACCGCATTTTCAATGATCTAGTGGTGAAACTGCTGCCCTGTAGGGCGCCGCGGCTCAAAATGCTAAACCATCATTCCACCTGATTGAGCCAGGAGCTATGCGTCGGGATAAAATGAAAATGCACGTTAGGATGGCTCTTTAGCCAGCGGTCTTCTTTTGGCTTATGGGTGCTCAGATTATCCAGAACAACGTGCAGCTCTTTACCGGGATAGAGGGCAACCAACTCATTCATGAAATCCAGAAACTCACGCCGGTGGCGGCGCCAATAATGGCCATAATAGACCAGCCCAGATCGTCATCTCCAGAGCGGCAAAGAGCGTGGTGGTGCCCTGACGCTTGTATTCGTTAGCGAAGCCGGTCAGGGCGCGACCGTTTGGTAAGCGGATCCAGCCTTGCGCACGCTCTAAAGCTTGAATGCATGGTTTTTCGTCGACGCAGAGCACCAGCGCGTTATGGGGCGGATTCAAGTAGAGGCTGACCACATCGGCCGCCTTGCGACTAAACTCCGGATCGGTGCTCACGCACAATGCCGGCTGCTTCAGATGTGTCGTCCTTCACGTATCGATCCAGACATGCCTCCTTGCTCCCATCTCCCAGACGACGCATTTTGAACGCCACTAAGGCCAAGGCAATTCTCTAGCAAACGGAGCTTACTAGCGGACTCGCCAGGCACTCGCGCACTGAGCAGCAAACACCCGTACCCTATCCAACTTCGGCCCGGGGTAAGAATTCACTGCCTTTTTTCACCATGAATGTCCACATGGCGCGGCCGGCCGGCGATAGCACTCGGTCCGCGCGATGCATAGCGAACCACTTCCGCATTATCGGGAGGCCCTCCATTTTGAGAACGACCATCCGGTCGCTCGCAACCTCCGCCTCAATGGTGTGCGCAGAGATGAGCGAGATACCAAGTCCTGCCATCACCGCCTGTTTGATGGTTTCGTTCGAGCCGATCTCGATTCTGACTTTATGAGAACGCATCGCCAGTCCGGCGAAAAAGTTGTCGAACATACTCCGGGTTCCGGAGCCCTCCTCACGCACGATGAAATTCTGATCGGCTAGCTCGGTCTTTGAGATCCGGGCCTTACGGGCTAAAGGATGATCGGGCGGCGCGATAACTACATGAGGATGCGGTCCGATGGGTTCACTTTTTACGCTAAAGTCCTCCGGAGGGCGCCCCATCAAAGCGATATCGATCTCGTATTCGCGCAGCAAAGAAACAATGTCTCTCCGATTGCCGATTGAAAGCCTAAGATCGATCTTCGGGTGTTGCTTCATGAACGCAGCGATGAGCCGGGGTGCAAAATATTTTGCTGTCGACCCAACACCAATCCGAATGCGCCCCCCCATCACTCCATTTGTACCTTGAAGCGTTTCGACGAGGTCAGCGATGACATTGTCGATACGAGCGGCTGCGGCAACTACCTCCTTGCCGGCCTCCGTCAGCCGCAAACGGCCCCCGAAACGTTCGAACAGTTGAAGCCCAAGGTCCTCCTCAAGCAGTTTGACCCGAGAAGTCAGAGCCGCTGGCGTTACGCAGAGGGTTTCTGCGGCTTTAATCATGGTGCCACATCTGCCCACCTCGCGGACCGTTTGCAGTTGTCTGAACGTCAGATTATGCATCGGCCTGGTTTCAAATTTTTTTGAATAGAAAACAAATTATATTCAATTTACTTTGTTTTGCCAGCTTGTTAATTTCAAAGCGCGTAACCGGGGCTTAATCGGGAACTCGGCGACCGGTCTTGTGGCGCAAATGTCAATCAGAAATCTGGACAAAAATGTCAGCGGCAGCAGCATGTAATCTTGATCTCGATGCGTTTCTCACCACGTCGGACCGGGGTGATGACAAGTTGGCGGCGGCAGGGGCCGTACTTCACCGGATAGCCTCCGACGCGATCGAAGTCGCGCGGGTCATTTCGCTTGGACAACTCGGGGGAGGGGTCGGCGCCGCCGTCGGGACCGAGAACCCCGGCGGCGGCGGCCAAAAGAAGATTGACGTTCTCGCAAACGAGATGTTTATCGATTCTCTTCGGGGCTCTCCGGTCGCCGCAATTCTCTCTAAGGAACTCCTTTGCCCCCTCGTTTTGGATCCAGCCGCTCCTTTGGTTGTTGCAATTGATCCGCTTGACGACTCCTCAAATATCGATACTGCGGTTTCGCTCGGGACGATATTCTCTATTCTCCCTGCAGCCATCAAAGCGACGCGACCGGAAGAGCATTTTCTGCGGCCTGGCCACGACCAGATCGCCGCCGGATTCTTTATCTACGGGCCGCAGACTTCCCTGGCATTGACGTTCGGCGATGGTGTGCATATTTTCACTCTTGACCGCGACACCCGTGTGTTCCGGCTCGCAATCCCGAAAGTCTCAATTCCCCAGGACTCGGCGGAATACGCGATCAACGCCTCGAATTATCGCCATTGGGGAGATTCCGTTCGCGCTTACGTCGACGACTGCGTAACAGGACTCGAAGGACCATTGGCCCAAGACTACAACATGCGCTGGGTCGCCTCCCTGGTCGCAGAAGCGTACCGCATTCTCGCACGAGGCGGCGTCTTTCTTTACCCTGCCGATGAACGGCTCGGCTACGTCGCTGGCAGACATCGCCTCATTTACGAAGCAAATCCGATTTCGTTCTTGATTGAACAGGCAGGCGGCGCCGCAATTGACACTGTGCACCGCATCCTAGACCTGCGACCGACCGAGCTCCACGCGCGCACCCCCTTTGTGTTTGGTTCGTTTGATGTGGTGCATCGAATTGTTCGCTATCACACGGATCCGCAATTCTCTGCCGAGAGCGCTCCGCTATTCACGCGACGGGGTTTACTGCGGTTCTAATCGGAGCAAACACCGGCGATGTCAAAAAAGCACCCAATCATTTCGGTGACCGGTTCTTCTGGAGCGGGCACTACCTCAACCAGGAAAACATTCGAGGAGATCTTTCTACGTGAGAACGTTACGGCGGTCTTTATCGAAGGCGATGCCTACCATCGTTACGATCGGAAGGAAATGCAGGCGATTATTGACGAGGAGTCAACCAAGGGCAACGCCCATTTCAGCCATTTCGGTCCCGAAGCAAATCTGCTGAACGAGCTGGGGGAGACGTTCAGAAGCTACGGTGAGAGTGGGAAGGCGCGTACGCGACATTACGTGCACGACGCCGAGGAGCGTGATCTTTTTGGCGCCCCACCGGGTACCTTCACGGAGTGGGCGGACTTGCCCGAAAATACCGATGTGCTGTTTTACGAGGGGCTGCACGGCGCCGTTGTCACAAAGCAAGTCGACATTGCTCAGCATATCGATCTCAAGATCGGCGTTGTGCCGGTGATCAACCTTGAATGGATCCAGAAGATTCACCGTGACCGGACGACGCGAGGGCACTCTCGTGAAGCGGTGACCGACACAATCCTTCGCCGGATGCCGGACTACGTGGAGTTCATCTGCCCGCAATTCACCCAAACCGACATCAATTTTCAACGTGTGCCAACCGTGGACACGTCAAACCCGTTCATCGCTCGCTATATACCGACGCCTGATGAGTCCATGGTTGTGATCCGCTTTAGTAAGCCGCGCGGATTTGATTTTCCCTATCTGCTATCAATGATTTCCCAGAGCTTCATGTCCCGAAGGAACTCGATTGTTATACCCGGCGGCAAGCTCGACTTGGCCATGCAGCTTATTCTGACACCGCTGATTCTACAGTTAGTCGAACGGAAACGGAGAACATCGTGATTGGCAAAGCGCAGGTCGCGGCCGGCGAGTCCGAAGGCCCAACGCGCACTGGCTAAAAGATACCAGAACGGTTCCGGGTTTGTATTGAACAATTTCGCTGAAATTTCGACGTTGTCGCGATTCTGTCGATCGCCGCGAAAATTCTTGCACCTGATCGGGTCGGGTTACGGCGATTGCGCACCGTAACCCTCCCACACCACCGGACATGCCGTTTTCAGCATCCGGCGGTTGAACCTTGTAGCTCGCTTTCTTCAGTCGGAACGCGGCGCTTAGCCTTGGCATGCCCTCGGTCAGGTTGAGGTGGTTGCACCACCGGGCCCTTCTTCGTCGGGTGGATAGTGATCGCAGTTATCGCGTCCTCCCGTATCGCATGTCTGTTCGGCTTTCATTCGCCAGTTTCGTCTTTCTCTGCTCTTTGGTTCTTCGGCCCTTCGCTCCTCGCCCCTTTCAGAGCGTCTCTTCACTACTATGGCCTCTGCTGACTCCTCCAGGGCTCTCACCCCGGAGGTCTCCCCGAGTAAGGTGTCTGCTCTTTCCGAACGCGCCGTCTGGCTCTACCTGATGCGTCTTGGTGGATTTTGGACTTCGCCTGTTCCTAGCCAGCTCGTCGCCCGCATCCGGCCTCTCTGCCAGTTCGTGTTCCTACGGTCGCTCGTTTGCCTCGCGCTTCTTTCGTCTCCAGACCTCGCGATCTGTTGCTTGCACTTCGGCTACGGTTACCTCCACCAGTTCCGATGATCTCCTTTCATATCATTAGTTCAGACCCATGTCGGGCACACTAGGCGGAGGCTCCAGCCTTTGCTCTGCGGTGCCATTGCGGGCAAAGGCTGGAGCCTTCGCTTACGCGAAAGGGGCTTCTGTTGTCCGCCGACGCCCTCTTAGTGTCCTCACGAGATTCAAAGGTCACACGAAGGTCACAAAGGTCAGAGAAGGTCGCGAAAGTTTTAAGATTTTAGGAAATAGGTTGGAATTGAAAATCGGTCGTCCGGACAACTTTCATTGTTCCTTTATGCCCTCTTCTGAGCTTTGTGAGCTCTGTGCGCCATTGTATTGTTAAACTGGTTCGGATATTTCTTGAAACGTTTCAACAAACTCGCTACAGGTCGAATGCTACTGCCATTGTCCCCCTTGAACATTCCATGGAGGCTACTATCCGAAGCGTCGCGAAACTCGCCGGTGTCGCACCGAGCACCGTCTCGCATTACATCAACCATAGCGCGCCGGTTTCGCCGGGCACCGCGCAAAACGTTGAGCGGGCGATTGCCGCGTTGAATTATCGGGTGAACCTGGGCGCCAGAGGTCTGCGGCTACGGACAACACATTCCGTCGGGCTCGTTATTCCGAATAACACTACTCCCTTCTTTGGCGAAATCGCCCAGGTGATCGAGAACGCTTTATGGGACAAGGGTTACCAGATGCTCTTATGTATCTCACAGCGCGACCTCGAGCGGGAGACGGTTCAGGTCGCCAATCTCGCGGGACGACAGGTGGACGGGATTTTGATGATTTATCATAGTGAGCAGAGCAAGGCGGTCCAGTTCTCAAAAGGAATTTCGATGCCCATCGTTTTCGTCGATCGTCCGGTTCCCGGTGAATACTCCGTCGCCACGGACAACTTTTACGGTGGACAACTCGCGGCACGTCATCTGGCCGGACTCGGGCATCGCTGTATTGGACTGTTATGCGGCGAAGCCGACATTCGAAACGTCGCGGAGCGCGTGGACGGCTTTATGACGGAGCTTCGGCGTTGGGGAATTAGGATCAGCTCGGATTATGTCCTGCACGGCTATCAAGAACTGCAGTTTGGTCTCCGGATTTCAGAATTACTCAAGAAGGAGCCAAGACCCACCGCGGTTTTTGCGACGAATGACATCGTCGCCGTAGGCGCCTGGCGGACGCTTTTCGAACAAGGTGTTCGGGTGCCGCAGGACGTGTCGATTATAGGTTTCGACGACATCGAACTGGGCCGCTACCTGATTCCGCCCTTGACCACCGTCGGGCAACCGAGTCGCGAGATTGGAGAAAAGGCGGTCGAGTTGTTGCTGCGGCGCATTAACGAAAAAGAGCGCTTTGCAAATAAAGCTCCAGCCAGTGTGATCATCTCCCCGACGCTCCACGTTCGGGGATCAACAGCAATCCCAGCGGAAGGGAGGTAACCCGACACTTAGAACAGAACGAATATGATGGCCTTGATCGACGCATCGCTCGCGAAGCATCGCAAAGAGCGGTGAAAAGGTGTGATTAAAACGCACCTGTATTTCGAAACCCAGTAGTCAAAATGCATTTTCAGTTGATAGGATACAGACCAGACGCATTCGTTGGCTCATTCCCGCCTCGAGGTTTGGTTGGATTGGCCGGCCGCTGCCTGAAAGCAAATGCCACGTCTGTTAACCCATTAGTTAACTTGCTAAGAAAGAAAAAATATTAGAGTCATTCTACTAATAATCGACATCCCCCCACTATGAAGAAATTCCTCTGCATGTTATGTGCCGGAGCTGCGTTCTCTTCGGTCGGCTTGAGCAGCGCTCAAGCATGGTCCCTCGAAGAAGCGGCGAAGGATTACAAAGGAACGGAGATCAAAGTGATCTTCCTCGATCGCCCAGGTTACCGGGCGGCGATCAAAATGTTGCCCGAATTCGAGCAGAAGACTGGCATCAAAGTCTCCTACGAGATCGTTCCTTACGAGAACTCTCGTGAAAAAGAAGTCCTGGACTTTAGCGCACAGGGCGATCTTGCGATCGCGCTGGTCGACCTTGTCTGGATCGGTGAATATGCCGAGTCCGGTTGGATTGTTCCAATTGAAGACCTGCAAAAGAAGTTCCCGAACCTGGTTGATCCGGACCTGGATTTGAAGGACTTCTTCCCGCTGTTATTGAATGCGTTCGGTACCTGGAATGGTAAGACCTACGGCTTGCCGTTCGATAACTACTCCGGTCTTCTCTTTTACAACAAAGACATGCTGAAAGCGGCCGGTTTCGATAAGCCGCCGGAAACATGGGACCAATTGATTACGGACTACGCTCCGAAGCTGACCAAAGACGGCAAGTACGCTTACGCACTCCAGTCGCGGCGTGGAGAAACGCAGTCTTGCGATAGCTTCATGCGTTTCATCTGGCCTTGGGGCGGTTCCTTGCTTGACTCCAAGTTCAAGTGCAACCTCTCGGATCCTAAAACACAAGAGGGCCTCGAGTTCCGCTTGAAGCTGATGAAATACATGCCGCCGGGCATCGTGGACTTCGACCACAGCGAGGCTGTCAATGCCCTTGCCCAGGGGCAGGTTGCGATGATCACCGAGTGGTCCGCGTTTTACCAGACGCTGGTCGATCCGAAGACTTCGAAAATCGTCAATTCACTCGGGATCGCACCGGAGCCAAAAGGTCCGGACGGCCGTAAACCCGCGCTCGGCGGATTTTCGCTCGCGGTGACCACTCAAGTCGACGACAAGAAGAAAGGCGCTGCCTGGTTGTTCATCCAGTGGTTAACGTCCAAAGCCAAGGCCAAAGAATATGTGGAGAACGGTGGTGTCAGTGGGCGCCAATCGACCTACCAGGACAAAGCACTGGTGGATAAATACCCGTTCATTCCTCCGATGGTCGAATCCTGGCAGCAAGGTGTGCCGGAATATCGTCCTCGCTTTGCGGAATGGCCCCAACTTTCCGACATCGTCGCTGAATGGGGCACCAAGATGATGGTTGGCCAGGCGACGGTCAAGGAGGCCTCGGCGCAGATCTGCAAACTGGTGGAAGACACACTCAAGAAAGCCGGCTATTACGACGGTAAGAAGCCGCTGGCACAGTGAGACGCGAGAGCACTGAAACGGTCTAAGGCCGAAGTTCCTGTTTCGGCCGTGGCCCCGCGTAAGCGGGGCCTGACCCGGTGCTTTGCAAACCTTGAGTTATTAAATCGAACCGGGAAAACCTTCCGGTGCGGCGCGGGATCGCCACACCGACCTGGAATAGCCCTGCAGGATGAAAGCGAGAACCGAAAAGAAAACCTACTCTTCCGGGGCTTGGTATTTCCTTTCCCCGGCCGTGATCGTATTGTTCTTTGTGGGGATTTTTCCCCTGCTCTTTGCCGTCTGGAACTCGTTGCACCAGTTTATCTTGCCGAAAGTTCATTCACAGGGAAGTTTTTTGGGAATCTGGCCGCTATTCGACGCGCCTTTTAACTGGGGCGGAAACTACCTGGCCCTGCTCACCGACCAATCATTCCGGGAGGCGCTCGGTCGAACCTTGTTTTTCCTGGTGCTCAACTTGCCGATTCAGCTGGCGCTCGGGATGGGGATTGCGTTGCTGCTGCATAGACCCGGCAATGAGCTCATGAAGAACATAGGCCGTGTCGCGCTGGTCATTCCGCTGGCCACCACGTTCGCTGTTGTCGGGCTGTCAGGCCGGCTCATGTTCAATCGGGACTTTGGGGTGCTAAACTATTTCTGGAATCTGGTTTTCGGACACAAACTCGATTGGCTGGCCGATCCGAACCTTGCCTTCGTTTCCATCTCGATCATGGAAGACTGGCAATGGACGCCTTTCTGCGCCCTTATCTTGTTTTCGAGCCTGACCATGGTGCCGCTTGAGATCGAGGAGGCAGCTCGCCTCGAAACGGAAAAATGGTGGCACATACTCTGGAAAGTGCAGCTCCCGTTCATGTTGCCCGGCATCACCGTTATCCTGATCCTGCGAACGGCGGACATCCTTAAGCTGTTCGACGTTGTTTACACGATGACTCGCGGTGGTCCCGGTTCGGCGACTGAACTCATCAGTGTGTATATACAGCGCATTGGTTTTCGCGTATTCGACCAGGGGATGGCTTCGGCACAAGCTGTGGTGTTGTTGATCATTGCCACTATTCTATCCCGCCTTTACGTGAAATACGTCTACAAGGAGATCTGAAGACCATGAGAACGAGCGAATCTAAGCGCAGAAAGGGCCTTCAAAGTTCATTACATCCCAACCAGTTCGAGTTGGCTCAACTTGGTGGAACGCTGGTTTGCCGAACTCAGCGGCAAGGCCGTACGGCGAGGCAGCTTTGCCAGTGTGCCTGACTTAATTGAAGCTATCTTCGACTTCATTGCACAATGGAATGAAGAGCCGAGGCCATTCGTCTGGACAGCCAAAGCGGAGGACATCTTGGCAAAGATTGAAAGGTGTCGTCAGCGGTTAGAGAAAATCTCTCCAGGATGCACAAAACCGAAAAGAGGGCTAAAGAAAGCCGCATGAATCTTACGTATAGTTATTTATGCGACATAACACTAGTATGGCGGAATTGGTGCGACATTAAAGTGAATAAAAATTCACGAGTCGGTGAGATTAAAGACAGTGAAAAGAGTCAGCAACGAGACACATGGGATCCGATCAAGACCGCATCATGCCCTTACCATGAGACATCGCTCGGTACCCATGGCAAATCCAGCGTAAAGAAGCTACCGCAATGACAAATTAAAAAGGAGAAAAAAGCGTGAGCAAACACCCCAGAACACCACCTATCTTGGTTTTACTATTACTGACGGCATTCATAGTGATCACTGTTCAGGCCAAAGAAATTGTCATTGGCATGTCTTCCCGGCCGCCGACTACGGACGGTTGGAGCGGTGATCACAAATGCAGAGAACCAAGCCAAGGCATTAGGGGTCAAATACCGGGTCAAATACCTTATCACCACGGCGGATAACCCGAACAAGCAAGCCGGCGACATCGAGGATCTGATTACTCAAAAAGTGAATGCCATTGTGATGCCGGTTGAATCGGAGTCAATGACGCCGGTCGTTAAAAAGAAACTAAAAAGATTAAGAGGCCGGGATTCCGTTGATCGTATTTGATCGTGAGCTTTATGCCCAGGACTACGCTATTCTGATCAAAGGGGATAACAAGGGAATCGGACTAAACGCTGCGAAGTTCATCGCTCAAACACTGAATGGGCAAGGAAATGTCGCCTTGCTCACGCTTCCCCCGAGCTCGGTTAATTCCCTGCGGACGGAAGGCGTAACGGAAGGCTTGAAAGCGTATCCTAATATCAAACTTGTGGCGAATCTTGGCGGACCTTCGACCAAGGAATGCGGTTTCAATATCCTGCAAAACATGCTTCAAGCCCAAAAGCGCATTGATGCCGTTATTTGTCTCGATGACGAGATGGCCTTGGGCGCTTTAAAAGCAGTTCAAGAGGCCCAACGGAAAGATGTCTCGATTATTACCGCGGCGGGCGGCGCCAAGGAATTCTACGACGCCATCAAGAGCGTTAAAACTCCGACGATGATGACCTTCCTGTATTCGCCCGTGATGGTTAAGGATTGCGTGAAAGCGGCTGTCGACATTGCTCAACGAAACCTCCCTAAAGAAAAGATCACGGTCATTCCGGCAGACGAAGTCAACGCTGACAACGTCAATAGATATTACGACCCGAATTCAAACTATTAGCCGGCAGAACTCGCGGATTGCCTCCGGCCTTCGCTCTTTCCATGGCCGCTGTTGATGTCCATGAAAGTCCGGCGAAGCTCCTCGGTGCGGGCTTTAAGGTTCATCATATCCTTTTCGGTCCGTTCCAATTCCTGGATGCCTCCGCTCCTTTGTTGAATCGCATCAGACATGAGCCAATACACGGCGTTACGCAGGCGGACCAAAGAGAAGCCGCAATTGCGGCCGGGCTAACTAACTACATTCGGCGCGATCAACATCTTGGTAAACAATGCCGGAGTGGCGCTCTTAGAGCACTGCTCGGAAAAATATCCAACGAAACAAATTTACCCACAAGCGCGATCCAAAGTTGACGGTGGTCAATTGGACGAATGCGCTCTGTTAAGTAACACTGGAATGTTGTGTGTGATTCAGCGCACCCGAATGTCACCTATGGATTACCCATCCTGACTACCATGAGCCCAAACATTCAACAAACCCGCCGGCTAATATCACGCGCCCTGGAGAACGTCACTGCGAAGCGTGAGCACCTCAATGAATTGGACCGTGGCCTTCGAGATGGTGATCACGGCACGACGATCGCGCGTGACGCGAGGGCTGCCATCGACGTGCTTCGAGATACGGACCCCAGTAGTGTCAACGAAGTCTTTACTCTCGCCGGTCGCGCTATAATGAAAAGTATGGGAGGCGCTTCTGGTGTTCTCTTGGCGTGCTTTTCCAAGGAGCGAAGCTTGTCCTGAGTCTCAGGTGTTGGCCACCGGCACGCTACTTGGTTTCTATCCGGAGCGCGCGCCTATGTACGCCATGTCGCCGCGGCTCTTTCCAAATGGCCTTTTTGGCGGACGTTCGGCGCGGGAGCCGGGGGAATTTCGTAGCGCTGACTTGCGAAGCTTTGAAGGCAATGCAGGAGGCTTAAACGCAGAGAGAAAAGAGTGAGCGTATGTGGAAGCGGATCGTTAATGAGGCGCAGCTACAGGTGGGCGCATCTCCGATTTGTTAAAATTTTTGCTGGCCTACTTTACTTTTCCATGGAAGAAAGAGCTGCATGTTGTTGCCGGTGATCTGTCAGGGACGAACGATATCGCAAGAAGCCCTAGAATGGTTGCGTGGGTGGATAGGGGCGCATGTGGATTGGAGTCGGAAGCGCTTGGCACGGGAGCTATGCGTGTTGTGGGATTGGCGCAACGGCATGGGGCGGCTGAAGGATTTTGCGGCACGCAGTTTTCTGCTCAAGCTAGCCGAGCGCGAACTGATCGAACTGCCGCCTGTGCGAGAATACAAAAGGAGTGGGCCGCAAACGGTTGGGTGGCTGAAGGCGAATTTTGAGCACACACCGGAGCCACTGTGCGCGGAGTTGGAGCAAGTACGGCCTGTACAGCTCGATTGGGTGGAAGCCGGCAGCGACCGGGCGCGGCGAGTGGCATTTTACTTAGATCGCTACCACTATTTGGGATGGCACGTCGTGGGGCAAAACATCGGGTATCTGGCACGTGATAGCTCAGGGCGGGATTTGGCTGTGCTGCTCTTTGGGGCTGCGGCTTGGCGCTGCGCGCCGCGCGATCGGCACTTGGACTGGAGCGAATCGGAGCGTCTGATTGGACTTCACCGGATAGCCAACAACAGTCGGTTTTTGATTTTGCCCCATGTGCGGGTACCGCATCTAGATTACTTTGTTAAGTATTTTCTTGCTGAGCGGTAGCACCTTTTCGTAACACAATAGGGCGTGGAGTGGAACGCCCGATTGTGGCAGCGAAGCATTGAGCGATTCAAAGCGTTCATGGTGCCGGTAGCTGCTCCGTTGGGCCGTAGTGAGCGACGGGTTGCCGCAGCAAGTTATATCTCTGGCTTGCTGATGCCTGGGCAGCGTAAATCCATTGAACCGATGGCAGCCAGGCTGGGTTTAGATCCGCAACGATTGCAGCAGTTCATTACCGATAGTCCTTGGGATGAAGAGCAACTTTGGCGGGTGATTCGCCAAGAAGTCATTCCGCATTTTGAGCCGATCGAGGCATGGATTGTCGATGAGACCGGATGGCTAAAACAGGCAAGCATTCGGTGGGAGTCCATCATCAGTATTGCAATAGCGTCGGCAAACAAGACAATTGCCAAGTCAGCGTGGAGTTAGTTGTCAGTAATGGCTTTGTGGCCGCGCCAGTGGCCGGACGGCTTTATTTGCCGCAGAGCTGGGCCGCAGATGCCGCACGTCGCACGAAAGCCGGAGTGCCACCGGAGATCACTTTTGCAACCAAGAGCCAGATCGCTCTGGAATTGATTGAGCAGGCGCTAGCCGATGAAGTTGCTCCTCTCCCTGTGCTGTACGCCGCATTCGGCGATAGCTTTGCTTTCCCCAACCCTCCAAGCTTCACCTAGTGTAGTGTCCAAGAATTAACTGGACAGGGGTTTCTTGGGTTTTCTTTTGCGCGGCTGGGTGCAGCCGGGCTGGACCTGCTCGAGGGTTTGTCGGCAATGAGCCAGCTTTTTCTGAATCGATTGCACTGTGGCCGTCCAGACAAAGGGTTTTGGATTTTCATTCCAAGCCGCCAGAAACTCGCCAATAGCCTTTTGCAGATCTTTGACGCTGCTGAAGGATCCACGTCGGACTCGTTTGGAAGTGAGTTCTCCAAACCACCGTTCCACCAGATTTAACCAACTGGAACTCGTCGGCACGAAGTCCGGGGAAAACGAGGATGTCCTTTGAGCCAGGCTTGCACCTTGGGATGCTTGTGTGTCCCGTAGTTGTCCATCACGAGGTGCAGGGTGGTCTGGCCGGGAAACTCCTGCTCTAGCCGTCGCAGAAACTTTAAGAATTCCTGGTGCCGGTGCCGTTTGTAACATTGACCCACGACCTTGCCTTGGAGGACTTCCAACGCGGCAAAGAGCGTGGTCGTGCCATTGCGTTTGTAGTCGTGAGTCATCGTGCGCAACGGCCTTTTTTGAGCGGCAGGCCCGGCTGCGTTCGATCCAAAGCCTGAATCTGGCTCTTCTCATCCACACAGAGCACCAGGGCTTGCTGCGGAGGATTCAAATACAGTCCGACCACGTCGGTCAACTTCTCCAGAAAGCGAGCATCCCGCGATAATTTGAAGCTCTTCACCCGATGCGGCTTGAGATTGTGACTGCGCCAGATGTTACTGACGGTGGACTTGCTGACGTTCTGGTTTTTAGCCATCAAGCGGCAACTCCATTGCGTCATCCCTTTTGGCTTGGCCTGAAGCGTCGCGTTGACAATGGCCTCGATCTTGTCTGGGCCAAAGGTGAGCTTGCGTCCTCGACCCGGCGCCACTTCCCATAAGCTGTCGATACCCTCTTGCGCAAAGCGCCTTCGCCACAACACGACTGTCTTTCGATTGATCTCCAGCTCTTGAGCGACGGCACTGTCGGATCGACCGGCGGTCGCGGCCAGCACGATCCGACTGCGCAAGGCCACCTGCTGGGGAGTTCCGTGTGAGGTCAGCCAGCGTCCGATTTCTTCCTGCTCTCTCGTGCTCAATTGAATCACCGGCAGTCCGGATGGCATGCCCCAGTTTGTAACTCTACCAACCCAAAGCTGTCCAGTTATTTGTTGGACACTACACTAGAATTTTTCCTACAAGTGACTCCCGAGGAACATCTTGGGTGGATCCAAGAGGTACCAACCGTACTCAAAGGCAAATACCGGCAGCTAGCCGATGAAGGGCTTGCCGCTCGCGCACGCCACCTTATGGATATAGTGCGTTGGTTGCCCACCGAAGCTTGGAAGCATTGCTCCTGGACAACTGCTGGTGGCCAAAGACACTCCACACGCATCGCTTGGCAAGAGGTCTTTCTGGCTCGTGGTCTCAAAGAGCCCTATGGCCAATTGGAAAAAGTCTGGCTCGTGGTCGATTGGCCAAGGAGCTCAAGAGCCTTACCATTGTTATTTAGCCCATTTTCATCGCCAACCGTCCAAAGCCCATTGTCTGAGGCTAAGTCGTTCACGTTGGCACGTTGAACAGTATTTCCAGCGTTCCAAAGATGATCTGTGACTCGATCACTTCGAGGCAGATCCTGGCGCGGCTTTCATCATTATCTTGTCCTGAGCGCCATCGCTTACTTGTTCATCCTGACCATCTACCTTGCGCAAAAAAAAACTTCTGCTCTACGTTAAAGATCCTCAATATCCGCCTTGCTGCTGAATCACCACACTTCCCTATTCCACGCCACCTTTCCTAAAATTACACTCTACTTAACATATAATACTAGCCAGTCATCTGCTGGCTTTGGTGGCGCGGCGAATCAATGCGGACTGGCAACAAAAATACGGACACGGCTTGGATTGGCTGGAGAGCTTTGTGGAGGTGGGACGTTTTCGTGGCACCTGTTATCAGGCCGCCAACTGGCGTTGTGTTGGCCAAACGCGCGGTCGCAGCCGCTACGACCGCGACCGGACTCTGAGCGTGCCGCCCAAAGCAGTTTATCTCTACCGGCTATAGATGAAAGTCCTGCTCGAAGCTGAAGCCCAAACGCTAGCCGAAGGCCGCGAGTGGACCCGTCAGCGGTTGGAGGAGCGGCTCCAAGCGCAGGCGGATCAAATCGAGGCGGTCTGTCCGCAAAGCGGTCTGGTATTGAAATATGTGCGCATGCGTGAGTTCTCACTGATGACCTGTGTGGGGACAGTGACCGTGCGAGCTGCCTACGGTTTTTCGAGCCTCATGCAGCGGTGGCTTTCTCCGGCACGCGAACAGTGGGAATTGACTCCTTATGAGCGTGTCAGCCCGCAACTACAGGAGAGGCTCCGTTACACCGCGACCCAAATCGGTTCCTACCAGAAAGCCGCACTGTTGGCTAGCTGCTGGGGCACTACGATCAGTGATGACTTGGTCCATAGTCAGGTGCAGAGCATCGGCTTGCAGGTACACCAGCAGGTGATACCCGCACCTACAGGAGCACCCAAGAACGAAGCGCCCTTTTCGCTTGTGATCATGCTCGATGGTTGGATGGTACGTGAACGCGGGCCGCAATGGGCCGCACCACCGGATTGCCAAGATGCCGAACGCGTCGCATGGCATGAAGTCAAATCCGGGGTTATTTACCGGCTCGATCATCGGGCAGAGACAGCCTCCGACCGGGGAGTGTTGACACAAAAGAAAGTCGTGGCCTGTCCGCCCGGCACCGATGTGCTGGAGTTCGGGGCTACCGTGCAAAAGGAGGCGCTGCGTTGCGGTATGGCTCGGGCTCAGGAAGTCTTCGTCGTCGTCGATGGGGCCGTCTGGCTGTGGTCCTTGATCGAAGATCGTTTTAGCGGCACAACCCAGACGCTGGACTTTTATCACGCCAGCCAGCGTCTATGGGAACTGGCCCATTATCTCTACGCCAATGATGCTGAGGCCGCACGCGTCTTTGTCGAACCGCTGCTACACCAGTTGCGTCACGGTGAAAGTTCGCGCGTCATCACGCGCCTCGAAGAAATACTCCCAAAGACATCTCTTCAAGATGAATCGGCGCACGATGACTCAGCCGACCCTCAGCTCCAACGTCAGATCCAATACTTCCTCAATCACCGTGATCATCTTGATTACCAAGCTGTGGCGGAGCGTGGCGCTCCGATCGGATCCGGTGCAGTGGAGTCACAATGCAGCCAGTTCCAAGATCGTTTCAAGCGCACCGGCCAGTTCTGGACGAGGCCTGGCCTGCGCAACCTCCTAGCTCTCGACGTTATGACCCAAAACAAAACTTTCGCCTACCTTTGGAACTAGAAATTTTAACAAATCGGAGATGCGCCCGCTGCAGTTTTTTGACTGACAAAACAGTATGCAGTAGTGTACCAGTCATTGGACTGGAATCCAATCGCCGTTGCGGGTTTTTAGGGCTGAAACGACTAAAGGCGACGCGCTTTGACCGTTTTGGCTAAGACGTGTAGTGAAACCCGGTTTTGGCGCGGAATTCCAGACCTCGAACTCTAAACCCCAGAACATATGAAGCGCGTATTACCTTCTCTCTGCCTGCTATGCATGCTGATGCCCACCATTTCGTGGGCCCAGGCTAATCGTTTGGATCTGAAGGGAAAACAGATCAAAATTGCGATCATTGGGATCGCCGGCTGGCTACCGAGCAAGCTGCCGTATGAAATGTCACCAGAATTCGCCAAATACGCAAAAGAGAAATACGGATACGATGTCTCTTTCAGTTATGCGGACGCGCCCTTTTCGACGCTCTTTCAAAAGGCTGCCTCTTCGTTAGCCACCAAGTCAAACGAATATAGCTTGATGGTCAGCGATAGTCAGTGGCTCGGTGCGTTCACCGAACCAGGCTGGATCGTGAAGCTGGATGACGTCGTTAAGCAAAATCCGGAACTGAACATTGAGTGGTACAACCCGGTGCTCAGAACGTCGTACCAGGAGTATCCGGATAACTCGGGTCACAAAGTCGGTTTTCCCGAGGAGACAGATGTACTCGTGATATTCGCTCGAAAGGACCTGTTCCAGGATCCAAAGGAACGCGAGGCCTTCAAAGCGAAGTACGGAAAGGATCTCCCCCAAACCTTTGAGGATTGGGAAAACATCGCGTTCAACGACGATTTCGAACACATTTGCGAGTTCTTCACTAGACCGGACAAGAATCTCTATGGCACCGTTTTTCAGCATTCGAGGGAATACGATTTTCAAAGCATGTACGTCTATCCGTTCATGTGGTCCATGGGCGGCGAATTTTCGGATCCAAAGACGCACGATGTCGAAGGCTATCTGAACACGGAGACGAACGCCAAGGCGATGGAGTATCAGAAGAAATTCGTCCAGTGGGAGCCGCCGGGTGCCTTGAACTACGGAATCTCGGACAATATTGACGCCTTCACTCAAGGAAAGACGGCGACTTCGATGATGTGGGCAGCCGTCGGTCTGGCGATGATTACGGACCAAAATCGGGACAAGGTGATGGTCGTTCCGGCTCCTGGCATCAGGCAAGCTGATGGTTCGATTAAGCGTCTTTACTGCATCGGCGGACAACCCTGGGTGATCAATAACTTTGCGACCCCGGAACAAAAGCAAGTGATCATCGATTTTCTGGAGTGGTGGTATAGCCCCGCGACCACGTTGGAATTTGCAAAGAGGGGCGGCAACCCGGCAGACAAAGCGACTCTGGAAAATCCGCAATTCGACCCGATCAATCCGTGGAACCGTGCGATGAAATATATGATTCCTTATAATCGGGATTTCTATCATTCGCCGAAGTACTCCGAGCTGCTCTCGATCCAACAGGAGGCTTTCACTTCGTACGTAACTGGAGCGATGAATGACCCGATGAAAGCGTTGAATTGGGCTGCTGCCCGTCAGCAACAGGTCTTATACGATTTGGGTGACACCCAAAAGAAACCGACAGAGGAATATCTGAAGCTCCAGCTGAAGTAAGACACGTCGCCTGCTACTGAGAGTGGGAACAGAAGTCCGAGGCTGTTCCCACCCGACCTGAGCTAGTAGTTAACAGTCAATGGCAAGTGATCAGTAATCACGGTTAGTGCGATAGCCAACATTTCGAACCGGATTATAACATCGAAGGTCGCTCATCTGATTTACATTGATTGTCGGCTGCGAGTTACTGCTTCCTGCCTACCGATTGCTGATTAGCGATTACCGATCCTTGAGGGAATGCGTCGAATCGAAAACTCCAAGTTATACCCCTGGCTACTGCTTAGCCCTACGCTCATCTTTTTTGCGGTCTGGAATCTGGTCCCCTTATTATGGATGGTCGGGATGAGCTTCTACAACTATTCGCTGACGTTAGGTCGACCTCCGCGTTTTATTGAGTTTCGAAACTACCTCAACTATCTCGATGATAACGATCTTTGGCTCGCTCTTAGTCGGACCTTCACATTCGTTTTTTTCAGCGTCGGGCTTACTACCCTTCTAGGTGGGTTGATCGGTGCTCTGTTCTGGCGAAGTACGAATATGCCGGGACGCAGAATCGCGCTCAGTCTGCTCTTTTCTCCGATGATTCTAACACCCGCGGCGATCGGTACCTTCTTTCGCCTCAATTACGACGCGACTTTTGGTATTGTCGGGTACCTCACTCATCTTCTTACGGGTAGGAACATTGATTACCTCGGTACCGAGGGCTGGGCGTTCGCGGCGCTCATGGCGGTTGATGTGTGGATGTGGACCCCCTTCATGGTGCTGATAACCCTGGCTGCTCTTGGCTCGGTTCCGACCGCAGAGCTTGAAGCCGCGGAAGTCGATCGGCTCAGCCTTTGGCGCCGATTCCGTTACGTGATTCTTCCTCACGCGCGATTCATTATTATGCTAGGAATCATTCTCCGCACGATCGATGCGTTTAAAGTAACGGATCTGGTCTATCAATTAACTCGCGGCGGACCCGGCGGAACAACTGAAGTCATCGGCGTGATGATGTTCCGGAAAGCATTCGAAGCTTTCAGCGTTGGTTGGACTTCGGGCGTGGCGGTAATAACTCTCCTGACCGCAATTGCTTTCACCGCGATCTTTCTCTTTCTCCTGAATCTGCACAAACGACGATACCCGCCTCATGAAGAATAACTGGAAAACCACGATCTACCATGCCCTTTTGTGGATCGTTGCCCTCGTCTACTTCTTACCAGTTTTGTGGATCATTGTCTCAGCGTTCAAGACGAAGAGTGATCTGTTGGCGACTCCCCCAAAATGGTTCTTCCGCCCTACCCTGAGCAACTTCATTGACCTTTTTGGGAGGGAACACTTCTGGCCGACTTTCACTAATAGTATTGTGATTTCGGTGGTCTCAGTTTTGCTTGCGATCGTCGTTTCCTTTCTTGCTGCGTACTCACTTTCACGCTTCAAGCCGTACGGAACCGACTTTATTCTGTTTTTGATTTTGTCGATTCGGATGGTGCCGGCGGCTGCTGTAGTTGTGCCGGTTTATCTTATGTATGCAGCGCTCGGCTGGAAGGACTCCTTCTGGGGAATGACACTTTTTTACTCGATGTTCAGCATCCCGTTTTCGCTCTGGATTCTGAAAGGATTTATGGATGGCGTCTCGCTCCGGTTCGACGAGACCGGCTTAGCGAATAACGCTTCCCGTTTCCACATCATATTCAAAGTGATCCTGCCCCAGGTTAAACCAGGCCTAATTGCGGCGTTTGTATTCAATCTCATCTTCGTTTGGAATGAATTCCTCTTTAATTTCATTCTGGGTGGGCGCACCACGACAATGATCCCCACGTTGCTCGTGACCAATTCCTACCAAGAAGGTGGGGTAGACTGGACCTTTGTGGCATCACTTGGGACGGTGTATCTTTTGCCGCCGGTCATTGCGCTCTTTTTCTTTCAAAAATATTTGCTCGTCGGCATGACGTTCGGAACCGTGAGGGGGGAAGTTTAACTGACATTATGAGCTTTTTTCGGCTGCCATTTGCCAGCCAACTCCAAATTCTTGTGCTCGTGGGGATTTTGGCCGGTTTCTTGATGATCGCCCAGAATCAATCGTTCGAGGTTTACCGGTACGGACTCATAATTCTGTGTGGATCGGCGCTGTTGCAGGTTGTTGTGGGGAATATCCCTCCTCAGACGCGTCTGGGAGGGACCTTGGTCCGCCTCGGGATTGGCCTGGCGATTGTGGCCGCAGTTTTTGCTATCGGAGTTTTATTGGTCCCCTACCTAGCCCAACTTGGTCAACGGAGCGCATCGTAGCCTCAAAGGGAGATCTTTGTGACAGAGGTTGAGCTTCGAAATGTCAGCAAGAAATACGGGCACAAGCTCGTCCTCGAGAATGTTTGCTTACAATTCGAGCAAGGCCGGTTCTCAGTTGTTCTCGGCCCGGCTGCTTCCGGTAAGTCTGTCTTGATGCGACTGATCATGGGGCTTGAGGCGCCTGATTCTGGCGAGGTCTGGTTGACGGGCAAGAATGTAACTCGCGAAACCGCTGGGGCTCGCAATTTCGGATATGTGCCCCAATCGTTTGCCCTTTATCCTCACTATTGTGTCTTCGACAACATCGCCTACCCTTTGCTATTAGCCAAAGAAACAAAGGCCGGAGTTCGTGACCGAGTCGAGCTCCTCGCGAGGAAACTAAGGATTGATCGACTCCTCGACAAGTACCCTAATCAACTCAGCGGCGGTGAAAAACAACGCGTCGCGCTGGCCCGAGGGGTGATTAAAGACTCGTCCGTCTTCATTCTCGACGACCCGCTGGCCGGCCTTGACTTCAAGCTGCGGGAACAACTGTTCGTCGATCTGCGGGACATGCTGGGCGAGGTCGAAGGGACCTTCATTTACACGACTTCGGATCCGCTGGAGGCGCAGGCTCTTGCCGACGTTGTTTATGTGCTGGATGATCACCGGGTTATCGAGAGTGGAATCTTGGACCGAGTTTACGACTCACCGATGACATTGCGTTCGCTGCAACTACTCGGCTACCCGGCGGCGAACATTATGCCCGGGGCAATGCAGGCTACGATGTGCCGAACTCCGCTGGGCGACTTTGAAGTCGAATTGCAGGATTCGTTCAGCGACTCGAAAGAAGTCCAAGTTGGCTTCCGACCTGAGGCAGTAGAATTTGGTTCGGCGATTTCCTCCTCGGCGCTGGTAACCGAGGCACGTGCTCTTCTAAGAGAAGATCTCGGGGCAGAGACATTGCTTTACTTTGAAGCCGCTTCGTGCCGTTTCATTGGTTTTTGGTCGAACGGCTCTACGCCCCCGATCTCTTCGGATCGTTTCAAAGTCGGAATCGAGCATTCCGATTTGTTGGTTTTCGATCGTCAATCGGGACGCCGCATCGGGCGGGGAGCAAAATCGACCAGAACAAAAAGAGTCTCGGAGGGAAGCTCGGTCAGCTAATTCAGAACTTATGTCGCACGTCCGCCTCCAAAACGTCAGCAAATTCTTCGGCGAGTTTCAGGCAGTCAAAGACGTTAATCTCCAGTTCGAACCGAATACGACCACCTGTTTGCTCGGCCCTTCCGGCTGCGGAAAAACGACCATCCTGCGGATTATCGCCGGCTTGGAGCGACCGACTTCCGGGGAGGTTTGGATTGGCGATCAAAATGTGACGCACCTTCCGGCCAGGAGGCGGGACATCGCAATGGTCTTTCAATACCCTGTCATTTACAAAGGATTAGGCGTCTTCGAGAACGTTGAGTTGCCATTGCGGGAGCTCAAACTGTCTGCCGACAAACGTCAGAAACGCGTAAAGGATGCAATCGCGCTTCTCGGACTCGAAGGAAGTCTTCATAGCGACCCAGATAGGTTCGATAATGGCACTCGCCAGCGGTTGTCGTTTGCGCGGGCGGTGGCACGTCAGTCCTCCATAATCCTATTTGACGAGCCGATTACCAACGTTGACCCCGACTCTAAGTTCCGCCTCAAACAAGATTTGAAGCGGCTCACCGAGCGGCTCAATCAGACGATCGTCTATGTTACCCACGACCAAAACGAAGCGATGACTCTGGCGGATCAGATTGTTTTGCTTAAGGATGGTGAAGTCCTGCAGCAAGACTCACCTCGGCAAATCTACAACCACCCTTCGCGGCGCTTCGGCGGCTGGTTTCTCGGAAACCCGGGAATGAGCTTTCTGGAGCATTCGTTTGATCCGAAGAACGGTCCGCGGCTTCGATCCGACTTGTTCCCGTTCGCCGTATCTATCGATCACCCCGAACTCGTTTCGAAAAGTAGCCCGAGGGCGGTGGTCCTCGGTGTGAGGCCCGAATATGTTCGTGTCTTTACCGAGCCGCGACCGGACGCTGTGGAAGGGCGGATTCTTCGCAAGTTTCGTGGGGTAGCCGGCCAGTATCTTGTCGCGATTCAACTTCAGGACCATGTGGTCTGGGCGAAGGTGCCAAACCGGCTCGGAAGCCTGTTGCAAGAACAGGTGTGGTTTGGCTGCCCACCCGAAGCGGTGGCCCTTTTTGATGACAGCGAAAACGCGCTGGGCGGGGCGCTGAAAAGAAGCTAAGAGTGCGGAATTGAGAAAGATCCAGGTTTTTATCATAAACAGAAATGAATTGATCGTGAGTTTGACTATCACCAGGCGACTGCTCGCTGCCGCCAGCTGAATCCACTTATGACTAAAGTTGCTTCCCTCGGAATCCACATTGTCGATGTCCATGGATACCCGGTGAGCGAAGTTCCACCGGGCCAGGGGCTCGCGATCTTGAAACAGGTACGGTTCACGGTCGCAGGAACCGCCGCTGGCACATCGATCGATATGGCAAAACTCGGTCTCAAGGTATTTGCCATGGGAGCGATCGGTCAGGACGAAATTGGAGACTTCCTTCTCGCCACGATGCTAAAATTCGGAGTCGACACTTCGAACCTCGTGCGTAAGCAGAACGCGCAGACTTCCTGTAGCATGTTGCCAATCCGCCCGAACGGGGAACGCCCGGCGTTGCACGTCATCGGCGCTAACGGCGAGCTCACCATCGACGACATCAACTTTGATGCGATCGCCGGCGCGGACTTTCTTCATATGGGGGGTACACCGCTCATGCAGAAATTTGATGGCGAACCGGCTAGTCAGGTGCTGAAATTTGCGCAGGAGCGAGGGGTTATGACGACATTCGATCTGCTCGGGATTCCGCGACCCAATCTTTCTGAACTCATCAAGGTGTGTCTTCCGCACATTGACTTCTTCATGCCCAACTATGAGGAAGCCGAGATGATTTGCGGGCTCACCTCTATCGACGAGATGATGCGTTGTTTTCTCGACCAAGGGGCGCAGCATGTGGTCGTGCGGCTTGGCGAAAAAGGCTGTGCAGTCGGTTGGCTTGAGAATGGCGCTTTGAAGAATTTTACGGTGCCGGCATATCAGGTCCCTGTCGTTGACTCGACTGGATGCGGCGACGGATTCAATGCCGGCTTTATCAAAGGACTCTCACTCAAATTGGACCTGGAGCGGTGCGCCCGGTTGGGTTCGGCGTGCGGCGGCCTGGTTATCCAAGGCCTTGGTTCGGACGCCGGAATAGAGAGTTTCGAACAAGTTATGAAATTTGCCGACACGACTCAGGTGAAGAAAAGTCTTTGAATTTCGCGGCCGAATCTAAAAGATTGAATTCTTCCGGTCCGACCGGATTGCTATTTCGTTTGAATCCTGCCTGCGTCCGGGCTCCTCACTGAGCATGCACGCCGGGTCCAAATCCCGGATTGGAACAGAACGGCAATCAGGATGATGACGCCTTTGACGACCTCCTGGTGGTATCCCGGCACATTCTTGAGGTTCATGATGTTGCCAATGACGGCCAATATCAGCACCCCCAGCAAAGCGTTAAACGCGGTGCCGCGGCCGCCCATGAGGCTTGCCCCGCCGATCACGACCGCGGCTATGACGTCCAGTTCCATCCCAATCCCAACACCGGCGAACCGACGCCGGAGCGCGCCGTGTTCACCACGCCGGCAAGCGCACTGAGGCCGCCGGAGATGACGTACGTCGCAAAAATGTACCAGCCGATGCTGATGCCCGAGAGACGCACGGCTTCCTGATTGCTGCCGATTGCGATGACCAACCGGCCAAAGGCGGTGTAGCGCAACAGAAACCAGGTGATCGCAAAGATCACCAGCATCAGGATGACCGGATCGGCGATTCCGAACGTCAAGCCTTTGCCGAAATTATCCAGGAACTCGCCATTGGCTCCGACGAGGAGAGGCTGGCCCTTTGAAACTATAAAGGCGGTGCCCCGAGCGATCGTCATCATGCCGAGGGTAACAACGAACGCCGGTATCCGGCGGCCCGCGACCAGGTAGCCCGAAATCGCGCCCATGGGGCAACCGGTGAGGACCGCCCCTGCAATCGCGCCGCCGACAGGTACGGTGCCAAGAAACTTGGCCACTAACACGCTGCCGCAGGCCGAGACCGAGCCTACGGACAGGTCGATGCCGGCGGTCAGGATCACCAGGAGCATTCCCATGCTCGATATGCCCACCACGGCGCTCTGACGCAACACGTTGGTGATGTTGCGCTCCGTAAAAAAGTCGCTCGACACAAAGCTGGCGCCGATCACCAACAACACAAAGATCATCGCGATGTTGCAGCGGGCGAGAAATGCGGTCAGCGTCGCAAAATCAAATTCCGGGCGCGTTTCCGTATCGCCGATGCCGCCACTTTCGGGCTGTGGTTCCGGTTTGTTCAACGAGTTAGCTTTCCGTCTTGCTGAAGGCCTCGCAAGGCGAGGCGCATGATATTTGCTTCTGAGAATTCATTTTTTTGGAGCTCGCCCGCGATCCGGCCGCGACTCATGACAAGGATCCGATCACTCATCCCGATCACCTGGACCAAATCGGAGGAGATGAGCACCACCGCCATCCCGTTTGCAGCGAGCTCGTCAATCAACAGGTAGATTTCGGCTTTGGCGCCGACGTCCACCCCACGGGTGGGCTCATCGAAGATGATCACGCGGCAACCCGCGCTAAACCATTTGGAAAGCACCACCTTTTGTTGGTTGCCCCCGGACAGGCTGTTCACCGGCGCTTCAATGTTGCGCATCTTAATTCGCAAGCTGTTTGGTCAGCGCCTGCACCGCCTGCCCTTCGGCTTTCTTCTTAATCACCCCGAACGGCGCGAGAAAACGCCCAAGCATGGACATCGTCGCGTTTTGGCGGAAGGGGAGCGACATCACGACACCCTGCGCTTTTCGATCTTTCGGCACTAGGCCAATGCCGGCCCGCACCGCGTCTCGAGGCGCGTGGATAGACAGGCGCTTCCCGTTGAGCGTCACGGTGCCGCCGTCTTTGCGCTCTGCCCCAAGGATCGCGCGCGCCATTTCGGTGCGACCACTGCCGATCAAGCCCGCAATGCCCAGGATTTCCCCGGCGCGGGCCTCGAAGGAGACCTCTTCAACCTTTTTGCCCAGCCGCAGTTTTTCCACCCGTAAGACTACCTCTCCCACCTTGCGCTTGCCTCCGGGAAGAGTTCGGTCACGTAGCGGCCCACCATCATGCCGATGAGTTGCTCAGAACTGATTTCTTTGGGCGAAACGGTGCCGATGGTACGCCCGTCCTTAAGGACCGTGATGGCATCGGCCACCTGAAAGATTTCCTCAAGGCGGTGGGAGATGTAGATGACACCCACCCCGCGTCTGCTGAGCCTTTTGACCAGCCCAAGAAGGCTTTTCACTTCGGGGCGGTGCAAGGACCGCCGTGGGCTCGTCGAGGATGAGAATTTTTACGTCCTTGGAGAGCGCTTTCGCGATCTCCACCGCTTGTTGGTACGCCAGCGGGAGATCGCCCAAACGCGTCTTCGGATCGAGGTCGAACCCGACCTCCTTCAAGATCGCCCGTGAATGCTCCTGAAGCTGCTTCCAGGGAAGGAGCCCCGGCAAGTCCCCGAGAAAGATGTTGTCGGCGACGTTGAGGTCCGGGGCCAGCATCAGCTCCTGATAAATGATGCGGATGCCAAGTTGGCGGGAAACCTGGGGGGTTGGCGATTTCGACGACTTGATCCGCCACCCGAATCTCGCCGGCGTCCCGGCGATAGGCGCCGGATAAGATTTTCATCAGCGTCGACTTGCCCGCCCCGTTCTCACCCAGCAGGGCATGCACTTCACCCCGCTTAACCGAAAACGAGACGTCGTCCAACGCACAGATCCCGCCGAACTTTTTCGAGATCCCGACCATTTCTACGGCATAATCAGACACTTTTGACCCCTCGGGACGTGTTTTATCGAAATGCCCAGGCTCGAAAGCAACCGCTCGGGCCATGCATGCGCAAGACCTAGATGGGCCCCGCCAAAAGGGCAGGTCCGGCGGCTTGGAAACGTTTAAAAGACGGCGTTCGGGTTGTAATACTTGTTCACATTGTCTTTGGTGATGGCCACCGGTTCCGTGAGGGTCGTCCTGGGGAAGTTGGGCGGGATCTCACCCTTTACCGCCTTCATCGCGATCTCGACGGCTTTGGTCGCCACTTCAACCAGATCGTTTCGGCCGGTCGCCAGATACGTGCCCTCTTTAATGCTCGAGTCCGGACTGAAGTCCACGATGGCGAAGGAGCCATGCAGCGCCGATCCGGCAAGCGTGAGAGCAGTTCTCGCCACCGTCGAGGCCGAACCGACCCAGGTGATGTGGACGTCCAACTGCCGGAGCTGCTTGGCAAAGACCCCCAGATCGGATTCGAAGGTCATATAAGTGCCGATCACATTGGCACTGGACCGTTGGACCGCAATAGCCACGGGTGTGGAGTCCTGCCAGCTGTTGGTGTAGCCCCGAAGCAGCTCAGGTTCAATACCCATGCCTTTGAGCACTTCGACCAAGTTCTTCATGGCATTTGTGCCGAAGGCATCGAGTGAGTATACGATCACCCACTTCTTTTTGCCGAGCGCCTTCACCCCATAGTCGGCCATCACGCGTGTCGAGTAGATGTCATTCGGACGGCAACGAAACAGCCACGGCTTACCCATATGGGTAAGCTGCGGATCGGTACCGCCGATCATCACCGGCTTGCCGAGCTTTTGGACGTCCCGCGCGATAGCGTGGATCCGGATGCTGCGGATCGGGCCGATGAAGGCGGGAATGTCGTTGTCTTCGGCGAGTTTTCTGAAGACAACCGTCACGCCCGCCTCGGTCGTCTGGTCATCCTCGATCACCAACTCGATTTGCCGGCCGAGGGTGCCGCCCTCTTTGTTCACCTCCTCGATCGCGAGCTTGGTGGCTTGGATCTGGTAGCGCACGGACTCAGCGCCGAGGCCAGTGAGCGGGGCCACCATGCCGATCTTGAGCGGCGCCGCAGCAAGGACCAAACCGCCGAACACGAAACAGGCGAGCATTATCACAGCACCCGACAAGGCGTTTCCTCCGCTTATCATCCGTTTCCGCATGGTCAATCTTTCCTTTCGCCTTCAAGTTTCGTGCATTGCTTTTAGAGCTTCGCGAATCAGTGTCACAAAATTTGTCGGATCCCGCGCCGAACGTCCGACAAAAACGCCATTTACGCCCGTACTGGTCACAAGCTGCCGGCAATTAAGCAGCGCGACGCTGCCTCCGTAAAGGACCGGTATTTGCAGGCCGAGCTCGCCGAACACGGCTCCAAGCGCTTGGCGAATCATATCAACACAGGAAGCCAGCCTCTCTGGGGACGGTACACTCGTCGAAGCCGCTCCGATCGCCCAGATAGGCTCGTACGCAACGATCAAGCGAGGGATAGCCGTGCTTGCAATGCCATCCAGAGCGGTTCCTATTTGTCGTAAGAACGTCTTCTGAAGCGTCTCGGCGGGAATATCCTTTTGGGCATCACCGACACAGAGAACAACCTGGAAATCGTCCTCAAGTGCTCTTTTGAGTTTCCGGCTAATTATGTCGTCCGATTCCCCAAAGAGAATGCGTCGCTCGGCATGCCCTACCATCAGATTTGTGCACCCTCCTGTTTTCAACAAATTTGTCGACATTTCGCCGGTAAATTCGCCTTCGTGTGCCCAATGAAAGTTCTGAGCGCCAATGACAATCTGACTACTTGGGCATTCCTGCACCATGTCTCTGATTAGGGTCACGGGCGGTAAGATAAATACTCGTGTATCTCCCATCTGGGAAAGAGCCGCGGCGAAATTGCGTACGTAGGCACGCGCCTCGTCACGACGTACGTTTCGCATCTTCCAGTTGGTGCCAAATATAGGCGTCATGTAGAAAATCGGAAACCGGCCAGCGCCGGCTGCAACGCCCTTAAGTGCGAGCTGCAGAAGCTCAGAATTTCTTCACACCTCATAAACGTGCTCCGCTAGCCCTCTCAGGAACAGGTACACCGATGTCGCCCCAGGATCTTGAACCGGGGCCGCTCGCTCGCCCAGCGTTCGGGCGCGTCCAAATTTAGGGAGTAAGCCTATCGTCGATTGTGCGCCCCCCTCCGCAGCCTCCGCCGCATGCTTCAATGCCGCCTCTAAGGGTTTTGCCTGTTTACTCTCCTGCACCAATGAATCGACCGCAGGTACAATCGCATCCAGCATTGTCTTGTCGCCAACTTCGGCTTTGGTCTTTTGCTTCAGATTATCCAAGCCACTCCGGATAAACCCAAGAAGCGTGCCGGTGTCCAGCACTTGAGCATCAGGACAAGCATTCGCTCCCTCGAAAAGCACACCAAAGAGAACACCAGAGGCGCCTCCCATACTTTTCATCATCGCGCGACCGGCGAGAGCAAAGACCTCATTTACGCTACCTAGGTTCGCATCTCGAAGCACATCAATCGCAGCTCTCGCGCCGCGCGCGATTGTCGTGCCGTGGTCACCATCTCCAAGGGCGCGGTCCAATTGATTGAGGTGCTCGTGCTTCGCAGCAAGGTCCTCCAGAGCAAGCGATAAAAGCTGGCGGGTTTGTTCTATCTTTAGGCTCATCTTAAATTTGGATGATTAATCGATAACCGAGCTGTTAATTTACCTTAAGGCTGTCCCACCTACCTATCTAGTATTACTATGTTAAGTAGAGTCGTCAATTTCCTCAGGAAAGGTGGCGTGGCAATAGGGACAGTGTCCGGTCGATCTCAGCAGCCAAGGCCGGATCATTGCCAGGATCTTCTCCAACGTCAGAGCAGAAGTTTTTTTTTGCCGCAAGGTAGATGGTCAGGATGAACAAGTAAGCGATGGCGCTCAGGACAAGATGATGATGAAAGCCGCGCCAGGATCTGCCCTCGAAGTGATCAAGTCCCAGATCATCTTTGGAACGCTGGAAATACTGTTCAACGTGCCAACGTGAACGACTTAGCCTCAGACAATGGGCTTTGGACGGTTGGCGATGAAAATGGGCTAAATAACAATGGTAAGGCTCTTGAGCTCCCTTTGGCCAATCGACCACGAGCCAGACTTTTTCCAATTGGCCATAGGGCTCTTTGAGACCACGAGCCAGAAAGACCTCTTGCCAAGCGATGCGTGTGGAGTGTCTTTGGCCACCAGCAGTTGTCCAGGAGCAATGCTTCCAAGCTTCGGTGGGCAACCAACGCACTATATCCATAAGGTGGCGTGCGCGAGCGGCAAGCCCTTCATCGGCTAGCTGCCGGTATTTGCCTTTGAGTACGGTTGGTACCTCTTGGATCCACCCAAGATGTTCCTCGGGAGTCACTTGTAGGAAAAATTCTAGGTGAAGCTCTCGGAGGCGTTGGCGGAAAGCAAAGCTATCGCCGAATGCGGCGTCACCCAGCACGGGAGCAGGAGCAACTTCATCGGCTAGCGCCTGCTCAATCAATTCCAGAGCGATCTGGCTCTTGGTTGCAAAAGTGATCTCCGGTGGCACTCCGGCTTTAGTGCGACGTGCGGCATCTGCGGCCCAGCTCTGCGGCAAATAAAGCCGTCCGGCCACTGGCGCGGCCACAAAGCCATTACTGACAACTAACTCCACGCTGACTTGGCAATTGTCTTGTTTGCCGACGCTATTGCAATACTGATGATGGACTCCCACCGAATGCTTGCCCTGTTTTAGCCATCCGGTCTCATCGACAATCCATGCCTCGATCGGCTCAAAATGCGGAATGACTTCTTGGCGAATCACCCGCCAAAGTTGCTCTTCGTCCCAAGGACTATCGGTAATGAACTGCTGCAATCGTTGCGGATCTAAACCCAGCCTGGCTGCCATCGGTTCAATGGATTTACGCTGCCCAGGCATCAGCAAGCCAGAGATATAACTTGCTGCGGCAACCCGTCGCTCACTACGGCCCAACGGAGCAGCTACCGGCACCATGAACGCTTTGAATCGCTCAATGCTTCGCTGCCACAATCGGGCGTTCCACTCCACGCCCTATTGTGTTACGAAAAGGTGCTACCGCTTAGCAAGAAAATACTTAACAAAGTAATACTAGCTAGAGGTAATCCGAAAAGGGGTAACGGACTTTCGGTCGTGAGCTCGGTGTGTGGCGCGGAGGGCTCAGTTTTCTGCGCCGCCGCACCTTTAGGGCGTTCACTTGGGTTTAGCTTCGGGCTGCCAACCTTTTTTGGACTCGACTAGGCATGGTTCTGCTCTCTTTCACGATAGCGGACTCGATTAATAGGTCTTAGTTAAGCTGCTGCTCGCTGCAACTCTGAAAGCTTTTTCCGTGCCCGGATGATCTGAAAAATATTGTAGGCTAGCACTTTCTCCAGCATCTCGGCAAGCACGTTCTCTTGGGTACGCCGCATCATTTCTCCGAATTCAAAGCCATCTTTCAAAGTGAAGACCAGTGACTCGATCGCGCTGCGCTCGGCCCGTGCCTGTCGATAAGTCTGGCTCTTCCATTGCTGGGCCTCGATAAGCTTCTTGCCTTTGGCTCCGCCAATGCTTACCACTTTGAGCCCCAGACCCAGCAGTTCCTCTCGCCCCTGTTGGCTGCTGTAGCCATCATCGACGCTGGCCATCGAAGGAATGACTCCGGTGTTGTTGATCTGCTCCTTGAGCATCGGAACAAGGTGCGGGCTGTCTGCTGCGTTGCCCAACGGCAACACCAGTGCGGTGACAAACCCCTTCCGCTGCGTGCCAATTGCGGGCGGTCGACGGAGTTGAGGAGCACCTGCTGGCTAATAGCTCGCATCTGGTCGACGAGTTTTTCAAGCTTTCGATGGTCGTCGATGGCTCGACGAAAGAGTTCGGCCTGTTCGTCGGAAAGGGCGACTGTCACGGTCTTGGCTTTGACTTTTCGCGTCCAACGTTAGATCGGCATGCCCAACTCGACTCCGTTCTTTGCCGCTTTTGGTTCGCTGCTCTTTGGCCGTGCTCCTCGTTCTCGGCTCCAAGAATTGCTCGGCCAATGGCCCCAGAGGCCCTCCATCAACCAGTACACGGAGGCTTTTGGTGAGTTTATTCCCCAAGCTCTGCTCGGTCGCTCCAAGGAGAAGGTCAATAGCCGGCAACGCATCTTTAGTCCCTTGGTTACCTTCTGGGCCTTTCTGGCTCAAGTCTTAGAACGCGGCTCCTCCTGTCGTGACGCTTTGCAACGAATTAGTGCTTGGTGGCAAATGCACTTTCCTGACCAAGGTTCGCCTTCGAGTGATACAAGCGCCTACTGTCAGGCTCGCGCTCGGCTCGATAAGGCAGTGCTCCAACAAATTGGCACCCAGGTGGCCGAGCAGCTCCAACGCCAAGTCACCAACCAGCAGCTCTGGCTGAGTCGGCGCGTCAAAATTGTCGATGGTACGGGTCTGTCGATGCCAGATACGGCTGCCAACCGGCTCCAGTGGCCGCAAAATAGCGGCCAAAAGCCCGGCTGTGGTTTTCCCCAGCTCAAAGTCGTCGGCCTTTTCTGCCTGCATAGCGGAGCGCTTCTGGAGGTGGCCCACGACAACAAGCACCATCACGATATCACGCTCGCTCGCCGGCTTTGGCATTTACTGCACCCCGGTGAGATTCTGTTGGCCGATCGCGGATTTTGTTCCTATCTGGACATCGCCCAGCTGGTGGGCCGCGGCGTGGACTGCGTCATGCGGCTGCATCAGGGCCCCGGGAAGCCGGACTTTCGCCGCGGGCGCCGCCTCAGTCAGAATGATCGGATAGTCGTCTGGCACAAACCACCCCAGCGTCTGCCTCACTGGAGCAAAGAAGAGTATGACCAGCTGCCAAAAACTCTCACCCTGCGAATCTTACGATTTGAGATTGCCGTTGCGGGTTTTCGCTCCAAAGAAGTCATTCTCGCCACCACGTTGCTCGATCCGAAGCTTTATCCAGCCCGGGAACTGGAAAAACTCTATTTCCGGCGCTGGAACGTCGAACTGCATTTCCGACAGATCAAAACCATGCTTGGCATGGATGTCTTGCGCTGCCTCACCCCCAGGATGGTTCTCAAAGAGCTGGCGATGCATCGGATCGCTTACAATCTCGTTCGCGCCCTGATGCAGCGAGCTGCCTTGACCTACGATGTCGACTTGGAGCGCAGGGCGCATCTCCGATTTGTTAAAATTTCTAGTTCCAAAGGTAGGCGAAAGTTTTGTTTTGGGTCATAACGTGGAGAGCCAGGAGGTTGCGCAGGCCAGGCCTAGTCCAGAACTGGCCGGTGCGCTTGAAACGATCTTGGAACTGGCTGCATTGTGACTCCACTGCACCGGATCCGATCGGAGCGCCACGCTCAGCCACAGCTTGGTAATGAAGATGATCACGGTGATTGAGGAAGTATTGGATCTGACGTTGGAGCTGAGGGTCGGCTGAGTCATCGTGCGCCGAGTCATTTTGAAGAGATGTCTTTGGGAGTATTTCTTCGAGGCGCGTGATGACGCGCGAACTTTCTCCGTGACGCAACTGGTGTAGCAGCGGTTCGACAAAGACGCGTGCGGCCTCAGCATCATTGGCGTAGAGATAATGGGCCAGTTCCCATAGACGCTGGCTGGCGTGATAAAAGTCCAGCGTCTGGGTTGTGCCGCTAAAGCGATCTTCGATCAAGGACCACAGCCAGACGGCCCCATCGACGACGACGAAGACTTCCTGAGCCCGAGCCATACCGCAACGCAGCGCCTCCTTTTGCACGGTAGCCCCGAACTCCAGCACATCGGTGCCAGGCGGACAGGCGACGACTTTCTTTTGTGTCAACACTCCCCGGTCCGAGGCTGTCTCTGCCCGATGATCGAGCCGGTAAATAACCCCGGATTTGACTTCATGCCATGCGACGCGTTCGGCATCTTGGCAATCCGGTGGTGCGGCCCATTGCGGCCCGCGTTCACGTACCATCCAACCATCGAGCATGATCACAAGCGAAAAGGGCGCTTCGTTCTTGGGCGCTCCTGTAGGTGCGGGCATCACCTGCTGGTGTACCTGCAAGCCGATGCTCTGCACCTGACTATGGACCAAGTCATCACTGATCGCAGTACCCCAGCAGCTAGCCAACAGCGCGGCTTTCTGGTAGGAACCGGTTTGGGTCGCGGTGTAACAGAGCCTCTCCTGTAGTTGCGGGCTGACACGCTCATAAGGAGTCAACTCCCACTGTTCGCGTGCCGGAGAAAGCCACCGTTGCATGAGGCTCGAAAAACCGTAGGCAGCTCGCACGGTCACTGTCCCCACACAGGTCATCAGTGAGAACTCACGCAGGCGCACATATTTCAATACCAGACCGCTCTGCGGACAGATCGCCTCGATCTGATCCGCCTGCGCTTGGAGTCGCTCCTCCAACCGCTGACGGGTCCACTCGCGGCCTTCGGCGAGCGTTTGGGCTTCAGCTTCGAGCAGGACTTTCATCTAGAGCCGGTAGAGATAAACTGCTTTGGGCGGCACGCTCAGAGTCCGGTCGCGGTCGTAGCGGCTGCGACCGCGCGTTTGGCCAACACAACGCCAGTTGGCGGCCTGATAACAGGTGCCGCGAAAACGTCCCACCTCCACAAAGCTCTCCAGCCAATCCAAGCCGTGTCCGTATTTTTGTTGCCAGTCCGCATTGATTCGCCGCGCCACCAAAGCCAGCAGATGACTGGCTAGATGCGGTACCCGCACGTGCGGCAAAATCAAAAACCGACTGTTGTTGGCTATCCGGTGAAGTCCAATCAGACGCTCCGATTCGCTCCAGTCCAAGTGCCGATCGCGCGGCGCGCAGCGCCAAGCCGCAGCCCCAAAGAGCAGCACAGCCAAATCCCGCCCTGAGCTATCACGTGCCAGATACCCGATGTTTTGCCCCACGACGTGCCATCCCAAATAGTGGTAGCGATCTAAGTAAAATGCCACTCGCCGCGCCGGGTCGCTGCCCGCTTCCACCCAATCGAGCTGTACAGGCCGTACTTGCTCCAACTCCGCGCACAGTGGTTCCGGTGTGTGCTCAAAATTCGCCTTCACCCACCCAACCGTTTGCGGTCCACTCCTTTTGTATTCTCGCACAGGCGGCAGTTCGATCAGTTCGCGCTCGGCTAGCTTGAGCAGAAAACTGCGTGCCGCAAAATCCTTCAGCCGCCCCATGCCGTTGCGCCAATCCCACAACACGCATAGCTCCCGTGCCAAGCGCTTCCGACTCCAATCCTCATGCGCCCCTATCCACCCACGCAACCATTCTAGTGCTTCTTGCGATATCGTTCGTCCCTGACAGATCACCGGCCACAACATGCAGCTCTTTCTTCCATGAAAAAGTAAAGTAGACCAGCAAAAATTTTAACAAATCGGAGATGCGCCCTGGAGCGCATCTCCTTTAAAGGCTCTCTGGACAGCCTCCACCATTTCGCAGACGCTATCTATGCCGCTCACCGCAAGCCTCGTAAACAGGCCCAGCTCTTCGACGCTCTCCTGCGGACCATCGCCTCCGATCTGGTCCCACTGCGCCCCGAACGCAGTGAACCTCGCGCTCGCAAACGTCGCCCCAAAAACTATCAGCTACTTACTAAACCTCCCAAAAAAATGCACACCGCACCACACCGAAACCGGCCGAAGAATAAATCCTAAATGGAGCTTATCTTCGTGCCATTCCATCGTGACCCCTCGACTTTTTAATAGTCGCACCACGTGGAACAAACGCTCAATCTCTCGTTCGGTTAACGAAGACGTCGGCTCGTCCATCAGCACGATTCGGGCTTTTCGCGAGGTCGCTTTGATGATGTCGATTAGCTGTGTGCTCGCTGTGTTTAAGTCTCCCATCCGTTTACGCGGATCAACTTCCACTCCAAAATCATCACTTACCTTTTTAGCCTTGGCGATCATCTCGTTGCGTTTCAAAAAGCCAAAGCGATCAACGATTTCCCATCCGACCAACAAATTCTCGTAGACAGTCAGCTCGGGATAAGGTTGCAGCTCCTGGGGAATGATGGAAACTCCAAGGTATTGAGCGGAGCGGGGAGTGAAGTGATGGACCTGCTCGCCATTAACAACAAGAGTATTATACCGCTGTCCGGACGAAGCTGACCTGCAATGATCTTACATAGAGTCGACTTGCCAGTCCCATTTTCTCCGGCCAACACGGTCACAGCACCCGTAGCAAACTTGGCCTTGATATTTCTCAACGCTGGTACCCCATCAAGGCCTTCTGTGATTGCGGTGCACTCGATGGCACATCGAGTCATGGCACGAGGATAGCCTTGATTGAATCGTTCTTACCAGTCTGCATTAGTTGAAGTCCCTGTTCGAATTTCTCCAAAGGAAGTTTGCCGGTAACTAGACCCTCGGTTGGAATCGATCCGTCTTCCATTCCACGAATGACCTTTGGATAGCTGTAAGGACCAAGATGCGATTCATAGATAGTTAGCTCTTTAGAGTCGCCGATGATGCTCCAGTCCGCCGCTATGTCTCCACCGAACACGCTCATCTCGACAAAAGTGCCACGCTTTCGTAAGAGATTTAAGCCCTGAGTAACACTCGCTCCGGATGAAGCTGCTTCAATATATACATCGCACCCGTAACCTTCAGTAAGCTCGCTGATCAAGGCTTTCACATCATCCGTCCTTGGATTCGCAGTGTAATCGGCACCGAACTTCTTTGCTATCGCGAGGCGTTCCGGTATCAGATCTAATACGACTAGAGCACGCGGCCCACGCTGTCTGATAGGGCCAATCATGCCCAATCCCAAAGGTCCGGCACCGGCAAGAACGACTACGTCATCGATCTGGATATTGGCTCGTTCAACCGTATGAAAAGCGCAGGCAAAGGGCTCCAGCAACACTGCTGCCTCAGTCGGCAGCTTCTCTGGAACCTTGAAGAGATACGGCATCGAATCGGACACGATCTTCATATATTCGGCCCAGCCCCCGTTGACTTGAAAGCCATACATATCGTGCCGCTCACACATTGCGCTCTGTCCACGGTCTTATGTCTCGCTGGTCCCTTTTTTTTGCCTTTTCTTACAGTGGCCTTGAGATCTTCGCCTGCCTCGAAAGTACACCTTTAGGCCGGATGGTAACACGCCTAATAGGTCTCGCGAAAAGTCTGGGCGTGTCGGTTTCCACGGTTAGTGGTGCTCTGAAGAGGAGTTCTGATAGTCGACCGTTTGCACCAGCGCCAATACTACCTGGCGCCCGCGGGAATTAGGAAATCCAGCCATCGTTCATTGCCTCCCGAGTTGGGTTAAGCCCATGCTTTCCGCCTCGAGGTCGACGAGCTCTTTCAGTTCGTCGTCGAGTTTCATGAGGGTGATGGTGATACCCATCATTCGAGAGAAGTGAAGTAGTTGCCGATCGGACTGCTCCTTAATTAATTAGATCGTTTAATTTACTGGATCGTATAGCCGCCGTCGATTACGAGATTTTCTCCGTTCACCATCGCTGCGGCTTCGCTGGCCAGGAATAATGCGCATGCGGCAATTTCCTCAGGATAAGCAAACCGGCCAGCGGGGATCTTCTTTTTCATTTGTTCGCCCACTTCGCCAGCCCACGCTTTTTTACCGAGCTCGGTCAGAACGACCGTTGGCGAGATAGCATTGACTTGGATGTTATGTTTAGCCCATTCGATTGCCAGAACTTTTGTCATGCTGATGATTGCTGCTTTACTGGCGCAATAAGCAACGTGGCGCTCTATCGCGACGACGCCAGCTTGAGAAGCGATGTTCACGATCTTGCCTCCTCCACGTTTAATCATCTCTGGTGCCACCCTCTGAGCCATGAAAAATGGGGCACTCAAGTTCACGTTCAGGGTCTTGTACCAATCGCTCTCCGAAAGTTCCAATGCCGGCTCCAAGAGCGCCACTCCGGCATTGTTCACCAAGATGTCGATCGCGCCAAATGTAGTCAGGCCGGCCGCAATTGCGGCTTCTCTTTGGTTCGTCTGCGTAATATCGGCAGCGATGGCGATAAATCGTTCGTGGTCTGATGTTATCTTTTTGCCGATGTCCTCGATTGCCGGATTTAGATCGACGAGGATCAAATTTGCTCCCTTTTCGTAGAAGAGCATGGCAATAGCATTACCAATACCTGTCGCGGCGCCGGTGACTAGGGCCACCTTGCCGGAAAGACTGAAGTTTTTGTCGTAACCATGGTATTCCATATGGATTGCACAACATTAGTGGCCAGCGGAAACTGCGCACTTCACTGGCCTTGTTTTCTAGACGCTGGGCCGGTTGTGCTAAGCGCTCAGCTCAACCCCATCGCACCTGAAAAGTTCCGAAAGCGGTGGGGCTTATGCCAAGACGAGCCCATGGCGCCCTGGCTGCCTTATAAAGTTTTGCTTCCTGCCTCAGCAGACCGCCCTTTTGCGGCCTGCATTCCGGTCTAAATAAAACAAGCGATCTATTCGAATGGATTAAAAGATTCTTACTTCTGTCTCTGCTTTAGAAGATCGTCAACGTTCTCCACGGTGACGGGAGTCCAAGGCACATTGTACACTTTATCCGTTCCGCCGTTCCACGGCATACCTTTAGCGTACTGTTTCCAGATATCGGACTGCGGCTGGTAGGATTCTCCGACTACCGCGCGCATTGCGAGATCAAGTGCTCCTTGAGCTTGGGCCTTGGCGTCTTGCAGCACGCTCGTCATCTCGCCAGCTTTGACCGCAAGCAGCGCGTCAGTGACGCCATCGATTCCGGCAATTCCGAAGTCTTTGACATTCAATTTCGCTGCTTTAATCGCCTGGACCGCTCCCAACGCCTCCTCGTCATTTTGCCCAATGACGCCTTGGATTTGACCCGGATGGGCAGTGAGCCAGTCTTCCATGAGCGAAAGAGCTTCGGCGCGGGACCAGTTCGCGGTTTTCTTCTCAAGCAACTTGATGCCTGGATTCTTTTCCAGGACGATTTGGTTGCCCTTTAGGCGCTCAATCTCGGCCGATTGGCCGATCGGCCCTTCGATGATGACAACATTTCCTTTCCCGCCCATCTTATTGATCACCGCTTCCGCTTCCAGTTGGCCGGCGATCACATCATCTGAACCAATGTATGCGGTTAACAGGTCGCTGTTGACGCGCGTGTTTGAGCCGATCACCGGGATCTTTGCGTCATGGGCCTTTTGTACTCCCGCGGCTCCGGCCACAATGTCAATTGGAACGAAGATGATAGCGTCATACTTCCCCGTGATCATCGTATCGAATTGATCATTCTGGACGTTCGGATCATAATTTCCATCGAAAACAGTAACCTCAGCCGAGCCGTTTTTAACCGCCGGATGGTCCTTTAAGTAGTTTGTCCAGAGCTGCATGTATTCGGCTTTTAGCCCGTAGACGGCAGCGCCGATCTTCACTGGCTTTTGGTCCGCTGCTTTGAGCGGGAGAGCCATTCCGCAGAACGCTGCGATGGCTAGCGTTACTATTTTTACTTTCATGTTTGGGGAGCTAATTCATTTTTATCCCAGCCCTCTCGCCCTATTTCGAGCCCTGTTTCGCCGCTTGCATTGGCCGTCTTATTCGCGCGACTTACGCGCGGTATCTAACAGCACTGCACCGATGATTATACATCCTTTCACCACTTGTTGGTAAAACGACGAAACTCCTAACAAATTCAAACCGTTGTTAATCACCCCGATGATCAGGGCGCCGAAAAGTGTCCCCTGGATTGTCCCCACACCACCAGCCAGGCTGGTGCCCCCGATCACCACTGCCGCAATGGCATCTAATTCATACGATTGACCAGCCTGCGGCAGGCCCGAAGTCGTTCGGGCGGTGAGGATCAAACCTCCGAGCGCCGCTAACATCCCAGAAATAACGTAAACCAAGACAATGATCTTCTTGGTGCCAATCCCGGCGGTCTTAGCGCTCTTCTCGTTCCCGCCCACGGCGTAGACGTGGCGGCCAAACGTAGTCTTGATTAAGCACTATCCACAGAAGAATGAATACTCCAAGAAAGAAGAAGATCGGCACCGGAATTCCGAAGACGTCACCTTGGCCAATCCATAAGAATGTCCTGCTCAAGTCCGCGACCGGCATGCCGCCACTGTAGATGAGCGTGAGACCTCGACCAATGCTCAGCATGCCAAGAGTGGCAACGAACGGGGGTATGGCTAACTTCGCCACTAGCAGCCCGTTCACAAGACCGCAAGCCGCCCCTACACCAAGTCCGGCAGCGACGGCAATCCAGAGGTTTTGCGCATGAATTCCAGTCACCAGACTTGCCGTCACTATCCCGGAGAGAGCGAGAACGGACCCGACTGAAAGATCGATGCCGCGCCGTCAGCACGACCATGGTCATGCCCAGTGCCAGAATGCCGTTAATCGACGTCTGGCGCACCACATTGAGAATATTACTAGGCGTTAGGAAATAATGGCTGAGTGACGACACGATCACGCAGAGAATAAAAAAAGCAATGATGATACCGTACCGCTGAAGGAATGAACTAAACGTTTGCCCGCGCTCTCGTTCTGCCCCTACCGTGCCGTTCATAGATGTTTGGGAAATATGTTTGGGACGTTTGTTAGGAGGCGAGTTGAATCAGCTCCTCTTCGGCAACTCCATCGTTAACCAGCTGGCCGTTTACACTGCCCTTGCGAAAAACAATGATCCGATCGCTCATTCCCATCACCTCTTGGACTTCCGAAGAAACCATGATAATACCACCGCCACCCTCGATGAACTTCGTCATAAAAGTGTAGACCTCTTGCTTGGCTCCCTCATCAATGCCGCGAGTTGGCTCATCGAGCAGAAGAATTTTCGGCGTGGTCATTAAGCAGCGAGCCAGCACGACTTTTTGCTGATTGCCGCCACTCATGTTCCGGACCAGCATCTTTAGGGATGTCAACCGGATCGCGAACTGTTTCACCATCGCCTCTACCCAGGATGTTTCCTGGCGCTTCTTGACGAAACCCAGGAGCGATAGCCGCCGCAAAGAGGAGAGGGAAACGTTATCTCGCACCGACATGGGAAGAACAAGACCGGAATCCTTCCGGTCCTCGGTGACAAGCATGACACCCTGAAGCATAGCCTCTTTCGGGTGGTGCGGAATAAGCTCCCGCCCATTGAGCACCAACCGACCAGAGACCTTGTGTTCGAGGCCAAAGAGCGCCCGGACAAAGTCGCTCCTACCGGAACCGAGCAGACCATAAAGGCCGACAATTTCGCCCGGATACAACGATAAGCTTATACCTTGGAGTTTGCCGGGACGCGTCAAGCCCTCGACTTCGACTAGGGGCTTTCCCTTCTGCAGGTCCGTCGGCTCCCGCGCGGCCGACTGCTTGGGTTCGGCTAAACCGGCGCCTGAGCGAAACTGAGATTTCAGATCGCGCCCGATGATCTGACGAATCAAATGCTGGAGGTCAATGTCTCCCGTCTTCCCGGATTCGATGTAGCTTCCATCGCGCAGAACGGTGTAATCGTCCGTAATTTCGAAGATTTCCGTCAGCCGATGGGAGACGAAAATGATGCCCTTCCCGAGGCTCGTTAGATGCCGGATAGTTGAGAACAACTGATCAGCCTCGCGCTCGCCGAGGGCGGAGGTTGGTTCATCCATAATGATGATGCGCGCGTCTATGCTCAGCGCCTTGGCGATTTCAATGAGCTGAGTTTCCGCGAGACTCAGATCGCGCATCAAACGGCGGGGGTTGAGGGGGATGTGCAGATGTTCCAGGAGATTAGCCGCCTGTTCGTTGAGCGTCCGGTAGTCGACGAAGCACCCCAGACGTTTCGGCTCCCGGCCAAGAAACAGGTTCTCGGCCACAGTCATCCCAGGTACGGGACTCAGCTCTTGAGTGATTATCGAAATGCCCGCGTCGAGCGCCTGCTTCGGCGTTGAAAAAAAGACTTCTTTTCCGCCAACGCGAATCGCGCCACGATCTCTTTGGAGAATGCCCATCAGAATGTTCAAGAAAGTGGACTTCCCCGCTCCGTTTCCGCCGCACAATGCATGCACCGAGCCGGGGCGCAGGCTTAAACGGCCATCGCGAAGTGCCGGAACGCCAGAAAATGACTTCGCCACGCCTTCTGCAATTAGCAAAAGCTGTGTTGGATCTGCCGATGTTAGTGATGTTTCCGGGGGGAAGGATCTTTCCGTAACGGAATCCACTGTGGTGCTATACACTCGTTTTATGAATGCTGAAAGTTGATTTTTCCAAAAAATCCTCCCGGGTAGTAGGTCTTCCATGAAAATTCGCGCGAATGCGCAATACTGCGAGTCAGTGAGAGACTCCAAGAGGTCGCCAAATCGCGATCGCTGATCCAGCCAGTTACTCTTGCTATCCCTTCCTTGCCAGCATAAATTCGTCGGAGCTTCAGACATCCACTTCGTGGAGGCGGTCGAATGAGGAGTGTTCGGTTTTCACGAAGATTCTAAACGCGAAAGAGGAAGAATAGCCCATGCACATCGCCATTCGACGATACAAAACCGATTCAGCCGCGGAGGTCACTTGGCGGGTCAATCAGGGATTTGTTCCCCTTATCAGCAGCCTCCCCGGGTTTATAGCTTACTACGGGATCGAAGCCGGACCAGATGTTTGGGCTTCTGTCAGCGTGTTTGAGACTACGGCCGAAGCAGAAGAATCGAGCAGACTGGCTGCGGACTGGCGGAAGAAGAATATAATACATCTGTTGGCCCCCGCGGAAATTATTGTTGGCAAGGTAGTAGCATACAAAATGAAGTAAGCCAGAGGACGAGTGGCCCCCGATTGGACGGAGCCCGACAATGCGGATCATACAATTGCGCCGGCAAACGTTCCCACTGGTATGGTTACGCCGCTTCGCATCGGATGATCCTCAAACGGAAAGCTGCCGGAAGGCTACCCCACCGTGTGCACAGGACCAATGCCTAGCGGTGGGTATGTCGTTTGGTGAGAGGGAGAAGAATTTTTTTGCGGGACATTTGCGTCGCGATTTTTTATCCTCGTGGGCATGAGGAAAACTCTGCGACTGCCCAACTGCGACGAACAAGCGCTATTATTATAGATCAAGTCCAAGTGCGGCTTGTGGAGCGCGCCGAACTGGAGTGCTTCAAACAATTGCTCGATGAGCATCACTATCTGGGAAGCCTCAAAGCGGTGGGCGAACGCCTCTACTACGTGGCCACCGATGCTCAGGACCAATGGCTGGCTTTGCTCGTCTTCAGCGCTCCAGCCAAGCACCTCAAGCATCGCGACCGATGGATCGGGTGGAGCGCGACTCAGCGCCACCGTCGCGTCAGCCTGGTGACTAACAACAGCCGTTCCTTATCCTGCCCGAGCGCTCCGTACCCAACCTCGCGAGCAAGGTGCTGCGCCTGACCCTGGATCGCCTTCCCACCGATTGGTAGACCTGTTACGGCCATCCGGTGTTAGTGGTCGAAACCTTCGTCGATGTGGCCCAGTTCTGCGGTACGGTTTATTCGGCCAGTGGTTGGAGCGAACTTGGCCAGACCGACGGCTGGGGCCGCCATCGCCGCGATTACTACGTTAAACACGATCAGCCCAAACGCCTCTTCTGCCGCCAACTATTCAAAAACGCCCGCCGCAGTCTCCAGGCCGAACATCTCAAGCCAGCGTTGGCGGTGGTCGAACAAAACGTCTCGCCACCCTGCACACACACGGTGAAAGAAATCCGCTCGATGGTCGAACACTTCAACTTCAAAGCCGTGCCAGACTTTCGCGGGCGCTTCGAGTCCTATCCGCTGTGGTCGATGTTAACGATCCTTTTTTTAGCCACCCTCTGCGGGGCTCCGCGCGGGCAAAAGGACATCGCCAAGTTTGCGCGTGGCTTGAGCCAAGCGCAACGCCGGGCCCTTGGCATCCGGCGTAACCGCCAAGGCAAGTATCCCGCTCCGACACAGCCGACCTTTTGTCGTCTGCTTCAACGCGTCGACGCCCGTAAGGTGGAGGAAGTCATTCTGGCCATCCAGGACCAAGTGCGCGGCCCAGTGCCTAAAGATCAATTGATCGTACTGGATGGCAAAGAACCCAAGCACGGCAGCGGCGCCTCGGTTTTGAGCGCGGTTAGCGTTCCCAGCCAGCATTACTTGGGCAGCGCACTAGTCGACCAAAAGACGAACGAGATTCCCGTGGCGCGAGAGTTGTTTGAGCGCCTCGATCGAAGGCCGGTTGGTCTCGCTGGACGCCTTACCCACCCAGGACGAAACCGCGCGTGCGCTGGTCTTGGAACACGGGGCCGATTGTCTGCTAACCTGACTTCCTCCCCTCTTTTTTAGTTTTCCCTCGTATTCGGCGGTTTTTGGGACCGTTTTGTAGCAAGTAATATTTAATTTTATCTGCATATTATACTTGTATGTAATGGATTATATGCTCTATATGCGTAGCAATCATGTTTGTCCAAGCCACCAAGTCCCGTCGGCAGAACAAAACCTATGTCTCTTACCTGGTGCGCGAGTCCTTTCGCACTTCCGAGGGTCCCCGCTCCCGCACGGTCTGCAACATCTCGGCCTTACCCCCGGAGGTCCGGGATCTGGTCGCTGCTGCTCTGAGCGGTCAGACCTGCGTGGTGCTTGAGCAGATCGAGTTATCCCAGACGCTGGACTACGGCGGCTTGGCCGTGTTGCGAGATGCTTGGCAACGTTTCGGATTGGAGAAGCTTTTTGCCGAGGTGCCCCAAGCTCGCCAGCGCCAGCTTCTGCAGGCCATGATCTTTGGTCGCATCCTGTTTCCGTGCGCTAAACTGGCGCTGGCTGAACAAGCCAGCGGCACTCTTTTGGCCGCTGCCTGCGGGCTTTGCCAACGGAGCGAGACTTTTGACGAAGACGATCTCTACGAGGCCATGGACGCTCTCAATGGCCGCTGGGTCCCGATCGAGCAGAAGCTCTACGCCGAGGCTTCCCGCAAGGGGTGAGCCTGGTGCTCTATGATCTGACCAGTGTTTATTTTGAAGGCAAGGGACCCCAGGGTTTAGGAGCCTACGGCTACAGCCGCGATCACCGAGAGGATCGTCCCCAGATCTTGTTGGCGGTGGCCACCGATCAAGAGGGCGTGCCCATCCATCTGGAGGTGCTGCGCGGAAATCGGGCCGATACGACGACCTTGCAGGGACTACTGGCCAGTCTGCAGCGGCGCTTTGGTATTGAGCAGGCGATCTTCGTCTTTGATAACGGCATGAGCAGTACCCTCAATCTGGAAGCCATGCGCAAAGAAGAGCTGCATTTTGTGACAAGGCTTTCCTCGACGAATTTGCGTGAGCTCATTACGCAACTGCCTCAGGATGCCCAGCCTCAGTTGTGGGATCGCACCAAGCTCTTGGAGCTCAGCGTGGAGGGCAAACGCTATGTCATTGCCGGCGGAGAGTATCGGCAAAGACGCGATTTCGCCCGGCGCACGGCTCGCTTAGAAAAAGCCGAGAGGGAACTCCAGCGCTTGGCGGCCGTCCGGCGGAAAAAAACCAATCCGCAAAAACTCGCCAGTCAAGTTGGTCGCAAGCTCCAACAGCTAAAGGCCCATAAATATTTTCAATACCAGGTCGATGAGCAAGGCCAGCTACAGTATCAGAAAAACGATGAACTGATCCGGAGCGAGCAGCATCTGGACGGCCTTTATCTGCTGCACAGCGATCTGGCAGCGGCTCAATGCGCCAAAGAGCAGGTGCTGGGCAATTACAAGAACTTGCTGGCGGTCGAAGATGCCTTCTGCCAACTCAAGAGTTATATGGAGGTCCGCCCGGTCTTTCACTGGCGTCCGGACCGGGTCCGCAATCATGTGCGGCTCTGTTTCATCGCTTACTGGCTATGCGCCAAGCTCGCCAATGAATGGCGAGCCAAAGGCGAAACAGGCGAGGTCCAACGACTGCTGCGCCGGTTGCAGGCCATTCGAGTCGGTACCTTGAAAATCGCAGACCAAGACTCCAAGCGCCTCCTGACTCAAGTCCCGCCCAAGCTCAATACGGTGCTGAGTCAGCTCGGGCTGTTTCCGCTATTCTCCCAACCGCCCGCCTGGGCTGAAGCGTAGCCCGAAAAAATCAGGCGGGGGATCCTCTTACGAGGAGCATTTTTCTGAGACTAAAGGAAGTTAAGCTAACGGTCAAGGGCAATCAACCCACCGTGCGCGAACAGATCGAAACACTCGTGGCCGCCCCTCAGGGCGATTTTCCCCCCTCATGAGGCGACGCCCACCCAGACTTGCGTGCAGGAAATCAACAAAAGCCGCAAGGAAAGCCGCAGTATTGTCGCCGCACCGGTCAGCGCTGAAGAGGTCTGCTTCCCATTGGCCGAGCAGGCCGCTCTTCTGTTGCGCCAGACCCAAGGGCGCAAAGACGAATTGGTGGCGCTGATCACCAGTGTCGAGCCCTCCCGACTCGATGCGATAGACTGGTTGCGTCTGAACCGGGATTATTGGGGCATTGAGAGCGGTTTGCATCAGCGCTTGGATATCTCCCACAACGACGACCGCTGTCGGGTGCGCAACGACAACGCTATGTTAGTTCTCGGCATGATGCTGCGCTTGAGCAATAGCCTCTTCATGCAATGGCGTGGCTACCAGCGACGTCCAGACCATGTCACCACCACTGATTTCCAATCCGCTTTGTCCGAAGACCACCACCGTCCGGCACTCCGCCTGGCCCTCAGTAAATATCCCAACTTCAAAGGACTCTCATGAATTGGCGCTGCCGTGTGCAGGTGTGGAGACACCGCCCCTTGACGCCCAAAGGGAGGGGGTCTATCCTGAGTTTACAGACGCCGCTTCCGAGCTTCACCCCCCATGCATTCTAACCCATCAACGGGTGAGTTTTCGGACACCCAAGAAGAGCTACCCCGAAGCACTCGCGACATCGACGAGCCGCATTGGGGAGCGCCCTCATCCGGGAAGAATGTGCCCGTTTGGCCCATCGAATCCGTCGATGCGTGGTGTAGCAGAAACGGAGCTGATAAACTTACCTATCTTACCGCTTTGAGGAAAGTTCTCGGGAAAAAGACGATGACTCAGCCTGCGTGGACAGGTGTAAGACGAGCGGTGAATTTTGTAACGTACAATAACTAACTTTTCGCTTTTCAGTAAAATAAAGGATGAAAATCAATGAATGCCGTCACTGAAAAACTGCCAAAGAGAATGGGCGCCGTGATCTGCCACGCCCCCGAAGACTATCGGATGGAAGAGCGAGACGTGCCGAAAGCAGGTCCCGGGGAGGTGGTGGTCAAAGTCAAAAGCACGGGGATTTGTGCCAGTGACATCAAATGTTACACCGGTGCCGCGATGTTCTGGGGTGACGAAACTCGACCCGGCTATTGCCAGCCCCCTGTCACCCCCGGCCACGAATTTGTGGGCGAAGTGGTTGCCCTTGGAGAACGCGCTGCGGAAAAGTACGGGTTAGCAATCGGTGACCATGCGGTCAGCGAACAGATCGTTCCCTGCTGGGAATGCAAGTACTGCAAAATGGGCGCTTACTGGATGTGCGCCGTCCATGACATCTATGGGTTCCACCAACGGACCTTCGGCGCGTGGGCCGAATACATGGTTTTTCCGTCGGGAGCCCTCAACTATAAAGTCCCGGAGTCGGTGCCTTGGCACTATGCGGCGTTTATCGAACCGTTGGCCTGCTCCATTCACGCGGTGGAACGGGGTAACATTCGATTTCAGGACACGGTGGTGATTGCCGGGTGCGGTCCGCTTGGGTTGGGGATGGTGGCGGCCGCCAAGATGAGAGGCCCTGAACGCATCATCGCTTTGGATCTGAGCGACGATCGGCTTGAGGTTGCGAAGCGCACCGGCGCTGACGTCGGCATCAACCCGAAAAAGGAAGATGCCGTCGCCAAAGTACGCGAACTGACCGGTGGTTACGGCTGTGACGTCTACATCGAGGTGACGGGTGCCCCGCCTGCGGTCGAACAAGGCTTACAGATGATCCGCAAACTCGGCACCTTCGTCGAGTTCAGCGTAATGCGAGAGAAAGTTACGGTCGACTGGACGATCATCGGCGACACCAAAGAACTCAACGTCCATGGCGGTCACCTCAGTCCCAACTGTTATCCGGTTGCCATTCGCATGATTGAGAAAGGCCTGCTGCCTATGGAGGAAATTGTGACGCATCGCTTGCCATTGAAAGACTACCAGAAAGGGATTGATATGGTTCAGTCGGGTGTGACCTCCGTGAAAGTAACTCTCGAACCTTGAGAACTAGAGGCCTTACCGATTGCTTGCCGGACCAATCCGGAAAAAAGATTGCTAACACCGCTCAACTGACGTTTAATTCTTCAAAATAGTTCCATGGGTTACCAGGGTTGAGAAGTTCCTACTGAATATGAGAATCCGTTCCCCCAAAAGTGCATTGTTCGTGGTGTCCGTTTGTGCTGCGATTCTGGCCGGTGCTTCCGCCAGAGCTGAAGACAGCAAGTTCGATTGGAAACAGGCATCTGGTGCCAAAATCACGATTGCGTTTAACCAGCACCCGTATGCTGACGCAATGATCCAGCAACTGGCCTAAGTTTAAAGAACTAACGGGTATCGAAGTGTCGCACGAAGTGACTCCCGAGGAGAACTACTTCGACAAAGTGACAACCATGTTATCGGCCAAGACCGGTACTCCCGATGTCTTCATGACTGGCGTTTACCAGATGTGGGATTATGCGAGTTCCAATCGCGTTGAGCCTTTGGATAAATACCTCGGCGATCCAGCGCTCACCAATCCGGATTATAACTCAAAGGATATTTTCGAAGGCGTATTCAACGGGGGAAAATGGGATCTTAAGCCAGGAGATCCTACCGGTACGGGCAGTCTGTATTCGCTCCCGCTCGGCTTTGAGATGTATTCCCTTGCGTACAACAAAAAATACTTCGACGAGAAGGGCCTGAAGCCACCGGAAACCTTGGATGAACTGACTGAATTGGCCACGAAATTAAAGGGTTGGAATGGTCCCGGATCATACGGAGTGGCAGTTCGAGGTACGCGGAATTGGGCGACGATCCATCCCGGATACATGTCGACTTTCAGCAGCGCCGGGGCGAAGGATTTCGTCATCAAGGACGGCAAACTGGTCTCCGCGCTGGACTCTCCTGAAGCAATTGCGGTGACGACCAAGTTTGCGAAAATGATCAAGGACGGAGGCCCGCCGGCTTGGTCGAACTATACCTGGTATCAGTGCGGTGCTGACCTTGGAGCCGGCAAAGCAGCGATCTTGTACGATGCGGATATCAACGGCTATTTCCAGAACGTTCCCGGGAGCACCAATCAATCTGGCAATATTGCGTTCGCGCCAGCGCCGGTGTTCAAGGCGGGCGACGCACCACAATCCAATGAATGGGTATGGCAGCTCGCGATGAATAGCTCTTCTAAGAACAAGAAGGCAGCGTGGCTTTTCATCCAGTATTTCACGGGACCAGAGTTCGAACTCTGGGCGGCGCTCAACGCCAAGACCGTCGACCCGGCGCGCAAGTCGATCTGGGATAACGAACAATTCAAGGAGAAGCTATCCAAGGTTGTAGGGATACGCCGACACCTTCCAGAAGACGATTCCGAACACCGGCATCAAATTCACGCCTCAGCCGTACTTCATCCAATCGACCACGGAGTGGGCTGCCACTCTGCAACAAATTGTGCTCTCGGGCGCAAACCCGGAAACGGCGATGAAAGAGCTCGCCAAGCGGATTTCGCGCGAGACTTCCAAGTTGAAGTTGAGCGAGTCGGGCGAAAAAACTGACTGCGCAGACGCAATCGGCACGATAAGCGGATTCTCATGGACACTGGGCGGCATCGAGCCGCCCAGCCCTTGAAGATTCGCTTCTTCGAGTGCAACACAGGCTTATTGCGGAGAATGGGACGACAGGACGTGAATCGCCAGTGTAAAAATTCTTCCCGATCCGCAATCTGTGTTGTTATTTTGAATCGTCCACGTCCCTCGGGGACTCGTTGCCATCGAAAGCATTCCCCTCCAAACGGCTACGCCATTGCATCAGCATGAGCACAGCCACAGCTGCACCCACAACAACGCCGGATCGACCCGCCGCGAACAGAACTCTCGGAAGCCGGAAAGAAATATGCGCGAAGGAAAGCCTTGCGCCCATTTCTGGTCCTGGCGCCGTCGTTTCTGCTGACGATCGGAATCTTGATTCCGTTCATAGTCGCCATCTTCTATTCGTTCACCGATCTGACACTTAGAAGCTCTGACTTCAGTCTAATCGGATTCGCGAATTACGTAGACACCTTCACGAGCCCCGATTTTTGGCACTCGGCTCTCCATTACCCTCCAGTATGCGTTCTGGGCAACGGGGCTGGAAATGCTGCTGGGACTTGGCATTGCCTTGCTCTTAAATGAAGAGAACTGGCTTTCGAAGTTTTTGCGTTTAGTGCTGATCTTTCCTTTGATGATCGCTCCGGTGATCGGCGCATTGGTCTGGCAACTGATGACCAATCCGTCGGTCGGCATTCTGCGTTTTCCGCTTTCCTGGATCGGTCTAGGCGGTTTTAGATGGAGCGCGGATCCTAATTTCGCGCTTGTTTTCAGTGCTCTTGATTGACATCTGGATATACACGCCTTTCGTGGTCATTCTGGCGCTTGCGGGGCTTCGATCCTTACCAAAATCTCCGTATGAAGCGGCATTGATCGACGGAGGTTCAGCTTGGTTCGTCTTTCGCAATTTGACGCTGCCGATGCTCGCGCCGGTTTTATTGGTCGCGCTGATATTCCGCTTGATGACCTCCTTGCAGGAATTCGCGATCATTTTTGCCTCGACCAAAGGTGGTCCGGGCGACAAGACGCTCAGCATAGCGTTAGCGGCCTATAACCGGGCCTTTCCTTTCTACAATCTGAGCGGATCGATTCCGATGCTGCTCTTCCTGTGGACATTCATCTACGCGATTTGTTTCGTACTGATCGGATATTGGAGAAAAGCGCAGAAATTATCCTCTGGAGCAGTGTAATTTATGAAGCAATGGCAATCCCCTCGGTATGGCAGGGTTGGTAGCGAAAACTATCTTGCTTCTGCTCTACGCGCTTTTCGCATTATTCCCGCTTGTCTGGATGCTGATTCTCTCCTTCAAGCCGGATAACGAGATGTTTACCACGACGTTCTTTTTCACGCCGACACTGGAAAACTTCAGGGCCGTCTTCAACGAGACAGATTTCCTCCTGACCTTGTGGAACAACCTGGTTGTCAGTTGTCTTGCAGTTGCCCTCTCCCTATTGGTTGGAGTGCCTGCCGCGTATGCTCTGGGGCGTTTTGATTTCAAAGGCAAAGAGGATATCGCATTTACGTTTCTTTCGTTCAAATTCGCACCGGAGATTCTAGTGATTATTCCGCTGTATTTGATTTACCAGAATTTGCACCTGATCGACAGCACGGTGGGGTTGGTCTGGGTCTACCAACTCATCAGTCTTCCTCTGTTGATCTGGATCTTGCGAGGATTCTTTGAGGATCTCTCAACGGATATGGAAGCGGCGGCGCAACTCGATGGGTACACCTGGTGGCAGGTGTTCTTTAAGATGCTGCTACCCTTGGTCAAACCCGGCTTGGTGGCGGCGGGGCTACTCTGCTTCATATTTTGCTGGAACTCGTTTCACGTTCGCATTGCTGTTGGGAGGGGGGCACACCCAGACCTCGACGGTTTCGATGATGAGATTCCTGGCATCCGACACGGTCCACTACGGATGGGTTGCCGCCGCAGCGTTAATCTGCGCGTTACCGGAAATCATATTGGCTTTGTTAATTCAAAAACACCTGGTGCGAGGTCTGTCTTTCGGCGCTGTGAAAGGATAGATATTTATGGCCAGTGTTGAGCTAAAGGGATTGACCAAGTGGTACGGCAAGAGACGGGGGGTTGAAGACCTGAGCCTGAACATCGCCGATAAGGAGTTCGTGGCGATCTTCGGTCCGGCGGGGGCTGGCAAAACGACGACGTTGAACCTGATTGCGGGCATCGTGACTCCGAACCGGGGCACCGTCAAGATTGCAGAACGAGACATTGACGGCCTCGAACCAGCGGACCGGAATGTTGCGATGGTATTCGAAAGTTACGCGCTTTATCCGCAACTAAGCGTCTTTGACAACATGGCATTTCCACTTCGAAGTCCCAAATTCAAGCTACCCGAGGACCAAGTGAATAAGCGCGTGACTCAATACGCCAAGATCATGAAGATTGACCACTTGGTGGACCGGCAGATAACGGCGTTAAGCAATGGGCAACGCCAGCGGGTGGCGCTTGGTCGCGCGCTGGTTCGCAAGCCCGACATCTTTCTTCTGGATGAACCTCTCAGTCACCTCGATGCTAAGCTTCGACATTCGATGCGTGCCGAACTTAAGGAGATGCGGAGCCAGCTCGGGACCACAACGCTGTATGTGACACACGATTACCTGGAAGCGATGAGTCTCGCTGACCGAATTTTGGTGATTAATGAAGGTCGTACCCAGCAGATAGGCACTCCAAAAGAAATTTACTTCCACCCCGCCAGCACGCTAGTCGCTCATTTGTTCGGCGATCCGGACGTGAATCTGGTCGATGCGACGCTCAAATCGACAAACGGAACAGAACTGGAACTGCAAATTCTCGCTGAAAACATTCCGATACCGCTACCTGCGGATGTCGCGCAAGCATTGCAGAAGAACGGCAAAAAAAAGGTTCGCGTCGGTTTTCGTCCGTCAGACGTCAGCATCGTGCCGGATAGTAATAAGAATGCCTTTCATGGAGTCGTGTACAGTTTCGAGCCACTGGGGGCGAAGTCGATATTAACGGTGCAGGCGGTGGACGGCACGCGAATCCGAGCTTTGGTCGATGGACACTTATCCTTTGAAATAGATCGGCGAGTCCGGTTCTTGATTGACCCGCATTCGCTTCTAACATTCGATTCAGACACGCAAGCGTTTCTGGCGCGATCGGAACAACCTGCTGAGGAAGTCATCCATGGCTGAGCTCGCTCTCAAAAAAGTCGTAAAGCAATACAGCCCGACCACACCTCGGGCAGTCGACAATTTGAATCTCGAAATGCGGGATGGCGAATTTATCGCGCTGCTTGGACCGTCGGGTTGCGGAAAATCGACGACGCTGCGAATGCTGGCCGGTTTAGAAACAGTAACCGAGGGCGAGATGCTGATAGGTGGCAAAGTCATTAACAACGTGCATCCCAAAGATCGCGGGATTGGTCTGGCGTTCGAGAACTACGCGCTTTATCCACCGCTCAAGGTTCGCGAAAATCTTGCGTTCAACCTCAAGGCGCATGGCGTCAACGTGAAGGAGATCGAGAAACGCGTTGCCGAAGTCGCCCAATACATGCAAGTCGAAGATGTGCTCGATCAGAAACCGGCCACGCTGAGCAGCGGTCAGAAGCAGCGTGTCAACATTGCCAGAGCGTTGATCCGGCGGCCCGCTGTTCTCTTGCTCGACGAGCCGTTGAGTCACCTCGACGCTGCGCTCCGAGTTCACATGCGCACGGAGATCAAGCGTCTACACGCCGAACAGCGATTTTCGACGATAATCGTGACGCATGATCAGCTCGAAGCAATGGCTTTAGCGGAGCGGATTGCGGTTTTGGACGACGGCAAGCTTCAGCAATTTGATACGCCCCTGAAAGTCTTCAACAACCCGGCCAACGAGTTCGTCGCGGGGTTCCTCGGGGAACCGCCGATGAACATCTTTAGGGTGGAGGTAGACTCCGGTCGGCGGCTCGCCATTCCAGGAACGGAGTTTGTCCTCCCTATGACCGACTACATGCAACGGTTGCTCGGTAACCGATCCTCGGCCAAGCTTGGAGTTCGTCCTTGGGGTGTCAAAGTCGACACGAATGATTCAGACATAGGTGTTCCCGGGGCGATCGCTGTTGTCGAAAATCTCGGAGACGAAACACATGTCGGTGTGCGCTATGGCGACTTGCTGTTGATGGCCAGCGTGCCGGTGACCGAACGTTTCAAGCCAGGGGGTCGTGTTCACCTCAGCTTCAATGATGAGGATCTGAATCTTTTTGACCCGCAAGATGGTCAACGACTTGTAGCTTAACTAACTAAGAGTATCGTAGACATAACAAATCACGAAGGCGCGAAGCCCGAAATTGCTTGCGGAAGGTTATTTCCAGCTCGTGGCCTTCTTCAAGCAGGGACAACCCCTCTAAAAGGAGGACCAATTCATGAGCTCGGCTACTGTAGCAGCGCCTGAAAGGGCATCTAGGCGCACCACCGGGCAAGGACAACTGCCCGAAACAATGCGTGCGATCGTCGCGTATGCGCCAGGCGATTATCGGTTGGAGACTGTTCCGGTCCCGAGAGCGGGAGCGGACGAAATCATTATCAAGGTGGAAGGCTGCGGCATCTGCGCGGGCGACATCAAAGCTTATGTGGGTGCTGAGTCTTTTTGGGGCGGGAGCGGCCAACCCAAGTACATCAAATCGCCCATGATTCCAGGGCACGAATTTCTCGGCCACGTCGTCGAGATGGGCGAGAACGTCGCGAAGAAGGGCGAGGTCAAGATCGGCGACCGGCTGATCTCGGAACAAATCGTTCCCTGCTGGGAATGTCGTTTTTGTAAAAGCGGTCAGTACTGGATGTGCGAGAAGCACGATGTTTACGGTTTCCAGAACAACGTGAACGGTGGTTTTGCTGAGTACATGCGATACCCGAAGGAGGGGATCAACCACCAAGTACCTCAAGATCTGCCGATCGAAAAGGCCATTTTAGTCGAGCCATACTCCTGCTCAGCTTGGTGCATCAAACGGGCTAATATCCAATGGGACGACATCGTCGTCCTTGCCGGTGCGGGAACGCTGGGGCTCGGAATGGTTGGTGCCGCCAAACTCCATAGTCCAAAGAAACTGGTCGTCATGGACACAAAACCGGATCGGCTGGTACTGGCGAAGAAGTTTGGCGCCGATGTGGTTCTCAATCCGATCAAGGATGACGTGGTCAAGATTGTCAAAGACATGACGGATGGCTACGGTTGCGATGTGTTTATTGAAGCTACGGGTCATCCGAAGGCTGTCGTTCAGGGTCTGCAGATGATTCGCAAGCTTGGCCGATTTGTGGAGTTCAGCGTCTTTTCGCACGACGTCACGGTCGATTGGAGCATCATTTCTGATCGCAAACAGTTGGATGTGCTCGGCGTCCATCTTGGCCCTTACTGCTATCCGTTCGTGATCGATGCCATTAGCAGTGGACGACTCCCGACCGAAGGAGTTGTGACCCATCGGCTCCCACTTGAGGAATATGAGAAAGGGTTCGACATGATGAAGAAGGGCGAAAAATCGCTCAAAATTGTGTTGGAGCCTTAAGATAAAATGAGTACTTGTAGAGGTCAGCGGTGTCATCTCGACACGAGCCTTTGGTAAGACGCGGCTCGACGGAAAGAGGGAATGTCCGCATTGCCTGTATCGAAATCGGATAGCGCTTGACTATTTGTGCACTCGATTTCATAACGCCGTACCTTCATCGCGGCTGCGGAAAGGGCAATTCTTATGACAGAGAAACAACTAGAAAAAAGGATCCATATGAACAGTAGCGAGGATACAGCGCTTGTTGTGAGTGTGCATGCTGACCACAGAAACAAGGACTTTGTTCACCAGAATAGTTCAGGAGCAATAGCGATCTGGATCAACCTGAAATGGGCAGGCAAACACAACGTTGCCGATTTTAATTTGGACCGTCTAGGCAGGCTGATGGATGTGAAACCGAGATCAGAACATACCGGCTGGGCATTGATTGAACCTCGTCGCAACGTTAAACCTGGAGACACAGTCTCTTTGCGGTAGCGATCGGAGCCTTAACGGAGCAAGGTGAAACCATGGCCTGCATCTTAGGAGAGGCTCGATCTCTTGAGATCGCAAGCAAATCATGGCAACGAACACCTCTCTCGCCTGCGAAGCACCAGCTATAACGAAGAATGAAACTTAGTCGACAATGACGTCCATTGGTACCACGATTTAACGACGTCAAACCTATTCCATAACTCTATGAGCACCCCGACTAAACCAATCGCGGTTGGCGCTGACGATGCTGCCTTTGAATTAAAAGGCAAAATCGTCGACTACCTGAAATCCAAAGGAATACCCGTAGAAGATTACGGTGTGAATAAGCCGGATCCGTCGGTTCTTTACCCGGATGTCGCACTTAACCGTCGCGCAGGCCGTAGCGGCTGGTAAACATGATCGCGGAATTCTCATGTGCGGCACAGGCATTGGCGTCGCCATCACGGCGAATAAAGTACCAGGAATACGTGCTGCGGTTTGCCATGATCCCTATTCGGCAGAGCGATCCCGGAAGAGCAACGACTGCCAGATCATGACCTTGGGTGGCCGAGTGGTCGGCGAAGAACTCGCGAAATCGCTTGTCGATATCTGGCTTGCCTCAGATTACCAGGGCGGGCGCTCCGCACCGAAAGTCGACCGGATGAAAGAAATCGATGAAGCAATTCCACAAAGTATAACGTCCCGATTTTATCCCCCCTATGCAACGAATCATTAACGATCCGAACCTTGTCGTCGAAGACATGCTTAAGGGTTTTGTGAAATGTCACAAAAACCTGGTCGTACCATTAGAAGAAAATCCTCGCGTCTTGAAATACATCAAGGCGCCTATCCAGGGTAAGGTGGGCGTTGTTACAGGCGGCGGTTCAGGTCACAAACCGGCATTTCGTCGGGTATGTCGGAAAGAACATGTGCGATGCCGTGGCGGTCGGCGAAGTGTTTGCCTCGCCATCCGCCCAAGTTTTTTTCGATGCGTTTAAGGCTGCAAACGGCGGCGCGGGCATCGCCTGTTTGTACGGCAATTACGCGGGCGATAACATGAACGTGAAGATGGCAAAACAGCTCGCGGCGATGGAAGGTATCGAAGTCAAAACGGTCGTCGCGAACGATGATGTCGCGTCCGCGCCAAAGGAAGAGCCGCAGAAGCGGCGAGGCGTAGCAGGAGAGGTCCTTATGTGGAAGGTCGGCGGGGCAAAATCGGCCCAGGGCGGCTCGCTTGATGAAGTGATACGAGTCGCTCAAAAGGCTATCGACAATACGCGGAGCATTGGCGTCGGTCTGACTTCATGCACAATACCGGCAGCCGGAAAGCCGAATTTTTTTATCGAGCCTGGAAAGATGGAAGTGGGAATCGGGCACCACGGTGAACCGGGAGTCATGATCAGCGACCTCAATTCGGCGGACGAGATAGCAGAAGTTATGTCTGGATCACATTCTCAAGGATTTACCATTTCAAGCGGGAGACGACGTGGTGGCGTTGGTCTCCGGGCTCGGCGCAACTCCTGTCATGGAACTCTATATCGCTTTCAACAAGGCGTATGACATTCTGCGAGGAGGCCAAGATTAACATTCACAGATCGTATGTGGGCAACTACTTCACCTCTCTGGAGATGATGGGAATCAGCTTTACGCTGATGAAGGTAGACGACGAACTCAAGGCCTTGATTGATCTAGAAGCTGAAAGCATGGGCCTGACTCAACTTTCGCACTAACAACTTTATCATGGCTAACTTCCCGAATTCCCAAGGGCGTAAAGTTGTGCTGGCGCTAGTCCAGACGATACTCGATAACAAAGCGTATCTGAGCGAAGTCGATGGCAAGATTGGCGATGGCGATCACGGCATTAACATGGCGAAAGGATTCAATCTGATCAAAGAACACTTAGGCGACAAAGAGGTCTCCTTGAGCGAGGGTCTCGGCTTGATAGGAAAAACGTTGATGACGGAGATCGGTGGGTCGATGGGACCTATTTACGGCACCTTCTTTATTCAGATGAGTCTCAAATCAAAGGATAAGCCTGAGACGGATGCCCGGCTGTTCGGTGAAATGCTCAAGGCAGCTCGTGACGGCCTCGAGGATCTTGGGGGAGCAAAAGTCGGCGATAAAACTCTCATGGACGCCGTTATTCCAGCGCAGGAGACCTATCAAGCGGCTGTCGATGCGGGGGCGTCGCTGCAGGAGGCGCTCAAGAAGATGGCCGATGCCGCCGAAAAAGGGAAAGATTCCACGGTTGACCTGGTTGCGAAAATTGGCCGCTCTGCCCGGCTTGGCGAACGTTCGCGAGGCGTTCTCGACGCCGGCGCCACTTCCGCTGCGCTCATCCTACAGACGTTTGCCAGAGTCCTTTCGGAGTAGTGCAAGGCGGAAGGCAGTGTCGTCACGATCAATGTTTGTGAGGGCGATGCCCGGAAGATCTGCAATTCGTTCTGGAGCTGCAATAAGTCCAGAGAAGGGGGCCTTTCGCCATTTCCTCCGGACTGCACACCGGGTAGCGAAGCCACCCGCGAGCGCGTTCTGCAAAAAGCAAGGGAACTGAATTATCTCCCCAACTCTCTCGCTCGGAGCCTGGTATTGTTGCGATGCAGGCTGGAACTATTTTAACGGCTTCACCGGGATAGCGTTCCCCTCATTGCCGAAAAGGTAAATCCTGTCCGCGGGCAGATAGAGTGTAACTCGTTCTCCGCGTGTCGGACCGTGGGAGCCGTGCAGTTTGACCATGATCAGTGGCACTCCCGGAGCGATTTCGACATGCAGGTAAGTCTCGCCCCCGAGATTCTCTACAATGTTCACGACTCCCTTAACCGGAGTGGACGATACTCCGGCTTTCCAGCTCGATATGTTCGGGTCGAACGCCGAACGTAATCGATTCGTTTGGTTTCCAACCATCCGCCTGCAGCGGCAGTGTCAGCGTACCGAGCCCGTCGACGGCGCATGAAATCCCATTCGAATTCGAAGCACCCGCCTTGCCGGCGAGAAAGTTCATCTGCGGCGATCCGATAAAGCCAGCCACAAACTTGTTCACCGGATGTTCGTACAGGAGCATCGGCTTTCCGAACTGTTCGATGCGACCGTCCTGCAAGACCACAATTTTATCCGCCATGGTCATCGCTTCCACTTGGTCGTGAGTAACGTAGACCACCGTGTTACGCGTTTCATAGTGCAAGTTGAGCAGCTCCACTCGCATCCGCACCCGGAGCATCGCATCCAGGTTGGAGAGTGGCTCATCGAAAAGGAATAATTTAGGCGCCTTTACAATACAGCGCCCGATGGCGACCCGTTGACGTTGGCCTCCTGAAAGCTGTTTGGGTTTGCGGTCCAGCATTTCCTCCAGATGCAAAAGGGCCGCCGCACGTTCAACACGCTTTCGGATATCGGCCTTGGAAATACCATGCAGCTGAAGACCAAAGGCGATGTTGTTAAAAACGCTCAAATGCGGAAATAGCGCGTAGTTTTGGAAAACCATGGCCAGGTTTCGCTTGGATGGATGGATATCGGTAATGTCCTTGCCATCGAGCACGATTCTGCCGCTACTGACGGTTTCGAGACCGCAGATGGAGCGAAGGAGGGTACTCTTTCCGCATCCTGAGGGTCCGACAAAGACGACGAATTCCTCTTTTTCAACCTGAAGATCGAGGTTCTTCAGAGCGTGAAAGGAGTCGTAATATTTCTCGATCTTAGTCAGTTCCAAGTAAGCCATCGGGATGAAGCCTCTTAAGGTTAGTTTTTTCTGGGGGGTCGAACAACGCTGGATGAGCGATCGCTGGGAAGAAAACGATTCAATCTGAGGTTTACATATTCCCCGAGGTTTTGCTCGCTTTTTCTCTCTTTGTTCACGCAATTTCAATCAACTTCGTTCCTCGGATAGGATCGTAATGCCGCCAGGTTCGGCGCCTGTGCTTATCAGGGTGCCTAGGAATCGTCGGTCTTTGCCTGCAAACGGATCGCGTAAGCTGCGCGGAAAGGAAAGAGAGCTCCGAACTAACCCAATACGTCGATCCGAACGGCTCCTTGACATTTGTTAGGCAATTCTGTCATTAGTTTTCACAGGTCATTCCCTTGCCGGCGGTCAGCAGCACCGCCCGAATAGCAGAAGTTCGGCGGCCCTGACATTTTCTTCCCTCGCGCAAGGAACCTCAAAAGATGCGACCGTCGCCCTGCCCGACGAGAATTAGTTAACCGCCTTTCGACAATTTTGCTTGCGTCCGCACGATTTGAATTCTAGAAGAACGTGATTTCCCGCTCACATTTGTTCGCAAGAAATCAGAGCGTAATGCTCAACTTGTCAGCCCCCATCAAACGTAACTCATGAATAATCCATTCATCGGCGAGCTCATCGGCACGATGTTGCTCATCATTTTTGGAGACGGCGTTGTTGCCAACGTCGTCTTAAGTAAGACAAAGGGACAGAACTCCGGCTGGATCGTGATAGCGACCGGCTGGGGCATGGCCGTCGGCGTGGGAGTGTATGCATCTTGGCCGATCAGCGGCGCTCACATTAACCCCGCGGTGACGATCGGCCTCGCGGTTATTGGAAAATTTCCGTGGGCGAACTGTCGTGCCATACATCATTGCGCAAATTATCGGTGCGTTCCTGGGTGGCGTCATTGTTTGGCTCGCTTACAGGAGACATTTCGAGGCAACGGAAAATGCTGACTTGAAGCTGGCTGTTTTCTGCACAGGTCCGGCCATTCGTGATTATCCGGCAAACCTAGTGACAGAGATCATCGGGACATTTACCCTGGTTTTCGGTGTTCTCTCGATGCTCTTTTTCATTGACCCAAAGCAGCCCGGTTTGTGGAAACTCGATCGGGCCATGGGTCGTTGCGGTCCTGGTGTGGGCAATCGGTCTGTCTTTAGGCGGACCCACGGGTTTCGCCATCAATCCGGCTCGTGACCTGGGAGCTCGCATTGCCCACGCGGTTTTGCCGATTCCGGGCAAACGTGACTCCGATTTTGCTTACGGATGGATTCCCGTCGCCGGACCCATTATCGGCGGCGTCATCGGCGCTCTTGTTTATGCCGCCACTTTCGGCAGCGCGCCGCACCCCCCACTAATCCCAAACTGATTTCAGGAAAATTTATGAAATACTTACTCGCTTTAGACCAGGGTACGACCAGCTCTCGAGCTCTGGTGATCGATTACTCAGGTAAAGTAATCGCCGTTGCACAAAAAGAATTTACCCAGTTTTTCCCGCAGCCGGGATGGGTTGAACACGACGCGAACGAAATATGGGCCAGCCAGATTGGCGTTGCGGCTGACGCGATCGGCCGTGCAGCCATCAGCCACAAAGATATTGCGGCTATCGGCATCACGAACCAGCGCGAGACTGCCCTCGTTTGGGATCGTAAGTCGGGAGATCCCATCTGCCATGCCATTGTTTGGCAAGATCGCCGGACCGCTCCGATCTGCGATCAGATGCGAGCGGACGGCCTGGTGCCGCTCGTCCAGAAGAAAACCGGCTTGGTCATCGACGCTTACTTTTCGGGAACCAAAGTGCGTTGGATTCTCGACAACGTCCCTGGCGCCCGCGAAAAGGCCGAGCCGGCGAACTGGCTTTTGGTACCGTCGATTCCTGGTTGATCTGGAAACTGACCAAAGGCCAGGTCCACGTGACCGATGAGACCAACGCGTCGCGCACCATGCTCTTCAACATCCACACTCGGGACTGGGACGACGAGCTGCTCAGCGTCCTGCATGTACCGCGCTCGATGCTGCCCGACGGCCAAGAGTTCCAGTGAAGTCTATGGAACGTCCTCAGTGGGCACCCTCGAGGGGCTCCCTATCGCCGGCATTGCCGGTGACCAGCAGGCCGCTCTGTTCGGCCAGATGTGCAGCAAACCAGGAATGGCGAAAAACACCTACGGGACCGGATGCTTCATGTTGATGAACACCGGCACCGAAGCTGTCCCGTCCAAAAATAATCTCCTCACCACCATTGCGTGGCGAAAGAATAACATCACCGAATACGCGCTTGAAGGGAGCGTCTTCATCGCCGGAGCGGTTGTGCAGTGGCTGCGCGACGGCCTCGGAATCATCAAAACGGCGCCGGAGGTTGAAGCCTTGGCTGCAAGCGTTCCGGACAATGGCGGCGTGTATCTGGTGCCGGCTTTCGTCGGGCTTGGAGCTCCGCACTGGGATGCCTATGCCCGGGGCGCAATCCTCGGACTGACCCGCGGGAGTACGGCTGCGCATATCGCTCGAGCTGCTCTGGAAGGCATCGCTTTTCAGGTTGCCGATCTACTCACCGCGATGGAATCCGATTCGTCAATCAACCTTGCTGAACTTCGGGTTGACGGTGGAGCCTGCGCCAACAATCTCCTCATGCAGACTCAGGCAGATCTGCTGGGTGTGCCCGTGGTCCGCGCAGCGAATCCAGAAACGACCGCCATGGGTGCGGCGTACCTGGCAGGACTGGCGGTCGGCTTTTACAAATCGACGGACGAAATTTCCTCGCAATGGGCTTCCGACCGTACCTTCGAACCAAAGATCAGCTACGACGAACGCAATAAACGCCGGGCGGGATGGAACAAGGCACTTGATCGAGCCAAAGCCTGGATCTAGGCAGTTCTAATTGTCGTGGACAGGAATCTCGCAATCCAGGCGATCTCGGATCGTTCTACGGTCTGGGATTGCCTGGTGATTGGTGGCGGCGCAACCGGGGGCTCGGCACGGCGGTCGAAGCCACTTCCCGCGGGCTGCGCACGTTACTGGTCGAAAAAACGGACTTTGCCAAAGGGACCTCGAGTCGCGCGACGAAGCTCGCGCATGGCGGCGTGCGATACCTGGAACAGGGCAATATCAGTCTCGTCCGGGAAGCTCTCCATGAGCGGGGCTTGATGCTCAAGAATGCCCCCACCTGGCTCACCCGCTTAAATTCATTATCCCGGCCTACCGCTTGTGGCAAATCCCTTTCTACGGCATCGGTCTGGGGATCTATGACTTGCTTTCGGGAAAGCTCTCTCTTGGACGTTCCAAAACGCTAAGCACGGCCGAGACAATCAAGCAGCTGCCGACTGTTGAGCAAAATAACCTGCGGGGTGGAGTTTCATATTTTTGACGGCCAGTTTGATGACGCGAGATTGGCGACCACTCTAGCTCACACCCTCTCTGATTTGGGCGGACTGGTAGCAAACTACGTCGAGGTCAGCCAACTCACCAAAAAGAACGGCAAAATAGCGGGAGCCATCCTTCACGATCGAGAGAGTGGTGCCGAACTCGAAGTTAGTGCCCGGGTCGTCGTCAACGCAACCGGGGTATTCGTTGACTCCGTCCGAAAGATGGACGAACCAGGCAGCGCCAAGATGTTGGCTGTAAGCCAAGGCGCGCACTTGGTGCTTCCCAAAAAGTTCCTGCCTGGCACGTCGGCGCTGATGGTCCCAAAAACATCGGATGGCCGGGTCTTATTCGGAATTCCCTGGCATGATCGGTTGATCCTCGGGACTACGGATGGCGAAGTTCCCGAGCCAGTCGAAGAGCCTCGGATCCAGGAACAAGAGATTTCTTTCATCCTATCCGAAGCGGGAAGATACCTAGCCAAACGCCCAACCGAATCGGATGTGCTATCCTGCTATGGCCGGAGTGCTAACAAAAACCGCGGCCGCGCCGTTTGCGAAGCGAACGGCTTCCACTAGTAGTTAATTGCATAAGTCAGCGTAAGAACTCTTCATCTCTTGCTGTTTGACCTCCTTTTTGGTCCACTCGAAAGGAGCTGCGTTTTGGTTCCAGCTCGCAATAAAGGCTTCGATCGCCTGGAGTCAACGACCTCCGGTAAAACCGGAGGCTTGGGTGATGTGAGCCGCTCAAAGCGGCTGTTGTTGTTTGTCGCTTTTTGGTGTTTTCGTTACTCTCGTGTTATTTCGGGCATCTCAAGCTGATCGAGCCTGCGATCCTCCATCTCTTGCTCGGCGATGTACTTGCGGATGGTTTCGGTATCCCGTCCAACCGTATCAACGAAGAAACCTCGGGCCCAAATCCGCTGCCCAGCGTAATTTCGCTCTCTCCTTAAAAAGTGCCTCGCCACGTGAATCGCACTCTTGCCCTTGATGTATCCCACCACGCTCGATACCGCCAATTTCGGCGGCACATTGATCAACATGTGCACGTGATCCGGCATGACATGCCCTTCTTCAATCCAACATTCTTTATGCTTTGCCAATCGGTGAAACACCTCGCCAAGATGCTTCCTCACTACTCCGTACAGCTGCCGTTTCCGGTATTTTGGGATAAATACTATGTGATATTTGCACTGCCATTTTGTATGACTAAGACTTCGGTAGTCTTCCATGGTTCGTTTGGGTTTGTAGCTTTGGTCGGCTCACAAACCCATCGAACCGGAAGACTGCTCTAAAAGTCAAACTTCGGGAGCCTCCCCGGCACAGCCGGGGGATCTCCTATTGATCTTTAGCATGCGGACGCTGGTGAAACTGCTGCCCTGTAGGGCGCCGCGGCTCAAAATGCTAAACCAGCATTCAACCTGATTGAGCCAGGAGCTATGCGTCGGGATGAAATGAAAATGCACGTTAGGATGGCTCTTTAGCCACCGGTCTTCTTTTGGCTTATGGGTGCTACGTTCTGGGGCGGATTCAAGTAGAGGCTGACCACATCGGCCGCCTTGCGACTAAACTCCGGATCGGTGCTCACGCACCAACTCTGTCGGCGCTCAAGATGTAAGTCGTGCTTCCGCATCACCCGCCACACTTGGTCCTTGCTCACATCGCCCAGATGCTTGGCCAGCAGCCGCCCATTCCAGCGGCTGTAGCCGGCAGGCGGCGGCTCATCGAGCGCTTTCAAGATCCGTTTTTCGGTCAGCGAAGTATACTTGCGGCGCTTTTCCCCTGAACGAACGTTATCGCTAAGGCCGGTTATTCTGTCTTGAGCAAATCGCCGGAGCCACTTGCTGATGCGCGCCGCCCGAGTCTTCATCTTTAAGGCGACCTCTTTGCCGCTTAGTCCGCTGCAAGCTAAGAGAATCGCTCTGGCTCGTTCGACCATGCGCTGTTCGGTTTTGGAATTTCGCATCCAACGCAAAAGAATTTCTCTTTCCTCAGTGGAAAGCCGGATTTCAGGACCAGGTCGACTCATATCGACCTACTTTTACAATTATTACGCTGTCAATTGCAAGTAACTACTAGATCGACATTGGCGGCCAGGTCAGGTCCAAGCCAGAAATGTTTTAGATTCTCGCGCGGGTGTAGCCCGATCCGGTTTTGAGGATCGTTTTTTCGAAGGCTTTTGGGGATTATCGCCAATTTGCTTAGTCCATCGGGTGCAGGAGTTGCGCAGATGCCTTTCCATCGCCCGTTATGCAGCCAGGGAATCTCGCGAGGCGAAGCACGCACTGGTCGGCGCTTTGATGATTGGGATTATCCGGAACGCGCTCAATCTTCTCAACGTTGACATTTTTTTCCAGCTGATCGCGATCGGCGTGATCATCGTCCTGGCGGTCGAAGCTGCCGTCATGCGCGGAACGCTCGAAGAGCGGTTCCGTCTCCTTCAATCGCTGGGGCTAAAATGATGAGCTTTGCCCACTCCAAAGACGAGCCATCGAGACCCGACCGAGGTGCCGAACGTTCCCCCGAGCTTGCTCTGAAAAATATCTCAAAGCGGTTCGGAGCAATCGTGGCTCTGGATGATGTCAGTCTCGAGGTGAATCGTGGGGAGGTGCTGGCTTTGCTTGGCCACAACGGCGCGGGCAGGTCGACCCTGATCAAATGCATCAGCGGCGTTCATCGAGTCGATTCAGGTGTCATCGAACTTGGTGGAAAGCCGGTTCAAATTCACTCTCCGGCCGACGCCCGAAGCGCCGGAATCGAAACCGTATATCAAGACCTTGCACTTTTCGACAATCTGGGGCCGAGTGCGAATTTCTATGCCGGCCGGGAACTGGGGAGTCCATCGTGGCTGCCTCTGGGCATGTAACTCTCCGCCCAGCATCATGAAGGAAAGTGAAAATGCGAATATTAAAAATGTTAGTGCTAAGCCTGGGCTTTGCGGCCTCCATGCAGGCGGAAGCGGTCAAGGTGGGATTTATCACCAGATTCCCTGCCGATTTCTTCTTCACCCTCAACGACGCGGCGAAGGAGTACGCGTCGAAACATCCGGATCTCCAAATCATTTTCGGACAAGGACAATCGGCGACCGATACAGCCGGTCAGATCAACCTGATCGAGTCGATGGTGTCACAGGGGGTAAAGGGAATCGCGATTACGCCCGTCAGTCCCGAGCTTGTGCCGGCTCTCGACAAGGCGGTGGCCGCCGGGGTGAAGATCGTCCTCATGGTGCTCGCTTGACCGTCGCGGTCAAAAGCGGCACCTGATCCCTCCAAGGTCGGAATGAGACGGTTTTTCTACCGCCGTCTCCTGTTGCGCCTCATCCCGAATTCAGACTAAACAATCTGTAGTGAACCGCCCTTGGCAACCATTGGACCAGACGCGCGTTTCCATCACCGAAGGCTTCTGGGGCATCAAACAGCAACTGGTCGGACAAGTCACCCTGTCCCACGTCTTCGACCAGATGCAGCATCAGGGGCAATTGGATGCGTTGCGACTCGATCAGCGAATGCACCGCGGCCGGCAGGAGTCCAATTCATGGTATTGGGGCGGCAGCATCTTTTGGGATTCGGATGTGGCGAAGTGGCTCGAAGCCGCCAGTGCTTACCTGCAGCACCATTCCGACGATAAGCTCGAAGAGATCGTAGACGGAACCATCCAACTCCTTGCAGGCGCCCAGCAATCCGACGGTTACCTGGACAGCCATATTCTTACCTGGCAGCCGCGTCATCGTTTTAAGAACCTTCGCGACCTGCATGAACTGTATTGTGCCGGTCATTTGATCGAGGCGGGAGTTGTTCATCGGCGCGCGACCGGCAAAGATACCTTGCTCAACATTGTTACTCGATTAGCCGATCACCTGGTCACCGTCTTTGGCACCGGACCCGGACAGCTGCCAGGGTATTGCGGACACCCTGAAATAGAGCTTGCGCTTATCCGGCTTTACCGCCTGACAGGCCAAGAGCGATACCTGAATCTCAGTCGATTCTTCGTCGAACAACGGGGGAAAAAACCTCACTACTTCGACCGCGAAGCGCTCGAAAGGATGGACTCAGTGCCTTTTCGACCGAACCATCCGGTTTCACCTTATGCCTATATGCAGGCACACGAACCGTTTCGCCAACAACGTGAAGTTGTCGGCCACGCCGTGCGCGCAATGTACCTCTACAGCGCAGCCGCAGATCTTGCTTACGAACTGAAAGACGCCGAACTTGCTGCAGTCTGCAAAAACCTTTGGGAGGACCTCTGCCGTAGCAAGCTTTACCTGAGCGGAGGACTCGGTTCAGCCGCCGAGAATGAGGGATTCACGAAGGACTACGACCTGCCGAACCTGGAAAGCTATGCGGAGACTTGCGCTGCCATCGCCTTGCTGCTTTGGGCTCACCGTATGGTTCATCTGGATCTCAACAGCCGATACACCGATATGATGGAGCGCTGCCTCTATAACGGCGTCCTGGCTGGGCTCGGTATGGATGGGAAATCATTCTTTTACCACAACCCGCTGGCGAGCGATGGTTCTCATCACCGCGTTGTTTGGCCCTGGTGGTGCCCCTGTTGCCCCGCTAATCTTGCTCGACTAATCCTTTCCTTGTCGGGTTACTTGTATTCGTCGGCCCCCAAAGCGATTGCGATTCACCACTACATCTCCAGCGAAGCTCGGTTCACCATCGACGGCCAGGAGGCCCGCTTATCCGCGAAATCGAACTTTCCATTTGAAGGGTCCGCCTCGATTCGGTTCGAAGAAGCGCCTGGAACTCCGTTCGAAGTTGTTCTTCGGGTCCCCGGATGGACCGACAGCTATCATTTCGCGGTGAATGGCAAGGAGGTCGTTCCGACGATTGTTAACGGTTATGCATCGATCTCGCGCGTCTGGAACTCCGGTGACGAAATCGCAGCCCGATTCGGGATGCCGGTTCAAGCTCATTACTCTCATTATGAAGTGACTGGAAATCGAGGAAGAGTAGCGATAAGTCGTGGCCCGCTGATCTATTGCGCTGAGGAGGCTGACAATGGAAGCAGGCTGGACCGGTTCGCGATCAATCCAGAGGTAGCCGCTGAGGTCAGGCAGGAAAATGGCAAGCTTGAAGAGATCGTTTCACTGTCTGTTTCGGGCTCCCAAGAGGAGCAGAAGGACGGCTCACTCTATTCGCTATTAGCGCCGGCAACAAAACCTTCAGCGATCAAGATGATTCCGTACTACTTTTGGGATAATCGCACCCCGGGCGAAATGTTAGTTTGGCTACGGCGTGGATGTTAAGCCCTTCTCTCCCCTATAACCCCCCAAAGTTAAATCCAATGAAAAGTCATACCAAACTAAAATTACGGTTCCGTTGGCTGATCCTGCTCGGTTCGGCCCTGGCCGGTCTCGGGCTCGCCAATGCGCCGGCCGAAGAGACCACCGTCGAAATCGTGCATTACTTCAACGTGCAAGGTCAGATCGACGCCTTGAGTCAATTGCAGAAGGACTTTGAAGCCGCCAACCCCGACGTAAAGCTTCACTTCACCTATATACCGTTTGGGGAACTGGTCAGCCGCACGCTGCAGATGGCTGCAGTGCACAAACCGCCGGCCATTTCCGCGATCGACAATCCCGACGTGTTGCGGGTAGCCAAAGCCGGCATCCTCAAGGACATCTCGGCCGATGTCGCCAAAATTCAGGTCTGGAATGATATCTACCCCGGGCCCAAAGCCGCGGTGACCGACGGCAGCAAGGTTTACGGTGTGCCGATCGGCAGCAATAGCCTTGCTCTTTATTACAATAAGAAGCTGCTCGCCGATGGCGGGGTTTCTGCGCCGCCTCAAACATGGGACCAGCTCACCGAGACGGCTTCCAAAACGACCAAAAGCCCAGTTTATGGGATCGCCTTTTCGGCGGTGAATACCGAGGAAGCCACATGGCAGTGGGAACCATTCCTGTGGAGTAACGGCGGCAGCTTAAACGATCTCACCTCGAAGAACGCACAGGTCGCGCTGCAGCTTTGGGTTGACTGGGTCAAGCAGGGCTACGCCTCGAAAGACGTGGTCAACTGGAACCAGGGCGATGTTCCTAACCAGTTTAACAGCGGGCGTGCGGCCACTATGGTGATGGGACCCTGGATGCTCGGCGAACGTAAAGAAGAGCGGCATCGATTTCGGCATCGTGACCATTCCCGTGCCAAAAGAGGGCGAGAAGCCGGTTGTCCCGCTCGGCGGCGAGGTATGGTGCGTTTTGAAGGGCGATCCCAAAGTCGAACAGGCGGCGGTTAAGTTCGTTCAGTTCACGCAGGAACCGGAGCGTCTGCGCAAGATTTGCGACACGTTCAACTACATTTCGTCGATCCAGAGTGTCGCCAAGCAGCAGGGCGAAGCGAATCCCGAGTTGCAGCCCTTCGTGGATCAAATGGCCACCGCCAAGGCCAGGTCTCAAGACGGCGGGGCCAAGTATCCGGAGATCTCCTTGGCGGCTCGCACAGCGATTCAACGTGCGCTCACGGGACAGGCTAGCGTCGAGGAGGCTCTAAAGGACGCTGCCGCAAAGATTAAGACGATTCTACCCGCCAAATAAGTCATTACCGCCTTCTGACCGGCGGATCGCTCGCAAATCTCCGGGGATTGCGAGCGACGCCGGGAGAGCTCGGGAGTCAGACTCAGAACTCAGGAGTCAGGAGAAGCAGTGGGCGTCCTGTAACTCTTAAACAGCGAGGTCCGCCTCAGCCCGACTTTTCTCCTGCAAATCTGCTAACCCGCGCTCGGCGGTTGGCATGCTCCTGACTCCTGAATTCTGAGTTCCTTAATTCTGCCACCAAAATTCTGTGACTCCTCTAAAGCGCATGCAGATTGGTTCACCTTCGCTGCAGAAGCAGTTGCACGAGGTTAAGCAAAAGCACGAGCAGGACCATCAGGGTAGCAATCGCGGCGGCCTCCCCGAAATTCAAAACCGAGAATCCGACCTGGTAGGCGTAGGTCGATAAAAGGTGGGTTCCGTTCGCCGGACCGCCGCCGGTCATGATCCACACCAGGTCGAAGACCTTAACAGTGTAGATGGTCCCAAGCGTCAGGACCGCCACGGAAACCGGTTTCAGCATCGGTAAGGTGATGTGTGCCACCCGCTTCCAGAAACGGGCGCCGTCAATTTTCGCCGCCTCGTAGACCTCGACCGGGATACTCCGCATCCCCGCATACAAGAGGATGAAATTGAACGGAAACCCGATCCAGATGTTCGCCACGATGGTGGCCGGAAATGCAAAGGTTGGATCTGCCAGCCATGGAAACGGGCCTAAGCCGATCATATGGAACATCTGATTGACCGGACCGATCTCGTTGAACAGACCTTTAAAGATGTTCGCCGCTGTCAGCACCGGCGAGACCCACGGGATGAGCAGCAGGGCAAGGCAAAAGTTTTTCAGCGGAAAATTCACCTGGAAAAACAGCGCCAGGAGAAACCCGATCGTGAATTGGAACAGGATGCTGAAAAACGCGAAGAGGACGGTGTTGACGACCGCTCTCCAGAAAACAGGGTCTGCGACGGCGGCCTGGTACTGAGTGAGCCCATTGAACGGCATGTCGCCGCTGACAAAGGTTTCGACTGTGGCCAATCGAAAGCTCAAGGTCAGACTGTACACGACCGGGTAGAGAAGCAGTACCAGGCAGAAAAGGACAAAGGGCAGAATGAACAGGTACGGAGAGGCGTCGAAGCGAGCCTTTCTTCGGCGGCGTTTTCGCGTTTGCACTCATCTTCGTTTCGGGATCATTTGATAGCGCCGCGAGTGACACCCGACACGATGAACCGGCTGGCTGCGATGACAAAAATGATGGCCGGAATAGCCGTCAGGACGCTTCCCGGCAGTAAGAACCCCCAATCGACTCCGTACTGGCCGAAGGCCTTATAAAGCTCAAGGGTTAGCGGCTGTAAGGTACCCTCGGTGATCAGGCTCAAGGCAAAAATGAGGTCACCCCAAGGAATCAGAAAACTGAATACGCCGACGGTGATCAGGCCTGGAAGGGTCATGGGCAGGACGATCATCAGAAACGCCCGCAACTGTCCCGCACCGTCCACCAACGCGGCTTCGACCAGCTCGTAAGGAAGGTCCTTCATGTATGCGGACAGCATTATCAGAGCGAAGGGAATCGTAAAAGTCATGTCGGCCAGAATCAGCCCAGCCAGCGTATTCACGAGGTTGATTTTGGTGAACACGATGAATAAGGGGATCACAAAGACGATTGCCGGCAGCATCTGGGTCATCAGCATGAACGCGGAAAGCGTCTGGCGTCCGCGAGGTTTTCGCCAAACCAGCCCATAAGCAGCCGGCGCAGTGATCAGGAGTGTGCCAATGGATGCTGCCGCGCTGACCAGCAGGCTGTTTTGAATGTGCGGCCAGAGACGGTTCCACGCGACGGACCAGTTCTCGAACGCAAAGTGCCTCGGCCAAAGGGACATGTGGCCGCCGAAAAGCTCCGCCGGGGTCATGAAGCTGCCGACCAGCACCCAGTAGAAGGGAGATAGCAGAATCGCACAAACGATCAGCGCGGCGGCTGTAATCCACCAACGCGGCAGGGTTGCAAATTTAATCATAGGGGAGAACGGCGGCTTGAACCTGCCTCCATCTCTGAGTCTTCTCAGCTCACCTTCATCCAGTCAAGATTGTTGCGATAGGCCCGATCTGAATACACGAAGATAACTACCCGCAAAAATCACGCAAAGGTCGAAGCGATGAGCTCATTGCGGGTTAGGAAGCTTAAAACAGACGCTGCGCGTCTTTTTAAGAAGCCTGTTTAACATGAATCAATTAAGACAATCTGTTAGAGAGCTCTTCTCTCTACTAAAAAGCAGCCGAATTTTCCGGCGTAGCCGGAGAATTCTGCTGACTGAGCCTGCATCGCTCACGGTTTCTGAACCTTTGCGGCGACCTTCAAACGGAGACCGTTCAGCGCGATAAAGCCGGTCGCATCCGACTGGTTATACGCCTTGGTCGGATCGGCCTCCATCGTGGCGATATCCGGGCTGTAAAGGCTCATGGAACTCTTTCGCCCGGCTGCGATGATATTGCCTTTATAGAGCTTCACACGCACGACGCCAGAGACATTTTTTTGCGATTCGTTCACAAGCGCCTGGATAGCCTCCCGCTCGGGCGCGAACCAGAAACCATTGTAGACGAGCTCGGCATACTTTGGTCCCAGTGCGTCGCGAAGGTGCATCACTTCGCGATCCATGGTCAGGGATTCTATCTGTCGATGAGCAAAGAATAAAATCGCGCCCCCGGGCGTTTCATAGACGCCTCGGCTCTTCATGCCGACAAACCTGTTCTCTACCATATCAACGCGCCCGATTCCGTTGCGGCCGCCGAGGATATTCAACACTCGCATGATCCAAAGCGGAGACAATTGGAGACGGCTCTCCTCAGTTGTCACAAGATCACCATAGAAACCGAGTTGGCCCAATATGGAGGTTAAATTCTTGTGTCCTAACGCGACGCAAAGACCGCGCTCAAACTCCAGCTCCAGATATTCAGGAATGTCCGGCGCGTCTTCCGGAGAGACGCTCAGCTTGTACATATCGGTTAGCTCAGAACCGCTCGCGTCGATCCAAGGGTCTTCGAGGACGCCGCTTTCGAAACTGATGTGAAGCAGGTTGCGATCCATCGAATACGGCTTTTTGGCGCTCGCCGCCACGGGGATGCCCTGGCTCTCCGCATACCGGATCATCTCGGCGCGTCCTGGGAATTGCTCGCGGAACTGTTCAAGCCGCCACGGTGCAATCACCTGGATATCCGGGGCCAGCGCGGCAACGGTTAACTCGAACCGAACCTGGTCGTTGCCTTTCCCGGTCGCACCGTGAGCAACAGCGCCCGCTTTTTCGGCGCGAGCGATTTCCACCATCCTCTTTGCGATGAGCGGCCGAGCGATGCTCGTTCCCAGAAAATATTGGTTCTCATAAAGGGCCGACGCCTGAAACATTGGAAAAATAAAATCGCGGGCAAACTCTTCTCGCAGATCATCCACGTAGCACTTGGAAGCTCCTGTTCTGAGAGCCTTTTCTTCGAGCCCTTCGAGCTCCTCTTCCTGACCGATATCGGCGCAGAATGCGACAACGTCCGCAGCATAGTTCTCCTGAATCCATTTCAAGATCACAGACGTGTCGAGTCCCCCGGAATAAGCGACGACGATTTTCATTGCGCCTGCATCAATACACGGCTGAAGCAACCTCGTCGAGCGGAAGCGCGTCGGCGTGTCGGCGTGTGCGGCGTTCGGCGAGTCAGGATCAGAGCTGAACCTCCAATCGAGCGAGACCATCGAAGGTAACCTTCGATCACGCCGACACGCCGTCCCGCCGATCCGCCGACACGATCCTCCAAGCGTGCCACCGGACGCGCATGAACGCGTCCCTTGTCCACGCCAATCAAAAATCAAGGCCGCCCTGCCGTGATGTGCGGCTCTTTGAGATAAATCGGCTCAAGCGCGGGACGAAAACTAACCCGGCACCGGAGAAGGTGTTCCGCCTTCGGACGTAAGACCGTTAGATCAGGATGGTTCGGGATCGGTCCAATGGCGAAAATTGGCCTGTCTCCCAACAGCGGGAGCAACGATTGAAAAGCTTCTCTCGACAACAATTCCGGGTTCCGGATCAACTGTTTGCCTTCGACGCTGGCGAGAAAAATCGAACTCATTCTCGCGTCGCCGACGACATGATACGATACCGCGTCGTAGCCGAGAACCGATGGACAACCAAAGGCCGGGCATCGCAGCGCCAATTGAAGCCCGATTGCTGTCGCCGCCGCCACTCGGAGCCCCGTATAAGAACCAGGTCCGATCCCGACAACTATTTCGTCCGGAGCGCCTAGTTCGTTAAAAATCTCCTGGATCGTCATCGAGAGATCGCCGGCCTTTGAAAATTCCCGCCGGACCAGGAATTCGCCCTCGTCTGCCATCGCGACGCTCCCAATCTCAGCTGAGTTCTCAATCAGCAGGCTCTTCACCAAACGATTGTCCTTTGATCGTCCCCATCAATGAGAAACCGAATCACAACCGAGTCAGGCGGCAGACGGTTTGGAAACTTGTTTCCCCATTCTATTGCGCACACTCCGCCGGCCCTCAAATAATCGTCAAAGCCCACCTCATCCAATTCCCGCTCCTCGTTGAGACGATAAAAGTCCATATGAAAAAGCGCCAATCGACCACCTCGATATTCGTGCACAACCGTGAAGGTGGGACTCGTGACTTCACTCCTCGACTTCAAGGCCGATCGCCAGTCCCTTCACGAACTCCGTCTTCCCCGCGCCAAGATCGCCGATCAGGCTCAAGACTGTCCCAGCCGGCAAGTTTTGGGCATATTCGGAAGCAATAGACCGGGTCTCGTCAGGGCTGTCGGACACATAATTTCTGTCCGCGTTTCTTTTCATCGAGCGAAATGGTCGTAGCCCTTGCCAATAAACTGACTCCGGTCACTGTCGACAAGTCGGCCAATTGGGGTTAATCGAAGTTTGGGGAACATTGTTCGCCATTCCGTTTCCAGCCGCCGCTTTGTATGGGCCGGCACGGCGAAGAGCAGTTCGTAATCTTCGCCATCTTGCAAACCGTTTTCAGGGCTGCAGCCCCGGTTGAAGGGGAAGCTCGCCAGGTCCACCACAAAACCGATCTCGCTCGCGCGTGCCAAGCGAGGCAGATCGCTTGCGAGGCCATCGCTCAAATCCATCATCGCATGCACGGGAAATCGCTTAACCAGCCAGCGAGCTTCTGCGACGCGCGGACGGAATCGCAGGTGTTTGCCGACGATCGACCCACCCAATCTTCCCGTGACGTATAGCAAATCACCCTTTCGCCCGCCGGAACGGCTGGCGTAGCGACCATTCTCGACCGTTCCGGTCACTGCAACCGACAAGAAAGACAGGGCCGGGCGACTTGGCGGTCTCGCCGCCTACCACATTGACTTCATAAGCCTGCGCAGCCGTCTGTAACCCTAGATAGACCCGTCTTAGCCATGCAAACTCCGTATCCGGACGAACCGCCACCGTTACCAGGGCATCCAACGGTTTCCCTCCCATGGCGGCAATGTCGCTTATGGATCGGCACATCGCTTTCCAGCCAATCCATTTCGGATTCGCATCGGGCAGAAAGTGAACTCCCTCAATCATGCAATCCGACTTCAAGAGCTGAAGTCCATCCGGCTAGTTTCCACTACCGCGCAATCATCCCCTGCGCCCAGTTTGACCCGGCGATCCAGCCGCAGCGATCGAGTCAAGCTGAGCAACGACGGCGTCTTCCCCAAGTTCGTTCAGCTTCATCTACCCGTGAAAAATACCCCTACCAGAGTGACACTGTTGAAGAGTGCATGCATGGCCATCGGCACGAGCAGCGAGCCGGATAGTTCGTAAGCGAGCGTCAACACGCAAGCCAGTAAAAAGAGCGGCAGCAAAGAGGGCACATGAAGGTGAATGAGCGCAAAAGCAGATGCCTGTAAATACCAAAGCCGGTACCGCTCCCGCGTAGCGCTTCAGAACTCCATATAAAAAGCCGCGGAAAACAAACTCTTCAGCCAGCGGAGCTATGACCACTGCCAACAGAATAATCGGAATCCTCTTGGCCGGCTCCGCTACGTGCTCAAATAACTGCATGATCGGCTGCGAATCCTTTTGCGGATCGCTATGCATAAGGCTCGTGACCATCGCGCTGCTGGCCAGAATCAGTGGAAATGCGGCAACCAGCATCCCTGCGCCCCAAAGAAAGACTTTCAAAAAGCCCAAGCCGCTCGAACCCGAAAATCTCAGTCGGGCTCATACCGCGGAATAAAAAAGACAAAAGGATCGTTCCGATAATGAACACCCAGAATCCCAACTGAACAACAACCAATAAATTAGTATCAATTGTCGCCGGGAGGGCGCCGCCTTTCGCTTGAAGATTTTGTAGACATTGAAGGGCGAATATAGTTACGCAGCCAAACGCCAGGTAGCCGTCAGCGCGTGTAAAACGGTCCGCGACGACTTTTCCTCCGCCCGAGACATAAATGAATCTGAAAATCCGAATGTAAATCGCGACACTTGCGCCGACCAACAAAGCGAGAATCAAAAGGGTGAAAAAATCCATCAATGAGTGCACCAACTTACACGCGAACCCAGAACCTTCAAAATTGCGTCGCGAACCTGCCGCGAGAGCTCTTCAGCTTAGCCTTGGCCTGGCTTGCGCTGATCACGAATACTTCGAATTTTCGTCAATGCAGGCTTTTAACTCGCGATCACAGACCGTATCTGGTGGCGATGCGGGCAGTTATCCAACGCGTAAAGCGGGCCTCCGTGGAGGTCGAAGAAAAGATTGTTAGCCAAATCGGTCAAGGGCTCCTGGTCTTTCTCGGAATTGAATCGACCGACGCCCGGGAAGACATCACCTGGTTAGCGGCTAAGATTGCCCGATTGCGCATCTTTCCGGACGAAAGCGGTGCAATGAATCGTTCCGTCCAGGATATCTCAGGAGATCTGCTGGTCGTCAGTCAATTCACATTGTTAGCCAGTACCCGAAAAGGCAACCGCCCATCGTTCATTTCGGCGGCTGCTCCTGAGGTGGCGATCCAGCGTTATGAAGAATTCTGTCACCAACTCGAGATGGAATCTGCCAGACCGGTGCGTCGAGGCGTTTTTGGTGCGCACATGAAAATTGACCTGGTTAACGACGGGCCGGTTACAATCTGCATCGACACAAAAAGGAAGGAATGAGCCTCTGGAGTAAGTATGCGTCTCGCTTTACCTCCGATCACGCCGGCACGCGCAAACGCCGACCCGCCGGTACGTCTCCCCTCCTGGTCCGCGGACACGTTCCCCGGACGTGCTACGCCGGTCAAGCGGGAGCTTGACCCTACCATCGGAGGTTAACCTCCGTAAGACGCGCAGCGTCTGTTCACGGCTTTTTAGCCCGCAATGCCTCGCCGCTTTAGGCTGCCGCATGATCTTTTCGGGCTAGTTCCATCGTGCCCTTGAACTTAGGCGGATCTTCGTCCTCGATGCCAAAATTGGCGTCGTACAGTGCAGCGATCTTTTCCATCTCATCGCCGGTAAGCTCCGGACATTCCGAAGTCGCCGCGAATTCAGCGAGCTGCTTCTCATCGTAAATGTTCGGAAGCGTTGATGCGACCCGCTGATCCTTCAGCAACCAAAGTAAAGCCGCCTGTCCCAAGGTTCGGCTCTGGTCCTTCGAGGAACCGAAGCTGTTCCACTTTTTTTACGCCATTGAGCAACCATGCCCGAGGACGATGGCTTCGATGATCGTTCGGCGGAAACTTGGTATCCGCCGTATAATGCCCTTCGAGCATTCCGGACGAATGAGGAACCCTGATCAGGAACATCGTATCCCGGCCATGTCGCGATCGCCGCTTTCTGAATAGCCGCACCCGGATGCTGCTCAAGCAGGTTGTAGATGTGCTGGACGCTCGTCACGGTCCGCTCCTTGACGCAATTGATCCCTTCGTACTGCCAGCCGATGGCCGGCCCGAGCGCGATTCCGTAGTATCGGATCAAGCCTCGCTCCCGCAGCTTCTCGAGCGTTTCCCAAACTCCATCGTCGGTCACTTGCTCCATACGGATGTTGTGGAGCTGCAAAAGGTCGATCCGATTTGTTTTCAGCCGTTTCAAGGCGGATTCGGTGGCACGCACGATTGCCTCCGGCGAAAAATCCTGCGGAATCTCTCGTTGCCCGCGCCGTTCGTTGCCGTGATGGACAAAATCGTAGCCGACCTTTGTCGCTATCACAATTTGATCACGCTGGTGCAAAAAAGCCTTAGCGATCAATTCTTCGCTCAGACCGTTCCCGTAAGTGTCGGCTGCATCGAAAAGCGTCACCCCCAGATCGAAAGCTTTCCGCATTAGATTGACGGCCTCTTGCTCCGTGAAGCTACCCCACCATCCTGTAGACACCGTCCACATGCCAAATCCAACCTCGCTTACGGTAAGATCGGTATTTCGATAAGTGCGATATTTCATTGCTGTACCAGCCACTATGTAGCGAGACGAAACTGAAGGTCAACGAAGCGTCGTCGACGCGATTCGCGGAGACGAGAATCTTGTCAGCGCGACCTTCGGTTTCTCTCGTTAAAGACTTGCAACTCTGGCAAGCACAGGTTGTGCTATCGAAGGCCCCGTCGTCAGAGAAGGGAGGCTTGAAGGAGAGAATTCAAGAAAAAAAACGATGCAACCTGTACTAACGTTTAACGTATCACCTCGATTACCGGAATCCTGGAACCGCTCCGTGAAATGGCTCATAATCTGTGGTGGACTTGGGAGCCCGATGCGCGCCGCCTTTTTCGGCATTTGGATACGCAACTCTGGGACAGAACCAACCACAATCCGATCCGGATGCTGCAACTCTCGCGCCAAGCCCGTTTGCTCGAGCTCGCCGCAGACGACGATTACATCCGCGAAATGGAGGCTGTGTACCAGAAATTCAAGGCGTACATGGACCGGGCCGACACTTATGGAAAGCTCCGAACAAGCGCGCCGCGCATCGCCTATTTTTCAGCGGAGTTCGGTTTCCACGAATCCGTGCCGAACTATTCCGGCGGTCTTGGAATTCTTTCCGGCGATCATTGCAAATCGGCGAGTGACCTTGATCTCAAATTCTGCGCGGTGACGCTGTTGTACCGCCATGGCTACTTCAAGCAACAGATCAACAAGGATGGTTGGCAGGAGGCTGTGAGCCTCAACCAGAACTTCAATCATCTGCCGCTGCGGGAAGCCAAAGTCGGAGATCAGCCGCTTCACGTTTATGTCTCCATTCTTGGCCGGAGCATCGCGACGAAGGTCTGGGAGCTCCAGATCGGCCGGATCAAGCTTTATCTGCTCGATACGGATATCCAGCAGAATTCGCCCGAAGACCGTCTGATCACGGAGCAGCTTTATGGGGGTGATTTGGAGATGCGGATAAGGCAGGAGATCGTCCTGGGGATAGGCGGCGTAAGAGCTTTGGACGCCCTCGGCATCCATCCGGAGGTCTATCACATGAACGAGGGCCACTCTGCGTTTCTCTCCTTGGAAAGGATCCGCCAGTACGTCCAGAATAAGGGCTTGGAATATTATACGGCCCTTCAGGTCGTTGCCTCTTCCAACGTTTTTACCACTCATACTCCCGTGCCGGCCGGAAACGACGCTTTCCCGCGCGAAATGATGGTCAGGCATTTTTCCCGGTATGCGGAAGATTTCAGGATCAGTTTCGACGATTTGTTCCGGCTCGGACAAGCGATGGTTCATGTCGCCGACACCTTCAGCATGACCATTCTCGCACTCCGCGTAAGCCGCCATGCCAATGGTGTGAGCAAGCTGCACGGCGACGTGAGTCAAGGTCTATGGCAGGATGTCTGGGCGGGCGTTCCCATTCAGGAAGTACCCATCACCAGCATTACCAACGGGGTCCATACCAAAACATGGACAGCACCTGAATTTCATCGCATCTACGCCAAGTACCTGGGTTCCGATTGGGAGGAACATCTCACCGATATCGAATATTGGCGCAGAGTGATCGATATCCCGGACGATGTGTTATGGGAAACCCATCATTTGCTCAAGGCACGGCTGATCGATTTCATTCGCGACAGGTTGCGGCGCCAACGCATCCGGCTCGGCGAATCGCCCGGGCAACTGCGAAAGATTAACAGTATTCTGAACCCGGAGGTTTTGACGATTGGTTTTGCTCGTCGTTTCGCTACCTATAAGCGCGGAACTCTGCTCTTCAGTCAGAAGGAAAGGCTATTACGCCTGGTCCAAAATACCGAGCGTCCCGTTCAATTCATCTTTGCAGGTAAGTCTCACCCGAAGGATGAACCGGGAAAGGGATTTATCCAGGAGGTTTATAACAAATCGCGCGAAACCGGACTCGAACACGCCATTGTGTTCGTTGAAGACTACGACACCTACATCGGACGCAGGCTCTATCAAGGAGTCGATCTCTGGCTCAACAATCCGCTTCGCCCGCTCGAGGCAAGCGGAACCAGCGGCATGAAATTGCCGCCGAACGGCGGCTTGAATCTGAGCGTGTTAGACGGCTGGTGGTGTGAAGGATACAACAGCAAGAATGGATGGGCGATCGGGCCGGAAATTACCGACGGAAGCTCCGGATTTTCAGAACGAAGTCGATGCCGAAAGCCTCTTCAACATCTTGGAAAATCAGATCGTCCCGCTCTACTACGCCAAACCTGACGGCCGGATTCCGATCGCCTGGATCCAGCTGATGCGCGAGTCGATGCGAAGTGTCACTCCGGTCTTTAATACCCACAGGATGGTTAAGGAATACACCGAACGACTCTATGAACCGGCGGCGGCGGGTTTCAAAGCACTGAGCGCAAACAATTGCAAGCCCGCCATGGAACTGGCGAAGTGGAAACACAGTACGCGCGTCGACTGGCCGCATGTCCGCATTGAATCGGTAGAAACGTCGCAAGGGGCTCGACCTTCCATGTTCGTGGGTGACAAAATGGAAATCATCGCTCGAGTCTTCCTCGGACCTGTAAAACCCACCCACGTTCGAGTACAGGCTTATGTCGGCGAAACAGACGATGGAACGCTTCGCAATCCTTTCACTGTCGATCTCCTGGATGTTGAAAGGACGGGAACGATGGCTCTTATCGCTTCAGCGGAGTGATCCCTGCCTCAGAGAGCGGGAGCTATGGCTTCAGCGTGCGAGTTATTCCGACGCATCCTCACCTGATTCAGGACCACGAATTGAGATTGATCACCTGGGCAAGGTAAGGGCTTCGGTCTGGTAGCAGGGGACGCGTTCCTGCGCGTCGCGCTGGCGGAAGCGTTTGCGATCCTTCGACGGCGGCTATCGGGAAATCTCACCGCCTCTACCATTCGAAGTTGACCGTTTGTGAGCTTGCCGCCTTCTGTTCAAGTACTCTTCGCTTTCTTCTGTGCGGAATCTTTGTTAATGGCTAGAAATTGCTCCGTGTTTCCGGGCTGATAGTCCATTTTCCCGCTTTCTGAATTCTCGACTTCCTGAATCCCTGGCTCCTTGCTGTTCGGCATCCTTTTGTGAGCTCTGACTTCATGCAGATAGCCTTCTCCACCTGTTGGAATTCAAGCCGCCACACCAAGGGCGACGAAATGCTGAGCGAAATCTTTGACCTCGGTTTCGATCGCGTCGAACTCAGCCACGGAATCCGGCTCTCGCTATGGGAGGGTATTGAGCGGTTCCTCGCTGATCACCCGATGACCATCACGAGCCTCCACAACTTCTGTCCGCTTCCGATCGACATTTTGCATCCCGCACCGGACTGTTACCAGTGTACCTCTCCCGACCCGGATGAACGCGACCGCGCTCTCCGTTACACCCTGAATACGATTGACCACGCGAAAAGGCTCGGTGTCGAACGTGTGGTCATGCACTTGGGCTCCGTGGTGATGCCTGCCTACACCGAGCGGCTATTCCGGCGCATCGCTTCAGGCCAATATCTCGATCGCCGTTTTGTCGCCATCAAACTAGACGCAATCCGGAAGCGAGAAGCGATTCCGGTTTACGAGGGTGTCGTCGAATGGCTGCGGCCGGTACTTGCCCATGCGAAAACCGCAGGTGTTAAACTGGGAATCGAAAACCGCATCGGGATCGAGACTTTTCCATCCGAACGAGAATTTCGTCGCTTGTTTGCCGAGATTGAAGATGGCTCGCTCGGTTACTGGCATGATTTTGGCCATGCCCAGATTCGCCATAACCTGACCTTTATCGATCATGCCGAGTGGCTGGCAGAGATGTCCCATCGCCTGATCGGGTGCCATGTTCATGACGTCAGTTTCCCCTATCTGCGATCATCAGGTCCCATTCAGCGGAATGATCGATTTTGCAACCCTGATCGGATCGATACCATCCGAACCACCGATGGTTTGGGAGTTGAGTTCAAGGGCCTCCAAAGACGATATCGTAGCCGCATTGGCTCATTGGAGACAAAGATTCCCCTCCGGCGCGATGTGCTGACAGCGGACACCGTGGAATTTTTGGACCAGGGAATAATTTGGTGTCAGTAAGAGTATTAATCTTATGCGGCGACCTCGAATCATCGTGAACTTTGCCATCACCATCGACGGCAAAGTCTCACCGGCCAAACCGACTCCCTCCCTCTTTACCTCGAGCTATGATAAGCACCGCCTGCTTGAAATTCGTTCGCTCGGAGACGCTCTGATGGTTGGCCGGAACACCGTCGAGATCGATAACATGTCGATGGGCTTGCCGGACGAAGCCCTTCGACTGGCACGGGTCCGAGCGAGGCCAGAGCGAATACCCGCTTCGCGTCGTCGTCTCAAACTCCGGCAATCTCTCCACCGATTTGAATATTTTTAACCACCGCTTTTCTCCAATTGTGGTCTATTCGACGACGCGTATGCCGACATCCGTTCAAGCAGCACTTCAGGACAGGGCGATCTTGCATCTCGCCGACCATGAGCGCATGAGCCTGTCCGATGTTTTGAATGATCTATGCGAAACGCATCGCGTTCAGACGCTTGTCTGCGAAGGTGGACCGCTTTTGGCGAAAGGCCTGGCCGAAATCGACGCCATCGACGAGCTATTTTTAACCATAGCTCCCATCCTTTTCGGCGGAGCACCGCTCCGGGCATTCTCGGGAATACCCGGAAATTTCCTTCCATCCAGTCGAGTATACCGACTCGCGTCGATGAAGGTCGAATCGGCTGAATGTTATCTTCACTACGTGGCAAATCGACCGTGATGCACCAGTCAAATGAGATCGTCATGAACGCCTCCGAAGAGGCTATCTTCGAAGCCGCTGCCAACCTCGAACGCTGGCCGACCTTTCTGCCCCATTATCGCTACATTCATTATTACGAGAAAGGTCCAGTCAGGAATCTCGTCAAAATGGCGGCTCGCCGCGGTTTCATACCGATTGCCTGGGTATCGGAACAGACCATCGATCGCGAGCAGCGCGAAATCCGCTTCAAACACCTTAAGGCCTGGACGAAAGGGATGGAAGTCGTCTGGAGATTCCGCCAACTGCCGGCCGGCGTACATGTGGAGATCGTTCACGACCTTTCTTTCCGAGTGCCTCTCCTCGCTCCCTTGGCCGAACGAATCATCTAGCGGCTTTTTCATTCAATTCCGTTGCCACCCAAACGCTGCGGTGCATGAAGGCCTACGTAGAAAAAAAATGAGGAGAGTTGTTATCACAGGAGTTGGCCCCATCACCGCGATTGGGATTGGTAAGCAAGCGTTCTGGGAGGCCATCGAGAAGAAGAAATCGGGAATTGGTCCAGTTTCGAGGTTCGATGCCTCGATATTCAAAGCGACCGGTGCGGGTGAGATCCTGGATTGGCGGCCGGAAAAAATCTTTCCCCCTCACCGATTGAAGCGATTGGACCGCTACGCCCAATTCTCAGTCGCGTCGGTCAAGCTCGCTCTTGAAGACAGCGGATTGGAGTATTCCCCCGACATTCCGCAGGATCGCGTCGGTGTCAGCTTCGGAACTGCGCTCGGTGGAGTTGCGAACGCCGAAGGTCAGCATACTGCTTTCGTCCACGGGGGGCCCAAGTCGGTTCATCAGACCCTGGCGTTACAGGTCTTCGGCGGCTCAGCCCATTGCAACACGGCCATCGAATTCGGACTCCGCGGCGTCGGGACCACCAACTCAAATAGTTGTGCGAGCGGCAACGTTGCCATCGGTGAGGCCCTTAGATACATTCGCGAAGGCTGGGCCGACGTCATGGTTGCTGGAGCCGCCGAAGCTCCATTGAGCCCGCTCACTTACGGAGCCTTTGCTTTCATTCGAACGATGAGCCGTGCTCATCCGTCGGTTGCCTGCCGTCCCTTCGACCAGGATCGCGATGGATTCGTCATGGGCGAAGGCGCGGCCAGCCTTATCCTCGAGGAATATGAACACGCGAAGGCGCGTGATGCGAACATCTACGCGGAAGTCATCGGATACAGCCTGAATAACGATGCTTTCCACATGACAACGCCTCTGCCCACCGGCGAATCCTGTGTCCGAGCGATCCGTGACGCGTTGGATTACGCCCAGCTAAACGCTGACCAAATCGATTACATCAATGCCCACGCGAGTTCGACGCAGCTTAATGATGCGAATGAAGCGTTCTGCATAAGAAAAGTCTTTGGCGAACGAACAAGCCGGATTCCGGTCAGCGGAACGAAGGCTTACTACGGACATCCGCTCGGTGCCAGCGCAGCGATCGAAGGCGTGATTTGCGCACTGGCAATTCGCAATCGATTGATCCCGCCGACGCTGAATTATCATACGCCGGATCCGGCATGCGACCTGGACGTCGTTCCCAACGAACCGCGCTCAGGTAAACTACGTCACGTTTTGAGCAACGCGTTTGGTTTCGGCGGGATCAACTCCTGCATTATATACTCGCAAGTATAGGCAAAAGCATTTCACCCCGCGTGCAGCGGCAGCTTCGAAACTTCGGGACTAGCCTGCTGCAACTTGCCGATTGAGGTCATGGCGCTCTCAACCTCGTCGCGCGAAATCAAAGCGGTCAACGTTACCCTGCTACGGTAGCTTTCACCACCGGCAAGCTTTGGGACGCGACCGGCCACTCGTTCGATCGGCTTTGGATAGGGGAAACTGGTCGCGGGTTCCAAACCGGTAACATATCCGGTTTTGGACGGCGCTTCGTTCTTCCAGAGCGTCATGAACGGCAATTCGTGAATATTAAAGGATAAGAGCGCGCCTTTTGTAGCGTCAGCGGACTTGAGCAACGCTTCAGTCAACCCTTTGTCGTCTGCATAGAGCTCCATAAGGTAGACCTCCTCGGTATAGCCAGCCTGATGTGGGCCGGTGTAACTATTCCAACCTGCCATGCCTTCCGCCGCACGTGGATCGCGCGGCGCCACCTTTTTAATCGGCGCCACAAATTGTGCCCCGGCGCCAAGCAACGGAGGACCGAAATTAATGTGATAGAGGCTTTCCATCTCCTGCGGCGCATCCGCAAGGTTGGTCACATTGTCGTCGAAGGTCAAGGTGGGTTTCCCGATCTCGGTTGAGATCTCGGTCATCAATCGAAGTTGCGGTCCAAACATCAGCGATTCGTCGACGGTTCCTCGAAGAATAATCCGCGGCACGGGTTTGGGTTCGAAACGAACCTCGACGTAGCTCGCTGGAATGTAATTGATGCGGCCGTGCAGCGTCAGTATCAGGTTGCCATCTTTGCACGGGGCACCCATCGATTCGAGACCACAGCGTGAGATCCATTCACCAAAGCCGTTTAGCCAGCCAAGCCCGCCCCGCTCAGTCAGGTTCACAAATTGTGGATGGACAATTTCCTTGACCGGAGAGTCCCACCCCAAACGGAGATCTCCCACGCTGGCGGTCCAGACATTGAACCCGCGGGTCGGGACAACGGTGAATTTCAAAACCCCGTTATCGATGTCAATGACCTCAACACCTTCTTGGCGTCCGCCTGCCAGGGTACGCTTCGTAGCGCTCCAGTGGACTGTGCCCAGATCACCCCCTGCGTCCGCGGAAGTGAGCTTCCATTCCTTTACGGATACATTATGAGTCGCATCCGTGAGTACTTTTTCGATCGCGTTTAGTGCCATCAATTCGCCTCCAGTGGAAATATAGACGAAGAACACCATAGAAGTGGCAGACAAGACAACTCATTTGGTTGTCGTTCTTCGCCCGGCGTGGAACGATTTGCTTCATTCCAGTTTCGAGTGAGATCGGTTCCGATTGACCCAGAGCGATGTGAAGCCCTAAAATATTGGCTCTTAGACATATGTGGCCCGCAGGCTTCTGGGTTTTTTTGCTGGGATTTTTGGGCCTTGCTCAAGGTCAGGATGTTCGCCCTCGCCAGATCAGTCCTCCATTCGGACTTCACTGGGCCGAAGGGCAAAAACAGATCTCAAAAGTGCTCGACCGCGCCGGCGCTCAAATCGTTGAGAAGGTCAATGTCCAGGGGCGTGATGCCTGGACCGTCGAAGGGCTTATCCAACCGGCGCTCAAACGAACGATCCTCTACTTTGGCAAGGAAAATACCCTCGTGGAAGTAGAACTTCAGTACCAGGATCCCGACTGGGATCTCGTCGCGTATGAAGAATTCCTGAATAGCGCTCGTGAACGGCTCGAAGCCTTGTATGGACCCGCGACTGTGCTGGCTCGTGACAAAAAGCCAGAAGGAGACGTCATGCAAACGATCGTCGGCTACCAGTGGCAGCAGCAAGGCAGCAGTATTGAACTCTTTTTCTTTTCAGCGGAGCGCAACAACGAAGTTTACCGATCCGTCAGCGTTCACTATCGCGCGGGCTGACCGTCCGGCTGCCGGGTTTTGGGTTTTGACTAACCTGGCATCGCTCACAAACCTCTAAGGATTTGTGAGCGATGCAGGCTAAAGGGAATCTTCGATCGAGCGCAACGCTTCGCTCATCGCTGCGTAACCGAAATGGCCTTGAGCGACCAGTGCGAACCGGGACTGCGGCCAAATCCGGGTCAGATCCTTCAGAATGGATGGAGGCGTGATCAGGTCGTATTCCCCGCCGATGACCTGTACCCGCGCTCCGGCACAGGCTGGCCTCCCATCCAAGGGCGAGGTCAGATGCGCGTGCCTTCTCGAGGCGCCACGCCCGATGCCTGCCGCCAATAAAGCCGTCCTGATCATTGAAGAGGCCGGGCTTTCCCAAATCGCATGCTCAACGTTCGCGATTGGCTGCAACAGCGTGACGAAACGAAAATCTCGTTCGAGGAAGCTCACCAGCGCGCCCACCCATCCGCCGTAACTTGTTCCGATGAGGCCAAAATCCTGGCAACCGTTCATTCGAAAGAAACGCATTAGTTGGCGAACTTCAATATAAAATCGGGTCTGAGGGTGAAAATTAGTCGCAGATTTAATTCCTTTGGGAGCGGCTTCCTCAAGCCTGAATAGCACCCCGGCTTCATTCACACCACTGGGGTCCTTCTTGGAGTTGGGAGCCTGCGGAGGTGGAAGGCCCTGGCGGTTGCCCGGCATCTTGGGGCCAACAATCGCAATCGGTCTCCTCGCTCTCAGAGCTAACCCGTTGATTTCCAGGGAGGTTTTGCCCAGAGTGCGGGAGACCGTCTGCGGTTGTTGTTGGTACCGACTCCGACTCCTCCAGCCTCGCCCGCGTGGCGGGCACCGCTTGAAGCTTTAACTCCCCCAGCAAGGGGACGCAGCGTTTCCTGGCAAAGCTCCACTGCGAAGATCGACTCGATTCTTGGCGCAGCCGTTTGCCAATCCCGTAGGTTCCCGCTCGGCTCAAATCCGGCCATCGTGCTCGCACGTAGGCCTCGATCTGCGGCGTTAACTTGCGCGCGGCTTGGTCCCCTCGGAGGCACATACCAGCACACCCTAACCCTAGGTGTCGATGGGTGCCCTTGGCAGCCAACGCCGCGGAGGTGGAAGGCTAGGCTCTGGAGATTGCCCCGGCATCTTGGGCCAGCAATCGCAATCGGTCTCCTCGCTCTCAGAGCTAACTCGTTGATTTCCAGGGAGGTTTTACCCAGAGTGCGGGAGACCGTCTGCGGTTGTTGTTGGTACCGACTCCGACTCCTCCGGCGTCGTCCGCGTGCTGGGCACCGCTTGAAGCTTTAACTCCCCCAGCAAGGGGACGCAGCGTTTCCTGGCAAAGCTTCACTGCGAAGATCGACTCGATTTCTTGGCGCAGCCGTTTGCCAATCCCGTAGATTTCCGCTCAGCTCAAATCCGCCCATCGTGCTCGCACGTGGCTTCAATCTGCGGCGTCAACTTGCGCGCGGCTTTTGGCCCCCCCGGAGGCACATACCAGCACACCCTAAGCGTCTATAAGCGTCCTTGGCAGCCATCAATTTTCGCGGAATTAAACCTGCGTATCCCTGTCGCTCAAAAGGCGCTTTTTACTGAGTTCACCGCCTGGCGTAGCGTCTCGGCGTTCTGCGGAAGATTCGCGGTCAACGCCAGCGCTCCGTTAAAATGACCCCGGGGCACCCGGGAATAGTGATAGGGCAAATGCATCAGGACAACGTTCCAGCCGCGGCGGTTCAGCCTTGCGGCGATCCGGCGATATCCAATGTCACTGGCGGACATCAGCGCATGAAGAAATATCACTGTCGGTGACCGCAGGCCGAACGGTGATCAGAAACAGCGAGCGCCCTCGCCGTGTCATTTTCCGGAAACGCAGTCTTGACCGGACTTTGCCACTCGAGAAGGTTCCCGGCCCGGATTACTTCCGGCTCCTCGGGAACCCTGTAGAACTGGCTGCGCGAGACCGGTTCGCAAGCGGAAAGGTAGGTGTCGAGCTCTTCCGGAGTGCAAACAAGCTTGCGCAATCGCCATTGGATACCGTTGATTAGTGCGCACATCACCGCGTCCAGACCCGCTGCCGTTTTCAAGCGCAACAGATTCCCGATTTGACTGGTCCTCCGGTCTTTCAAGGGAGATAGTCCTCCCGTTTTCTTGCCTGCGGCGTGGTCGGCAAATCCGTCTCGACCAGCCGAAATTCGAGCATCATCCTCTCTTTCAGGGAAACAAATGCCCCCGCCAGCGATTCCTGGACCAGTTCTCGCGCGCGGCTCTCTTGGAACATCGGCACACGGAAAGATCGCTTCGCCGAACCCGATCCAAACCGGTACCCGACGAAACGGTAACCAGTTTGCCTTATCGGTATAACCGGTCGGTCCCGAGGATGACACTCGGAACGATCGGCTTACCCGAAAGCACGCAAAGAGCGCTCACTCCCGGCCACATTGGCGCTCCGTTCAAGCACGGACCCATCTCCCGCGCGGATTCCGCCTTCGGGAAAAACGCCCACGACCCTGCCCTTTTCGAGTCGTCTCAGCGCAGTACGAATCCCTGTGCGATCGCTCCCATCGCGACGAACCTTGAACGCACAAAGCCAATCCATGAGCACCGCGCTCGCGCGATGGAAAAACAATTCTTCCATCGCCATCCAGTCAACGTACCGCCGAAATCGTGAGCCCAGAATCGGAGGGTCGAAATGACTGATATGATTGCTGGTAAGGATATATCCTGTTCCGACCGGAACCTGTCCGAAATAAACAATCTTCGTCCGGCAGACCAGGAAAAAGATCCTCTCGAACCAGCCAGCGGCTCAGATGCGAGAACACTCGTTGCGCCATGGTCTTTCCGAGCATGTTTCAATAGGGAATAGAGCTGACCAGCCCGCTACCGAGTCGCGGAAGACTGGCTGACCAGGACCACACGTGAACCGCAGGTGCCAATTGGAACGGATTCGTCCGGCTCCAATTCCAGGTACGCCCTCCAACCACTGAATGCCTTATTTTCGATGACCAGAAACACCTGCGCCGACCCGCGCCACATCTTTGCCACCTGCTCTCGGGTCAGGAAATGATCGCGTCCAATCCCGAGCTCACGCGTCGCGAACTCTATCTCGGGGCGGCCATCGACCCACAAAATCTGGCGATGCAGATAGAAGAACAACGTCGTCTTCTCGTTCGGACTCCCCTGAGAGATGACAACACTTCCGGGGCGTGTTCGCGAATCTATAATCTTCGCCACTTTCGCAGACGATAACTCATCCTCCACGACCTCCATGCCACGCGTGCCAACCAGGAAAATCACCGCCATAAATAGCCCGAATCCGGCCAGACCGAAGTCCGGCTTTTTCCGGTGGAAATAGAATACAAAAGCGCCCGTCGCTACGGAGGCAACCGAAGCGAGACCAAGCAGGGGCACGATCTCCGTCCAAACCGGTGCAGGCAAAATCTGGAAAACATTGAGGATCGTGTCTCCAATGACCATCGCGGAGTTCGTGGATTCACGCGGCTCCGGCGAACGCGAGAAGGCCAGAACCGACGCCATCGTGAGACCAATTAATCCCAGCAAGCCGATAATATTCGCCGGCCACCTGAAAGAAACTCGCTGCCTGAGGATCGCCCAAGTGATCCACACGGCGACCGGCGGCCACGCAGTCATCAGATAATAGTCCTGGATGTTCGCGAAGCTGATACCCAGCGCGTTGACGAGAAACCAGGTCAGAAGGAGGAGCCCAGGCTCGCTTAGCCAGTATCGTCGATCTTTGCGGGCTCGGAGTGCCGCTTGAATCGCAGCGGGAAAAAGAAGCGATATTGGGAAAAACAGAACCAGATGTTCGAGCCAGAAAATCCACCAGGGCACGCGATCGTTGTCGGGGGGCCATCGATGACTCAAAGCTGAGCCAATCTGTTCGTTAAAAAAATGATCTCTGATAAATCCCGGATATCGCCACTCGGTAACAAGATACCAAGGTGCGACCATCGCGAGAAACAGAATCCATCCGTGCGGTCGCAAGAGAAATCTTCGCCAGACAACTCGCGCCGATGGCCTCAACCAGGCGGTCCCCGAAATGGCGACGATCGGAATAATGACCGCATGGATACCCTTGGTCAACGTGCCCAGCGCGATAAACATCCAGGCCGCCATCAGCCAGCGGTCGGCACTGACGGTTCCCTCATTTTCGATATTCGCTGCCCCAAGCAATGACCAGAATGACAGCGCGAGGAAACACGCCAGAAAAGGCTCCGGCATCACCAGGTGAGTGAAGAAAAAAGTGCCGCTGAACATCGCCAGCGTCAACGCAGCCGCGAACCCGGCAGACCGAGTCCCGATCACACGCTGCGCGAGCAAACCGGTCGCCAGGAACCAGCCAACAGTTGCCAGGCCACCGGAAAACGTGCGCCAAACTCGTTGACGCCAAACAGGCTCAACGAAAGAATCTCACACCAGTAGACCAAGGGCGGCTTCTGGAGCCTCGGCACCCCGTCCTGAGTCGGCGTCGACCAATCGCCGCGTACAATCATCTCTCGCGCAGCGCCGGCATACTGACCGTCAATTTGGTCGAACAACCTTGGGACTCCGCACGTCACCAAATACACAACGACTAACGCCGCCAAGGCGAAGATCCAGGAAACCGGCACTCTTTCGCAAACAGCCTGGGTGATGCCATTCCGGGCACCAACGTTTCCAGTCAGGTCGTGCCTTAAAATGACCCTCGGGGCGCCCGAGGCTCCGCCAGACGAAGAATCGTCAAATAACCAGGTCACAGCCCTCTGATGGACAACAAATGCTCTCCACATTCGCAACAGACGATCGACCATGTTGTGAATGAAATCGATAAAAGGACTACTTCATCCCTTGGACTCTGCAGCAAGGCGCTTCAGCTTTCCTGCATAGGACGCTTTGGCGGCCGAAGACATGCGATCAATAAACAAAATACCATTCAAATGATCAGCTTCGTGCTGGACCGCCCGACCCAGAAGACCAGCCGCCTCAAATTCTACCCGGTTCCCGTTCAGATCCTGCGCCTTGACTTTAACCTTTGCCGCTCGCGCTATCTCCGCGGTGATCTCCGGAAAGCTCAGGCATCCTTCAGTTCCAATCTCTACTTCGTTGTCCAGTTGCAGCTCCGGATTGATCAATATAAGCGGCATGTATTCCCGCGGATCGACCTCTTTTCCCGCAAGCCACATCCGGCTTGGACGGCTCTCCGCGTCGCTTACGTCGATAACGGTCAATTGGAGCGCCCGTCCCACTTGCTGCGCGGCAAGACCAACGCCGTTTGCTTCGTACATTGTCTCCAGCATATCGGCCGCCAAGGTGCGGATGTCGTCGTCGATCGTTTCGAGACGTTTGCCTTTTGCGCGAAGCACAGGATCCCCGTATTTGACAATGTCTCGAATCATTTCTGATCGGGCGCTTTGGTAAACGTCGGCAGGTTTTTGACACCGGCCTTTTTTAACGAATCGAGTACCTGAACGAGAAATCCGAATGAAACCTTCTGATCTGCTTTCATGGCCAGCGGGCGGTCCGGAGCCTTTTTTTGTACCTCTTGCAGAGCCGAAGTAAGCTCATCGACGCCATTCAGCGCGCGATTCTCCAGTACGATCTTCTCGTCTGCCGTAATAGCTAATACAATCGGATCAGTCGGGTTCTCTGCTTGCGTTGCGGTCTTGGATTCCGGAAGTCTGATCGACAGCTCCGATTCTGCCGTTTTGAATGTCGTTGTGACGATGAAAAAAATTAAGAGTATCGCGAAAATATCAATCAGCGAAACGATGATGACTTGCGGAGTCCTTTTCCGCTTTGCGTAGAACCTCATCGCGCTGCTCCCTCAAGCGATTCGCCTTCCGGCGCGAATGTCTCTGGTCCACGGTTCGACTGATAGATCTTTTCGATCAGGTCGGTCAGGAGTGACTCCATCTCGACCGCCAGTCTCTCGACCCGTCGTGAAAAATAGGTGTAAGCAACAAGGGCCGGGATAGCGATCGACAACCCCACGATGGTGGTAGCCAACGCTTCGCCGATTCCCGACGCTATTCCTTTAAGATCCGACGTGGACATGGCGCCCGAGCCAATATTGCCGAAGACTTTTACCAGACCGGCCACCGCTCCAAGCAGCCCCAGCAAAGGCGCAATCCCCACCACGATCTCCAGAATAAAGAGCCCGCTTTCCATGCGAACCAGCTCCTGTCTGGCCCGCGACTGAACCACTTCCAAGGTCTCCTGCTTTGTCGCATTGTACGGACGGATAGCCACTTCAACAATTCGCGAAAGCGGCGACTCGTCATCCTGTATCAAGTGACGAAGGTGTTCCGGCTCGTCGCCCGGCCGTATTTTGTTGATCTCCTTCTCTATCAAAGGAGGGATGACGGCCCGACGCCGTAACGCGAATAACCGCAAAAGCATGACGGTCAATGCGATAAAGGAGCAGGCCAACAGGAGCGCCATGAAAACGCCGCCTTTGACAAAAAAATCCAATGGGTTCTCGAACAGGGCTAAATGGAACATGGCTAGTAGGTAAAATTAAAACTCATCGTGAATTCCATCCGATCCCCGGAAAGCAGCGGACTGAGTTCATCAGGCATCGGCGGTATGTTTGCTTCAATAATCGATTGTAACGAAGTAGAGGCCAAAGTTTCGTTCGACGAATTGCGCAGGACCTTCACATCTTCCACCTTTCCGTCTGGACGCACGTAAAATTTGATTTGGACCGTACCGATATTGATTAAGTCACTCCTCGACCTCACGTAGTAGTACCACCTCGAACCAATTGCATCCTGCACGGCCTTCTCAAATCGTCCCTGGGGAGTTCCCAGGGCCGCAATCGAAGATCTCCCCCGGTTATTGATATTACCCTGCATTCGCGTGACTCGCTGTTCCTGCCGATAAGCTGTAGGAGGTGCGCTCGGACGCTGAGGAGTCCTCTGCGCTTGACGGGACGGCGTCGGCCTTGGGGTTGGAGTTGGCCGCAACATCGCGAGTTCCTCGTCCGATGGTACGACTTGCTCCGGCGTTGGAGCCGGAGTCGGCCTGGGCGGCTCATCCGGCGGCATCACTTTCGGCGTAGGCGCAGGGGTCGGTGCGGAGGTCGGACGCAGCATCGCAAACTGCTGATCTGACGGAATCACTTCTGGCGTCGGAGCGGGTGTCGGTGTGGGTTGTTGATCCGGCGGCGCCGCTTGCGGCGTGGGAGCAGGAGCCGGCATGGGCGTTGGAGCGGGCATCGGGGTTGGCTGCCTATCCGGCGGTGCAACCTCGGGTGTCGGAGCCGGCGTCGGCTCGGGCGTCGGCGGAGGCGTGGGTTGCTTTTCCGGCGGTGTAACCTCTGGCGTTGCGACAGGAGTCGGTACGGGCGTTGGATTCTCGACCGGTTTCACCTCTTCCTGTTTCTGTTCCATTTGCGGCGCAGAGGCTTGCTGCCCAGGGTCGGTAGAAAAGGCTTGCCCTCGATCGGCTAACGAAAAGCGCTCGTTCTTAAAACCGATATCCGGCGCTTCTTTGCCTTCCTGCGTAGGGAGCGGCGTATCCCCTTTCGCCGGTTGCTCACTCGCTGCTGCCGTATCCTTATCGGATTCGAACATGGAGTCGACCGGTTTTTGATCGGTCTTCTGGTCGTCGTTTGTCCGCAGATACTGCCGCTCCTGTTTTTGCTCTTCAGACGGTGGAGCGGTGTCCAGCACCGTCATTTGTGGCGGCGATTGGTCTTCCTTTTGCTGCGGAGTCGAAACGTCCGGCCACAGAGAGACCACCTTGCTCGAACCAAGGATTATGATTAAATGAAGAACCAGCGACCCGACGATCGCTAGAATGATCTTTTTCCGGTCTGACATCGACAAACGCCGCTAGCCTAAAGCTCCTCCATCGGTACCTCAAGTGTTTCTACAAAGCTGATCTCCGGCCGCTCCCAGCTAATGCCGAATGATGCTCCCGCCTTTCAGATGACCGACAACGTCGAACACCGAAAGTTGAGCGCAGCGCCGAATGTCCGCATCTTTACCGATTTTCTGCAAGAGCTTTCCGTTCTTCGTCTGTCGCAGCCACTCCAGTACATCGTCGCCAACCCGCTCATACAGGCTTCGCACAAAGATCGCCGAATCGGATAGACCCTCGCCGTCCGGAAGACGCGCGACAAGAGCGCCTGCCCCAATCGCATCCTCCAGGCTGAATTCTTCCCCAGTGCCCGCGCAAACCAGCAGCAGACTCTTCGGTTGATGCCGAAACAGATAATCCGCCAAGGCATCCACATTGAGCATTGAACCAATCAAAACCTTGGCAGCCGCGCTCATGGATTGGATGGCAACCGTTCCATTCGTGGTCGTCATCACCACGCGCCGTCCTTTGATCTGTTCGAATTCTTCCGGAGAATTTCCGAGATTAAAGCCCTCCGGTGGCAAACCGTTTCGTTCGCCGGCCAGCAGCAGGTCCGAATCTTTGAGCTTGAGCTCCCGAGCTTCTTCCACGGTCCTGACCGGAATAATCGCTTCCACTCCGGAAGCCAGTCCCGTAACAATCGAAGAAGTGGCGCGTAAAACGTCAAAAACAACGGCGGTCACGCCGCCTAAATCCATCGCGGAGATTCTGCGGATCTCACTTGGGCAGAGGGCTACTTGGATCATTTCTTCTTCGGTACGTCAAACGCCAGTGATGAAACAAGTATTGTTGTGCGTAACCTGCATACCGGCCAAAATAATTTGCCGAAAACGACCTTAACTCGTGTAATGGGACCTTGGATCGCCCGGCGAAGTAAACTTCGCTCAGAACTCGCTCTATCCAAACGTCGATCGGCACTGTATCCAAACGTTCGTAGGCAAATAACAAGACACAGTTGGCGATCTTCTCTCCCACTCCCGGTAACTCACAAAGAACTCCGCGTGCCTCTTCTGCGGACAAACGGCGGAGCGCTTCGAGATCAATTTTCCCCGCTGCGACCATTTTGGCGGTTCCTAAAAGATTCCGAGCCCGGAACCCAAGTTTGCACCCCAGGAGTTCTTCCAACTTAGCTTCTGCGAGCTGTTCTGGACGCGGATAGGAGAAGGCTTCAAATTCGCCATGGCTCAATCGCCGGCCAAAGCGTTTCCGGATCGAAAGCGAGATGGCCCGAATTTGCTGAACCTGCTTGAGTGGGGAAGTCAGAAATGTGGCGAGACATTCCCATGGGGGTTGGCGAATGATTCTCAGCCCTCTACCAAATTCCACGGAAAGACGTAGTGACCGGCGTCGGCGGCCGCGTACGCGGGCGCGGCACCTTGAGCACGAGCCCGTCATCGGCAGGGACAACCACGTCGTGCATCACTCCCGTTGCCATCGGTCGGCTCCGTTCAGGTGGGGCGTTCCGGAGCTGCCGATGCCCGGATCCGCCGCGGATCTGTCTTCACGTCGGCGCGGCGGGTCTGCACGGGGTGCCGGCGGCCGACCAGGCTCGCCGTGACCCACGCGCCACCAGCGAGGGGCCTTTGGTCGGCGCGGGGATCCTCGGGCACCGTCGGGCGGCGACCTGGAGAGATCCGGGAGGTCCACCGGGCGCCGGATTCGCTGCGCGCGTCCCGAACGCACCGCACCCTCCTGTACGCGCCGGGACTGGCCGCGGTTCACCGGCCAGCGCAGCTGGCGGGGCCAGGGCCAGCCTGGGCACGCGCCGGTCATGCCGTCGGTGCGGCCGCGGGTCCAGATGCGGCACCAGCCGCGCCGCCGGCGCTGGAGCGCCGACCGGTAGAGCGGGCGGATGGCCCGGCGGCGGAGCGAGTGGGTGTCGTGGGCGGTGACCGCGGCTCTCAGATCGGGATCCAACGCGTGCTCCCGGCGGGGCGAAAGGTGGCGGGGCGTCCGCGCCCCGGTCACCGCACGGTGACCGGTGCCGGAGGTGGCCGGGGCGGCGCGAGCGCCGGCTCGGCGAGGGGCGCGGTGGCGTCGGCCCAGCTCGGCGGGCCTCGCGAGTCAGAACGGTGGTTCGTCCGCGGGTGGGATGTATGCGGCCGGGCGAGGCAGGACGCGGAATGACCCCAGCACGTCGCCCCGGCTGCTGCGGCTCGGCCGCGGTGGGCAGGTTGGCGGCGGTGGGCAGGTCGGCGGCGGTGGGCAGGTCGCTGTCGGCGCCGTCGGCTGTGGCCCCGTCGAGCGACCAGCTCAGGACGTAGGCGCTCGCCGCGGCGGCGAACCGCGCACGGTCGCGCTCCGACAGGCGGTAGGCCGCGGCCAGGCCGGTCTCGTACGGGGTTTCGCCTGCCTCGCAGGCACCGCCCATGGAGTCCGGGCCCCACCAGGTCCCCACGTATGTGGGGTGAGCACAGTGGAGCCCGGCGTGCTGGCCGGACTTCACCCGCTGGGCCACCGCGAGGGTGTAGCGGGCGTACCTGCGGGAGAGCTTCATCGCGCACCCCCGGGTCGGCCGGGGGTGGCCGCGCAGGCCAGACCGAGGGTGGCCGGCAGGGGGAGCGCGTTCGCCGGGTGCGTCCACGGCCAGACGCCGACCTGCGTGATGTTCATGCGACTCTGTCGCGTCGTGGTTCCGGGTTTCGGCGTGAGGGCAGGGCTCCGCCAAGGCCCGTTTGGCGCGGGCCCCGCCGGGTGGTCGTGAGGTGCGCGGTCTCCGCCGCGCGGGCCGGCCGCGCGGGCCGGGCGCGGCAGGTGCGCCCCTCGGCCGAGGGAGTCAGTCGCCGGGGTCGGAGGCGAGGAGGTCCTTGTACTGCTCCACCCAGTCGGCGATGACGGTCCGGTCGCCGCGACCGGCCCGCCGCCAGGCGGCCTGGAGCAGCTGGGTGGCCCGCGGGCCGCTGTTCCGGTCGGCCACGAGGGCGCAATAGCCCTGGATGGCCGTCTCGCGGGTGAGCCCGGAGTCGCGGCAGTCGACGCACAGCCCGTCGGGGTTGGTGAGGTCGGCCCGGGTGCGCTCCAGCTTGCAGCCCAGGCACGGGCGGCCGCGCAGCGGCGTCAGGGCGGCCAGGTCGTAGTCCAGGCTGCCCCAGGCCGGCTCGTCCCAGCCGGTAGTCGGCTCGACCGGGACCGGGACCGGGGCCTGCTCGGCGAGGTAGGCGGCGGCCTCGGCGTCGCCCTCGCGGCGCTGCCGGTCGGCGGCGGTGGGGGTCCGGCGCTCACCGCGGCGGACGTTCACCCGGCTCGCGGGGACGAAGCGGACGTCCTGGGCTGGGGCTGGACCCGGGCCAGCTCGAGGGCCAGCTCCTGCGCGGCGGCGCGCTCGAGGACCTCGCGGGCCACCTCGGGGCTGGACCGGTTGAGCAGGCTGCGCAGCGCCGCCGCGGCCGCCTGGCGCTTGCCCCCGTCGAGGAGGTTCTCGACGCCGACCAGTTCCTGCAGAAGCAGCTCACGCGCCCGCTCCTGCGGGTCGACCGTGGTGGTGGGGGCGAGGAAGGTCGCTGTCGTGGTGTTCATGTGCGGGGCTCCCGGTGCTCGGTGCCGGTGGTGGACGCGGCGGAGCCTCAGCGCGGCCGGCGGGGTCCCGAAGGGACGGCGCAAGGGGTGAAAAAGGCTGGTCCGTCCCGGTGTGATCGCCGAGCCCGACCGGCCGCCGGTCTCGCCGACCGCAGCGCGATCTCACCGGGACGGATCGGCCGGCCCCTTTGCGACGCTTGCCCTGCCGGCTGTGCTGACCCTGTGGGCGGCCTCCTCCGTCGCCGAGCACCAGGAGCCCGCTGTCTGCGCCACAACGGCGGCCGGTCCGCACACGCCGCCATCGTCAAGCCGGCGGCTACCTGACCTCACTCTCGACTGCCCCGGGCATCCTGCGGTGCCCTGCTCATGCGGCTGTGGTCAGGTCCTGGTCGGTCGTCCGGTGGCTTGACGGTCCTGTAGATCGAGCTGTGTCCTGCCGGGTGTTCGCAGGCGGGGCGACCGCTGCGGCCGGGTGGTCAGTTGCGAGCGGCGGTTCGGGCGGGGTCGAAGCCCTCCAGCCAGGCCGGCAGCACGCCGCCATCGATGAGGGCGGCCTTCCGGGCGTCGTTGCTGACCGTGCGCCAGTCGGTGGTGGGCACGTTGGCGATCGCTTCGCAGGCCCTGACCCGGGCGCCGTCGCGGTACGGGCCGAGCGCTTGGCGTACCGCGTCGTCCCGGTCCTCGGGTTCCACGATCCGGCTGATCCCGGGACGAGCGAGCGGGCTGCGGTGTAGCGCGGTGCGGGCCGCGGTGAGCGCGGTGGCGAACCGCCGCTCGGACATCGCGGGGAGGGTGGCGGGCATCGGAGCCTGCGGGTGGTCGGCGCTGGGTGATCGCGGCGCAGCCTCAGCGCGCCGGGTGGGGCACGGACGGGGGTCGGTGGGCGACGCGCTCGTCACGCGTCCTGGGCGAGGTAGCCGGCGACGGCCGTCAGCACGACGCGGAGATCGGCGGCCGGGTCGAGCAGCGCCGCCCGGAGTTCCTCGGCGATCTGGTGGCGGCCGGTCCTGCCGGTGGGCCAGGGCCGCAGAAGCGACGGCGTGGCCGCGAGAGCAGCGCGGTCGAGCGGACTTGGCAGGCGGTTCAGGTCGATCACACCGTCGGGAAGCCGGTGTGGGCCGCGCTGCAGGAAGGCCCGCGCGTACTCGTCGGCAGCGCGGTGCGCGTCCTGCTCCGTGCCGTGGAACGACCACGAGCGGCCGCCGAGCAGGGCGACCTCGTACCGGCCGGGGTGCCCGGACTCGTACCGGCGGTGGTAGATCGCGCCGATGGTCTGGCCGCCGGCTCGGATGCTCTGAGTCGTGATGGGATAGCGCGAGTCCGGACCGTTGTCGCTGGTCAGCGGCTCGGGGTCGCCAAGGGTGGCATACCGGGTGGCGGGACAGAGGGTGGCGGTCGGCATGGTGGTGCTCCTCGGTCTGACGGTGGGCGGTGTGGTGGCGGCGGATGAGCTGGTCGATTTGGGGCGGCGTGCGCGTCGGCCCGGCGATTGGCCTCCTCGGCGGCGGTGACCCCCATGACCTGCAGCAGGCGCGGAGAGTCGTTGATGGCGTCGACGACGATCTCGTCCGAGTCGGCGTGCCCGGCGACGAAGTACGCGGCGGTCAACTCGACGGCCTCGCTACCGAACCCCAGGTGACCGGCTTCGATCGCTCGGCGCTGCCGGTCGAGGTTGCCGGGCTCGTTCTGGCCGGGCGCGGTCGGCCGGCATGTACTCGATGTGAACGGCACGGGCACGCAGCATGGTCACGCAGGTTGAACGCCATGGGGTCTCCGTTCGGGCGCTGGCCGGGGCGGCGTGGTGCGCCCGGAGTTGGTCGAGCTGCGAGGTGGGGACCGGTCAGGTGCGGCAGCCGGGAGCGCGCGCGGCGGGCTACGGCGTAGACGACCACGCCCGACAGCACGAGCGACCTATGACCCGCCGGGAAGGATCGCGGGGGCGCGGCGGGTGCATGCAACCGCTGCGCCCCGGTGTGCTGGTCTCTCCGCGGGCCCTCCGGCTCGTCGGTACGTGCCCAACGGCCGGGGGCGAGGATTGGTGTGGGTCAGAACGGGGGCTCGTCGTCGACCGGCGCGCTGCCGGCCGGCGCGGCCGTTCCCCACGGGTCGTCGTGGGCGCCGCCACCAGTCTCGACGGCCGGGGCCGACTCCCGGCTGCCGCCGCTGCCTCCGCCGCGGGTGACCTTGTTGACCTTCGCGATGGCGTACCGCAGCGAGGGGCCGACCTCGTCGACCTCCAGCTCGACCACGGTGCGTTTCTCGCCCTCGCGGGTCTCGAACGACCGCTGCCGCAGCCGGCCCGACGCCATGACCCGCATGCCGCGGGTGAGCGACTCGGCGACGTTCTCCGCCGGCTGGCGCCACACGGTGCAGCGCAGGAACAGGGCGTCACCGTCCTTCCACTCGCCGGACTGGCGGTCGAAGGTGCGCGGGGTGGAGGCCACCGTGAAGTTCGCGACGGCGGCGCCCGCCGGGGTGAAGCGCAGCTCGGGGTCGGCGGTCAGGTTGCCGACGAGGTGGATGATGGTCTCTCCAGCCATGATGGACGCTCCTCACGGATCGGTTCTGCATTGCGGGATCGCTGTTCTCGGGGTCGCCCACCCGATGGCGGTCATCGCGTGGTGCGGCCCGGGGGCGTGTCGATCTGCAGCCGAGTGATCAGGTCGTGGCAAGCCCCGGAGGGGGCGGCGGGGGTTCCGGCCCGCGGGTTTGGGGCCGGGTCCATCGGCGCGAACCTGCCGTGATCTGATCGGCTGAAGGCGGATCGACAAGTCCCCGGCCGGCCTGCGCACGCCGGTACCTCGAGCACCACTGTGCGGTTGGCCGCCCTCGACGGCAGGGCCGCACCGCGGGGCCGAGCCACGCTCGACCCGGCGCACCGCGAAGTAGCGGCTCAAGGACAGGACCCGATCCGCGGGCTCCCGGTGCTCAGCCCGAAGGCGGGTAGAGGGGTGGTTCCGTGAGTCCTGCCCATCGATGAGAGGCTGGTCGATGAGAGGTCTGTCCTTGAGGGCCGCCCAGCCGGTCGAGGCGCAGGCGTAGAACCGGCCGTCGACGGCGACGACATCGCCGACCGACAGCGAGCGGTTGCCGCAGCGGCGGTAGTCCACCCCCCGCGGGTGGGGCGGCCCGAACGCCGGATCCTCACCGACGTTGAACAGCTCGAACACTCGACATCGCGGTCATCGCCGAGCTCGTCGAGCGCCTTCATCGGCGGGGAGCTGGTCGACGGGCAGCACGTGTTGCCGCCGACCGTGCCCACGCGCTGCGGTCCCTCGCGGGAGGGCGACCGGGCCACCGCGATCGTTACCATCGCCGCGCTGATGCAGGTCCTCGACCAGCTCGACGGCGGCGCCGTCCCGGCCGCCGTAGGTCTTGTTGTCCGGCGGCGTGCCTGTCTCGGCCTCGACGTCCAGTCGCCGTCGAGCTTCTCGTCCCTTGCCCGGTACTTCTCCCGGGCTGACGCGCGGTGTCGATCCCATGCAGTACTGCCCCATGCAGTACTCCGTTGACCAGCGTGCCGGCATCGGTGACGTCCCCGTTCTCCGGCGATGGCTGGGGCATGCGGTCCTGCACGGCCGCGTCGGTCAGCAGGTGGTGCTGCTCAGCCATCGTCGCCGCCTTGCTCGGCGACCTCCTCGTCGTGGTGGTCGCGCCCCTTCTCGAGAAGGACCTCGGGGTCCATCCCGGCCTGGTCTGCCAGGTGCAGCAGGTTGCAGATCAGGTCCCCGCCGATCTCGATCAGGTGCTCGGGGTTCCGGTAGTCGTAGTCGGTCTGGCCGGTCTCGGCGCCGAACGCGTCGAGCGCGACCCTGGCCCACCTGCGGCGGTCCTCGTTGTCCGGGCCGGCGTCGCGGTACATGGCTCACTCCTGTTCTCCCAGCACCGCCCAGGTCGCGGCCTGGGCGGTGCTGGGGCTTGTTGAGGCGCGCCGCGGCCAGGTGCCGAGACGGTGCGGGGAAGTCCCGTGCCGGACCGGCTTTGCTGGTTCGCCGGCTTGTCAGCCGAGGCGCAGCGCGGTCAAGGTCCAGGCCGTCTGTGTGCCGACGGGCCGATCCGCCCGGGCGGCGAGCGCGTGGGCGCGGCGACCGGTGCGGTAGACGGCCGTGAGCTCGCCGGCGTCGTCGTGCGGCTGGAACAGGCGCACGCTGAGCAGTTGCAGCTGCGGCGCCCGGGCGGTACCCATGGTGTGCAGGTGGGCGCCGAGGTAGCGGGCGACGCGTGGGGTGATCCGCGGGGTGATCTGTTCGATGCGCCGGCGCCGTGCGAGGACCTCCAACACCAGCCCGAGGGTGACACGGGCCCAGCGCGAGCAGGGCGGCGTCGTGGGGCAACGCGACGGCCACCGCGGGTACCGAACAGGCCGGGGTGAACCACATGAACCCGCCGGCGTCGACCGGCACGGACATGGCCGCAGAGCCGATGTCGAGGTGCCGGCTCACGGGACGGTGAAGTCGCATGACGGGTCTCCGGCGCGACGGAGGTCACGGGGGCGCCGGCCGCGGCGGGCGCCCCCGTCACCGCTCAGCTGCGGGCCAACCGGGCGGCGAAATGCATGGCCTTCACCCCGACCGCCTCCATGCCCCACGCGGAATCGCGGTCCTCCACCTCCACCTTCTGGGCCGCGCAGATGACGGCCCGCATGACTTGGTGCTGACCCCTGTTGTGCTGACCTCTGGGCGGTCCGACCCGGTCCACTGCCCGCAGGCCTGGCCGCTGGCCTCGTCTCCGATCCACGGGATGGCCGGGGCAACACCCACTGCGCCCGCCGCGGCAGCACCCACTGCGCCCGAAGGAACCCGAGGGAAACCAGGCCGGCGCCCGGACGCCACTGCGCAGCGCCGGCGACGTCGAGCAGTACCCACCCGTCGGCCTCCGCACCGAATGGGTCCCGGGCGACGCGCTGGTTGAAGCGGCACCGCTGCTGCACAACTCCCGCCCGGCCGTCGGGCAGGCGCATGGTGACGCCGAGCGCATCCTCGTCGATCAGGCGCGAGAGGAACGCGCACGCTTCAATCTCCGACGGCCAGAACGCGTCGCCGCGCGGGTCGGAAGGGTTGTCGTCGTCGTGGTGGTGGCCTGGGCGGAAGGGGCGGACGTGGACGCGCCACCCTGCAGCCACCGGCTCGACGCGGATCTCGTCGCCGATCATGGGTCTCCTTGGGTCGTGTGGGTCAGACGGGGCGGGCGCGGGGCGGGCGAGGTACTGCAGCCGCGCTGCACACGTGCGCGGGGGGTGCGCCCACCGCTCCAACCGGGAAGGCGCTGCAGGGGGCGGATCAGGGCACCAGCTCCATCGCCCGCAGGGCCTGCGCGTCGAGCTCGCTGGCGCGGTCGGCGTCGGCCACGGTCTGCGAGAACGCGGTGATCGCGTTCGCGATGCCGCCGGCGGTCGGCTGTCCGCCGCGGATGAACAAGTCGAGCACGCTGGTGGTCTCGGCCTTGGTGAAGCCGCACGAGCGGCCCACGATCTCGATGGTCTTGCCGGGCTCGTCGACGGGCTTGCCGGCATCGGCCTCGATCTTCTCCAGCCGGGAGGCCAGGTAGCCCGGGTTGAGGAAGGTGCGCAGCGCGTCCCCGGTCTTGGCCATGATCAGGTCCAGCTGCTTGCGCTGGGTTGCGTCGCTCCACTGGATGAGGCCGGCGTCGAGCTTGGCGCCGAGGTGGACGTGCCGGATGACGTCCTGGCTGATCGTCATGCCGTTGCGGCAGACCTGGACGATCACGCGGGGCACGATGGAGAACGCACCGCCGCCGACCTCACTGTTGGAGATCCGGACCCCGGCGAACACGACCGGCTCGGTGCCGGGGTCGTAGCCCATCCCGTCGCGCTCGGCCACCTGCCGCCAGTGCGCGAGCTCGCCCTCGGGGCGGCCCGCGGCACGGCGCTGGGCGTCGATGCGGGGGTCCTCGAACGGGTTGCGGTAGCCGCCCAGCAGCACCGGCGCGAGGGCGGCCAGCTGTGGGGCGCGCAGGTCGACGTACATGCGCCGGTCGGTCAGGTCGGTCTTGGCGACCTCGACCTCGACACCGCAGTCACGGACCGCGGTCAGGATCGCGGTCAGGATGTCCAGGTTGTCGATCGTCTTGTAGGAGTCCGACAGCATCGCGCGGGCCACGCCCTCGCCGTCCTCGCCGCGGAACAGCCGCAGCAGGAACCTCCGCTGGTCGGCCGCGCGGATGACCTCGGTCCCGCCGCCGGCCCGCCGGACCTGCTTGCCGCGCAGCCACATGTTGATGTTGGTGTCGTACAGGTCGGTGAACTCGGCGCGCATGCGCCGCAGGTAGGCGACGGGGATCTGCAGCTTCTCGGCCAGGCCCTCGTCGAACACGGCGGTCGGGACGAAGCGGCCGACGCCCGGGGTGACCCCGGAGTCGTCGATCCTCGCCGCACCCGCGCCCTCGACGTGCAGCACCCCGCCCTTGGACCACAACGCGGTGGCGGAGGCGACGACGTCGAGCTGCTCCGCGGCCTGCGTCTGCAGGATCGCGGCCAGGTCCTCGAGCGTGGCGTTGCGGGCGGTGAGCATGGCGGTGTCCACGGAAGCTCTCCCTGGGAACGAGGATGTCCGCCCGACGGTTGGTCCTCGGGCGGCCCCACCGGGTGCGGTGGGGCGCGACTCGTCCGCACGGAGGCCGGGGTGAGGGCGAGGCCCTGCGCTCGCCCGATCGGCGTGAGACCGCTCAACGACCTGGACCGACCCCGATAACGCGACGGCGGTCTCACCCGGATCGGGCGGGCGAGCAGGGCATCGCCACGAGCCCCGGACGCCGTGCAGAGTCAGCCGCCCCTACCGCGCGGGTGGGGCCGCCACGTTGACCAGCCGGATCACTCGCTCACCCAGGTATATCGAACGTTTGTTCGAGGCCGTGGTCTGGTTCTGGTGATGGCGGTGGTTGGCCAGGGACGTGGTCAGTCACCGCGATCCCGGTCCGCGTCATCGGAGATCGTGCCAGCGCGGCGGCCACGACGAAGCGACTGCGGCGAGTTCACGGGGTGAGCTGGGTGACGTAGGAGCCGCGGTCCGCTACTGGTCCGCTACCGCGGCCGGGGCTGATCGAAAACCCGGCGACCCGTTCCGCAGATACACGCGGTCCGTCACGGAGAATGCGGAACCCCCGCGCTATCGCCCGGCGCGGGTGGCGGCGGCGCCCGATGGCCGGTTCTACGCCCAGCTGGACGGGCCTGCGCTGCCGACGCACGTACGGCGCAGGATTCCGGGTATCTCGGCCGGCAACTCCGGCCTCGCCGGCATCCCGCGCCTACCCGTTCACGTTCTGCCGCTACTCGGGCGTGAAGTCCTGCAGGATGAGGCGGCTATTCGGCCGGCCGACTTCTGCTGCTCGTGCTTGACGGCCGAAGGTTGCTCACGGTGCTGCTGCCCCCAGCAGATCCACCCAACCCCGTCCAACGCCGGCCCTCCGGACTGGTTCAACAGCGCTGTCGTCGGGGGTCAGGCGGGGAAGCCCTCGGCGTGGATGTCGACGTAGCCCGCGCAACGAGCGTGGCGACGACCACCCGGCCTGCGAGGCCGCGTCCGCGCGTGCGCCCGGTGGCTTCGGCCTGACTCGACCGGATACAGGCCGTCCGGCGTCCTGGCCGTCGCCCCTGGCCCTGCTCACCGACGACTGCAGTGTCGACGCCGGGGTCGGCGTGCGGCTCGCTGCCGAGCACTGAGCTGAGGCTCCGAACGTCGTCGAACTGCGTTGAACCGGGTACCGCGGCCGCGCGTATGAGGGGGCGCACAACCGCTCCCTGTCTCTCTGGCCCGCACCCGTACGCCCATGACGACCCTCGCTCCGCGTCGATACGACGACGGAGGAATGGACGCTGCGCGCTGCCGGCCCACGATCAATCCCGAGGAGATTCCGACAATGCACGATCACGACGGTGCCGGTGTCAGCTCCCCTCGAGGCGGCGCCGATCCGGGGCCGCCGCGGTGGAGTGGGGGCGCCCGCTCAGCGCCGGCGCGGCGCTCCTGCTGGCGGGGCTGCTCAGCCTGGCCGGCTCGGCGTCCGCTGCGCCATCGGCCCCGATAGGGCAGTGGGTGAGCGCCGGCGGCGCGGTCGACCTTGGCGGGGGTCGAGCTGGCTCAGCGACCACGAAGGCGCCGCGGTGGAGGTCGTCTGCGCCGACAGCTCGCGGGAACTGAATCTGAAGGTGCGGGGCCATTTCGGGCAGGGCGACGACGTCCTGACGGGCTGGACCTCCGCAAAGAATGTCCGGGTCGTCGGGTGGACACCGCGGACGTGCGGATTGTTCGACTGGTAGGCGACCTTCCGGCGAACCGTCCGACACCGGATTACCCCCCACGTAGAGGGCACCGTTCTCAGGGCCGCACACCACGTCGCGGCCCCCGGTCATTCAACATTCGGAGGTTCCGATGCGGCTACGTGCTGCGCTGGTGACGGCAGCCGCCGCCACCGCCATCGCGGCCGGCACATTCGGCGCGGACAGCCCACCCACCAGCACCCCTCACCTGTCACCGGCGCTCACCGCGATCAGCTACCCGCCCGGCGCCGCCGACAGCACGACGACGATCAGCCCGGCTCCGGCCGGGGTGGCGCTGACCGCGCACGACACCACCCAGGTCGGGCCGACAGTGCTCGACGAAGGCCAGCACACGCTCTACCGGTTCGACCGCGACACCGCCAACCCCTCGGCGAGCTCGTGCGTGGACGCCTGCGCCACGACCTGGCCGCCCGTGCTCGTCGCGCAGGGCGGCTCGGTCCGGCTCGAGGGCATCGCGCCGACCGCGCTGGGCACCGTCGCCCGCCCGGACGGGACGGTGCAGCTGACCCTGGGTGGCTGGCCGGTCTACCGGTACGCCAAGGACCGCGGACCGGCGGACCTGGCCGGGCACGGCGTCGGGGGAACCTGGTTCGCGGTCACCCCGACCGGCGACAAAGCCGCCGCGGCGGACGCGAGCAGGGCAGCAGCCGCCGCTTCGGAGACTCCTGACCAGACGCCTAAGGCGGCCGACGACCACGCCGGCGACGGCGCGCGGGACTGCCCCACCACCGACCCGGCCCGCGCCGCGCCGGACCTCGCCGACACCGCGGGCCGCGACACCGCCGGCCGCGACACCATGCGGACACAGATCGGCACCGACCCAGGCCGCGACAGCACCGGCAACACCGCCAGCACCACCGCGCCGTCCGGGTCGACGTCGACGTCAACGTCGAGGTCGATGCAGGCGGCGCTGCCCAGCGACGTCCTCGACCTCACCGACTGGTACCTCACCCTGCCCACCGGCAAGCAGGGCAACCCCGACACCGTCGAACAACCCGACCTCGGCAAGCTCACCAATCAGTTCTTCAAGGTCAACGAATCCGGCGACGGGGTCGTGTTCTCCGCCCCGGGCGACGGTGTCACCACGAAGAACAGCCACTTCCCGCGCTCGGAGCTGCGGGAGATGAACGGCAGCGACAAGGCCGCCTGGTCCAACACCAGCGGCACCCACATCCTGGACGTGTGCGAGGCGATCACCCAGCTCCCCTCGGCCAAGCCCGAGGTCGTCGGCGCGCAGATCCACGACGACAAGGACGACGTCCTGCAGATCCGCCTCGAGGGCCAGAAGCTGACCGTCCAGTACGACGACGGCAAGTCCGAGCAGGTCCTCGACCCGAACTACACGCTCGGCACCCCGTACAACGTGCAGATCGTGGCGGCCGACAGCAAGGTCGACGTGCTCTACAACGGCCAGAAGAAGGCCGAGCTGCCGCTCAGGGGCTCGGGCTGGTACTTCAAGGCCGGGGCCTACGTGCAGTCCAACACCAGCGAGGGCGATGGGGCGGACTCGGGCGGCGCGGTGACGCTGTACGCGCTGAAGGTCTCCCACCAGGTCGGAAGCGACGACGGGGACTCCCCCGCCGCCTCCGGAAGTGGCACCGGCAGCCCCGGCACGGCCACCGTTGGCCCCACCGTCGACACCGTATCGCCGCGGCCAACCGGATCGGCTACGGCCCCGGCACGGGGGTGTGCCGTTGTCATCGGTCTTCCTCCTGTGATGCCCTGTTATGCCCGGGGTGCCCGCTGTGAGGACGCCGACTCGTCCTCCACAACGGCTGCGGCATCGAGGCGCGGTCATGCCAGCGTCCTACTCGGCGCGGTCTGGTAGCCCTCGGGGCGCGCCGGGAGGAACCCACCCGTGCGCCGTTACCCGATCTCACGTTATGGGCGATGCGCTGCGAAAGGTAGCCGGCGGCGGTGATCCGTTACTCGGGACTGGTCCGGGCGGCCGTGCCGCTCGCGTGTCAGGCCGCCGAGCGGGGGGTGACGAGGCCGGGCAGGCCGCCGGCGGGCCGCAGGGTGATCGCGGTGGTGTAGGCGATGCGCCCGGGCGGGGCCGTGAAGTCGAAGTCGCGCACCAGCAGCGCGAGCGCGATGACGCCCTCCAGCAGCGCCAGGGTCTGGCCGATGCACGCCCGCGGGCCGCCGCCGAAGGGAAACCAGGCGTAGCGGTGCCGGCCCCGTTCCGCCTCGGGCGCGAAGCGCTCCGGACGGAACCGCTCGGGTTCGTCCCAGAACCGCGGGTGGCGATGGGTGACCCAGGGCGAGAGCACCACCTGGGCGCCCGCCGGGACGTCGTGCTCGCCGATACGGTCGGCGTGCAGCGCGCTGCGCCCGAGGAACGGGGCCGACGGGTAGAGCCGCATGGCCTCCTTGAGGACCATCGTCGTCCAGGTCAGGGCGGCGGCGTCCGCGGCGGTGGGCACCCCGCCACCGACCACGTCGTCGACCTCCTCCCGGACCCGGCGCTGGGCCTCGGGGTGTGACCCGAGCAGATGCAGCGCGAAGGCCAGGGCGATCGCCGTGGTCTCGTGCCCCGCCAGCAGGAAGACCAGCACCTGGTCGCGGACCTGCGCGTCGGTCAGCCGCTCCCCGTCATCTCGAGCGTCGAGGAGCAGCCCGAGGAGGTCCTGCTGTCCGCCGGGCCCCGATCGGCGGCGGGCGATGATCGTGTCGCAGACGCCGTACAGCGCGCGCTGCGCCGTCACGACCACCCGGTTGGTCGGCGTGGGCACGGCGAGCGGCAGCCGCAGGGGCGCCGTCCCGCGCCGGTTGACCGCACCGCTCAACGGCGCGGCCCCCCGCACGACCGGCAGCGCCTCGCGCACGTCGTCGCCGAACAGGACCCTGCCGATGATCTGCAGGGTGAGCCGCGTCATCGCCTCGTACAGGTCGACCCGCCCACCGCCGCGGGCCCGCAACTGCCCGGCGTGCTCCTCGACGACGGCGCCGATGACATCGGCATACCCCGCGACCCGCCGTGGCGTGAACACCGGCTGCAGGAAGCGTTTCTGCCGCTGCCACTCGGCGTCCTGACTGGTGAGCAGCCCATTGCCGAAGACGCGCCGCACCTCGGTGTTGAAGACGTTGTCCTTGCGGTAGTTCTCGGCCGCGACGGCGAGCACGCGGCGCGCCGCGTCGGGGTGGAAGAACACGTACAGCTCACGCCGCAGACCGGGCGGCCCCGCCCGGAACCGCACGGCGTCGCCGTACTCGGCCCGCGCCCGCTCGCAAGCGGCGGGCATGTCGCAGCGCAGGTCGAGCGCCGAGCCCATCAGGAACGATCCGGGTACGACCGGCGGGAGCCCCGGCGCGGCGGCCACGGACGATACGGTCATCTGCCCCTCCTCTCCCCAGCCCAGCACGGCCACCCCCGCACCGGGGAGAGGCCGACCGGGCGACCGGTGATACCCCGCCACCCGGCGGGCTGATCAACCCCAGGCCCGCGGGCGGACCGCGGGCGCGAAGCCGAAGGCGTCGCGAGCGACATGGTGGCGGTGACGTTCGGTTTGGTGGCAAGAACCTCCCTCCACGTTCCTCCCGCTGAGCCGGGGATACAACCACGCGCCTCCTGGCGCACCCCTCCCTGCCAGCGGTCGCTGACCTGCACCGCTTCTGGTGCGCCTGGCGGATCGCCTCTGCACAGGCGGCGGAGCCGTCGCGGCAGACGACCTCGGCGCCGGATGCTCGCGCAGCCACGCGGCGAGGGGGCGGCGGCCTTACGGTCGGGCAGCACATCGATCCGCTGGTGTGGGTGACGGCGTCGATCAGCATGGTCGCGTAGCGGTGTCCGCGCTGCAGCGCGCCATCGTCGACGCTGATAGCACCGTCGGTGTCGCGTCTGCGGGATCGGGAGCGCCATCAGCACCTGCAACCCCATCGACGATAGGCGGTTTGCAGCGCTCAGGCAGCGGCCACCCTGGCGCGGCGCCGGTGCGCGGGTCTGTCGGACCCATGTTGGACGATGGGCCGGTGAACGCCCAGCGCCTGTTCTCCAGCGGCGAGCTTCGCGACTACCTCTCACGCGCCCGCGAACGCGCCATGGAGGCGCTGCGGAGCTATCCCGCCGACGAGCTTCTTCAGGCGTCCGAAGCGGATGTCACCGCCTACCTCCTCGACCGTGCGCTGGTCGAGGAGCTGGTCCTGCACCGTGACGACGCCGAGCAGCTCGAGCCCTCCGAGCACGTCGTGCCCACGAGAGACACCTTCGACCTCGCGGTCGGGCAACAGATGATGCGCGGCACGCGATGGACCCTCGTCGTCCCGTTCACCGGCGACGACACACTCTTCCGGCTTCGCGCCAACACCTGGACAACCGCACAGCCCTACGCCGAGCTGCGGCAGAACGAGCTCCGCCTCTCCTGGGACAGCCGCTACGGCTCCGGGGAACCCCAGCAGATCAAGGCCCACTTCGACGGCGAGCTCGACCGCATTGACCGACACCTCGGCTTCACGAACAACGACATCCGCAATCACAACAAGGCGATGGAGGCCGAGCTCCCCGCTGCCGTCGGCGCGCGGCGCGCCAAGCACCTGGCCGACAAGCAGACCCAAGCCGCCCTCGGCTTTCCCGTCCGCCGCCGCACCGACGCCGTGACCTACTCCGCTCCGGTCACCCGCCGGCGCATCCGCCCCGAGAAACCTCAGCACCGGCCCGGCGCGCCCGGGTGCCCGTTCACGCCAGAACCTGTCCTCAGCGACGCCGACTACGAGGAGGCGCTGCGCGTCCTGATCAGTAGCCGCAACGCCCTCGAACGCAACCCCTCCACCGTCGCGAAGCTCGACGAGGAGCAGATCCGCAACATCCTGCTCATCAGCCTGAACACCCAGTTCGAAGGCAACGTCGGCGGCGAGATCTTCAACGGCACCGGCAAGACCGACATCCTCGTACGCGTCAACGACCGCAACGTCTTCATCGGCGAGTGCAAGATCTGGAAGGGCCCCAAGACCGTCACCGACGCCCTCGACCAGCTCCTGACCTACCTCGTCTGGCGAGACACCAAGGCCGCCCTCCTGATCTTCGTCAAGTCCGGGGACATCACCACCATCACGGAGAAAGCCGTCGCCGCCATCACGGCTCACCCGAACTACAAGCGGACGGGCGGGCGCGCCGATGAGGACCGACGCGACTTCGTCCTCCACGCGAACAGCGACCTCAACCGGGAGATCAAGCTCGCGCTGCTGATCTTCCCCCTCATGACGGCGGACGCCCGTGGCTCCACCCACTGAAAGTAGGCGAACCCCAGCTCACAGCGAGGGCACGTCCGTGGCCGTCGTCCGCTGCCCCGGATCTGGCCGTGAACCCCTCGACGCCAAAGGAGGAGATCACCCCATCGTCACTCTGACGAGCCGCGCCACCCCGACCCGCGCCCGACACGGTTGAGGTCCACGTGCCCGGCCGCGGCGCGGACGGCCAGGTGCTGTTCCCCGCGGGGTCGCTGGTGCAGCGCACGGCCTGGGCCGGTGACGGCAGCCACCGGCTGCCGATGGACGCGTTCCCGAACCAGGTGCCCACGTTCGACGCGGTCCGAATCACTGTCGCCGCCTCCTGAGACGCGCCCCATCGGCAACGGCGTGCCCCGGCGGGACGGGTCGGGCTACCGGGTCAGTGTGAGGACGCGGATCGTGCCGTCGTCGAGGTTGGTCACGTAGGCCTTCTTGCCGGTCGGGGTGATTGCGATGCTGGTCGGGCTCGCCCCGACGGGGATGGTGGCGGTGACGTGACGCTTGGCCAGGTTGATGACCGACACGGTGTGGTCGTCGACGTTGGTCACGTACAGGTGCTCGCCGTCGGGGGCCCAGGCGAGGTCCTGCGGGTGTCGGCCCACCTTGAGCGTGGTGCAGCCGCCGCCCGGGCATCCGGCTGCGGCGCCGACGACGGTCTCGGTCGCGGTGTCGATCAGCGACACCGAGTCGCCGTCGTAGTTGACGTTGGCGACGAGGGGCCGGCTGGGGTGCACGGCGACGCTGTGCGGGCTCGGCCCCGACCGGGACCTGGGCGACCACGCTGCGGGTGGCCGTGTCGAGAATGGCGATCAGGTTGGACTCGTGGTTGGCGGTGTAGGCGCGGCTGCCGTCGGTGGAGAACGCGACCCGGTGCGGGTTGGCGGGCACGCGGATGTCGGCGAGCAGGGCGTCGGTTCGGGCGTCGATGACCGAGACGGTGCCGGAGTCGTGGTTGGGCACCCACACCTGCGAGCCGTCCGGGGAGACCGCGAGCGCGTAGGGCCGGGTGCCGACGTCGATCGACGCGGTGATGCTGTTGGTGACGGTGTCGATGACGTCGACCTTGTTGGGCCCGCGGCCGGAGTCGGTGAAGACGCTGACGTAGAGCTTCGCCCCGTCCGGGGAGAAGGCGAGGTACTGCGCCGGGCCGTCGGGAAGGGGGATCCGGGCGGTGGCTGTGTCGGTGCCGGTGTCGACGACGGTCAGCAGGCCGCCGGAGGGTTGCCCACCAGCCCGGTTGGCGATGTAGACCTGGCGCCCGGTCGGCGAGATCGCCGCGAACCCGGGCGTCGTCCCTGCAGGAATCAGCGCGCCGACCGAGGGGATGTCGATGCTGGCTGCCGGACTGGGGGTCGGCGTCGCGGCCGGTGGCGGGGCTGGCGGTGGCGGGGCTGGCGGTGGCGGGCCGGCGATCACGACCGTGGTGACACTCGGCGAGACCGGGTCACCGGCCGCGGCAGCGCCCGTCGTGACCGCAGGACCCCACGGCCGCGCGGTGACCAGGTAGACGACGAGCAGCACGAGCACGACGCGCGACGGCCGCTACGACCAGACCCCGCCGCCGCGCGGGCGGACGGGGCAGCCGGCCCAGGCCGGGCGGCTGCGGCCAGTGCTCCGCCTCTTCCGGGCCGGCAGTGTCAGCGGGGTGTGGCGAGTCGGCCGCGACACCCCGGTCCGGGGACTCGTCCCCACCGGGCCAGTCACCGCCGGGCCAGTCACCGCCGGGCCAGCCACCGCCGGGCCAGCCACCGCCGGGCCAGTGGTCCGGCGAGGCCTCGCCGGGCTCGGTTGGTCGGGGGGTCGCGAGCTCGTCACCGGCGGCGGGGTGCCGGGCGGTACCGGTCGCGGTCGGCCGGGCCACCGCGCTCACGGTCACCGAGCCAGTCGCGAAGACCTCGGTGTCCGGTCGTGCGCCGGCGCCGTTGCGGGTCGGGTCTCCGCTGGGGCCGCCGGCGAGAGTCTGCGCTGCGCGCGCCGTTCCCGCCGGGACCAGGTCGTCCGCGCGGGCCTGCTCCAGGCCGGGCTCGCCATCACCGCGCTGTCGTGGATCCGGCAGGCCGAGAACCGGCGGCGCCGCAGCGTCCGTCACCGGGTGGCCAGGTGGAACGTCGCCCGCCGGGAGTGCCGCGCCGGGAAGATCAGGTAGCGGTGCGGCCGGGCCCGGCAGGTCGGGCTCCGCCGAGCCCGCGGAGGAGCCCGCGGCCGACGGTTCCGCGTCCGAGGCCTCGTCCCCCGGCGGGTTCTGCGCACCGTCGCCGGCGGAGCCCGCGGCCGCGAAGGTGGCGGCGGAGGTCGCAGATGAGGTGGCAGCTGCGGCGGCGAGGGTCGCGGCGCCTCGGGCCGCGGCGTGACGGACCGTGGTGACCTCCGGGCCGTCCTTGATCGCCCCGGCCAGTCGCTGCAGAAGCGGGATCTGCGCGGAACCGCCGGTCAGCACGAGGGCCTGCAGCGGTGCGCCCGGGCTGCCGCGCAGCGCCCGGACCACCGCGCCGATGAGGACCTCCAGCGGAGGGCGGATCGCGTTGTCGAACTCGGTGCGGGACACCCGGACCGTGGCCGCGCCGCTGGGCAGATAGGCGGTGATGTCGACACTGGGGGCCGTCGAGAGCTTCTCCTTGGCCAGGCGGCAGTCCCGCCGCAGCCGGGCCAGGGTGATCTGACCTTGCAGCGACGTCGTGTCGAGCGCGGACACCGCGCCATCGGTGGCGCGGTCGACGAGCTCGAGCACCGCGGCGTCGAAGTCGTTCCCGCCGATCGCGCCGCGCTCGATGTGCGGGCTCAGGAGAAGGATCTGGTTGCCGCAGCGGCCGACCACGGCGGCCTCGAAGGCGGTGGCTCCGACGTCGACCAGCGCCACCGCGGCGCCATCGTCCACGGTGTGCGTGCTGGTGTGGTCGATGGCGGCCGCGATGAGGTTCGGGAGCAGCTGCAGGGCGCCGTCGCCGGGGATCACCGGGCGCACGGCGTCGGCGAGCGCCGCGATCTCGTCGGGTGTCCAGTGCGTCGGGTGGGTGAGCGTCACCCGCTGCGGGGGCGCGCCCTGGCTGTCGGTGACCTGGGTGAGCACGTTGTGGACCATGGTGCCGAGGACGGCGTCGGCGGGATAGCTCGCGCCGTCGATCACCACGGGCGTTCGCGCGGCGACGTTGCCCAGGATTCCCGCGGCGAGACGGTCGGGACTGCCGATCGCCCGCCGCTCGGCGTCGGCGCCGGTGGCGAACCGGCCGTGGGCGGCGTACACCACCGCCGGGGTCTCCCGACTGACAGCGTCAGCCGTGGTCGGGACGAGTGTCACCGTGGAGCCGCGGGCCACGGCGGCCGCGATGGACGTCATCCCCAGCTCGAGTCCAAGACCGTATGGCGCCACTGCTGCCCTCCCCTGAAGCTGTCCCCGACACGAGCCCTGTCCCGCTGCGTATCCGGGTTTTCCTGCGTCGTTCGGGCACCCCCCGGGCGTCCGGCTGACGATCTGGTGCTGGGCGTGCTCACACCTGGACGGGCAGGTACGCCAGCTCCTGTCCGGTGCCGGCGTCAGCGACGGCGACCGCGCGGACCTGGGACATGGTGACCGCGGCGGATCCGCGGATCGGGCCGCTCGGCGGTGCGCCCGCCGGCGGAACCGTCCACGACCCCGCGATCTGCCGTTGACCGTCGGCGGTCACCACGAGCAGCTGGCAGTGGGCGCCGCGGGGGAACCCGGCCGCGGTCACCAGCAGCTGCACCGTGTCGCCCGACGGCGCCGGGGCGATGGTGGCCTGCAGGGACGCCCCGCCGACGCCGGTGCCCTGCACGGTCCGCGCCCCGGCCGCCTCCAGGATCGTGGGCGCGGGCTCCGGGGCGGTGGCGCGACCGAGCGCGAACGCCCCGCCGAGCGCGACCAGGATCACCGCGGCGGCCGCGGCGAGGGGCCGCAGCAGGCGGTGCCGGGCCTGGGCCCGCTTCTCCCTGCGTACCGCGCGCAGGATGCGCGTGAAGGTCAGGTCGTCGGGGTGGGCGCGCTCGGTGATGAAGGTTTCCGGAGGTACGTGCTCGTCGAGCAGCGTGACGGTGTCGCGGCGCTGCGCCCACTCGTGGCTGCAGTCGGTGCAGGTGGCCAGGTGGGCTTCCACGGCGCGCGCCTCGGGTTCGGACAGCAGGCCGAGCGCGAGCAGGCTCAACGCAGCCGAGTCGTGTGTCACCGGTTCCGTCACCGCCCGTCCCCTCGTCCACCGAGCGCGTGACGCAGCGCGGCGAGTGCGTAGTGCGTTCGGGATTTCACGGTGCCGGCCGAGATGCCGATGTCGGCGGCGGCTTCGGCGACGCTGTGTTGTCTCCAGTACACCTGGTGCAGGACCTGGCGGTGGACGTCGGACAACCCGCTCAGGGCGCTGTGCACCGCGACCGCGGCCGCGACCCGATCCGCGTGGTCGGGTGCGGCGCCGGCGCTGCCGGAGACGATCGTGGCGTCGGAGACCTCCTGCACCCGGGCCTGCGCGGCGCGGAACCGGTCGTAGACGAGGTTGCGGGCCACGGTCAGCAGCCAGCCCCGGACATAGCCGGAACCCTGGGTGAGGATCTCCGCGTCGCGCCAGGCCCGCAGGAATGTCTCCTGGGTGATGTCCGCGGCGCCGTCGCGGTCCTGCAGCAGACGAGCGGCGTAGGTCATCACGGCCTGGCCGTGTTCGTCGTACACGGCCCGGAGCACGGCCTCATCAGCCGGCTCGTGGGGCGCCCGGCGAGGTCGGGCATCGACCGCGCCCTGTGACCGTTCACCTGCTCCATCCCTCCCGGGTCGGGCCGCCTCGGCCGGCCCCGGCATCGCACTGGTCCTGCCCTGTTGCTTGTGAATACGGCCCACGAGGCGGGCGGGTTCAGATGAATCGGCCACGGCGGGCCTTCGCGTTCTGACTCGTCCTCGCGGGTAATGATCTGTAGAGCATCCGTGCGCCCCCTTCCGGCGTGCCCTTCCCCTGCCGCGGTGCGACGCGTGAGTGACGTGCCCTCCTTTTCTGGTTTCGGCGCGTCCCCCGACGCCCCGTCGACTCACCCGTGAAACGTGACCTTCACCCACACGTCCCGCGTGCTCGTCCTGGACAACGCCTGCCCGGGCGTGCCGGTTCAATCGGATTCGAGAAAATTCCGAGCTGATCAGCGCGGGGACGGGGACGCGCGGGATGCGGGCGGGATGCGGGCGGCCTACGCTGCTGCTGCGCGCCGCGGGGACGGCCGGCAGACCCGGCGCCGCGGCCAGGAAAGCAGGAGACCTCCTCGGGCACCCTGCACATGAGACGCCCGACGAAATGTTCGAGGAAAGAGCTGAACCGGTCAGCGTCCCGCCGCGTATAGGGGCGGGACGGACCAGCCCCCGGCGGGTGAAAGGAGATCGCCACCCGCACGCAGACAAGTGCGCGCGGATAGTGGGCTGAATCCGCGTCGTTGTCCTGGGCACACGAAGTGGGGAATAGTCATGCCTGTTTTCTGCCGTCGCCGGGCGTCGGCCGTGTCCGCCGAGGTGGACCGGTGACCACGGCCGGCGCCGGGGGCTTCCCCGCTGCGGGGTGGTGGCCCGACGTGGTGCTGACCGATCCGGCCGGCACCGATCGACGCCCCGGCACCGACCGACGCCCCCGTTCCGCGGCCTGACCGAGGTTCCCGCAGTGGTGAGCTCGGTCGGTGCGCCGCCGGACGTGTCGTCGCCTGCCGTCCGCGCCCGGGTCGCCGGGCGGGCCGCCGTGGCCGTGGCCGTTCACGCCTTCGCGCGACCGGTGAAACGACGCCGGTGATACAGCGCCCCCCACGGCCGCCGCCCCCTCCGGGGCCGTGGGGCCCACCGTGGCGCCGCCGTACCCCGGGTGGCGGCGCCCGTGGACGTCCCGCGCGGCGGCCCGGAGCCCTCCCGGGCGCTGGTCGGAGAGGATGTCGCCGCCCTGGCGCCGATCTGCGACGACCAGGCGCGGGGGTTCGCCGCCCGCTTCGCCGCCGACTACCTGTCCTGGGACGAGGACGCCCCCCAGCTGCGATGGCAGGTGTTGGCGGCCTACTTCCCCGACCCGGCCGCTGCGGTGCTGGGGTGGACCGGCCGCGGCCGCCAGCACGTGGACCTGGTGATCCCCAACGTGGTGATCCGCCTGGGCCCGCAGCGGGTGGTGGTGGAGACCACCGCCCGGGTCGTCCTGCACGAACGCACCGGCCCACCATCACGGCCCGACGGCACCCGGGACGACCTCGGCGCCCCGCCGCCTGGTCTGCAGTGGGCGGCCGCGTCGGCACCCGGGACCGGGTCCTGGCGGGCCACCGCGACGGCCTGGACCACGCTGCACGTCCCGGTGGGCCGCGGCGCCCAGGGTGGGCTGCAGGTGCAGCCGCGCACGGTCGCCCGGCACACCCGCCCCGGATCGGGCGCGTCATGACCCGCCCGACCGCCACCGTCTGGACGCTGCCCTCCGCGTGGACCCTGCCCACCGCCGCCAGCGTTCCCGTCGCGTTCCCGTCGGCGGCAGCACCGGCCCCCGGCCGGTCCGCACCCCGGTCGACGCCCCCGTTGACGCCGGCGTTGCGTTCGGCGAGCCCGACCCCCGGTGGCGGTGCCCGGCCCGCTGTCGCCCGGCCCGCTGTCGGGCCCGCTGTCGCCCGGCCCACTGGCGCCCGGCCCGATGCTGTCCGCCCCCCAACGCAGCTCATCGACCGCGGAACCCCGCAGCCCCCACCGGCCGCGGTCGATGAGCTGCACCCCGCGCTGGCGGCCGCCGCCCGGGCGGCCGCACCGGACCTGCCGGGTGTCGCTGTGGAGCACGCGGTGGTGGCGACCGCTGCGCTGGTCGCCGCGCCCGGGGACGACCCCGCGGCGGTCGATCGAGCTGCACCAGCCTTCTGGTGGCAGCCGTGCGGTCCGCAGCACCGACCTGTCGGCGCAGCGTGGAGCACGCGTGTGGCGGCCGCGCCGCTGGCCGCTGCGCCCGGGGTGGACGACCCGGCGCTCTCGCGGCCGGGATCGGGGCGACCGCCGCGGCGATGTCCCGGCTGGCGGTGCCGGCGGCCGCGACCCAGGCCGTGGACTGGAGCCGGTTCGGCGTGGTGGTCCCGGTCCTGGCCGGCTCCCCCGGCGCCGGGGCGTCGGTACTGGCGGCGGCGGTGACCGATGCGCTGCAGCAGGCCGGGCGGCGGGTGCTGCTCGTCGACGCCGCCGACCCGGCCCGATCCGGGCTCGCCGCCGCCGCCCCCGAGGAGGGTCTGCAGGTCCGCCAGGTCCATCCCGGCCTGCACCTGAGGTACTCGTGGCGCCACGAAAGCCTGCTCGCCCGGATGGAGTCGCGCTACCCGATCACCCCGGCGATGGTGCCGCCGCCGCCGGCGTGGCTGCCCGACCGCGGGCCCGTGCACGTCACCGTCGTCGACGTCGGGCACGACGGCTGGCGCGCCGCCGCGGACCCGCTGCTCGGCGCGGGTGGCTGGCTGCGCCGCGGCCAGCCGGCGACGCTGCCGATCCTGGTGGTCCGCCCGACCCGGCCGTCGCTGCAGCAGGCCGAGCAGGTCCTCGCCCGGCTCTACCGGTGGGTGAACGCCCGGGTCGCCGAACCGCCCGCGCAGCTGGTCGTGGTCGGCGCCCGGCGCTGGCCCCGTGGCGTGACCGGCGCGGCCGGTCGGCTGCTCGACCCGCTGATCCCGGACGCCGTGTTCCTGCCCCGGCACCGTCGGGTCGAGCTCGGCGGCGTCACCGGGGATCTGCTGCCCCACCACTCACCGCCGCCCTGACTGTCCTGCTGCAGGACCGGCAGCTCATCACCCACCCGCGGAAGGGACGACGACGCTGATGTACCACCAGACCGTGCTCGACCACCTGACCGTGCTCGCCGCGGAGCCATCCCCAAGGTGAACACCCAGGCACCCCCCGGCTCGGAGAAGATCCTCAGCATCGTCGGCTTCGTGAAGTGGATCGCCGGCGCGGGCATCATCGCCTGCTTCCTCGGCGGCATCGTCGCCTTCACCGCGGGCCGGATGTTCGACCACCACCGCACCGGCCGCATGGGGCTGATCTTCATGATGGCCGCCGGGGTGGGCGCGATGCTGTTCGCCGTCGGCCCGCAACTGCTCGACACCCTGGCCGGGCCGTGATGACGGCGTCTGCAGCACCGACTCCAGCCGAACGTCGCCGCTCCCCGCGCCAGCCGACGGCGCGCCGCGGTGATCCTGACCGCCGCGGCGGCTGTCGTCCTCGCCCTGGTCGTCGGGCTGGTCGCGGTCCTGCTGCCCCCCACCCCGACGGCGGCACCGCTGCCGGGGCCGCCACCGGCGGCCCCGGACGCCGGCGGCGACGGGTGGGACCTGGCCGCGCAGACCGAGCTCGCGACCCGGCCGATGCCATCGCTACCGGACGGCGCGGCGCTGCCCCAGCCGCTGAGCGCGGACTCGGCCGGGCCGCCGATCCGGCTGCCGTCGCCGGACAGCCGCGACCGGGCTGGTGCCCCGCGGGTTCCCACCGACCGCGGAAGGGGCGCTCGCCCAGCTGGCCGCCCTGACCGCGGCCGGGCTGGTCAACGCCGACCCGGGCGCCTACGCGGCCGCGTACACCGCGGTCGCCGCCCCGGGCGCACCCGCGGTCGAGGCGACCCCGCTGCACCGCGGCCTGGTGGAGATCCGCGCCCGCTCCGGCCTGCCCGCGACCGGCGCGGTACCCGGGCTGACCTTCAGCTGGACCCCGGGCGGCGGACTGATCAAAGGCAGCACCGACCGCGGCCGCTACGTCGTGGCCTGCGTGATCGGCCAGCTCGACAGCGGCGCCCACGGGCAGATCCTGTCCACCGGGGCCGGGGACTGCCAGGCGCTGCGGTTCGTCGACGGCCAGTGGTGGATCAGCCCCGGCGCGGCGGCCGCGCCCGCACCGCTGGCCTGGCCCGGCAGCGCCGCGGCCGCGCAGGCCGGCTACCGGGCGGTGACCGATGCTGCGTGACGCCATCGCCGACCAGCTGAACTCGGCCGTCGGCGGCGTGATCGACACGATCATGAAGGGCATCTGGGCCGCCTCGGTCTGGCTGCTGCGCTCGGTGTTCGAGCTCGTCGACTCGTTCACCACCCTCAACGTCGTCAGCGTCGACGGCGGGATCGATCCCACGTCCCCGATCGCCACGATCTGGCCGCTGATGCGCTGGGTGTCGCTGGTGATCGCGACGGGCTTGTTCTTCCTGCAGCTCGCCACCACCATGCTGCGCGGCGGCCGCGGCATGTTCCGGCTCGCGACCGGCCCCCTGGCCTACGCCATAGCCGTCGGTATGACCGCCGGCGGGATCGGGCTGCTGTTCGCCGCCGGCGACGGGCTCACCACCATGATGCTGGACCAGGGCTTGAAGGCCGACGGGTTCGTCGGGGTCCTCGACTCCCCGGCCGCGGCGAAGTTCTTCATCCCCGCCCCCAACCTCGACGCCCCGACCGGAGCGCCCTGGACCCCGTGTCGCCGCAGGCCCGCGCGGAGTCGGCCGGCGCGCTCGCCAGCCAGCTCGACGCGACCACGCGGGCGGTCGTCCTCGGAATCGTGGCGGTGTTCGCGGTGATCCCGGCGGGCCTGGGCTTCCTGCTGGAGAACATCTTCCGGCTGGCGGTGTTCGCCGTCCTGGTCGCCACCTCGCCGGTCACCGCTGCGGGGCTGCTCGCCGACGCCACCGCGTCGTGGTTTTGGCGCGGTCTGCGCTGGGCGATCACCGCAGCGGTGCTGAAGCCGGCGTTGGCCCTGGTACTGATCATCGGGGTCACCATGCTGTCCAAGCCGAGCGGCCTGAGCGGGCTGCTCGCCGCCGCCGGTGTCCTGCTGGTTGCCCTGTTCTGCCCGTTCGCCCTCTACCGGCTGCTGGCGTTCGTCGACCCGGGCACGAACGCCGGCATGACCGCCCGCGGGTTCCTGAACACCTCCGGGCTCAGCGGCGGCGCTCGGGCGACGGCGCCGGCGGCGGCGGCTCGGGTAGCGACGGGTCGGGTGGCGGCGACGGAGGCGAGGCGGCGCACGCGGCACGGTTCGACGCGGCCGGCGGCGGAAGTTCCGGCGCCGCGGGCACGGGCGGCGCCGGGGCCGGGGGAGCTGGGGCCGGCGCTGGTGGCGGGGGTGCAGCCGCGGCGGGTGCTGGCGCCGCTGGCGTCATCGCCGGCGTGGGCGCCGCGGTGGCGGCGGCCGGGCAGTTCGCCAGCCAGTACGCCAACCAGACGATGGACGCCTCCGGCATCGGCCACCCGCACGGCGGCCGCGGCGGCGCCCCCACGGCCGCCCGTGGCGGTGGCGGCGGCCAAGACGGAGGCGGCTCGGGCGGCCCCGGCTCCGGCGGCGGACCAGACGACGGTCCTGACACGTCCTCGAATCTGGCCACCGCGCCCGAGTACGGGGACCACGACGTTCCTCCGGATCCGGGCTTCGACCCCGCCTACGACGACGACCCGGGCTCTGGCTACGGACCGGGCTTTGGCTACGACCCCGGTGATCCGGCGATGCTGCCGGCCCACGCCCCGGCCACCGGCACGTCCACGGGCGGGGCAGGCGGGGCAGGCGGGGCGGCGGCGGGCGGGCCATGAGCAGCGCGTCGACGTCGCAGGACGGGCCGCGGACCTACCGCGGCCTGAACAATCGCGAGCAGACCGGCTGGGTGTTGGGCGTGACCCCGATGCAGGCCTTCGTCTGCGTCGTGCTTGCCGTGCCCGTGCTGATCGCGTTGACCGCCGGGGACTACCGGCAGGCGCTGGTCTGGCTGGGGATCAGCGGGCCGCTGGCCACGCTGGTCGTGGTCCCGGTGCGCGGGCGGCCCGCGCTGCGCTGGCTCGGTGACCTGCTGCTGTTCCAGCTCGGGGTGCTGAGCGGCTGGTCGGTGTTTCAGTCCCGGGCGGCCACCGGAACCCCGGGGCCCGCTGCGGAACCCGACCTGCCCGGCGTGCTGACCCGGCTGCGGTTCCCCGACGGCCCGGTGTTCTCCGACCGCGGCCGGATCTGCCTGATCCACGACACCGCCGAGGGCCGCTGGGGCGCGACGGCGCAGCTGACCCACACCGGCACCGGGATGCTCTCGGCCGCCGAGTGCGACCAGCTCGCCGCCCGGCTGGGCAGCCTGCTGAGCAGCATCGGGCACCGCGACGTCGTCGACCGGCTCTCGCTGTACGTGCGCACCGTCCCCGACGACGCCACCGAGTACCAGATGTGGCGGGCCCGGCACACCCGCCCCGGTGCGCCGGAGCTGGCCCAGCGCGCCACCACCGAGCTCGACGCCACCATCGGCTCGGTCAGCCTGCGCACGGAGCTGTTCGTCTGCGTGTCCGGCAGCGAGGACGTGCTGCGCCGCCCGGCCGAGGCCGCCGGCGGCGGTGTCACCGGCCGCGCCCTGGCCTCTACCGCGCGCTGGACGGCATCGAGGACGGCCTCAAGCCGCTCGGCGTGCGGCAGGTGACCTGGCTGACCAGCGCGGCGATGGCCAGCGCACTGCGCACCGGGTACAACCCGGCCACCGCCGCGGCGCTCGCCGGCGAACGGCTCGGCAGCCACGCCGAGGCAAGCCGGCTGCCGCTGGCGGCGGCCGGGCCGACCCTCGCGCCCACCCCCGCGGCGCGGGCGTATCACCACGACGGATTCACCAGCGTGTCCTTCGCGGTGCTGATGCCGGAGAACGGGCTGACCTTCGGCGCGTTGGGACCCCTGCTGGCGGTGCGCACCGCCGGGGAACGGCGCACGCTGGCCATCCACTACGAGGTCATGTCGGCCCGCGCGTCGGCCCGGGCCGTGCAGCAGCAGCGGTTCCGCACCGGGATCGTGCGCGACGTCAAGTCCAGCCGCGGTTTCGCCACCACCGCCGCCGATCAGCGATCCACCCTCGGGGCGCGGGACCAGGAGTACGCCGTCGCCGCCGGCGCGGCCCTGGTGCGGTTCGCCGTGGCCGCCTCGGTCACGGTGCCCTCGAGCTGGCCGGTGGAGGACCACGCCGCCAGGTTGGAGAACGACGCCGCCGGCCGGGCCCGGCTGCTGCGCCTCGAGCTCGCCCAGGACTCCGCGTTCGTGGCCGCTGTCCTGCCGGTCGGGATCGGGCTACCGCGCCAGCGCGGAGCCCTGCCATGACCCGCGCTGCCATGACCCGCCGGTCGCGGGCGGTGTCGACCGAGTCGGCCCGCACCGCCGCCGACCTGCTGCTCGCCCGGCCCGGCTCGCGCGGCGCCGCGGCAGCGCTCCCCGCCGCACCGGCCCCCTCCAGCGGTGGCCCCGCGGCGGCGCTGCCCTCCGGAGCATCGCCATCGCCCGTCGCCGAACGGGAACGTGTGAACCGGAGCGTGGCGCCACGATGCGGGCACCGCTCCCGCGGCGCGGGCTGGGCTGCGGTCGACGCCACCCGCCGCTGGCCGGTCTACCAGGCTCCCAGCACAGAGGTCGGCGGGCTGTTCCCGCTGCTTGCCGCCAACCCGCTGCCCGCGGTCGGGGCCCGCATGGGCTACGACGCGCTCTCGGGCAGCGCCTTCTACTGCCACCCCATCGAGTGGGTGCTGCGCGGGCTGGCCACCAACCCGAACCTGGTGTTGTTCGGCGAGCCCGGGCGGGGCAAGTCCTCCACGGTCGTCGCGCTGATCCTGCGGATGATGCTGTTCGGCACCAAGACACTGATCGCCGGGGACGTGAAGGGCGAGTACACCCCGCTGCTGCGGGCGCTCGGGGTCACCCCGATCGCGTTGGGCCGCGGCAGCCGGGCCCGGCTCAACGCCCTGGACCTCGGGCCGCTGGCCGGGAAGTGGAACTCCTGGCCGGTCGCGCGGCAACGCGAGGAGCTCGCCGGGGTGATCGGCCGCTGGACCACGCTGCTCGCCGCGCTGGCCGAGACCCAGGGCTACCGGCCCTCGGTGACCGACGAGGCGGTGCTGTCGGCGGTGATCCGGCGCCTGGTCGGCGCCACCGACGGCTACACCGCGCTGCGCGCCGCTGACCATCCCCGACGTGGCCCGCGCCCTGGCCGACCCGACCGACGACCTGATCACCGCCGGCCGGTTCGCCGGCCGGCGGGAGTGGCTCGACCACACCCGCTCGATCACCGACGCGCTGACCAACCTGATCGTCGGCCCGCTGGCCGGGCTGTTCGACGCCCCCACCAACATCGACCTCGACTGGGACGCCCCGATCCAGTCGATGGACCTGTCGCGGCTGCGTTCCCGCGGCGACCAAGCGATCGCCGTCGCGCTGACCTGCCTGGGCTCGTGGTCGTCGCTGATCACCGACCTGCAGCACGACGGGGAGATCCGCATCGTGGTGCGCGACGAGGTGTGGCGGCAGATGCGGCTCGGGCTGCGCGCCGTGCAGGCCGTCGACGCCGACCTGCGGCTGTCCCGCGCGGACAAGCGCATCCAGCTGCTGGTCATGCACAAGCCCTCGGACCTGCTGTCGGTCGGCGCCGCCGGGTCGCAGGAAGCCACCATCGCCGCCGACCTGCTCGCCCTGTGCTCCACCCGGATCCTGCTCGGCCAGTCCACCCGGGTCGCCGACGCCCTGGCCGCCGACCTCGCCCTGTCCGACCAGGAGCAGCACGTCCTCACCGGCTGGGCGATGCAACGCCGCGGCCGCGCCCTCTGGAAGGTCGAATCGACGCTCGGGGGTCAAGGTGCAGACCGTGCTCTCGCCCGCCGAGGCGGCGATCTTCGACACCAACGCCCAGCTGCGCGAGAAGGGCCGGGAGTTCAGGAATTCTGAAGGTTCCGCGGCGGCGAACCCAGGGGTTCGGGGGTCGTGGTGAGCCTATCTCTTACCTTGGGTTCCCGAACCCCGGTCGCTGTCGGCGGCGAGGTGGGGGTGCTCGAGCACGGCCGTGTAGCGCATGGCGGCGTTGATGCTGAGCCCGAACAGGTCGCAGATTCGGCGGACGTCGCCTCCGGTGGCGTGGATCTCGTGCAGGATGCGGTCCTCGCGCAGCGGGCGGGGCTGCAGGTCGTATCGGTGCCAGGGGTATCGCGCGGCGACCGGTGTCGTGCGCGGGGCGGATCGCCGGTTGACCAGCAGGTAGGGGTTGAGGGTCTGCGGGAACCGGCGGGCTCGGTCGTCCAAGTAGGCGGTCAACCGGACCCGCACGGGGCCGGCCAAGGGGAGCTCGCGGTCATCGACGGTGAGGCGCCCGTCGTGGACGTCGGTGAGCAGGATGGCGCGGATGTGGCGGGCGGTCAGTCCGTGGAACGCGACCAGGGCAACGGCGAGTGCCCGCGCGGGCTCGGGCGAGTTGAGTGCCGCCCGGATGGCTGCGGTGTCCACGGGCATCGGGATGTTGGACGGTTTCTCGCCGATCCCGATGCCGGCGGTGGGGTTGCTGAAGACCACTTTGCGGGCCTTGAGGACGCTGAACAGGGAGCGCAGCCCGGCGCCGGCCTCCAGCCGGGCGATCCGCTCGGCGGGAAGCACGGCCATCACCTGAGCGCGGGTGATCTCGGCGAGGGACTCGCATCCCTGCTCGGCCCAGGTCCGCAAGCAGGGGCTCATCCCCCGAATCTGCAGGTGGATGGTCTGGTGGTGGCGGGGTCGGCGTCGGGGTGGGCGGCTGGTGCCGTCGAGCATGACGGTGAACCACGTCTCGAGCTGCGCGGTCATGATCGCGGGCAGGTCGGCGGTCTGGGTGCGGAAGTACGTGCGCACGGCCGGGACGCGGTCGTCGTCGAGCAGCCCGGCGTCGGAAAGGACCTCCAGGGTCGATTCGACGGTCGTCAGGCCCCGTTGGGACAACATCAGAGAGACTTCGCTGGCCATGACCTTGTCGCCCGGGGTGGCTTGCCAGGCCTGCACGGCGCGCAGGGACGCCGCGACGAGGTTGATGAGTCGTTTGCTCCAGCCGTGCGCGGTGGCGTGCTCACGGAGGATCAACTCGCAGTGCTCGGCCATGCCCGGATGCGGAGGTCGAGGCAGCGATCTGAGCGTGATCAGGTTGGGGCGCAGCTGGAACAACGTGAGCTGTCGAGCCCCCGCAGGTCTGAAACCGACCGGCCGCGCCGAAGGTGCGGCGGTTGCCCGCACACGACGCGGCGCCGGGCTGCCGTCCGCGGCCCGTCGCGACGAGTAGTGCATGTTCGCCAGGAACAGCTGCTGGCCGACGCGGTTGGCCTGGGCCAGGTCGAGCGGTTCGCCGGGGACGCGGGCGTGCGCGGCTTGCTGCCAGCACAGCCGGCAGGCCCCGTCGGTTCCCAGGGGCATCTGTCGAGCGCAGTACGGGCATTGGGCGACGGGATGGCGGGAGCGCCAGCCGCGGCAACTCCAGCAGCGCCAGTTGTGCTCGCGCCGCACTCCCCAGGCGAGGCAGTCCTGGCACGGGCCGGGGTGCTTGGCCGATCCGGGATGGCACACCTCGCACAATCCCTGGGAGAAGTACCGGGTCGATCCGCAGCGTCGGCACGCTGGTGGGGTGACCGGCCCACCGGGCAGGCATCGGTAGCAGCAGTCCACCCGCGGGGTGGTCCAGGCGACCCGGGCGGTGTGGCAGCTGACGCAGAGCCGAGGCGGTGTGATCACGCGGGTGGTGCGGGGCGGGGCCGCCCCAGTCGCGGCACCACCCGCGCCGGCGCGGGTTCGTCGTTCGTCGCGGACTTGCGCGGGCGATGTGCAGCCACTTTGTCCGGCTCACAGATCAGCAGATCGGTGGGCTCACAGTCCAGGACGGCGCAGATCACGTCGAGGTCGTCGAGTCGAATCGTGGTCGGGGTGCCGGTCCACAGAGCGGACATCTTCCCTGCGCTGATCTCCAGTCCGGCGTCAGCGAGCCGACGGCGCAGCTCCGTGGACTTCCAGATCCCGGACTCGGCGGCCTTCATCCGCAGGTTCCACAGCATCGGTTCACCGTCCCTCAACGCCGAGTCGGTTCGCGACTCGCTGGTTGGCATCCGTCCAAGCCCGTTCGATGCAGTCGCTGCGGACATGCACGTAGCGCGTCGTCGTGGACAGCCACTCGTGTCTGATATGCGGGTGATCGCCAGTGGGTGATCTCACCGCCTGGGGGTCGTGCCCGTCGGCCGGCCTCACTGCTCCCCGGGAGTCCGCGTGACGTTCGTGCCGTGCTTGGTCCGCTCTATGCACGGGTCGGAGGTTCGAGCGTTGAGCCTGGGTCATCCGTTGTTGGATGACTACCTCGCCTTCGTCGGTGCGCGCGCCAGGGTGAACACCTGGCTGGCCACGGCCTATGACCTGAAGGTGTTCTTCACCGTGGTCGGTAAGGAGCCGGCGCAGGTCACCGCACCGGATGTGTTCACCTTCCTCAAGGCGCAGCGGGCGCCGCGGCTTGGGGAGCGGGTGGTCCGGCTGGAAGACGGGGAGTCCGGTCTGGCCGCCCGCACGATCGCCCGGCGGCTGTCGAGCGTGTCGGGGCTGTTCGCCTATCTCAGCGCGCGCGGCGACGTCGGGGTGGTGCGCAACCCGGTCCCGAGGGGTCTGTCCAGTCGGGCGCCGGGCCGGCGCGGGCGGGGCGGGGTGCCGCTGGTGCGCACCCCCCGAACCCTGCCTCGGGTGCTGTCCCCGACCGAGGTAGACGCGGTGTTGAGGGCGCTGCGGACCCGGCGGGACCAGGCGATGGTGCAGGCGATGCTGTTGGGTGGGTTGCGCCGCTGCGAGGTGCTCGGGCTGCGCCTGGGTGATGTCCGGGCCGGCGAGCGACGGTTGTTCATCGCCGAGGGCAAGGGTGGTCGGCAACGGATCGTGCCGGTCTCGGGTCGATTCTTCGCCGCGCTGGGCTACTATCTCGATGCCGAACGACCACGCTCGTCGAGCACTGACCGGGTCTTCGTCGTACTCAAGGGACCACACCGGGGAGCCGCGCTGTCGGCCGCGGGGTTGGATGAGATCCTCGCCGGCGCGCGGGGGCGGGCCGGGCTGGCCCGGTTGACGTGCCATCAGCTGCGGCATACCTGCTTCACCCGGCTGCGCGAAGCCGGCATGGCGCTGGAGGCGATCCAGGCTCAGGCCGGGCACGCTTCGATCGAGTCGACCCGCATCTACCTGCATCTGGCCAACGACTGGCTGGCCGGGGAGTACCTGCGGGCGGCCGAGGCGATCGAAGCCCAGGCCACCGCGAGTGCCGCGGCGGCGGTGGCCGAGTGAGCCGTTCACCACGGCAGGTTGAGGTCGAGAAGCTGGTCGCCGCCTACCGGACCGACCTGCTCGCCGCCGGCATGTTCGCGCAGAATCCGGTGACCTCCCCGGCGCGGTCGTTCCTGTCCCGGATCGGTGTCGAGGGCTGGGCGAGGCTGTCGCTGGCCGAGCAGTGCGCGACCCCGCTGAAGGACCGCCGGGTGGTGGGGTGGCTGATGGTGACTGGCCGGTGTCGGCCCAGCCCGGACTACCTGGTGCTCGGGCGGCCCTACCTCGGCGAGGTCGCTGCCCGCCATCACCGCGGGTTTCGCGCTCAGTTCGCCGCGACAGCCGCGGAACTTGGTTTCGACCAGCGCTCGACCCTGTTGCAATGGTCGGCGACGATCAAGGTTGCGACGTTGGTCGGGGTGGCGCCGGATCGGCTGACCAAGGCCGATCTGGACACCGGACGCGAACAGCTGTCCGCGGCGATCCGTCGGCATCGGCCCGACGCGCACGGGGTCCGTGCGCTGACCACCGCGTTGTTCGGCGCCGAGGCCACCTTGTTCCATGCGGGTGTGATCGACGCGCCGCCGCGCAAGACCCATCCGGACAAGTCCGCGGCCCGCGCCGCCGCATGGGCCGCCGTGGCGCCCCGGCTGGCCGCGACCCTGCTCGGCTACATCGAGCAGATGCGGCTGTCGCTGCGGGCCGCGACGATCGTCAGCCTCGAAGGGGCGTTGCGCGAGTTCGCCGGGTGGCTTGTCCGCGAGGCGCCCGAGGTGAGCGCGGTCGCGCTGCTGCGCCGAAGCCACATCGAGAACTACAAGCTGCATCTGGCCGGGCGGGACTCCGCGCGGGGCGGGCGGCTGTCCAAGACCGCGCTGGCTGAGCACATCGGCGTCCTGCGGACCTGTTTCGAGCGGCTCACCGAATGGGCCGGTGACGACGTCCCCGCCGCCGTGCTGGTCTTCGCCGGTGACCTTCCTCGGCGCGACGACCCATTGCCGCGTTTCCTCGACGACGGGGCGGCGGCGAAGCTGCTGCAAGCCACCCGCGCCCACCCCGACCCGTTCACCCGCCTCGCGGTGGAGTTCCTGGCCCGCACCGGGCTGCGCAAGGGCGAATTCTGCGATCTGACCATCGACTCCGTGGTGCAGATCGGCTCGGCCTACTGGCTGCACGTGCCGGTCGGCAAGCTGCGCACCGACCGATACATCCCGCTGCACCCCCAGCTCAAGGACCTGCTCGACGACTGGGTCGCCCATCGGCCCACCGGTCTGCGCGAGCCCTACCTGTTCATCGAACGCGGACGACGAATCACCACCGCACGGGTCGACCGGGCCCTGGCCAACGTGGCCCGCGAGGCCGGTATCGGCCACGTCACCCCTCATCAACTCAGGCACACCCTGGCCACCCAAGCCATAGTTCGCAGAGTTGCATCAGACGCAACAGCGGGAGTCATTCGACGGACGGCGTGACCGTTGTGGTTGCTGTGCTTGGGGTTTGCGGGCGCGGGCGTTGGGGGAGGTTGCTGCGTTCGACACGCCGTCTGACCTGGAATGACGGGGGTCTGTTGCATCTGATGCCAGGATGCGGCATCCGGTTCGGTTGTCTTCAACGCCACGATGAGGCACGTGATGCCGGCGGGGAGGGTGGCCGGGATGGAGCGGGCGGGGGCGGCGGCGCTGGCCTTGGTTGGGGGCGTGACGCCGCTGCGGGTGGAGTCGGCGTTGTTCGAGGAGATGCTGGCCGGTTGGCGGCGTCAGCAGCTCAGCCGTCGGCTCGGCGGTTCGCTGATCGAGGGGCGCGAGCGGACGGTGCGGCGCTTCCAGGTCTTCGCTGAGAGTTGGCCGTGGGGGTGGAGGGCCGAGCAGCTCGAGCGCTGGGTGGCTGAGGGCGGCTGGGCGCATTCGACGGTGCGGTGCTATCAGGGCGCGGTGGCGGCGTTCTGCAGCTACGTGACCGATCCTCGCTACGGCTGGGTGGCCGAGTGTGAGCAGCGGTTCGGGGCCCGGCCGAGCCAGATCTGCCACGAGGACAACACCGCGGCCCATGTCGCGGACTATGAGGGCCGGCCGGAGCGGCGGCCGCTGTCGCGGGTGGAGTGCCAGGCGCTGTTCGATGCCGCCGACGACCGGGCGCAGCGACTGGCCGGCTCGGGACGCAAGGGGTGGCTGACGGCGTTCCGGGACGCCACGCTGCTGAAGGTGACCTATGGGTGGGGGTTGCGCTGCCGGGAGGTGACAATGCTTGACCTGACCGACTTCACCGTCAACCCGGCGGCCGAGCAGCTCGGTGGGCTGGGGGTGTGTCATGTCCGCTTCGGTAAGGCGATGCGCGGCTCCGCGCCGCGCCGGCGCGCGGTGGCCAGCGTGATGCCGTGGGCGGTCGAGGCGCTGCAGGAGTACCTGGGGGATGTGCGGCCACGCTTTGAGGGTGCCGAGCCGGCGGCGGTCTGGCCGACCGAGCGGGGTGGCCGGATCTCGACCCGCTCGGTGGATGACCGGTTCGCGCTCTACCGGGCGGCGGCCGGACTGCCGGGCGAGCTGTCGGTCCACTGCCTGCGGCACTCCTACGTGTCGCACCTGATCGAGGACGGCGTCGACCCGTTGTTCGTGCAGCAGCAGGTGGGGCACTCGTGGGCGTCGACGACCGCGATCTACACGACGGTCGGCGCGGACGCGAAGAACCAGATGCTGCGCTCCGCCCTGGCCAGGGCGTTCCACGCCGACACCTCGGAAGGGTGAGATGACAAGGCAGGTGGGCTACCACTGGCATCTGCGCCGACTGATGGCCGAGCGGGGGATGTTCGCCACCACCGACCTGGTGCCGCTGCTGGCCGAACGGGGGGTGAGCCTGTCGCGGGAACAGGTTTACCGGCTGGTGGTCCGGGTCCCCGAGCGGCTCAACCTTACGGCGTTGGCGGCGTTGTGCGACATCCTGGACTGCTCGCCCGCCGAGCTCGTCGAGCCCTACGTCGACGCGCCCGCGAGCGCGAAGGGCGGGTCGACGGGCCCGGCGCCGCCGACTCGGCCACGGCGAGCACGGGTCGCGCCGTCACCGCGACGGTGAGCCGTCGGTGAGCGGTGAGCAGCGCCACCGGCAGATCGTGGCCGTGGTGCTGGGCAGCGACCCGACCCTGTCGGCCCCACAGGTCGAGGCCGCGATCGCGGCGGTGGCGGGCCACCCAGCCGCGCTACGCAGCCTGGCCGCGGCGTTGACCGCCGACCCAGCCGCGTTGATGATCGCGGCGCCGCCGGTGGTCGGTCGGCTCGTCGAGGCGTTACGGGCCCAGGGAGCCACGTCGCTGCCGGAGCCGAGCTGCGCGGTCTGCGCACGGGTCGCCCGGCCGCTCACCCGCTCGTCCACCGGTGGGGTCTGCGCCCGCTGCCGAAGCCGCGAGCTCGCCGCGCCCTGTGCCCGCTGCGGGGTCATCAAACCGGTCGCCGGTCGCGACAGTGAACGCCGGCCGGTCTGCGCCCGCTGCGCAGACCGCCCGCAACGCCAGTGCGGACGGTGCGGACGGACTCGTCGGATCGCCCGACGCGCCCACGGCGACCAGCCCGACATCTGCGACGGCTGCTTCCAGCTTCCCGAGGCCATCTGCGCGGGCTGCGGACGCCGGCGGCCCTGCGGTTTCGCCGGCACGAACACCCCGATCTGCACCAGGTGCGCGCCGCGTCGCAGCGTCACCTGCGCCCGCTGCGGCCAGGACAAGCCGCCCGCGGCGAACCGGGCTGAGGGGCCGGTCTGCGACCCCTGCTACACCGCCGCGCTGCGCCACCGCGGCGTCTGCGCCAGCTGCCAGACCGAGCGCCGCCTGGTCGCCCCGACCGGCCCAGACGCGACGACCTGCGCCGACTGCGCCGGGCTGGCGGTGACCCACGCATGCATCGACTGCGGCCTCGAGGACAAGCTCTACGAGCGGCATCGATGCCAGCGCTGCGCGCTGCGTCGCCGCACCGGCGAGTTGCTGCGCGCCGGGGGCGAGGCGATCCCGCCCGAGCTGGTCGCGGTCCACGACGCCATCACCGCCACCGCCACCCCGCGCACCGCACTGAACTGGCTGCGCAACGGTGCCGGCGCTGCCGTGCTGGCCGACCTCGCCGCCGCCACCACACCGATCAGCCACGCCGCGCTCGACGCCCACCCCCGCCGACGCGGCGCCGACTACCTTCGACACGTCCTGGTCGCCGCCGGGGTGCTCCCCGCCCGGGACGAACCCCTGGCCCGCCTGGAGGCCTGGGTCGCCACCCTGCTCACCGGAGTGCAGCAACCCGAGCATCGTCGGCTGCTGCACGCCTACGCCACCTGGCGGGTCCTGCGTCGGCTCCGGCGCCGAGCGGCGCGGAACACAGCCGGACCGACCCCGACCGGCTACTCCCGCACCCAGCTGCTGGTCGCCACCCGGTTCCTCGCCTGGCTCGACCAGACCGGCCCCACGTTGGCCCAATGCCGCCAACGCGATGTCGACACCTGGCTTGCCAAGGGCCCGGCCGGCTACCCGGTTCGGGACTTCCTCGACTGGGCCGCCGAACACCACCACTGCCCCGCGCTGCTCGTGCCGGCCCTGGGGAGAACGACCGGAGCGGCCACCGAAGCCGACACGCGCTGGGCCCTGATCGCCCGCCTCCTCCACGACGACACCCTGGAGCTCACCGACCGGGTCGCCGGCGCCTTCCTGCTCTGCTACGGCCAGCAGCTGTCCCGGATCGCGGTAATGACCACCGAACAGGTACACCGTCACGATGACGTCGTCTCGCTGCGCTTCGGTGCCCACGATCTGACCGTCCCGCAGCCACTGTCGGTCCTGCTCACCGACCTGATCGATGTCGGCCGCAGCCACCACCTCGGTGTCGGCTCGCCCACCACCAGCCCATGGCTGTTCCCGGGGCACCTACCAGGACGCCCCATCACACCCGCCCGCCTCGGCGAACGCCTCCGGGCGCTGGGCATCCGAGCCCTACCCGGCCGACGCGCCACCCTTCTCCAACTCGCCGCCGAGGTCCCCGCCGCCGTCCTCGCCGAACTCCTCCACCTCACCCCCGCAACCGCCACCCGCTGGACCCGAGACGCAGCAGGCGACTGGTCCCGCTACGCCGCTGACCTCGCAAGCAGAGGCGATCACCAGAGGTGAGGAATAGCCGCTCAGCAGATCATCACCCAGAGGCTATTCGACAGAATCGGAACACTGCTGGTTACCAGTATCAACCGGGGCATGTCGCTCGAGGCGATCGCCGCCCTTCTGGGCCATCGCTCGATGCGGATGACCATGGTTTACGCCCGCATCGCCGATCGCACCGTCGCCGAGGAGTACTTCGCCGTCAGCGAGAAGGTCGAGGCGCTCTACGACGCACCGAAAGAACTGCCCGCCGACGCCGAAGGCTCCGAGATGCGCCGGCTGCGCGCCGAGATGCACCGCCGCATGCTCGGCAACGGCTACTGCGCCCGACCAGTCGGGCTGGACTGCCACTTCGAGTCGATCTGCGAGTCCTGCACCTTCTTCCAGACCACCATCGAGTTCCGCCCCACCCTGCAGGCTCAACGCGACGACGCCGTCGACAAAGGACAACTCGGCCGCCAGAAGGTCTTCGACGGACTGCTCGCCCGACTCGACCAGAACGCATCCTGACATGATCCACTTGACAAGATCACCCGCATAATGCCCGAGCAGCTGCTTGACGACCTCAAGCCGCACGCCCTTGTTGATGAGGTCGGTGGCGTAGGTGTGCCGCCACCGGTGGGCGGTGATGGCCGCAGGGCGGCCGGCCTCGTCGGTGATGTCGCACTCCGCCACCCAGATGCCGAGCTGCTGGCGGTAGGTGGCGGTCTTGAAGGGCTCATCCCCGTCGCGATCCACGTGGCTGCGCGGGATCAGTCGGAGCCCGGTGTAGGGCAGCGAGCGCGGCGCTGGCGTGGCGAGGAAGGCGCGGTGCTGGTCGGGGTAGCGCTCGGCGACGCGCTGCTGCTGTTCGCGGAGCTTGGCGAGCAGGGCGCGGTCGATGGGGACGAACGCGTCCCGGCGCATCTTGTGGTTCCAGTAGTGGATGTAGGGGTGCTCGGCGTCGTCGACGACCAGCGGGTCGAAGCCGAGAGCTGCGGCGTCTCCATGCGTAGCCCGGTTCCGAGCATGAGCTCGGTGAGGAACCGGCCGGAGGGATCGCGCCAGCGGTGCAGGTGCTTGTGGACTTGAACCATGACGTGTGTGCTGAGGCCGCGCGCCCGCAGCGGCAGGATGCGGGGGTAGTCGCCGGAGTAGATCGCTGCGGTGCGCGGCAGGTCGGGCGCCCAGTCTTCGTGGTCGCGCAGGGCCCGGAGGAACACGGCGATCGAGCTGGTCTCGTCGCGGATGCTCGACGATGCGAGTTGCTGGGTGCGCAGCCAGGTCAGGTAGGACTCGATGACCGGCCGGTTGAACTGCTTGATGGAGTGTGCGGCCTGGCCGTCTGGGCGAGCCGGGCGGCCAGCCGCCGGAGCGCCTTCAGGTCGTTGCCAGCGGTGACGACCGAGATCTCCTCGACCGTGATCCGCCAGTGCAGCCAGCGCTTGACCAGCTCAAGCAGCCAGGGCTGGACGATCTCGGTGAAGGGGAGGCGCCGCTGGTTAGCGTCGACCACCAGGCCCAGTCGTCGCAGCTCCCAGACGTCGCGCGGATACTCGTGGGCTCGATCCGTTGCCGTCGACGAGGTCGTTGATCTGTTCGACGGCGAAACCCAGCCACGCTCTCCACCGTGTCGCACTCGACTGACGAGGGTCAGCGATGTAGCGGCGGAGGATGGTGTCCCACTCGGCGCGAGTGTGGTCGAGCAGGCCGGCGGCGCCGATGTGCAGCAGGACCCGCACGATGTAGCTGTAGTGGCGGCCTCGCCG
>CAVVII010000002.1:0-23821 GCA_963748055.1 uncultured Verrucomicrobiae bacterium | reverse complement strand
CTACTCATTTGGAAACTAGAAATGGCGGTTGGCCCTGATCAACTTCCTTGCTCCTCAGAAAAATTCTCCTCGTGAGAGGATGCGCAGCCCGATCTTTTCGGGCTACACCTCAGCCCAGGCAGGCGGTTGGGCAAATAAAGGAAGCAAACCGAGCCGACCCAGCAAAGTGTTGATCTCAGGCGGGATCTGGGTCAGCAATCGTTTGGAGTCTTGGCCCGCGATTTTCAAGGTACCGACCCGAATTGCCTGCAACTGGCGCAGTAGTCGTTGGAGCTCGCCTGTTTGGCCTTTGACTCGCCATTCGTTGGCGAGCTTGGCGCAAAGCCAGTAAGCGATGAAACAGAGTCGCACATGATTGCGTACCCGATCGGGACGCCAGTGAAAGACTGGTCGGACCTCCAGATAACTCTTTAATTGGCAGAAGGCATCTTCGACCGCCAGCAGATTCTTGTAATTGCCAAGCACCTGCTCTTTGGTGCATTGGGCCGGCTCCAGAGCTGTGTGCAGCAGGTACAGCCCATCCAGATTCTGCTCGCTCTGGATGAGTTCATCGTTTTTCTGATACTCTAGCTTGCCTTGCTCATCGACCCAGTATTGGAAATATTTATGGGCCTTTAGCTTTTGGAGCTTGCGGCCAACTTGACTGGCCAGTTTCTGAGGATTGGGTTTTCTACGCCGTACGGCCGCCAAGCGCTTGAGTTCGCTTTCGGCTTTTGCTAAGCGCGCCTTGCGCCGAGCTAAATCGCGTTGCTGACGATATTCTCCGCCGGCGATTACGTAACGATTGCCCTCAAGGGTCAATCCGATCAGTTTGGTGCGATCCCACAACTGAGGTTGGGCATCCTGAGGTAATTGAGCAATGAGCTCACGCAAAGTCGTTGCCGAAAGCCGGGTCACAAAATGCAGATCTTCTTTGCGCATGGCTTCCAGATTGAGTGTACTGCTCATGCCGTTATCAAAGACAAAAATCGCCTGCTGGATGCCAAAGCGCCGCTTCAGACTGCCCAGCAGTCCGTGCAAGGTCGTCGTGTCGGCCCGATTTCCGCGTAGCACCTCCAGGTGGATGGGCACCCCCTCTTGGTCGGTGGCCACCGCTAACAAGATCTGGGGACGATCCTCTCGATGATCGCGGCTGTAGCCGTAGGCTCCTAAACCCTGTGGCCCCTTGCCTTCAAAATAAAGGCTCGTTAGATCATAGAGCACCAGGCTCACCCCTTGTGGGAAAGCCTCGCTATAGAGTTTCTTCTCGATCGGGACCCAGCGGCCATTGAGGCCGTCCATCGCCTGGTACAAATCGTCCTCATCAAAAGTCTCGCTCTGTTGGCAAAGCCCGCAGGCAGCGGCTAAAAGAGTGCCGCGCGCTTCATCAGCCAGCGCCAGTTTTGCGCACGGAAAAAGGATGCGTCCAAAGATCATGGCCTGCAAAAGCCGGCGCTGGTGAACTTGTGGCACCTCGGCAAAAAGCTTCTCCAATCCGAAGCGTTGCCAAGCATCTCGCAAGACGGCCAAGCCACCGTAGTCCAGCGCACTGGACAATTCGATCTGTTCAAGGGCCACGCAGGTCTTCCCGCTCAGGGCTGCAGCAACCAGATCGCGCACCTCTGGGGGTAAGGCGGAGATGTTGCACACGGTGCGCGAACGTGGGCCCTGGGTGGTGCGAAACGATTCACGCACCAAGTAAGAGACATAGGTTTTGTTCAGACGCCGGGACTTGGTGGTTTGGACAAACATTATTGCTACAATAAAAGAGCATATATTAGCTTTATGACAAGTTATAAATGTAAATAAAATCACATATTACTTGCTACAAAAGCGGTCCAAAAAGTGCAGAATACGAGGGGAAACTGAAAAAGGGCGGAGGAAGTCAGGCTAGAAGAACTTGTTGAAGTCCAAGCTCTTAGCGTCGACTTGAAGCGCTGCGCGCGACGACAGCTGTTTGCGGATTAGCGAAAACCGCCGCTAGCAAGAAGTCGCTCGCCGGTAAGCCAGGCGGAGTCTTCCGAGGCTAGAAAGACCGCGATGGAGGCGATATCACTTGGTTGGCCGATGCGGCCGAGCGGGGTCTGCGCGAGGGCGGCCTTTTCGAACTCAGATCCGATGAAGCCGCCGCTGTGGGTGCCTTCAGTCTCGACGATGCCGGGACTGATAGTGTCGACCGGATCTTCTTCGGGCCGAGCTCGCGGGCCAGCACGCCAGTGACGGCGTCGACGGCAGCCTTAGTGCCGGAGTAAACCGCGCTGTTCGGAGGTGTGATGCTGCTCACAACGGAGCCCATGTTTATGATGCTGCCTCCCTCTCCGAGGTACTTCACAGCGGCTTGTGTCGCAAGGAGGAGGCCCAGCACGTTGATGTTGAAGTGCCGGTGAAAGTGCTCCTCGGTGATGGCCTCGAGGGAGCGTACTTGTACACGCCGGAGTTGTTTACGAGGATGTCGAGTCGGCCGTAGTTTTTGATGGCGGCTTCACGTCGCTGGCAAAATTGTCGATCTGCGACTTTAACTCCTGTTCGGTGGGCGGTCGTTGCGAGGTGAGGACGAAGGCGTCCACGATTTGCTGGATCTTGCCCTGCGTGACGACGATGCTTTTCTCGTCAGCTGTGGAAAGGTCGTTCCTCAAACCAAAGGCGGCGAACAGCGCCGCCCCAGCAGGAGAAAGTGTAGCAGGGGATCGCGAAGGAGTCTGCGCATGAAAAGCTTCACTCGGACGGCGTATACCAGACGGGCGAGGTGTAGGCGCGGTCGGTGACCGTCATCGGAACGTTGTCGGCCATCTTGATGCCGAAACGCTTCTGGTCATAGGCGGTCCAGCGCGGCGACGGGATCTGAATCACGCGCACGTAGTAGAACGCGCGCTGCGTCGCATCGAACGCCGGGTCCTTCCAATACGCCGACAGAAGCGGGGCGCCGATGGTGTTGGTGTAGGTCGCGTTCGCCACGTCCACCGTGTTGCCCACTGGGGTCTTGCAGCGGCCATCCGGGCCGATCTTGCGCCCGCCGGAAACCGCCACGTCGAAGATGCGCTCTTGCGACTTGCCGTCCTTGCCGAGCCAGCCCTTGATGACCTGGATGCGGTCGAGGTTGGGGCCGTCCGGATCGCGCAGCGCGTAAACCATGAAGACGGGTTGCTTGCCGGCCGGCGCCTTGCTGAGATTGCCGCCCATCGGCACGCCGTGGGCGTAGCCGTTCGCCGCGAAGTCGGTGGCGATCGAGGTCCGCCGGCACGAAGTCCCAGCCCGCGAACACGCGGACGATCGGCCGGTCGCCTGTGGTGGCATAGACTTCCTTGCGCTTGAGCGCGTCCCAGATCCCCTCGCGGGTGTTCTCGCGCGCCCACACGCCGCCCAGGCCCGCAGCTTGTTCCTGCCAGACCGATACCAACGGCCTTGCCCGTCCTTGGTCGCGAGGAGCGGGTTTTTCCAACGCTCCGGCGACGGCAATCCGTTGGCAAACTCACCGAAGAAGTTGTCCTCCCGTCTCGCTGATGACGCCCGTATGGTTATCGCTGCCGCCGATCATGCCGAACTGGTAGGGGTTGGCTCCGAGTTTGGCGTCCAGCTCCAGTCCCAGTTTGAGCGCCGAGCGGGCGTGACTGCCTGCCAGCGCGCTGTTCGGCGCCGGCTCCTGCTTGCCAAAATCAACGGCCCACCAGCGTTCGAAATCGGCGAATTCGTCGGTCGGCGAGAGGAAGGGATGGGTCTCGCTGTCACCCTTGACCTGCGTCACCTCCATCAGCGGCTCGTGGCTGATGCGCGCCTCGGCATAGGCCCGGTCCATGGGTTTTCCTTCGAAGGTCTCCGCCGTGAACATGATGCCCGCGCTCAAGTTGGGGTTGTGCGGGATGGCCAGCACCGAGCCACCCGTCTTCTTCGCGTAGGCGTCCATGTACTTCCACAGGTCCGCCGGATCCTCGCTGTCGAAGAGGGAATAGGGAACGACCTGGCTCACGCGGTCCACGTTGTCGCGGAAAATGACGGTGCGATGAAGGTTCTTGCCGCCGGGCGCGGAAGTCCATTCGAAGCCGTGCAGCGTGGTGAAAACACCCGGCTGGTTCCACTTCTCGGCGGCCGCATTGGCCTGCGCCCAGGCCTTGGCCACGAGCTTGCTGGCGTCGAATTCAGACTTGCCGGTCCCCATGCCTACGACGGCGTCGATGGCGGCTTTGGTCCCCGCCGCCGGGCTCGTCTTGTAAGCGTCGTACCACCCCTTGCACGTGGGGCTGGCGAGGCATTCGGGGCTGGCGGCGCGAATTTCATCGGCGACGCCCATGTACTCGGCATGGTCGGTGATGGCGAGCCAGTCCAGCGGCCGGTCCAGCTTGAAGCGCTCGCCGTTGTCGACGACGACTTCCCCGCCTCGGGCGGCCTTGAAGAGGTCGTCGGGGGTCAGCGTGATCCCGAACATTCCGGCGTCGAAGGAGTAGCCGGTGTGGATGTGGGCAACGCCCCAGAAGACGCGGTTGGGGAAATGCTGGTCCGGGTAGGGCGAATAATCGGGATTTTTATTGCCGAGCCGCTTGGCGGCGGCGCAGTCTCAGCGGCTCTCCTGCGCCGAGCGAAGTCACTGAAGCCGCCGGTCACCAGCGCGAGGCCGATGGCCGCCAGGCCCGTGAGGGCTGCGTTATGTAGTCGTGTGTTTCGTTTCATGGGGGTGTCTTTTCTTCACTTGGTTGTTGATTCGGTTTGTTTTTCAGCTTTCTCTGGCGGCACAATTAACACAGTTCTGAATGGAAAAATCAGATCGCATCCCAGATTCCATGCACAGCAAGTTCGCTAGCATTACCTCAAAAACGGATGCCTTTTGCCAACGATATTTGAACGACGAGTACAGACAACTTCCCCGGACAGCGGTTGCAGCACTGTGCAGAAAAAGACCATCCCCATTGCTACGAGGAAGCGAAGATTTCTCGGGCAGCGGGATTTATTCATGCTATCGGCACGGCAAATTTTGTTTTTGACAAATCGCAAACATCTCATTACACCCAACCGTCTGATGCGGGCTCCCAAGCAAATTCGCCAGTAATCCGTCAATCTGGATGCTGACGCTAAACGGAATGCTGGTCGACGTTCGACATTTACCAATCGAGGTTCAAGGAAAAAGCCTACCAAAAAGGACTGATTCCGTATGTCCCTGGCGCCAAGCACTCTTAACGACGGATATTCAAGCTTTGGTGTTGGGTATAGGAAGGAGTGCTTCTGGTTTTAAAATTGCGGCTGGTGACACAACTGTTGGGTCTACCCCTTATGGGCAAGTGTTTCGAATCCTCGCTGAGTTTGGACGGCGCACGGGGCACGAGCATCCACGCTTCCGCACAGTCTGGTCCTTGAACACAGTTTTCCATTCTCATCCTTGATGCCAGCAGCAACGGTTCACGCAATACCAGCCCGTGGGACATGGCCGTGGCGTTTAATGCGGCGGATAGTTCCATCGGCAGCCGACAAACCCGCTGCGACGGAAGTTCCTTGCCATGACCGGCGCGTTGGTTCGTTCTTCATAAAGACCCTCGGTGAAGTGACCAGCCGAGCAGGAGTAAGCCGATTGCAGCAATCCAGCTCCCCGCCACGCGGACGGCCATCCGCACCCACGGGGCACGCACCGAGGCGGCCTGTCCGGCTAAGAGCGACACCACGACAAAGAGCGCAGCCGCAACGCCAGCGGCGGAAATCTGACCGGACGCGTTCGTCTTTGGGAGTTCGGAGCCGTTAAGACTACCGTGGAGGAATCCGAGCAGGATCGCCAGGCCGCCAACAGCGGCGAGCGGAAGCGGACAGTCAGCGGCCAGCAGGGCGCCGAGCGCTATGGTGACGATTGTCTCCGCCACGGGCAGCGTAACTTGCGGAGCCAACAATAAGCCGGCAGCGCTGCCGACTAACCAGGCGACCGGCAGGGCGAAGAGGACGGCACGGCCGAAGCGCGGACCACGGAGTCCGGCCAGAAGCGCGAGAGCGATCACCGGCAGCAGATCCTCAGGCGTCACGAAGAGATGCGTCAACCCATCGTAGAACGGACCAAATCCCGTGTTCATGAGATGAGCCTGCGCCGAAGGCGCGACAATCAGTGTGATTGCAAGCGTCAACCAGAACAAAATCAACCTTGGCCGGCGCATCCTCACACCGGCTCTCCCGAAATCGCCTTCCAAAGAAAGACGCCGCCCATGGCGACAACGGCGCCCGCAAACCGCAAGGCTATGCGTCCGGCCGGCCATCGATAGACGAGTCCGATCCCGATGCCGAGCGCGTGAAGGAGGCCGGTTGCGATCACGAACCCGATACTATAAAGCACCCCACTGGCACCCAGAGGCAATCGGTGCCGTGGGCATGTCCGTGGGCAATGGCAAAGAAGCCAACAATAATTGCCGCGATCCAGAGCTTCGGGCGTGCCTCGCGAAACACAGCAAATCCCAACGCCAAAGCCGACAGCGCGATGCACAGTTCAATGCCTGGGAGCTTGATTCCCATCAGTCCCATCATGCCGCCGAACGCCATGACCATCGGGAAAACTACCGGCAGCACCCATATCGCCGGAGCACCAAGCTGGGCGCCCCACATTCCCACCGCGACCATAGCGAGGATGTGGTCGAGTCCGGAGATGGGATGCTCGAAGCCGCTTGCAAAGCCAATTACCTCGCCGCCGCGCTTGTGGGCGAAAACCGTGAGCGGGCAGAGCAAAAGGAAGACCATTACGAGCGCGCGGCGGGCCGCTCCTGCAGGTTGGAGGAAGTTTTTCATGGTGCGGGTTGGAAACATTTCATGGGGTGATTCCCAAAAGCATCGCCGCTCGCTGGATCGTCCAGAACGCCCCGAGCGATCCGACAGTATATCCCGGCAGCGCTTGGACCCAGCGGGGCCAGCGGATTTCCAATTGGCGAAATGAGCGTTCGAGGACAAGATCAAAAGCACGAAGGATACCTGGCCGATCTCGACGCCGACGTTGAAGCTCAGCAACGCGAGCGGCAAATCCTTGTGCGGCAGGCCTGCGCTTGTCAGTGCCCCGGCGAAACCGAACCATGAATCAGGCCGAACAAAAAAGCCACGACCCATGGATGCCGGATCGTGAGGCTGGTCTCGCCGCGCCAAGCAGCGGACAATCTCGGGACCTAGAAAAAGAATGCTCAGGGCGATAGCAGCATTGAGCGTACCACGGGCGCCTCCGCGTAACCGAGCGTCGCGATGGCCAGCGTGATGCCGTGGGCGACGGTGAAGGCGGTCACAGTTTTTAACAGCATCCACCGGTCTCTGACGATCAACAGCAGCCCGAGCACGAACAACAAATGGTCCACACCGAAAAGGATGTGTTTAATGCCGTGCATAATGTAATTGCCGGCCACTGTCCCCCATGATTGCCGGGCGCCTACGTCAAACCACGGCTGCAGTGGACGGACGAACGTCGTGATGTCGCGTCCGTCGAGCGTGCGCACGCGCACCAACACGTCGGTGATGGTCGCCTGTAGCCCGACGAACTGCACGCGCTTGCCAGCCAGTGTGCCGCCAACGGGTTCGATGACGCGTCGCTCGATGATCGAATCCGATAATTCTTGCACAAAGGGATCGGTGACATAGCGTACGTCGTCCGGGAATTGCAGCACGACCGGCAGACGCATGCCGGAAAGCAACGGCGTGCGCCACAGCACGTCGTAGCGGCCCGGTGCTGTTTCCTTGATTTCCAACACGGCAGGGCATATCTCGTGGGCCTGTGTCCTGGGGACATAACCCAACACTCCCATCAAGAGCGTGAAGAGCAGCGACTCCAACAACAACACCGAGCCTAACTTTGCGCCGCTCATCAGCCTCCCTTCTCCGCAGGCGCTGCGGCCGTCACAGGGGCCGCGTTCGTTGGCGCCTTGGGCATTACTATCTCGTAGCCTGCCCGCATTGCTTCAAACGCCTTGCGCTTGAACTGAGCGCGTTGCTCGTCCACCCAGACGGTCTTTACGTCGGTCTCAACTTCTTCGAACTCGGGCAAGCGGGCGGGCGTGTGGGAGTCTATGAACACCAAATGCCAGCCGTAGCCGGACTCGATCGGTCCCTGCCATGATCCGGCCTTTAATTCGAACAACGCTCGGGCGAAGCCCGAACCGAACGTCTTTGCGATGTAGTCGAACGACCGGTCACCATAATAGTCCTGAAACATGAACGGATCTGCCAAAGCTGCCCCTTCGGATGAGTCCGGGGGTTTGCCAGCAACTTGCTGTAGGGCGGCGGCGGCGGCTGCGGCGGGGTCTTTTCGCCGTGCTTGTCGAACGAGAAGTAAAGGTGACGGAACGAGACCCGGCCAGGCAGAGTAAAGCGCCCGGCATTCTTGGTAAACCACTCTTTGAGTTCTTCCCGGCTCGGTTCGCGCAGGTCGGACAAATCCTCGGCGAGGAAGTCCATCTTCTGCACCATACGGCGTTTGACGATGGTGTCGTCCTTGTCCAATCCCATCGCGAGTGCCTCGCGGTAGAGCACTTCCTCACGGATTCTGCTTTCGAGCAGGCTCTGCACCTCCTCCGGTGTCGGAGGCGGATGTCCCTGCGCCTGCCACATCACTGAGACCTGTTTGACGTCATCATCTGTCAGCACGATCCGCTTCCTGTCTGACCCCTCAACCCGACCGGGAGACAAAACGCGTTGCACGGCGAACAAAGCCAGGCCAATCAGAAGGAATTGCAATAGAGGCTCGCGCAACCATTGCTTCGTGGAATTGAGTAGCGCAAGTCTCATTGGATCAGGCGGATCCAGGGGTGATCTTGACATCTGGATTTGGGCGATTCTCCAGATATTTGATGATCGCATCCCGCGATGCAGGGTCTTGAGGGGCACCAGATTTGAGCAGAGCGCCGTACTCCGGCACGACATCCCAGTCGTTCCATTCCGCCAGTTTCGCCGCCACGAGACCGGCCAGCGACGGCTGCTCTTTGATGAAGAGCACGAACGCCTGAATGACCCGGCTACGGGGCACTGCGCCGTTCGTATCGCCGTGAACCCGGAGCGCCAGCAACGCAGCCTCGATTTCCGGCTTATTCCGCCCGGAGTCGGTCAAATATTGCTTCTCGATGCGCTCGACGCCAGCAGCACCCCGCAGTTCCAGGTCGGCCCCAACCAAGGCGGGCAAGTCTGTCACGTCGTGAGTCTGGCGTGCGAACCCCACGCGTCCCTCAATCCGCAGGGCGTCTAGTGGCGTGCCGGCGATGCCGAGCAGCAATAGATAAACGGACCGCCGCCTAACGAGGTTCGGATTGTTCAACCAGGCGCGGATTCCCGCCACGTCCAGACGCGGCTTGAGCGAGCGCAGGGCGTCGTAGGGTGCGCTGACAAACTCGTTAAAGGCGATCTCGGCAACCATCGGCTCCGGGTTTTCGAGATACGGTAGAAAGTAGGCTACATGCTCGCGCCACTCGCCATCAGTCAGCTCGGTCGTACGCTTAGTAACCGACAACTGCCACAGCCAGTCGGCTTGCTCGGCACTCACCGGGCCGAAATTGACCCACACCGGCCAGGCGTCGTCGCGAATCAATAATAGCGGTTTCTGACTCTGCATCGCAGCCGCGTCCGCGCGAAACACCGGGCCGGTAATCGTGCTGTCCAGCGCCGTGTCACCCTTGATGACGGCGACGACTCGGAACTCGTTGCTGTCGGCCGACGGTATCGCGAGCACGGAATGTCCGGCATACACAAGCTCCTGTGCTGAGATGGTCAGTTCGCGGGCGGCAGCACACATGGGGCACGCCATCCCCCTGGCGCTGATGAAGAACATCAGCGCAGCCAGCGCTAGCGACAGCCATCGCATTCCGCACATGTGGCTACTGGTTTGCCGAATCCATAAAGGCTGGGGCTTTGATGATCTCATAATTGGCGTGGCCAAACTCGTTGTTGCGCGCGGCGAAAACTTATCTCCCATCTGTAAACGGTGACCTCGACGGGCGTGCCCTGGGCGTCGAGATGCTCTTGCGCATGCCGGCACGGTAGATGACGAATTGGCCCTGGTTTTCGTCAAACTGCTCGGTGAAATAACCGGGGTCTATGGGCATGGGTCTCTCAGGGGTCGCAGCAGGTGAGCTTTAGGGGTCGCAGCAGGTGAGCTCTCAGGGGTCGCAGCAGGTGTGCTCTCAGGGGTGTCTGGCAGACCTTTCGGAGTCGTTATCTTCGTGTATGCCGGAATCATAAAGGCGGGCGCTTTGATGATCTCATAATTGGCGTAGCCAAACTCGTTGTTGCGCGCGGCGACATACTTGTCCCCCATCTTGTAGACTGTAACCTCGATGGGCGTTCCCGCGTAGGAGGTGACGATCTTGCCGTCGTTAATGTAGTACGCCATGGAGACACCGAGATAACCGTCCTGCGCCACGTTGCCGACCTTACTAGGCGTCGAGACGCTCGGGCCCATGCCGGCACGGTAGATGACGAATTGGCCCTGGTTTTCGTCAAACTGCTCGGTGAAATAACCGGGGTCTGTGGGCATGGGTCTCTCCGGGGTCGCAGCAGGTGAGCTCTCAGGAGTCGCAGCAGGTCTCTCTGGCGGTTTAACAGCCTCTATCTTGTCGCCAGTGATGGCAGTATGCGCCCCTGGCGCTTGTTTGCCCGAAGCGGCGAACACGAATTCGAACTGCTCGCCGGTCACGGTGTTTTGTATCCAGACGGTCTTGTCTACCATCAGATCCTTCAATTGAGCATTGTCGAGTGCCACGGCGCCCTGCTTTGTCAATTCGGCCACGGTCTGGCCCCGCTTCGCGGCTTTGCGCGCCTCGTCATTGGGCGTGTACCAGATCGGCGAAGTCCAGGCGCGCTCCTGCACGGTCGGGGGCACCACGCCGGGAAGAGCGATGCCGAGTTCCTTCGCCTGGATGGTGGTCCAGCGCGGCGTCGGGATCTCCAGCACGCGGGCGTAATAAAAGGCATTGAGACTCGGATCAAAATCCGGATCGGTCCATACCTGCTTTAGTTCGACGGCGCCGATGGTATTTTTGTAGGTAGCCGTCTCGATGTCCACCGTGCTGCCGATCGGCGGAATCTTGCCGGTCCACTTGTCCGGCTTGCGGTCGCCGGCCCAGACCACGTCGTAAATCTTCTCGAAGCTCTGGCCGCTCTGCGACCAGCCTTTGACGATCTGGATGCGGTCGAGGTTGCCAGAGGTGGGATCCTTTACCCCCCAGACAATGAACGTCGGCGCTTTGGAAGTGCCTGTTGCAGCGGGTAAATCCGCACCCATGGGCACGCCCTTCGAATAGCTGCTCTTTACCCAGTCTTTATCCGTCAGGATTTCCGGGGTGTACTCCCAGCCGCCGAAGAAGCGCACTTTGATGTGCGGGCCGCTGACGGCGAAGGTTTCCTTGCGCTGCATCGCGTTGAAGATGGACTCGCGTGTGTTTTCCTCGGCCCAGATTCCGGCCAGGCCGGCGGGGCTCTCAAGACGCAAGTCCATCCCAGTGAACAGACGGCCGGACATGCGGTCCTGGATGGTTCCGTCCATCGAAGCATGCCCGCCAAAGAAATTGTCTTGCCGGTAAGGAACGCCCGTATTGTGCGAGTCGGACGCGCCCACGACCCCGACCTTGTAGGGGTTATAGCCGGCGGTGTCTTGCATGGTGAGGCCGTCTTTATAGGCTTGCCGGACGTAGCTGCCAAAGATGTGCGGGATCCGACCTGCCGGGCCGCCCAGCAGCCAGGATAAGACTTCGTAATTGGCGAACTCGTCGTTCGGCGAGAGCAAAGGGTGCGTTTCCGATTGTCCCTTGATCTGCTTGATCTCGGTCAGCCGCTCGTTGCGGTCCCGCGACGCGGCCCAGGCGGCATCGATGGGGCGGCCAAAGCTGTCCACGTCAATCGGAAACATGCGTCCGTCGCTGAGATTCGCATTGTGGGAGATACAGAGAAGCTCGTCGCCCTTCTTGCGCTCGCGCGTCCATCCAATTCCACAAGTCCTCGGGATGCGGTGAATCCAGGGCGGTGAACGGCATCTCCGGAATGTGGACGGTGTCCTTGAAAAAGACGTTGCGGTGCAGGTTCATGTTGTTCGGCATGGACGTCCATTCGTACGATGCGAAGGTCGTGAACTTGCCGGGCTTGTAGTACTGGTCGGCGATCTGGACGGTTTGTTTCCAGACGGTGCCTGCAATATCGGAAGTCATCAGCGCCTTGACCGGCGGGCCGCCCATGAGCACCGTGACGCCGTAGATGAAGACTCGCTGAATTTCAGCCGGGGTATCGGCCTTCAAGATCAACGGCTGTGCGGCGGGCAGTTTGCTAATTGCCGAACCCGGTGTGTTGGCCAGCCGGATTACGCCAACGTATTCGGAGTGGTCCGTCACGCCCGCAAAATCAATCGGCGTGTCGATCTTGATGTCGTAGCCCAGTGGATGCTTGATTGTCTCGCCCATGAAATACTTGTAGGCGTCGGCCGGACCGGTAATGCGGTTTCCGAAGAGCCAGGCGTCTAACGACCAGCTGGTATGTACGTGCGTCTCGCCGTAGTACGCGTCCCTGTCGGGATTCGGCTCAGCGAACGCCGGCAGGGGGGACAGTATCGCCATCGTGCCGAGAGCAAGCCCGGCCTTCAGCTTGGATTTCATAACTATATTTTTTGAAGGGGGGTGTTTTCGTTCACGCTGACAAATGACAACATTAAAGGCCAATCGAAAAAAAGCCCTCGAAACGGATCGAGGCCGTTCAAAGCATTCAAGTATGTTTTCATCTGAGTTTCTTTGGGGGGAACACCTCTATGCAGCGCCATCCTAACAAGGTGGGACCTGGCCTGACTATCCACTTTGTGCAAGCTTGAATTCACGGCGGGAGTATGGTGTTCTTTGACGAGGTATGACACAAGCCGGGCTGCATTCCGGGGCTTCACCTTTTCCCTCCGGTTTGCGACTCTTTATTCGCGCCTGCAGCATTGAGGAGATGCAGGAGAAGGCTGCATTTTGGAGAGTGCGCACGACGCAGTTGGAGCCGGGCGGTTACAGGGGTAGTATTCACGTTATCCACACGCCTTTGATGCAGCTCGGGCTATCAGTCCGCTCAAACAGCACCAAAGTCGAAGGCTTCATTCCGGAACGGACCCTCGTGCTAGCTCTGCCGATTTCCGTGGGGTCGAGCGTCCAGAATCACGGGCGCCGACTGGCAGAGAATGCCATAATCACCTACGATCATACCGAGGGTCTCGAATTCTCGTTCAAAGGCCCCTTAAAGCTCATCACGGTTGCCGTGAGCGTCGGTGAAATCGAGCGGCGCGCCCAGAATCTTTGGGGAGAGGCTTTCCAAGACCGCACAAGCGTGGGAGCTCTCTATTTGCCAGACGCCAGCGCACGAATGTCCGCAGCCCGAAAGATTAACGCCATATTGTTTGAAACCATGCGGGATTCATTCGCGGCTGTTTCCCCGCGTGGGTGCAGGGAGATGGAAAACGCAGTGCTTGACACCCTCCTCAGTTCGGTCCTCGATCGCTCGCGGGCTGAGGGCATGCGTTTTCGTCAGAAAATCGCGCGCAAAGCGGAGGAATATCTTCGGACATGTTGCCGTGACCCCATTTCGATCTCCGATTTGTGCGCTGCCGTTGGCGCCACCCGCAGGACTCTCCACCTCGGATTCGTCGAACTCTACGGCGTGCCGCCCATGCACTACCTTCGCGCCATTCGCTTGCAAGGCGCGCGAGAAGACCTCACCAATGCCCGTCGTCGCGACCTGCGGGTCACGGATGTTGCGATGAAATGGGGATTCGAACATCTCGGGCGATTTGCCCTCGCTTACCGAGATTTCTTTGGTGAACTTCCTTCCGCTCATGTTGGCCTGCGGGCGCGCCATGCAACCCTCGATCGGTAGGACCCGGCGCCGGAGGTGTTGAGAGTGGCCTTTAACCCCGACAGCACGCGCATCGTCTCTCCGGAAGTGACGGCAAGAGCTGCGGCTCTGAAATGCCAAGAGCGGCCAGCCAATCGGCGCGCCGTTCCGGGGCCATGAGGATCCGTTGCTGCCGCTTTGGACGGTGTCGACAGCGCATACCTCGTGACGCCATCCTCCATCGATGCCGAGGCGCAGCAGATCCGGTTCGCGGGAGTCTGCAGCCTCGGCTCGTGTCAGACATCTCGTGAAATTATCGCAAACTTGGCGCCAAAGAAGATTCTCCCGTTCGTTTCCTTCGGTACCATACCGCCGCGGTAGAACGACGCATCCTTGAGCTCGGACTTGGCTATACGTTCCTTTCGGCCAAACCTCTTTTTTCAGGGCCTCCTCGCATTCAAGGCGATGATCGCGGATGAGGGGCGGTTCTTCGCGCCGATTGCCGACGCACGCGTCAGCGCGTCGACATCCGTGACATTGCATTGCCCCCTGTGGTCGTGCTGACGCAGCCCAGGCCACGTCGGCAAGACGTATACGATTACAGGACCGGCAGCCGTAACGCACGGGGAAATCGCGCACGCGATTGCTGGAGTTGCTGGAGCGATCGGACGCGAGGTCAAATTTGTCGACGTTTCGCCTGAAGATTTCGCGTTCGCGTTGAGGAAAATTGGGATGCCACCGTGGCAGGTCGACGGCCTGATCGAGGATTACGCACACTACACTATGTTCGCGGTGAGGCCCGAGAGCGGAATCTAGGGTGACCGAGCGCGATCGGCCGCGGCAGCAAAGGGCACGACCGATCCTGGAATCGATCAAGAGCCAAATCGAAGCCGCTTCGTAGCCAGACTCTGCCAAAGAAGTGCTCTGGCCAAAGCCTGCAACTACACCTTGACTTTCTGGAATCGGCTGACTCGCTTCCTCGATCATCCGATCCTGGAGATGAGTACCAACGCCGGGTAGCCGAATGAATGTCGGCAAAATCAATGACCAAAAGAGGTAGGCCTCGATGATTAGGTTAAACCGGAGGAGTCTGTCTGCATAAATAAGCTTCCTAGCCACCGACGCACTTTTACTCTGCGCCATCTGCGGATAAATCCTACTGAATGGACACAGTTGAGAACTCCCCCGCTAGCAACCATGAACTTGTACTGGGTATACGACCTCCCGATCTGGCTCTTTGGAGCCCTGACCATCGCGGTTACAGTCGCGATCGCTCTAGGTGGCTTTTACGCGACACGCAAATGGGTGCGACGGGTTCACCGCGACCAGCATTCGCATAACGACATCGTTGGCTTTTACCTGGGCGCGATTTGCTTGTTTTACGGGATCACGCTGGGCTTGCTCGCGGTCGGGACATGGCAGACCTACTCGGATCTGGACGCGAAGGTCGGCGAGGAAGCTTCGGCGCTAGCGGCCTGTATACAGCGATGTGAGCAGTTTTCCTGACCCAAAGCGCGCGGAACTTCAGGCAGACCTGCGCAAGTACGCGCGTCAAGTGATCGATGTCGGGTGGCCGCTACAGCGGCGAGGGATCGTCCCGCAGGACGCTGCCGGCACACTGGAGGCTCTTCGGACACACTTGGCCAGTTTTGAACCGACGACCGAGGGCCAGAAAACGCGGTACGCGGAGACCTACCGGGAGTTTGACCGAATCGTGGAATTGCGTTTTCGGTTGAAGAGCGTGGTCGCAGGTCTACCTATGCCTTTGTGGTCCGTCGTGTTGGTCGGAGCTTTCCTCAGTATCGCGGTGACCTGGTTCTTCGACATGAGGAGCCAGAGCATGCACTTCTGGATGACGATAATGTTCTCTGGCCTTCTAGGTCTGCTGATTTTCCTGCTAGCCGCCATGGACAATCCATTCCGGGGAGATATCAGTGTCGGCCCCGAAGCGTTCGAACTCGTCTATAAGCAATTGATGCAGCCTGCGAAGTGATTGAGAACATCATTCCGTATCGAGAGCCTCCGCCGTAGCCGCAGCTTTAGTCTTTTCAAACGGTCTACGATTTAGCTGCAAAAAGGAGGCTTGGTCTACGATTTAATTGCAAAAATCTGACCTCAAAATGTGCCAGTCTACGATTTACCTGCAATCGACATCTTTAGCCTGTAGAAAGAAAGCCCGATGATACTCGACCCTTCGCGCTTCCGACACGCGGGAGGATGGTTCAGAACTTCATGAGGAGGTTTGCCTGGAAAACCATGTCATGACGATCCCGCGCGATCGGGTATTGCTGGTTTGAGGCGACGCCTGGAACGTTCCCCGTCGCATAACCGCCATAAAGATTCTTACTCAGCGCATCGGAGTAGTATAATGTCAGAACTGCGGTCAGGAAATCGGTGAAGTTGTAGGCAAGGTTGAACTCCCAACCCTCGACATTAAGGTTACTTAAAGCAAAGTTTGAGCTGTTGAGGTTCGGATCAATAGAACTGATTCCCACTTGGCGATAATCGGCCGATACGGAAAAATCGCCGGCTTTCTTGTTCTCCCCGAATTTCAGACCCACCAACCAGGCTGAATTGTCCGAAAAGCTCGGCTCGACGCGATGCCTGAAGCTCGGCGTCGACGACCTCCCGACGTAGAAGTAGTTTGAAAACAATGGACCGTAGTCTCTGTCGAAACGCTCGTTCCCTGTGAAGTTGTAAGCAAAATCCCAGTAAAGGCTCAGCGGCTTGCCAAAAATTTTGTAGGTGATGTCGCCCGGCGCGAGAAGGATGTTCAGGTCGCGCTGGGTGACTGGAAAAGGTTGAGCATTGTTGAGTGTCTACCGGCGGAGTTTGGCGAACGTTTGACCCTGTCACCAGCGACGGGCGGTATGATGGTTCCGTGCGGGCCAGGCGTACCGCCGGACGAGGAGTTATTAAAGCTCAAGAACCCCGGAGCAACCGTAAATGTGAGTTTGTCTCCAATGTGAAGCCGGGCAAGGAGCTGTTCCTGGAACTGATAAGAATCCCATTTCAACTGGGTATTGCCCGAATCCGCGTTGTTGTTGTTGAAAAACGAACTGACCGGCAATCAAGCTCAACTCCAGCGAATTACTCGGCGGTTGCGGCGCCGGCGGCGGGGCCTTGCCTTCAGTGGCGACGGGCTCACCGAAGGTCATGTTAAAGAACTTGGCGAAATCGATGCGTTCGACGAGACCCTGAGGATCCACCTCAGGGTCGTAGATCAAATCGGTCGTGTAGAAGGGATTGGCCTGTTTACCGGCGATAAACGTGAGGCCGGGCGACGGAGCCCAACCCATGAACGCCCGGCTGATGTAGATCCCGTAGAGATCGTATCCCCCGGTATAGGTCGCGTTTTTCGAGTCGCCGCGCGGTTATCACTCGTGGCGAGCATCACGCCTCCGAAGAAATTGCCGTTAAGCTTGAAGTCGGCACTCAGGCGCAGCCGGAAACGCCACCGGTCACGATTAATGTTACGATCCTGAGGCCCCAACAAAGGATTCGTCAAGATCATCGGCGTCCGTTGATCCGCCTGAAAACGGGTTCGCAAATCGCCGCCGATCTTTAGTTCTTGTACCCAATCGCCGATCTGGATCTTGGCGGCGGAAGTGTTGACCGGTTCTTTGGCGGCCTCGGCGCTGATTTCTTCGGCCTCCTTCTCTGAAAGGACACCTTTTCGAACAAGAACGTCAAGCAGCGCTTGATCACCTTTCGATTGCGCGTGCGCAGTCATGTTTGTTGACGCCAACGAAAGCGGCGAGCGCCAACATCGGTAGGGCACGTTTGATCATGTTTCTACTCCCTGGTTTTTAAGGTTAAGGATTATCTCTAGCAGGCGGGAATCAGCATTCGCAACACATCGGAGCGAAGACTAACTGTAGGGAGATGACATGGAGCCGACAGCAAAGCGTTTTGCGCAATACTGTCGGCTATATGCTAATCAATATCGACAACCAAACTACAGCTCGGTTGAAAGCCAACCTTTTCTCAGAAAATAAGCGCCTTTTGGCGCAAACAACCCCCAATACTAATGAAATATAAACCAATCCTAGTCAGTTACGTTCTATCCTTGCTGACAAGCGCGGCCGCGCTTATCGGTGTAGTCGGACCACTGCACGCGCAGGACAAGAAACCCAACATCGTCTTCATCATGGGCGATGACATCGGCATGTGGAACATCGGCGCCTACCACCGCGGCATGATGGCCGGGCGGACGCCGAACCTCGACAAGCTCGCCAAGGAAGGCATGTTGTTCACCGACTACTACGCCGAGGCGAGTTGCACGGCGGGTCGCGCGAACTTCATCACCGGCCAATTGCCCATCCGCACGGGCATGACCACGGTCGGCCAGGCGGGTGCCAAGACCGGCCTCCCGGCGGAGGCCTGCACCATTGCCACCGCGCTCAAAGCGCAGGGCTACGCCACCGGCCAGTTCGGCAAGAACCACCTCGGCGACCTCAATGAATTCCTGCCCACCGTCCACGGCTTCGACGAGTTCTTCGGCTACCTGTATCACCTCGACGCGATGGAAGACCCGGCGCATCCCAACTACCCGCAGAACCTGTTGAACGTCGTCGGCCCGCGCAACATGGTCCATTCCTGGGCGACCGACACGGACGACCCGACCGAGATGCCGCGCTGGGGCAAGATCGGCAAGCAGAAGATCGAGGACGCCGGCACGCTCTATCCCAAGCGGATGGAAACGGTGGACGACGAGATCCGCGACCTCGCCATCGAAGTTCATCGACAAGGCCAAAGAGGACGGCAAGCCGTTCTTCTGCTGGCTCAACCCGACGCGCATGCACATCGTCACGCACCTCTCGGAGAAGTGGAAGCGACGCGCAACTCGGAGAATGGCTGGTCGGAACAGGAAGCCGGCATGGCCCAGCTCGATAACGACATCGGTCTGGTGCTGCAGAAGCTCAAGGACATGGGCGAGGACGACAACACCATCGTCGTCTTCACCACCGACAACGGCACCGAACTCTTCACCTGGCCCGATGGCGGAACGACGCCGTTCGCGCAGTGCAAAGGGACGGTCATGGAAGGCGGCTTCCGCGTGCCGTGCATCCTGCGCTGGCCCGGCCATGTGCCGGCGGACTCGGTGCAGAACGGCATCTTCTCCGGCCTGGACTGGTTCCCCACCTTCCTCGCCGCCGCCGGCAACCCGGACATCACCGACCAGTTGCTCAAGGGCGTGAAACTCGGCGACCGGACTTACAAGAACCATCTGGACGGCTACAACCAGATGGACCTGATCACCGGCAAAGGCCCGTCCGCGCGTCACGAAATCTTCTACCTCGGCGAAAGCACCGTCGGCGCGGTGCGCATTGACGACTACAAGTTCCGCTTCATCGACCAGCCCCACGGCTGGCTGGGTGAAAAGACCCATCCGGACGTGCCTTACATCACCAACCTGCGCCTCGATCCGTTCGAGCGCATGGGCTGGCCCAACAACGGGACGAAAGAAGGGGCGCAGCAATACTTCGATTGGTTCAAGTTCCAATTCTGGCGCTTTGTGTTCGTCCAGCAGGTGGTGGGCAAGGAACTCCAGACCTTCCTCGATTACCCGCCGATGCAGCGGGGCGCGAGCTTCAACCTCGACGCGGTGAAAGCGGAGATGGCGCAAACGGATGGCAGCAGGCGGAGGCGGCGAGCCAAAGGCCCCGGCAACTAACCGGAATGACCTTCACGGCGGGCGGCTCGCAAGGGCCGCCCGCCTTTTTATCTGTAGCGAGATGACATGAGCCGACAGCAAAGACATAAAAAAAGAGATGCTCAAGCGCCTCGAGGCGCATTTCGAGACGTGGCTTAATCCGTGAACTCAATAAACGAGAGCCAACTGCAGAAGAGCGGCAAAATATCGGCAGCGCGATTGGGGGGTTGCAAAGCGGAGGGAGGGAAGGGGATGGTAGGGAAGTGCTCACGCCATCTGTCACGCTGTACTTAAGTAAGCGCAGTAACGGGCCATAGTTGTAGCGCTAGGGTAATCACGATCGGACGAATCGTCCGTATTCCGGCTAGCAAACTTGATCGTTTCATTGTGGAGGCGGCCGGCGATTTACTTGTATGGTTTCTCATGCCCCGCTTTAACGTGACGATTCTGCCGATGGAAGAAGACCGGATTTATAATAAATAACATAAAGGCTAATTTCCGGAGAGGTGTACGCATTCTGCGTATAAATACAGATGGAACTCGGTGGTGACTCTTACGACTTCAAGGTCGAGGCGCGTATCGGCTATAACGCCAGCACTAGTGAACCCATGAAAACCAAATACGTCATCCTGATTGCCCTGTGCAGCCTATTCTGCATCACGGCACGCGCGCGGACAAACCCAACATCCTCGTCATCATGGCCGACGATGTCGGTTGGATGAATGTCTCGTCCTACGGCGGCGACATCATGGGCGTAAGACCCCGAACATTGACCGCATCGGGAGGGAAGGTCTCGGCTCACGTCCTTCTACGCCCAGCCGAGTTGCACGGCGGGACGCGCCGCGTTTCATCACCGGCCAGCTTCCGGTTCGCACCGGGCTGACCACCGTAGGCACGCCAGGATCACCTCCGGGTTGCAGAAGGAGGACATTACGCTCGCCGAAATCCTCAAGCCAAGGGCTATTCCACCGCGCAATTCGGCAAGAACCACCTTGGCGACCTCGAAGAGCATCTGCCGCATCGGCACGGCTTCGACGAGTTTTGGGGTAACCTCTATCACCTCAATGGCAACGAGGACCTGGAAGATCCTGATCGCCCGACCGATCCCGCGTTCCGCAAGAAATATGACCCGCGAGGAGTCGTCTCGGCACCGCCGATGGGCCGACCAAGGACGAAGGCCCGCTGACGACCAAGCGCATGGAGACCTTCGACGACGAGATTCTCGCCAAGTCGCTCGACTCCTCGACCGCAGGCGAAGGACAAGAAGCCCTTCTTCCTCTGGCATTGCTCCGCGCGAGCTGCATGTTTTTCTACACTTTAAAGAAGCGTCCGCGGCAAGTCCCGCGCCGGCCGTGAGGACGTCTACGGCGATGCCCTTGCGAGCACGACGGCCACGTGGGCCAACTCCTCGCCAAGCTCGAAGAGACCGGCCTCGATAAGAACACGATCGTCGTCTGGACGACCGACAATGGAGCCTATCAATACATGTGGCCCGAAGGTGGCACGGTCCCGTTCCGCGGCGACAAAGGCACGACGTGGGAAGGTGGCGTCCGGCGCCGTGCATGATCCGCTGGCCCGGCGCCCCCGGTGGCCGCGTCAGCAGCGAAATCGTGGACTCGCTGGACCTGTTCCCCACGCTGGCCGCCGCCGCGGGCGAGCCCGATGTCGTGGAGAAGCTCAAAAAAGGCGCCGACTACGGCGGCAAAACTTACAAGGTCCACCTCGACGGCTACGACCAGACAGACCTATTTACCGGCAAGAGCTACAAGTCCGCCCGAAAGTTCGTCTTCTACTACGACGAGGCCGTCCTAACGGCGATCCGCTACGAGGCGTTCAAGGTCAGCTTCTCCGTCAAGGAAGGCGGGCGTTGGGATAACCCGCTGCTCGGTCTCGGCCGTCCGCATGATCAGCAATCTGCGCATGGACCCCTTCGAGCGGCAGACTGGCGACGTGGGCCGTCAGTATGCGGAGCACAAGACCTGGGTCCTCACGCCCGATCCTCGGCATCGTCGAGAAGCACCTGCCAGACCTTCCAGGAATTCCCCGTCCGCCAGATCGGCCTCAGCGCGCAGATGGGCAAGACTATCGAAGGCATCCAGTCGCAGCTCCTGAGACTGCAAAACAAAACGGATTAAGACAATCGCTAGCCGAAGGAACTCACATCATGAAAACAAAACTTACCATCTTCGCCGCGCTCTTCGGACTACTTTCCGCCAGCCCGGCTCAGGCCGAGGGAAAAAAGTCCGAACATCGTCGTCATTCTTGCCGATGATCTCGGCAACGCAGACCTCGGCTACCGCGGCGGCCAGGTCAAGACGCCGAACATCGATAAACTGGCTGCCGAAGCGTCCGCCTCGAATCGTTCTATGGCATGCCCGTCTGCACGCCGGCGTGCGCGGCGCTGATGACGGGCCGTTATCCGATGCGTTATGGTCTGCAGACGCTCGTGATCTTCCCAAGCCTCCAGCGCCGAAGGGCAGAACGGCACTATTAGCGAACTGCTGGCCCAGAACGAGATTCCCAACACCGTCGCCCAGCAGATCAAGGCCCTTGAAGAACTTGGGGGGCTCGAAATGCTGGGTGGCCCGCAGACTGACAGCATGTATCACGCCGGTTGGGCTTGGTCGGGTCACACCTTTTCATGGCACCAAGTTGGTCGCCGCCCACTTCGGTGGCACGAGGAACCCGCTGGTCGTTTCCTGGCCGGGGCACATCCACTATGACCCCATCCCACGTTCGCAGTTTTATCAGGTCAACGATATCGCTCCCACGCTCTATGACATCCTGGGCATCAAGCCTCCGAAGGTCGTCAACGGCTTCGAGCAGATGCCCTTTGATGGCGTGAGCATGGCTGCCAGTTTCCTTGACGGGAAGGCGCCGGAAAACAAACACATCCAGTATTTCGAAAACAACGGAAGCCGCGGCATCTACCACGATGGCTGGTATGCCTGTACTTTCGGCCCGCTGATTCCATGGCTCCCAGGCGGTAACGCCAACCTCAAGGCCTGGGACGCCAACAAAGACAGATGGGAACTCTACGACCTGACCAAGGACTACTCGCAGATGCACGACCTCGCCGATCAGAACCCTGAGAAGGTGGAGGAACTCAAAAAGCTCTTCCTCGAAGAAGCCGAGAAGAACAAGGTCTTCCCGGTGGGCGGCGGCCTCCTCACTCGCATCGATCCTGCGGCCCGTATTAAGAGCCCATATAGAACCTGGATCTTCGACGAGACCACCACTCGGATGCCTGAGTTCACCGCTCCCGGTTTGGGCCGAGAGAGCAACAAGGTTACCATCGACCTTGAAGTCGGCCCGGATGCCAGCGGAGTGCTTTACGCCCTCGGCGGCTCTGGTGGCGGCCTTACCTGTTACATGGATAAGGGCTATCTCGTTTACGAATACAACATGATGATCATCGAGCGCTACATTGCGAAGTCGCAAGATAAGATCGCTCCCGGCAAGCACACTATTGTGGTGGACACCACGCTTAAGGCCGCACGCCCCGGCTCTCCCGCCGATGTCGTGCTCACCGTGGATGGCCAGGAAGTTGCGCGCACACTTGCCAAGATAACCGTGCCAGGCGCTTTTACCGCCAGCGAAACCTTTGACGTTGGGGTCGACCTGGGTTCCCGGTCTCCCGCGACTACTTCGAACGACGTCCCTTCAAGTTCGACGGAAAGATCGGACAGGTGAAGGTCGAGCTAAAATAGCAACCCTTACTTTAGTGAAATGTCAATCTGCTAACCAAATCAAAATGAAATACCTGAAAATCCCACTTTCGATCTTCCTGCTAGCCTACCCTGTAGTTTTTTCCGGAACAGCGGCAGAGACCGCGACACCTGCAAATCAGGCATCGACTCAATACACTTCCGATTCACCAGAGTTCAAGGCTGCCGAGGATAGTGCCCAAAGGTACATGGCGGCTTACAATAAAGGCGATGCAAAGACGCTTGCTGACTTCTATGCCGAAGACGTCGACTACATTGACCAGGACGGCGCCGAGGTCAAAGGTCGCGACGGGATTCAAAAACTGCTGGCCGAAAATTTCCGGTCAAACCCCGGCGTTAAACTGGACTTGACGGTTGAGGAGCTCAAGCAGCTTACCCCCGACGTCGCGTCAATCGAGGCACCGCTACAGTTACGCCGAAAGACGGAGCTGCCGTGGCCACGCGATACGTCGCGATCGACGTGGAAACAGGAATGGTGGCCGATTTCCCAGCTACCGAAACGGAGGCGCCGTCACCTAACGCCTATTCTCAGCTCCAGGCCCTTGAGTGGTTAGTGGGAAATTGGGAAAATAAAGCCGGGAACCAAACAGTGGAGAGCAAAAATCAACTGGGCAGGTGACAAGAATTTTTTGGTCCGCACATTCAAGGTGAAAGGAAGCGACCAGAGCGAGACTGACGGGTGGGAGATTAT
>CAVVII010000001.1:0-210093 GCA_963748055.1 uncultured Verrucomicrobiae bacterium | reverse complement strand
CAAAGAAAATGGCGTTCAGTTGGTATTTCACAACCACGTTGGCACCTACATCGAGACAGAGGCTGAGACTTACAGACCTTAGATGGTACCGATCCATCGGCAGTCGGTTGGTGCCTGGATTGCGGTCATTTGACTTATGGGGGAGGCGATACCTTGCAGATGTTAAGCAAGTACGGACGCCGTGTAGGATATGTTCACATCAAAGACGTGGACGAGCAGCTATTGCGCACCTCTCGCGAGGCGGGATAGGAGTTTTTACGACGCGCTAAAGAAATTCATCTTTGTTCGGTTCGGAGAGGGAATGGTAGATATTGCCGCTGTCGTTAGCGCCCTCCACGATCACCGGTATGACGGATGGTTAGTTGTGGAACAAGACACCACGCCGCTGAATCCGACGACTATCGCGATGGAGAATCGCGTTTATCTGGAAACGGTTCTAAACCGGGAAAAGCAATAATCGGTAGCGGAGACATAGAAAGCAAAATGGGAGCGACTCGATCGCGGCATTTACTAACCGATGGTAAAACAACATGAGCGAGAATAGCACTATAGGCGTCGCATTTCTCGGGCTGGGAAGGATGGGCGAGACCCACCTAAAGAACTTATCTTCTATCAGCAACGTCAAGGTTGTGGTTGTGGCCGATGCTGATAGTGAAAGGGCCGAGCGGGGTCGGCGTACGACAGGGGCCGATCTAGCGTTCACGGATCCTGCGAAGGCGATCGATCATCCTTCGGTCGATGCAGTAGTCATTGTTACTCCCACAAATACCCATGCACACTTGATCGAACTGGCCGCGAATGCCGGGAAGGCCGTATTTAGCGAAAAGCCCATCGCCCTGGATTTGCAAGAGACGCAACGGGTTGTACAAGTGGTGCGAGACGGGACGTGCCGGTGCAACTCGGTTTTATGCGTCGGTGTGATCCCGGCTACGCCAATGGTTCGGTGGGCAAAGTGGTGATGGAGGCGCCCCAGAAAACGCCTCTCCTCTTTGCGAAGGATTTCGCTTCGAGCCACGATCACTACGAGAATTTCCCCGACCGTTTTGAGGCGGGTTACCGATTGCAGCTGGAGGCTTTCTTTGCGGCGTTGAGAGAGGGGCGCACCCCGACCCCTGGGCCGGAAGACGCTCTGGAGACGCTCCGCTTGGCCGTCGCTGCCACCAAGAGTTGGCGCGAACAGAGGCCGGTCAAAATCTCAGAGATCACCGCATGAGCCACGCGGACCAACCCTTTTAGATAGAAAGATGTTGCCAACCTTTCAAAGTCCAACCTAATGCGCTGAGTAGGCGCCCACAAACTATGATTAAGCATACCCCCCTCCGGCTACTGACCGGAATCTTGTCTCTATGCTCCCTGTTCGTAGGAGCAGCATTCGCTCAAAGCGATCACTATCGGTTCGTCATGGTGTCGCACATCGGGTCCAACGACCCAAACATGAATTGGTTGACCACTTCGATGAAAACCTTCGAAGAGAAATATCCAGGCGTGAAGACGGAGTATCTTTCGACGAACGAATACAGCCTGCAAAATTTCATCTCGATCTTGAACCAGGCGATCGCAACGCATCCTGACGGCATCGCCGTTCCGATCCTGAATAATCAAGCTCTCCGAGACCGATCCTGGACAAGGCGATCAGCAGCGGCATTCCGGTGGTTGCCTTCAACATTTCGGATCCACGCCCTGTGGGTCAAACGGATTAAATATCTAACTTACGTAGGGGGCGATGAATATCTGACCGGTGTGAAGCTCGGAGAGCGTGTAGTCGAATTATACGCAAGGTCATTAAGTAATTGCGAATAGATTCTTCGTAGTGGTTAGTCTGTTCTATGGATGAAGATTGTCACAATCGAACGATGCCGATGTAGATCCCTGAGGACTATGACAAGACAGAGAATTCGTCGTTCAGAGAGGAGTCTCGTTGGGTTATGATCATCCCCTGTTGCACGGCGTATTGCTAGTTGCCTATGGAATGAACTGCTGCCAAGTGGCGGATTTACTCGGAGACGCTCCACGAACGGTAGGCCTACTGGGTGGAGAGATTCGAGGAAAAGGGTCTGGGAGTCTTCAGTGAGGGTCCCGTAGCGGACGACCTCGAAATTGGATGGCTCATCAAATTGCTGATCTACAAAGGGTACTCCGAGGGCAAGGCGCCAGTGACGTAGGGGATTGTCTGGAAGATGTATGGGATCGAAGACGATGTCGGCTTACCTAACAGAAACAACACCATCCGATTTGCATAGCGACAATGTCGGCGTCTACTGCGCGAATGGGAGTTTCGCTACCGCAAGCCTCGTCCGGTAATCGCACGCTCTGACCCGCTCAAGCAAGCAGCGCATAAAAAAACTCCACCTCTTGGCCAACGATGAAACAGTCGATCTGTGAGGCCATGGATGAGGTACACTTTCAACAATACGGATCGCGGTGTCGAATGTGGATACCACCGGAGGTCAAAAGACCACCGTGCCTACATTTTACATCACACCTACGCGCAAGAGCGTTGGCTACTTCGGCGCAGTGCGTCTTCGCGACGGCAAATTCATTTTTGCGCGCGAACTCAACCGCTTTGATGCGATGACCACAATGGAACTTCCTGCGTCTACTTCAGCGCCGCAGCCTCAATAGCAAGCGCCGCGTAATCGTCATTACCGACAACGCGAAATATCACCATGCCAAACTTCACAGCCGCTTGGCGTCAAAAAAACGAAGGACACTTTCGAGCTTGATTACCTCCCGCCATACAGCCCCGATCTCAATCCCATAGGACGGATCTGGACTCACCCGAAAGCTTTGCATCCATGACCAATATTTCCCGAGCATCGCAGCGGTGATCCCCCGGCTGTGGAAACCCCAGTTTTAGACAAATGGACAAGCGGCAATGCCACACTTAGGCGCCTTTGTTCCATCTAATTATTTCGCATTTATTTATGTCCCTGTGTATAGCCAACGTCGGCAAAATATCCAGTAAGCCAACCAGGAGTGATAGTGTGCTAACCACGATGCCACCCATCAGGGCCTGAAGGCGCGTGCCCGCGGGATGACAGATGCCATGAAAAAAATTGGGGTCCCTGTCGATGAACTTATCATTGGCGCTGATCCTGCACAGGCCCGCAGCGTCATGCAGTCCTATCTCAGCACACACAAGGATGTTAATTACATTTTACTACCTGGCAAGCTGGTCCTCTCCTTGGGCCTACAGCGTGGCCGACCAGATGGGGTTGAAACCAAAACTTGCCGACAAAGGGCTGACGATCGTGACCGTTGACAAAGCCCGGATGCCCTTGAAGGCATAAAAGACGGAAAAGTCCTCGACATACCATAGCCAAGGTTTCTGGCTCCAAGGTTATCTCCCGATGGAGATTCTGTATTTTTACAAGAAGATGGGGATGAATCCCCTCGATGACGTCATTACCGGACCAATTGTCATCGATCAAAGTAATGTGGATCAATGGATAAAATTTGTGAAAGCTGTCATTGGGGAAGACGCCTATAAGAAGCAGCTCACATGGTAGCTGAGTACTAGATGCAACCTCCGCGGTAATATTTCCCCCGCCCGCGAACTTTCCGAAGGAAACCTCACCGATCGTCGGAGACCCTCATGCGGAGATTCGTTAGACGTTCAGATCTCGGGATCATCATCGGCTGTATATTTATATTTGCTCTGTTCAGCTTGTGGAATCCCCAGCAATGGTTCAATTGGGGCACCAGTTAGATACATAGGGCAGTACACAGCGATCCTGGGTCTCCTGGCGATCGGACAGACAGTTCGTGTTCTCATCTCGCGAATTGACTCTCGGTCGGTTCCGTTTACGGAATCGTTGGAATTACCTTTATAGGCTTGGAGAGCAGTAATGTCAGCGTCCTTATGTCTTTCATCGCCGCGATGCTTTTAGCGCTATTGATCGGCCTGGTAAATGCCCTCGTGGTAATTCGTGGCAAGGTTCCTTCGATGATCGTGACACTTGGCGGCCTGTTTTTTTATCGAGGGCTGATTTACGTTACGAGCAAGGGCGCGGTGACGGGTACGCCGCAGGCCGCTCGTGAGAACTGGCTTTTCACAATTCTTTGGCGGCCACTGGCTCCGGATTGAGAACGGGTTTTTCCTGTTCCTGCTGCTCGCCCTTTTATGCGCTACGGCCCTTTATCAGACCCGATTTGGGAACCACCTCTTTGCCCTGGGTGGAGACCCGGCCAGTGCAGAGTCTCAAGGTGTTCCGGTTGACCGGATAAAGACCGCGGCGTTCTGTCTTTGCTCGCTCTTTTGCCGGATTGTCGGCGATTGTCACCCTAGCCAATAATCCTTCGACCAATGTTTCGCTCGGTACCGGGATGGAGCTGCAGTCTATTGCCGCCGTGGTGGTCGGAGGCACCCTGCTTACCGGTGGCAGAGGGACCATTCTTGGGACTATTTTGGGCGCCTTCTTCTTAACTGCGGTTCGGGCGGAGATGATTGCGCTTGGCGCTCCGCCTTCCTGGTATATTTCCTTTGTCGGGATCGCTCTTCTAGTGGTCGTGACTATAAATACCCTTTTAGCAAGGAAGCTGAAAACTGCCTGAGAATTTTCTCTGCCCGTAAAGGCAACTTAAGGATTGAAGTTTATGGCAAAAACAGACGGAGCCGGTGACGCAAGGAAGCCTCTTATTAGCATTATGAACGTTTTTCTTTCCTATGGAAACTTTCAGGCCCTGACAGATGTTAGCGTTGATTTCTATCAGGGAGAGTTGGTTGGTCTGGTAGGAGATAACGGAGCGGGCAAGACGACCTTGATTCGGATTATTTCGGGTATTAACCCCCTGTACCTCCGGCGAAGTTTATTTTGATGGAGAAAGAATAACGAAGTTCCATCCCAAGAAAGCCATGGATATAGGGCTGGAATGCATCCAGCAAACCATTGGGATATGCGACAACCTATCGGTTGGGCGTAATTATTTTCTGGGGCGAGAACCGGTCAAGCGTGTCTTGGGGCTGCCTTTTCGGACAAGAAAAAGATCCGCGAGACCAGCGCAAAGGTGGTCCATGACTTCGGGTTCGGGACACCGTCGATGTGGATGATGAGATGGCGCTGCTATCAGGGGGCGAAAAGCAGACCTTCAAAATCGCACGTGCTGTTACCTTCCGCAATCGGGTTATCATCATGGATGAACCGACCGATCATCTTTCGGTGCGCGAGCGTGCACACGTCAATGAATTGGCGGTGCAGTTCAAGCAGCAGGGGCTTTTGGTGATTTATATCACCCACGATATCTTCCAAATTCATCGAATTGCCGACCGGATCGTGATTATGGAAAACGGGCGCTTGGTTACGGATTCCTTCGCGACGCAATGAGCGCCGAAGCCTTGGAGGGGATTATCCGCGATGGTGGCCGGGCTCCTGCGAAAGGACCAAAAGTAGAATGAAAGTGTCGATCAGAGATGTCGTACGGAGACATCCGGAAGGGGGCACCATCAGCCTGGTGATTCTGATCTCTTTGGCCTTTGCGGTCATAACCCAAGGGGGGTGGCTCTCGATTGGCAACTTGCAGTCCATATCGCAGGTCACTGCAGTGCTGGCGATCATAGCGTTTGGGCAAGCGCTCGTCATCGCCACCGGCGAAATCGATATATCCGTCGGATCAGTGTCTGGAATCGGGGCCCTGACGTTTCTCGGCCTCGCGCCGATGGTGGGGAGGGGTCTTGCGCTCGTCGCTGCGATCGCATGCGGGATACTTATCGGCTCGTTGAATGGTGTTTTTGTTGCATTGCTTGGCCTTCCATCCCTGCTGGTGACTCTTGGGACGCTCTTTCTCTTTCAGGGAATTGGTTATGCCGTAACCTCCGGCTTTTCTTTCGCTGCCACTGACTCACTCCGGCAGGAGTTTATCTATAATGTAGTCGGGGGCGGTAATTTGGCCGGGATCAATATTTCTGTCGTTTGGACACTCATTGTCCTCGTCGTGCTTCAGCTGATAGTCTTCGAGACCCCTATCGGGAATCGAATCCTTGCCGTCGGCGGAGATGCCGCTTCAAGCTTTTCCCGAGGCTTATCCGTTACTCGAATAAAATTCGGAGTATATATTATCAGTGGGGTGCTGGCCGCGTTCGCCGGTGTGTTAGATGCCGCTTTCATCGGCTATGCGGATGGTAGCTTTGGCGCGACGATGGAACTTTCCGCAATTGCCGCTGCGGTTCTCGGAGGATGCCATTTAGCTGGCGGCCGAATATCGCTCATTGGAACACTGTTTGGAGCATTTATGCTGCGTGGCATCCAGAGTTTTCTGGCTGTCCGCTGTTCTCTGTGATAGCTTAATTAGGCGGGTCCGGCCCGCATAGCGCTGCGCTACGCCTGTTCAAGGTCGAATCCGACATATAGCGCCAAGAGAAATCCAGAAAGAAAGGAAACGATGAACTAGTCAAAGTGGAAATTCTTTGCAGGAACCCAGCGGGACCTGAGGGCCCGCCCGGAAAAGGTGGCAACCGTCCGGAAGTAAGCATTGGAGAGTCGTCAGAGATGGCGGCATCAAGCGTATGCAGCGAACACAAAAGCCGTGTGATTGAGCCTCGAAATATTCAGATCGCTGGAGCTTTCGTTTTTATGTCCACGGGAGCAGCACCAGAGCGTCAAATGCCTAGCGCAATGGTCCGGCCGGGGTCTAAGAGTAGGGCAAATGTGCGAAAGGGTTCCCTGGGAACTTGGGAGATCCTCCTGTCTCCTCTTCTACTAAACCAGAAAAGGGACGACACTGGTAGAACAACGACCCGGCACACCGGAACTGACTTAGCGGCCGGTGTGAGCAAACGAGCTAAGCACCAAGAGGTATCGATGGCCGAACGCAATGAGACCGTCGAAAAGGACAGAGGAAGTCGTAGCGCCCTCATAGTAGCGCCGGAAAGCAGGGAAACCGACCCGCGGAAGCCTGTGAGTAGCAAAGGGGGGCGTCGGTCTACGGAACCGCCACTGGGAAACACGGGATGAACTCAGAGTCATTAACAAACGTGTTAACGCGACACTGGCGGATAGTAACGGGCAGCAAAACCGTAAACTCGAGGAACCGGATGCCCGAAACGGGCGCGTCCGGATCTGTGGGGGCGCCCTTGGAGGAATCCGGGGCGCTACCCGGCAACGGCATCCTTCCCGCCGGAGGCGGGCCCCTGCCATTTATTTCGTTTCGACCTTGAGCAGGCTTTGCTCCGCGCTGGAGGACAGTAACGGTATTTTGTGTTTGACGGCCCTGGCTCGTTCCTCGCTGCGGGCTGTCAAAGCGCAAAAGTTGCTTTGCGCGGCCAACAACACGAATTTGCGTTTTGGGCGCTACTGGATTGGAGTAAAAGGGTTATGACACCGGAAGAACTTTTTACCGCCGCGCTTGGACTGGGCCGGCAATGGCGAGTGGCCCAATGCCGCTTTGAGGGTGAACCCAAACGCTTGGAATTGCGAATCGAGCACGTCCCAGGAGAACATTTTGAGTGTCCGCTCTGTCAGGCTTTGTCTGGAGTGCACGATACGATCGAGAGACGCTGGCGGCATTTGAACTTTTTCCAGTACCGCTGCGAACTGGTGGCCAGGGTGCCCCGCACTTGGTGTCGCACCGACGGAGTCCATCAGGTGCAGGTGCCTTGGGCCCGGCCAGGCAGTGGGTTTACCCTGATGATGGAAGCGCTCATCATGCTGCTCAGCGCTCGAGATGCCCGTCGATGCCGTGGCCGATCTAGTCGATGAGCACGATACTCGTTTGTGGCGGGTGTTGATGCATTACATTGAGCAAGCACACGCCAAGAGCGATTGGAGTGCCGTCCGGCGGATTGCGGTAGACGAAACCAGTGCCCGGCGCGGACGCCGCTACGTGACCAATGTGCTCGACGATGAGAACTCCCGTCTGCTCCTGATGGTCGAAGGACGCGGTGTCCAGGCCCTGGGAGCCTTTGCCGAGGCGCTCCACCTGCACGGCGGCGATCCCTCCCAGATCGAGGCGATCGCGATGGATATGAGCACCGCCTATATCAAAGGTGCTCGAGCGAATATTTTCCTCAGGCCAGAATCGTCTTCGACAAGTTCCACGTCATGGTGATGGCCGGCCGAGCACTCGATGAGGTGCGCCGCCAACTGCAGCGCGAGGGAGCCGATCTCAAAGGGACGATGTGGAGCTTGCGCGGCAACGTTGGAACCTCAATCAAGGAGCGTCAAGAGCAACGTAAAGACCTCTGTCGCCAGTATACTAAACTTGGCCGTGCGATGAGTCTGCGAGAGACGCTCCAAGCCATTTACGCAAGCTCCGACCGCCAGACTGCCGAAGCTGAACTTGACTGGTGGTGTGGCTGGGCAGCGCGCAGTCGCCTACGCCCCTTTCGTCATTTGGCCAAGACCGTTCGTGAGTATCGGGAGGGAATCCTGGCCTACTTCGACACCAAGCTGACCTCCGGGGCAATCGAGGCTGTCAACGGCGTCATCCAGCTAGCAAAACGAATGGCTCGGGGATTTAGAAACTTCGTCTACTTCAGAACCGCAGCCTACCATCGAGCCGGTCAGCTCAACCTGGATGTCCCAACCATCACGTAACTTATCAATTACCCACAGAAAACAGCGAAAGGGCACTTTTCTCATCCTCCTAGCCGTTCAACCCCAATGGTACATCCTAGTAGTCGGGCTTATTGTTGTACTTGCGAGCGTAGCGGATCGAGCGTTGACCAGATTTGCTCTCAAGAAGTAGCGATAGCCCATTTTATTTGTGCTTGCGAGCGTAGCGGATCGAACTCTGACCAGATTTGCAGCCGAACAATGAGTTACGAGAAAATCAATAAATCGGTTGCCATAGTTTTCCGGCAGGCAAGCACAGGATTCGCGAAAGGCTGATCGGCTTCAAATATTATTGAGATGTTATCGGGACCAACTTCACCGAAAATAACTATAAAAAAGTGCAAAATACCAAGGCATCCAACACGCCAGCTTATCCTCAGGGCGGTGAACCATGTGGGCGTCGGCGTGGCAGACATCGAACGCGCTATCCGCTGGTATGGGGAAGTGCTCGGTTTTACGCTGCTGACGGGACCTTTAGAGATCCGTGCTGCCGATCCGGATTCGAACGTGCACGATGTACTTGGTCAGGATTGCAATGCGTTGCTTCAGGCCCACATGGTTTCGGTAAACGGGGTAGATATTGAGCTTTTCCAGCTCCTTGATCCGCCGCACGAGCGGCGCGACCCACCCCTAGAGTATTGGAAGAGCGGCTTTTTCCACATCTGTGTCACCGACCCCGATATCGAAGGACTTGCTGGGCGCATCGCATCCTCGGGTGGCCGCCAGCAATCAAAAATCTGGCAGACTGACCCCTCGACTAACGAATACCGGCTGTGCTACTGCGAAGATCCTTTTGGCAACATCATCGAGATCTACACCCACAATTACGAGACGTTGTACGGCGGAATGAAAACGGAGAGGCGAGAGACGAAATAGACAGAGCCCGACATGAAAAACGATATAATTCCCGGTAGGTTTATTGGGTGCAGGCAGGATTGGCCAGGAGCATGCCAAAAATTTGGCTGCGTTACCGCAGGTTGAGGTGGCGGTGGTATGCGACCCGCGAATTGAAGCGGCGGAAGCTATCCGCCCGTTAGTTCGCGCAAGAGAGGTTACTGCCTCTCCTGAACAGGTAGTAAGCCGAAACGATCTTGATGCTGTCGTCATTTGCACGCCAACTGATACCCACGCTGCCTTGATGGAAGCATTGCGGAACCCGGCAAGGCCATCTTTTGCGAAAAGCCGGTGGCGCTAGATCTTGCGAGAACGCAACAGGCACTTGCCACCGTGGCTAAAAAGGGGTGGCGTTTCAGGTTGGTTTCAGCGGCGTTTTGACTCAGGGGTACGCCGAGGCTAAGCAACGGTCGCGGCGGGCATGTTGGCCCGTTGATCAGTTTCGCACGGTGGGTGGGACCCGGCGCCCTCCACCTAAGGAGTACCTCGCCAAAAGCGGTGGCTGTTTCTGACCAAGCCATTCATGAGTTCGACGTCGCGAGGTTTCTAATGGGTGACGTCACGGTAAATGCCTGGGGTTCCGTTAGATTACCTCGGAAACATAATTAGTTGAGGATTTGAAGCAGCAGTATCACGCAGCATCAAGGAGATTGACAATGTCTTGGATAGCTCTATCAGCGTTATGATAGGCGATTTCCAGCTTGCTATGGGGTCGATGGGCGGGGTCTGGTCGGTGGTGAAAGCGGCTGTTAGCAAGTGGACCGCACAGGCGCTTGTGGAAGAACAGAAAACAGAAGAGCGACTTGGAAGCCTTTGCTGGTCAGGCGATAGGCGTATCGTGTTCCGTCACGTTCGAGCAGGCCGTGGCCTTTGAGTTTGCGCAGGTCGTATCGAAGTTGGTTCAGAGCGTAGGCCTTTTCCGAAAGGTGGAAGCTCTGGAGAATGACTTGATGAATGTGCTTGGCGCTCCAGCCCCCGAGATTGTTGCCGGCATGTAGAAGAATCTCCAGAAGTCGGATGATGCGGGTCTCATAAATCTTTATACCCGCATAGTAGACAGAGCCCGTAACGATCGGCAAGGCCATGCGCTGCAGCAGAGGGAAGTCCACATGGACGTTCAACCACTCGGCCTGGAGTCCAGCGAAACGATCCGTGATCGCCAGGAACTTGGTGCGCACGGCGTTCATGTGGTCTAGGCCTTTCCTGAGGCCAAAGTCGCAAAGGTTATTTGAGCAAAGTTCATTGCGCAGGAAGGTGCAGAATTTCTCGTATTGCTTCAGGAACGCATTCTTCCAGTAGGCACGGAAGACGTGATGACCGTGTTCGGTCTGATCGATGACGGTACTCAGCTTGCCCCGCAGTTGCTTAGTGAGTCGTACGCCGAATAGTTCCGAGATCCGGTTGGCAGTGAGTCGCCAAAGGCCGATCTCGCAGCTGCGCTCGAAGATTTTATGGATCGGGAAGTTGCGCTTGAAGATGAAGTTGCGGCAGTACTCGATCTGCCCGATGGCGTAGAAGCGCGACAGGTTCATTTGCTTGCGCTCCTTTTGGGAGAACTTTGGGCCCAGGATCAGCGCCCAGTAGTCGAGTTGCTTTTGAACGATCCGCGGACTAAGCCGATCGGCAGCAGCTTGGAGCGCCGCGACATCGTCGACGGCTAGAAATGCGTTATCGTTCCTGCGGAAGGCGATCTGGGCTTTCTTGAGCTCCTGCTCGATAAAGGAGTGGCCATTGAGATAGTAGGTGGCCTGGAATGGCAAGAATGAGGCCACGCGCATCACCATCGGTCCAAGCACTTCATCGTAAATGTAGAAGTAGTAGTGGGTGAAGCGGCTGCGCTGGTGCGCCAGGATCCGGTGGTTAGGTCCCTAGTCGGATACTTCGGCACGCTGATCCGGAAGGTGGGCCCTTGTTCCATGCTCTTGAAAATGAAATAGACTCCGTAGGCGCTTCTCTTCCGCATCCGGCGCAACCAAGGCAGGACGTGATCCTCTTTGCGGACACCTTTTTGGGCCCACTCGATGGGGATGTTGTGATTTCTGGCAAAAGCTTCCACCCAGCTCTGATAGTCATTGGTACGCTGGACAAGCACCTCCTTGCTCACGATTGGAACTCCGCACACCTGGCGAAAGAAATGAACCACTTGCTCCGGCCGAGACAATCCGCTCAAGTAACCGTTGATGACGATTCGGTCGAAGCAGTGGTATACAAAGAGCAGCAGCTCACCAAAAAGCTTCATGAACAGTTCCATGGAAACTTGATTCTAACGGGGCTGGACAACGACGTGAACCGCAAAAAGATCAAGCGCGGACCAGGGAAAGAAGGGATCCAAGGGCAAGCACTTTCTCCTCGCCAAGGAGATAAAATACATTCAGGACCGGGCGGCTGAACACGACGGACGCCTTGTCACCATAGGCCCGCTGGCACTCTTTTCGACCGCAACCGGGGATGCCTGGATGCTGGACCCCACAGATCAACTTGCTGCCCGACTCGCCCGGGATGGGGACCCAGAACCAATCGAGTTCGAGGAAACCGACACTAACTTCGCCATCAGCTGGAAAGGTACCTACCGTATTGAAGGGTGCGCATTCGTGTACGCGGACCGAGATTCCGGCCGGATCATTACAATTCTTGGCTATCCTGCTGCTAAAATTGCTCAATTGGGTTGAACAGCAAATTTCAAATATGTTTCACTAATTTTCTCCGTGACGCCGATGAATTCGGAGACATTGATACCGCGACCACACTTTTGCGGTTTGCAAGCGGTGCGTTGGGAGTCGTGGAAAACTCGAGACGCGCTGTCTACGGATACGATATTGTCACCGAAGTCTTTGGCGAAAATGGTAAGCTGGTGGTTCAGGCGGAGCCAAAGACACCTCTGAGGCACTATGACAAGGATGGCTATAAGCTAGACCATTTCCATTTCTTTATGGATCGGTTTGGGCCCGCCTTCCGCGCCGAGTTGCAGGCATTTTTCGATTCGGTCGCCAACGGCACGCCGCCTAGTCCCGGGCCTGTCGACGCTCTGGAATCACTTAGAATCGCGATTGCGGCGACGCGTAGCTTGACCGAAAACCGGGCGGTAAAGCTTACGGAGATATAACACCCAATCCACGATGCGGTAAAACGCGAAGGAACATGAAAAGCGATAATAGCGAATTGGAGGGATTGGCAAGACAAGGGCGCTGGCTTGCGATTAGCACCGTCGCCAAGAGCGGGGCCGGGCACGTAGGTGGTCCGTTTTCGGCGATGGATATTTTGATTGCCCTTTTTTTCCGAGCTCTGCGCATCGATCCGCAAAATCCGAAGTGGGCGGCTCGGGACCGATTTATCCTATCGAAAGGGCACTCGTCCATTGGCCTGTATGTAGTTATGGCTCTGCGCGGATATTTCCCGATCGAAGAATTAAAGACTTTCGACAAAGGTAACTCGCGGCTTCAAGGACATCCCGACGTTACCAAATTGCCTGGTTTAGACACTTCAACGGGATCTTTGGGTCAGGGACTCTCAGTCGGTTTGGGGATGGCGCTTGGCTCACGTTTGCGTGGCGAGAAGTTTCACACGTTTGTGATGATTGGCGATGGTGAACTTCAAGAAGGCATGACTTGGGAAGCCTTGCACATCGCGCCTCGATATAAGCTGGGCAATCTGACTGCAATTCTAGATTGGAATGGGCTCCAACAATTCGGTTGGGTCCTGGCGATTAACGAGGAGCATCGTGGCGATCGCAAGGATCCTTGGTCGGGGATTGATCTCCGGGGAATATTCGAACGCCTCGGTTGGCGTTGCTTGGAGATCGATGGGCACGATTTCTCGCAGATTCTCCCCGCTCTCCAAAGTGTGAAAGCATCGGGAGATTCCGATCAGCCCACGATGATCATCGCCCATACTATCAAAGGAAAAGGTGTCAGTTTTACTGAAGGTAAACACGAGTGGCATTCAAAGGTCGCCAGTAAAGAGGAGCTGAAACTCATTGCCGCCGAACTTGGTATCGAGGAGGAGCTATAATGAAAGCGATGCGCGATGCATGGGGCGATACGCTGGTGGCGTTGGGCAAAGCGAATCCCAACGTGCTGGTCTTAGACGCAGACCTGGCGAACTCAACCAAGGCGGATAAATTTGCCAAGGCGTGTCCGGAAAGATTTCTTCAGATGGGCATTGCCGAACAGAACTTTATCGGGGCCGCAGTAGGTTTGGCCTCAGTCGGTTATATCCCGTGGCTTTCGACTTTTGCGGTCTTTTTCACTCACCGTGCGGTCGATCCGATCCGTATGCTAGTTGCTCAAACGCATGCCAACGTGAAGCTAGGCGCGGCATATGCCGGCGTTCTAACCGGGCTTACGGGCAAAACGCATCAAGATGTTGAAGATCTTGCCATCATGCGGGCTATGCCGGGGATGACGATTATAGCGCCGATTGACAGCACGGAATGCGAGGCGGCGATGAAATGGGCCACCGAATACGAAGGCCCCGTCTATCTTCGCCTTGCTCGGGATGTGTGTCCGGACGTTTTCGACGCAGGATATGAATTCAAGTTGGGTAAAACGTACCTACTTAAAGGGGGTAAGGACGTGCTGCTGGTTTCGACTGGCCCGCAAAGTCAACGCTGCCTGGAGGCTGCGAATTTGCTGGACCAGCAGGGGGTATCTGCCGGCGTGCTCCATGTGCCGTCGATCAAGCCTCTTGATCGAGAGGAGCTCATCAAAGCCTGCGAACCCTTCAAGACGATTGTAACGGTTGAAGAACACAATGTCCACGGTGGCTTAGGCAGTTTAGTCTGCGAAGTATTGTCAGGGCAGTCGCCTAAGACGGTGACCCGTCTTGGTGTGCAAGACCGCTGGGGCGAGTCTGCCCCTAATGAATATTTGCTGAATCTCTTTGAGCTCTCGCCGGCTCCGCTGTGCGCGCGAGTAAAGACGATCGTCCACTCAACAACGTAGAAGGTTCGGGCGTGAAGCATGACACAGAAGGCGATGGAGCCTCATTGGCTACCGGACTGCAAAACCGGCAAAAGCGTGGCAATTAAAATAACCTCCGAACAATGCAGTCCTTTAAAACCTTTTTTCTTAAAAGAAAGGTTTTTGTAAGGCTGCCTACAGTATGACAACGACTTCACTATTGCGAGACCGAGATTTATTTCGGCAACAGGCCTATTTGGGCGGACTTTGGTGCAATGCTGATAACGGGGCAACATTTGACGTAAACAACCCTGCAACGGGAGAAATCCTGGGCGGTGTCCCTCTGATGGGGCGGCTCGAAACTCGAAGGGCAATCGAAGCCGCCAAAATCGCGTGGATCGACTGGCGCCGCCGCCCGGCCGCAACCCGTAGCGGGATCTTGCGCAAGTGGCACGATCTGATGCTGGACAACGTCGAAGATCTGGGAAAACTGATGACAGCCGAACAAGGCAAACCGCTTGAGGAAGCAAAAGGTGAAGTGGCCTATGCGGCTAGCTTTATCGAATGGTTTGCCGAAGAAGCCAAGCGGGTTTACGGCGATACCATCCCTTCGCCTTGGCAAGATCGCCGTCTGGTAGTCATCAAAGAACCGATCGGCGTGTGCGCTGCGATTACGCCGTGGAATTTTCCTGCAGCAATGATCACTCGAAAACTTGCTCCGGCGCTGGCTGCTGGCTGCACGATGATCGCGAAACCAGCTGAATCAACCCCCTTTTCAGCATTGGCGCTAGCGGTCTTGGCCGAACGTGCAGGTGTCCCTCCCGGAGTTTTTAGCGTTCTCACCGGTAACCCCAGAGAAATAGGGGGAGAGATGACAGCCAACACCGATGTGCGTAAACTAACGTTTACGGGTTCGACCGAAGTCGGTCGCACCTTGATGAGGCAGAGCGCTGAAACGATCAAGAAACTCTCGCTCGAATTGGGTGGCAATGCCCCCTTCATCGTGTTCGACGACGCGGATTTGGACGCTGCCGTAAGCGGAGCGATCGCTTCAAAGTACCGTAATGCTGGCCAGACCTGCGTCTGTGTAAATCGACTCTATGTGCAAGCCGGCGTTTATGACGCTTTTGCGGCAAAGTTAGTTGAGGCCGTCAAAGCTCTTAAAGTCGGCAACGGACTCGAACCGGGAGTTCTGCAAGGGCCCCTAATTAATCAGGCGGCCGTCGACAAAGTCGAGGAACATATCCGGGACGCTGTCTCTAAAGGGGCGCGGATACTGACTGGCGGGAACCGTCATGCCCTTGGACAAACTTTTTTTGAGCCGACCGTGCTTGCCGATGTCTCCAGGGACGCGAAGGTAGCACAGGAGGAAACTTTTGGCCCTTTGGCGCCTCTCTTTCGCTTCGAAACAGATGAGGACGCATTACGCCTAGCCAATGATACCGAGTTTGGCCTTGCCAGTTATTTTTACAGCCGTGACGTGGGGCGGATCTGGAAGGTGGCCGAAGGACTCGAGAGCGGCATGGTCGGTATCAACACGGGAATGATCTCGACCGAGGTCGCTCCATTTGGCGGCGTAAAACAGTCTGGCCTGGGGCGCGAAGGTTCAAGCCATGGAATCGACGAATTTGTGGAGGTGAAATATCTGTGTTTCGGGGGCCTGGCAACGCCAAACCCCTAACTTGGCACGAGGTGAAGTCACAAAACGAGGCACTAACGGGCCAATGCGAATTTTTCCTATGAACGGAATAACGCTTGCCATCCGGAGAGCACTTGTTTTACGAGGCGATTTGTTCTGATTCATTCTAATACTTATGTTGAGAGAAACAGATTCGTTGCTCTTTGCTCACAATAAAACTTGCTCGGGGGGGCTAGCAGCCGGTACCCAGGTCTCCGTGGGGCCGGCTGTCTGACTCAGGTAAACAACAACGTTCTAGCCCGCAAAAATCACGCAAAGGTCGAAGCGATGAGCTCATTGCGGGCTAGGAAGCTCTTAAACAGACGCTGCGCGTCTGTTTAAGAGCCTGTTTTAAGATAAATGAATTGAGACAAACTGTTGCATAACTATTCTCTCTAAAAAGCAGTCGAATTTTCCGGCGTAGCCGGGGAATTCTGCTGCCTGAGCCTGCATCGATCACAAATCTCTAAGGATTTGTGAGCGATGCAGGCTAGGTGCAAGACTTTAAAAACCTCTAAGAAGCGTTTTGACGAGATGAAGGCGCTTTTAGCCCACTTCAGTAGATCAAGGTTATCAATAAAATTGGCCGCCCGCGCTTCGGAGCGGCCGGTTTTGGGCGTCGGACATGCGAGTTTACTTCCGCGCTCGTCTGCTGATCCTCGATGAACCGACGTTTTGCACCAATAGTCTCTCCATGTCGTTTCGGCGTTATTTGATCCTATCTACAAAATAAACAATTCGCACACATATCATGATTACAAAAGACACAATAGGCGTGGCTTTTCTGGGCGTGGGCCGTATGGGCGAAACCCATCTCCGAAACTTGGCTGCGATCGGTGGTATCCGTGTAATAGCAGTAGCTGACCTGGTGCAAGAAAGAGCCGAGCGTGGCAGGGTCATGACTGGCGCTGAGCTTGCGATGACTGATAGCCTGAAGGCGATCGAGCATCCTTCGGTTGATGCAGTGGTCATCGTAACTACTACCGATACGCATGCTCTGTTGATCGAACAAGCCGTCAACGCCGGCAAGGCAGTTTGGAGCGAGAAACCGATCGCACTGAACTTAGCCGAGACTCAGCGGGTGGTGGACTTGGTTCGAGACCGCAAAAGTCTAGTGCAAGTGGGCTTCATGCGAAGATTTGACCCGGGTTACGCCAAGGCGAAAGCCAAGATTGACGCTGGGGAGTTAGGTAAGCTCGAGACCTTTCGGGCATTGAGTCGTGATACTTATCCTCCAAGCCTGGAATACTTGTTAGGGAGTGGGGGTCTCTTTTTGGACATGTCGGTGCATGACCTGGATCTTGCTCGCTTTCTGGTCGGCGAGGTCGAACAGGTATGTGCCTGGGCCAGCGTGCTGATTGATGATAAATTCGCCCAGGCAAATGACGCCGATACCGCCGTAACGCTTCTGCAGTTTAAGAACGGAGTATTGGGAGTCATCGAAACCTCGCGGCGCTCCAATTGGGGATACGACATTCGCACCGAAGTGGCCGGTTCGGTAGGCAAAGTAGTGGTAGAAGCGCCTCAGAAAACGCCGTTGCTGTTTGCCAAAGATTTCGCGTCCAGCTTCGATCATTACGAGAATTTTCCCGACCGCTTTGAGGTGGGTTACCGCTTGGAATTGGAAGCCTTCTTTTCTGCTTTGCGCGAGGGCCGCACCCCAACGCCTGGTCCTGAAGACGCCCTCGAATCGCTCCGCTTAGCTCTGGCGGTCACGAAGAGCTGGCGCGAGAAAAGGCCGGTCAAGGTATCCGAAATCATACTCTAAGCCACGCGTCATATAAAAGCTTTCCAAGAGCCAGCATCCGCGCTTTCGCCAAAGCTACGACTACAGAAGTCCCCGCCAGGCGGCGATCAGTCCGCCCCCGAGGGCATTTGTTGCGAATCTTGCCACCAACAAGAAGGATTTTATATCCGGCGCTAGACAATTCGAGTGCCGCCGGAACAGAGCCAGCAGTAATGAGAATCTAGTGTTCTGTCGCATAAATAACTATACATAGATTCATGCGGCTTTCTTTAACCCTCTTTTCGGTTTTGTGCATCCCGGAGAGATTTTCTCTAACCGCTGACGACACCTTTCAATCTTTGCCAAGATGTCCTCCGCTTTGGCTGTCCAGACGAATGGCCTCGGCTCTTCATTCCATTGTGCAATGAAGTCGAAGATAGCTTCAATTAAGTCAGGCACACTGGCAAAGCTGCCTCGCCGTACGGCCTTGCCGCTGAGTTCGGCAAACCAGCGTTCCACCAAGTTGAGCCAACTCGAACTGGTTGGGATGTAATGAACTTTGAAGCGCCGATGGCGATCCAGAAAGCGGCGCACCTTCTCATGTTTGTGTGTGCCGTAGTTGTCCATGATCAAGTGTAATTCCAGATCCGGCTCAAATTCGTTATCCAGCCGGCGCAAGAATTTGATGAACTCCTGATGGCGATGACGCGGATAACATTCGCCGCTTACCTTACCGCTGGCTGCGTTGAGCGCAGCAAACAAGGTCGTTGTTCCGTGTCGGACGTAGTCGTGCGTCCAGGTGCCGCAGCGACCCTTCTTGAGCGGCAGGCCAGGCTGAGTGCGATCCAGGGCTTGAATCTGACACTTTTCATCGACACAGAGCACGATGGCGTGTTGGGGAGGATCGAGATAGACCCCCCCACGACGTCGAGGAGCTTTTCGACGAACTTTGCGTCACGTGAGAGTTTGAAGGTCTTTTGCCGATGCGGTTTGAGTTCGTGCTCCTGCCAGATTCGCGCCACAGTGCTGGCATGAACTCCCTGCTCCTTGGCCAGTTTTCGCGTGGTCCAATGTGTTTGCCCTGCAGGCTTGGAGTGAAGAGTGGCTTCGACAATTCGCTGAGCTAAACCAGCCTGCACTTTGCGTCCCCGACCGGCTTCTACATCCCATAGGCAGTCAACCCCGCACTCAACAAAGCGCTCTCTCCAGAGCCGACAGGTGTGCCGGTTGAGGTCCAACTCCATGGCAATCGCTTGATCGGACTTTCCGCCGGCGCTTTGCAGAATGATTTGGCAGCGCTTGGCTACTTGCTGAGGCGTACTGTGAGCGCGCACCCATTGTTCCAGTAATTGCCGTTGCGGTTCTTCCAGATTGACGCACTGGCGCCACGTCTTCATTGAAAATCACAGTATCGCGCCAGGGCCATTATGTCTAGTTATTTGTGCAGCACTACACTAGATTGCCTTAGGCAAGAGATGCGCGGCTATCTCGACCGCGGCTATACTGCAGTACAGTGCGCCACCGCGCCGCCGAGCGCCACCCCGCCTTGTGAGGCCATCATGTGGACAGCGTTCATCCGCCCGCGAGCCCACTCGGGCATGGCTCGTTGTCCGGCGATCCAGAGTTCGGAAGCCGACACCGTCCAACTGATGCCGGCCAAGGCGGTTACGGGCAGAAACATCCAGAGGTTTGGAACGATGGCCGGGGGGAGCGCGTCTACGCCTCGCGTTGGTACGATAAAGCGGTTATCTTCTTGGCTATGGCTTCCCTTCGCGTCGCGACGAGTCTTGCAGGGTACTTTCACGCCGCATCGCTCGCTCAATTAGAAGAAAACCAGATGATCATAGTGCACGGGGCCGATCGTCCGGTGCTGCTTTGCCGTCACGAAGGGCAGGTATTCGCGCTCGACAATCGTTGCCCCCACATGGGATTCCCATTAAGCAAAGGGAGCCTGGACTATGGCTTACTTACCTGCCATTGGCATCACGCCCGATTCGACCTGCGCAGCGGGTGCACTTTCGACCCGTGGGCGGATGATACGCCGGCGTTCGAAGTACGCGTCGAAGGAGATGATATCTGGGTCTCCAAAGTGCCAGTCCAGCGGGCTGACGCGGCGTTCCATTTCGCACGGTTGCACCGAGGCCTGGAGGAGAACATCGGACTGGTCCAGGCCAAAAACATCGTCGCGTTGCTCGCGGAGGGGGAGGGCGCGAAAAGTTTAATACAGGAGATCGCCAAATTCGGTGCGCGACATCATCGAGTATGGGGAGATGGGATGACCATGTTGAGCCTGGTGGCTCGACTGGGACCTTGCCTTGGCGAGACCACGCTGGTCTACGCTTTGGCTGCAGCGGCGCGCACGGTTGCAGGAAACTGTGCTGGACAGCCGCTGCGACATTCTCCAGGACGCCTCAATGGAAAAGGCTACGATGAGGAGCGCCTGAACGAGTGGATGTTCCACTGGGCAAAGGTGCGCCACGATGAGGCTGCGGAGCGGACGCTACTAACGGCTGTAGGCTGCGGCCTCTCGAGAGAAGCACTCAACCGCATGGTCTTCGGGCCAATCCAAGAGCGGATCTATGCCGACGGCGGACACGCCCTGGATTTGTCTAACAAGGCGTTTGAGTTGCTGGAATTTATCAGCTGGGAGTATGCAACCGAAATTCTACCGCTCATTGTCGAACACCTAACACAATCGCGGTCCGAGGAAGAACAGGGAACATGGCGGGCACCGATCGATCTTAGTAGTTGAGCTAATTCGAGCAGCGGAGGATGCCCTGCGCAAGAACCCGCCAAGGACGTGGGCAGGGGCGGTATGCAAGCCGGACTTCTATAGTCAAGTGCTTGGAGAACACCCTCAGGCGATTATCGGAGCCGTCGTCGAGGCCTTGAATCATGGTGTACCGCCGGTCGACCTCGCCCGACACCTGACACTCGCGGCAGCGTGGCGCCTGGCGCGTTTCCCGGAATCAAACGATATCGAAGATTGGTTCGCGCCGATGCATACTTTTTCGTTCTGCAACGCGCTTCATCGGGTGCTGGCACGGGGTGAAACAAGGTCGGAACTGGTCCGTGGCCTATTCCATGGGGCGATGTCTATCTACCTAGATCGTTTTCTCAATGTCCCGGGCGCCAAACTGCCGAGCGAGCAACCGTTAGAGAATCTCCCGACTGCGGCTGACGAACTGCGAGAAACAATCCTTTCTGCTCTCGACCAGCGAAAGGAGTGGTCTGAAGTGCCACGCCTCGTGCAGCGTTATTTGCGCCTCGGCCATCCAGAGGCAAAGCTAATTGATACGCTCACTTTCGCCGCTGTTCGCGAGGATTTGGACTTCCATAGTCTACAAGCTTTCGAAGCCGGCTTTACCCAGGTAGAAGAATGGCCGCCGGCCAGCGCGGAGCGCGAACTGCTCTACGCAGCAATCTGCCGCCCCTTGGCCGCTCATTGCCCGACACGGCGTAGTTCAAGCCAGTCGGTGGCTGTCGCCCTGCGCCTGCAGAAAGGGGAAGAAGTTTACGCGGGATAAGGGCAGGTTGGTACAAATTTGCGAATTTTGGTGCCATAGCATTCAAGGTTGCAACCTAGCTTAATTAACTACGCCGAGCTACTGGCGCCGATATTGGAATATAGTGAGGTCCCGCTCTTTGCTTCGGCCTCTTACGTGCTCGCGGATTTGGAGAAAGGCGAACTGCGCTACGCGAATGCGGGACATCGCAGTCCTTTGCGCGTCCATCGCTCCCCAGGACTACCTTCAGGGATCTTCGGCGACCTTCTGGCTCCTAACGAGGGCACGACAGCGAAGGAAACTGCGTAGTCAGAAATTGATTGCTCATTCCCGGGACGATTTGGTACATAGATCCGAAGTTCTTTTGCGATACCACGTGGGTTCCATGAAACTTCCATCGATTGACAAGGAGTCCCCCTTATGCCTACCTCATGGAAAATTGCCGGATCCTACTTTGAGGCCTGTAACTGCGAAGTAGCATGTCCGTGTGTCTTTACAAGCCCGCCCACAGGCGGGGAATGCACTGTTTTGATTGCCTGGCACATCGATCAGGGCAGCTTCGGAGAGATCGATTTGGAAGGACTTAACGCGGTGCTTGCTGCCTATTCTCCCGGACACATGTTGCAGGTCAAATGGAAGGTCGCCCTCTACGTGGACGAACAGGCAAACCAAGGTCAGCAGGATGCTTTGACCCAGATCTTCTCTGGCCAAGCCGGCGGGCATCTGGCGGGTCTTGCGCCGCTCATCGGCGAAGTCCTCGGGGTTAAGGCAGCACCGATCGAATATCGTTCAGAGGGAAAACGACGCAGCTTGCGTCTGGGCGACGTCGCCGACGCAGAGATTGAAGGATTGCCTGGGCAGGATGGCGGTGATGTAACTATCGGTAACCATCCCTTCACCCCGGTTCCGGGTTTTCCGGCCGTCGTGGCAAAATCCAAACAAGTGAGGTTTAGCGATTACGGTCTAAAGTTGGAGGTGACGAACAAGAACGGATTCTTTTCTCCGTTCGCTTACCAGTCCGCGTGAACTGGCGTGTTCGTGAGCCCGATGCTGATAGCAGTGCTCAAGCGCGACCGCGTGGTCGTCGCGTTTGGTCTGGCGGCAATCGCGACCCTCTCGTGGACATACCTGATCTACATGGATTGGGGAATGCGCCATATGGATGTCGGGATGGAGATGATCATCATGCCCGCCATGCAGCATTGGACCGCTTGGGATCTTGGCCTCGTGTTTCTGATGTGGGCGGTCATGATGGTTGCGATGATGGTCCCCGCCGCCAGCCCGGTGATTCTGCTCTTTGCTGAGATAAATCGGCGTCGCAACGAGCACCAAGGGACGTTCTTATCGACCGGACAGTTCCTGTTGGGTTATCTGACGGCGTGGATGGGCTTTAGCGCCCTTGCCACGCTAGCCCAGTGGGGCCTGCTTACGGCGGCTTTGGTTTCACCGATGATGGAGAGCACGAGCAAAGTGTTGGGCGGAGGCTTGCTACTCGGCGCAGGTCTCTTTCAGTTCAGCCGTCTCAAATATGCCTGTCTGGCTCATTGCCGGTCTCCAATGGGATTTTTGGCGACCGAATGGCGGGACGGCTTAGGGGGCGCATTCAGGATGGGACTGAAGCACGGCGGCTATTGTCTCGGCTGCTGTTGGGCATTGATGGTTCTCCTGTTCGCCTTTGGAGTGATGAACCTCTTATGGGTCGCCAGTATCAGCGGCTTTGTCCTGCTGGAGAAGATCACCTCAGCAAACCAATTGTTCAGCCGGCTTGGCGGAGTTGTGTTCATTGTCTGGGCAGCATGGATTGTTTTTGGCTCGCAAAGCTAAACCCAACAAATTCACTCCAAGGGCGCCGCTTTTCCCCTCGATTGCATGAACACCTGCCGCACTCTTTAGTTTGTTAGAAGAAGAGTTGAGGCTTGAGCATCCTGAAAAGTTTCTATGGACGACATGCCCAGCGTAGGGCCAGAATTCTTTGATATCCGTTATGCCGCTGGCAGAATGGCGTGGGATTATGGAGGAGTTCAGAATTTGTTGAAGGTATTCCTTGATAAGCATCCGGGGCCAGGACGCGTATTGATCCCTGGCTGTGGCTCCGGTTACGAAATAGAGGCTTTTTCTTCGGGCGGCTGGGATGTGATTGGTATCGATTTCAGCGCGGTCGCCGTCGCCCGCGCTCGAAGGTTATTAGGTCCGTTGGCGGACAAGGTTTATAAGGGTGATTTTTTCACCTATCCGTTACGTGAAAGCTGCTTTGACATAATCTATGAGCGCACCTTCCTATGCACGATGTTGCCAGATGTCTGGCCTCACTATGCTCAACGTATAGCCAATCTAATTGCCCCCTCAGGCGTCCTTTGTGGATTTTTCTTTCTGGGTCCTGAAGAGGAGCCGCCTCCTTATCCAATCTCTCAAGACCAACTGGATGAACTGCTGGGCGGCGCGTTTGAAAAGGTCGAAGACAACGCAGTAGAAGATTCTTTACCGCTCTATTCCGGTAAAGAACGATGGCAAATTTGGAGGCGTAAGATAAACCTGGAACGGGAAGGGTCACTCCATCAGCGAAGTAGCGAATTTTGCAGCGCAGCGGGCGAGCAGTCCGTTTCAATGTGGCGGTAAGGCAAAGATGATAGGTTTTCTTCTTTGCCAATAGTTTTGATGTCCTGGAGAAATCAGCGAGGCTCCGGCCGCGAAAAGAATTAAGTCTTGCTCTTTGTTCGTTCACGTTTCGCTGGGTGATCGCCGCTTGCTTATACGACCCTGAATTTCGGCACCAGCGGAACCTTGCTCACAGGGATCCGTGGCAACAGCATCGTTGGATTTTACAAGATTTCGGGCACCGCCGAAAATGGGGGCTCCTCTACAACATTTCGACTGGTCTTATGTCCGACGCTGACCCCGAATCAGCTTTGGACTTTGGGAACAATTTTGCCTCGGACATGCCCCTCGGCCAGCCGTTCCAATGCCTTCGGAATCGCTTCCAATGTAATTTGTTCCGCAACGGTTGGTCTGATCTTCCCGACCTGTACCAGCGCCATCAGTTCTGTCGCCATTCGACCCAAATCCTCTTGCCGCCGCCGAAAGGCCGGCGAGGCCATAACTCCTCCCAAACCGATATCGTGAATTGAGATGGAATAAGGAAGATCGGGTACGACGGAAAGATCCGGGATGCCGGCAATACAAGCGAGTCCGCCTTCCGGGCCTAATAGGCCTAAATTGTCGACTCCGTTGCTGGGGCCTATGTTATCGATGATCGCGTCGATTCCTCTATCGCCGGCGATCGCTTTCGCGCGCTGAAAAACATCTTCGGAGCGATAATCAATTACCTCGTCGGCACCCAACTCCCTCACATACTTCGCGTTCGAAGCGGAACAGGTGCCAATCACAAGCGCTTTTGCTGCTTTCGCCAGCTGAACGGCAAAACCGCCAACACCTCCCGCAGCCGCATGTACGAGCACAATGTCCCCCTCTCGGACATGAAGGCGACGGTAAAGCGCGCAATAAGCAGTTAAGGCCGCGCAGGGCAATGTCGCGGCGTCGACGAAGGAAATACCTTCAGGGATACGGGCGAACGTGTGAGCGGGTGCAACGTTGAATTCCGCGTAAGATCCGTCCTTTCGCCAAGTGGTATGGTAAAAAACCTGGTCCCCGCGATTCCATGAAACGACGCCTTCTCCTATCGTCTCGATTACACCTGCGACATCGACGCCCAGGACGTGGGGGTATCGCCACCCCTCATATCCCTGGGCAGCCACCTTATAGTCGACAGGGTTGAGGCTCGTGGCGCAGACTCTGACCAGCGCTTCGTCCACCCCAAGGCGGGGTGTCGAAATTTCACCGATACGCAAACTGGAGGGAGGGCCTGGCTTATCGAGAAGAACAGCTTTCATGAATTCCGACCCTATATTGGTTTATCCGTTTCTTCACATGAAAGTCATGCCGTGCAGATCTAAATCGTTCAGCTAGGATGCTCTGGATGAAACCAAAGGTCACTGCCGTCCCCACCTTGAAACAGGCGCGGACTTATATCTTGCAGGTCCGGATCTGCGGGATTTTTTCCGATGCAGGGGTTGGTATGCCAAACTTATGGGACGTGGTCGGTCAAAGTTGCTAATCAGTTATGCATTGCAAAGCCCATGGGGACGATCGCGAGAAGGCATCGGCAAGTGGAGAAAAATGGCTAAGAAATGGCTAAGATCAATTATGGCTCGATTTAGGAATAAATCGTAAGTCATTGATCCTGAGCAAACTGCCTCGCATGGATTCGAACCATGACAAAGTGATCCAGAGTCACTTGTGCTACCGTTACACTACGAGGCAATGCCGGATCGAATGGTCCGGGAGGAATTTGTCACTGCAAAACGGGGGGATGTCAACTGCCTAACGGAGTCGAAACTTTTGTTCCGGGAGGTGCCGCGAATTCGAAAGTGGAGTCCGGAATCGGCTCGCGCCGAACGTTGGTGTAGGTGATAGTGAACCTTTGACCCCTTGCGTCATCGACGACGACCCGAGAGGGCGTCAGGTTTTCGTCTAGGGTCAGATCGACGGTTTTGACCAGCTTCTTTACCGACGCCGTTTTTGGGGTCAGGGTGATGTGGTAGGTATTTCCGTCCTTCGAGCCTTCCACATTGTAGTAGCTGCCAATTTCCCGGAAATTAAGGCCGGCGGTCAGTGCGCGTAGCGAATCCTTAATGATCGGACGCTTTTCGAGGTCGTAAACTTCGAGCTGCTGAAAGTTCGGGTAATAAATCGACATCTTTTTACCGTCGATCACGGTGGTTTCCGGCGTTCTCCCCCCAATCTCACGTCGGATTTTGTCCGGCAGTGTAAACCAGATCCTTCCTTCGTTCACGACGGGTTCCTTGAGCATCGTCAGGTGACGTTCTTCGCGGAAATTGGCTTGCAAAGAAGGTTGGTTATTGTGCAGGGCCTGCAGCCTCTGAATCAGTTGATTGATATCGCTCTGCGTCATCGGGCTCGCGTAGGCGGTGGGACCGATTCCCAACAGGATTAAGAGGATCAATTTTTTCATGGTGAACTAGGGATTCCAGATTGGCACAAAGTTGAACCATTGCTCCGGGAATTTCCGGATAATGAGCTGGAATACGTCGGCGATGCGTTGACTGTTTTCTTCGACTGTCTGGCTGGTCGCCATTTCAATCGGCGCATAGGCGTAGCAGCCATATTGGCCCGGCTCCAATTGCAGGACAAAGGCAGGGATCACCGACGCTTGCGTGTGCTGCCAGATCCGTGCCGCCGCGGCCGAGAAAAGAGTTGGGTGTTCAAAAAATTGAACCTGAACGCCACTGTTGAGGTAAGGCCGGTCAATCAACATCGCAACGAGTTCGTTGCGCCGGAGCGCCTGGATAATCTCCACAAAGGCAAATTTATCGGAGCCGACGGTGATCGTCTTGATCCCGAACCGCCGGCGGTATTTGTCGCGCCATTCATTCAGTTCCTGAGTCGGCTCGGCCATTGTCACGACATTCACAGGGAAACCATCCGAGGCCAGGACCATGCCGCCGAGTTCCCAAGCGCCAAGATGACCGGTGATCAGAAGGATGCCTTTGCCGTTGCGGCGTCCTGCTTCCAGGAATTGAAAACCGCGCCGCTCAACGATGAGGGCGTTCACGCGCGCAGCTCCTCCTTCGGCGCAATCGCAGAAGTCATGCAACATCCGTAAAAAATTGTGAAAGCAGCTTCTCGAGAGCATATTCCGCTCTTTTAAATCCGGGGTAATGGCATCCAGATTCCGCGCAAGAGCGGCGCGCCGGCTGGTGCACAAACGGTAGCCCAATTCGCCGACCCCTACACTCATCGACCGGGAAATCGGTCGTGGGACATGCCTGATGATCCAACTGGCAGCTTCAAAGCTGAGCGGACTATACCAGCTGTTTCGAGTGAGCGTGAGCTCCAGATCTGCCGGCCGAACTTCGGTGACTATCTGAGGTACGGTCTGATCCATTCAATTATTGGCCGAAAGTGAAGTCCATGGAGGTTCCCCCGGAAAATTGGACGTCCGCTCTTTGTAGAATACCGCCCTTGCGCTCGAATGTTGCCGACCATCGACCCGGCTTCTGCGTGCTTGGCACATTGGAAGCAAAATAAGGGAGCACCTCCCTCAGCGTGGCCCACGATCTCAACGGTCCCGGAGCGCGAGTCAGTTGGCCGGACCATCCAGTCCGTATCAGAAGACCCGTCGCGATCATGTGCTGACCGCGAGTCTGAAATTCGAGGATCGGAACGCCTCCCTTCAGAAAGGAAAGGTCATAGTCGCCTCCGCTGAGATTGCGCAGGACGATGTCGCCAACGATGGAGCGAGTTCGGGTGACGTACCGCAATTGCCCGATGCGGGTTTTAGCCTCCGGGCCGAGCCCGGATATTTCCTTCACAGATTGACAACCGGCCAACAGGATTGCCGTAAGAAGGATTAGGATTCGGCTCGTCATGAAGTTTTTGGGGTCAAGGTCAGGCGCGGCGCAACCTTCGACGTTCGCTTCTGGAGCGCGACAAGGACGTGGAAAATGCAGAGCCTCCATCGCATCCCAAAATCCCGGATCTCATTCCCGGAAAGAACGGCGCTAACGGTCGGCACAATTTTGAAAAGTTCTTTCGGAAAAAGAAACACTTCCATGAATTCCTGGGTGTACCATGACGAGGCCCACCGCAAATAAACATCAAGCACGCGACCTATCCTTCGTTCGTAATAGCGGAAGGCCTTTACCCGATTCCGTGGCTGATCCAAAACGACATTAAGCGAATCGGCGGCCTGCTCACCGGAAAGCAAAGCGAGATAAACGCCGCTGCTGAAGACCGGATCGACAAATCCCGCGGCATCACCGGCTAGCAGCCAACGATCACCGGCCAGGCGGCTATTTCGATAAGAAAAGTCTCCGGTGGCGTAAACTTCCGTCACACGGCGCGCACTGCACATCCATTTGTTCACCACCGGTTGCTCAGCGATGCAATGAGCCAAGGCCTCCTGAGGGGCCATTTTTAAGCTTCTGAATTTATCCGTGTCCATGACGACGCCGATACTGGTCGTCTTCCTGCTTAAGGGGATCATCCAGAACCATGAGTCTTTAGCCCGAACCATTCTGGTGAGTGTTCCGTCCGGGCCTTCCTCTCGATCGACGTCTTCATAGTACGCGTAGAGGGAAAACTTGTGCAAATTGGGATAGGGGCGCCTTAGTTGATAGCGGTTGCCGATGAGCGAGTTGCGTCCCGAGCAGTCTATCACGTACTGGGCCCGGACAACGTCTTTCCCGTTCCCGGAACAGAGCGTTACGCCATCGTCATCGAATTCAAACGATTCGATGGCGGTTTGTTCCCTGACGTCACAACCGGTTTCGGCCGCATGGTCGAGAAGGATCTTGTCGAATTCGGAGCGCAGAACCTGATAGGCGGTTGGACGTTTCGCTTTTAAGCCGTTTCTGAAGTAAAATCGAACGCGCTGGCCACAGGCAGAAACAATTTCACCCCCGTATTTGATCAAAAAGTCGCCATTGTCGATTTTTTCCTTCACTCCCATCCGTTCCAAAGTGCCCAGGCTAGCAGGGAGCATTGACTCGCCGACGCGGAAGCGTGGGAATTTTTCCTTCTCGAAGATCACCACGCGCCGGCCGGCCTTTGCCAGAAGGGTCCCGGCCGAACTGCCTGCCGGGCCTCCGCCGATGATGGCTACATCAAACGCCTGGTTCATTCGCGAACAATCTACCAATGTTTATTCTAACTCGTAGGACTATGACACTTACTCTTTCCCTAGACGAATTTTTGATGGATTGCATTCAGAAATGGTTGCAGCTCTGAGATTAGCTCCGAGAAAACCTCGAAATCAACCTGTTGCTGGCCGTCGCTTAACGCCTCCGCAGGGTGGGGGTGCACCTCGACCAGGAGCGCGTTCGCTCCGATGGCCACTGCGCCTCGGCACATCACCTTGACCAGATCGGCCCGACCACAGCCCTGGCTTGGATCCACGACCACTGGCAGATGAGATTCCTTCCTTGCGATCGCCACTGCGGCAAGATCCAGCGTATTGCGCGTATAAGTTTCGAAGGTCCGGATACCTCTTTCGCAGAGCAGGACATTCGGATTCCCGTTCATGAGGATGTATTCCGCGGCTAGCAACCACTCTTCGATGCGTTCGCTCATTCCGCGTTTCAGCAACACCGGCTTGCGGCTTTTCGCGCACTCGACGAGTAGTTGAAAGTTCTGGGCGTTTCTCGCACCGACCTGGAGCACATCGGCGGTTTCGCAAACGCGCTCCACGTCGCGTTCGCTCAGCACTTCCGTGATGATTTTCAGGCCGGTTTCTTTCTTAGCGGCGGCGAGTATGCGAAGTCCTTCGCGACCCAGCCCCTGGAATTCGTAGGGTGATGTTCTTGGTTTGTAGGCGCCGCCGCGCAGGATTTTCGCACCGCTGGCTTTGACGGCTCTGGCCGTGGACATCAGCTGTTCCTCGGATTCGACGCTACAGGGCCCGGCCATAACGACGAAATTGTCACCGCCGATCTTGACACCATCCACATTGACGACCGTGTCCTCGGGTTTGGATTCCCTGCTGACCAGCTTATAACGCTTCTGGACCGGCAAGACCCTTTCCACCTGCGGAAGGACGGTAAGGGATTCAAGCGTATGATGGGTGCGTTCGTCCCCAATCGCCGCAACGACTGTCTGGAGTTCTCCGTAGATCGGGTGAGGAGTGTAACCAAGTTTTTGAACCTCCTGGAGTACTTCCTGGATCTGTTCGTTAGACGTATTCGGTTTGAGGATGACTATCATGAGAGAATCGGAGCAAATAGCACATCCGGTCGGGGAGGGGAATTAGAAAAGCGTGGCTTGAGAGCGCTCCGCATGGGCTCAGGATGCTGAACCCGCTGGACAACCTGATCTTCTCGTTCTAGATCTGGTCGTGCAAGATTTCACTGGGGGCGGCATTCATGCGCTGCGCACATCGTTCGCATCGTCCGGAGATCCGGAATTCGACCGCCGGATCCGGAAACTCGTAAGTGATTGGGGTGTTCGCGAGTCCAACGAATTGATAGCGGAAATGATCGTGACCGCTCTCCGGATGGGAAGCGATGCGGTGCCGGTGGCGGACCTCAAACTGATCAATCGTTCGCTCAAAGAGCTAAGACAGGCGTCCAAGGCTTTTGCGCCGTACCAGGGAATCCGTAAAATCGCCATCTTCGGTTCGGCACGGACGGGGCCGAACGCCGAGGAATTCCAGGCTGCGGAACGTTTTGCGAGGGAAATGCGCGAGCTCGGATTCATGATCATTACCGGAGGCGGCGATGGGATTATGGGAGCAGCGCAGCGCGGGGCCGGCAGACAGTACAGTTTCGGACTAAATATTCGGCTCGCGTTCGAGCAAAAAGCAAACGAGACGATCACCGGGGATCCGAAGCTGGTCAATTTTAACTACTTTTTCACGCGAAAAGTGAATTTTATCAAAGAGACCCACGCGATCGCCCTCTTTCCCGGTGGGTTCGGAACAATGGACGAAGGGTTCGAATGTCTGACCTTGATGCAGACGGGAAAGGCCAGAATCATTCCAGTCATTCTGATCGACAAAATAGGAGGAGGTTACTGGAAGAGTTTGACGGAGTTCCTCAGGACACACCTTCTGGATCAGGGGTTAATTTCGCCGGATGATTTTAGCCTTTTTCACATCACGGAGGATTTGGATGAGGCCGTAAAGCATGTGCTGCAATTTTACCGGAACTTCCATTCGTACCGGTGGGTTGGGTCGGATCTCGTGCTTCGACTAAATGAGCAGTTGAGCCCCGTATCCATCGAGGAGCTGAACAAGTCGTTTTCCGACTTGTTTGAGACGGCGCCTCTTCGGACGGCCAGGGCGTTGAAGCAGGAAAAGAACGAGCCGGAACTATACCGTTTGCCCCGCTTGGTAGCAGGCCCGCACCGCCGAAACTTCGGGCGGCTCCGCCAATTGATCGACGCGATCAATCGAGCGGAGAGAATCGGATGACGGGGGAAACGGGTCGGCGTGTGTGCGTATCGGCGTATCGGCGTGGAAGCTTGGCGCGCGAAATTCATAGAATGATTCGAGGGTGTCGATTTGCCCGTCGCGTCTCATTTGCCTGACTTGTCAATTTCCAGGGTAGAACGTCTCTTTGCGAAGACGCCGATACGCCGATACGCCGACACGTTTCTACTGTAGTGGCGTTTGATTGCCGGTGATACCTGCCTGTTCTACGATATAATCGTGGATGGTGTTCACGGTGGCCAGGGCGACCCGTGCAACATCCGAATTTGGTATCCCGACTCCGAAGGTCTTTTCCATGCTGACGACCAGTTGGAGCGCGTCGATTGAATCCAATCCAAGGCCGTCCGCACCGAATAGCGGTAAATCGTCGGAGATTTCCTCCTTCGGCGTACGCAGCATCAGGTTCGTGACGAGCATTTCTTTTATTTGCTCTTTCAGTTCTTCAGACGACATAGACGGATTCTGACAACAGGAACCGCATAGATTTGGCGGAATTGACTGTTTGGCAAGTCTTTAATTCGGCCAGAATTGAATTGGATTCAGTCAAATATGGATAAGCCGAAGCGGACGAGGATCGACAAGCTTCTTGTGGATCACGGTTACTTTGAATCAAGAGAACGGGCGCAAAGATCGATTCTTGCGGGCGAGGTGCTCGTCGAAGAGCGCGTGATCGACAAACCAGGGACGCTCGTGAAATCGGACGCGGCGGTTCGAGTCGTCGCGGAAGAAAGATACGTTGGGCGGGGAGGCTACAAGCTGGAAGCTGCGTTGGACCATTTTAACATTAATGCGACGGGTCTGGTCTGTTTAGATGTAGGTGCATCGACTGGAGGATTCACCGATTGTTTGCTCCAGAGGGGAGCGAAACGAGTGATCGCGATTGATGTCGGACACAATCAGTTGGCCTGGAAGATTCGGAGCGATCCGCGGGTTGAAGTCCGAGAGGGATTGAACGCCCGCGTTTTAAGCCCTGAGTTGATTGGAACAACGGTCCAGCTTGCCGTGGTCGACGTTTCTTTTATCTCGCTCACCCTCGTATTGCGTCCTATTCTCGGTTGTGTGGAGGCTGGAGGACCGGTGGTCGCGCTCATTAAACCTCAGTTCGAATTGCAACCGAACCAGGTGGGTAAGGGAGGGATTGTGCGCGAGCCGCAGCTTCGCCTGCTCGCAGTGAGCAGAATCCAGTTGTATGCGACCGAACAGTTGCACCGGGAGTGGCTCGGGGTCATCGAATCGCCGATACGAGGCGCCAAGGGGAATCAAGAATTTCTAGCATGTCTTCGCTGACTCTCGGCATCTATGCTCATTGGCGAAAATCAGCCGCCGAGACCTCTCTGCGAGCTCTTTTGCATGAACTCTCGCTGCATGATTTGAACGTACTGGTCGAAGAGCACGCCGCCAAGCTGGTCGGTCAGCCCGGCCACTCGCTGAGCGAACTCTATCGCCGGGTAGACCTTTTCGTTGCCCTGGGTGGCGATGGAACGCTCTTACGTCTTGTTCGCGATTTGCGTGGCAAGATGAAGCCAGTCATGGGGATTAACTTCGGTTCGCTGGGTTTCCTAACTTGCTTTGGAGGACCGGAGTACGCGATTGCGGCGAAAGCGATCGCAACCGGGAACTACCGCGTCGACGAACGAACTCTGCTCAAGGCATCGATTGAAAGGAGCGGGCAAACCATTCTTTCCCAAGTCGGGCTCAACGATGTAGTCGTCACCCGAAGCGAACGTTCACGGCTGGTCCGGCTTGAGCTCTTCATCGATCACGCTCATTTAACGGAATACAACGCCGACGGGTTGATCATTGCCACTTCCACCGGCTCGACGGCATACTCATTGTCGGCCGGCGGGCCGATCGTGATGCCGAATTCAGGCGTGTTGGTGGTAACCCCGATCTGCCCGCATGTCCTGACCAATCGCTCAGTGATTGTCTCCAACAGATCGACTATCCGGATCCAGCCGAGCCAGGGTGAGCAACTGCTCTCGATGAGCGTCGATGGCCAAGAATTCATCCAGCTGCACGCGAGCGACATTGTCACCGTACAACATGCGAATGAGAAGCTCCCGTTGCTCCTGCCTAAAGATCTTACATTTGCGGATATTTTAGGTGCCAAGTTGCGATGGAGCGGGACGGCCATATGATTCGAATCCGAGAAGCGCTGTTGCCGGATCATATCTTGCTCAACCTTACCGCTCATTCGCGCGAGGAATCGGTTCAGCAAATCGTTGAGTCGCTTCGCTTAGACACGAGAGTGACCGATTGGCCAAGATTTGTTCAGGAGTTACAAAAGCGGGATGCGGCCGGACAAGTGAAACTAGAGTACGGGATAGCCGTGCCGCATGTTCGCACCGCGACCGTGACGAAGATGGTCATGGCCTTTGGCCGGCTTAAAGAGCCCATTCGGGAACCGGATGGGCCAATCCAATTTGTCGTAGTGGTTGGAATTCCGGAGACCATGGACGCGGATTATCTCCGCCTCGTGGGTACCCTGATGCGCGTCTTTCGCAGCGAAAAATTGCGTGCCAAGCTCCTGGACGCCGGGAAGCCCGCACAGATCATTGAAATTTTCGAGAAAATCGGAACAGAGTAGCGGAAACGTGTCCGCGTGTGTGCGGGTTGGCGTTTGGGGGGAAACGTGTCGGCGTGTTGGGCGTGGAAGTCGCGGATCGCGCGATGGGGTGTAGGACACTGAAATTCTTAGAATGATCGACAATGTCGGTTTGTCCGTAGCGTACCATTTGCTTGAAGTGTCGATTTCCAGCGTAGAACGTCTCTTTGCGAATACGCCTACACGCCGACCCACACACACGCCGACACGTTTCCCTTACTGTCTGTGGATCGCCAGGGGGGCGAAGGATTGGCAGACTGGCATCATTGAAATCGTGTCGATGTTCACATGGGCCGGACGCGTAACGACCCAATGTACCGCGTCCGCAATGTCCTCGGCTGTCAGAGGCTTGGTCCCCTTATAAATGGAGGCGGCGCGTTGCTCATCGCCTTTAAATCGAACTACGGAAAACTCAGTCTCCGCGAGGCCGGGCTCAATATCTGTCACCCGAACCGCGGTTCCCAAGAGGTCGGCTCGAAGATTATGCGAAAACTGTTTCACGAAGGCTTTCGTGGCTCCGTAGACGTTTCCGCCTGGGTAGGGGTACATGGCGGCCACCGATCCGATATTCACCACGTGGCCTCGGCCTCGCGTGACCATGCCTGGAAGTATAAGCCGGGTGCAGTAGAGGAGCCCTTTGATGTTGGTGTCGACCATCGCCTCCCAATCCTCAATCGGCACCCTGTAAGCAGGCTCCAGGTTAAGGGACAGGCCAGCGTTGTTTACCAGCACATCAATGGCGGCAAATTCAGAGGGCAGCCCGGCGACAACGGACTCTACCTGCAGTCGATCGCGCACATCCAGTGCCGCCGGCAAAATTAAATCGCCAAACTCCTGTTGCAGCGCCGCAACCTTCTCAATCCGGCGGGCGGTAGCGACGACGCGCATCGCGTCTTTCGCGAATTGCCGAGCGATCGCGGCTCCAAAACCCGATGATGTTCCAGTAACAAATGCGACCATACATGCTCTTTTCGGCGTCAGCGGTCGCGGCGCAAGTCTTTTCCATTGTTTCCTCGGAAAAAACAACGTAGGCCCCTCCGCGGGCGTAAACAGCAACGGCTTTTTACCCGTGACCAAGCCCTTATAACCTTCACTGGGCAAAAAAAATTTAAGGCCGCGCGACCAGCAATGATTCGCTATGTTTACCGAGCTTTTTGAGCAGGGTTGCCAGCGCCGATCGTTCGGCGGACGACAAGGGTTCGAATAGAGTCTCCAAGCTGCTGGCATGGGTGTCAAAAATACGCCGGATCAACGTTCGCCCGGTTGCTGTGAGCGTCACGTAAGTTACGCGGCGATCCTTTGGGCAAGCCTGGCGCCGGACAAATCGTTTATTTTCGAGGCGATCGACAGCGGTGGTGATTGATCCGCTGGTGAGCATAACGTTCCGTCCGATGGTATTGACTGGGAGCGGGCCTTTGTGGAGAAGGATTTCGAGGACGGCAAAGTCCGAAATGCCGAGGCCGGAAGAGGCGATATTTCGGGCATCGACCTGAGCGAGAGCGCGGTAAGCCTTCATCAGAATGAGCCAGAGATGGACACCGGAAGTATTCGTCGGGGAGGGATCGGTCTCGCTCACACGATATCTTTATATCAAGATAAATCAGGTGCAAGTTTTTTTGATGGAAAGCGCCGGTGCAGCGGAGCCCTCAGGCTAAAAACTGAGCCTGGAGTTTGGACATTCCGAGGACAATTTTCAGGCCGCTGCCCGAAGAGTAGCGATTAGAAAGTAAGTAAGGCGTGATGCCTTACTCACTGGTGCACCGGAGCGCTAGGAGGCAATCTCGGGATTGATATGGATGCGCACAATCTCAGGCAGTGAGGCGTGCAACGCTCGCTCCAGGCTTGCCATCTGATCGTGGGAATCGGCTAGAGAGGTCACGCCGGAGAAGGTTTTCTCGAGGGTTACAACCAATCCGTCGTCCGTGACAACCACATCCTGGACTCTCACATCCCTTGCTTCAGGAAGTTCAGAAAGGATCTGCTCAACGCGACGGGTCGACGGCACATGCCGCACCGCCGGCTTTGGTTCGTCGCTCCGCGGTTCCAGGTGCACCGTGACGCGAACGGGCCCGGGCAATTCGCGCACGATCGCAGCTTCCAATGTTTCCGAATGCCGATGCGCTTCGGCCAAGGTCAACCTGTCCGAGAGCTCCAGATCCAGTTCGATGCGAGTCTCGCGGGCGACTAGATAAATATTCAAGTTATGGACCCGCAGACCCAAGCGGTCCGCGATTGCACGAACGCTCGCGGCCCGGGGTTCGTCCGGGGTCGCCGCAGGCTCGACATGTACGATTGCCTCGGCATCTCGCAGTTCCGCACCGAGCTCCTTTTCTACCACCTCGCTGAGCTGGTGCGCAGACTCGAGTGAGGTTCCCCGAGCTGTGCCAAGCTTTACTTCGACAAAGGGCCGATTGCCCACGAAGCGTGTGCGAACCACGACCGTGCCGCTGACAACACCGTCGACCGATTCCACCCGCTTCTTCAAGCGGTCAGTCAAACCGACCGGGACATCGTCCATTAGTGCCCTCACTGCCTTGGATCCCAGATTCCAGACGGACCGCAAGGCCACGGCGGCCACGAGGAGAGCGGCGAACGCATCAGCACGCCCTACCAACCAGTCCGGCAGATGGAGTGGATCAGCCAGCGCGATAACAGTCAGACCGAGGAGGACGGAAACTGCGCCCAGCATATCATTGGCGAAATGCTCGGCGTCGGAGGCCAGAGCGCTGCTCGCATGTTGTGCCGCAGCCCGACGCAGGGTGCGGGCACGGACGAAGTCGACAATGACAGAAACGATCAAGACGGCGAAGGCCCAGAAGCTCACCACGGGAGCGCTCGGGTGGAAAAAAATCGTGTCGAATGCGTGGTACAAGATTAACGCACCGGTACCCGCTAGCAAAGTCATTCCGGCCAAAGCTCCGAGCTGCTCGGCACGTTCGTGGCCATAGGGGTGATTGCTATCGGGCGGTACCGCCGCGATACGAACGACCAGAAAAGTGATGAGCGTCGAAAGCAGATCGAGAAGGGAGTGAGCCGCTTCGGCTAAAAGACCCAGGCTGCCGGTTAACAGACCAACCAGAAGCTTGAGGGCGGCCAACCCGCCGCTCGCTACAATTGAGGCGGTTGTAACGGACTGTTTAGAATCGATGCGTGGATCTTTTTCCACCTCGCTATTTGAGTTGTACGATCTGCGAATTCCAAGCCCTGGATTAGATTTGTGACAGAAATACTGCGCTTTGCAACGCCGACATGCGCTGCGAGTTGGGAATCGCATTGCGGCAGCGATAGGTCTAAAGGACTAAGGTGTTGTTCTTGACTGCAATCGGCCAGTCGTTTATCGATCGATCAGTCAAATATGGGGTGTAACTTTCCGTCCTCGAAGAGGATCCAGGCTGGTGCAACGAAGATTCCCGCCACATGAAAGGCAGCCCCACCGTCCTACCTGTTGATCCCTGGTATCGATTGGAAGGCGATTCATGGTTTTGTGGTTGGCATGCCCGGACAATTACAGACGTCTACATCACGGAGGATTTTCAGACTTTTGCATGATCTCCAATTCGAAAGAGGACGAGACTCTGATCCGGAAGGAACCTGTCTTGGATCGCTTAAGCGACGCGATTGAAAACGGCATTGACTGGCTGCTCGATCGACAGGACGCGGACGGATTCTGGGTCGGCATGTTGGAATCGAATTCCTGCATGGAAGCGCAATGGATCCTGGCGATGCACTTCCTGGGAATTGAAGATCAAAGAAAGCTGGACGGGATGGTGGCTTCAATCCTCAACGAGCAGCGTGCTGACGGTTCGTGGGAAGTTTACCACAACGCGCCTGCGGGCGATATCAATACGACCGTTGAATGTTACGGTGCGCTTCGAGCCGCCGGATACGAGGCGGGCGAAGAGGCGCTTCTACGAGCCCGGGAATGGATTTCCGCCCGCGGCGGATTAAGTCAAACCCGTGTATTTACCCGTTATTGGCTGGCGTTGATCGGCGAGTGGCCATGGCAAGCTACGCCCACGCTGCCACCCGAATTGATCTGCACGCCGCTATGGTTCCCGTTTAACATCTATCATTTTGCTTCCTGGGCGCGAGCAACCATCATTCCTTTAAGTGTTCTTTCGGCGAGGCGGCCAATAAAGCCGCTTTCCCCTCGCTCCAGACTCGACGAACTGTTTCCGCAGGGAAGGGAGAATTTTAATTACCTGCTGACACCCAAAAAGCGATTCTTTTCCTGGGAAAGCTTTTTCTTCATGACCGACCGGCTTTTGAGCCGGTATGTGGATTTCCCGATTCGACCGGGCAGAGAAGCGGCGATCCGGCTGTGTGTCGAATGGATTATCAAACATCAGGATGCGGACGGGGCTTGGGGCGGCATTCAGCCCCCCTGGATTTACTCGCTGCTGGCGCTTTTCACCGAAGGGTACGGCACAGATCACCCTGTTGTCTCAAACGGGGTTAAAGCGCTCGACGCTCACTGGTCCTATGAGCGTGATGGCGGACTTTATATTCAGGCAAGCGAGTCCCCGGTGTGGGACACTGTTCTGACCCTGCAGGCCCTATTGGATAGCGGAAGGTCGGTCGCCGAATGCGAGGCTATGACGCGGGCGGTCGATTGGATTGTGCAGAAGCAGGTCACAGCGCCGGGGGATTGGCAGGTAAAGGTCTCTTCGGTGATGCCTGGCGGATGGTCGTTTGAGCGCGCCAATGATTCGTATCCGGACATCGACGACACGGCGGTCGCAATTCTGGTTCTCGCCCGCGCGCGCAGCGCTTTGAGGAATCCGAGCCCGATTGATTACGCGATGAAACGTGCGATGCACTGGATTCTCGCGTTGCAGTGTTCTAACGGAGGTTGGGCTTCTTTCGATCGCGACAATACGAATTCGCTCCTGACCAAATTACCTTTTTGCGATTTTGGCGAAGTGCTTGATCCGCCTACGGTGGATGTGACTGCGCATGTCGTGGAAGCTCTGGCGTACCTGGGCTGGACCGTTCGGGACGGGCCGGTGGCGCGGGCATTGGCGTTTATCAAAGCCGAGCAGGAAGAGGATGGCAGTTGGTTTGGCCGTTGGGGTGTCAACCACATCTACGGTACCGCTGCGGTGCTGCCGGCTCTGGCCGCCATTGGAGAAGATATGTCGGCAAAGTACGTTCGCCTGGCCGGGGATTGGATTGCTGACCACCGGAACGCGGATGGCGGATGGGGAGAGACTCCGGCCTCCTACGTTGACGATTCATTGCGCGGAGTCGGAGACAGCACTGCTTCGCAAACGGCTTGGGCGCTCATGGCGCTGCTCGCCATTCCGACGACGCGCTACGCGCAAATCATTCAAACGGGTGTCGAGTATCTTCTGAGCACGCAACACGAAGGAACGTGGCATGAACCGCAATACACGGGCACCGGGTTCCCGGGATACGGTATTGGCGCCCCGCCGCCCCGTGGCGGACCGCGCGACCGTCCGACGGCCATTCATCAGGGACTGGAGGTTGGCAGGGGATTCATGATTAACTACAATCTTTACCGCCACTACTTTCCTCTCATGGCCCTGAGCCGGGCGCGGTCGCGGATCTCCTCCCTGGAGCGAGAGGAGAACAGCGATCTGCTTGCTGTCACGTTTTTAGCGCCCCTGGAAAAGGGCTTCGTGAACTTGCGAATGCCACCATCGCGAAGGCGGCGTTACCGGGGCAGGGTCGCAGCCCGGCGCCTGATCCGGAAGACTGCACAGCTTTTGTTGTCGGTGCCCGGGCAGACAAACTCCAGGATTCGAGAAGTCAAGAATTCAAGAAGTCGTGAAGCGTAAGCGGTTGCCTGCGATGTTCGATCTGCTAGTCATCAAGGAGGTAGCGAGGTGTGGCAGGACGTGAACTGATGCATCACCGCAATCCGATATGAGATATTCCTTTTTCCCGCTAATTGCCGTTCTTGGTTCTGCGTTGTTGATCGGCCTGTCCTCGTGCGCCAATAGCAACGCTCCCCTGGAGAGCAGGATTGAGAGCAAGATCAAGGCTCCGAACAACTCGAACGTGGATATTGGGACCGCCCATTACAACAAGTTCTCCCAGGGCTTCGAAGAAGCCTGGCCATTCGGTCCCTATTCGACTTTTTGAATTGTTCGTCAAGAAGAACAACCATGAACTATCTGTTATTGGGCAATAGCGGTCTCCGGGTCTCCGAGGTTTGCCTCGGGACCATGACCTTTGGCGAAGATTGGGGCTGGGGCGCGTCACGCGACGATTCTCGAAGGCTCTATGAGATATTCCGGGAGGCCGGCGGGAATTTTATCGATACGGCGAATGTCTACACCAACGGAGCAAGTGAATCCTTGCTTGGCGAATTCATGGTCGGCCACCGTGAGACCATTGTGCTGGCAACGAAATATACCAATGCGGCGCCGGGAACCGATCCGAACGCGGGTGGCAACCATCGCAAGAGTATGATGCAAGCCGTTGAGGCCAGTTTAAAACGGCTGAAAACCGACTACATCGACCTCTATTGGATGCACATCTGGGATAGACTTACTCCGGTTGAGGAAGTAATGCGGGCTTTTGACGATCTCGTCCGCCAGGGAAAGGTCCTTTACATTGGCGTTTCGGACGCGGCGGCCTGGTGGATTTCCCGTGCCAACACGATGGCGGAATTGCGCGGCTGGACTTCGTTCGTCGGCTTGCAGATCGAATACAGCCTGTTAGAGCGGACGCCCGAAAGGGAACTGCTGCCAATGGCGCAAGGCCTTCGTATGACGGTAACGGCCTGGAGTCCCTTGGCGAACGGACTCCTTTCCGGTAAGTACCGGATTACCGAGACCGGAATAGAGAGTGAGGATGGCAAGAGCCGGTTGGATAACCCCGATTTGCAACAATTCGTGCATGATCGCGAGCGGACGAATCGCGTGATCGGAGTGTTAAGGCAAGTCGCGGCGGAGGCTGAGTTCGCCCCTGCGCAGGTCGCTCTCGCCTGGCTTCGACACCGAAGTCAGCCCGTCATCCCGATTGTTGGTGCGCGTAAGATAGAGCAATTGCAGGCCAACTTACGAATCGTCGATATTCGATTGTCGGCCAGTCAGATTCAACTTCTCGACGAGGCGAGCAAGATCGAGCTCGGATTTCCACTTGATTTCCTCGAAAAGCCAATGGTCCGGATGTTTACGTTTGGCGGATTGCGAGACAAAATTCGGGGGTGACTACGGCACCGAGAAAATCAGCTTGCCTTGAATGCCGCCGGCTTCCAGCATCTCGTGTCCCCGGCGAATTGTGTCCACGGAAAGTTCGCCAATATTCCGCACACCGACCGGCCACAGCCTTTGAGCTTCATAGAGGAACGCCAGTTCGTGGAGCTGTTGGGTGTAACCCGGCCACGTTTCCTTCGGACCATAGAGACCCCGTGCTTCCAAGAGATGGAAATGAAGTGAAGCCGACCTTCGGAAAAGCGGGCTCGCCCTGCCGTGCCAGATCTGCACGGTAAACGGGTCACTCTCCTCGACCGTCGATACAATGTCGCCGTCGAAATCGACCAGTTCGAAACAGAGCCGTTTCATCTCGCCCCCGACGAAGTCGAGCGCCTTCGCGAAGAGAGCACCGTCATTCGCAGCGATCGCCTCTTTCGTCAATTGCTTCAGGTCTTTGCCGGGATAGTGAATAACGTCCTGAGGTCTGACGCGCAGTTGATCGACGATGAACCTCTTACTCTCCTCCCTGCCTGAGGTCGTGACGATCTTCTCCACGCCAATCATTTGCAGGATCTGAATAGCCGCCGCGCCGAATCCGCCGGCACCGCCCGCGACAAATACGGAATGGTTTGCCGTTGGCCTGGCTTTGAGCCGGATGGATTGATTGGCGGTCAGGCCAGTTACAGGTATAGAAGCCGCCTCTTCAAAGGACAAAATCCGCGGTTTGACGGTGACGAATTCGTGCGGCACGCTGACGTACTCAGCATACGCACCGTTGCTGCACGGCCCGCCAAGGTAAACCCAGACCTCGTCATCAACCGAAAGACGGCCGACGTTTTTTCCAACCTCTACAATTGTTCCGGCCGCATCATGGCCAAGCACAACAGGAAGATCGCCTCCAAAACGGCCCTGGCGAATTTTGTAGTCGATCGGGTTGAAAGATCCGGCTCGAATCCGGATTAACACTTCGTCCGCGCTCGGTCGCGGAATGTCTCTTTGCTCTTCGACAAATTTTCCGGAGGCACCGAATTCGTTGATCACAATGACTTTCACGTGACGTTACAGTAAACGGAAGGAAGCGAAGATGACAACAGAAGGAAGGGAAGAACTGGAACAGAAGGTAGCGAAGGATGGGGAAATTTTTCGACAGAATTCTGTAGCGGCCGGCATTCAAGAGTTAATCTTGAGGATTTGTCGGATAGTGTTTCCTTCGGCCAGACGGTCGAAACCTTCGTTCAGCGTTTCCAACGTCACGAAACCGCTGACGAGCTTGTCGACAGGCAGTTTACCGCGTTGATAGAGAGCGATGTAGCGGGGGATGTCACGTGCCGGAATGCACGACCCCATGTAGCTCCCTTTCAGTGTGCGCTCCTCAGCGACCAATTGGACAGGTGGAATCGAGAGACGATGATCCGGATGCGGTAAACTAGCGGTTACGGTGGTCCCGCCTCGCTTGGTGATCTCATAGGCCAATTGCAGCGCCGGTACCGAGCTAGCCATTTCAAAAGCAAAATCGACGCCGCCTCCGGTGGCGTCACGAACCTCTTTGGCCGCCTCAGGTCCTGCTTTCACTACTTTTGTGGCGCCGAGACGAGAAGCCACTTCGAGCTTATCCTGGTTGAGGTCAACGGCAACGATTTCGCCGGCACCGACCAGAGTTGCTCCCAAAAGCGCGTTCAGTCCGACACCGCCTAAGCCGACGACTGCAACCGAGCTTCCGGCCGGGACCTTTGCGGTGTTGACAACGGCTCCCACACCCGTCAAGACCGCGCATCCAAACAGCGCCGCTTCATGCGCGGGCAGGGAACGATCCACCTTGACCGCGGATCGGCGTGACACGACGGCGTATTCTGCGAAACCTGATACGCCGATGTGATGATATACCGGTTGGTTCCGGATGCTGAGACGTCTCGCTCCGCAAAGCAATGTCCCCCCAAGATTGGCACGTGCTCCGGGCTCGCAAAGAGCCGGCCGCCCTTCCATGCACGGGATACACGCTCCGCAGGATGGAATAAAAGCCAGAACAATCTGATCGCCAGGCTTCAGGTCTGAAACACCTTCGCCACATTCTTCCACTACGCCGGCCGCTTCGTGACCCAATACCATCGGCGTAGGCCGCGGCCGGTCACCGTTTATAACGGATAAATCGGAATGACATAGTCCGACTGCATTAATTTTCACCAGTAGTTCGCCAGGTCCCGGGAATCCGAGATCTACATCCTGAACCACAAGGGGTTTGGATTTGGCGTACGGCCGAGCCCGGCCCATCTCTTCCAAGACTGCTGCTTTCATGACCTTATTTTCTGTCCCTGCATTGGATTCAAGAAATCAAGAAGTCAAGAGTTCAGAAGTCGAGACTTCGCGCTTCCCTGAACGATCGTCGCAGGCTCCTGCTTACCTGGCTTCGCAGGAATCAACGGAGAGACTTCGCCGATCGCCGTCGATTCACGGATGATCAAAGTACACGGGAATTCCCGGTTCACCCGTTCGATGGGTCGTCCTTGAATCCTCTCGTTCAGGACAGTCCAGGCCTCTTGTGCAATCTCGTCGATTGGCTGGCGAAGCGTCGAGAGGAACGGTCGCAGCGCGGTCATCCATTCGCAATCGTCGAAGGCGAGTAACGAAATCGTTTCCGGCAGTGCGAGTTCAGCCTCCCAGATTGCACGAAGAGCACCCAGTGCCATGCCGTGAGTCGCCGCGAAAATTGCCGAAGGACGAACGGCCGCATTTAAAGATCGGCGCAGCGCCTTGTGTGCCTGGTCGGAAGTCATACCGCCGACAACTTGACCTTTCTTGGCATCACGATTCGGCCGTGACAGGGCGCGGTTTTGCGGGCCGGGATTGTGCGAGCCATTGGTCGCGAACGAGTGCGATTACAATTGCCAAAATCAGGGTTGCCCCCCAAATCGCCTCCGTAAGATGCGGACTGAACCCCAACAGGTTAAAACCGGTCGAAATGGCCTGGAGCAGCAATAGCGAAAGTAAAAGGCCGAGAACTTTGCCAAATCCTCCGAAAGGATCGACCCCGCCGAGCACGGAAGCCAGAATAGTGATCAAGAGGTAGGATTCGGCGTAACCCGCACGGGCCGAGTTGAACCGAGCCATCATGACCAGGGCCGCGACGCAGCAAAGCAGGCTGGATAAAGTATAAACGCCAACTAACACGCGCTCGGTATCGACGCCGGAGTAACGAGTTGCTTTTTCGTTCGACCCGATCATACGCACCGCAACTCCGAACGGGCTATGACTCATGATCATCGCGACCGCGAATGCGCAAAGGACAAAGAGAATCATCGAAACCGGTATCCCAAACACCGTGCCGTTTCCAATAAACAGAATCGCAGGAGGGAACCCCCCGATCACAGTTCCGCGGGTGGTTACGATGGCGATGCCTTTGATCAGCGTCATCATCCCGAGGGTCACTAAAATCGGATGGACGCGGAAAAAGGCGACCACGATCCCGGTGGCCAAGCCGATTGCCAAGGCGGTCATCGATCCGGCCACGATCGCCAACGCAATCACCGCAGCGACGACCAGCGGTGGGTGGAGGGTTGGATCAAACTGGTGACCACTGCGGCAATCACGAGTCCCGCGAGATTCGCGGTTGCGATGATTGCGAGATTCAGTCCTCCGCTCATGAGCGGCACCATCATGGCCAGCGACAGGATACCCAGCTCAGGCATTTGAAAAGCCATGGATTTGACAGTGTCCATGGACAGAAATCTGGCTGGGAGAAAGGATGCCGAACACGACGACGGCAAGAGCAATGAAGACGATCAGCAAGGTTACGGTCGGATCGACGGCGAGAAATTTCATCGGAGCCGTTCGAATTTTTCTTCGCGAATCTGGCGAGTTCTCAGGCGACATAACGGGCTCTCCCTGACTGTTGACGTTTAGCGGAATAGGCGGTGGCGCTGACGCTGAGCAAAATCACCAGGCCCGTAACGATGCCGAATGAGTAAGACGACACTCCAATCAGCGTCAGACCATTTTCCAGGACCGCAAGAAGGATGATTCCGAAGATCGTTCCGCGGCACCGTCCCAATGCCTCCCATCAGGCTTGCCCCTCCCAAAACGACGGCGGCGAGAACGTCTAGTTCGCGGCCGATCAGGGCGTTCGGAACAACCTCCTCTACTCGGTGTGCCTGTACCAACCCCGCGATGCCCGCTGTTATTCCAGAATAGCCGTAAGCGAAGCACTGCAAACCTACGATATTGCAGCCCATGCGGCTTGCGGCTTCCGAGTTCCCTCCCAATCCGTAGATTTGCCGGCCGATCGAAAGCCGACTCAGGACAAAGGCGGTAGCAAATAAAACGATGGCCGCGACCATCACAGGAAACGGTACCCCGAAGAGCGAGAGATCGTTCGTGAACCAGTTTGGGAGGTTATAAATGGAAACCCCTCGAGTTATAAACAACAGCATCGAGAAGTAAAAGGTCAGAGTCGAGATCGTGACAATGACCGATAAAGCCCGGAGATAATGGATCAGGAGCGCATTCACTATTCCGAGCGCGCCGCCGAATATTGCGGAGAGGATGAACGCGACCGCCCAGTCACCTCCGATACGCAACAGTACGGTCATCACCAGGTATTGGCTGACCGCGGCGATTGCTGCGAACGAAATGTCAATGCCGCCCGCTATCAATACCACGAGAAGACCCGCCGCCATGATCGCAGTGACGGAATAACTTTCCAGCAAGGATACAAAGTTACTGACCGTCAAAAACTCGCGCGAAAAGCAGGCAAACACCGCCGCAAGCACAACAACGATGATAGCGAGCAGCACATCGTGACGCCGGGCCAGGGATATGAATCGTTTACGCATTGATCGCGTCCCGAAGTTCCGCCTCCGTGACCTGAGTCGGTGAATACACCGCGCTGATCTTTCCTGACCGCATCACGAGGATACGATGTGACTGATGGAGCGCCTCTTCGACTTCGTCGGTAATCAAGATGATTGCCAGACCGCGCGCGGCCAGGCTATCGACAATCTGGTAGATGCCTGCCTTCGCTCCTACGTCGACGCCGACCGTCGGCGAATCCAGGATGAGAATCCGCGGATTGGTCGCCAACCATTTGGCAAGCACTACGCGCTGTTGGTTGCCGCCGGACAACTCGCGGACCGGCCGGTCCGCGGTCTTTGTTTTGATGTGCAAATCATTGATCCATCCGTTCGATCGTGGAAGAGCGCTTACCCCCGATCGATGAAACCGAGAAGTCCCGTTAATTCGACCCAACACCGAGACCACAATGTTATCGGCGATCGACTGCGGCATCACCAACCCGAGCGACAGACGGTCTTCGGAGACATAGGCAATGCCTTGCCGGATCGCATCACGGTTATGGCTTAAGGGAGTAACCTTACCGTCAATCAGGATCTCGCCAGAATCTGGCGGATTCATTCCGAACAGAGAAAGAGCCAGTTCGGTCCGGCCTGAACCAAGACGACCTGTGATCCCGAGAATTTCGCCAGGATGCAGCGCAAGATCGATGTCAGCGTAGTGGCCGTGTCGCGTGAGGCCGCGAATCTCCAGAATTGGCGGTTCCTGGGTTGAATGGGTCCTTTTGGCGCCCAGTTCAAGTAGGTGGCCGGTCATGAGCTCGGTGAGCCGGCTCCGGTTTACTTCGCGCACCGGAAAGGTGCCCACGTTTTGCCCGTCCCTTAGCACTGTGACGCGCTCGGCGATACTCATCACTTCGTCGAGCCGATGGCTAATAAAGACGGTCGCGATGCCGTGAGCTTTCAGTCCATGGATGGTTGCGAGAAGCGCTTCGACTTCCTGGTGCGTCAGGGAGGCTGTCGGTTCGTCCATCACCACGAGCCGCGCATCGGCGGCCAGCGCACGACAGATGGCAACCAGCTGCCGCGAAGCGATGGGTAGATTGCCGACTACCTCGTCGAACGGTAATGAAACTCCCAGCCGCACAATCACTGCTTCTGCCTCCCGGCGCATCGCGGCCCGGTCAGCCAAGCGAAGAGGAGCTCCGACGTGCCGTTGAAAGGCAATATTTTCCGCGACCGACAAGTTCGGAAACAGCGATAGATCCTGGTAAATGATCTGAACGCCAGCACGTGCCGACAGCGCGGGCGTCAGAGAAGCGTGAGACTTTTGGTCAACGATAATCTCGCCAACGTCAGGCGCCAAGACGCCCGACAGGATCTTGATCAATGTACTTTTTCCGGAACCGTTTTCGCCGACCAGGCTGTGGATCTCCGCGGCGTGGATAGCGAAATTGACATCGATCAATGCGCGTACGCCGCCGAAACGCTTGCTGATGCCCCGCATTTCGATGAGCTCTCGCACCGGCTCCGAGGCGGGCGATTTTTCCTGCGCAGAGCTGTCCGGCATCTTTAACATGCACTGGAATGGTTAGACATCGGAAACCTAATCGAAGCTAAGACGCTCGCGCGTACCCTGGCTGGGGCACTAGGATTTGACCCGGGGAGAACCGGTCCCGGCTTGCGTTGCCTTTGCAGCTGAGCAAAGCCGGGAGGTTTCGCCTATTGTCTGGTGTTCGCTAAGAACTCGCAGCCGTGCAAGCGGGAAGGCTTGAGTTCAAAGCCCAAGCGCCACGAGCTTGTCTATGGTGTCTTTGTTGAGCGGTTGCATTTTGTCGACTTTGATCACGCGGTTCTCTTTATCCACCGAGACCTTGCCCAGCCCCGGTATCTCCATTCCATCGGTGATCTCTTTGCCGTCGATCAGCATTTTAGCGAGTGTAATAATTGCTTCGCCAGCCTCCATCGGGTTCCACATGTAGCCGGTTTGGATCACGCCCTCCTTCAAGAGTTTCGCGCCCTGTGAAGGAGAAAAGCTTCCTACCAACGCGACTTTACCTGTTTTGCCTTTTTCTTTGATGGCTCGTCCGGCACCGATCGGGCCCTGGCTGCCGAAGGTGATGATCCCTTTTAGATTAGGATGTGCGAGCATCGCGTCAATTGCGGTCTTGTAGCTGTCGTCGACGCTTTCCGCGACGCCGTATCGGTCTGCCACGAGCTTCATCTTGGGATAATGTGCCTTTTGATAAGCGATCGCGGAATCCGCCCATAGATTGTGCAGCGGTACTGTCAACGAACCAACGTAGACGATGTACTCGCCTTCTTCGCCCATCGCTTCCGCGAAGGCCTTCATGTGTGCTTCGCCGTATCCGACGTTATCGATCATCTCGATATCCCAAGTGTTTCCCTTCTGATTGGGGGACTCATGGGTGATGACCGGGATGCCAGCGGCTTGAGCCCGATCGAAAACCGGTTCCAAGGATTTGGCATCGTTTGGCACGACACCAATGACTTTCACCTTCTTAGCGATCAAGTCTTCCACAGCCCGCACCTGCTGGGCTGGATCGGCGGTGGTGGGTCCGACCATGTAGGCATTCAAGTCATTCTCCTTACCGGACTTCTGGATACCCTTTTCCATCGCGTTAAACCACGGTATACCGCCGATTTTTACGACGACCGCGACCTCTTCTCCACCAGCCCGCGCTGAATTGTCAAATACCGCACAAAGCAAAACCGAGGCGGCGATAGCCGCGCGGCATAAATGTAGACGCATGATGACTCCTTTTCTGGGGGTTAGATCCGGTCAACGAATGGCTCGATGCCGGATTATTTAAACGTTTAAATGCAGGTTCTCTCTAACTATCCGGGTGCCAGTTGTCAAGGGTACAGCCTCGTCTCTACGAGCTGAACGTCAGTGTGAGAGCAGAATCGACAAATTAGCTCAGAACCACGACTTCAGCCGGGGGTAAAGATCAAGGAATCGGCGATAGGCGGTTTCATACCGATCGGCTCGATCAGAGTCCGGCGCGGTAATAACGTCAAAAACGGGAGCTAAGCGTCGGGTATCCTCGTATCCATTGAACACCCCGGCGCCGATACCCCCGATCATGGCGGCTCCGACACCGGCGCGCTCAGCGGCATATTCATCTCGGCCCTGGGAGAGCGGCCGCGCCAGGACGTCCGCAAGGATCTGGCGCCAGAGGGGACTTCCTAATCCATTGCCAGAAGCAACCAGCCTGGGCAGCTTTGCCCCACAATCTTCCATCGTCTCAATGATCTGACGAAGCGCAAACGCAACGCCTTCCAAGAGAGCCCGAGTCATGTGCGCCGGACCGTGGCGCAACGCTAAACCGACAAAGCTTCCTTTCGCTCGCGGATCCATAATCGGCGATCGTTCCCCAACGATGTAAGGAAGAAACATCAGGCCTTCGCACCCGGGCTCAACACCAGCCGCCAGCCGATCCAGTTCCGCATACGAAAAACGGTCGTTGCCCAGAATTGATCGAAACCATCTTAGCGCCATGCCGGCGGAGAGCATCGCTCCCAGGAGATACCACCTCTCAGGATGCGCATGGCAGAAGGTATGGAGCCGGAGTTTAGGATCAAGGAGCGGCTCAGTCAGAGGAACAAACACCTGGCCGCCGGTACCAACGGTCACCGAACCCAGTGGCGGATCGATCAAACCGTTTCCGACGGCCTGGGCAGGTTGATCGGAACTGCCGGCCGATACCGGTATACCGGGAGCAAGACCGAGTTCCATGGCGGCTTCCTTTGTCACGCGGCCAACCAGATCGCCCGACTGTATCGTCTTTGGAAAAATCGAACGTGGCAGCTTTAGCCGCGCAATTACTTCGTCGGCCCAAATCCTTCTCTCGACGTCGAATATACCGGTGGCGGATGCGTCGCTGTCGTCCGTCTCAAGTTCTCCGGTAATCCTAAACCGGACGTAGTCCTTGGGCATCAGAAAAGTGAGAGCTCGATCGAGCGACTCCGGCTGATGTTTCTGAAGCCAGAACAGGGATGAGATCAGAAAGCCGGCTGCGGGAGCGGTCCCGCATTTTTGGAGGTCCAAACCAACAAGTCCCTCGTATTTCTTCCAGGAGGTCGGCACTCCGCTGGTCCGCCCAAATGATAGCCGGTTGCAACGGCGTCTTGTCAGCACTGATTAAGACAAACCCGTGCATCTGACCGGAAAACCCGATGCCAGAGATCTCAGGACGGCCGGCCTTTTCCATCGCCTGATGCACGGCACTCACGGTGGCACGCCACCAGTCCGCCGGATCCTGCTCAGCATAGCCAACCGAAGGTGTGAGAATTGGATATTCGGAGGATCCGATACCCCGGATAGTCCCGTCCAACGCGAAGACGACAACCTTCACGCTGGAAGTTCCAAGGTCGATCCCGATAAGCGAAGTCATTGAAGGCAGGTTCCAGTTTTGGGTTTGAGTTCGGGTGAGGAAGACTTGTTCTGCTTCTTTTCAGAATAACAATCCGGGACGGTTCGCCTACTAAAAAGTCGCGAGTTCGGTAACAGGCTTGAGCTGAACCGGAAAATTCACTGAGTTTGCGACGAAACAAAATTCGTGAGCCCGCTGATGGAGTGCTTCGGCCTGCGCAATCGAACCCCTCACGACCGCATGAGGCCGAAGTGTGACGTTGACAAAGCTGCCATCCCCGTCGGTTGCCTCTTTCATTGTGCCTTCGGGTTGATCTTCATACGACACAACAGTCACGCCGGCCTCGGCACAGAGGTGGAGATACCAGAGCATATGGCAAGCCGAAATTGATGCGACGAGCAGCTCTTCCGGGTTGTATCTAGCAGGATCTCCCCGGAACTTCGGATCGGAGGAGCCCAAAATTGGCGGCTTCCCAGCCGCTTCAATGTTGTGATCTCTAGAGTAAGCTCGATAGCTGGAGGTTCCCTGACCGGTATTGCCGGTCCAGGTGACGTTGACAGAATAATTGTGTTCGCGGGACATGGCTGAAAAGAATTCTAAAAGTCAAAGCGGATCATTGAGGGAATTTTTGCGTCGCGGCAGTCTCTAACGACAGGTCTTCCTCGCGGCCAATCCTTATGCGTTCAACCTTTTTCTTCGCCGTTACCTGGCTCGGCTTTGCTGCATTCGCAAATGGCCGAGCAAATGCACAAGCCCAAGACAATGCCGAGCTCAAGATCGGCGGGGGAACGATTGAAATCTCCTTTGACCCCGCCCCGTCCGAAGACCTGCGCAAGCTGGTTCTCGATTGGATTTCGACAGCGGCTCGCGCAGTCTCCACCTATTACAAGAAATTTCCGGTCCCGAATGTCGCAATTGCAGTGAATTTCCGGGATGGGCGAGGGGTTAATGCCGGACGGACGTTCGGCTGGGAGCACGCCCACATCTCCATTTCGGTGGGCTCAGCGACAACCGCGGCCGGATTTGCGGATGACTGGACGATGACCCATGAGATGGTGCACCTTGCCTTTCCCTCCGTGTCAAGACAGCATCATTGGATCGAAGAGGGTCTTGCCACTTACGTCGAGCCGATTGCACGGGTGCGTGCAGGGGGGCTATCGCCTCAGAAAGTCTGGGGCGATATGGTTGACGGGATGCCGCAGGGGTTACCGGGGTCTGGGGATCGCGGGCTGGATTTTACCCACACCTGGGGCAGGACCTATTGGGGCGGGGCTCTCTATTGTCTGCTTGCCGACATTGAAATTCGGAAGAGAACCGGCAACCGGATGGGACTCGAGGATGCGATGCGTGGAATTCTGAAGGCTGGAGGAAGCATCGAGGTAGATTGGCCGCTCACGCGCGCTCTGCAAACCGCAGATCAGGCGGTCGGAGTATCTGTCCTGGAAGATTTGTATGACCGGATGAAAGCCAATCCCATTTCGCCGGATCTCGACAAGCTCTGGAAAGAACTGGGCGTTGAGCGTCAAGGCGAAACGGTTGTTTTCAACGATGCCGCGCCGCTTGCCGCGATTCGCAAGGCCATTACCGAGTCTTCCCCACACGGCTGAGCGTTCAGAAACCGATGCGTTATCATGATGACGGCGGCGGATGAACTGAGCAAGAAGCTGGCTGCGTTCGAAGCGGGAGCGGTCGACTTCGTGACCAAGCCGGTGCGACCGGAAGAGGTGCAGGCGCGCGTCCAGACCCACTTGCAACTTCGCGAACTGCAAGAATCCCTGGAACGCAAGAATCAGGAGTTAGCCCAGGAAATTAATTAATACTAAGCGCGTAAAAACAGCAAGAACAATCTCTGGACCAGGCACTTGCAATTTACGCTCCACAGGGACAGATCCTGTTTGCGACCGGGCGGGCGCGCATACTACCGAATACTTTCTTCGCCTGTTCCTGACGTGCCACTACATGTGGAAACCGTCTCCCACCGCCGGTCGCGCGCAACCCTTGTCGGAGGAAACCTCCGACCACGCCGAACCGCCGACACGTTCCTCAGACGTGCTACGCCGGTCGCGCAGGAGCGCAACCCTACCGTCGGAGGATAGCCTCCGACCATGCCGACACGTTTTTGCCTACACTACCTTCAACATTCCGCCATCCACAAAATAGGTCGAGCCTACCGAATAACTCGCGCGTTTCGAACAAAGAAAAACGAAAAAGTTGGCGAGTTCTTCGGGCGAGCCGAAGCGGTCAATCGGCGCATGTTCACGCGCGACCGAATCAAGGTACCCCTGCCAATCGCCTCCCTTATCCGCAGTCAGTTGTTTCGCTGTCTTGATCCAATCGGGAGTGAGTATCAAGCCGGGATTGACGGTGTTGACCCGAATATTGTCTTTGACCACCTCATTGGCGAGCGTCTTGGAAAACATCATCAGGGCCGCTTTGGTGACGTTGTAAATCGGCTCGTACCAGAGCGGTTGAACGGCACAGATCGACGAGTTGTGCAGAATGACACCGCCGCCGCGTTTCCGCATGGACGGTACGAGGCCGCGGGCGAGACGCACGGCCGCCATCACATGGAGATCCCAATAGTACTGCCACTTTTCGTCGGGAGCTTCCATGATCGTTTCGTTGCTGCCTGTGCCTGCATTGTTAATCAGGATATCAGCGCCACCGAATTCACGTTCGGTCTCGGCAACCACCCTCTCAATCGCACCCGCGACGGCGACGTCGGCAGGTATGCCGACCGATCGGATGCCGAATTTCTTTGCGACACGCGCCGCCTCCGTGTGCGCCCGGTCGCCTTGCCGGGCCACGATGACAACATGAACGCCTTCTGCCGCCAAACCCTCCGCGACAGCAAGGCCGATACCTATACTGCCGCCGGTAATGACGGCCACTTTATCTTTTAGTTCAAGATCCATAAATTTTGACGGTTCGACCGCTCAGCGGGCGGCCTGTTAGTTCTGGGGACCAATGGTGCTGGAAGGATTTATAGAATGATTTGACATGGCGGCGACTATTTTTTCGCGAGGGAATCACTTTCGCGACAAAGCCGACGAGGTTACTTCACGATGAGTATCTTGGTGCGGTCGATCGTGACGGCCACGGCCAGAATTAGAACCACGCCAAACACGATTTGCTTAGCGAAGATGTCTACGCCGACGAACGTCATGCCCGTGCGGACGACGGAAATAATCAACGCTCCCACGACCGTTCTACCGATTCCGCCGGCGCCGCCGGTGATTGAAGTGCCTCCCACGACAACCGCGGCGATCGCTGGGAGGAGAAGCTCGTTCGCGAGAGTTGGCGAACCACTACTCAGCCGGCCGGTGAGCAAGATCCCGGCCAGCGCCGCCAGTCCCGCCGACAAGGAATAGGCGATGACCTTTTGCCGATTTACTTTTACGCCGGAGGCCCAGGTCGCAGCCTCGCCGGCGCCGATGGCGGTGCTGTAACGACCAAAAGGCGTGTACCGCTGCAACCAGATCCCAACGCAAGCGACGATAGCGCCGATGATGATCACGCTCGGCATGCCAAACACCCGGCCCGTGATCCAGCTCAGATACGCGCGCCCGGTCTCACCGATCGTAATCGACCGTTCCTGCGAAAGGAGCAGGGCTGCAGCTGCCACCAGGCCGCTGGTCGCCAGAGTGACAATAAAGGATGGGATTCGTAACCAGACATGGACTACGCCGCTAAAGGCGCCAGTGATGAATCCTACCAGCAGCGTCGCCGGAAACGCCCAGTAGCCTATTCGTGAGAGCGTTACAGCGACTATCACACTGCTCAAGGATGCGACTGCCTGGATCGATAAGTCTATCCCGCCCAGCATCACCACAAAGGTGATTCCTGCCGCGAGGATGAAAAGAGTCGCCGTATCCGCCATTACGAGCACAAGCGTATCAACCGTCAGAAAACTCGGTTGCAGAGCGCCAATAAGCGCGACGAATCCCAGCAGGAGCAAAATCGGTATGGCGGCCCGCACGGTGCCGACTGCCGGAAGCCATTCGTGGCCGTTGTCTTGATTTGACCTGTCAGTCGGGTTTATACCATGTGTCGAATTAGATCGACTTGGGACGGCTTACGACCCGGTGAAGCGTCGAAACGGGCGGTGACCTGGCCATCGCGCATCACCAGGATGGAGTGACACAGCCCGATCGTTTCTTCCAAGGTGTCAGCAGTCAACACGATCGCCACTCCTTCTTCGGATAGATCCCTGATCAACTCGTAAACCTCCTCCTTAGCGCCGACGTCCAGACCTCGCGTAGGGTGGTCGAAGATGAGAATGTGTGCCCGCGCATTCATCCACTTGGCAAGCACCACCTTTTGTTGGTTACCGCCACTCAGATTCAGACAAAGCGCCTCCACGGTCGGAGTGCGGATGTGCAGTTTGTCCACCCAGCTTTTCGCCAACTGGCGCTCTCGACTTAGATTGATAGCGCCCGTGAACCGGCTGATCGGCAGGCTGGACAGGGTCATGTTCACCGCGATCGGAAGGGATAACACAAGGCCTTCGGTGCGCCGCTCGCGCGGGATATAACCGACGCCATGGTCGGCCGCCTGTGACGGCACAGTCAAACGGACTTCATGACCGTCGATCTCAAGTGTGCCGCTCGTTTGCGGGACGAACCCGAACAAGGTGCGCGTCAGCTCCTCCCGGCCCGACCCGACCACTCCGGCAATTCCAAGAACCTCGCCTTTATGGAGCACGAAATCGACCTCCCGATAGGCGCCTTTGACTGAAAGTCCGCGCGCCTGCATGACGATCTCCTCTTTGGGCGACTTCTGTCGTGACTCGCGATAATACTCTGCGTGCCGGTCTCGGCCGACCATCATCTGGTGCAGTTGCGGCACGGTGGTAGATCCAGCCTGCATATGCCCAACCACGCGCCCATCCTTCATCACGTAGATCCGGTCGCTGAGTGCGAGTATCTCGTCGAGTCGATGAGACACGAAAACGAAGCTGGCGCGCTGCTTGAGCGCACGAACCCGTGCGAAGAGAATATCGATATCGCGCTGTTCCAGAACCGAGGTTGGTTCGTCCAGCAGAATAACAAGATGTCGTTCCGTGCGCTCCTCCAGTGCCAAAGCTTTTGCGAGCTCGACCATCTGGCGTGCAGCGAAGCTGAGCTCCGAGGTACGGGTGCGAGGGTCGATGTCAACCTCGACCTTGTCGAGCTGGCGTCGAGCGGCGGCATTCAGGCGTCGGCGGTTTACCAATCCCAATCGGGTAAACTCGGCTTCCTGCCCGAGATAAATGTTCTCACCGACGGTGAGGTTCAGCAGAAGCGACTGCTCCTGGAATACGATTCCTATGCCATTGAGATTGGCTTCGCGGGGGCTTCTGAGGAGGACGGGCGCGCCATCCAGGTTCAACGATCCGCGGTCCGGCGAATATACGCCGGCGAGAATCCGCATCAGCGTCGACTTGCCTGCGCCGTTTTCGCCGACCAGGCCGACCACTTCGTTGACGCCAATCTCCACACTGACATCGTCCAACGCCTGGACGCCGGCAAACGCTTTGCTGACATGTTCGACTGAAAGCATTTTTATTTAACGATCTTTAAGCGGGCACGATCAAGTGAGAGCGCGACTGCGACGATAATCAAAACTCCCTGCACCCCTTGCTGAAGATCCGGAGAGATGCCCAGCAGCACCATCCCGTTACCCAAGCACCGCCATGATCAGAACGCCGACCAGAGTATTGAGAACCCCACCTTCTCCGCCGGTGAGCGCCGTGCCGCCGACCACCACGGCGGTGACAGTTGAGAACAACCTTCCGCTTCCGATCAATGCGTTGCCGAGGCCGAGCTGCGCCGCAGCCAGCAGACCGCCAATTCCATATAACGTTCCCGCAATCATGAAAACGATAATCTTGACTCTATTGACGGGTATGCCAGACAGAGCCGCCAGGTCTTCGCCGCCTCCGATCGCATAGATGTACCGCCCGATCCTGGTCTGCCGCTCGATCACCCAGGTAATTCCGAGGGCGCCAAGGGCAACCCAAACCGCGTTCGGAAATACCAGCGGTCGGTCGAGCGCGAGACTGCGGATTCCCTTGTCGAGCACGCGCACGGTCGATCCGCCGAGAACGAGCGTGGCGACTCCGACGCCGATGAACCACATGCCGAGCGTGACCATGAACGAAGGTATTCGCAAGCCGACGTGGACGACCCCGTTCAAACATCCGATCGCGCCGCAGGCCAGGATCGCCAACACCACGCCGAACCAACCAAGATCGAGGGTGTTACTGTTGTTTCGCACGAGCAGGCTGATCAGGACCGCACCGATCGCCAGAACACCTTCGACAGACAGGTCGATGCTGCCTAGCACGATGATGAAGGTCATACCCAGCGCAAGCACGAGCGGAATCGCGGCTGAATTCGCGATGCGAATCAGGTTGTTGAGCTCAAAGAAGCGCGGGTTCATCGCGCCGATCAAGAGCGATAGCGCGATCAGCGCGAAGAACGGCGCGTACGGCTTAAGGCGGCGCAGAGACCGCCTTGAGTTCCTGTCGCGCCGTTCGGGAGATCTGATCTGCGGCGTACCTGAATCTGCGGATGGATGACCGAACTTGGGTTCCACGCGCTCCTCAGCTCTGCCGAATCTGCCCCGTCACACGGCCCCACAAATCGTTGAAGTCAATCTTCGGTTCGGATTCGATGTGGGTCTTGTAAAACTCGTCGGCATTTTCCTTGGTGACCAAAACGCCGGTACCATAGAACTCGCGATGCTCTTTTGGTTCTTTCGCCGGGTCGATTTTACCCGTTTTGGCGGCGTAGGCGATCGAAAGCCCCATGCTGCCTTGCCAGTAAGGATCCCAGGAAACGGTAGCGGCAAATTCACCTGCGCGAACAGCTTCAATCGCCGTTTTAATTCCATCGATGCCTGTGACAGGCACCTTGCCCGCCAGTTTTTCTGCCCGCAACGCTTCCAGCGTACCGACCGCCATATCGTCATTGGCCGCCCAGATGCCTTTGATGTCGCCGCCAAAACGGGTCAACCAGGCGCTGACGATATTAAAAGCTTCGGTCGACTTCCAGTTTGCGACCTGGAAATCGAGCAGCTTCACGTTCGGGTTCGCTTTGAGGGCTTTCTCGAGCCCTGTCTTGCGCTCGATCGCCGGCGTGTTCGAAAGAATGCCTCCAAGCGCCACGATGCCGCCTGACCCGCCAATTGCCTTGATCAATGCGTTCGCCGGTGTCCTCGCCGTAATCAACGCCATCGAAGGCAATATGCGCGACGTAGTTGGGGTTATAATCCCACGGATGCAGATCGGCCGGCTTATTCCACTGCGTGGTGACGTAAGCGCCGGCTTTGACGCAGGCTTCGACGATCGGACGCGCGTCCGGGCTATCGTTTGGATCGACATTTAAGACCATGTTGCCGCCGGTCTTGGCGAGGATCGCTCGAATGTCTGCGATCCCTTTCTCGCTATCTGCCTTCGGTGACGAGGGTGACATACTCAGCGCCAATCGATTTCGCGAAGGCCTGACCGCCCTGGTTCCATGTGGCGTGATAGGGGTTTGACAATGACCGGATGGAGTTGACCATGGTCGGGGTGCCGGCAGCAAAAGCCTTGCGAGGCACAATGGACATGACAGCGGTCGCGCCGGCAAACGCCGCCGTGCGGCGAATGAAAGTTCGGCGATGCATTGGAATTCCAGTAATATCTTTGTTCGGAGGGTTCATATTCGTAAGTTTCGCCAGCTGTGATCTCGGCTCTGGGGGCAGCGATTAATTGGCAGGCGATTTAAAATGAAACGGCGACACTATCGAGTTTACAGGCGGAACTCAATGATTGACCGCGAGTTTTTTGCGAACCGGCATTTGCTACCAGCCCCGCTCACAATTGGGTCCAATTAATCTTACCCAGAATCTTCTCAAACCCTGCGGTCCAAACTGTCCTGTCTCCGAGATAGCAGGTGCACCCCTGCGGGATCGCTGATCTACGTCGACAAAGGCTACTCACTTAGCTTCCAGCACGGTAATACGCGCTTCGAACCGCGGCCGCCGGGCAATTACCTGCTATTTCGGGGACAGGACACCAGGTGGCGCCTTTACCGAATACGGAAACTGGCCTCGAGATTCAAGCCCTTCAGATAAGCCTTCCAACCACCAAATTCGGAGATGTTCAGTGCATCCTGTGCGGCGACTTCTTCGCAAAGGAAACCTTTTACGACGCGTCCGTCGCTGAGATGAATCATTCCTATCGTCAACGGGGAAGGAACCTCTTTTAAGAAATTCCCGAACTCCCCGAGCGGGAGTTCCCAAATCTCCAGATTGATCGACACGCCGATCTCGGCGCCGACCCTGACCAGTCCGGGTTTTGGCGGAGAAGTGCCGGGCAGCGCAAAAAGTTGGTACGAAGGGGCGGTTTTAGCCTTACGAATGAATCGGCCATCCCGGGTGGTAAGCTGGTAGTTCAGCGGTTCGCCCGTCAGATGCGCGCCCGCAACGGCGATCATCATCCGGTCAGAGTTTGTTTCTTTCGCGGGAGCAAACGTGTCAGGATAGGAGAGTTTTGTTCCGCCGAGGGGAGGACGCAAAGCGCGCAGATAAGAAGAAGCGAGCGCCAGCAGAGATCGGTCTGAGAACGATTGACCAACGAACGTGATCCCGAAGGGTAAGGCGTCGGCGCGGAACCCGGCTGGAACAGCGATGGCGACGAGATCCAGCAGGTTCAGAAAATTTGTAAACACACCAAGCCGGCTGTTCAGCGCTACTGGATCGTTCTCCACGTCCGCAATCCGAAAGATATCCGGGGCGGTCGGCAAGAGCAGAAAGTCGACGACTTTCCACGTGTCAGAAGCCTCCTGCCGGAACCGTTCCAGTGCATACTGGCCGTTGAATGCATCAACGGCCGAGTGTTTCTCGCCTCCGAGAATAATTTCGCGCACGACTGGGTGAACCGCTTCGGCGTGCTCCTTTACGAAGCGCCCGACGGCTGCAAAACGCTCAGACACCCACGGCCCGCCGTAAAGCAGTTGAGCCGCTTGCAGGAACGGCTTTATATCAATCTGAATCAGGGTATAGCCAAGAGACGCAAGCCGTTCTCCGGCGATCGTGAAAAGCTCAAGGTATCCGGGATCGACCATGTGAAGGTCGTGGACACTTGGGACGCCGATCCGGTAAGTCGAAGCAAAAGACTTTGTGGGAGGCAAATGGCGCGAATAGGGATCGTTCCGATCGTATCCGGCCGCGATTGAAAACACCGCTTCTGCGTCTTCAGCCGTCGAGCAGAAGATTGAGACGCAGTCGAGAGATCGGCAAGCCGGAACCACGCCGTGGGTACTCAGAATACCCCTGGTCGGTTTCAGTCCGACGATGTTGTTGAATGCGGCCGGAACACGCCCGGAGCCAGCAGTATCAGTTCCCAAGGAAAAACTCACAAGTCCCGCGGCCACCGCGACAGCCGAACCCGAACTGGACCCGCCCGAGATATATTCGGGATGAAAGACGGTGGAACACGCTCCGTAAGGTGACCTCGCTCCGACGAGACCAGTCGCAAATTGATCCAGGTTTGTTTTGCCGATCAGGATTCCTCCGGCCTTTCTGAGATGTCCGACGACCGTCGCATCTTGTTCGGCGACGTAAGAGAATTGAGGACAGCCGGCCGTCGTAGGAAGCTTGGCAGCGTCGATATTGTCTTTGATGGCAAACGGAATTCCGAACAGCGGAGCGAGCGCTTCGTGGGCCAGAGCTTCGGCAGCGCGCACAGAGTCCTCTTCCGGTACCAGATGAATCCAAATCGGATTATCGCGGAGCGCGCGGATACGCCTATAGATCTCACGAATCACCTCCGCAGGCGTCAGAGTACCTGATCTGTAATGGGCTTGAAGAGAGGCTATGTCCAGTGAGAGGTCAGATAAATTCTTCACGTTCCGTCAAATCTCTCATATCTTTACAATCCATCGTTGGCCCTTGCTGAGCACGAAGCCTGCCTGAAGAAGCGGTAGAATCGGACAAGCCCTGGTTTATTGCCGGCCCGGAGCGCACCGCAAGCGGCCGCGACGGTTCAGGTCGAACAGGGCCCGAGGGTATTGCAAGCTCGAAGAATCGTCTAACGTGCAACTATTCTGGCGGTATTTATACAGCGTTGTGCAGGATTCTGCGCATGTTGGGGTGATTGCGGAACCGCTACGTTCTTGACGGTCGCCGGCTGTGGATTGCTGCCCGCACCGAAAAAATTTTTGCATCCAAACCCGAGACGAGAGTCATCGTTGAGGAAGCAGCACTGACAAAGCCCGGGCGTGTAGCGACCACCGCAAGGATCCGGCGGTGTACGAGCCTGTGGCGACGGCGCATCTGCCCCGTACAAAGGCCAGGAGAACGAAGACGCAGCGGCTCTGGCACACCTGCTGCTGAGAGCTGTCGATCATCACGATCCCCGCATTTTGCGCACTCAGAGAGGAATCCTCATGAACGTCAATCGGACTGTGAGTGTTGATGCTGAACCGTATTCTTACGAATTCGACCCGGCGCGCAGCGCGCTGGTGATCATCGATATGCAGCGGGATTTCCTGGAGCCGGGGGGCTTCGGTGAGATGCTCGGCAACGACGTTTCGCGGCTCCGCAGGACCATCGAGCCGAACCGCAGATTGCTTGCGGCGTGGCGTTCAGCGGGCTTACAGGTGATTCACACGCGTGAAGGGCACCGGCCCGACTTGAGCGACCTTCCGCCGGCCAAGAAAGCAAGAGGCCGAAGCAAGACCTCCATCGGCGACGACGGGCCGATGGGCCGCATTTTGGTCCGGGGGGAAGCAGGACACGACATCATTCCCGAACTCTATCCTCTGTCGACGGAGCCTGTGATCGATAAACCTGGCAAGGGAGCCTTTTTCGCCACCGATCTTCACGTAATCCTGCAGAATCGCGGTATACAGAAGCTTTTAGTTACCGGCGTGACCACCGAGGTCTGCGTCAACACCACGGTTCGCGAGGCCAACGACCGGGGTTACGACTGCCTCGTGGTGGAAGATTGCGTGGGATCCTACTTTCCGGAGTTCCAGGAGATGGGGCTGAAAATGATCAAGGCGCAAGCCGGAATTTTCGGCTGGGTTTCGAACTCAAACCGCGTTCTCTCCGCACTCGGCTAGGGCGCACGACGACATGAATGCTGGATCGATTGAAAGAGAGGTCATGAATAATACAAAACCTTCCATCTGGGTGCCCGGAGACTGGAATGCGTTCTTTGGCTTCGGGACGAACATCCTGGTCAACCTGCTTACACTGAGTGGGTTGTTGCGTTTCGTACTCAAGATGCCGGATCAACTTGTTTTTGGACGTATCCTCCCGGCTACCGGGATGATGCTTTTCCTCAGCACCCTTTACTATGCTTGGCTCGCCTATGGCTTGGCGAAGCGCACCGGACGAAATGACGTCTGCGCGCTTCCGTCAGGTACAAGCGTGCCGCATATGTTTGTTGTCACGTTCGTGATCATGCTGCCAATCGCGGCGAGAACTGGGGATCCTGTCAAAGGCTGGGAAGCAGGTCTGACATGGGTGTTCATCCAGAGTTTTGTCTTGATGGCGGGTGGATTTATTGCGCCCATTATTCGAAAGATCACGCCCCGTGCTGCCCTGCTTGGTACACTGGCGGGCGTTTCGATTGCGTTCATCTCGATGCGACCGGCGCAGGACATGTTTTCGACGCCACTGATAGGTGTTACCTGCTTCGCAATTATTCTTGCCAGCTGGTTTGGCGGTGTGCGGTATTTCCGCGGCGTTCCGGCTGGTCTTGTCGCCATCGGCGTGGGGTGTCTTATCGCCTGGGGTTCAACCTTCTTTGGATTTCACTTGGGCGGAATGAGCGCCGCAGGGCTTTCTCAGGCTTTTTCTAACTTTGGTTTCGCGTTCCCGATTCCGGCGGTGGACCATGTCTTTTCGGGTTTCCAGTTTCTTGGCGTGATCCTGGTTACGGCGATCCCGTTCGGAATCTATGACTTGGTCGAGGCGATGGATAACGTGGAAAGCGCGGCAGTAGCCGGCGACAGTTTTCCCACGACTCGTGTTCTAACGGCAGACGGCGTGGTTAGCCTGATTGGCTGCCTGATGGGTAATCCTTTCATTAACGCCGTTTACATCGGTCATCCCGGTTGGAAAGCGATGGGAGGAAGAATCGGCTATTCCGCCGCGACCGGCATCATGGTGATTATTTTATCCTGGTTCGGCATCGTGTCGTTGATGATGGCGTTAATCCCTGTGGTCGCGATTTCCCCGATCCTGCTCTATATCGGTATGCTAATTGGCGCGCAGGCGTTCCAGGAGACTCCCAAGGCGCATGCTCCAGCGATTATCCTCGCACTAACGCCTCACTTGGCGGCCTGGGGCAAACTGCAGATCGATAATTCTCTGGCGGCGGCGGGCACTAGTGCTGCGGCGGTGGGGTTAGATAAACTGGGACAAGTTGGTGTCCTATACCATGGGCTTGAAGTGATGGGGGGTGGCGCGATCCTTGGCGGCCTGGTGCTCGGTGCCATTGGCGTGTTTATCATCGAGCGCCAATTTATGAACGCGGCGGCTTTTGCGACTGCCGGTGCGGTTCTCACCTTCTTCGGTTTCATCCACGGCGAAAGAATTGGTCTCGCTCAGACGCCGGCGGTTTCCGTCAGTTACCTGGCGGTCGCGGCGGTGCTTGTCTACTGTGCGAAGTTTGCGCTCGTGGCGCCGAAAGAGTCGGAAGTCGAACACCACGGGGTCCCGGCAGGTCTACCGGACCAAACATGAACCACAGTTACGTCAACGCCGATCCGTATCGATGGCCCTACAACGGTGATTTGCGGCCTGAAAATACGCTGTTTCTCGTCATCGATATGCAAACCGACTTTTGTGGGAAGGGCGGGTATGTCGACAAAATGGGGTACGATCTCTCACTTACGAGAGCACCCATCGAACCGATTCAGAACGTCTTGGCGACAGCGCGTGAACGCGGTTTTCGTATCATGCACACGCGGGAAGGTCACCGGCCTGATCTGTCGGATCTGCCTGAGAACAAGCAATGGCGCAGCAGGCAGATCGGCGCCGGGATTGGTGATGCGGGACCTTGTGGACGAATCCTCACGCGCGGCGAACCCGGATGGGAGATCATTCCAGAGCTTGCCCCTCTTCCGGGCGAGGCGGTGATCGACAAACCGGGAAAAGGGTCTTTCTACGCGACGGATCTCGACATGCTTCTGCGTCAGAAAGGAATCAAGAACATTGTGTTGTCCGGAATCACCACCGACGTCTGCGTCCACACGACCATGCGCGAGGCCAACGACCGGGGCTACGAATGCCTTCTGCTCTCCGATTGCACAGGAGCAACGGATTACGGAAATTATCTGGCTGCGTTGAAGATGATTAAGATGCAAGGCGGCGTCTTTGGTGCTGTCGCCGACTCCGAGTCGTTCATCGCTGCGATCTCTTAATATCGCCTGATTTGAGAAGTTCCCGAGGTCGAGAAGCCGGGAACTGAGGGGTCAAGAATTTGAAGTAAATTCTTCACTTTAGGCGGCACAGGAGTGTGCCATTTTGTCTCACTTAGGTGCCCAATCGGTGTCATTTGTGACAGTTACCTAAAATCGACCCGGAATTGGTCGAAATGTAAGCTATAAGGCTTATGACAACTAAAGAGCTCGGAAAATGCGAAGCGCTACTAAACGGCGCAGCTTGCAGCGCATTATATCGAGCGGCGCTCGATGCGGAAGACAACTGGAAAGCTGAACTTTCCATGGTATTCGGCCCACGCGCCGCGTCAGTGTGTTATACGAAAGTCAGCGAGGGCGAAGACGGATCTTTATTGCGCAAGCTTTATCTTGCAATGCGCATCGCAAACGACGCTTGGTTTCAATGCCATGATCGAGATTTAAGTGGAAAAGTATGAACCCGCTAAAATTCAATCAGGGGAAGTACAAGTACCTTCTGCGGAACCATTGGGGTCCGTACCAGGTGTTACCAGCGCCTTCTCGATGAGCTGCCTTTCGGTCTCGGAGAAGGGTAGCGACAAGGCGTGGTCACGAGCCGGCTTCGACATCTTTTTCCAGGTTTTCTGCAGAATGCCAATCATTTTGGCCGGATCAGTTTTGGCAACCAGGTCCGAAAGCTGATATTGGAGTGTGACAAGGCAGAGCGCATCTTCGAGGATCTGGCAATCCGGATCGCGGCCGAGCTGTTTTTTTAGATTCAAGTCACGGACACGTGCGATCGTCGCATCGTCATAACCGACTTCCCGAAGTATTTCCTCTGATTTGCGCGCATGAAACTGTTTGAGATCGCTTCTCCAGCGCAGGTACCCGCTGCGAGTCATCTCATAAGCGCTTCGCGGGACTAGCCATCGGCAAATATGCTGACACCTCGCCGCCAAAAGGAGGGATTCCGAGGCTTCCGGACACATCCGGAGAACCCAATCGGTCAACCTCTTAGCATAGAGCAATTCATGCGGCTGAGCGACACCTTCACTATCGTCGACGATGTTCGGGTCGCGCTCGTTTTCCTCATCGAAACGGCGGATTGCCTCCGAAAATCGGGGACCATATTTCACAGTCTTCCAATGGGCGGATTCGGTGTGCGAAGGCTCGGCGGCAGGTTGGAGCCGCCCATCAAGTAGATGTCGATGGAACGGGCGGCATCGCGTCCCTCGCCGATGGCCCAGACAACGATCGATTGGCCGCGATTGGCGTCTCCCGCAGCGAAGACCCCGGGCAAATTCGTCATCATGTTGCGATCCGTTTTAATTGTACCCCTCGACGTGATCTCGAGACCGGTGTTTGCAAATGGCCCAGATTCCGCCCCTTGAAAGCCGATTGCAACCAGCACCACCTCCGCAGGAATCGTCAGACCTTGCTCAATGATTTTCAAGCCGGTACGCACCATGCGACCCTCCTTTCGCTCATAGGTCCATTCGACCCGGTCGAATGTGAGGAGATCGACGGCGCCGTCGCTGTTGGCATCGACGAAGGACGTTGCATTCACATTGAACTCTTCAACGCCGCCTTCTTCGATCGCATAGGTCTTTCGGTAAATAAGCGGCCACTCTGGCCAGGGATTGTCGCCTGGCCGATCGGATGATCCCCTGAGATTGATACTGATTTGTACGACTTGTTTAGCGCCCTGGCGGTGAGCCGTCGCGACGCAGTCTGCACCGGTATCGCCGCCACCAAGCACGATGACGTTCTTTCCGTGCGCGTCGATCATCGTTTCGACGCGCTTTCCCGCCTGACGACGATTCTCCTTGATCAGGTAATCCATTGCCCAAAAGATTCCGTCGAGTTCCCGGCCAGGGATAGGGACCTCGCGCGGGAGTTGCGCTCCGATGGCAAGGCAGACCGCGTCAAATTTCTCTCTTAACTCCTGAAGAGGCATGCTAACGCCCACGTTCGCGCCGGCGCAAAAAATGACACCCTCGTTCCGCAACTGATCGACGCGGCGTGCGACCTGGTACTTACCAAATTTAAAGTCCGGTATGCCGTAGACCATCAAACCTCCGATCTCGTCATCCCGTTCAAAAACTGTCACTTCGTGTCCGGCCCGGTTAAGCTGCTGCGCTGCGGCGAGACCGGCCGGGCCACTGCCTATGATCGCTACACGTTTGCCGGTGCGCGATTTTGGCGGCACCGGGATAATCCAGCCCTCAGCCCAACCACGATCGACAATCGCCCGTTCGATGCTTTTGATCGTGACCGGGTCAGCGTTCAACGCAAGGACACAAGCCGGTTCGCAAGGCGCCGGACAGGTGTAACCCGTGAACTCCGGAAAATTATTAGTGGCATGCAATCGGTCCAGTGCCGCATGCCAGTTTCCTCGCGAAACTAAATCATTGAAGTCCGGGATAATGTTCCCGATCGGGCACCCGCCCATGCAGGTCGGAACACCGCAATCCATGCAGCGAGTGCCCTGTTCCCGCAGTTGTGCCTCGTCCCAATCCTGTGCATAAATTTCGTCATAGTCGCCGGTGCGCGCCGTCGGATCACGATAGGCGATTGGATTACGAGTGAATTTCAAAAAGCCATTTGGATGATCGTCTGCCATAAAGATCAGTGCCCGCGAACACGCGAAGGAACGCGGGAATTTGGAGAGGTAAATTAGGTGTTGATCGGGGAAAGGACACTAGGCGGCCTTTCTTTCCTCCGCGCGTGGCGGAGGGGGCAGACGGACATCTTTCCCTGCCGCAAGATGGCGTGCGATGACTTCGGCATAGGCTCCGGGGATTACTTTGACGAACTTCGAACTGCTTTCTTTCCATTGCGCGAGAATCCGCTTGGCTTGCGAGCTGTTCGTGTAAGCAATGTGATTCTCGAGCATCCGTTTCACCAGCTCAATATCACGGCCCTCTGTAAAAGCATCGATCCGCACCATTGCCTGATTGAGCCTCGTTTTAAAGCTTCCATCCTCATCGAAGATGAAAACTTCGCCACCGCTCATGCCGGCACCAAAGTTTTTCCCGGTATGGCCAAGAATCACAACTACGCCTCCCGTCATGTACTCACATCCATGATCGCCCACACCCTCGACAACGGCCATTGCGCCGGAATTGCGCACAGCGAAACGTTCGCCGGCCATTCCGTTGAAGTAGGCCTCACCACTGGTCGCTCCATACAGCGCGACGTTGCCCGCGATGATGTTTTCTGACGCCACGAACGCAGCATCTCTGGGGGTATTGACGGTGATCTTTCCACCTGAAAGTCCCTTGCCGACATAGTCGTTCGCGGCGCCCTCAAGGTGCAAGCTAATACCGCGGGCAAGGAAAGCACCAAAGCTTTGACCAGCTGAGCCGGTAAACCGAATTTTGATGGTGTCTGGCGGAAGCCCCTTCGCACCGTACTTTTTTGCGATCACCGAACTCAGCATCGTGCCGGCTGTTCGATCCGAATTCCTGATTTGAACGTCAATAGTGACCGGTTCACCCCGTTCTATCGCCGGTGCTGCCGACGCGATCAGTCGATGATCGAGCTTGTCCTCGAGTTTGTGTTTTTGGTCGCGCATCTTCCGCAGGGCATCATGCGAAGGCTGTTGGTAAAGCAGTTGTGATAGATCGATCCGTCCGCTTTTCGGGCGCCGGGATTCGCGTTGGCGCAGTTTGTCGACCCGGCCGATCATTTCGTCCATGGTCCGAAATCCGAGCGCGGCCATCACTTCCCGAACTTCGTGGGCGACGAAACGCATATAGTTGACCAAATGTCCTGGTTTGCCGGCGAATTTCGCGCGTAACCGGGCGTCCTGAGTAGCGATTCCGACCGAACAAGTGTTGCAATGACATTTACGCAGCATAATGCAGCCAAGCGCCACTAACGGTGCGGTGCCGAACCCATATTCCTCGGCGCCAAGAAGCGCCGCGATCGCGACGTCTCGTCCGGTCTTCAAACCGCCGTCCACCCGCACCCGAATGCGTGATCGCAGGTTATTGGCCAGTAACACTTGTTGCGTTTCGGCCAGACCTAGTTCCCATGGAGCACCAGCAGATTTGATCGAGGTTTTGATGGCTGCGCCGGTGCCCCCGGCGTCGCCCGCGATCAGCACTGCATCGGCGCGCGCTTTCGCAACGCCTGCTGCGATCGTTCCGACACCGGCTTCCGACACCAGTTTTACGTGAATTTCCGCCTCGGGATTCGAACACTTCAGGTCGTGGATCAACTGAGCCAGATCCTCGATCGAATAAATGTCGTGGTGCGGCGGCGGCGAAATCAGTCCGACGCCGGGCGTGGTGAAACGCACGGCCGCGATCTCTTCGTTGACCTTTGGACCGGGGAGTTCTCCGCCTTCACCTGGCTTGGCTCCTTGCGCCATTTTAATTTCGATCTGCTTCGAGTTGACAAGATAGTTGATCGTCACGCCGAATCTGCCGCTCGCCACTTGCTTCATGGAGCAATCCCGCTCGGTCCCGAAGCGGTTGACCTGCTCGCCCCCTTCGCCTGTACCCGCTTTACCGCCGATTCGGTTCATCGCAATCGCAAGCGCCTCATGCGCTTCATTGCTCAACGCCCCGAGAGACATGGAGCCGGTCGAAAAGCGCTTCCAGATTTCTTCGACAGCTTCCACTTCGTTGATCGGAATCGACTCGCTTTCAACGATATCAAATTCAAGCAAGCCGCGGATCGTCTGCAAGCGTTCGGACTGGTCGTTCAAGTAGCTCGCAAACTCACGATAGGCCTCGTAGTTTCCGGTGCGCACAGCATCCTGCAGTTTGCCGACCGTAATCGGATTCCATTGATGCAGCTCGCCGTCTCGTCGCCAGTAGAGGTCGCCGCCGACATCCAATGGGAGATTCCCGGCGATCTTGTCACCAAATGCCAGTTCGTGTTGTTGGAGCAGTTCGCGCTCGATTTGGTCCAGGCCCACGCCATCAAGGTAGGCTGTGGTTCCGGAGAAATATTCCCGGACGAAATCGCGGTCGAGCCCGATGGCCTGAAAAACCTGGGCGCCTTTATAGCTTTCAAGCGTCGATATTCCCATCTTCGACATCACCTTGAGAATGCCGCCTTCGACCGCCTTTTTGAATCTGCAGGTGGCTTCGCCTCCATCGCCGCTGAACCAGGAATCGTGTGACATTTGCACGATGCTTTGATAGGCGAGCCATGGATAAATCGCATCCGCACCATATCCAATCAGCGTGCAGAAATGATGGACAGTACAAGGTTGTCCTGCCTCAAGAACGAGTGCCGCGCGCGTACGAAGACCTTCCCGGATCAGGTGATGGTGCAGTGCGCCGATGGCCAACAAATTTGGCAAGGCGACCCGATCAGGTCCGACGTGCTGATCGGAAATGATCAGCATCTCGCAACCATGGATGATGGCGTCCGCCGCGTTTTTCCGAAGCGCATCAATGGCTGTTGCAAGCGAAGTGCCTCTTGCGAAGGTCGCGTCGATTACGCAACTGCGGAATCGGTCAATATTTTTGATCGCCGCAAAATCCGCGTACGCAAGGATTGGCGATTCCAGGAAAAGCTGCCGGCAATGTTCTGGGGTTTCCTCGAGGAAATTGCGTTGGCGACCAATGTGACTTTCCAACGAAGTCACGAGGTCTTCGCGTAGATAGTCGAGCGGTGGATTCGAGACCTGGGCAAAGAGCTGGAGAAAATACTGGAACAACGGCTTGTGTCGAGCCGAGAGAATGGCCAGCGGCGTATCATTGCCCATCGAGCCAATCGGGTCTTTACCCTCTTCCGCCATCGGCTGAACCAGGCAACGCAGCGATTCCAAAGTGTAGCCAAATGCGCGTTGGAGGGCGGCGATATCCGCGACCTCCTCCGCCTTCGCGCCAGGGTCAACAACATCCTTCAATCGGATTCGATTTTCTGCCAACCAACCCGGGTAATCGCGACTCGTGAGCTCATCAAAGATTTCCTGCTCGGGCACGATGCGTCTCTCGACGGTGTCGGCGAGAAACATTTCTCCAGGTTTAAGACGGCTTTGAAAAACGATTTCACTTGCGGGCGTATCGAGCACACCGGTTTCGCTCGCCATGATCAGGATGTTCCCTGTTGTCAGGCAATAGCGACAGGGCCGCAAGCCATTGCGGTCGAGGATGGCCGCGACTCTATAGCCGTCGGTAGCGGCGATCAGCGCAGGACCATCCCAAGGCTCGATAATCGCTGAGAAATAATCGTAAAAAGCCCGTCGCTTGGCGTCCATCGACTTATCTTTGTTCCATGCTTCAGGGATTAACATCCGGAGCGCGTGCGGCAGACTGCGGCCGGATTCAAGCAACAGCTCAAGCACGTTGTCGAAGACGGCGGTGTCGCTTTGAGCGTCGGCCGTTATCGGCTTGAGCATTTCGATATCATCACCGAATTTCTCGCTTGCCAGCGCGGCCTCTCGCGTTCTCATGCGGTTCAAATTTCCCCGCAAAGTATTGATCTCGCCGTTATGGACGGCTGTGCGATAGGGATGCGCGAGTTCCCAGGCGCCCAGCGTATTTGTCCCAAATCGTGAATGAACCAGGACGAGGCTGGTCTTGACCCGAGGATTCGACAGATCGGGATAGTAAAGCTGCAATTGCTTGCAAGTCAGGAGTCCTTTGTAAACGATCTTCCGGCGATCGAGGGAACAGATGTAAAAGAGTTCTTGCCCACAGATGCCGGATTGTTTGACGGCTTTTCGATCCGACGCCGCAACACGTAAAGACGCGTATCAAGTTGCTCCGGAGTCAGCGGGTCCAGCGGTTCAATAAACATTTGCCTGACCGCCGGTTCGGATTGGAGAGAGGTCCTTCCCAGGTCGGTATTGTCCGTAGGCACCTCACGCCAGGCAGTCAGTCTGCAGCCCGCGGCCTCGCAGACTATTTTTATCAGCTTTTTCAACCCCACCTGTTTCCATTGATCCTTGGGAACAAATAATTGTCCGACGCCGTAGGAATCAAAGTCCCCAAGAGAGGGAATCTCTGCATGGAAAAACGCGTGCGGCTTCTGCAGCAACATTCCGGCGCCGTCGCCTGTCTTTTCTTCGGCACCGCGGGCGCCGCGATGGTCCAGATTACAGAGAATGCGCAAACCATCCTCGACCAATTGGTGGGTCTTTGTGCCATTTAGATCCACCAGCGCGCCGACTCCGCACGCAGCCGCGGGTAGCCCCTGTGCCAGGCAAACCATGTTCGTTATTCATGCGCACGCAGGTTGAGGGCTACAGTCTTGCGTTTGATGATCGGTCATAGATCTTGAGATTTACGCTCATTGTTAGCATTTGCCGTTCCGAAATGCACATGCCTTCGACGTGAAAGCGATCCGCGGCGAGGCCGAGGTGGCAGCGACTGCTTAAGCCGTCATTTTTCGCGCTCTCTGGTGAATATTAGCCATCCCAGGTACTTCGAATTGCCGACCGGAGAGGGTGTTGACGCCGTTTTACTCCGCGGACCTCAAACTCGCGACTGGCGATTTCGCAGGCATCGTGCATGCTCAAGCCTAAAACCGGGCACTATCGACGAACTGGGGATTTATCGGCCGGCAGCGCCCAAGGACGCGAACCTTTTACGGACTATAAACTTCAATACGGGGCATCACAGCGATGACAGAACAATCAACGGTACCAAGCCCGAAGTTGCTTCAATACATCAATTTGAAATTGGCTGCTCTAGGTTGCCCGACATGCGAATCAGGCGAGAATTTCCACTTCGAGGAGATGTCTGCGTTGCTCGCTCACCAGCGTGAGATCGACCGTCTTCTGGCCTACTATCTCTGCCCGGCGGACAACCGGATTCAGACGTTTCTTTACGATTTCCTACAGGACGCACCGCTGGCTAAGTTGCCGACCCGAACATTTGTCTTGGATCGGTACGGGATGGCGCGCGTGCTTTCGCTGCCGCCAACACAGGACAGTTTCGCCTCGGAGATTGTGAACTCCTACCGCGTCAAGCAAGGCGTGCTGCACAACCCGAAAAGCGACCGCCGGACGACGGAAGGAATATTCCATATCGCCGAGGGCGGATTGCCCGTACCGGACGATAAAGTTAGCGTGCCGAAGCGAGTCGCCGGTCATCTTCTGCAATTGGCTCTTGCTCCGCCGGCGGAGCTCTTACGCCTTCCATTCACCTCCGCACAGGAAAAAAAGGCGGAGTGTTTTGTGTCGCTACTCCTGCGGCCGATCGTTTGCCCGGAAGTGCCAGGCTTCACGCCGGAAAAATCGATGGAAATCCGGTTCCTGGCTCCGGGCAGCCTCGTCAGCAACCTTGATTTTGTCGAAAGTATCTTCGGAAATGCCGGCAACCCGTTTCTTCCGGAAAATGATTCCGGACTGGATCCGGAACACTGGACCGGCCATACCGGTTGCGTCATCCTGGCGCCGCACCTGACGAAGTTTACAAAGAAAGAACTGGGACTGCCGCATTGGGAGGACGCCACCGAGCGTCAGCGCCGGGACCGTGTGTGCTGGAAAGAGGAGGGGGAACTCTACAATAACGGCGTGGCTTTCAAGCTCACCTTCCGCGACGAAAACGGCGTCATCGTCACCGTCATCGCCGACAACTATTTCGGATATTGCAAGAAAGAGGTCAAAACTCAAATCAGCTTTTCCGCCAACCTGTTTGGACTTTGCGAGGAAGAGCACGCCGGGGGGGCCCTTGTCTTTCCGAGCTACGATCTCGGCGAAGAGCTCAGGCCGGACTCGCGGCGCCGGACAATTTGAGCACCAGTTCGACGAGATGGTGTCCTCCTATGCCGGTCTCGTCGATGTGCGCCCTGAAGGGTACGCCGTAGATAAGCGCTTTCCGGACATTTTATACGTTCCCGGCGATGCGCGCTTCGATCTGCACAAGCAGACGGTGAGCTGGCTCCGCGACGGCGCCGAAAGCAGACTCAAACTGTTGCCGGAACAAATCTACGTGTTGCCCGTCCGGCTACAAGATACAGATGATCAAGCCGGCGGGTGGCCGCGCTTGGCGGCTTGTCGGGACGGTCGCGGAGGGCACGCTGTGTCATAAGCCGTCTACTGTTTCCGGTGGAGGAAAATCGGAGATTTCGAAGCCGATCACGGACGCGATTATTCAGGGACCAGTGTTTGTCGCCGATTTCAAAAAAGACTTTGACCGTGTCGAAGAGTTAATCAACCGCAGGTACGCAGGGCGTTTTCGCGACGGACGAAAGACTCCCTCGAGCCGGCCCATCTTGAGCGTGGAACGGTCGCTCGGCTCCGTGATTAAACTTCTCACACCGGCTCCTGATCTGTATAGCGACGAGTACTCGAAGTGGCTCGACTCGATCCCGCAATACCAACGGGAGCTGGTCTTTGTCGTGAAGCGTTTTTACAACCCGGAATGGGGCGAAAACTGGCGCGAACATTTCAGCGTAGACCTCATCAACGGAGTACCCGGCCACGAGCTCAAATGCGACGACCGCCGGCTCGTAACAAATTACCTGCGCGTGGGCTACGATCAGGACGGCGCGTGGCGGACCTTCGGCTTGCGTAAGGATTTCTATCCGGCGTCAAAACTTGCAGTCGAGGACGACATCACAGCTTCGGTTGCCGTGCCATGCTCGTCTTTGGAACATCTCAATCCGGAGTACCAACAGCCCGTCGGTAAAGTTCGTTAAAAACTGCGAACAACGTCTTTTTCAGAGACCGGACGAGGCAATTCACCCCGGCTATGACAAACAGACTGAAAGTGACTTTGCGAGTCCAGGTAATTTTTTCTCAAATTACCAGCCCCTCACGGCGAGTGATGCCGCGGAAATCATCGAGGACACGATCGGTTTCGATCAATTTACCCAGCCTATGCAGCAGCTGATACGCGAGGCCGCCGCACCAAACCACGGAACTTTTTTTGTTTGCTCGGCCCATCCTCGCCTCGTAGACGGCAAACCTTCGAAGAATCCTCGGTACCTGCAGCTGTCGCCCCGATCTGGTGAATCCGCGAGACGCACACCTGGCGGAAATCGGGGTTCGTCTCCGGCGGCGCATTCCGCTCGGAAAGCCGATTCAGAGGCCGGTCAATGCCGTGCTACCCGGCCGCCGCAACAATCCGCCCGAAGGGGAAATACGTCCTCTGGCCGTGTTTAATCCGATTCATTACCTCGAGTTGCCTGAGCTCTTCATGGAGTTCATCTGCAGCGTCACCGGGCGATCGCCTTCGACGACCGGCGCCGGCTCCGAGGGTGCTCTCACGAAGGGACCATTCAATGCGCTGCCACCGATTTTCGATCTCAACGCCGCGCTTGTTTCCTACCTCCTGACCGGTGACGCCGTTTTCGTCACGGCTACGGGCTACGTCGGCCCACATTTCCGGGTCGATCACGACATCAGCTTGCTGGTTCCGGAGATCTGGTCCCGCATGTCCGTGGCCGAGCGGGATCCAAAGTATCTCATCTCGGAGGGGCACCTGGAGCGATGTGTCGACTTCGAGTACAACGGTCTGACCATTCAGGGCGAGCCGGCTTGGTTACCGCATTACGATGCGATTCGTTCTCGCGTTCTTCGGCCAGATGTTTAATCATCCTGCCGCATTGTTCACCGAAGAGATGCTGCGCCCGGAGCTGCAGAACAGAGAGATCTTTGTTGACGGCCTGGATAATATTATCACTGCACAAAAACGGATCGCTCAGCTCTATTTTAACGATGGCGGCATCAATTTGGCCTGCCCTCCGTTGCGCGCGCTCCTGCACATTATGTTGCAAGATGAGTTCGAGGGGAAGGGCCTCGATCATCCCGAAATCCGCGCGCTATTCACCCGCGAAAGCATGCTGGCCAGCGATTGGTATGCCGAACGCCTCAAAGCCAAACAGGCCGTCGATATACACCTCTGGAACCGCCACGTTCGGAGTTTGAAAGCGTTCGCCGCCAAGGCCAATTACGCTGAGGAGGCTGCGCGTCTCGGGGTCTCGGACCGTCTAGCCTATGCTCAGAAAACGCTTGAGATGGTGAGGTCTTCCGATTACCTCGGGCGGCTGCACGGCACAATCGGAGTTCAGCCTTTGAAAACCGCGTAAGGAGGGCAAGGCTGAAAAGATTCGAGAATCACGATTTAAGATTTCGCTCTGCCAATTGCGCATTTTAATCGCAACAAAAAGTATGCTATCTCGGGACAGGACATCTTAAGCTTGGGATAGATCACTTTCGCTTGGTGGATAGATTCCAACCGACGATTCATTTGCGATGGAGGAAATCATGATTGCAAAGCATCTATTTGGACGCACCGGACACGAGAGCACGCGAGCCATCTTCGGGGGAGCGGCCTTATCAAAAGTTACGCAGGACGAAGCCGACCAGACGCTTGAGGTGCTGCTGCGATACGGCATCAACCACCTGGATGTCGCGGCCGGTTACGGAGATGCGGAGTTGCGAATTGCGCCGTGGCTGCAAAAGTATCCCGGGCATTTTTTTCTCGCGACCAAGACCGGCGGCCGGACTTACGACGAGGCGAAACGCCAGATTCATCTTTCGCTGGAACGGATGGGTGTCGAGCGCGTGGATCTCATCCAACTCCATAGCCTCGCCGACCCGATTGAATGGGACACCGCGTTAAGTCCGAAGGGCGCGCTCGAGGCTTGCGTCGAGGCGCGTGAGCAGGGGTTGGTGCGGTTTATAGGCGTGACCGGTCACGGCAGCCAGATCGCGGCGACGCATCTCCGGAGTCTCGAGCGTTTTGATTTCGATTCCGTCTTGCTTCCGTACAGCTACATCATGATGCAGGATGCACATTATGCCGCCGCTTTTGAGAGGGTTGTCGCCGTGTGCGCCGAGCGGAACGTGGCCGTCCAAACGATCAAGTCGATTGCGCGCCGTCCGTGGTGGGGCCGTGAACGGACGCGCGCCACGTGGTATCAACCGTTCGAAGACCAGCGCGACATCGATGCCGCGGTCCATTGGGTCCTCGCCCGTCCCGGGATCTTCATCGCCTGTCCCGGAGATATCCATCTCTTGCCCAAAGCGCTCGATGCGGCGAGCCGGTTCAGTTCGGCGCCAAGTGACGAAACGATGCGCGAGCAAAGGGCACGTCTTGAGATGCTCCCGCTCTTCGTCTAGCCCGCAAAAATCACGCAGACCGGCTTGCTAACAATCAACTCGCCGATCCGTCAGCTTCCCGGGTGTCAGTACGTAAGCGAAGCGTCCCGCTTTGCCTCTGTAATCCGGAGCTACGGAGCAAACCGAGAATCGCGAGAGCGCAAGATTATTGAGATCGATGAAGCTGTGGAGAAGATTTCCAGAGGGATCAAGCTTGATCGCCAGTCGTCCCTCCGTGAAGTCAATCTGAACCTTATGAGCGCCTTTCTCCAGACAGCGACGGACCTCGGTTTCGTGTTCACGCAATAGGTCGTCGATAAACTCCTCGCGGGAATAATCGGGAATCCCGTCCGCCGGATACATAAGACTCAAAGCCGAGGGTGAGATAACCGCCTGCTTAACCGGCACATGCGCGTAACGCTGGGCAACCTCCAGGTAGCGGTCCGCATAAAGCTTGTAACGAAAAGGGCCAGCCGTCAGTCGTGGCATCCGTCGCACATGCCCCGCCGCGAAAGGGATCTTGAAACCGTCCGGCGCGACGTTCGGAAGTCCGTGCACTGAATAGGTCCAAAAGCTATCATGCTTTCGCTGTTCCCCGTCAGTGATCACCGGAGAGCCCGTGGCCTCGAAGCGCTCAACAGTCTCCCGGATCGCCGCATCAAAGAGGGAATTCAGTTTCGGATCCTCACTATCGCTGGCTTTGACGGCTTCAATCAGCTGAAGGGGCCTTGGAATGCTGCCGATTGGCCCGGTGGGAATTGTCATGGAGTCCGTCGTTTCAAAATCGGGAACAGACAGAGAGTAGTCGAAGGATCCAAGCAAGTCGCGTCAAGTTTGGCCGGCCATGACGGAGCGGCGGGCTACGGCCTCCTTCCCGGTGCCGATTACCGCATGATGTCTGCTTCCGGCGGGTACCATCCGTAGCCCGAAATATCATGGTAAACACATTTATTATGGATAATATATGATGAAACGGGCAAAGCCAGTTTCTCTCCGTCAATGCCGCTAGCAATCTCTAAAGATTGTGAACGAGGCAGGCTAGACTTTGCCGGCGGCCGGCTCCGCCTCGCTTAGCGACGACACGAACTGGTCATGGTCCATCGGATGGGAAAACATCGGAAAATCGTGTTCGATTGCGCCGTTTTGCGCCTGTTCGCTGACTGTCGCTGCGCAATCCTTGAGCGTGATGACGTTGTATCCCAATTCGTAGCCTGTGCGCATCGTTGATTCGACACAACAGTTTGTCAGAAAACCCCCGAGCGCGATGGTGTCAATCTTACGGCTCCTCAAGATGAAATCGAGATTGGTGGTCGCGAAACCGTCCAGACCTCGCTTGCCCTCGATGACGATATCACCCGGGTGCGGTTTGAGAACGTCGACAATCTCTGCACCCCAACTTCCTTTTTCAAACACTTGGCCGTCTTTACACCCTTTAAGTATTCCGTAAGGGTCACGACTCAGCTCATTGAAGCCGGGTGCGAACTGAATAGGAACATAAATAATCGTCGCGCCGGCTTTGCGGGCCTGATCGACCATTTCGACTGTGTTTTCCAGCATCTTGGTCGATTCCATCATCGGTTTGACGGCCTCATGAAGTTTACCGCCTGGGGTGGTGAAATCGTTCTGGTATTCGATAAGGATAACAGCCGTCGTTTTGGGGTTCATAATGCGGGGTATTATTAAACGTGGGGGTTGGTTAATTATTTAAGCTCCCAAAAATAATCTCGGTGCGCCCTTTGTCCAATCAGCCCCACCACATTTCCATCGCAATAAAAATAAATTCCTCTTGTCCCGGAAACTCTGTTCCGCTTATTCATTCGTGCAAGGACGCTCGCTCGAGCACCTGTCGCGTGAAGGTTCCCCCCAAAAAACACCAGAACAAGTTAGTCCCCGATTCAGGTCACCGGTCGGGTGCCGCAAACAGACATGGCCAAACTGGAGCCTGTATCGCTGCGGCTGTTGCGGCGGATGAGTTGCCGCGTCTCAAGAAAACTCCAAGCCGACACGCGCGGCCACTTTATTGATCTGCGAAGAACGGGCGAGGCATTGGTTGCTTGCCGTAAACCAAAGTGTTGAGCGCCCGGCGACTATCGAGCGCATTCGAAAAGCTATCGGCGACGACAACGGGGTGATCAGGCGCTACAAAGATCGGAGGTTCGCTTGAAGAGTTCAACAGACTCTATGCTGGAAAGTTACTTTCCCGGAACACGGTTTTTATCATCCTGAGCGACGGCTGGGATACTGCTGGATTGGCGGAGGGTGTGTCCAACCATTGGTGATTCAAGAAGCGCTCCAGAATTGCTGAGCCGAGTAAAGGCTCCGGCGGGGCCGCGCACCGGAGCAATGTCGTCGCCGGAGATTGCAGTCAGTATTCTTGCTGAGATCATCCAGGTGAGGGAAAAGCAAGCAGGCGCCGACAAGTGAGGAAATTGTTCCAATCGACCAATCTGCCCTGCCGACTGCCAAGGATCCGGTTTGCGGGATGATGGTGGAGATGAACTCGACTCTTCGGCAAGCGCGTGATTTTTGCGCGTCAGCACCAGATCTGGCTCGAGCTTTTCAGTTCCTTTCCCGTCTCGGCTGCCTCGTCGATCAGCAAGTTCAGGTAGTGGTCTTGAGAGGCCTCGGACAGGCTGTAAAAAGCTTCACCCGTTTCCACGTAATGAGCCATTCGTTCCAGGCAAGTTGCGACCGCTATCTCGTCGTCAGACAAGCGGGCGGGTACAAAGGGATTTTGATACCACTTGGTGCCTCCTGCACTGTAGCCCTTGTGATAGTAGCCCTCCAAATTTCCATTCTGTCCGGCATCGCGTCTATCGAACCGGACGTTCACGGGCGTCCGGAAGTCGGTCAGGTAACTAGCATCCAAATTATTTATTTCTCCTCGCTCCCCGCGTACCAACAAGCGTTGGGAACGTATCCAGGAAAAGTATTGGTCCGAGGTGAAATCAAAGACGGCAAGCTTATCGTCAAAGCGGAGGTAAGCGACAGACTGAATGGATTCGATTTCTTTCTCTGCTGAAGGAAGACCGGCGCGATCGGGGCCGTCCACCAGTGGCGATCTGAACTTGAATGCCCTTATCGTCGCGTTCTCCTGGCCGGCATTAAGAAACTTTCGAATCAATGAAATGCCGTGGTAGCCGTGGGCGGCTGAGACCTGCGCCTGACTGATTTTTCCGAGGTTCCCCGAGCGTGCCAAGGCCAGTCGCGCGGCGTGCAAAGGCTGGAACTGGTACTGCTCGGCGACCTGCACCTGTGCCTTTTTGGGCAGGTCTTTCCATAGCTGAGTCAGGCGCTCTAAATCTGGGGCGGGCGGCGTCTCTGCCAGAACCGGCATGTCTCTAGATGTCAGCTCGACGAGAAGCGGTGGAGACGCAGCCCACGGCACCGACGCGACAACAAAAACAGGATGTTGATCAAGCAGTGCATCAAGCTCATCGAAAACCCGAATATTCCAGGCCGCCTTGATGCGAGCACGAGTGGCATCGGTCCTCGCCACGCATCCCGCGATCTCGAACCGCTCCGGCATTGCTCTGGCTATGCGCATAAAGAACTCTGCCCGCCACCCTCCGCCCACGAGTCCGAACAGGATCGGCTTGGTCATAGCTTCCTTCCATCTCGTCCACCCCCAAGGCCGAGATAAGGCTCACCGGGATTCCAGTCATTGGGAGCAGGGATTTCAAATTGGCTCAGGGGAAATTTCACCTCCACTCCGTGTCTAGCGGAGATGTATGCTGCTTCACAGATCTCAAGCGCCTTTAACGAGCTGTCCGGCAATGAGTAATCCGGTTTACCCGAGGCTATCATCGGAAGCAGATTTTCGAGATGCCGGCGATGCAACGACGTCGCTTGCTCCGCAGGCGTAATCAGTATTCCCATCGAATGGTTTGCATTCATAAGATAGTAATCAGGCTGCCACCCCCAAAACTCGATCTGGCCCGAATCACCAATGATCCGAAACGTGACTCCGTCCCGGCGGCCGTTGGACCGGATCTCGTCGCCTGTCTGCATGACGATACGAACTCCATTGAACAATTGAACATAGGTGACCGCGGTCGTCTCCACTTGCATTCCGTCTCGAAATGTTCGGGTTGTCTTATCGCAGGCGGTGATGACTGACTTGACATCGGACCCCGCGTTGAGGTTCACCGCAAAATCCAACCAATGAATGCCGGCGTTGATAATATCCCACTCTGGGGACTGGATTTCGATCAGCTTCAGCTCTCCGATCTCGCCATTTTGCGTTCGTTCAATGATCTCAAGAGGACAGCGTTTCACCATCAGTCCGTGGGGAGTGGCCATCGGGATATTTCGCTGTTTGACAGCATCCAATATCCGGCGCCCGGAGGCCACACTATGGCCAAGGGGTTTCTCCACCAGGATCGCCTTGAGCGGCATTTTCAACGCTTCCAGCGTTACGGTTTCGTGAGAAGGCGGATACGTACTGACACACACAACGTCGGTAGGACAATCCCGGAACATTTCATGGAAATCAGTAAATGTTCGAAGTTCAGAATATTTCCGTCCGATCTCGGCGCCGACCTCTGGACGAAGATCCGCCAAGGCCACCGGTTGATAATCTTCGGAAGCAGCAGCGGCTTGGAGACTAAGCAGTCCGCCGGTGCCACCCCCAACGATGCTGACCGTCAATTTGCTCACAGAGGGGAAGAGATTACACGCAAAGGTCGCAAAGGTCACTAAGGCGAGAGAGAGATCACAGAGATTCTTGACTTATTGAATTCGTGACTTCTTAACTGCAACCCTCTTCAAGAGTCGTTCATGCAATGAAAAAACTCCTCGCGGTACTGTTTGTCCCCCTGCTGACCTGGTCCCTGTGCGTTTCAGCCAAGGACTGGAAAGTCATTCGATTCGGTGTTGATCCGAGTTATCCTCCTTTCGAATCAAAGGCGCCCGACGGCCGCCTCGTCGGATTCGACATTGATTTGGGCAATGCGCTGTGCGCGAAACTGAACGCGAAATGCGTCTGGGTCGAAAATGATTATGACGGCATGATCCCCGCTCTCCAGGCGCGCAAGATCGATGCTATTTTGTCGGATATGTCGGTCACTGAGAAGAGACTTCAACAGATTGATTTCACGGAGAAAATATCTTACTCGCCAACCCGTATGGTAGCTAAAACCGGATCGAATTTGCTGCCGACGGCGGAATCGCTGAAAGGCAAAAATATCGGCGTTGAGCAAGGAACGATTCAAGAGACGTATGCCAAGGCCTATCTCGAACCGAACGGAGTGAATCTATTGTCATACCAGAATCAGGATCAGGTCTATGCAGATCTGAAGTCAGGGCGTCTCGATGCGAGCCTGCAGGACGAGGCACAGGCGAGCGCCGGCTTTCTCAAAACGCCGGAGGGCAAAGGATTCGAATTCAGCGGTCCCCAACTGCAGGATTCAAAGATCTTGGGCAGCGCGGCCGCCATAGGCCTTCGCAAAGGAGATACCGATCTTAAGAACGCCCTGAACGGTGCCCTCGCGGAGGTACTGAAGGACGGTTCCTACCAGACGATCGCAAAAAAGTACTTTGACTTTAATATCTATGGAAACTGATTAAGACTAAATGCTTTTCGAGGGTTACGGCGGACAGCTTTGGAACGGAACGCTGGAGACGATCCAACTGGCTCTCCTCTCTCTCCTGTTGGCGTTCGTCATCGGTCTTATTGGCGCGGCGGCTAAGCTTTCCCCAAACCGCTGGCTGTCGTATCCGGCCGCGATCTATACGACACTTATCCGCGGCGTGCCGGACCTGGTTTTGATGCTTCTGCTTTTCTATAGCTTTCAGGATTGGTTGAACCAGTTCACCGACGCACTGAACCAACAGCAGATTAATATCGATCCATTCATCGCCGGAGTATGCGTTCTCGGGTTCATTTACGGCGCTTATTTCACGGAGACTTTTCGAGGTGGGGTATTAGCAGTCCCGAAGGGACAACTCGAGGCGGCGGCTGCCTACGGACTCACTAACTGGCAGGTTTTCCATCGCGTTCTCTTTCCACAGATGATGCGTTTCGCGCTGCCGGGGATTAGCAATAATTGGCAGGTCATTCTAAAGGCAACCGCGTTAGTCTCGATTATTGGGTTACATGAAGTCGTTAAGGCTGCTCAGGATGCGATCACCGGAACAAGTTCCAAAGGGGCCTACCATGCATTTTTCTTTTTGGCTATTGCCGGCTTGATTTACCTGGCTCTGACCACCCTGTCGAACTTCGCCTTTCTGGCACTGGAAAGGCGCTACTCTATCGGGACCCGACGGTCCGAGGTATGACCGAGCTGATTCAACAGTACTGGCAAGAGTATCTCTTCGGTAAACCTGGTCATCCGACCGGGCTTGCGGTCACTCTTTGGTTGACGGCTGCTTCCGTCGGCCTCGGCTTTGTTTTGGCCGTGCCGCTGTCTGTCGCCAGGACCTCGCCAAACCGGTGGCTATCCATTCCAGTGTGGCTTTATACCTACGTGATTCGAGGGACGCCATTGTACGTCCAGCTTCTCCTCTTGTATTCCGGCGTCTATACTTTGGACGTGGTACGAGCGAATCCGGTCCTGAACACTTTTTTCCGGGACGCGTTTAATTGCACGATTCTAGCATTTACCTTGAACACCGGTGCCTACACAACCGAGATTTTTGCCGGGGCCATCAAGGCAACGGCTCACGGTGAAATCGAAGCCGCTCGGGCCTATGGAATGTCTAACTTCACGCTCTACCGCTGCATCATCCTGCCGTCGGCTTTGCGGCGGGCGTTACCCGCTTACAGCAACGAAGTGATCCTGATGCTCCATGCCACGACTTTGGCGGCTACAGCTACGATTCCGGATATCCTGAAAGTCGCTCGCAACGCGTCGTCCGAATATTACCTGCCTTTCGTCGCCTATGGAATCGCAGCCGCATTGTATGTTTGCGTCACTTTCACGCTCATTTGGTTCTTTCGAAAGGCCGAACGCAAATGGCTCGCTTACCTGCGGTAGAACCGCGCCATGCACAAATTAATCGTAGAGGATCTCCACAAGAACTTCGGCGATAACGAAGTGCTGAAGGGAGTATCGTTGCGAGCGAAGGCGGGAGACGTCATCAGTATTATCGGTTCGAGCGGCTCCGGCAAAAGTACGTTTTTACGCTGCATCAATTTTTTGGAGCAGCCCAACGCCGGCCGGTACTTATTGAATGACGAAGAGATCCAATTGCGGCGGCGTAAGGACGGGAATTTGACTGTTGCGAATCCAAGCCAGTTGCGGAAGATGCGCGTCAAATTGGCGATGGTTTTTCAGCACTTCAACCTGTGGCTCCATTTGACCGCACTTGAAAATATCATCGAGGCGCCCGTGCAAGTGCTTGGTCTTTCAAGGGCTGACGCCATCGAACGGGCTCGACGCAACCTCGCCAAGGTGGGACTGAGCGAGTCTATCGAGAAGATGTATCCGGCTCATCTATCGGGTGGGCAACAACAGCGAGTCGCGATTGCGCGAGCACTTGCCATGGAACCGGAGGTGATGCTTTTCGACGAGCCCACGTCTGCTCTGGACCCGGAACTCGTCGGTGAGGTGCTCAGAGTGATGCAACAACTGGCAGCGGAAGGGAGAACCATGGTGGTCGTAACTCACGAAATGAGTTTTGCCCGAAACGTTTCCAACCACGTGATCTTTCTCCATGAAGGAAGAATCGAGGAGGAAGGTCCGCCGGCCGAGGTCTTTGGCCGACCAAAAAGCGAACGGCTCAGGCAGTTTTTGGCCGGAATTTTGAGGTTCTAGCCCGCAAAAAAAGAGGCTGCGCGTTCTTTGCAAGAAAGTTTTTGAACAGACGATTCGGAAACACGGGTCGGACGTTTCCAAGGGATTCAAGATGCTCATGGGGGAACGTCGTTGCCTAATCCTGCGGATCGCGTGATGTTCAGCGGGAAGGCTGAAGACATGACGACGCTTTTGTTAAATGACTCGGAGCTTTTTCGACAGCAGGCCTACATCGCCGGGCGCTGGTGCGATGCGGACAACGGCATAAGCTTTCGGGAAATACGGGATGGTGGCATCAATACGGGTTTGATTTCCACCGAGGTTGTTCCGTTCGGCGGCTTGAAGCAGTCCGGAATTGGGCGGGAAGGGTCCCATCATGGTATCGATGAGTTTATTGAGGTTAGATATCTCTGCTTCGGAGGTGTAGACCGGTAGGCTCCGGACCGCGATCTCGAAGATGCGCCTTCATCGCGGAGCGTCAATGTAATCTGCGGCTTCTATTTCGGAACTGAGCACGCTGAATTTGATCGTTCATGGAAGATCCGGATATCAATCCAAGCAGCGAGAAGGAAAAATCGCCCCGACACGATCGGGGTCTCGGCGAACATGCTGATGATCATGAAGGTCATGGCGATTCGGGCGCCCATCATTCACACGGCGGTTCCGGGCATCTTGACCTTCTACCAGCCACTTTCGGCAAAGCCTTCGCGATTGGCATAACGCTCAACATTGTCTATGTCATCGCCCAGGCGTCGTTTGGGTTCTTCGCGCACTCCCTGGCTTTGTTGGCGGACGCCGGTCACAATCTGAGCGACGTGCTAGGCCTCTTTATGGCATGGGGAGCGAGTCAACTGGCTCAACGTGCTCCGACCTCGCGATACACATACGGATTGCGTCGGAGCTCCATTCTGGCTTCGCTAGCCAACGCGATTCTTTTGCTGGTGGCCGTCGGCGGGATAACCTGGGAAGCGATCAGGCGCTTTTGGGAGCCAACGAGCGTTGCGGGGTTAACAGTGATTTGGGTCGCCGCGGTTGGCATTGTTATAAACGGTTTTACGGCGATGCTGTTTGCATCGGGCCGCAAGGAGGATCTGAACATCAAAGGAGCTTTCCTTCACATGGCCGCCGACGCTGTTGTATCCGCAGGCGTTGTCGTCGCGGGAATAGTGATTCTACTATCAGGATGGTGGTGGCTTGATCCCGTTGTCAGCCTTGTGATCAACGCGGTCATTGTCTGGGGAACCTGGGGTCTTTTGCGAGATTCGATGAACATGGCGCTGGACGCGGTGCCGCCCGGGGTCGATGTCGCGAGCGTACAAAGCTACTTTCGAGGCTTGTCGGGCGTGATTGATTTCCATCATTTGCACATCTGGTCTTTGAGCACCACCCAGTCCGCTTTGACAGTGCATTTGGTTAAACCTCAGACCGAGGGCGATGACGACCTTTTGGTGACTGTGAATCGGGAGCTCAGCGATCGTTTTGGAATCGGCCATGCGACCATCCAATTCGAACGGCAGATGCCCGCTTGCGGCTGCCTTTCTGAGAAGGCGAACAGTTAGTCGTTTGTTTCCCTCGCGTCGAGGGGGTCGGCCTGGCGTCGAGGCGGTCGCGTGGCGTCGAGGGGGGTCGTATCTAAAAATATAAATAATGGCCTCACGATATTTATATTTTTAGATACGACCCCTGGAGGCCGACGCCGACCCCTGGAGGCCGACGCGGAGACAATCGAACGGGCGGCCTTTATACGTCAGGACTACGCCTGAATCCCCGCGATTTTAAACCGGAATACCCAGAGACATTATGAAAGTGCAACAGCTTCGTGGGAATGGTTTGATAAAGTTCCGGGCCGCATTCTCTTGAACTTGGGATGCGGCTCCATAAACCACGCCCAATCGACTACCAAGATTAAACTTCAACTCGTCCTCACTCCATGAAGGCCTTTTCGCTCTTCCATCCCCGTGACCAAATCGTCGGTATTATGGATCGCATTTACAAACACGAAATGACCACCACCTCGGGTGGCAACGTTTCGGTGCGCGACGAGGACGGCGACGTGTGGATCACCCCGGCACGGGTGGACAAAGGGAGTTTGCGGAGGCAGGACATCGTGAGAATCGATGCGAGTGGGCAGTGCGAAGGCCTCCATCCCCCTTCCTCGGAAAACCCCTTCCATTTGAGCGTTTATGAGGCAAGGCCCGACCTTCGCGCCGTCATCCACGCCCATCCGGGCGCTCTGGTGAGCTTCAGCATCTGCGGACAAGCGCCGAATACCCGGGTTTTTCCGGAGGCCTGGCACGTTTGCGGCGAAGTGGCTTTTGCCCCGTATGCACTGCCGGGCAGCAACAAGCTTGGGGAATGCATCGCAGCCCAATTTCGTTCGAAGGCACGGCCGCACTGCGTGGTGCTCGAAAACCACGGCGTGGTGGTCGGAGGCGAGACTCTTGCACAGGCTTTCGAACGTTTTGAGACGCTGGAGTTCACCGCCCAAATTATTTTGAATGCCCTGCTGCTGGGGAAGGTAAACTACTTGAGCGAAGCCGAAATCGAACTTTCGAAAAAGCCGCGTAATCTCTTGCCCGAAGGCGCGGTCCATACGGTTTCGAGCCGCGAAAAAGAACGGCGCAAAGAGATCTGCGACTTTATTCACCGCGCCTATGAGCATCGCCTTGTCACCAGCACCTGGGGCAGTTTCTCCGCGCGGATCGATGCCGATGCGTTTGTTGTCACGCCTTCCCACGTCGACCGCTGCGAACTGGGAGTGGAAGAGCTGGTGTTCGTGCGCGATGGCAAGCACTTACCCGACCAGCGCCCGAGCCGGGCGGCGGGACTTCACCGTGCCATCTACCGAGCACACCCGGAAATCCAAGCCGTGGTCAACGCGCTGCCACTGAACGGCTCGGCTTTTTGCGTCAGCGACTCTGCGCTTGACACTCGCACAATTCCGGAAAGCTACCTGTTCTTAAAAGACGTTCGCAAGATCCCCTTTGAACACCAGTTTGGACAAGGCGCAGAAGTGGCGGCGGTTGTGAACCCAAAAAGCCCGGTGGCGCTCCTGGAACGAAACGGCGTCCTGGTGGCGGGCCGTACGGTCCTGGACGCCTTCGACCGTTTGGAAGTGCTCGAAGCTACCGCGGCTGCAATCATTCGCAGCCGAGCGCTGGGGCCGATTAGCGTCATGGGCCCGGGCGTCATCCGGGAACTCCTGGAGGCTTTTCCCGGGTTTTAAGCGGGCGTTCAACCTGTAAATCCGGCTGGGAACAGCGTTGAAACGATTTCACGCGGTGACTTACGGGACCGACTGCGTTAAATACGATCGGACGCGTAGGCATTTAGTTAGTTTGGATAGATTTATAACCTATAACCTATAGTCTGCGGCTATTTTCTACGAGCAGGAGTTTGTTAGAAGATTATGCAATTCAAAACCTTGCGCCGTGATGCGGCCCCAACGATATCTAGCCTCTTCCCTTGTCGGTCCATGGAGCTCGCTGCTTTTTGGTCAATTGACGTTTGAAGTGCAAGAATGGGTTAGCAGCCCGTATGACTAAGGATATGGCGCTTCGCTCGCGCCTTGAAAAGCACCAACTGATCCGGCGGCCGCCGGGCGCCATTACCATTATTTGCGAGACGGTGCACTAGCAAAGCGTACGCACGCGGACTGCCTTTGCACTCGACAACTATCCGGAGTTACGATCTGATTACGCCACTCTGAAAAGCAAAAGGGCAACGTCTGCAGCGCCGACCTATTATGTAGCGGATATCTATCCCCTTCATAACCTTTTGTCCGCGGCTCACCATATGTCGGAGAGTTCACTTAAGGTCGCTAAATACATTGTGGAGAATCCCCAACGCGTAGCCTCGATGTCGATCGGTGAGCTGGCGAAGGTGACTGGATCGAATAAGACAGCTGTCGTCCGGGTTAGTAAGCTCAGCGGCTATGAGGGATATCGCGGATTGCGCGCGGCATTGATAGAGAATAGAGGCGTTTTGCGCGGCGCGGAGCTGATCGGCGTCGACCTGCCAACCGATGCTGAGGGAGCTGACAATCTTCTTAAACTGGCACGCGACGTCGTAAAGATAAACATCGAAGTGCTGCAGGACACACTTTCCTTGTTAGATGAAGGAACACTCCTTCGCGCGGCGAATACTATCTTGTGTGCGAAGCACGTTTTCCTGGTCGGTTTTGGTACTTCGGCGCCAGTGATTCAAGATGCCTATCAACGCTTTTTGAGGCTCCAGGTCCCTTCTTCTACTTGCTCCGACGCCTACGTCTTGGCGAGCATTGGAGTAAACATGGGGCCGGACGACTTGCTCTTCTGCATCTCCTATAGTGGCGCGAGCCGCGACATTATTGAGGCTTTGGAAACTGCCAAACGGCGCAAGACTCCTTCGATCACGCTGACCAGCGTACCCAGATCGGCTGCGGCAGAGCTCTCAGACACTGTGCTGGTCTCTGCGGTGCGAAGAACACCGCGAACCGCCGAGAGCGTCGCCGCGCGCGTCGCCCAACTGGTTGTCATTGACATTATTTGCGCGGTCATCGCCCTCCGGAAAAAAAGCGAACTCGATGAGTCGACTGAAAGAATTACGACAGAGCTTACTAAGAAACGGGTTTGAAAAAGAGCGGCAGACAGGGCCAGGCAGCGCAAGCGGACCCGAAGCCATGGCCAGGAGAGCCACTTGGGAGGGGGCTCGGGGAATCAAGATTGGATTTAAGGCAGGAAGCAGGTTGGTCCGGGAGAGCGCGGAACCAGTTGCCGCTTAAGATCGTTGAGGAAGGGATTGCCGCGCCAAAGTGTCCTTAACCTTGGCGAGCGTTTTTTCTTTTTCCGCCCCCCACACCACAATATGTGCGAAATTTCCGATCCAGAGCAGGCACCAATTTCCGCCGTTCTCGACTGCCCGTGTGTGAAGGGACCGTATCTCGTCGTCCGGGGTGAGTTGTTCGACCACCTCGCGGAACGCAGCCACAAAGGTCCACCCTCTCTTTAGCAGGGGTCCGATTTCCAGCATTTGTGCGTCGCTCAATTTTGCAAACTGGACAATTTCCTCGGGCTTTTGGATCAGGTTCATGGACTTGGCCTCCGCGTAAAACCAGCTTCCGAGAACGGCCTTGATTCGAGCAAGAGCCTTCTCAATCGCTGCCGGAGTTGGTGGAACCTTAACGGAGAGCGACTCCCGATTCGGCTTTTGAGCGCCTCGCGCCGCTTTACGTCCCGTTGACTGGTCGCTCCCGTCGAGGTCTTCAGAAGCCGCCCCGAATTTTCCCAAGGCAAACTTGCCGGCTCGACCGTCTCGCGGCGGACTAATCTCTGCCAGAGCGCTGTTAAGGCTGCGTTTTCCGGCCTTCACATCCTGAAACAGGTTTGCGTTTGCGTCTCTGATCTGACGCACCTCGAAGACTCTTTGCTCGTTGATGCCAATGTATTTAGCCGCTTCGGAGATAGCCCCTTTCGGTCTGCCTCGCTGTTTGGCTCTCTCCAGTTCCGGACTTAATTCAATTTGTTCGGACCAATCCAATGCGATGGCGGCTTTTTGACCAACGCTTAGATGCCGTCTCCGAAGATTGCGGCTTAAAACGTATTCTTCCGGAATTCGCTTGGCTGTTTTTGGGTTAAACTCTTCAAACCGCGGTTTGACTCCGACCAATTGGCACGCCTTGTAGCGATTTCGACCGTCGAGAATCATGCCTTTGTACAGGATGATCGGTTCAAGTTGTCCCCTTTCCTTGATGTCTCGGGCCAGCTGACTCAATTCCAGGGGAGGAAGTTCCGGGAAGATCGCGGCGAGTGGGTGCGGTTTAAGAGTGTTAGGCATTAGAATACTGGTGCGGCGGTAATCAAAAGGACTCCACGAGATCGCGTCCGCGATGGCGGATGGATCTGCGAATAGTTCACCGGCTCGAGGTCAGAAGGCGGCCAGCGGTTGATAAAAGTTTGTGGACGGGATAAATATCCGGAGCGCATTTTTTATTTCCCACAGGACAGAGGGGATCGTCTGGGTCAAAATCAGGGACGCGACAATAAAACCGCAACTTGGTTTCATTGTCAAAACCCTAAATACAAAACTTAGTTTCTCAGCGCCGAATTTGAGACCACTTTCGCCGAAAGCGCATTGCCAGTGACCAAATCAACAGGCTAAGCCGGGAGCATCGACTGCAAGGCAATCACCGGCACGGCGTTTTATTGTAATTCCGGAATTGGATGTTCTCACGTAAAGCAAGAAAACTCAGATCCCCGAGAAAGCATTCAATTGAGGCTGGAGGGTCGACACCAATGACTGATAAACATTGGGTCAAAGAGGAAATCGACCATGTCGCAAAGGAATGTACGAACCCATTGGCCTAAACTCGCGAGGCGGAGGCCATGAGATCGCGCTGCAAGCACAGCGGACTCTGGTTAGTAATAGAAGGCTGAACATTGGAGCAAATAATGGTAAACGAATTGCGCACCGCGCTGCCAACAAACGAAGAGCGAAGGGCGGCGGGCCATGCGCTGCGGGACCGAATGAAACGCGGCGATCTAGGTCGCTGGCGGCCTAGAGAGGACAGGCCCGACCCGATCGATCTCGTCGAGCAGGCGCACGCGGGGCGATTGGAACGCCTGATCCCCGTGCGGGTCGGGCGGATGGTGGCGTCGCCCTATGCTTTTCTCCGCGGTTCAGCCTCCCTGATGGCAGAGGATTTTTCGAGCATCCCCAGAACCGGAATTGAGCCGGTGATTTGCGGTGACGCGCATCTGGGCAACTTCGGTTTCTACGCCTCGCCGGAACGCGACCTTGTGTTCGATCTGAACGACTTCGACGAGGCCCATCCGGGCCCATGGGAATGGGACCTGCGGCGGTTGGCGACGAGTATTTGGGTGGCCGGCCGTCAAAACGGTCTTGCTGAAGGGACCTGTGAAGACGCCGCGCTTTGGTGCGCGGCAGCGTATCGCCGGCAGATAACCGGGCTTGCCGGCCGACCGCTCCTGGCCCGCTCGTTCGACCGGATGGACATCGACAGGATGCGACAGGAGATGGCGGATTGGTCGTTGCGAGCGGAGATCGAGCGATCGGCGAACCTGGCGAAACTGCGGACGAGCGACCGTGCGTTACCCAAGCTGACCCGCGAGCACGAGGGCGTGCGTCACATAGTCGACCAGCCTCCCGTTGTGATGCATGTGTCCGACGACGAGAAGGAGCGCCTCATTGACGGACTGGAGGGTTACCTGAAAACTCTTCCGCCGCACTGGCGCCGAGTGCTCGGTTCGTATGTGGTCGTCGACGTGGCCCATAAAGTGGTCGGTGTGGGCAGTGTCGGACTGCGAGCCTTCGTTGCCTTGCTGCAAGGCAACGGAGCGCACGACACGCTTTTCCTTCAGTTGAAGCAGGCCAGGCGATCGTGCGTGGCCTCGTTCGTGCACGGTGACATCGCATGGCACACGCATCAGGGGCAGAGGGTCGTGGAGTACCAGCAGACGCTGCAAACCGTCAGCGACCCACTGCTGGGCTGGACCACCGTGGACAACCGCGACTATTACGTCCGACAGTTTCGTGACATGAAGGGAGCAGTGACCGTGGAGGGAATGGATGGCTCCGCGCTCCTGGACTACGGCCGGATTTGCGGCGCCCTTCTCGCGAAGGGCCACGCCCGCTCAACAGGTGCTACCATGCTTTCCGGTTATCTCGGCAAGAGCGACGTTGCCGACCGGGCATTCGCGCGTTTCGCACGTGCCTACGCCGACCAAACGGAAGCCGACCACCGGGCACTTCAGCAAGCCGTCAAGTCAGGTCGACTACCCGTCGAGCACGGGATCTAGCACCCAAGATTCCCTTGCTCTGCGAGTTCTCGTGGTCGTATGTACGTGTTTTTCTCCATCAGGGTGGCACAGTTGATGGTTGCGCTTCGAATCTCTTGATAAGGTCGCTATCGATTCCTGTAGTGGGCTAGCCCGCAAAAATCACGCAAAGGTCGAAGCGATGAGCTCATTGCGGGCTAGGAAGCTCTTAAACAGACGCTGCGCGTCTGTTTAAGAGCCTGTTTTAAGATAAATGAATTGAGACAAACTGTTGCATAACTATTCTCTCTAAAAAGCAGTCGAATTTTCCGGCGTAGCCGGGGAATTCTGCTGCCTGAGCCTGCATCGATCACAAATCTCTAAGGATTTGTGAGCGATGCAGGCTAGCTATAGCTAGAGCTGGTCAGAGTACCGGTCCGAGGGTGGCAATGAAGTTATTTAATAACCGACGCGACATCGGCCACGCCGCCACCGACTCCTTCGTGACCCGATTAGACCGTTCGATATATTCTTGCTGGCGCTCGCGCATGGTGCCGGTGAGTGCGGGATCATGGAACAGAATGTTGTTCTCGTAATTAAGCTCGAAACTGCGGCGGTCCATGTTCGCCGAGCCGATCAAGGTGACCTCGCCGTCCAGCGTCAGCGATTTCGTGTGCAGCAGGCCACCCTTGTATTCATAGATCTTGACCCCGGCGGTGAGCAGGTCTGCGTAATAACTGCGGCTGGCCGCTGCCACGATCCACGAGTCGTTCCTGGCCGGAAACACGATCGTCGTATCCACGCCCCGATAAGCGGTCGTGCATAGCGCGTTCTGCAGGGACTCATCGGGTACGTAGTAGGGGGTAGTGACGACGATCTCGCGTCGCGCGGCAAACAGCAGGGATTCGAACATCTCGGGCATGGCCGAGTAGCGAACCGTCGGACCGGTGCCAATCACCTGCATGGGCACCCCTCCCGGCATGGGCAAAGGCAACGCCTTGCTCAAGAGTTCGTCGAGGTTCTCATCCACGTAGGTCATCCAGTCACTCGCGAAAAGGAATTGATTCTGACGCGCGATGGGACCCTCGAAGCGCATCACGGCGTCCACCCAGGGTGCGTACTTGGCCTTTACGCGAAACTCGGGATCGGCACAGTTCTGGCTGCCGCAGTAGGTGATGCGATCGTCGATGACGACGATCTTGCGATGGTTTCGGAGGTCGATTCGGCCCGCGAAGGGCCGAAGCAGAGGATTGCCTATGGGCAGGCCTGCAGCTACGCGGACGCCCGCCGCCCGCATCGCCTGCCAATGCCCGGAACGGATGATCGAGCGCGAGCCCAGGTCATCGGCCATCGCTCGGCAGGTCACGCCGCGCGCCGCCGCACGCTTCAAGGCCTCGACGACCTTGAGGCCGTTTTGGTCTGGCAGCCAGATGTAGAACAGGACATGGACGTGACCGGTTGCGGAATCGATGTCCGCCACCATCGTGTCAATGGTAGCGTTAGAACTCGGCAGAAGGCGACCGGTGTTGCCGCCCACGGCCCGAAAACCGTTGATCGAGTGGCCGAGGCTAAAGAGATGCTGGTAACGCTCGGGAACGGCGGCGGCGAATTCCTCCGTTTCCCCGGCGGCATCGCAGGGGATCGATGGCATGCCCTTGAGGAGGGCGTGCAATCGCTGGACACGGCGTCGGCCGATATTGACCTCGCCCAGAAGCAGATAGGCGAGCATGCCCCACAGAGGGAGCACGCCAACGACCACCACCCATGCGATTCGGGACGCAGGGTCGCGGTGCGGACGAAGCAGGATCCGCGCGATGACCACCAGCTCGAGTAATGTCATCAGCGCGATGACGATCAGCGAGTGGTGGAGCGTTGCCATCATCTGTCGACTTAGCGGTTAAATTCCAACAGAGCCAGAAAATTGAAATGATAGTTTGTTCAGGCACTTATTTCCATAGCTACAGGGCGATTCAGATCTAACGTCCATTTTTGACTCTTGTTTACTCTTGACAGCCCGGGGCGAACGGGGAAGAGCTTTCAACGGACATTATTACACTTTTATGTTCACCAGAGAGAGAGGACTTTTGCGTTGTGCCCGCCTGGTCTTGTACGCTGCGACGGTTGCAGCCGTGAGTGCGAGCGGTTCTCTAGCCAAGGAACCGAATGCCAAGGAACCGACCGACCAGTCTGGTCCCGAACGGACCAAGAGACTCGACACTACCTCCGGGTTTCGCGGGCAAAAATTTGGAACTTCGTTCGCGGAATTCGAAGGATTGAATCTCGATAGAGAAGAGGGAGAGTTGAAGCTTTATACGAAGAAGGACGCGAACCTCCAGTTTGGACCCGTGAAGCTCGAAACGATCGTTTATCACTTCTTCCAGGACAAGTTCTTTGCTGTCTCGCTGCACACCCAGAATCGTGATAACACGCTGGGGTTGCTGCGCATCGCGCAGGTAGCCTTCGGTCGCGGAAATCAGCGCGCGAACGCGAAGGATGATCTGGACGAATCGTGGATAGGCAAGACCGCCGAGGCCTTCTTCACCGTCAACCCGAGAACGGAGGAGGGGAGTCTGTTTATCAGGGACAATCAACTTGGATCCGAAGTGGAAGCTTACCGCGAAAAGCTGACCAACGAGGCGGCAAATGATCTCTAGGCGATTGATGATACCGCAACCAAAGGCATTTTGATGACCCCAGGACCCAACGATACAAAACTTCCAGGCGAACGTTCGCTTGCCAAATCGCTTGGCGCTCTTTTCGCGCTTACCGGCGGCTTGATGCTGAGCTCGGCCTCAGCCGCGAATGCCGCCGCCACTGTGGGTTCCGACAAGGGGAACGGAGCCGCGCCGCTGGAGATTCGCGTGCAAAAACTTCAGGAACAACTCGGTCAAGTTCCGCGGACCGAAGTCAATCAAGTTGATGCGTCCTCTGCGAATGCCCAGCCGATGTGGTGGGGCAATTGGCACAACTGGCATCCGGGATACGGTTGGCACAATTGGCATCCGGGCTGGGGCAATGGCGGGTGGGGAAATGGCGGCTGGCACAATTGGCATAACTGGCACAATTGGGGTAACTGGTAAGCGCCCTTCCAACTTTGGGTTGGAAACCCGACAGTTGAACGCCGGATGAATCAGAGTAGTCCGCTTTCGGATCGAACGTTGCCGGATGATCTGCTCGATCCGTGGATGAGTTTGCTCGTCCTTCAGCCGTCACCATTCTGTAATATCAACTGCGACTATTGCTATCTTCCGAACCGCACCTCGAAGAAGCGGATGCCCCTGGAAATTGTTGCGGCAACTATTGAAAAAGTCTTCGCTGCCAATTTGGTTTTGGGTCCGCTCACGATCATCTGGCATGCCGGAGAGCCGTTGGTGGTACCTATCTCCTACTACGAACAAGCGTTTGCCGAAATTCAGCGAAAAGCACCGACAGGAGCGACCGTCCGCCACTGTATGCAGTCGAACGGGACTTTGATCAACGAAGCGTGGTGCCGATTTATTATGGCGCACAATGTTTCGATCGGATTGAGCATCGACGGCCCGGCCGATATCCATGACGCGCATCGCAAAACTCGATCGGGGAGAGGTTCGCACCATGCGGCCATGGAGGGGTTGCGCCGATTGCAGGCTCATGGCATTCCGTTCCACATCATCAGCGTAATCACCCGGCAGTCGCTCGGGCGCGCGAAAGATATTTATCAATTTTTTTACGACCTCGGTATCTCTCAACTTGGATTCAACATCGAAGAGATCGAGGGCGAAAATGCGAAGTCCTCGCTGACTTCATCCGCGCCGGCGCCGGAAAGCGTCGAAGACTTTATGGCAACGATCTTTCAACTCCAGAAAGCAGACCGAGGGCGGATGCGGATTCGGGAGTTCGATGCCGCCCTGGGAAAGATTCAGAGCCACAAATCTTTGCGCAGCTTTGAATTTCCGCACTTCAACGAACAGGTCCGCCCTTTTGGGATTCTCAACGTGGACTGCGACGGGAACTTTTCCACCTATTCCCCGGAACTCTTGGGGATGAGCTTGTCGCCCTACGGATCTTTCAGCTTCGGCAACATTCTCAAGGATGACTTTGTCGAGGCGGTGGAAAGCGAGAAATTTCGCTCAGTTTTTGCCGACATTCAGTCCGGAATCAATCTTTGCAGGGACTCCTGTGCCTACTACGGTTACTGCGGTGGGGGAGCGCCCGCAAACAAGTATTACGAGAATGGCGGTTTCAGAACGGCTGAAACCATTTTTTGCAAGTACAGCGTCAAGCTCCCCCTGGATATCGTGTTGAACGATCTTGAGGCGGGATTAACCGGCCAGGTTAATTGCACGCCACGGCCGGGGAGTCGGTAGCCGAAGTGCGGGCGGCAGAGGAGAGGGCCGCGATGACAAGGCCAGCCAGAACCACGGTGCAAAGGGCAATCCGCAAGCTGAATGATTGGGCCAAGAGTCCAATGATCGGCGGGCCCGCTAAGAACCCGGTGTATCCGAAGGAAGTGACCCAGGCGATCGCTGAACCGCGAGACACAGCTTCAATGCGGCCCGCCGCGCTCATCGCGACCGGAAAAATCGAGGCCGCTCCGGCGCCCACACAGGCAAATCCAATAATGGTGGCGATCGGTTGTCCGATAACAAGCGCTGCACCCAGGCCGATAGCCAGGAAAGATCCGCTTACCCGAACAACGTTGGCTTCTCCAAACCGAGCTCTGAATCCGTCTCCAAAAAATCGGACGCCAGCCATTGTAAACTGGAACGCCGCATAGCCGAAGGCGGCAAAGCCGGGTCCAGTTTTGAGCGTATCGCGCAGGTAAACCGCGCTCCAATCCGCGACCGCCCCTTCAGCGACCAAGCCGCAAAAAGCCACAATGCCGAGCATGAGGAGCGCCCGAGTCGGCTTGAGACGCGACTTCCGGGACGAAGTCCCTTCGGCGTCTCCAGTCAGCATGAGGAGCGGCAATGCCAGGAACCAAACCGAAAGACCGAGCCCGATCCAGAACAGGTGCTGAAAATGGGATATTCCATGTGCGGCGATCAGGCTGGCCAGCGAGGCGCCTGAAAGACCGCCAACGCTCCAAAGCGCATGAAAGCCGGACAGTATTGGCCGCGAATAGGCACGCTCGACGGTTATCGCTTGTGCGTTCATCGCTACGTCGAGACCGCCGTTGCTAATGCCGAACAACAGAAGCATCGCAAGAAGCCCAAAAGCTGTGCCTGAAAGGGGCAGGACCGCCAATGTGAGAGCGAAAACGACCCCAAATCCGAGAGTGACTATTCTGGAACCGTGGCGCCCGACCAGTCGACCGGCAAGGGGTATTCCGATGAGTGATCCGATCGCGATAAAGAGCAAAGCAAAACCGAGTTCGGCCTCAGACAAGCCGTGTTGCTGTCGGATATCGGGAATCCGGGCAGCCCAATTGGCGATACCGAATCCGTTCAGAAAGAAGATGGTTCCACACGAGATACGTGCCAGGCGAAGATCTAGGTTCATTTGTCGTAGGCGGTCCGAGCCGTACCGGCGGCAAAGCGGAGCGTCACAGCCATGAAGTCAACAGGCTGAGAAGTCAAGAATTCACGAAGCCGTGCGGGGCACCCTCAAAAAACCGGACGTAGCGTAACATTTAGCGAATCGAATTGACGATGCGCGTCAACTCGAGTACGGAAAACAGCTTCCAACAATAGCTTCGGGAGACGCATCAAAAGTGATTGTTGAGCCAGCGTGCCTGACAAATCCTGAGAGATTTGTGAGGTCGGCAGGCGGGTGCCCGCCCGACGGACGTTTCCACCCCCCACTTAAGCGACCTATTCTACCGAAGCCACTCAGAACCCGGGGCTTTGCCCGACCATGTTTTCCGGGAAGCAAAATGATTCGGGTTTTCTGTAAGGTCCTGGGCGCGAAGGCGACTCATCTTCAAACAAGCGAGATCAAAATGATTGCGAACAAAGAAGCAACTGAACATTCGGAGATGGAATTCACCGGAATCACGGACGTAACGCCCATCGTTGACCGTCTCTATGGCTCCCTCTACCAATTTGCCGTTGGTCTGACCAGGAGCGAATCCGATGCCGCGGATCTGGTGCAACAAACCTTTCTCTCTCTGAGCCAACACTTGCATCAAATCCGCGACTTCTCGAGGATCAAGTCCTGGTTATTTACCACGCTCCGCCGGAACTTCTTAATGAAAGTTCGTCACCGCAGGAAACATCCTGAAGTGGAATTCCTGCCCGATATTCATGATTTGCCGACCGTGGAACCGGAGCCGTGGCGGTATTTGGATGGGCCAACTGTCCGCAAGGCGCTTTCGGAAGTCGACGAAACGTACAGAAGAGCCTTGGAGCTTTTTTATCTAAGCAACTTTTCATACAAAGAAATCGGCGGAGCCCTCGAAATACCCATCGGCACGGTCATGTCGAGGTTGTCGAGAGGCAAAGCGCAACTCAAATCGGTCCTCTCGGCTTTCTAGCATCTAGCCCGCGATGAGCGCGGCACTTTGATCGCCGATCCCGCACCAGTTTGACGTTTCGGGCTAGGTAGTGAGCTGATTTGCTCGGCGAGCCGTCAAATTGGTGCGGTTAGGCTTCTGGAGAACTTTCGGACCTCGGCTGGTCCTTTAAATGAGAGATCATTGACGCCCAATTGAGCAGCAATCGCCGATGTATCCAGTTTGCGAATCAATGACTTGACGGCGGGTATGGCGGCGGCCGTTACACTGAACTCCCGAAGCCCGAGTCCCAGCCAGATTGGAACAGCTTCCGGATCGGAGGCAATTTCACCGCAGATCGAAACTTTGACCTCCCGTTTTTGCGCTTCTCGGATAACTCTTTCACAAATTCGGAGAACCGCGGGATGCAGCGCATCGGAGAAAACGGATAAAGAGGCGCTGCCGCGTTCGGCGCACAAGACATATTGGGTTAGGTCATTGGTCCCTATGCTCACGAAATCGAGGTGCGGCAAAAGGTGGTCGATGAGTAGCGCAGACGATGGTGTCTCGATCATCGCACCGACTTGGATCGGCCATTTGTGCGGCAGGTTCGCGTTTGTCAGCTCGGAGGAAATTTCACTGAGCAATTTTTTCGTGGCAAGAATTTCCGGAAGATCGGTAATCATCGGGACTAGCAATCGAATCGGAAACGAATCTGCCAACCGCAAGATAGCCCGCAGGTGGATGCGAAAAAATCTGGGATTTGCCATCAACAGTCTGATTCCGCGGACTCCAAGAAAAGGATTGGCCTCCCTTGGTTGCGAGAGGAACTTAAGCGGCTTATCGCCTCCTACATCCAATAAACGAACGGTGATCGGCAACGATCCACCTGAGGGCGCAAGAGCGTCGCGGTACGCTGCGAGCTGTTCCTCCTCGTCCGGTTCAGTATCGAAATCCTGGAAGAGAAATTCTGAGCGGAAAAGACCGATGAATTCGGCGCCATTCGTTCGCGCGCTCAAAACGTCCTTTTCAGAACCTGCATTGCCGCCGACTTCGATCAGCTTTCCATCTTTCGTAACCGCACGCTTTCACTTTCTTGAAGTGCTTGCTGAAGTTCCGAGCGCTCCAACTGCTGTCGGTCGACCAGATCGGATAGAATGTCCGCTGAAGGATCTATCCAGAGCAAGCCTTCGGAACCGCTCGATGGCAACCCGTTGAGCTGTCCGAAGCCGATCCAGACTTTTCCGCGCTCCACCAATCGCCGGGAGACTTAGTGCCCGGGCAAGAATGGCTCCATGGGAAGTGGCACCGCCCCCGAGCTGAATCACGCCCGAAATTGAAAGCCGATGAAGTTCCTCGGCCAGTGTCGGGGTCAGTTCCTCGCAAATGAGTAAAGTCGGCTCTGCGACGACTTGCTCGGCCAGGCCGGATCCCCATTTCTCGCCGAGCAAATGTTTCAAAACGGTCCGGTCCACTTCGCGGAAGTCCGCCGCGCGCGCCCGGAGGTAGGGATCTTCCGCTTTTTCCTGGTCAGCCGCGTAACGAGAAAGGACTGCATGCCACGCGGTCGCTGCATTCAGGTGTTGCTCAACGATTTTTGCCTGGACCTCATTGAGGATACTCGGATCTGCGAAAATCATTCGTTGAGCAGCGAAGACATCCAGATGATCCGCTTGCAGGGAGGGTCTGAGGCGGTTGATGCGGTTATCAAATTCCTCCAGGGCTGTCGCGACCGCCGAATGAAGTCCTCCGATTTCGCGCGTGACATCCTGAGCAGACTCTATGGCGTAGTTCGGAATGGAAGCGACGATCGTTTCAAGCAGGAGAGGACGACCGACGGCGATCCCGGGAGAAACGCTGAAGGGCTGGGAGAAGTCCACCGCGGCGTTGGTTTCGCTTGGACGCTCAGGTGCAGCAAGCTCGCCGAAGTGACTCTCGACCAGGGATTGGATCGACTCGATCACGGGCTGGGCGTCCGGCGTCGAAATTGAAAATCGCACGGAATCACCCTGGCGAATCTGCAACCGGGTCACATCGACCAGACTTCTGACAAGAACCGGGCCGCGATTTCCAGTCAGATTTTCGATGAATATTTCCGCCGGAAATCTGGACAAGGGTTTTGATCAAAGTGGCCGCAGGACGCAGATGCAAACCGTGTACGTTCTGGATCGTGACATCTAGAATCTCGTTTGCCTCCGATTGGCCCGTCTCCCGGACGGATTCTGTCTCGGATGAAACGTCTTGAACCTGATCCTGCTTTGCCAACAGGCTTTGCAGTGCAGCCTTCGCCACTTCGTCGAGAGAGGCTCCCAGCTGCGCTTGGACTGCTGCGGCGATTCCCCCCTCAACAAGTGGCGCGGAGGTGAGACGCACTTTTTCTTGCTGCTCAAGACTCAACAACTCTTTCGCCGTCTCGGCGCTCAAAATGGCGCTCCCCATGTCCATGAGGACGAGGACTCCATCATCGGAATAAACGGTGCTGATCGCTTCCTGGATTTCGATCGCATCGGTGCCCAGCTCGAGACGATCTTCGCCTACGCCGCCGGAAAAGGTCAGCCGCAGTTCCGAATTGACCGCCCGTCGTACCAAGTCGGCGACTGCCTTGGCCAGGGGACGACTGTGCGACACTAAGACCAGGCCCACCATGGAACTTTGTCTTGAGTTTTGAACTATTTAAGGGCACGGCTTTTCGCTGTCCGCTCCAGCGGACAGACCGCCCTGCGATTTTGCCATCCGACGACGGGGACTTGTCCGGAACCAAATTAAGTTAAAGCTTCAGCGGCCGAACGAAAAAGAAGGACAGTGGAAGTCGCTCCGGGGTCTGGATGACCGGCGCTTCGTTCGCCCAAATAACTCGCCCGACCTTTTCGCGCCACGAGCGGTATGGTTGACTTCAAGCCTTGCTCAGCCGCACTAACCGCCTTGGAAAGCGCCTGCTCAAGAGCCTCACCAGATTCGATTGAATGCTTGTAGGTCTTAATCGCCGGTTGAAGTGCGTCCACCATTGTTTTGTCGCCGACGGCGGCTTTGCCACGCAAAACAATTCCCGCCAAGCCCTTTTCCAGAACCGATCCGAACTCGCCCGGGGAGAGTTCGGCTGCACTCCCGGCCACGGTGCTGGCCTGCAAGAAAAAAGTTCCGTAAAGAGCGCCGCTGGCGCCGCCGACCGTGGAGATCAACGTCATTGCGACCACTTTGAGTAGCGCGCCGATATCAATGTTCTGAAGATCAGCCTTTTTGGCAAGCACCGCCTGAAAACCACGGTGCATATTCGCACCGTGGTCAGCATCACCGATCGCTGCATCAAGTTGTGTTAAGTAATCCTTCTGTTCGGCGATGTGCGCGGCATACCGCTCGATCCAAGCGAGAATCTGGTCTGAAGTAATGTTTGACATAGATGGTACGCAAAAGCTCTTCCAGGTCTGCCTGCTATCCGGACCAAACCTTGAAGCCTCGGCCACTCTCAAACACCCCACCGAAGTGCCGGCGTCAGGACCGGCGCATCCCAAAGCCTGGTCAACTCATCGTCCAGTTTCAAGACGGTAATCGAGGCCCCAGCCATCTCGAGACTTGTGATATAGGGTCCGACGAGACTCCTGGTCACTTTGATTCCCGCTTTCGTGAGAATCTCGTGTGCCTTCCTGTAAACAACAAACAGTTCGATCAGCGGCGTACCACCCATGCCATTTACGAAAAGCAAGACCTCGTGACCGGCCTTGAAGGGTAAATCTTCCACGATCGGAGCAAGGAGCATTTCAGTAATCTCGTCAGCACTCTTCAATTTCATCCGAGTGCGGCCAGGTTCGCCATGTATACCGATGCCGATTTCCATCTCGTCCTCCGGCAGATCGAAGGTTGGCTTACCGACATGCGGTACGGTACAGGAGGTCAAAGCCATGCCCATGCTCCGACCGTTGGCATTTACTTTATGGCACAGGGCCGCAACGTTTTTAAGTGACTGACCGGACTCGGCAGCTGCGCCACAAATCTTCTCTGCGAGGACTGTCGCGCCGACACCGCGGCGGCCGGCAGTCCAAAGGCTGTCTTTCACGGCCACGTCATCGTCGATAACGACTGCCTCCACGTCGACGCCCTCTGCCTTGGCCAGATCGGCCGCCATTTCAAAATTCATCACGTCCCCGGTGTAATTCTTCACGATGTGAAGAACACCCTTGCCGCCATTGACTGCTTTGGTCGCCTCGAACATCTGGTCCGGGGTCGGACTCGTGAATGTAGCGCCGGGACAAGCTGCGTCCAACATTCCGCGGCCGACAAAGCCTCCGTGCATGGGCTCGTGTCCGCTTCCACCCCCTGAGACCAGGGCAACCTTATTCTTTACTGGAGCGTCTGCGCGAATGACGTAATTCGGATTGGTGTGAACTTTGATCAGATCGCTATACGCGAGCGCGAGGCCGGCAATGGATTCGAGAACGATATTCTCGGGGGAGTTAATCAGTTTTTTCATGTTTGGGGGGTGTCAGGAGGTACCAGGGAAACAAGTTATCAGGATTCTTATCAATAAAGGGAAAAAAGGTGGAATGAAAAGATTCAGGATCGCTCCTTTTGACGGGATAAGCGACCCGTTTTGGGTAAACCAGCCGACCGGTATAGTCAAGAGAGAAACACATCGGCGTCCGGCGCCGGCGCAGAGCAAGATAGTCAAGGAACCGCCGCCCGGTATTCCTAATTCTTGAATTCTTCCCCAATCAGGAATCTGTGCGGTCAAATTCTTCGACCAGTTGCAACATCCGTTGGGTCACTTTACGAACTTGGCTGGGCGTCAGGAACGAGAGACCAAGCAACTCCATAAGTAACAACCCCTGGGAGGCGAGAAAGAGGACTGCGACATCTTCCATCCGCAGATTGAGCTCTTTGCAGAGGGCCTGAAAATCGTTTCTGAAAGATTCCCGCATCGGTTCCACCAATTTCGGGTCGTTGGCGATCGCTGCCACAACGGCTGTCAGAACGGGGCGTTGTCCCTCCAGGTGACGGAGCGTTCCGATGATGTTCGCTTTCAGTTTTCCATTCCGCTCACCCGTGAGCGATTCGGCGACTTTTGTGTGCTCGGTCTCCAGGAGTTGCACCGATCGGCGAATCATCGCGTCGAGAAGTGCTTCTTTCGATCGGAAATGATAAAAAAGCCCGCCTTTGCTCACCTTGGCCTCGTTCGCTGCGGTCTCGAGCGTTAGATGGGACGGACCGCGCCTGGCAACTATTTCTTCGGCCGCCTGCAGGATCGACTCGCGGGAATCCCTTTTGCGTCTGGTGGGAATGGTGGCGGAGCTGGGGGATTGGCTCATGGTCAACTCTAAAAGAAACCGGCCGGATAGTACACTAAAATACCGGCTCCATTTCCAACAAAGTTCAAACGTTGCTTGTGTCTATTCCATCCAACGATTAAGTGGTGGTTTTGTTGCAAGGAGCAATTCATGATTAGTCTGATTGGCCAGTTAATCATCGGTTTAGTCGTCGGAGCGCTCGCGAGACTGATTGTCCCCGGAAAAGAACCCGGAGGCTGCCTCATGACGATGGTGATAGGCATCGCCGGATCGTTCGTGGCCTTCTATATCGGGGGGCTGTTTGGATGGACCTACGGGCATCCCGATCGCTTGAACCCAGTGGGTTTCATACCTTCCTTGATCGGTGCGATTATCCTCCTGGCCGTCTATAACCTGATCCGACGGCGCAGACGTTAGCGTCCTGCGCCCGGTGCACTAGTCGACGATTGCGACCGGGGTGCCGACGCTGACGTTGGTAAAGAAGATTTCTGCCATCTTGCCGGGCATCCGGATGCATCCATGAGACGCCGGGTAACCGGGCAAATATCCTTCATGCATCCCGACGCCTCCCGTTATGCGCATAAAGTAAGGCATCGGGGCGCCGAGGAACTTCGCTCCGGGCGGTTTTGGGTCCTTGCCCATTTCGACGTCCTTCTGAATCACATTCCCGGTGGCATCGACATACTCTCCGTAGAGATTCGATGCGTGATCCTTGTCCTTTTGAATGATCTTGTAGTTGCCGATGGGCGTATTATGACCTTCGCGCCCAGCCGACACCTGGGAGACACCGACAAGCTCGTCGCCTTTGTAAAAATAGGCTCGCTGTTCCGTGAGATATATCTTAATCGAAGGCGGCCCTGCCACTCCGTCGCCATCCCAGTAAGAAATTGGATCGTAGTCCGAACCAGGCTGCGCAGAGTTTGGCTCAGATCCGCCTGTCGACGGTAGGTACGCAGTGTCTGGATTAGCCAGGCGGGACTTTTCGCTCTCGCCACACCCTGCAAAAAGCAATCCCGCTAAAATTATTAGAAACCGTCGAATATTCATACACCGGAAATCAGCTCGGAATAAACTCTCCTCGACGAATCGTCAAGCAACCTAAGGTGAAATAGATAGAAGAGGACGTTGACGCGCCGCAGCCGGCGTTTGCCGTGGCCCGAAGCCTCTGCTATATCCTGAGCGTCAACTATGCCCACCTACGAATATCAATGCGAGAAGTGCAATCAGACATTTGAGGTATTCCAGTCGATGAAAGACGAGCCCTTCGCTGTCTGTCCGAAAGCATCTTGCCGGCTTGAAACTTGGGGTCAGGGCAAGGTCAAGCGACTCTGTAGGCACGGGCGCAGGGCTGATTTTCAAGGGCTCTGGTTTTTACATCACGGATTATCGAAGTTCCAATTATAAGGAAAGTGCCAAGAAAGAGAGTGGTCCACCGAAAGAGGGCGGACCGGCGAAGGGCGAGGGAGCAAAGGGCGGTTCGGAAAAGTCAACAGGATCCTCGGGAGAAGGTTCTTCCACTGGATCCTCCGGTTCGACGCCGTCCACCGGGTCCTCGGGTGCGGCTCCATCCACCGGCAGTTAAAGTTCAGGGGGAAGGCCGGAGCGGCATCGCCTTCGGTTGGCAATATGACAAAGCGGTTCGATGGCATATATTGGCCGGATGTTTCGGTTGACTCGGGGCGAACAGTTGCTGGTTGTCGGGCTTGGCCTGGCACTTCTCGTGGGAGCGGTGGTCAAACACGTTCGGGCAACCGTTTTCCAGCAAGAGCAGGTTGAGTCCAAGTAAGAAAATGCAGAGATCTTTTAACGAGGTTGTCGAACAAATCATCGAACGGGACCCGCGGTACGACAAAGAAGCCTACATCTTCCTGAAGGAAGCCCTCGAATTCACCATCAAACAAAAGAAGCGGGGAAAGAGTGAGACCGGGTCACACGTGAATGCGGGTGAATTGCTCGACGGCTTTCGACAACTCGCTCTGAAGGAGTTTGGGCCGATGGTAATGACGGTCTTGGAATACTGGGGCCTCCGAGCTTCGAACGATGTCGGCGAGATGGTTTTCAATTTGATCGGCGCCGGCGTTTTTGGGAAGACGGAATCCGATTCGGTCGAAGATTTTCATAGAGCTCTAGATTTTCGGGCCGCGTTCGTAGCCCCATTCGAGCCGCGTGGCTCGAGATCGACGAATTCCTGAAACTCGAAATGATTTCAATGGAGCTCCCGAAAGTTCAGCCGTCGTTTTTCGAACTCTCGAACGGATTAACGGTCATCGTTGCGGAGCAGCATTCGTCACCCGTGGCCAGTGTTCAGGTCTGGTGCCAGACCGGCAGCGTTCACGAGGGCGAGTGGCTGGGCTCAGGACTAACGCATTTACTGGAGCATGTCCTGTTCAATGGGACCGAAAGCCGGTCTTCGCGGCAAATCAGTGATGAAATCCACGGTTTGGGGGGCTATCTCAATGCCTACACCTCGTTTGATCGTACCGTCTTTTGGATTGACTGCCCGGCCAAGGCCGTCCGGCAATCGATCGATTTATTAGGTGACATGCTGTTTCGGTCGATCGTTGACCCTGCGCAGTTGCAGACGGAAATGGATGTTATTCGCCGCGAATTCGACATGGGACTCGATGACCCGGACCGGCTTCTTAGTTACCTCACTTTCGGAAGAGCTTTTCAGGTACATCCTTGCCGCTACCCGGTGATTGGAATTCGGGATGTATTTGATCAGTTAACTCACTGCGGATGTCCTGCGGTATTACCGCCGGCGTTACCTTCCGAATAACTTGTTTCTGGTCGTGGCTGGTGATGTGGAAACGGAACGCGTACAATCGGACGCCGAAGAATTATTGGGCTTCGCGAAAGCGCGGCCCTCTGGAACCTGTCGTCCTGCCGGAAGAGCCTCCTCAATTGGGACGTCGAGAAACTTCGCAATATTTCCAAGCCGACCTCGCGTACTTCAATCTCGGCTGGCACGTGCCTGGAGTTTCGCATGACGACATGGCGCCTGTTGACGCGGCTTCAGTGATTCTTGGAGGCGGCGCGAGTTCGCGACTCTACAAGGAACTTCGGGAAAAAGAAGGCTTGGTCTACGGTGTCGGGGCGTACGCTTATACGCCGAGCTTTCCAGGTTTGCTCACCGTCTCCGGCAACTTGTGCCAAAGAGGTCGCAGACCTGGTTCCGGATCGCATCGTGGAGTGCGTTGACGATCGACGTGAACGCTGGATGTCTGACGCGGAGCTAAGAAAGGCGAAGCGGATGATCACCGTAAACGCGATAGAACAGCTGCAGACCGTCAAGGGCATTGCCTCCGACCTTGGGCTGAGCTGGCTGTATGCGCGGAATCTCGGATTTCAGTCGGCAGTATTTGGAGCATTTGCAGACGGTGACCGTGGCGGATGTGGAAAGAGTTGTTGCCCGTTATCTCACGGATTCAAATCTCACCGTCGCGGTGCTCCGACCCGCGACCGGCTCGAAGCAAGTTTCGATTTTAACAGACAAGGCGGCAAATCCGGAACTCCACGTTCTGAGCAACGGAGCCAGAGCGGTGCTGGTTCCGCGATAGCCGCCTTCCGATGGTCTACTCTTCCGCGGTGTTCAGGGGCGGCTCTGTCAATGAGACGGCCGAAGACAACGGAGTTCACCGGCTGCTTACGCAGGTCATGCCGAAAGGCACCTCCTCCAGGTCCGCAGAGCAAATTGCTCAAGAGATAGAGGGTATCGGCAGCTTGCTTTCCGTTGAGTCCGGATATAACACCCTCCGAATTTCGGTCAGTTCATTGTCGGCCGATTTTAACGATGCATTCGCAGTTCTGATGGACGTAGCCGGCAATCCGGTTTTTCCTCTCGAGGCGATAGAACGCGAGCGCGAAAGCCAGATTGCCGCCATCCGTTCGGACGAGGCCCAACCACAGGTGGTCGCACGGAACCTGTTAAGGAAAGAAATCTACGGCGGGCATCCTTACGGGCTCAATCCGCTCGGTCGCGAGGAAACCGTCCTTAGAATCACCCAGGCTCAGCTTGTCCAACGGCATCGGGAATGCTTCGTCTGGCCGAATGCAGTTTTCGGGTTTTGTGGTCGGTTTCGATTCTCAGCAAATCCTCGATTTAGTCGAGGCGCAACTGCAGAATCTGCCGTGTGAACAATCGTCCACACCGGATCCTGTTTTCCCAACCGTAGACGATTTCGAAAGTCGGCTGGTCACATCGCACGAAGGCAGGCATCAAGCTGTGGTATGTATCGGCTTTCTTGCCTGTACGATGGCAAACCCGGATCGGATCAGTCTCGAATTGTTGGATGAAGCGACGAGTGATTCGAGTTCACGCTTTTTTGTCAAGGTGCGTGAGGAACTGGGATTAGCATACTCTGTTGGAAGCTCATTGTTCCTCGGAATCGCGCCCGGGATTTTCAGCGTCCACGCGGCGACCGCACCTGAGAAAGTGGAAAGCGTCGTGCAGATATTGAATTGCGAATTGGCCGGGCTGGCCACGCATGGCCTCGAGCAGCATGAGTTTGATCGTGCCAAGACCAGGGCCCTGTCTCAACTCGCGTTCCAGCTGCAAAACATGGAAGCGTACGCGCACAGCGTCGCGCTGCACGAGTTCTACGGCCTCGGATACGATTACGTGCACCAGCGGAAGAAGCAGATTGAGAGCTTAACCATCCATTCTGTGAACGAAGCGGCCAGGAAATATTTAATGGATAAACCGGCGATTACGGTCATTGTTAGGCCATAAGTGAAACGGAAGATCCAATATGGCAGAATACCAGAACACGACTGTATCTTCGGGTGAGATGACGCAGCGGTTCATCGAGTTTGTCCTGATGCAAGCTCAGAATGCAGCCTTCACGTTGGGCCAGATACCGCATCCTCAAACAGGAAAGGCGGAAGTCAACCTGGATATGGCTCAGCTCCTGATCGATCAATTGGTGATGATTCAGGAGAAGACCAAAGGCAATTTGAACACTGACGAATCGCGAATCCTGGCCGGAACCATTTCAAATTTGCAGATGGCTTTTGTTGAGGTGGTTCGGAAGCAGCCGCCCAGCGAAGTCGGAATTCAGCCTGAGGTGACTCCGACGGTTGATCAGAAAGCCCAGGACGAACCAGCGCCGGAACAAACCGAAGCCGACGGCAAAAGAAAATTCGTTAAGAGCTACGGTTCCTGACTCGGTTTGGCGCGCGGCAGTGAGCGGTCAGGTTTTCGGCCCGGTTGCGCCAGCCAGCTTTTGAATGGTGAAAAGCTTCGACATTCGGGGCGTGGAAGTTGGGGGAACACGGCCGTTTTATATCCTCGGCCCGTGCGTGATCGAGTCTGAGAAATTCGTGGTCTCGATCGCGAACGATCTTAAGGAGATCTGTGATTCGTTGGGCGTATCGTGGATATTTAAGGCGTCCTACGACAAGGCCAATCGAACATCGATCAAATCCTTTCGCGGTGTCGGTTTGGAGGCACGGCTGCCGATTACTTCGACGGATCGGAGATGAATTAAGTGTACCCGTGACCACCGACATCCATTCAGCTGAGGATGCACGCGCAGCCGGTCAATTTATTGATCTGCTGCAGATCCCGGCTTTTCTGAGTCGCCAGACCGACCTGATTCGAGCCGCGGCGGAGACTGGGAGGGCGGTGAATGTGAAAAAGGGACAATTTCTCGCTCCTTGGGATGTGCGAAACATCGCGGATAAAATCGAAAACTTCGGATGCTCATCCTACGTCTTTACGGAGAGAGGTGTCAGTTTTGGCTATAACAACCTCGTTGCGGATATGCGATCGCTCTATTGGATTCGGGAACTCGGCTATCCCGTCGTCTTTGACGCCACGCATTCCGTTCAGCGTCCGAGCGGAGCAGGAGATCGAAGCGGAGGCGATGGAGTGCTGGCGCCGGTGCTGGCACGAGCCGCCGCAGCTGCCGGATGCGACGGAATATTTATCGAGACCCACTACGATCCCAGTCAAGCGCTCTCGGACGGGCCGAATCAGATCCCGCTCCGGGATCTACCGAGTTTGCTGGAAAAGCTTAAGCGAATCCATGAAATCAGCCGTTAAAACTCTTGCGCTGATTGGGTTAGCCGGAAGTCTGTCAGCGGCGCAAGCCGCGGACAATTCGCAGGGTCGCAAGATCGACTTGCCGGTGCCAATTGGACATGAGGTCAAAGGGATTGCGAGTCCCTGTTCGCAATGAACAGGGTAAGATAGAAATGCAATTCGATATGGAGACGGCGACGCGTCTGGATGACCAGAATGTCGAAATGAACATTGTCACAATTCAGACCTACAACCAGCAGACCGGCAAAGAGGACGCCAAGATCGACTTGCAAACATCGATGATGAACCTGGATACAAACATCATTACGACTAAAGAACCCGTTCGTATCACGCAGAGAAGATTTCGCGCTCACAGCAGACGGCGGAGAATTCAATTCAAAAACCCGCCAGGGAAGGGTGATCGGAAACGTCCACCTGGTGATTTACAATCGGGATAAATTTCAAACGAAGTCCACGCAACGAAGGTAAACAACAATAATCCGTGAAGAAATTAGTCATCTTGTTTGGGATCATTATCTCTTTTGCCGCTTCCAATGCCGCGATTGCACAGCAAAAGCCCGCTTCCGCGACGAAATCTTCCTCGGCGCCCTCAAAGTCTTCCGGAGGCAAACCATCTTCCGGCAGCGCCAAGGCGGCTCCCGGATCTTCTGAGACGCGGGGCGGTACGAATGATTTGTTCGGCGGAGATAACAAGGACCGGCCGAAAGGTCCGACCGAGATTACGGCGACACAGGAAGCCCAGTTTGATACCAAGACGCGCGATCGGGGATATTTATCGGCAACGTGAAAGTCGTGGATCCGCAGTTCACGTTGACGTCCGACCGATTAACGGTTCACTTAAACAAAGACGAAGAGGGCGGCGGCTTGAACGATGCAGAGGCTGCCGGAAACGTCGTTATCGTGCACGTAAACCAACCGAAAACTCCAGCGGGCCAAGCTCAAAACCCGTCCGCACCGGCGGCCCCGCCCGCGGCTTCCGGCTCAGCCGGCACTCCGGCTGCTTCGAGTCAACAACCGGTAACCTCGACCGGAAAGGCGGAAAAGGCTTTGTACGAAGCGAAAGATGGCTCGATCACGTTAACCGGTTGGCCGCAGGTGACGCAAGGTGCCAACATGCACGTCGCGACTGCGCCCGGGGTGAAGATGGTACTTTACAAAGATGGACGGATGCAAACATATGGCAGTACGAGGACATTGATTGTGGATCGAACCGCTACTGGCAGCACCAATCCGAATGGCGCCCACTAGGCTAGAAATTGAGTCTCCGTTCGTGGAAATCAAAGCGGCACATTGAAAAGCCGATTCTCCGTACGGATAAACTGGTTAAAATCTATGGCGGCCGCTCGGTCGTGAATGGAATCGATATCCACGTGAACGAAGGCGAGATTGTTGGCTTGTTGGGGCCAAATGGCGCTGGTAAAACCACCACCTTTTATCTTATAGTGGGCTTGGTTCGGCCCAACGGTGGTCGAGTTTATTTCCAGGATCGTGACGTGACAGGGTTTGCGATGCATCGCAGAGCTCGAATGGGAATGGGTTACCTTCCCCAAGAGGAGTCCATCTTCCGAAAGCTGACCGTCGAGCAAAACATCATGGCGATCCTTGAGACGCTCCGGGTTTCACGCAGGGAACGGGTGCGTCGCTGCGCCGAATTGCTCCGGCAATTTGGAATTGACAACCTGGCGAAAAACCAGGCTCTGACGTTGAGTGGCGGTGAGAAGCGGCGTCTAACCATCGCCAGGTCTCTGGTCACGAGCCCGAAGCTCATGATGCTCGATGAGCCGTTCAGCGGTGTCGATCCGATCGCCGTCTCGGAAATTCAGCAGCATATTTCAAATCTGCGAAAATCGGGGCTGGCGATCTTGATCACGGATCACAATGTTCGCGAAACGTTGGAAATCGTGGACCGGGCTTACCTTGTATTCGACGGAAGAGTCGAAAGCCAGGGTACGCGCGAATTCCTGATCAATGATCCGATTAGTCGCCAACTCTATCTCGGTGAACGCTTTCGAATGTAACTCAAGAACTATGTTGCCGGCTGTCTGCTCCTTTACCCGTCAAGCTTGGAGACCTTCTCTTGGCCTTGGGGAACATTTCCTGCTGGATCTCGCCGGCGAGGGAACGGTCACTCGGCCGAGCAAAACTAAGAAAAGCGCCCAAATATGCAGATACAGAATGCAAATCCACCAATCCAGGTAACGGGAAGGCACGTCAGCGTCACGGAGGCGATGAAAGAGTATTGCCGACGCAGGTTGTCATGCCTTCACCTTGATTATCCAAAAATTATCGAAGTACAGATGATTTTGGATGTCCAGAAATACCGTCATACGGCTGAGATGATTTTGCACTGTAACAACCACATTACGCTCGAAGCCACCGCCGAGAGCGGAGACATGTACGCTTCCGTCGACGAAGTGGTTGACAAAATTGCGCGACAGATGCGCAAGTATAAGACCCGCCTTATGCGGCACCATCGCCCGCGGAAGCACGCGATCCGGCATATCGAAGAAAAGGTTTTGCGTTGGGAATGGGTTGACGCGGTGGACGAGGCGCCCGAAACAGAGTCCGTTGAGGACGGTAAACTGGAAGCCGAAACAAATCGCTCGGAACCGTCTGTCGTCCATACCGAGAAATATCCAGTGAAACCGATGTTCATCGACGAGGCAGTTCTGCAGATGGAGATGTCTACAAAACAGTTTCTCGTTTTCCTGAATGCGAAGACGCGAGAGAGTGAATGTCATTTACCGGCGGAAGAACGGGGATTTTGGACTGATCGAGCCGACATTTACCTGAGGTCAGGCTGAGAACGAATTTGTGCCCGGGGAATTCAGCGTGCCGAACGCGCGAACCCGGGCACTTTTTGTGTGGCAACTCCTATGGGAACTATCCAGAAAGGCAAAACCTGAATTTGAAATGGATGCTCACAATAACCCTGCTACTGTCTTGCCGGTGAGTACCGGAAGAGCACCATGATGAGTTTGTGGAATCGGGCCAACAAAGTGTGACACGCCAAAGTGACATGACGCTAGAATGAGACGAGGGAAGCTACCTTTTATCCCAGTCGGCGAATTCTACACGCGGCACGCGGAGGCGCTTCAGCTCAAATTGGTCGGACCAGCTCTCGGTTTCGAGCGAAAAATCCGCGAACCGACGATCAATCGACCCGGCCTGGCCCTTTCCGGGTTTTTTCACCTATTTCGCGGGCAAACGTATTCAAGTTCTTGGAAACGCAGAGGTCAAGCTACTTGAAAAGCTTGGCGACCGATCGAGCAGCAGGACCGTTGCATGCAGCTCTGCCAACAGCATATCCCTTGCGTGATCGTTTCTCGACATTTGCCCGTCCCTAAAGCGCTCGCGGACGCCGCCGCTCAATTCGAAATCGCGATCTTTCGCACACCGATGGTCACGATGCGGTTTATCAATGCCGCGACTATCGGCCTGGAAATGGATTTCGCGCCGACGATCACCGAGCATGGAAGCATGGTCGACATTATGGGGATTGGGACGTTGATTCGCGGCCCGAGCGGTGTCGGCAAAAGCGAGTGTGTCCTCGGATTGATCGAGCGGGGTTATAGTCTTGTCAGTGATGACGTGACTCGGTTCCGTGTCCTCGACGGACGCGAACTGGTTGGAACCGCTCCCGATCTGACGCGCTATCACATGGAAGTCCGCGGCCTCGGCATTATTAATGTCGCTTCAATCTTCGGGGTTGGCAGTATCCGGATCGAAAAACGACTCGATCTCATCGTGACGCTGCGGGACTGGCAAGAGCTTGAGGAGGTTGATAGGATTGGACTTGAACAAGAATTTTACGAGATTCTTGGGATCCGTATTCCGCACATCACCATTCCGGTCCGGACAGGACGCGATCTGGGTCGGTTGGTTGAGGTGGCCGCGCTTGATCAAAAGCTGAAAAGCCTTGGTCAGAACAGCGCGGTGGAATTTAACCAACGGCTGTTGAATTTAATGCAAACGAACAAGGAGATGTAATGGGTTTGTTGAGTAAGCGACCAGCTTCCGGGAAAGATTCAAAAGGAAGTCACTATTTTGAACAAGCTAGGCTTACACGCGCGTCCCGGCGGCGATGTTCGTACGAGCCGCCAACAAACACAGAGCGGATATCTGGGTCGAAAAAGAGGGCGAACAGGTCAATGGCAAGAGTATCATGGGCCTCATGATGCTCGCCGCCGGACAGGGAACGAAGCTGATTCTTTCGGCGGAAGGCGCCGACGCCGAGAAAGCCATTCAGGAACTTGAGCTGCTGATCGAAAAACGGTTCGATGAGGAATAAGACCTGAATGAGCGGTCAGGAAGTTAGATTTCACGGAGTCGGCGTTGCTCCGGGGATTGCTCGAGGGGTTGTCTTTCTCCACCACCCCGACGACGAAGAGCCGCCGAAAAGAACGATCGATGAATTGGAGGTTGCCAAGAGAGATTGCCCGGTTCGAAACAGCTCTGATCGCGACCCGGGCGCAGATCCTCGAGATGCAACAGCGGATCGCCGAAGCGATCGGCGCAAAGGATGCCAGCATCTTCGATGCGCATCTGCTTGGTCGTCGAAGATCGCACCTTGATCGATGAAGTGCTGCGCAACCTCGAGAGAGAAAAGTTTAATGTCGAGTTTATCTTCGCAGAAGTCGCCAATCGGTACGCGCGCACTCTCAGCGAAATTGACGATCCCTATCTGCGAGAACGAGCTTTTGATATTCATGATGTCACCCGACGCGTCATCCGCAATCTGCTCGGGAGGTCAACGAGGACGCTAGGAACGATCGATCTGCCGCAGGTTGTCGTCGCCCACAATATTACTCCTTCTGATACGGCGACACTGAATCGGCAGATGGTCCTCGGATTCGCCACCGACGTCGGCAGTCGCACGTCGCACACGGCGATTATGGCGCGTTCCCTGAATATTCCGGCGGTGGTGGGCCTGAAAGACATCTCTCAACGGCTCGGGGTCGGGTGACCACGTCCTGTTGGATGGGACAAGCGGCGTTGTCATTCTGAATCCGAGTGATCAGACCCTTATGGGAATACGGCGAAATCGAAGTAAAGCTGGAACGCGTCGAGGAAGTCTTAACGGGTCTGCGCGATACTTCCAGCACGACGGCAGATGGCCGGCATGTCATCCTTTCAGCGAATATTGAACTGCCGGAAGATGTACCGCTGGTGATTGAGGCTGGAGCGGAGGGGATCGGGTTGTACCGAACGGAGTTCTTCTTTCTGAATAAAAACGATTTGCCGAGCGAGGAAGAGCAATATGCTGGCTTACCGGGCTGTAGCGGAAGCCATTTTGCCGCAATCGGTCATCATTCGTACGCTCGACCTTGGCGGAGACAAATTTCTGAGCCACTCGCATTTGCCGACGGAAATTAATCCCTTCCTGGGCTGTCGCGCGATCAGGTTCTGTCTGGATCGCCCTGATATCTTTAAGTCGCAGTTGCGAGCTATTCTGCGGACGAGCGCCCTGGGCAATGTTCGAATGATGTTCCCGATGATCTCCGGCTTATCTGAGCTGCGGCAGGCGAAAGAGGTGCTGGAAACCTGCAAGACGGAGCTCCGCGAAGAGGGTATAGCATTTGCAGAGGATATTGAACTGGGAATCATGATCGAGGTACCTAGTGCTGCGCTGGTTGCAGATGCCTTGGCTCGCGAAGTCGATTTTTTCAGCATCGGGACCAACGACCTGATCCAGTACACCATCGCGGTGGATCGAGTAAACGAACGGATCGCGCACCTGTACGAACCGACTCATCCCGCTATCCTGCGTCTGATTGAAATGTCAGTATCGGCGGCTCACGCAAAGGGAATCTGGATTGGTGTGTGTGGTGAAATGGCAGGAGAAATTACCTTGACACCGCTCCTGTTGGCGCTTGGGGTGGATGAATTGAGTGCCAGCGCGGGCTTGGTCCCCGAGTCAAAAAAGCAGTGCAGACCTTGGACACGAAGGAATGCGCCCAGTTGCTGGAGGACATCCGGGGATTGGATTCCGCAACCGAAATTCTGGCCCGTTGCGAAGAAGTCGCGCGACGGCATTATCCTGAGCTACTGAACTAGTGTCCTGTCCCTGCGGGAGAAGCTGAGCTCGGAAAAACCTTACAGCCTGGCAATTCGCGTATCAATCGCTCGGGCCCGGCGGGGGAGTAGACAACCGCAAGCTTCAACGATTCGATTCCGGTATTCAACGTCGAATGATAAACGTCTGCCGGAATATAGATGCTCGCGCCCGGACCGACTTTCACAGGAGGCCGGTCGTCCACCATCTGCTCTCCTTCGCCGCTCAGGACGTATATGATCTCCTCTGAGCCGGGATGGTTATGTCGCGCGTGACCTTTTCCTGCCGCAAGCTCGACGATCCCGAAACTGAATCGAATGGCTCCTGTAACTGCAGGCTCGCTGAGGAAGTGGATTTTTCCCCAGTCAAATTCGATAAGATCAACATCCTCAGTGGAAGTAATGACGCCGGTTCCAAGTTTATGCATAGATCTGGAGGGATAATTTCGTTTATCTGACAGGAAAAGAGAGCCCAAACCAACCCAAATTTTTGGCCTCCCGGCTATTCGCTCTCTGGAGCCCTTAGCCTGTTTCGCGGGTAGCGAAAAAAATCACGGTTCGCTAAGCGCCTTGTAAAAATTTGTTACGCGAGCAACACACAGGAGGCGAGCGGACTCCTCGTGCGTGATCTCAACGTTGTGCACGGCGAGTTTCGAGGAACGGCGGATGACTTTCCCTTGGCCACAATATGGCCCTCCGAAGCAGATCGGACGTGACTTCCGTTGATCTCTATTCCGACGGGAACAAAACGGGAGAGATCGACATCCCAACAGGCGTGAAGGCTCGCGGCCGTTTCTGCGAGAACCATGCTGATACCACCGTGCAGAAGACCCAGGGGTTGACGCGCACGATCCGACATTGGCATCCGGAGCACGATTTTTTCGGAGTCGGCTGACACAATCTCGACTCCAAGGGCTTCCGGCGCGGTATTTGGGAGAAATGCGCGCAGCTGTTCAATGGACACGATCCGACTAGAGGAAAATGGCATTAGAATTCATGGTTATAGCAGTTCAGAAGATGCTGAAGATATTCTGTAGCTCCTCAACTCCTGCAACTCGTGAATTCTTTCGGGGCGCCAATCAGCGTACATCCGCTGCCAGCTCGACCCGATCGCCGACGGCGATTTTCATTTCGCGCGCAGCAGACGAGCAACGCACAGAGATTTCCAGAAAACCTGCACTACCCGCGATCGCGAAAGGCGCACCAGGCTGTTCCGCAGCCTCGCTGTAGGATCTCTGCAGCCTACGAATTTCGCACTCCCTGACGCGCAGGCAAAAGGGATGAGCCAGCCACAGATGCTCCAGTTGTCTCCATGCAAAACTCGTCACGCAATTTCCGAAATGATCGATATGTATGATTGCTGCCGACGACGGTGCCGTCCGCGAGAAATTCGCATTTGGTAAACCCGAACCGGATGGGATCCTGAATAATCGGACCAAACTCGGCCGGCGAAACGCCTTGCGCCAGCGCCGCCGCGACGGGGGCAAATATATCCCGGCCGTGGAAAGTTGAGGCTTGGATCTGGCAGGAAATAATCGGTGTTTGTTATGTGCCGGACTTTGGCATCAGGAACTTGATCGAGCACAATCGAAAATAAACCATTGTCCGGTCCGACGAAGAGATGATCGGCCGCCTCGATTAAGAGTGGACGACGATCCGAACCAACCCCCGGATCGACAACCGCGAGATGGATTGATCCGGCAGGGAAATTAGGAATACGCGGCGCTTAGGGTGAATGCTCCTGCCCGTACGTCCTGGGGTGGAATTGCGTGAGTAATGTCAACAATAACGGACTCAGGGCTCCGAGTTAGAATGACGCCCTTCATCGCACCGACAAAATAATCTTCCGTTCCAAAATCGGTCAGGATAGTGACAATCCGAGTGCGACACAACTTTGCTCCGATACGCCATGCATATGAGTCAAATCCAACGCACGACCCGGTTAGGGAACCCGGTACAACCCGAACCCGTTAGGGACGTGTCTTAACATTGGACATTTGGCGAACGGCAATTCCTGGACCCTACCGCGCGTGGCATCGACAATCGGCGCCACGTCCGCCGGGCAAGTCATGCGCGCTAGGGGCATCGCATCGACGAATGTCCAATGTTAAGATACGTCCCTAACTTTTGTTTGCGCTTTTGACAAATGGGTCTGAAGGTGGCTGGGACGATGGAACTAGGTTCATTTTTGCGAGGATTGCCCGGCGGGCAGACGCTGAACAGCGCCAAAGACCGGATGCTTGCCGCGGGTGCGAAGACGCACATCAACAAGCTCATTGAGCGATATGGGACGGTGCTCGATATTCAGTTGAACACGGTGGGCCGGTCGCTTTTCTGCACACTCCAGTTAAAGGGAGAAGAGACCCCGGTCGAAATTCAGGTGCACGAATACGCCTTGTCGACCGCAGAAGGAAAATCGGTGCTGGTCATCGATGGCAAGAAGATCGACACCTCGCGAGAGTGGTTGACGGAGCTGATCCGCGACCGAATGGGCGAAAAACGGCTGGTGGTGCCCGACACCTCGAGTGGGTGGTCAAATTGTTGCGCTGATTCGGGCGAGCGATCCGGATGTCCAGCGTGGTCAACGCATTGATTTGAACGGAAGGATCACCCTAAAGGGTTAGCTTTTGCCGTTTGACCAAGTTCGGTATGGAGGACAAGATTGTCCGCTGAACTGAATAATTTGGCCATTCAAGTTGAGGTGGATCCGGAGCATGGCTCGACCGGGGATGACCCAGCGCGCTTTCGAACGACACGCTGGAGCGCAATTCTTGTCGCCGCAGAGAGCCAGATGCCAGGGAGCCAGACGGCGCTCACCGAACTCTGCCGGTTATATTGGTATCCGTTATACGCTTTTGCTCGTCGTCGCGGGCACGGTTCGTCGGACGCCCAGGACCTGACCCAGGGTTTCTTTCTGCACCTGCTGGAAAATCGGGGTTTGAAGCGCGCGCATCCGCTGAAAGGTAAATTTCGGTCGTTTCTGCTTTCCTCATTCCAGAATTTTCTTTCAGACGAGGCGAGCCGGGCACGTTGTCTCAAACGGGGTGGCGACCGTGAATTTGTTTTTCTGGACGCGGAGGACGCCGAAACCCGCTATCGGCACGAACCCGCGGATCATCTGACGGCCGAGAAGATTTTCGATGCCCGCTGGGCGATGACCCTGCTTGGCCACGCCGTAGAACGTTTGCGTCTGGAGTATGCCGCGCGTAAAGAGGAGTCTCGCTTCGAAATCCTGAAGGTCTTTGTCGGCGTTGAAGAAGGTAAGGCGACGCCGCCCTACGAGGAAGTTGCCAAGGAACTCGGTGTCGGCATCGGCGCAGCCAAGACTTTGATCCATCGGTTCCGCAAGCAATACGCCACCATTCTGCGCCAGGAGATCGGCCGCACGGTTTCGAACCCGGCGGATATCGAACAGGAAATTCACGCGCTGTGCGATGCGCTGGTAGCCGCCGAGGGCCGGCTATGAATCAAGTTCCCGGAGATCCAATCGTTCGCCTTCGGGCGGAGACGATGCTTCCGGGCGGAGCGGAGCCTATTTCCACCTGTCCGAGGTGCGGCACGAAGATGCCTGCCTCGCGCCCGACCGATCGATGTCCGGTTTGCCAGTTGCGCGACGCGCTCGATCCGGATATCGAATCGGATTTGACAGGGGCCGCCGGCAGCTCCGTGCCTGCTGCCGCGGGTAAGCGAGCCGATGGCGCTTTCACCGAGCAGATTTGATCACTATCAGCTCCTGGCTTCCGACGATGGAACGCCGATCGAGTTGGGTCGGGGCGCCATGGGCGTTACCTACAAAGCATTCGATACCAACCTTCATTGCCCCGTGGCGCTAAAGGTCATCAATGCGCGCTACCTCGAGAGCGAACCGGCGCGTCTCCGGTTTGTGCGTGAAGCGCGTTCCGCGGCTCGCATTCGGCATCCGAATGTCGCGTCCGTCTTCCATCTCGGAACGACAGGACACGACTATTACTACACGATGGAGTTCGTGGAAGGTGAAACCCTCGATCACCTTATCAAGCGGCAGGGACCGCTGGATGTGGCATTGGCCCTGGATATTACCGGTCAAGTCGCAGCCGCGCTAGGAGCGGCGCAGAAAGAACAAATCGTTCATCGAGACATCAAGCCGGCAAATATCATGCTCAGCTTTGACGAAGACAAAAGCGTCAGAGTCAAAGTAATTGATTTCGGTCTGGCTAGAGCGGCAACCGCTTCGGCATCTGATCCGGCACTTTCCGCCCCGGGCATATTCGCCGGGACCCCGATCTTCGCGAGTCCGGAACAGTGTGCGGGCAGTGAGGTCGATATTCGTTCGGATTTTTATTCTTTGGGCGTGACACTCTGGGAAATGCTCACCGGAAAGGTGCCATTCAGCGGCACCACGGCCGAAGTGATGACTCGACACTTACACGCTGAACTTCCGCTCGACCAACTGAAGACATGTCCCGGAACCTTTGGTCATTTTCCTTCAGTTCATTGTTGGAAAAGGACCCTGCTCAGCGCCCGCAAGATCCGACTTCTCTCCAAACGGCGTTAAGAGCCGTAAAAAAAGCCCTGGATTCGCAATACCCTGGAAAGTCAGTAACTGTTCGCAGGGGTGCCCGGACTCGGCACCGCTCCTGGTGGCGCGGGAAATGGCTGCTCTCCACGGTCATCGGAGCCGTCGTTCTGGCCTCCGCCTCATTGATCGGACTGCATTTTTGGAGATCCCGGATCGCCACCATCCATTGCGACGGCCAAGTCAATCGCTGTGCTGCCATTCGACAATCTGAGCGATGATAAGGAAAACGAATATTTCAGCGACGGACTGACATCCGAGTTGATCTACGAATTGTCCAAATTGGCGGACTTGCGAGTCATCGCGCGCAGTTCAATTCTTCGCTATAAGGATGCCCCAACTGCTCATCGAAAGCCGCTCAACGAAATTTGTGCCGAACTAGGCGTTGGCTCGATCTTGGACAGCAGCGTCCAACGAGTCGAAAACAGGGTCAAGATCGTTACGATTCTGTACGGCGCGAGCGCGAATCAGCGGCTCTGGGGTGCATCGTACGACCGCGAGATGAAGGACGTCTTTGCGATCCAGAGTGATCTGGCGGAGCAGATCGCCACGGCGTTGCGGGCAAGACTTTCCGCAAACGAAAGGGCCGATATCCAACGCAAATCGACCGGCAATCTGACCGCCTACGACCTTTACCTTCAGGCAAGCACGCTGTGGCAAACTCATCGTCAGGAGGATAACGATAAAGCGATTGGGCTCTATAAGCAGGCGCTGGAAGTCGACCCGAAGTTTGTGCTTGCCGATATTGGCTTGGCGGACGCCTATATCGAGAAGAGTCAAGCGATTCCACGGGGAGGATTTCTGGCTGGATTCCGCCATTAACCTTTACCAGGAGGCGATCGCGCTCGACCCGAAGCAACCGCGGGCGTACGTCGGGCTTGCCGGCGCTTTCAACCTCAAAGGCTGGTTCGACCGAATGGATGCACCGGTGCGCACGGCCCTGGAACTCGCGCCGAACGATTGGGATGCGAACCGCGTCGCGGCCGCCGAATTTACGGAGTTCAGACGTGAAGAGGAGATGTACGCTTCGATTCGAAAGTGCTTCATGACCAACCCCTATGATTCCTGGGCGCCTTATGAGCTTAGCCTTGGTCTGCTGGACGGTCGGCGAAAATGATCTGGCCGAGAAATGGATGCAGCGCGCCCTCCAGCTGGAACCCGATCCGCAGAGACATCAATTGATGGAGTGCGAACGACTGGTGTATCGCAAAGACTACGGCGCGGCGCTGGCCCGGGTTACAGCGGTTGCCGCCGGATCTGAAGACCCACTACACCACGGCCGGCGATCTGGCCCTTTTCTGTTCGATGCAGGTAGGAGACTGGCTGGCCGTCATTCAAAAAGTCGAAGCCAAACTCAAATCGGATAAAGAAAATCCGACCGCTTTGCTTCGACTGGCTCTGGCGCTGCGCGAGTCGGGCCAGGAGGCGGAGGCACGCCGGACAGCAGAGCAGGTGGTGGCTTTCGCCCAGCAGAAATTACCAACCGTCGAAGGCGCCGCGCTGGATGCGCTTTGATCTGGCGGTTGGATTTCGGTTGCTGAACCGCTACGAAGAAGCCTACCGGTACCTTCGCGAAATGCTGGCCAAGGGCGGTCTTCCCGATCCATTGCTGGGACCCAACGATCCAGGGCTGAATCTTTTCAAGGCTGACGGCGAATACCAGGGGATCCTGGCCGAAAAAAATCGGCAAATCGAAGCCAAGCGTGTGCGTATTCTTGAGATCGAGAAGAGCCTTAGCCACGGTTCGAAATTGATCTGTAAAACGACCGCCTGCGTTGGCTCAATCTGTGGAGGAGCAAAATGAGACTCTTCGAATGCACGAGTAGTTTTCCGATTTACCACCGGATTTGTTTAAACCGCCCCGCGGCCTCGAGCGCGTTCTGCCGCGAATTGAAGGCCGAAACGCGAAAATAGCCCTCGCCCTCAGCGCCAAAGCCGGCGCCCGGCGTGATCACGACCTGAATATCTTTTAAAATCTTGTCAAAAACCTGCCAACTGCTGTAACCAGCCGGTGCCGCCACCCAGATATATGGGGCGTTTTGTCCGCCGAAGACTTCAAGGCCGGTTGAAGTTAGGGATTCTGCCAGAATTCCCGCGTTGCCAAGGTAGTGGCTGATCAAGGGTTCCAACCTGCACCCGGCCTTCGTCCGAATAAATCGCCTCGGCGCCGCGTTGGACGGGGTAACTAACGCCGTTGAATTTCGTGCTAAACCGCCGGCTCCAGAGTGGATGCAGCATCTTCTTCTCGCCGTGGGAATCGAGGGCCACCAGCGATTTCGGCAATATCGTGAATCCGCAGCGCACGCCGGTGAACCCACCGTTCTTTGAAAAACTTCGGAATTCGATTGCGCAGTCGCGTGCACCCGGGATCTCGTAAATGGAGTGGGGAAGCGCCGGATCGGTGATGTAAGCTTCGTAAGCTGCGTCGTACAAAATAATCGCTCCGGAGTTCAACGCGAAGTCGACCCACACTTCGAGCTGGTCTCGAGTCGCGACCGAACCGGTTGGATTGTTCGGAAAGCAAAGATAAATGAGATCGACCCGTTCCTTAGGGATCTCGGGAACAAAGCCGTTCGCCTTTGTGCATGGAAGATAAATGAGCCCTTCATAGGCGCCGAACTTGTCCGCTGGTCCGGTGTGTCCGGCCATCACATTGGTATCGACGTAAACGGGATAAACGGGATCGACCACCGCGATTCGATTCTGATCACCGAAAATATCCAGGATATTACCGCAATCGCATTTCGAACCGTCGGAGATGAAAATCTCATCGTCCGCAACGTCCATACCTTTTTTGCGGTAGTCGCTCGCCGCAATGGTATGGCGAAGGAATTCGTAGCCCTGTTCTGGGCCATAGCCCCGAAAAGTTTCTCGATGCGAGAGTTCATCGATCGCCCGGTGCATTGCCAGAATTACCGCGACCGGAAGAGGTTCGGTGACGTCCCCGATCCCGCAGCGGACCAACGCTTCACTCAGCTCCGGATGTTCGTCGCTAAAGGCGCGAACCCGGCGGGCGATCTCTGGAAAAAGGTATCCGCTCTTAAGCTTGAAATAGTGGTCATTAATGTGCGCCATAGAAGGAATGAGAGACCACGAATGTCGGGTCTTTACACACCGGCGACTGCTATGGTTCGCCCGGCGTCTCGCTACCGAGAACACTTCCAGCGCTCGGGAAGCCGGCAATGGCTTCCCTCCAACCGACTCGCGTCAGCGTTCCGTTGTCGTTTGCCGGCGTTCGCTGGTGACTGCCCCTTCAGGATGCCGCTTCGAAGCGCTTGCCAACTGCATCCCAGTTCACGACGTTCCAGACTGCTTTGAGATAATCCGGTCGACGGTTCTGATACTTGAGGTAATAGGCGTGTTCCCAAACGTCGACACCAAACACAGGCTTTATTCCTTCCATGATCGGACTGTCTTGATTGGGGGTCGAACTGATTTCCAGGCTGCCCGCTTTATTGATCACCAACCATGCCCAACCGCTACCAAATCGCCCCGCACCAGCAGCCTGAAACTTCTCTTTGAATTGGTCGAAGCCGCCGAACGCTGAATTGATCGCGTCCGCCAGCTTTCCTTTCGGTGACCCACCGGCATTCGGGCCGAGGATCAACCAGAAGAATGAGTGATTGGCATGGCCACCGGCGTTATTCCGGACAGCGGTCCGGATTGCTTCAGGTACTGCGCTCAGATCGGCGATCAACTCTTCAACCGGCTTCGCGGCAAGTTGCGGGTAATCCTTCAAGGCATTGTTTGCGTTGGTGACATAAGTCTGGTGATGCTTGTCGTGATGGATCTCCATCGTCTTGGCATCAATGTGTGGCTCCAACGCGTCGAATGGATAAGGTAAAGGTGGTAGTTCGTAAGCCATAGGATTAAGAGGGTTAAAACGGTTTTTTGCGAACCAGCGACAACTTGCTGCTCGCTTGAAGAACCTAGAGCAGGTAGACACCGGACGTCAAACCCGGCGGTGTCGCAGGGTCAGGAAACAGGAGCCAAAAGGCTTCTGATTTGGTGCATTGAGAGCTGTCAAAGCGCCGATTTACCCGGCGAACAGATCCTTTTGACCGCTAGATTTTGCCGCGGCATCCGCACTGCCTTCCAGTGGCGTTGTCCGGGTGGCATTTTCTGCAGAAAAATGATCGCTTGGCACCAAAACCTCCGGCTGGGGAGCCAGTTGTGCCTGCTCCTGTTGCCGGTTTCGAACCTTCTGATGAAGTTCCAAGCCCGTCTCAATCAACTCGGTGGCGCAGGTGTGTAACGGCTTACCGACTAAATCACTGTAGCTTCGAAGAGCCAAGAGTATCTCTTGACCTAGAATGATCTGCAGAAAGCTTTTTGACTCCTCCTTCAATCTGGCGCGCCGCCGGCGCTGCGCCTCACGAAGCTGGACTCTGCGTTTCTTGCGCTTCTGGGGGGAGAGTTGCGCCATGGAACTGTGATCAACATAGCCACCGGAAATACCAAGTCGAGTGCATTCCATTGACAATCATTTCCGGACGTCCTAAGGAGATGTCTCGTGCTGCCGTTGGTATTCTCCTCTTCTTTGGGTTCAGACCAGCGCGATGAATTGGAATCGCTGATGTTTTTTCACCCGGAACAGGGGCAACATATCTCCAGCATCAATGCTTCGATCATCAGTTACGGATTTCCAAAGGTGATTGATGAAAGAGGCGCGCTCCGAATTGGCATCGAGGGGCTGGAGGTCCAAACGCTGTACGCCTTTGTTGACCGCGGCGTGAAAAAAGATCTCGCCGGCGTTATAGTGTACACGCGAGTGCATCATGACACACTTGTCTTGTTGCACATGGCGGTTCGCCCGGAATTTTGCTACTCGATCGGTTACAAGAACGAATTGGTGCTCGTTCGTATTCTCGCGCAACTCCGGTCTATCGCGAAGCGGATCAAAGGAATAAAGAAGCTCTCCATCCTCTATGCAGACAAGGAAATTCCGCGAGCGCTCATTTAATCTTCTGGATGCTGCAATCAATCTGCGATTTCCTCGATGAATTCCTTGAGATTCGGGAAGTGGAGGACTACCCGAATGCCCTGAACGGGCTCCATCTGGAAAACGATGGACGAGTGACACGGATCGGAGCCGCCGTCGACGCCAGCGAAGCTACGATCGAGATGGCAATCGATGGTCAGGTCGATTTGCTCATCGTCCATCACGGGTTATTCTGGGGCGGACTGAATCGGCTGGTTGGGGCTCGGTTCCACAAAATTAAACGAGCGGTCTCGGCCAACCTCGCAATTTACAGCGCACATCTTCCACTGGACTTGCATCCTGAAGTTGGAAACAACATTCTTTTGGCGCAGGCCCTCGAACTCGGCCGACCGGAACCGTTCTTCCTCCATAAGGGACGCAACCTGGGATTTGCTGTATCGACTAAAATCGATCGCGCGGAGCTGATCAGTCGGTTGAAGGGCGTCCTTGGCCGGGAATTATGGGTTTGCGTGGCCGGCCCGGCTGAAGTAAAGCGCGTAGGAATCGTGACCGGCGGAGGCGGCGCTCAAATAGAACAAGCCAAAGCCGAAGGCATCGACACGTTCGTGAGTGGCGAAGGACCGCACCACACGTTCGCGTTGGCGGAAGAACTGCGGGTGAATCTGATTTATGGCGGACACTATGCCACCGAGACGTTTGGAGTGCGGGCACTCGCGAAGAGGGTCGCTTCCCAGTTTGGTTTGCCCTGGCATTTCCTGGATCACCCATCGGGACTATAGTAGAGAGGACGCCGAACGCCGGCGTCCTTTGAACGCCGAACGACGAACGCTGAACGGACCATGATCACGCGGAGCTTCTTTGAGACCGATCCGCTGACTTGTGCGCACTCGCTGATTGGATGCGAACTCGTTTGGGGAGATGCTGCGGGCTTAATCGTCGAAACCGAGGCGTACGCTGAATATGGCGACCAGGCAAGTCATACCTTCCTGCGCCGCGGCGCTCGAGAATTCATCGAAATAAATCCCGCTGGAACGCTCTATATCTATCTGAATTACGGGGTCCACTGGTTGTTGAATTTTCTCGTTAAGGGCGGCCAGGCGAACGGGTTCGTACTGATTCGCGCCCTGGAACCTACCCGCGGCTGCCAGGTGATGGTGCGGCGCCGGGGAGTTACCGACATTGGCAGCCTCTGTTCCGGACCCGGTAAATTGACTCAGGCACTCTCGATTCGAAGCGAATTTCATGGTCACGACTTTTTTACGATCAGCCAGGCGAAGCTCCTGAGCCGTCGATCCTGGGGTCCGTGTCGAAGTTGACCGCCGGGTTGGGATCACCAAATCGGTCGAGTTCGATTGGCGCTTTCTGCTGGCCGGATCCGCCTTCGTCAGTCTTGCGAAAAGAAAAACCCGCCTCAGAACCAACTGAGGCGGGTATAAATCCTCCTAAGGTCGAGACCTTATTTGGAGTAACCGGTCGTTGGGGGCGCCGGCGGTGGTGGAGGAGGAGCCTCCTTTTTTGCACAGGCAGAAACGCCAAGCGCCACAGCGGCCAAAGCCACTAAAGTGAAGTATTTCACAATTTTCATCAGTCTCGCCTCCTTTCTTAGCTAGCAGCACATCCGTATTAGGCTGAACACATCCCGGACACAAATGGATTTTCAGAAAATTCTTAGTCCGCAAATCTCGCAATCCGAAGCCCCGGTAATATTTTTGCCTGAAGAGCCGCTTCGGAAGCCGCCCACGAGAAAAATGATCTAGCCAAGAAATGAAACAAGAGTGGGAGTCAGCCCAAGGTTCGTCGGCAATTCTGTCAAGGTGAGCTTCTTTTTATCCCACAATCTCGACCTCAACTCCCACTTCAACCAAGTCGAACAAGCGAATGACATCGGCGTCGCGCATCCGGATACAACCATTGCTCGCCGGTTCACCAATCGACTGTTCCTGATTCGTGCCGTGGATGTAGATGTACCGTTCCTTGGTGTTTGCATTGGTCTCTTCCAAGCCATGGAGCCAGAGAATCCTTGTAGTGATCAAGTCCTCATCCGCTGACCCATGCGTCGGAGGCGGAATGGGCTGCCGGCCTTTATAGACCGTGCCAATCGGCATCTCTCCACCTATCTTCTCATGAACACAAAAAGAACCGGTCGGCGTTTTCCGGCTCCCGGGCTCGAACCCAAGCCCGAAGCGGGAGGTGGAAACAGGGGCAGCGAATACCAGTTCGTCGTCACGAAATAAATTCAGATGCTGTGTTCTGCTATCAATGACGATCTTGTGCACGGTTATGTTTCCACCTAAAGTAGGGCCGTTTCATGATGACTGGATTTCACCTGGCAATTGTTGGAGCAACTGGCGCTGTGGGCGCAGAGCTCATCCAACTCCTTGAGCAAAGAGAGTTTCCTGTTCGAGAACTCAAACTGCTGGCTTCATCCAAGTCTGCGGGTAAAAAGCTTAAATTCAAGGGCGAAGAAATCACCGTCGAGGCTCTTTCTGAGGCTTCATTCAAAGGGGTCGATACCGCATTGTTCAGCGCCGGGGGCGGTACCTCAAAGGAATACGCAAAGCATGCCGTCCGTGCCGGAGCGGTCGTGATCGATAATTCTTCAGCTTTCCGCATGGAAACAGACGTTCCGCTGGTCGTGCCCGAGATCAATCCGGCGGATATTCAATCGCATCGAGGCATTATTGCCAATCCTAACTGCACAACAATCATTTCGCTGATGGCTCTTTATCCGCTCCATCAGGCTTTTTCCGTCAGGCGGGTGATTGCCTCGAGCTACCAGGCGGTTTCCGGCGCAGGAGCCAAAGCAATTCACGAACTTTCCGATCAGACCGAATCCTTCTTCACCGGAAAGCCGTCGAGCCCGGAGGTTTTTCCACATCGGATTGCCTTCAACGTCGTTCCCCAGGTGGATGTTTTTCTCGACAACGGTTACACGAAGGAAGAAGTGAAGTTTGTCAACGAGAGTCGCAAGATAATGCATCACCCTGCGCTGCGCGCCTCGATAACTTGTGTCCGGGTGCCGGTTTTCCGCGCGCATTCGGTGGCCATTCACGCGGAGTTTGAGCAGCCGGTTTCTGTCGATCGCGCCCGCGACGTACTGGCAAAATTCCCAGGTTTGGAGCTCGTGGACGACCCGGGCTCAAAGAGATATCCCATGCCGATCGCGGCCTCTGGAAAGAATAACTGCCAAGTGGGTCGAGTCAGGCTAGACTCCGCTCTGGACAATGGCTTGGCCTTCTGGGTTTGCGGCGATCAACTCCTCAAAGGCGCAGCGTTGAACGCCATCCAAATTGCCGAATTGCTTGCGAAGTAAGGTTGCTCCGCGCGACCGCGTGGCAGTGTGGAAAACGTCGCCACGAAGCGGGTCGCGCTCCTGCGCGACCGGCGTGGCCGACCCCAACGGTGGCTGGCTCGGGCCCGGGGTCCATTGGGGTCGTATCTAAAAAAATAAATGATTGAGGAGCTCGCGCGATCCGCAAGTTACAAGAGCGTTTGATTAATTACATTTTTAGATACGACCCCAATGGTGGCCGCCGACCCCAATGGTGGCCGCTTTCCTGATCCGGCCACGCCGGTCAGCGCAATCCGCCAGACGCGTGTGGGTACGCGCGGTGTGAAAATCGACCTAAGACCTCGCGCTCGGGTTGAGATGTCTCGCCAAAAACATCTCCATTGCTTCGTAGAACGAAAAGCGATTTTCTTCATTTTGAAAACCGTGGCCTTCGTTTTCTTTCACCATGTATTCCACGTCGATTCCTCGTTTCTTTAATGCCTCGACGATTTGATTCGATTCGTTAATATTTACCCGCGGATCTTTTGCGCCCTGGGCTACGAAGAGTGGCGCCTTGATTTTGTCGGCGTTCAGAGCAGGGGAATTTTCTTCGAACAGGGCTTTATCCTTCTCGGGGTTGCCAACCATCTCGTACATCATCTCCAGGAACGGCTTCCAATAGGGCGGCACCGTTTTCATGAAGGTAAAGAGGTTCGAGACGCCCACGTAATCGACGCCGGCTGCGTACAGATCGGGAGTCTTGGTCAGACCGTCAAGAACAGCATAACCACCGTAGCTACCACCGTAGATTGCGACTCTTTTGGGATCGGCGACACCCTGTTCAATCAACCATTTGACTCCATCGGTGATGTCGTCCTGCATGCTCTGGCCCCACTGCCTGAAACCGGCTTCCCAGAAACTTCGGCCGTAACCGGTAGATCCGCGGAAATTCATTTGCAGCACTCCGAATCCACGATTGGCGAGAAATTGCACCTCGGGATTGAAACCCCATTCGTCTCGAGCCCATGGACCGCCGTGCGGGTTGACGACGATTGGCAGATTTTGCGGGGTCTTTCCCTTTGGCAAGGTGAGATAGCCGTGGATGGTCAGGCCGTCGCGCGATTTGTATTCGATCGGCTTCATCTCGGCCAGTTGATCCTCCTTTAACCATGGATTTCGATCTGCCAGTTTAGTCAATTGGCCGGAATCGGAATCAAACAGGTAAAATGATCCAAGCGACCGGTCCGTGATTGTCCGGACGACAAAGGTATCTTCGGCTTTGTTGGAAGATACGACGTAAACGTCATATCCCGGTAGTTTCTCTTCCAAAGTCTGGTAAAGCTTCTTGGCTTCGGGGTCGAAAAACATCCTTTCTTCTTTCCAGGTGGTGAACGTCGCGGAGGTGATCACTTTCCGCTTTTTTGAATAGTGCAGATTGGACACGTCGACTTCCGGGTGTTCAAACACCACGCTGCTCTCTTTTCCGATCTCAGGATCGAATTCGACGATCGCGGCTTTATCGCGTCCAATGTTTGATACGCCATATAGGGCTTTGTTGTCAAAAGTGAAGAACTGTGGCGTAAAGCTCTCCTTGAAGTTGGTCGTAATAACTGGTTTCCAAGCATCTTTCTCCGTTTTTCGGTATAACAGGGTCGTATTTACGCCGTCGGTCGTGGTGGCGACCCGGACATTGCCGTCGTGGTCCGTTGTCCACGTTGAAATATTGCCGGGGTTTTCGGCGATCAGCCTCAGCTCACCGGTCTCGACATTCAGCCTGAAGGCGTCAAAAACCTCTTTGTTCCTCTTGTTCAGGCCGACGATCAAATCGGTCGGGTGGTCCTCGAGATCATCGATCATCTCCGCTCTCACGCCGTCGAATGGCGTCAGGTCTCGGGCGCCGGTACCATCGCTCTGGGCGACAAACAGGTGATAATTTTCATCGCCGCCATTGTCCTTCATGTACAAAAGATATTTATCTCCCTTCCAGAAGAAGCCGCGAATGTCCCGATCCTTGACGCTGGTGATCTGTTTTGCCTCTCCGCCCGATTTCGGTTGAACCCAAATGTTCAGCCGGTTCTCGACCGGCTTCAGAAATCCGATCAACGCACCGCTGGGCGAGAGCTGATAGCCGGTCGTTTCAGGGTTCCGGAAAAAGTCCCGCAATGGAATTGTCGGCGAAACGCTGTCCTGGGCAGGAGAGGAAAAAAGGATCAACATAAAAAAGATCAGGCTGACTGCGATATTCTTCATAGGAACTTGCCAGAACCTTTAGCACTCTGAGGCCGGATAACAACCGGACGGAGCAGAGAAAAGATTTTTATTGCAAATTGGTTGCATCAATCGAACAATCGCTGATGAATCCTATGACGATTGTTAAAGGCTTCCTGGTCGCCAGTTTATTTGGAGCCGCGTCGGCTTCAACGGTCAGCGGCGCCAACATTTTGCGGATCGCGTCTTTTTCTACCGTTCTGACTGAAGTTGCTCAACAAATCGGCGCTGATCATGTCAGCGTGGCCGGCCTCGTAAAGCCAGGGCAAGACCCCCACGAATATCAACCGACGCCTTCTGACCTCAAGCAAGCGGGAGAAGCCAGGCTGATCCTGCTATCGGGCAAACATTTGGAAAGTTACTTGGAAAAAGTTCAGCAGGCGACAGGTGCAAAGGCCGAATCTCTCGCGGTGGGCGACGCTCTGCCCTCGCTCAAGGTGAAGGCAGACCCTGACGCATCCCAGGCTCAGGCAACAGAGGATCGGAACGGGATGATCGACGATCCTCATTGGTGGAACAGTGTCGCCAATGTGGAAAAAGCCACGATCATCGTACGAGACGCGCTGATCAAATTGGATTCGACGGATCGGGCCGATTACGAGAAGAATGCGAAAGCCTATCTGGCGAAACTCGCCGCGCTAGATGCCTGGGCGAAACGCAAAGTGGCCGAGTTGCCGCGCGATAAACGCAAATTGGTGACTTCTCACGACGCCTTCCAATACTTGGCGAAGGACTACGGGTTCAGGGTCTATGCGATCGAAGGAGTGAGCACTGAGACGGAATCTTCGAATCGGCATGTGGCCGAACTGATCGACGACATCAAGAACCAACAGGTCAAAGCGATCTTCCTGGAAAACACGCTGAACCCGAAGGTAAGCACGGAAATCACCAGAGAAACCGGAGCCAAAATTGGCGGTTCGCTTTATGCCGATGGCCTTGGCGGGGGAGACGGCAGCACCTACGAAGGAATGTTCAGGCACAATATCTCGACGATTGTCGACTCGCTGAAATAGCCATGAGGGGTTCGCCACTGGCCCGCGCGATTCTGGTTGTGATTGTGTTACTGACTTTACTGGTGCCCCTGCGAACCCTGACCAGCCGACGCAGCGAAGCCGCGACTCCTCAAGCGCAGACTCCTCATGATTCTTCAGAAAAAAAGAAGTTTCGTTTGGAACTCACGTCCACGACCATCCCGTTCAAATTTCGAATTACCAGTGGTGGCGAGACGATCTGGAACGGTGAGTCAAATTCTACAACCGTTGCCACGGACGCGGAGCTCAAATTTCCATCGGAAGGGATAGATCTGGTGATGGACGCCTCTTGGGCGGAGGAGAAGGAGACGGCCGTGAGACTAGCGTTGATACCTCCGGACTCGGTTCCAATTGTTAAAACAGTGTGGGGAACGACGGGAGTGAGCGATGTCATGACGTTCCAGGAAGAAAAATAAGTCGGCTTCGTAGCTATGTCTTACCATCGACTCGAGATAAAGGATCTGACGGTCTCCTACAAAAGAGTTCCCGCGGTCCATCATGTGAGCCTCGAACTGAGGTGTGGTTCCTGTGTCGGTCTGCTCGGGCCAAACGGCGCAGGCAAGACCTCACTTTTTAAGGCGTTGGTTGGACTTGTGCCTCTGGAAACCGGATCGATGAGTTTTCACGGTGACAGCCGACGCTTGGCCTACTCGGAAATAGCGTATTTGCCGCAGCGCACCACAGTCGACTGGGATTTCCCGATCACGGTGCGCGGAATGGTCGAAATGGGACGATACCAGGCCCTGGGATGGCGGAAAAGGTTCCGGGAAGAGGACCGACGGGCAGTGGATCAGGGCCTTGAAGCAATGGAACTTGAAGATCTCGGCGATCGCCAGATTCGCGCTCTTTCCGGCGGTCAGCAGCAAAGGGCGTTTTTGGCCCGTGCCCTCGCCCAGGAAGCGCACGTCTTTTTGCTCGACGAGCCCTTCTCGGGTCTGGATAAGCCGGCGCAGGACTTACTCGCCGGTGCGGTTCGTCGCCTGGCTGAGGCAGGCAATTTGCTGGTCGTATCTCACCACGACCTGAGAACTGTCCGCGACCTGTTTGACCAGGTAATTTTTCTGAACGGTGAGCTGGTGGCATTTGGCGACACCGACCTGGTTTTCACTCCCGAAAATATACAAAAAACATTCCAGACTCATATCTTTTCCGGAGCTGCCCATGAGCCTGACCTGGCTGTTTGAACCCTTTCGCCACGAATTCATGCAGCGCGCTCTGTTTGGCTGCGCCTTGATTGGTTTCACGAACGGAGCGCTCAGCGCTTTTATCGTGATTCGCCGACTCGCACTCATGGCGGACGCGATGGCTCATTCTCTTCTGCCGGGAGTCGCGGTCGCCCTGCTGTTGTTTGGCTTGGTGCCCGGCACTCTCTTCGTTGGAGCGCTCGTCGCCGCCCTTCTGGTGGCATTCGGAACGCAAATGATATCCAACAGTTCGCGCATCAAAGAGGACACCGCGCTTGGACTGCTCTTTGCGTGTTCGTTTTCGCTGGGACTGGTGCTGATAAGCTTTTCCCGTTTAAGCGTGAACGTCAGCGATTATCTCTTCGGCAATATTCTCGGGCTTGGAGACGCTGATCTTTGGAGCATCTATCTCATAAGCTTAGTCGTTTTACCCACCTTGGTGGCATTGGAGCGACCGCTGTTGCTGACCGTGTTCGAACCCTCGGTTGCGGCGAGTCAAGGAGTGCCGGTCAAAACGCTCAATTACCTCTTAATGGGACTATTGGTCCTCTCGATGATTTCTTCATTGCAGGCGGTGGGTGTGATTCTGGCTTTGGGGATGCTCATTGCTCCCGCTGCCACGATCTACCTGCTGTCTGACTCGTTCACGAGCATGTTCTGGATGGGTGGAATCGTCGGCTGTGTCGGATCGTGTATCGGACTGCTCATCTCGTTTTGGCTGAACCTGCCTTCCGGACCCTGTATCGTTCTCGTTCTGGGACTGATTTTTCTGTTTGCGTACCTGTTTAGCCCCAGGTACGGAATTGTGACCAGGCTTTTGAGACCTCGTCATCTTCATGACGCTTCACTGGCACGTTGGAAACGGACCGACCGTGCTTAATGCAGGCTTGAACGTGCCCTGATGAGCTGGTTTACCTTTACCTGGCAGAACTTTCTGTTTTCGTTTCTGGCCCTGGCATTCGAGGGATTGCCGTTTGTTCTAATTGGGTCCCTGATCTCCGGCGGGATTGCCGTGTTCGTACCCTCGAAAGTCATCACTGGATTTTTGCCGAAAAACGGCATCCTAGCCACGTTGGTCAGTGGCCTGCTCGGATTGTGTTTCCCGGTGTGTGAGTGCGGCATCGTGCCGGTTGTCCGCCGGTTGATCAACAAAGGATTGCCGGTTTCATGCGGTGTCACCTTCATGCTGGCATCGCCGATCGTGAATCCGATCGTGGCTTTCAGCACGTTCGCGGCGTTCCGGGGTCAATCACCGTGGTTGAATATGTGGACGCGACTCGTTCTCGGCTACCTGGTCGCGGTCACGGCGGGGCTGACCGTCCGACAATTCAAACCAGAATCCATTCTGCGTGAGGGCGCCGTAAAGATTCCCGCGCGCAAGCGGCTGGTGTTCAGCGTCAGCCCGCTCCCCGATTCCGGAATGGACGGGCTCGAAGCCAGATTCCCGCAAAAGTTGATTGCTGCGATTCGAATGGCTTGCGACGATTTTATTGATACGGCGATTTATTTCATGGTTGGCGCGGCGGTTGCCGCGACTTTCAACACCGCTGTTGACCAACAAATTATCCTGCCTTTGGCGCTCGAACCGACGCTCTCAACGGTCTCTATGATGGCCATCGCCTTAGTGCTCACACTTTGCAGCACGTCCGACGCTTTTATCGCGGCCACCTTTGTCAGTTTTCCAATCTTCGCGCGGATGGCATTCATGGTGTTCGGTCCAATGTTCGATTTGAAACTTTTCTTCCTTTACAGCGTCCTGTTTAGGAAGCGCTTTGTGATCGGGCTCGGAATTGGACTTTTCGTGCTCATCGGAATAATCTGCAGTCGCCTTTTAATCTACGTTTATGCGGGTCAAGCTCTTTAGCCTCGTCAATGGTATTACGCTCATCGGGGTGGGTGCGGTACTGCTGGATTTTTTCTTCACGGGCCGGCTCGACCAATATCTGCACCCTCAATTCCGGCCTTGGACTTTAGTTGCCGGCGTGCTCTTTTGTTCGGTCGGTATCGTTTATGCCGCGGCAAAAACCACCGCCCAATGCTGCGTAGACGGAGAATGCGTCCACCAGAATGCCAATAGCCCGGTACGAGCCATCGTTGCGTTTTCGGTGTTGTTTGTGCCTTTAGTCGCGGGCGTAGCGCTCTCAAAGGACAGTTATGATCAACATGCCGTGCTTAATCGCGGCTTCGTTCAGGATATTACCAGATTGCCGGCTCGTTCGGGCGCCCTGACTGCCAAAGCACCAAATGACCAGGTAATCCCGCCGGCGGCGTTAGGTGCGGACCTAGACGAGCGTGCGTCGGAGCCTCTACCTCAGAACCCGCCAGATTCGCCATCGGGCCCGGATTTGACCGCAAATGGCGGAACAGGTCAGGCTAATCCAGCGATTCCCTCACCGGACGACGGAAGCTCCCAGTACCTCCCAAAGGCCGCCGATGGGAACGTCGCGCTGGAAGTGACCGATTTACTTTACGCCGAATCGGAGGATAGCCTGCGGAGAATGTTCGCCGGCAAGACGATCGAGGTGACCGGCCAATATCTTCCGGGCTCAGACGCTAAAGAGTTCAAGCTCGTGCGGATGTTCATCGTCTGTTGTGCGGCTGATGCCCGCCCGCTGGCGGTGCCGGTTGAAATATCCAGCCCGATGATCGCCGCGGAGATGGGCTGGGTTAAAGTGATCGGAAAGGCGACCTTTACAGAAAAAGGCGACCGTTCGCATGTCGTTCTCCAAGCTGACACGGTCGAATCCACCGACCCACCTGCCGAGGCAATGTTATATTGAGCGTGGATTCAAGAAGCCGGGAATTCTCGACGATCACATCGCCATTCCGCCGTCTACTGTTAAGACGTGGCCGGTGATATATTTTGCCTCGGGACTCGCAATAAAGGCAACCGCGGCTGCGACATCCTCGCACTCGCCAAACCTGCCCAACGGAATAAGGGGAAGCACATGCGCTTTTACGGCCTCCGGCAATTGATTTGTCATGTCGGTGGCGATGAATCCAGGAGCAACGGCGTTGACGGTGACGTTTCTACCAGCGAGTTCCCGGGCCAGTGCTTTCGTCAGCCCGATCAGCCCGGCTTTGCTGGCAGAGTAGTTAACTTGTCCAGCCTGACCGATGAGACCGCTGACTGAACTGATGTTCACGATCCTACCGTAAGACTGTCTCATCATGGGCCGCTGCAAGTTTTGCACAAAATGGAAAGCGCCTTTCAGATTCGTGTTAAGAACAATATCCCAGTCTTCTTGCGACATTCGCATGCTGAGCCGATCCCGGGTGATGCCGGCGTTGTTGACGAGGACATTAACCTTTCCGAAATCTTTTACGATTCTCGCGCAAAGATTCGCGACGGCATCACCGTTTGAAACGTCAACCGCGTACGCGATCGCACTGTCCGGGCTCGTTTCATTAATCTCGACTGCAGTCAAACGAGAGTTCTCCTCAGTCCGACTTACAACCGCAATCCTGCCTCCCTCCTTTGCAAGGCGCAGAGCCACCGACTTTCCAATCCCTCTTCCGGCGCCCGTCACGACCGCTACCTGGTCCACAAACCGATTCATGAACATCGAATAAAGGAGAGGCAATGGGGGAAAGAAGTCAAGAAGTCGAGAATTCAAGGACGCGAACCGCGACAAGAAAACCGAGTCACGGGAGATGAGGACAATCGGCGGACCCCTCGAATTCCTGAGGATCACACGGCCTGTTCTTCGCCCAATTTCAGCTCGTTGAGTTTGTTGCGTAATGTTCGAATACTGATGCCGAGCATCTGGGCCGTGTGTGTTCGATTTCCATTGGCCATGCGGAGCGCATGCAAAATGTATTTTCGCTCCACTTCTTCCAACGGAACGATGTTTTCCGGAAAAACAATCGCAGCAGCATTTCGGTCGGTGGGTTCGGTCGGTTCTGCCCAAGAGTGATCCAGTAGCTCCATGGGAAACATCGGTTCGAGAAGATAAGGAGTAATTTCCTGCCCCGGCTCAGTCAAAATCACAGCGCGTTCCATCACATTCTGAAGTTCCCGCACATTTCCGGGCCACTCGTAAGCGCGAAGAACCTTCATCGCCGGAGGGGTTAGCACCGGCGGTTGCGCACCGGCCCGCCTTGCTATTCGAGACAAAAACGATTTTGCCAACTCCGCGAGATCTTCCTTCCGCTTTCTGAGCGGCGGCACGACAATTGGGAAGACGTTCAAGCGATAGTAAAGGTCCTGGCGGAATTCCTGCCGTTCCACCGATTTCTGCAGGTCTCGATTGGTGGTGGCTAGAACCCGGACATTCACTTTGATCGTTCTGTTGCCGCCGACTCGTTCGAATTCTCGCTCCTGCAAGACTCGAAGGAGCTTCGCTTGCAGCTTGAGCGAAATTTCGCTGATCTCGTCCAATAAGATCGTGCCGTTATTAGCCAGTTCGAATCGTCCCTCACGTTTCTCGGTAGCGCCGGTGAATGCGCCTCGTTCGTGGCCGAAAAATTCGCTCTCGATCAGGGTCTCTGAAATTGCAGCACAGTTGACTTTGATAAACGGCGCTTGCGCTCGGGCGCTAGCGCGGAAAATCTCGGTCGCCACCAGTTCTTTCCCGGTTCCGTTCTCGCCGCAGATCAAAACAGTCGCCTCAGTCGGGGCCACCTTTTGAATCATCTGACGCAGTTGCTGGACCGCTTGGCTATCGCCGATCAGGGGAGCGGCGTCGATCGACTCCTGGGCGAGGATCTGGCTGATCCGAACCGCTTGATTAAAATTATCTGCTTTGCGTAAAATTACATCTATTTGACTCGCAGAGAACGGCTTAATTATATAGTCAAATGCGCCGGCCCGAATGCAGCTGACCGCCGCCTCTATCGTTCCGTACCCCGTCATCACCACAATCAAAGGTCGCTCCGGTCTCGGCGCCAAACGAGCCAGCAGATCGGTTCCATCCCCGTCCGGAAGCCGTACATCGACAAACATCAGGTCAAACGAATCTTTCGCGATATATTTTTCGGCTTCTGCGATCGTCGAACAGAGCGCGACCGACAGCCGCTTGCCTCGAAGCTGCAATTCAAGCGATCTGCGGATTACCGGTTCATCGTCGATGACGATTACCTTTTCGATAGCCATGCGATGTGAAACCTCACCTGATGAAAAGGCCCCGGATTCACCCGCTCGGGAGCCGGAGCATTGCCGAAATAATAAGAGCTAACCGTACGGGCCGCAATTCTTTTTAGGTCCAGCCTGGAAAAGCTGTCTGCGACACCGGCTATTTTTAGCTCCGGCTCGGAAGCTGTATGGTTTTGCGACTCTCCACTAAACTTTATAAAGTTACGGTCGATAATTACAGAAGATTGGTGTTGGACCCGAAGAGTAAAGAGGAAAAACATGGGCAAAATGCATCTGAAGAAGCTTCGTCTCGAAATTCGGATTTGAATCCACCTGATCATCCAACGGATAAATCCATGGAAAGTTCAGCAGAAAGAAGGGCCGATCTAGTTTCTGACCCGAATTATCCCAGCTTTGAAATTCTCCTCGACGTGGCTGACAAATTACTCGACTCCTTTGAGAAACATTGACGGCAGCTCTTGAGAGCGTCTGCAAGCGCGGGGGAGATAGACAGGGTCCGGTGGAATCAAACCAGACAACAAATGAAGATCGGATGGGGCCCTTTTTCCGGGGTTACCTGGATTTTCTGGTCCGTCGTGTCGTTCACGATCTTGGCAACTCGATTTCAGGGATCAATTCGCTCAGCGACTATCATTTACGTTCGGGCATCACCGATCCCGGACTTGAGGAAAGCTTACGCCTGATCCGCGAGAGCGCGGAGCAATCACGAGAGCTGTTGGTGGCTGTCGGTGATCTTTTGCAACCTGCCGAACCAGAAGAAGAACTGGTCGAGGCTCAAACGCTGGTCGAAGAAGCGGCCAAAATGCTTTCGCTGCTTTTGCCTCGCTCAATCAAGTTGGAAACGACCGGCTTGGAGCGGAATGATTCCGTCATCTCTGTGCTGCGCGGTGATTTTTTGCGAAAGATATTGGCCCTTGTGGCAATGGACGTGGGCAGTTTGCGGGTCCCGTCAGGAACCATCCTGCTCGCCTGCACTCTCGAAGGAAAAAACGTACGGATCGTTTATCGTTCCGTTGTCGGTTCTGCTTCAAAGTTGCGCGAACATGCTCCGGAGCTTTTGAAAAACTTGAGCGCCTGTACCCAGGTCACGGGCGCAGCCGAGGGAGACGCCTTCGTTTTGACAATGACGTTCCCCCTGGTTGAGCTCGCTGAAGGGCAAGGGCAGGCTTAATGTTTCAAGGATGGAACCGGCCGTACTCATCGTCGATGACGATCGGGTTGTACTGGACACCTTGAAGGACCAGTTATCTGGTGACCGCTACCCCGTAACGGCTATTTCCGACGTTAAGGATGCTTTACGGCGGTTAAGTGTCGGACGTTTCGAAATCATATTGGCGGCTCAATTCATGGCCGAAATGCCTGGACTCGAGTTCTTGCGGGCATGTCGCGAAAGCCAACCAATCAGTTCGCGCATCGTGGTCACCGAAATGACTTCGTTGCCGAAGATCGAGGAAGCGCTTGCCTGCGGCGATGCCTTTTCGTTTCTGCTGAAGCCTTGGACTCGGCTCGATCTCAGGCTTGCGTTGATTCAGGCGACGGGCCGCTTTCGGTTGCTCGAGCAGCTGGAAACAAACTCTCGCGAATCGCGCAGACAACAAAACGACCTCGCTGCGCTGGCAGCCGAACTTAAGAGTTGCCGAGATCAACTTCGCGCCGCGCGAGCACGATATCCGTCAGGGACTTCGAAAGGCGAGACGGCGGAAATATTGCTTCAGGTCCTTAACCATATCGGTCACGCGGTCTGGCTGAGCGATGCCGAGTCCAATCAGATTTTGTACTTCAGTCCTGTCCACGAGCAGATCTGGGGGCGATCCCTTAAGGAGTTGTCCGGAAGTCAGGGAACGTGGTTTGACGCGATTCATCCGGATGATCGCGAGAGGGTACTAAAGGCAGCGCTTGAAGATCCAACATCGGGAAAATACGACGAACAGTATCGGATCCTCTGTCCGGATGGAAGGATACGCTGGATCCGGGACCGAGCATTCCCGATCCGAAACGCCCGGCAGAAGACCTGTCGAATTGCCGGCATCGCTGAAGACATCACCGATCGCAAGCTGGCGATCGACGAGCTTGAAATGCGAGTGCGAGAACGAACCGAAGAACTTGCATGGACGAACCTTGCGTTGGAATCAGCGATCTCTGAAAGGCGAAGAGCAGAGCAACTGCTCTTGCAAGAGACCGGACGACGAGAAGGCGAATCCTCAGGCAACTAGCCCGGCTACCTGGTCAACGGTGAGTTCGTCCAGGCGATGCACTGCTATATCCGCCGATCCCAACGCCTCGATGGGATTCGTCGTTGCCACCGCGACGACCTTCATTCCGCCACGATGCGCGGCTTCGATCCCCACCAGTGCGTCTTCAAATACCACGCACTGGCTTGGATCGAGGCCTATTCGTTCCGCGGCGGCCAGAAACACCTCCGGGTCGGGCTTACCGTGGGAAACGTCTTCGGCGCTGACGATCGCGGTAAAATAATCTCTGAAACCGAGCACACCCAGGCTCGTATCGATGTTCAACCGGTGAGTCGAAGACCCGATGACGCATCGGACTCCGCGCTTTCTTAGCTCAGCAAGCCATTCGGAGACCCCCGGTAGTGGATCAATGCCCCATTCGAGCAGGATTTCCCGGTAAAGCTCCTCTTTCCGGAGCGACAGCCGGCGAATTTCTTCCGGGTGGTCAGACCATTCGAGAATATTCGGAATGATTATTTCGTTTTTCATCCCAAATCCCTTCTTAAAATGACCCTTCGGCAGGGTAAATCCGGTCTCCTTTGAAAGGCGTTCCCAGCTTTCTTCGTGATGCTTCGAAGAGTCGATGATGACTCCGTCCCAATCAAAGATAGCGCCTAACGTACCGTCCGGCATACTTTGGAAATTTGTGAGCGATTAAGGCCGTGGCCTTGCAGCCCGCACCGATATCTGGCCGCTGCAGCCTTCGCCGTTCTTGCAGGCTTGCCTCATAAGCGCTGTAAAGCCGGAAGCGAGTAGACCCTCTGTACCTGTTCGGCGTCCTCGTCAACCTGCTTTGCGTCCAGGTAAATCTCATGTGGATCCTCTTCAAACTCAATCTTGTGGTAGCCGTTCGCCGGATTTTTCGCGGCGGCGGCGAAATCATCGAGGCTGCGAATTTCGCGCCCGTTCAACTTTTCCACCACCAGGTTATTCAACTGTTCGTAGCCAACGGTATCTTGCGTTGGCAGGATGGAAGTCAGGAAAACGACTTTTCGCTTTTCAGGAAAGAGATCAGACTGAAAACGGTCGTAATAAACCAGGCGCTGCGGCGCATCCTTCAACCAGTTCGTTCCCCATTCCCGAAGGTATTGCCTGGTCAATTCCTGAAAAACAAGCCCCCCAGGATAAAAAATCGGGGCGCTTTTCCGATCGTGTATGGTTCGACCACATAGTCTTCGGAGGATCGTCGGAACAACTCTATATTCAGCTGTTTGCGCTCTCCGTTCCGAATCACGGTCATCATCACCTTTTGTCCTCCGTAGGCTTCGGTTGTGGTTAAATGAGTGATGGAAAGCTTGCCATAGATAGGATGGACATAATTCCCGTCCGGATCGACCTGTTTATCCCCGATCGCGACGAGAACGTCACCCTGTTTGACACCGGCTTTCGCCGCCGGGCCGTTCTGGTCCACCTGGTTGATGTAAACGCCGCCATCGGAATCCTGAAGCTTCAAGTACCTGCGAAGTTGAGGATCGCGGGTGGGGGAGAATCCGATGCCGGCTCGTGGAAAGCCTTTGTAGGGTTGGTGTTGGGCTTCGACAAGAAAATGCTCGATGACCGGACTGGAGATGGCGTCGACAGTCTGCGATCGACTATCGTATCGCATTAAGAACGCGGCCAGCTTGTTCTCCTTAACGATCGGCAGCGTAAAACTATTTTCGCGAAACTGAAGCGGGCAACTCAATCGAAACATCAGGTAACCTGAGTCTTCCAAGGCGTATTTGCCGACCTCGACACTCGTTACCAGAGCCCTCGTTGAAACCGGGGTTCCATTGCTTTCCAACTGCAGGACGGACAGACTATCGCCGGTCTTCACGTCGGTTGTAATTTGCAGGGGCTGCATGCCCTCGAGAAACTTTGGATCCGGCGAACTAAGGGTGGCCAGGTTCGCTTCGTAGTCGATCACTTGGATAGTAGCGACAGACTTCTCCCCGCTATCGGCCCTCTCCAACTCGATATAGTTACTGTTCTCAACCAGTTCAGCGGTGACGAGGATCTTTCGACCATCGATCACGACTCCGAGCCCGCGGCGGCTGAACGGAGCGTCTTTGCTCCAGGGACGCATGAAGTCATAGGATTGGTTCGTCGAATTCACCCGAACCACCGATCCCTTCTGCTCAGGAGGTACCGGCTCTTCCTTGGGCGTCGGTTCGGGTGCCGCAACAACAGAATGAAGAAGCCCGAAAGCGAGCGCGACGGCTAAGAATGATCTCATCTCTTTTGACCTCTTTCGACATACTGCTCTTTGTGCACATCGTAGTTGCCCAATATTCGATCCCTGGCTTGCTCGACGGCAGAACGTTCCAAGACAGCGGGACGAACGCTGCCGACGAAGCGGATGACATAATAGTCTGACTTTTGCCTGAATGCGTCGGCTACATCCGTAAGCGTGCGAATCTTCTTGTCATTGATTTCGTCCACGATTTGAAATCGGAGATCTGAAAGATAAGCGTTCACCGGATCCGGAAGAATGTTGGAAAGCACGATAACTTCAGGGTGGTTCTTGTAGATCTCATCGGTGACGAAGAAATTGTAGAAATAGCGCACCCGCAGGTCTTCGATTTGGTAGGCATCGATGAAATTTTTCGATAAAGGCTGGAAGACAAGCCCGCCGAACAGCACGAATCTCGGCGGTGAATCGTAGTGATTTGCCTGAATAAGGTAGGGCCAGTTTCCCTTCAATCGCACTTCGACCGTCTGTTTTGTTTTATCCCGCCAGATACCGAATTTAACCGTCTCGCCTTTGAATTTCCTTTCGACAATCTCCGGCATCTCGACGCGCTCACCGTCGAGTTGTACGAAACCGTCGCTGGCGATCGGATGCTCATCGATCGTCAGCAGGACGTCGCCTTCCCGCAAAGTTTCGGCACTCGATCCCTCTGATGACACGGAGCTCACCATCACGCCTTGCTCATTGTCTGCGAGACCAAGCGCATGCCGTTCGGCCGAATTGAGCAGTTTAAAGTAGGTAATCGACAGGTCGACATACCCGTCGTAATGCCCGCTCGAAATATCTTTGAGGAACCTTCGAATTACCGGCGTCGGAATCATGTAACCGACATTTTGGGCGACGTCCCCGCTATACCCTTGGAACGCGACGCCGACCACCTTGCCATCCTGCATCACCGGACCGCCCGAGTTTCCCGGGTTGATTGCAGCGTCGAGTTGGACGGCCAGATGGGAGTCGATCCCCGAATGAGTATAAGTCTGGAAGTCGATCCGCGAAATAATCCCCCGGGTCACAGATAACCGTTCCCCGCCGATCGGATACCCGTAGACACTTACCGGCGACTCGATAGTGGGTATTCCTCCGAAATCGAGCGGACGCGTGTTTTGGAAGAAGCCTTTATCCAGGACGCGCAGCACCGCCAAATCGCAATCGTGACCGACAAACTGCACGACCGCCGGATACCGTTGCGGATCGTCCTCTTTTTCGACCACGATGAATCGCGCGTTGCTGACGACGTGGGCGTTGGTAAGAATTCGATTGCCATCGATAACGAAACCGGCACCGACTCCGACGGTCATCGACCCCGGGTTCCACGGCACCTTGTAGTCCTGTTCCTGGGATGTCGCGGTGATTCGAACGAGACTTTTCCGGATTTCGACTTTGGGAACTTGCGCGACAGCGCTGGTTACGATGAAAAAGGCTGACGAAAACTAAACTGCGAGTCATCTGTGAGCCGGGACAGTGGCTCAGAAGCGCCTGCTCGTCAACGAAGCCAGCGAATTAAAACCAAGGCTGGCATCATTCCGGACGACACATTCTCCCCGCGCCGTTTAATGAAAGTGCGACATCCGTTCATATTCGTTGCCGTTCGTTGCGCCTCACGCCGCCGTGAGTTTTCCTACACATTGAATCTGAATTCCATCACGTCGCCGTCCTTTACCACATACTCTTTGCCCTCAATCCGCAGCCTTCCGGCTTCTCGGGCTCTTCGCGAATGAACCAAGCTGAATCAGTTCATTGAAGTGAACAGTTTCCGCGGCGATAAAGCCACGCTCGAAGTCAGAGTGGATGACGCCGGCTGCGGCAGGAGCCTTATCGCCCTCGTGAATCGTCCAGGCACGCGTTTCCTTTTCTCCGGTCGTGAAGTAAGTGCGAAGCCCGAGCAGATGATAAACGGCGCGAATCAAGGCGCCGGCACCGCTTTCGCTCACCCCAATACCGGAAAGATATTCGGAAGCCTCTTCGGGCGATAAGTCGACCAGTTCGCTTTCGATCTGCGCGCTGATCACGACCGCCTCGGTCGCCAGATGTGTGCGCACGTAGCTGGAAACGGCAGCGACGTGCCTGGCCGCCTCGCTCCCCTGGACATCCGCCGAGATCTCAGCGAGATCCGATTCCGCAACGTTGCACGCGAAAATTGTCGGTTTTGCAGTGAGTAAAAAAAATGACCGCAGCAACGACCGTTCCTCCGGGCTGATTTCCAGCGTGATTGCAGGCTTTGCGCTGTTCAAATGCGGAATCTAGCTTTTCCAGCAGAGCGGCCTCGGCCTTTGCGTGTTTGTCTCCGGCCCGGACCTGCTTCTGCAATCGCTCCGAACGTTTCTGCACCGACGCAAGATCGGCCAGGATCAACTCGGTATTGATCACTTCGATGTCGCGGGTTGGATCGACCAATCCGGTCACGTGATGAATGTCGCTGCTCTCGAAAGCAGCGAACCACCTGCACGATGGCATCGACCTCCCGGATATGGCTAAGAAACTGGTTGCCCAGTCCCTCTCCCTGGCTTGCGCCCTGGACAAGGCCGGCGATATCGACAAACTCGATCGCGGCTGGTATCGTTCTGGCCGATTTGGATAGTCTTTGCCAGAGCGTCGAGCCGGGTGTCGGGTACCGAAACAACTCCCTGGTTCGGCTCGATCGTGCAGAAGGGATAGTTTGCTGCCTCGGCTTTCCGGGTGCGCGTGACTGCGTTGAAAAGGGTCGACTTTCCAACGTTCGGCAACCCGACAATTCCTGCGCTCAACATAAGGCGCGGAAGGTAGCGCGGCGCCCAGCCCTAAGCACGTGAAATCTTGACTTTCCCTTGCCGACTTCTAAGATCGCGCCGAATCTGTATCTCACTTCTATGGCTCAAGCTATTCCACCACCTTTGACTGGAAGCGATACCGGGCTGGCTTCGAATCTTGGCTGCCGGACTATGCGCGATTTTTCATCTGATCGGGGGGATCGTCTTTTACTTCATCGAAAAGAAAGATCTCTTCGTTCGTCATTGGGCTGTGCAGACTATCTATTTCGGAGTGGCATGGATCGGAGCTTTCCTTGCTATCTCGGTTTTATCGGGAATTCTGAGCCATATTCCCGGAATCGGTATCATTTTCGCCCTGCTTTTTGCCTTGTTATGGTTCGTCGTCTGGCTCGGAGGAACGGTCCTCTGGATCATCGGGATCATCAAGGCGTTCCAGGGTCAGAAGTGGGAATACCCGGTCATATCCCAGCTGGGAAAGAAATATTTCCCGAATCTTGCCTAAGCAAATTCCTGCACGATAGCGCTCTGGACTTTACTGCCTCAACCAGGGGCCGAACAAACTCGAGGATCCGGCGCGGAAGTTGTTCATCCTTCCCGAATTCGCCAATCCGGCGAACGATCGCACTGCCGACGACAACCGCGTCGGCCAGTGAAGCGACCTGCCCGGCCTGCGCCGCATTCGAGATCCCGAAACCGACGGCGACGGGCAGATCCGTGGCCCGCCGAATCATCGCAACATGTTCGCCAATTGTTTGGGAAAGGTCTTTTTGTTCGCCTGTGACTCCCTCACGAGACACGTAATAAACAAAGCCGCTTGCTTTGGAAACGATCTGCTTAATGCGTTGCTTCAGAGGTTGTCGGCGCGACGAGACGAATCCGGTGAAGGATTTTCTCCGGATTGTCGGCCAGTAAAGTCTCGTCGGGCGGCAAATCCAGGAGCAGCAAACCGTCCGCTCCGGCCGTGGCCGCGTCGCGTTCGAATTTTTCCAGTCCATATTGAAACAGCGGATTGAGGTAGCTGTATAATATGATTGGAAACTCCAGTTCCTTTCGGATTTTGACGATTGTCTTCAGCAGTTTCGGCACCGTCGCACCCGCAGCCAAAGCCCGCTGCGCACCGAGTTGATTTGCCGGTCCATCTGCCAGAGGGTCGGAGAATGGAATACCAATTTCCAGGAAGTCCACTCCCGCCTCGGCCAAAGCGACTGCGATATCCACCGTCCGCTCCATTGTTGGATCTCCGCCGGTGATGTAGGCCATGAATCCGCTGCGGCCCTGCTTTCGAAGCTGCAAGAATCTCTGATCGATCCGGTTGTCCATAAGTTCCTCATAAACTTTATCGAATGCACCGTCTCGCAAATAATGGTGGTGCCGACCCGGCGGCCGCCGGGTCGGCTGGCTATTTTTCAAGGTCCGAGCGAACCTATCTGCGTACTTGTTGATTGTTTGGTATCGAACCGCCCGTGAAACCGCGCTTCACAGCGGCCTTGCTAGCCGGAGGCAAATCCCAGCGTATGGGTCGGGACAAGGCCTTTCTTCAGGTCGATGGGAAGGAACATCAGTACCTCTCTGGGAGAGGCAATTGTCGATTCTGGAGGCTGTTCTACCGGCAGAAGCTGATGATTTCCGGTCCGCGCAAGAACGGGTATCCGGAATCTCTCGCGGTGTATGCTGATCAATGGCAAGGCATGGGCCCTTTAGGCGGGTTAGCGACGTGTCTCAAGCGAATGAATACTGACTTGCTGCTCATTTTGGCGGTCGATCTGCCGCGAGTTCAGTCCTCATTTCTAAAAAAGCTATTGAGTGCGACTAAGCTGGCTGCGGCATCGTCCCGATCCTTAACAACCATTATGAGCCGCTGATTGCCATCTATCCAAAGGCCGCCCTCGAGCCGGCTCTCGTTCAGCTCGGGAAACGAGACTATGTTCTCCAGCATTTTGTCGAACGACTGCTGGAGGATCGCCTCGTAACCGATTACCAAGTCGAGCCCGGCGAGCAATATCAATTGGAGAACTGGAACAAACCTGCGGATCTGAGAAATCCATTCTGACATGACCCGTTATTCGGGTTCGGCTTCGTCGCTCTCGCTATCGTCTTTCTCCTCCCGGAGGCGGTCTATTCGGATTAACTTCCCGTTCTGCGCAATCTGCAATTCGAGATCGGGAACGCCGTCGACGTCGATCTCAACGCTGAACATGATGATGTTGCCCCAAGGATAACTCTCAGCGCTTCGAGCGACGCCATGATCCCCTTTTTCGTTATCGATCGTTTCACGGACGGCTGGCGGGAGCGATTTCGAGAGGGACATTGTCGGCAAGCGTTAGTAACGGTATCGCGGTGAAAAGAAAGAGGAGCAATAGACGCATGCTTTAAACTTACCAAATTCAGAAATAATTCCGCAAAAATCACGCGCCAGCCGAAATCGACGAGCCTGTCGCAACTAAGCGTGTTTCGTCGATATCGGAGCGGCAGACGGAGAAGCGTCGCCCACCCGATCCGATCCAGCGTACAAATTAAATCGCGTCTCACGCAAAAACCCGACCAATGTCGAGCCGTATTCCCGGGCCAGTTCGACGGCAAGACTCGATGGGGCACCCACGGCAGCCATAAATGGGATTCCTGTCATGATCGACTTCTGAACCAGCTCAAATCCGGCTCGACCGCTTACGAACAACAACAAACCCGAAAAGTCGATTCGTCCCGCCAGCAATTCCGCTCCGACCAATTTGTCGACGGCATTGTGGCGGCCTATGTCTTCGCAAACCCGGACGATATTCTGCGCCTGGTCGAAAAGCGCGGCTCCATGAAGTCCTCCCGTGTGTTCAAAGATGGACTGTTTCCGCCGAACCAGAGCGGGAGTTTGCAAGAGGAATTCGACCGAATGTTTTGGTCGGGACCGGTCCAGGTGAACATCCCTGTTCATCCGCAATGCCTGCAGCGACGTTTTTCCACAGACTCCGCAACTTGAAGACGTGTAAAAATGGCGCTCGAGCCGGCTCAAATCCACCCCACCTGCAATGGTCACTGAGATCGAGGAATCCCGGCCCCCCTCGATTTCCTCGATATCGCTTCGTCGATGAAGGATGCCCTCGGTAAAGAGGAATCCAATGGCTAACTCCTTGTCTTGCCCAGGAGTGCGCATTGTGATCGAAATCGGCTTGCGCACGAGCATTCTCCGGCGCCGAAAACAGAGCATGATTTCGAGCGGTTCCTCGACAGCGAGTTGATCAAGGTCGCTTTCAATCCGATCTTCGGAGCTGTAGCGGCGTACACCAAAATCTTGAATGCCAGGGGACTGCATGTGATCTGTATCCGTTGCGATCTTTCCGAGCTAGCACGAGATTAAGCCGGTGCGACGGCCCTGGCAAATGGGTGACCGGAAACCGCGCAGCGTTTTCTCTCCATTGTGCTGCTTTACGAGAAGATCGGGTCGAACTAGTTTTAAAGGTGGTTCGCACTGATTTTGAGATCCGTCATTTGTACATTTCTGCCGGCCACAACTATTTCGGCCGGCACGGAAAGCCGCCTGGCGATTACGGGATGATCGAAGTAGAGCGCATTCAGTGTGTGACAGCGAAAGGGATCGCCGGCGACAGATTCTTTGCTTTCAAGAAGCAATACAAAGGGCAAATCACTTTCTTTGAGGAAGAGGTTTATCAAGATCTCTGCCTGCAGTTTGGAGTATGGGATCGCAGTCCTGACGCCTTTCGCCGGAACGTCATCACGCTCGGAGTCCGGTTAAATGAGTTGATCGGCAACGAGTTTGAACTCCAAGGCGTGCGCTTTTTTGGAAATGAAGAATGTCGCCCCTGTTATTGGATGGATTCGGCATTTGCGGCCGGAACCGAAAATGCCATGAAAGGCCGGGGAGGGTTGAGAGCTGAGATTCTAAGCGACGGATTTTTGACCCGAGGCGGAGCGGGTGGGGCGAGAATTCACAAAGCCGGGAACTCAGGAATCGGCGAGCGGAGGTTCTTGAATTCCTGGCTTCTTGAATTCCCAACGCTCCTGCTCGATCGTCTGCCGTGCAGAGCAAAACGCCGACGCTAACCATCAACGAGATCTATCGCTCGATCCAGGGAGAAAGCACCTGGGCGGGGTTGCCGTGCGTTTTTGTCCGGCTGACCTTCTGCGACCTGCGCTGCAGCTATTGTGATACCGCCTATGCGTTTTACTCCGGCAGCAAGATGACCGTGCCGGAGGTCATCGAGCGGGTTTTAGCGCTCAATAGTCCGTTGGTGGAAATAACTGGAGGTGAACCGCTGCTCCAGAAAAATGTCCTGCCGCTGATGAAACAGTTATGCGATTTGGGCAAAAATGTGCTGATCGAGACCAGCGGAGCGCATGATATTTCCGGGATTGACCCTCGCGTCCATCGAATCATGGATCTCAAGACTCCAGGAAGCGGCGAGGCGAAGCGCAACCGATACGAGAACATTCCGTATCTCACCCGGAACGACGAGGTCAAGTTCGTCATTGGGTCGCGCGACGATTATCTCTGGTCTCGTGAGAAGGTCGGTGAGTTTGACCTCAGCCGTTGGTGCGGGACCGTGCTGTTTTCACCCATTTTCGGACGAATTGACCCGCGCGAGATCGTCGAGTGGATGCTCGAGGACCAACTCGCCGTCAGGTTCCAGCTCCAGATGCACAAGTTCATTTGGTCCCCGGAGATGAAGGGCGTATGAAAGCCAAGCTTACCAAAGATTTCTTTTTCGAATCGGCTCAAACCTTGCCGAAGGTGCCGGCCGGTCATAAGTGCGCGAACATGCACGGGCACAGTTTTAAGGTCGAAGTGTCTGTCGAAGGCGAGGTCGATGCCGACACCGGCTGGGTCTATGATCACGCCCAGATTAGCGAAGCGATGAACCCGCTTGTAGCACAGCTGGATCATGCCTATCTGAACGATATTCCGGGATTGGAAAATCCAACGATCGAGCTGATGGCGGCCTGGTTCTGGCAAAAACTATCTCCTCAATGCGCCGGCCTATGCGAGATCGTCATTCATGAAACACCCTCCGCCCGATGTATCTATCGAGGAGACTAGCAGGCAAGGCACCTTCGCGTAGACGCGCCCGCGTGTCCGGGTCCTGCCGGCGTCCTTGGAACAGGGAAAAAAGCGAGCGACGCGGGCGCTCAAGCTGAAGGCGCCTCAGGCCGCCCCTCCATAACTCACGTGGTCGTCGACTTCGAGAAGGTCGAACCAGGTCAAGAGATCGTCTCGGTCCGGAGCGAGCTTTTGGATCGATTCATTGAAATATTCACGGCTCTCATGGTCCGATGGGCCCCGCCTGTTTTGATATTCAGACCAGGCCTCGATTTCCCAATCATTCTTGTTCACGCGCTCACGGATCCAGGCCAATACCTCGCTGTCTGACTTTCCCTGTTTCAACAGATTTGAGATGTCTTCTGCGTTTAAGCCCGTGAAGGCAAGAAAACGTTGGTCCAGCGGACACGCGAACTTGTACTCACCCACCTTTCCGGCGATCTCGGCCCGACCTTTATCGAGCATTCTGGGCAAAATGACGTAACCGCCCAGCTTGACGCGGGGGCTCCGTGGCGGACGTTGAGTAAGATCGATAATGTTCATACGGACAATCTGAGGATGGAACAAGAGATGTCAATCCGGTGCCCTTTTCCAGGCGCATCCAGGTCGCTGACAATCCAGGCAGGCGAAGGGGGAGGAGAGAGCAGGCTTATGGAATCTAAAGGATTTTCTTGCCTCTGATCGGTCTTATCATTACAGAAATCACAAGCCTGCCAGATGAGTCGCAATTACATGACGGTTGCTGCCGCAATTTTGTACCTTGCCACCGTCGATCGTTGTCTTGCCGACTCCTTCACGTTCGATCTCAAAGCAACCGGTCGCCTGGAATTCCCCTCCTGGATGCCCGATCGACCGTTGGCCGTTCCAAAACCACAGTCAGAGCTTTCTTTTCCCGTGGTACCCGGCTCAGACGATGACGACCTTGCACTGACCGTTGTCTTCGAAGAAGAGCCCGGAGGATTTCTCAGCGTCTACTGGCAAAACGCGCTTGGAAGGCGTGAATTACTGTCGCCAAACTTGTTCGAAAATATCGGATTGCCCAATCAGCGAACCTTGCTGATCAAACGGCCGACCATGGCGGGACCCGGGAAGGTTATCTTGAAATCGAGCCAAGCGGTGCTCAATGTGCTTCGCGTCCGTCTGGATTGGGCGCGCCCCGGAGTGGTACGCCTGGTCGACAGCGTTCCCAACGGCGCCCTTGTCACCAGTGGAGGAAAGATGTTCGCTCCCGAAGAAGTCGATGGGAGCCCGTTGACACCCATTGCCGACTCCTGGGAGGGGCGAATCCTGACGACTTCGGTGACTGACCAGGCTGAGCGAATCGAAAAGGGAATCGATTTTGCAATATCAATACCGGACAAGTTGACCCGGGCACGGCTCGAAGTGCTCGTCAACGGATTGCGGCTCGATCAGATTCTGACCCTCTGGGTAAATGGCAGCGCTGTCGGCACGTTGGCATTGGAAGTTCCGGACCTGACAGATCCGGGCTACGAGAAAGCTGAGAACGGCACCATGCGTTTTACAGGCTGGCGCAAAGGCGTCTTCATTCTCACCGGTGATAAGCTTACGGTGGGCGAGAACCACTTCCAATTTCAAACCCCGCCAGGTGCACAGGTCGCGATCAGAGACTTTCTGCTGCAGATAGAGTACCTCCCTAATTGACTTGCCTATCCCATGATTTAGGTTCGCGTAATTGTATTTTTTTGAGCTATGAAGAAGCCCGCAGTTTCACGTTCGAGGGCGAGCGGTTACACGTTAATGGAGATCATGCTGGTCGTGGCAATCATCGCGGTGATTGCCGGCGGAGTGATTGTCAAGATGACAGGAGCCCTGGACGTCGCCAAGATCCAACGGACGGAACAAGATATCAACAATATATACAGCGCGCTCAAGCTATACGAAGCGCGCAATTATCAAATGCCTGACCAAAGCCAGGGACTGGAGGCTCTGGTCAGTATTCCAACCTCCGGATCCAAACCGGCGAACTGGACAAAGCTAATGGACAGCGTACCGCTCGATCCCTGGAATACACCGTACCAATACCGCAATCCGGAAAACGAGACCCCTCCGGGATCGATGTCTTTTCTTTTGGACCTGACCGTAAAGAGGGGGCTAAAAACATCTACCGGCGGGTAAATTGACTCTCTCCTCATGAGAAGTTGGAGCAACCGCTCGCTCGATCAAAGTTTCGTATCGCCGTACAACCAGCGCCGAAGGACGGGCTTCACCATGCTTGAAGTCTGCGTCGTCCTTTTCATTATTGCCGTACTCTTTGTCGTCACTGTTCCTCTGGCTTCACATCTTCTCGACGAAGAGAAACTGCAGGCGCCCATCCGGACATTGCAGACTTTCGCCAGGACCGCTCGGCGCAATGCGATGATGGAAGATCACTCCTATGAAGTGCTTTTGCTGAACGATTCCTATGTACTACGTCCGGTAAAGGACACGGAAAAGAAGCCGATAACCTACGGACTCCCTTCCGATGTGACGTTCGCAATCAAACGGATGGGCGACCGCGACTTCAACAAGGAAGCAGAGGCTCGCTGGGTCTTTTCCCCCAACGGTCTTTGTGAACCAATCGTGTTTCTTTTCCAACACGGGAGCGACTGGGTGCGGTGCCGGGCCGACCCGCTCACGGCCACGATTGAGAACGAGGAATCATATATACGGTGATAGTGAGAGTTAGTGTCAAGTAAGATATTGCGCCTGAAACTCGTGCCGCCTCCTCGGTCGTGCCTGCGCACCCAACGCAACAAAAACAAGCATTATATCCAACATTAAATTAAACCGTTCCCGAGGGTTTGTCCTCTGGGAAGTCATGCTGGCGCTGACGATCTTCTGCGTCGTCGCCGTGGCGCTGACGTCCGCCCTGCAACAGACCGTCGACACATCCATTATCCTTCGCGATGAATCTCAGGTGCGGCTCGAATTGCAAAATCTGCTGGATGAAACCAGTGCGACGAAATTGATCCCTGGCAAATCGGAGATCAAAATGGGTGACGGCCGCGTGCGCTACGCACGGGAAATCCGAAGCGTCCAGGCAAAAACGGCGAAGGGGAGAACTCCTGCCGGGTCTGTTTGAAATCAAAATTCAAGCCTCTTGGAAATCGTCCGGTCGAGACCGTTCCGACAGTGCGGATCTCATCGTTTATCAACCATGAGAAAAACATGTTTTAGTTCACACGTTTTACGATTGCCTGCTAGAAAGAGCCGGGCCGCAGAGTGACTTGGCCACGGGTTCGACGGGAGACAGGGACAACCGGCGACAGAGATCACAGAGAACAAAAAGCAAAAATTAAAGAAAGGTGACCGCCTCCGGTTATCTGCTCTTGGAAGTGCTCCTGGCCCTTGCGATCTTGAGCATCGTCGTGGTCATGGTTTTTCAAATCATTCAGACGACGTTGAAAGTGACAGCCGATATTAACTTTCTGCAGCTGCAACAGCGAAAAGTCGATGGAATCTGTGAGTTGCTCCGGCGCAATTTTGTTAGCATGCCGCAGACCTGCCTTTTCCAGACGCGCAAAAAAAACGGGTCAGTGGAACTAGTCTTTCGGTATGCGCCCTTCAATTTTTCATGGGCGAAAACAGGTGCGAAATTCGGAACCTTCGTTATCGGAAGCCGACCGCAACCGGATGGTCGATTCGCGCTCAGCGTTCTGGAGGAGTCCGGGAATGCCTCGGAAAGCTACATCGACGGCGGGAGACGAACGGAAGGGTGATTGGGTTCCGCTGATCAAGGACGTCGACCGTCTAAGTTGGCGCTTCTACGATGCACGCACCGATAAGTGGGCGTCGGATTGGCCGGATACGGCGGTCAAACCAAACCTGGTGGAATTCACTTTCAAACTTGCCGGGCGGAATCACCTGGAACGCGGTGTTTTTCGGTGGCCGATCGCTCAAACAGGGTCTTAGTGAAATATTCAGCAAAACATCAATGCGACAGACTTCCGGCGCCGGAGCCAAGGGTTCCGCGCTTTTGCTTGTTTTGTTCGCGATCATTCTTCTCACCGGATTGATTACGGCGACGGTCGGATTTGTTAAGAATGATGTAGACGAGTACGGGGCGATGAACAAACAGTTTAGGGCTCGTCAACTTGCCGAATCCGGTTTGGCGTTCGGCATTCATCCACAGGTAAAAAATGAGGACAGATCGTTGCTGGAACAGCAGACGCCTGACGGAGGTCGGTTTGAAGTTAAGATCTCCAGCGAATCAACCAAACTGAACGTTAACTTCATCCTGCAGGCCGGTCGCGACGATCTCCTCGAGAATCTTTTTGTTCGCTGGGGAGTGGCGCAAAAAGTTGCCAAAAGAGCCGTTGAAGGCCTGCGCGCCTATCTTTCCAACCCGCTGAGAATTAAGCCGGCCGCACAAGGCCCGAATGACGCTCAACCGGATCCCAAAAATCCGAATGGCACTCCGGCGCCGCCCCGGCAGGCGAACGACTCTCTTCAACCATTTGCAGCTGTCGAAGAAATGAGCTTGGTGCCGGAATTCGGCCCGGTGATGGAAAAGCAGCCGGACTGGACCAATTTCTTTACCATATGGGGAGACGGCAAAATCGATGTTAATCTCGCCGATGCCGACACGATCGAACTGGTCACCGGCGTGACCGCGGCGACCGCCAATCAATTTGTCAAATACCTCTCGGGTCCCGACGGCAAGCCTTTTACCCTGGACGATCGCATCTACAACAACATGGATGAGGTTCGCGCGGCGCTTGGAATGAGTCCCGAGAAATTCCAACTTGTGGAGGGATTGCTCTCCTTGAACAGCGCGGTCGATCGAATCGAGAGCACGGGGATCATCGCGGGCTACGAGAAGAGGATCGTCGTGATAACTAGCCGTAGCACGACGCCGATTCGTTATTTATCATGGCAGGAAGAATAGCATAAAGCGCAGACCCATTTTTTGCGCGCTGTGGATGGTGACCAATGGGAGCTTTGGTCGTTCTCGGAAGGCAAAAAAGCGCATTTCCTCCGTCGTCTTTCCACCCCCGCCGACGTACCGACGGAGACCGTAGTCGCTCTGCCGGCTGAACGCACCGTCACTTTCCCTACCTGGCTAGCCACCAGCGACCGGGCGGTGATTCCCGAGATTCTGCATTTACAGCTGGAGAAGCGCGGGTTGATCACAAAGACCAGCGGCGATTTCGCCATGGATTACCGTGTCATCGATACTCGCGAAAACCAGACGCTCGCGGTGGCAACAATTTTGCAGCCCGAATTTCCGGCAGAGCTGACTTTCGACCGCGTTAGTCGCTTCGAGCCGTCTGCCTACACTTTTTCACTGCCGCAAGATCGATTGGTTATCTGGCGTGAAAACGGACGGCTAACAGTTGCGGCGACGCGTGGAAAAGACGCGGTAGCTGTTCAGGTCCTGGGTGATGGTGAGCTCTCCGAAGCGGCCGCCCTGGAACTGAAATGCATTGCGTTTCAGCTTCAAGCCCAGCATTTGTGCGACCAGTTTCTTGGAGCCACCTTGTGGGGGGAATTCAGTGCAGAAGAGTGCGAGCGTGTGCAAAAGTATCTTGGATTGGTCGTGACGCACGACGCGGTGCCTCCGCCGAGCTTACCTGCAATACGGTCAAAGCTTCTTCCGCCGGAAGTCTCCTTCACTTCATGCGCGGAAACGTCGGCGCCGGCAGATCCGCTCAGGGATTGGCTTGCTCGTCGCCATTTACATTCTCGGCGTGTTGGGACTCGTCGGATACATCTATTGGCAACGCTTCGTTGCCGAAAATCTTCGCCGGCATATACAAGCCAATGCGCCGACCGTGGCCGCTATACAGGGTACGGCTGAGCGGTGGCGCCAAGTCGAGTGGGCAGTCAATCCGAAGTTGTACCCCGTAGAGCTGCTCTACCAGATTTCTGGTTTGTTGCCAGGTGACGGGCTTCGTCTGACGGCAATCGAAATTCAAAAAGGAAAAGTTGTCATTCGTGGGGAAGCAAGCACGGCGCCGGCGGCGTTCAAATTCGCCGAGGACATTAAGGCCAAGTCCGAGCTGCAGATATTTTCCTGGCTAATGCCCAGCCCGACGCTCAGACCGGACGGCCGCGCCGAATTCACCATCGAGGGAGATCCGAAATTTGCGAAAATTAACTAAAACCGAGAAACGGCTGTCGATATTCCTGACCGTTGCCGTATTTGCGATGGGCAACTTTTACGGCCTCGGTTACCTATTCGACTCGCTATCGGCGCTCACCACGGAAGTTTCCGACCTTAAAGGGCAAGCACACTCCGATGATATCTGGTTGAAAGAAAAGGATCTTTGGCTTGGTCGGAAACGATGGATTGAGTCTGCCCAGCCTCGCATCCGTTCAATTCAGGTGCCGCAATCGGAGTTGCTTGAGTCCCTGACAACGAGTGCACGAGCCAATCAATTGGAAATTCAGGAGCAAAGTTTCGGCGAGAACAAATCAACACCAAACTATCAATCGGTTGCCGTTCGGCTCAAATTGGGCGGTACACTTCAAAACGTTATCAAGTGGCTTGTTCAGATTCAGCAACCAGAGCTATTCCAAGCTATAACCAGTTTTTCTTTGAAAAGCGCAAACGAGCCTCCTACTGTCTTGCTCGAACTGGAGGTTGCCCGCTGGTATGCTCCGAATCCGTAAATGGCGCCGCGGTCTGTATTCGTCGTTTATCCTGACGTTGCTGTCAGGGATAGGGATCTCTCGCTGCCAGGGCTGATGACGGCGTTCCGTCTGGTTTCAAACCGGATCGCTATCAAACTGTCTGGGAGCGAAATCCGTTCACGCTGGTGACCCCTACCATTGCCGCGGTACGGACAACGCCGTTCGATAAATTGATCCTCGTCAGTTGGTTGAACGATGCCGGGAAAGACGTCGTGTTTGTCCAGAACACGGATACCAGCGAAGTTCAGAAAGTAACGAATGATCCCAATCCAAACAATCTGAAACTGGTAGAGATCCATAAGAATCCCGATCCTCAAAAGGCCGAGGTCGTTCTTTCAAATGGTGCAGAACAAGGATCTGTAAAGTTTCGTCTCGAGGCGCCGCCAGCCAGCCCGCAGGTTGAGGGTGGCCAGCCGCCCGCGGTACCGCCCGGCGGCGCTCCAAGCAAGTTTCCGGCCGCAGCCCCGGGGATGCCGCTCCCGCCCGTTCCCGGAATGTCGCGCCAAATGCAATTGCAGCAAAATGCGCAGCAACAGGGTAGCCGCGGCGGAGCCGCCCAGGTGCAGCAGGGGGCCGTACCAACCCAATCCGGTACCGGAACGACACCGCCACGGGCCTCCGAAGTCCGCCGGAAACGAATTACCCCGCCGCCCACAAACGAGCAACCAGTGGGTACGCCAGTGCCTTATCCAGAATCCCTCCAATCAATCTCTGCCACAATAATCTATCCCATGCATCCTCGCCTTTTTTGTTTCTTGTTAATCGGTCTGATGAACAATTTTACAGCGGCGAGGGGCCAGGAGGTCGTCGATCAACCGACGCCGAAATCTTCCACGGAACAAGAGCCTCTGAGTTCTTTTCAAGCGATCAATGCGACCATTGATACGATTCTGATGCAATACGAGCAACTGACGGGCAAAATATTGATCAAGGATAGCAATCTGGCCGCCAATGCGTTGCCGATCACGATTTCAGTTCCGCAACCGGTGCCGAAGGGCGAGCTTGTCCGACTGATCGAAGCATCGTTGTTACTGAACAATATCGTCCTTGTTCCGGCTCAGGAACCGAACAGCGTCAAGGTCATTAACATCAACACTGGCAAGAACCCGCGCAGTGAGGGCGTTCGTCTCTTTAGCGGCCCCGAGTCCATTCCAGAAGGGGAACAGGTGATCAGTTATTACATGCCGTTCAGAGTACATCTCAGCGAACGAAGCACTGACTGTCTTTCAAACCCATATTCTGCCAAGAGCCTACACTTCGTTTGTCCCGATCAATAGTGCGCAGGCGCTGCTCATTACGGAGAGCACGACCGTCATTCGCCAACTGGTGGCACTTCAACAGTTGATCGATGTACCGCCTGCAAAGACAGTGGCCGAATTTGTCCCGCTGGTGCGCGCTGACGCGGAGCGAGTCGCCGACACCATCAATAAACTGATGGACTACCAGCGCAAAGAGCGAGCGGGAGGGGAGCAGGGTCCAGCGGTGCCGGGTCAACCCGGCGCTGCCCAACCGGTCTCCGCTGGACCTGCGGGCACCTCGGACGCCGGTCTGCTGGGAAGTCAGGCTCAAGTCATTCCCGATACGCGGACGAACCGGATTCTCGTTTTAGCGCGGCCGGAGAATGTGCCTTATTTCGTCAGTCTTATCCGCCAATTTGACGCAGCGGTCGGCGCCGCGGAACCATTGGAGTACCATCTTCGATACATCTCGGCCGGTGAAGTTTTGCCGGTGCTTTCGGATCTCCTGGCTGAGGACCAGGCTCAACCAGGCCAAGGCCAGCGCGGGCAACCGAATCAGCAACAGCAACAACAACAGAATCGGAACCGTTAACCTGGGCGGCAACTAGCGCAATGCGGAGCAGCGGTTCGGCCGGCTCCGTCGGAGCCGGACAGGATTTGCTTCAGGAACCGAATGAGCAATTGGGTCCACAGGCAGTCATTGTCGGCCGATCCCGAATTATTTCGGATGCCAAAGATAATAAGATCCTGGTCATTGGCCCGCCAGAGAGCGTGCTCAAGGTAAAGACGATATTGGATCGCCTCGATCGCAGGCCGCAGCAGGTTTATCTCTCAACGGTGATTGGTCAGTTGACACTGACTAACGATTTTCAGCTCGGGGTCGACTGGTTTCAGACCTTCAAGAAGATCAGTGGAAGTAGCGGCGCTGCCTCTTCCAACTTGAATTCCGCCAGCATCATCGGCAGCAACGGGCAGATTGTCGGAAATCCTCGACAGTTTCTCACGGCGGCCACCACTCCTGCACTGTCGGGATTGACGATTTATGGTGCGATCGGCGATGCGCTTTCAGTTTTTGTTCGAGCGCTTGACGTCGCGGAGCAACTTCAAAATCCTGGCGCGCCCGGCAGTCTACACGGCAAACAATAAGCGAGCCGTCATTTCCAGTGGTCAGAAGGTTCCGGTCCCCGAATCTACCCTTAGTAACTTAACAACCGGGACCACCGGCGGCGTGATCAACAACAGCGCCAGCACGGCCGTTGCGGCCACCGTCACCTACCAAGATGTCGAACTGCGGCTTGAGGTAATCCCTTTGATCAATTCGAACAATGAAGTGACGCTCAAGATCGCCCAGATTAATGACACCCTTGGCAGCAATGTAACAATTTCCGGAAACCAGGTCCCGATCGTTAATAGCCAACGACTGACAACGACAGTAACGATCCCGAGCGGTGCCACCGTCATTCTGGGTGGGCTTATCCAGGACAAGGTTACCAAAGATAACAGCGGGATCCCCTACCTGATGGACGTGCCGTACCTCGGGAACGTTTTCAAGTTCACTCAGACCAAACGTGAACGAGACGAGTTGTTGGTTTTCATTCAACCAAGTGTCGTTAACGACGATGTCCAGACGCTGCGAGCCAGCCTGAAAGAAGAGCGACGAACGAAGATAGGCGCCGACGCCTACCAAATGGCTCATCCTTCAGAAGAAGGGGAGCCGATTCCTCCGCCTCCGGTGAAAAAGAAAAAGAAGGGGCTCTCGAAGGAGTACTGATCTCCTACGGCCCGGGAGGGCCGAACGTGCGTCAATCACAAGTGCCTCGAGATTTTTGCTCGATCCAGGCTCATTTCTTCCTGGATTTGCGCTTAATTCCCATAAACTCTGCGACGAGTCGATCCAGTATTCGCATCGGCATCAGTCGCGGAATAATCCAATTCGGCAGGCGATTTGGAACGACAGCGTAACGTACTTTCGGTTTCGTCGTTGTAAGCGCCTGCCAGACGACCTCTCCTATCACCTCAGCGGAAAAGCCGTTTGCACCCTCCTTGGCAGCGTATCGTTCAAACTTCGCCAACGCCTCTACAAAGGGTGTTTCACGGAATCGCTCGATCAACCCTGTGTCAGACTTCTGCCAAATCGGTGTCACCACCGCGCCGGGACCAATGATCACTACATCAATTCCGAATAGAATCAGTTCGCGCCGCAGGCTTTCCGAGAAACCTTCCAACCCAAATTTCGACGCCGAGTAAGCGCCGGTGAAGGGTCCGGCAATTTTCCCGGCGGCGGAACTGATGTTGACGATCCTTCCAGGTTTTCCCTTCCTTGCCGGATCCGCGCCGAGGAGAGGTAAAAATGCTTTCGTGACGATGAAGGGACCGACCAGGTTGACCTCGAGTTGGTGCCGGAACTGCTCGGTCGGCAGATAGGGCAGGGGACCGGCCACCTCAATTCCGGCGTTATTTACCAGCCCATCGAGTGTATCGGTCCTCCAGGTGTTCGCTTACCTTTGCCGCTGCGGCTTGGACGGCGGCTTCGTCGGTCACGTCGAACAGCAGTGGAATAAAAAGGTCACCAAATTCGCGCTGCAAACGATCCGCATCAACGCGATTCCGCACACTTCCAAACACGCGGAACCCGCGACCGAGCAAGACCTTGACCGAAGCATATCCGATCCCAGTGGAAACGCCGGTAATGACGACTTGTTTCATCTCACGACTTCGTTGAGTCTCTTCTGGGCCGGATTTTAGGCGATCCTTGCTTAAAACGGCAATACGCAGATCGCAGGTGTACATGCCCGGCATGGGCGGCTCGCAAGGTTTTCCACGCTGGAAATCGCCCGTTGGTTCTTCAACGAAATCTGCGGCGCCCGCACGCAGCGTAAATGCCTTTTCCGCGCGGTCAGTGTCCCGGTCAACCAGTGTAATCGTCAAAGGCAATTGGACTGTGATTTGCGGATGCAGCGACGGATACAACGCCGACTTCCGGTAACGAACTCCCGCGATATACTCCTTGGATGAAATCGATCGAAAGGCCAGTTCGCGCCCATTAACGAAGACGGCATACCGTTGATTAAAGCTGCTCGGAGCCGCCAGTTCAAAACGCTCGATGGAAGTATCAACAAAACGGCTCGTGCTCCCTCCGATGGTCGGGGTTTCAGCGAGCAACGGCCAGCCTTCCAACGCCTTCCGCACGGTCAATCCCTCATACGCAAGCAGCGTCGGGAACCGCCACTCCCAAATCTCCCGGAAAACGGCGGGATCGAATCCGAAACCGAATTGTGCCAACTCGCTCAGCACGTCTGTCAAATCCCCCCAGAGAGGCGCTGGGTAAAAAAAACTTGTCATGCAGGTCGTTATTGAAATCTTTCAAGGCTGCTCGAACGGCTGTTTCAGAAGATAGGTCAGCAGGGCGCGCCAAAGCAGTGAAACAGCACCCGTCCAGGTCGCGCTTGGGAGACTCTCGATGGCACGGAACTCGATGAGTCCATAACACCCCGACGGCGGGCTCCAGAACTTATCAAAACTCGTTTCGCTTCGATGCGTATTCCCGGAGACATCTGTATGAAGGTGCCGGAGGATCTCATGGATTTGCAAACGGCTATCACCAGGAGGCAGATTTTCGAGTTGCCGATAGGCGAATTCCAGGTCCAGCAGTGTATTGCCGCTCTCGTCCGGCCGTGGCGCCTGGGAAGAAATTCCGACGTAGCATCCGGTAAAGAGGTAAGAGAGCGACGGATGGTGTTGCCAAAACCGGAGGATCGACGCGAGCCATTCTGGTTTCGAGAAGAACGGATTTTTGTCGACCGAGATTCCGCCAAACAAGAGGTGTGAGCCTCCGCCCGTCCCGGCAGGGTGAGGTCCGCCTCTGAATGTGCGGAGGCCTATCGTTTCGGCGAGTTTATCCAATGTGACAAGCCACTCTTGATACTCAGCCCAATTTTTGCATGGCGGGAGATTGACCTCCAGGACTCCAGGGTCCGCACTAAAACCGATCCGAGACCAGTCCGATGGAAGATCGACCGGCAAATAGCCTTGCCAATGGACCGCGCACCGGTTGCCGATTGCCGCCGCGACAATACGAACCAGGCTCTCCCATTGTTCGGTCAAAAGAGGGGGAATAAAGACCGTCAGGTGCTGCTCGCCCACTTCAAAAACCAGCGCTCGCCTGATTGCTTCCTCAGGAAGCAGATTCAGCGGAAGACGAAGCCCGGCGGGCCCGTCGATCTTTAGTAGTTCCAGACGGCGGACACTCCATCGCTCAGAGACCCACTTCTCTTCCCGGTAATCAAGAGGCAATACCCAAACCGGTCTTCGCGGCGCGTGCGGGTCTGCTGCACGCAGCCAACGGTCTTCCAGACCCAGGGCACGGAACACTTGATCCCGGACCGCCTTCAGTGTCTTGCTGTCGGGAGTTCCACTTTTGCTGACCGGTGGAATCCCGAGCGGTTTTCGCGAACCGGGCTGTAATACCTGGAGGGCCCAGCGCGGATTGACTTCTCCGGGATACAATTTCCCCGGGGTATAGAGGATCAGCGCCTCAGGCGAAACGGTCTCCACAAGCTTTTCGGCGAAAGCATTCGCGTATTCGAGCTTGCTCGGGCCGACCGCCGCAAAACTCCATTCCGGGCCCTCCGGATTCTTTGGTATAAAAGTAGGCTCTCCACCCATCGTCAAGAGGACCCGCTCATCCGCAAGCATCTTCTCCACCCGTTCCGCTATCTTTGTCAGGTCTCTTTCAGTCAGCAGACTGAGATCAAGATGCGAATCAAACTGACCGTGATGCTCGCCAAAGTACGATCCCTGGATCGGTGCAATGTCCGTCATTTGTGCACCGACCGCGGTCGGAATGAAACGATGATCGCAAAAAGTACCATTTGTAGGATCGATTCCAACCCATCCGGCTCCCGGCAGAAAAACCTCGACCCATGCGTGCAGGCTGCTTTCCGCCCGCCGATCCTTAATGTCAACATGAAACTCGCACAAGAAGCCGCTCACGACTCGGACGGCCAGACCGATTTTCCGGAGCATCGTGGCGCACAACAATGCGGTATCCCGGCAGGCACCGGCGCGCAGTTCAATGGTTTGGGACGGCAGTTGAGCTTCTCCTTCGATCCGTATTTCGTACGCGATTTCGGAGCGCAACGTCGCCGCGAGCTCGACCAACGCGTCGACGGTGTCTCGTTTTCCATTCAACTGCCAGATTTCTTCCGTATCAGCTTCTTCCTCGGGATTAACGAGCTTGTATGGGCCGAGAACCCGCTCCTCATCCGGAGTGTACTTAAACGGCAGCTGAAGCGCTCTCGGAGCGAGCAGGAAATGAAAGGGATTCTTCGGCCAGAGTTCAAGTTCCAGTTGGACGCGGATCTCCAAAACCTGGCCCGGTTCCGGCAAAAAACAATTTGCGATCAGGTTATCAAAGATGTCCCGCCGATATTGAATGTCGCTCTCAATGTTGACCTGCGTATGAATGTGATGGGTGACGATCGATTGATCGGTACGAGGATAAAGCCGAATCGCGTGAGGCGAAAAACTCACCGGCACCTCGTAAGCGTAACGCATCCAGTTCTCAATTTTAACTCGCATAGGCCCTTCGCCACTCTACTTCTTCAATCTGACTACCTTGACCTGAACCTTCAGAGATTGGTCCCCAGTGCCCTTGAAGGTTCCCCGGATAGGCGAGGCTTCACTGGCATCGCGACCGAAGGATACCGAGATATGCTGTTCTCCGCACCAGCGATTGTTGGTCGGATCAAGGGCAATCCAATGTTGCCCGGGCACCAGAACTTCAACCCACGCGTGAGTTGCTACCGAACCAATCAGTCTCTTTTTTTCGCCGTTCTCCCATTTAGGCGGCGCGGTTTCAATGTAACCACAGACATAACGGGCAGGGAGCCCCGCCGGTCGAAGCACACTCAGCATGATATGGGCAAAATCCTGGCAGACTCCGATACGGTCCCGCCAAATAGAGGAAACGTCGGTGGAAAAATTCGTTGCTCCTTTTCGGTACTGAAAGTTCTCGTGAATCGCATTGTTCAGAGCTTCCAAGCCCTCTCGCAACGTCGTGCGGCCGCTCAGGTAGCGCTTTGCCCACTGCAGTGATTCCCGGCCGATTTTGACCATATCCGTTGGTTGCAGGTAATCGAAAACGAAAGGCAAAGTCCCGGTCAGGATTTGGCGCGACTCCTGGATTGTCAGATCCAGACTTTGTTCCGGAAGGGCGCGAAGAATTGTGTTTACCAGCGCCTCGCTGCGAATGGTCAATCGTGTGTGCCTGTATGGCAGCGACAGGAATGCTACTTCGTTTCCAAAATAATCTCGATAATCGGAAGTTCGGCTTGACGGTTCGATTGTTAAGCGATGTTCGTGGACCGTTTGGACTTCACGATTCGGCGGTTTAAGCCGCAGTTCGAGGTATGCCTCAGCGACCGGTTCCCCGTAGCGATAGTCGGTAATGTGTGTGACCCGGAAAATCATCGCTCATCCCTTTCGGCAGCACACTTACTCGGATGAGCGCTAAAAGGCAAGCGACTGACACTGACCACCAATCGGTTCTCTGCTGAGGGCAGCGCGCACGATCTTGCCTGGATTGAAATTCATCATTAATATATTTTTAACAATGAAACCCCATTTTTATATCCACTGCGCAGGTTCCACTTTCCTTGCCGTCGTTATTCTCGGGGCACTGGTCACTGCCCAAGCAACCGGTTGTACGCGCACATTGTACGTAGGTGACCAAAACACGGTTATCACCGGACGCAACATGGATTGGAAGGAGGACATGTCTTCCAATCTCTGGGTCTTCGCTGCAGGAATCAAACGCAACGGGGCGGCAGGAGCCCGCTCCATACAGTGGATGTCCAAATATGGCAGTGTTGTAGTCTCCGGATACGAAGCGGGCACCACCGATGGAATGAACGGAAAAGGATTGGTGGCCAACCTGCTCTACTTGGCGGAATCAGATTACGGTAAGCCAGATGAGAACCGTCCGTTCCTATCCATTGCCGCATGGCCACAATATGTACTGGATAGCTACGCCACAGTCGCCGAAGCGGTGGACGCTTTGGGTAAGGAACCTGGTCTACTACTTCGACTCGGCCACCCGACCCAACACGTTCTGGGTCACATTGTCGAAACTTAATCTCAAGCCCGGTGCGCCGGTAAAAAAGCTTACGATCCAGAATGGAGAGGTTTTTTCCGGTGAGGTAGCCGATCAATTCCGCGATGCCGCACCGTTCGAATTCCTCCAAGCGGCAGCGCCGGCACTCTAGCCCGGATACTCGTGGCGCGAAAAGGCGCAGCGGAACCTTCGCAAGCGCAGGATACCGCCAGCGTCGTTAGGGGAGCGCTCCCGCACGAGCCGCTGCCTGAGCCTGCATCGCTCACAAATCTCTAAGGATTTGTGAGCGATGCAGGCTAGAACAGCGTCGGTTCCGGATCCGAAATGATGCTCTGATGGCTCAGAAAACTGTCAAAAATAACGTGGTGCAAGCCCTGGGTCTCGGAGAGCAACTCATCCAACAGGGCAAGCAACTCTTCATGACGCAGCAATCGGAAGCTTATCTCATCTTCATTGACGAAAAAGTTGTACCAATCCACTCGACGAATCGTTCTCAGCAGTTCCTCCAGAAACGACTGCGCCTTCTGCGCGGTGGGAGAAACGCTAGGGAGGGATGCCTGAAGAAGCTCGGCGCATCGCCGGAGCGAATAGGTGACCGATCGAGGCATTTCGGCGTTTTGCCAGAGAAATTCCAGAACCTGGGGAGGTTCCGCCCTGGTCTGATAAATCCGCCGGTAAGCGTCCCGCGAACCCAAGAGACGCAGAAATGCCGACAGCTCGATCTCGATCGAGTGCAATGAGTTCAGCCGCTTGACGATTGATTGAGCCACGCTTCGCGTCGCGTTCGCCGTTGTGACAGCTCTTTCGACAAATTGACCCAGTTCGCTGAATCGCCAGCCATCATCCGCAAGCATCGAGAGTTGCGCAGTTGCGAAGAATTGCGGAATAACGGCCACCGCCATATCTGAGAGACGCCGCGTTGTCCTGCGGGCTTCCTGATCCGTAGCTCCCGGGCGAAAACGGCTGCGAATAAAAAAACCACGGAGTGTAGCCAACGCCGACCATGCTTCGGGGCTGATTGTTTCCCGCAACGAATCGGCATTCCGCAGGCCCTTTTTTACGATCGAAATAACCGATCCCATCTCACTGGAGTCGAGCATCAACCGGTACCGCTCGATCGGGCTGGCCATGCTGCGTCGTCCTTTTTTGCCGGCATGCTCCAGGGGCGGCAGGAGCCGATTCCAGACGGGGCGATAGAGCCTTCTTTCCGCCGAAGTTAGTTCTTCCATCTCGATTGTTTCTATCACTTGAATCATCTTCGAGATATTCATCGCCCGCTCGAGGTAGCGACCCATCCAGTAAAAGCCTTCGGCAACCCGGCTTGTGACCGGCCTTGCAGGTAAGATTTTTGGCCGTTGATAAGGCTCTCTCGCGGCGACAATGGTCGACACGTCCTGAAGAACCCAGGTGTCTTTGCCTCCGCCGCCATGCTGCGATTCCGTCCGCCCATTCTCCGTCGCCGAAATGCGCGTGAGAGCACCGGAAAAAACATCCAGACGATCCCCGTCGCGGATGCCGTAAACGATATGATCCTGCAGCCGGGTGGCTTTTTTCCCTTGAGAGAAGCAAAGAGTCTCTGCGCAATCGTCCTTTGGTTGAGCAACAAACAGATGTGGGGCACGTCGTACCTCCGTCCGGATCTCGGCCCAGGATCTCTCGTCGCCGGTGAATTGTAAGAAACGCTCTCCGGTCAGAGCTCGCAGCTGGAAACGATCGGGTTGTTCAAACACCATCTCCCGCTGGTCCAAATCTCCCAGCCAATAAGTTTGCATGGTGGGCAATATGGGCGATTCGCCGAGATAGAAACGGATGATCGCATTGGAAAAATGCATGAGGCTACGGTCATCGGCAAGTTGAGAGCCGATGCTATTCACGATCGAAACGGTGCCCTTTCGAATGCAGTGGACAAGACCCGGGATCCCCAAGTGGCTTTCTCGTTTAAATACCAGCGGGTCCAACCAGGGATCCGCAAGCCGGGAATAGACAACGTCAACCCGCTCCAGGCCAAAGACCGTTCTCAGAAAAAGTCCGTCATCCAAAACCACCAAATCTCCCCCCTCCACCAGCGGTATTCCCATCCTCCTGGCCAGAAATCCGTGTTCCGAGTAAACGGCACTTTCTACGCCGGGGGTGAGCAGGACCACGGACGGTCCGGGCCGCTCGGCGACTGCTCGCAATCGAAGAAGAATATCGGTCGGTATATCGGCAATCGATTCCACCGGTTGGCTCTGAAACAGTTCCGGAAGAACGCGCGCTAATAATCGACGGTTCTGGATCATGTAAGAAAGGCCCGATGCGTGACTGAAGTAGTGATTCTTGACTAACAGGCCGCCGGACACGTCCCGGCAGATGCAGAGCCCGCTCAGTTGCAGAAAATGTCCTCCGGCAGGACGGAGGCCCGCCGCGCTCCTCTGATAATTCGGACTCCCAAGGACGACTGGGATGGGGATCGTACCCTGTCTCAGAATTTCTCGCCTTCCATACACGTCCTCCAGAAAGAGGTCGAAAGCCTTGAACCTTTGCTGGAAACCGCGCACGATTTGATTCCATTCGTCGCTCGGAAAAATCTGCGGTAAGAGGTCGCAGAACCATGTGTTATGGTGATCGCCGGTCGGTACTTCGAACGCGATTCCAAGCTCTCGCAGCGTTGCGTCTAAGCGTTCCTCCAGTTCACGCAGATCCGCCGTCGTCGCTTGTTCCAGCTCAGAAATGACGGCGGAATAAGACGCGCGCGGTGATCCTCCGCGCGCTTCAAACACTTCGTGCCATCGTTTCTGAAGGCGCTTTCCGTTTTTCTCTGCCATTCGGGGTCTGTTCTCGGTTATCTGGAAACAATCCCTGGCGCAAGGTTGGATGTGAGAAAATCCCTTTTCATTTCCGGCGTCTCAATCGTGCGACAATTGCGTGCGCTTCCTGGGTTCGCAACAACAGCGTTGATCCGAGATAGAGCAATCCGTAGAAGGGTAAAATGACGATTCCGGCAACCAATGGATGCCCGTCCAGCCAGGGCTTCAGCGGGTAGGCAAGCGCCGCCGAGAAAGCGGCTGCACCCCAGAAACGCAGCAAAAGCATGCCGGGAACCGAAAAGGCACCGACTCGGCTTCGCAGGGAATGTCGGAGCAGCAGATACTCAATCCAGCCGGCGACGCCGGCCGATGCGGGCAATCCCGCCAACCCCCATCTGGGGTCCAGATGCAACAGCTTCGGGATTGGAAACGCGGCCAAGTAACCAAGAACGATAGTCAGCACGACCCTGACAGTGGCAAATTTAAGAGGCGTGCGTGTGTCACGGAGCGCATAGAACGCCGAAGAACAAAGCCGGCCCGACGTGGAAGCAACCAATCCGACGCCCGAACCGACCAGGAGCGTCCAAACGTAGAGGCTATCGGCGCGAGTGAATCGCCCTGTCTGGTACAGCAATCCCGCAAGGGTGTCCCCAAACGCAAAAAAGCTCATGGCGGCAGGAATGACAAAAAATGCCATGCGCCGCATCGCGGCGGCCAATCGCTTCGAGAGCTCATCCCCCATTTCCTTCCCGTCGCCGGCCAAAGCCCGTGACATTGCCGGCAACTCCGCAGCGGAGATCGACATCCCGAACAAGCTGATCGGCAGCAGCCCGATCGTTTGCGCACTCGTGAGCAGGGCGACAGAACCCGAGGGCAGCAGGCTTGCCAGCACGTTATCGACGTAGGCGCTCAGCTGTACAATTCCACGGCTGAGGAATACCGGAACAAAACTAGTGAGAACGCCGCGAACATGCGCTGAGGCAATGTCGAGTGAAAAGCGAAGCCGCCGGCTCAAATGCAACACCGTTGGGACCTGCACTAACAGCTGAGCAAGGCTGCCGAGCACCGAACACCACGCAGTATAGATTACGAGCATCGAAAGAGATTTTGTGTGACCAAAGATGAACAGACCCGCGATAATGAATAGGTTCCATAGAACAGGCGCGGAATAAGAGAGCAAAAACTTGCCGTGGCTGTTGAGAATGCCAAGGCACCAGGCGGACATCACCAACGCACCGACGCCGGGAAAGAGAATTTGGACGAGAGTGATTGTCAATAGCCTCGTTTCACCGCTGAACCCGGGAGCGATCGCATCGATCAAAAGGGGTGCACCAACAATCCCGAGCACCACCAGAGCCGATGTCAGGACGGCAAGAAGTGACCCAATGACACTTGCCACTGCATTTGCATCTTTTTCGTCCGCGGCAGTCAGAAGACGCGAATAGACGGGTATGAACGAAGCCGACAGAACGCCCTCGCCAAAAAGGTTCTGCAGGAAATTCGGAATCCTCATGGCCGCGCGAAAAGCGTCCGCGGCGGGTAACGTACCTAAGTAATGAGCCAGAACCCGTTCCCGTATTAAGCCGGCGACTCGGCTCAACATGATTCCTGCCGCAACGGAAAAAGCTGGGCTACCCGATGACTGACTTGTCTTGGGTACTGCTGCTTTTGCTGGCATCGGCTTCGTCGTTGTGCGCCCGCATCTTTATGCCATCCGCTCGCCCCCGCAAGGAATTGTAAAGGACGCTTGCCCGTAAGCCGCACAAATACTGAGAGATTTTCAGCGGTAAACAGGCTATCTGGCAACCCGCTAGAAACCAAAGCCCAAAACGTACCTCGGCTGACGTTGGTCTTGCGTATCCGGGAAATCAGGACATCGTAAAATGCGACGGGCCTCCCTTTTCCCTATTGTCGACCAAGAGCTTAACCCAGACGAAATGCCGCGCTCACCGCGGCCCAGATCGCAATGCAGCACATTTACTCTGATCCAACCTTTCAAATGGCGTGCGATCAGTTTGGGTTGATTGCAGAGCATCTGCAGATTCCAAAAGACTTACGTGATCGTGTGATGTATCCGAAACGATCGATCGCCGTGACAGTCCCAGTTCGCATGGATAACGGTTCGACGCAGGTGTTTCAGGGTTACAGGGTCCAGCACACGCTGGCCATGGGTCCGACCAAGGGAGGTACGCGTTTCGGCCCCACCGTAACGATGGGTGAGGTGGCCGCATTAGCGATGTGGATGAGCTGGAAGTGTGCGCTCGCCGGTTTGCCTTATGGCGGCGCCAAGGGCGGCGTGTACGTCGATCCGAGGAGGCTTTCGGTGGGTGAACTCGAGCGATTATCCAGGCGCTATATGCAGGAACTGATCCCTTTCATCGGTCCGCACACTGACATCATGGGACCTGACATGGGGACCAATGAGTCAGTGATGGCCTGGTTCATGGACACTTACTCGGCTTACATGGGACATTCCGTTCCGGAAATCGTGACCGGCAAACCAGTCAGCGTCGGAGGAACCTACGGGCGCAGGGAATCAACCGGCCGCGGCGTCGTCTATCTGATCGAACGCGCCGCGCACGTCCTGAAAATGAAACTGAACTCCGGGACTGCGATCGTATTGGGTTTTGGTAACGTCGGAGCGGTTGCAGCGCACGGCCTGGCCTACAAAAATGGGATGAAAATTGTCGGCGTCAGCGATATTTCGGGCGCCTACCACAACGAACATGGGATCGACGTACGCGCCGCCGAAAAATATGCTCTTAATCACGGCGACTTGACAGGATTTCCCGGCGCTGAGTCGGTCCCGCCCGATGATCTCCTGACTTCTCGTTGCGACGTGCTGGTACCCGCCGCCATCAGTGGAGTCATTCATGCGGGGAACGCAGGGAAAATTCACTGCAGGATCCTGGCGGAGGGCGCAAATGGACCAACCACTGTCGACGCCGACAAAATATTGTTCGAGCGCTGGAAGGAGATTTTTGTCATTCCGGACATACTCTGCAACGCGGGTGGGGTGATTGTCTCCTACTTTGAGTGGGTCCAGAGTCTCCAAAGTTTCTTTTGGAACGAGACCGAAGTGGTCGATCGCCTGTTTCGGGTCCTGGAACAATCCTTTAGCGCTGTCATCAAGCGAGCAAAAGAGGAAAAAATAGCTCATCGTCTGTCTGCGCTTGCTATTGGAGTTGAACGGGTAGTGAAAGCTCGTCAGGATCGCGGCCTATTCCCCTGATGAGAGTTCAACTTCTCAGAATCCATCGGAGACGATGAAGTTTTGACCAGCCGCAACTTTATGGAAGTTTCTATTCCATGAAGCAGTAAATGGTGAACGCCCAATCCCCCATCTTCGAACTCCAAACCTAAATTCCCGTATGCAAATTCAAACAGCAGAGGCCCAGATCCCTAAAGTCGCTAAGCCTCCCGTACCGCTCTGGTTCAAGGAAGCCATCATCTATCAACTGCATATTAAGACCTTTTGCGATGCGAATAACGATGGCATCGGAGACTTTCAGGGACTGCTGAGTAAGCTGGACTACCTGAAAAATCTTGGGGTGACAGCGATCTGGCTGTTGCCGTTCTACCCGTCACCCCTCAAGGACGACGGGTATGACATCGCCGACTACTACACCGTAAATCCTTCCTATGGGACGTTGGACGATTTCAAAAGCTTTCTGAATGCAGCCCACGAGATTGGACTGCGCGTCATCACCGAGCTCGTATTGAACCACACCAGCGACCAACACATCTGGTTTCAAAAATCTCGCCGGGCAACCCCGGGCGACCCGTGGCGTGATTACTATGTTTGGACCGATGATCAGAAGAAATATAAGGAAGCGCGGATCATTTTCAAAGACTATGAGGTTAGCAATTGGACCTACGACCCGATTGCCGAAGCCTATTTCTGGCACCGGTTCTTTTCTCACCAACCCGATCTGAACTACGACAACCCGGAGGTCAAAACGGCGGCATTCAAAATTCTCGATTTCTGGCTAGATATGGGAGTTGACGGCCTGCGGCTCGACGCCGTCCCATACCTTATCGAGAGGGAGGGAACAAGCTGCGAGAATCTCCCGGAGACCCATAAGATTTTGCAGGAACTACGAGCACGCATCGATGAGAAATACAGCGACCGCATGCTTTTGGCAGAGGCGAATCAATGGCCGGAGGACGCGGTCGCATATTTCGGCAAAGGAAACGAATGCCACATGGCATTCCATTTTCCTCTGATGCCGCGAATGTTTATGTCCCTTCATATGGAGGATCGCTATCCCATCGTCGACATTCTCGAACAAACTCCCGCCATTCCAGATAATTGTCAGTGGGCTATCTTCCTGCGCAATCATGACGAACTCACTCTCGAGATGGTTACGGAAGAAGAGCGCGACTACATGTACCGGGTCTACGCGCGAGATTCCCGGGCGCGGATCAACCTCGGAATTCGCAGACGGCTGGCTCCTCTATTAGGTAATAATCGAAAGAAGTTGGAGTTGATTCACTCTTTATTGTTTTCGTTACCCGGAAGCCCAATTCTCTATTACGGGGACGAGATTGGAATGGGCGACAACATCTATCTTGGCGACCGCAACGGTGTACGCACCCCGATGCAGTGGAGTGCGGACAAAAACGCGGGATTTTCACGCGCCCATCCGCATTCGCTCTTTTTGCCGGTCAATATCGATCCCGAATTTCACTATGAGACAATCAATGTAGAGGTCCAGGAAACGAATTTGTCTTCGTTTTTATGGTGGATGCGTCGAGTAATCGCGATTCGCAAGCGTTTCCCGGCCTTCGGTCACGGGGATTTTCACTTGCTCACGCCGTCCAACCATAAAGTGCTCGCATTTACGCGCACCTACGACAAACAAACGGTCCTGGTGGTGGTCAATCTGGCGCGATTTTCGCAGTCGGTCGAACTGGACCTTCAGAATTGGATCGGGTGGGTGCCTGAAGACACCTTTGGTCATGCCCGATTCCCAGTCATCCGGGACGGCCTTTATCCGATCACACTTAGTGCACATACCTCCTATTGGCTCCTCCTTACACCGCCAGAAGTGACGGGCGTCGCCGACGGCGAACGGGCCTTGCCCGTCACGACATTCAGCGGCGATCCTTCGTGGTGGTTTACTCCGACCGGATCCCGGTTTGTCGATCGGGAACTGGCCAACTACATGAAGAATTGCCGTTGGTTCAGAAGCAAAGCGCGTCCGGTCCTGAGCGTGACATTGCTCGACCTGGTCAATTTTCCGGGCGATGGCGTTAGTCATCTCCTGATGGTCGGCTTTAACTACGCCGAAGGACCGCGAGACCTGTATGCCTTACCGGTCCGTGTTGTCTCTGGAGAGGAAGCGCGCACGATCGAAGTGGAGTATCCGGCCACGGTCATCGCTCGAATCGGTGAAGCCGGTGACCTGATGGTCGACGCCACAAGTTCGCAGGCTTTTCGGCGCACCCTGTTGGAGATGGTTACACAGAGTCGCACGCTGACAGGGAGGCTGGGACGACTGGTTCCCGCCAAATCAACGCTTCTGGCGGAAACCCTCAAAGGCGGTCCACCGCAGCTGTCCAGAATCCTGAAGGTTGAACAAAGCAACAGCTCGATCATTTACGATGACAAGATCTACCTGAAACTGTTCAGGAAGCTCGAGGAGGGGATCAATCCGGATTTAGAATTAACCAAACAACTGAGTGACAAGTGCGGCTTCCCATATGTACCCGCCTATCTCGGCGATGTTCAATACGTCGCGCCCAGTCAGGACCCGGCCTCGCTCGTCTTGCTTCAGGGGTTTACAACGAGCGAACAGGACGGATGGTCTCATACACTCAACGCCGTGGGTCGATACTTTGATCGGGTATTGGCCGAACCGCAACTGCCGCCGGCACCGTTAACCGGTCTTTGGCAGGAAATACCCCAGCCGCTTCTCGCTATCATTGAAGGAGTGCACCTCGAGACGGTTCGCCTGCTCGGGGAACGAACCGCAGAGATGCATGCCGCTCTGGCCCAGGATACCGAATCACCCGATTTCGCACCGGAACCCTTCTCGCTCCAGCACCAGCGCTCAATATTCCAATCCATCAGAAGCGACACGAAGCAAACCTTGGCTCTCCTGACCCGGTGTCTAGGCACTCTGGAAGAGCATCCGAGAAGTTTAGCGGACAATGTGCTCCGGCGAGCGGAACAGTTGGGGACTTGCCACGACTACCTGCTTCGCGATCCGATCGATACCAAAAAGATCAGGATTCATGGAGATTATCATTTGGGCCAGATACTGTTCACCGGGAAGGACTTCGTCATTCTCGACTTCGAGGGAGAACCGGCAAGGCCGATCGGTGAACGTCGATTGAAACGTAGCGCGCTGATCGATGTGGCCGGCATGTTACGCTCATTTAACTACGCTGCCCATCACGGACTGCTCGAGTCCAGGACCATTCGGCCGGTTGACCAGGCCACCCTTGAAGCCTACGCGGACCTTTGGTCGACGCGAGCAAGCCAGGTGTTCCTGACGGCCTACCTCGAAAAAGCCGGCAACGCCGTTTTCATCCCGACCGATCGAGATGACCTGAAGCTCCTGCTAAAAAGCTTCTTGATTCTTAAAGCCCTCTACGAGCTTCGGTACGAACTCAACAATCGTCCGAAGTGGGTTGCTATACCGTTGCGCGGCATCCTGGGACTTCTGGACGAATCCCAGACCGGCCAAATCAATGAGCGAGTTTGACTTTGTCGTCATCGGCAGCGGCGTTGCGGGCCTGAGTCTGTCGCTAAAGCTCGCCGAGCATGGGTCCGTCGCGATCGTAACCAAGCGTAGGCCCGCCGACTCAAACACCGCCTGGGCGCAAGGCGGTGTCGCCTGCGTCACCAGCGCTGAGGATTCGTTCGGCCTTCATATAGAAGACACGTTGGTCGCGGGTGCAGGTCTTTGTGATCAGGAAGCCGTTCGGACTATCGTATCCGAAGGTCCCGCCGCCGTCCGGGAACTCATGCGGATCGGAGTCCACTTTGATGAAAGAGTTCTGGAGGACGGCCAGAAGGAGCTGGATCTGGGTAAGGAAGGAGGACACTCGAAGAGGCGTGTCCTCCATTATCACGACACGACAGGGCGCGAGATCGAGCAGCGTTTGCTCGATGCGGTTGTCCAGGAGCCGCACATCCAAATTCTCGACAATCATATGGCCGTTGACCTGATCACGACAGGCAAGCTCGGCTATACCACTGAGGATCGGGTGATCGGCGTCTATGTTCTCGATGACGCTTCCGGGATCGTCGAAACGATACGGAGCGACCGAGTGATCCTCGCCACCGGCGGCTGCGGCAAGGTTTATCTTTACACCACCAACCCCGATATCGCGACCGGAGACGGAGTCGCGATGGCTTGGCGCGCCGGAGCAGCAGTAGCGAATATGGAATTTATCCAGTTCCATCCGACCTGCCTGTTTAATCCCGAAAAGAAATCGTTTCTCATCAGCGAGGCGTTGAGGGGGGAGGGCGGCAAGCTGGTCGACGCTTCCGGACGCGAGTTCATGTCGAAATATCACAAGCTCGGCGCCTTGGCGCCGCGCGACATCGTCGCTCGCGAAATGGACGCAGAGATGAAGCGGACCGGCGCCAAGTGCATGTATATCGATATCACGCATAAGCCCGCCGCCTTCTTAAGGGATCGATTTCCGAACATTTACGAAACGTGTGCGAGCCTTGGCATCGACATGACCAGGCAACCGATTCCGATCGTTCCTGCCGCTCACTATCAATGCGGCGGAGTAAAGACCGATTTGCAAGGGGCGACCACGCTACGCGGCCTTTTTGCCGTAGGCGAGGTTGCGTGCACCGGATTGCACGGAGCAAATCGCCTGGCGAGCAATTCGCTCCTCGAAGCGCTGGTTTTGGCCGTGCGCTGTTCACTCGCGCTCTTGAAACCCAAGTACGCGAAGTATCATCAGGCGTTTAATCTCCCAGATTGGCGCCCGGGCCACGCACAAGATGTCGATGAGGTCGTGGTCATTTATCACAATTGGGACGAAATTCGCCGCTTGATGTGGGACTACGTCGGAATCGTTCGCACGAATAAAAGATTGCAGCGGGCAAGTACCCGGCTGCGCAATCTACAACGTGAAATCCAGGAGTTCTATTGGGACTTCAAGCTCACCACGGACCTCCTCGAGCTCAGGAATCTCTGCACCGTTGCCAGCCTGATCGTCGATAGCGCGCTCGCGCGAAACGAAAGCCGGGGACTCCACTTCACGCTTGATTATCCCGTAATCGACGACCTTCGCTTTCTCAAAGACACGATCCTCCGGCGCTACTAGAGTCTGTAAAGACTGTCGCAAGTTTTCGCAAAAAGCCCTCCTGATTGACGATTTTGTCGATAAATTGAACTATTTGTTGCCTAAAATGCAGAAAGCGCTTGCTCTGTCGGCTGGATTGCCCGTAGAAAGGCAATTCAATTTACCATGAGGTTGTCACTTATTCTTTCGGTGTGCGTGTTTGCAATGATCGGCGGAAAGACACAGGCGCAGTCTCAGTACGAGAGCAGTACCGACTTCGCCAAGTATGCGATGAAACTCCGCGAAAACGCGCTTCTAAAAATTGAGCCTAAAGTAATCATGTCACCGACGAAGACGGTCTACACGGGTGACGGTCCTCGTTACGTAACCGGACCTTCTGTGATGGGTCGGGGCGCTGCCCTCAGCGTGGGGCCGGGACGCTATCCCTGGAAGTCCGGCGTGATCACGACGATTTTCTGGATCGGCGAACGCCCGAGCGGCAATAATCCGGTTCCCAATGATCGCAGTTCCTGGGACCGGTCTTGGTACTACAGCTATGGCGGTTACGATAACCCAGACCCTGGAGCACGCAGGAATTTTATTCCGATCGGTTTCGTGCCGCGCCAGAATCCTTTCTACGTCGCTCTTCCCTACAACGATGTCGAAGGCGGCCATACCAAATACGAAGCAAGCCAGGTCATCCCCTGGTTTAAACAGGCGTTTGTTCGCGATGGTCAAACGGTTCTCAAAGGGAGGTGGCTCGCGATCCGCCATGGAAACAAAGTCTGCTACGCCCAGTGGGAAGATTGTGGCCCCTTCCGAACCGACCACTGGCAATACGTATTCGGCAATGAACGTCCGCGACCGAATTTGAATCAGGGTGCCGGCTTGGATGTTTCGCCAGCCGTCCGCGATTACCTCGGACTTGGCAACAAGGATGCCTGCGATTGGAAGTTTGCCGAATTCCGGGAGGTTCCTTCCTCCGGTCCTTGGGCCATGTACGGCGATAACAACACGTTTGTTATTCTCCGACAGAAGAGTAATGACCGGTTTGCGCGCCGCGTAAGTCTGAGAACCGAAGCCAACGAATAGTTTCCTAATCCGGGATCCCGAATTCGGTTTTCGCGGCGTTCAGGAAATTTGCTTCATCCAGATCGACAGCACCGTCGAGAGCAAGGAACTTGGCCAAATGATTCAGAGCCAGCGCCCGAGTCTCGATGTCTCCTAATGCTTCGCTGATCTTGTGAAGCCGATAGCGGGTTCCCTGGTCTGTATCGGAGGCGTCGCGTACCCTTGCAATGGCGGATTGAAAATACAAGTCCGGCGCCTGATACGATTGCCAGCCGATTTCCTGAATCAACGATAGAATTTTCTGATCTTCGCTGACTGTCAGAATGCGATCGACGAACATGCCGAGGAGTAGAAGATCGACCAGAGCTTCGCGTTGCCGTTGGATCATGTTGCCAATAATGTTCCCTTATTCTTAATTGCTCGAAACCCATCGCTTCTTCGGGTCTGGCACGTCACGCTGGGGGCGACGGGACGGTGTGTTTCGAGCGAAACGAATCCCAGCTTTGTTGCACCGAATTTCGCACTTCTCAGAAATGCGACTTTCGAGGAATGCGAGGCTAGGGAAACCACAACGAACAATCAAGAACTAAATTCTCGGCTGTCGAGATGATACGCAGATGACGAAGCAACCGATTGCGAAGTCACGTCTGAACTCTTCAGGCAGAGCGCGAAATCAAGTGGACGTTGGTGGCTTTGATCATCGCCAGAACTCGGTCATTCTCTCTCAGAGCTAATTCCTCGCACGCCTGGCGGGTTAACAGCGCCGTCAGCGTGAATCCGCAATCGAGCTCGATACGCCACATCGGTCCTTCATGGGTGAGAGATTTCACAATTCCCGGCAGCCGGTTTCTCGCGCTGGCCGACACTGTTTCTGCACTTTTCAGCAGAAGAACATCCTCGGCCCTGATGCAGACAAATGCTTCCGGAGAGCCAATCGGAAATTCCGGTGCCGCAGCGATCAGCCGTGCATCTCCAACAGCGACGATAACAAGCTCCTCGTCCGCTTGCAGGACGCGAGCGCGTCGGACGGTCTCTACGGCGACGATCTTCGCTATCGCCGGTGTTAATGGTCGACGAAAGACTTCTTCGACCGGCGCGTGTTGAACAATCCGTCCCTCATTCACAATGGCGACTTGATCGCCAAGCGCGAGAGCTTCGACGCGATCATGAGTAACGAGCAGCACCGGAATGCCGAGGGAGCTAAGGAGGTTACGCAGCTCACCGCGCAACGCTTCCCGGGTCGGGCCGTCTAAAGCTGAGAGCGGTTCGTCAAGCAAGAACAGTCGTGGTTGCGGCGCCAGCGTGCGGGCCAGAGCAACACGCTGTTTTTGACCGCCGGAAAGCTGATCGGGATAACGCGCCGCAAGATTCTGAAGTTGAAAGCGCTCCAACAATTCCGACGTGCGGACCTGTTGTTCGTTGGCGGACAAACCGCACAAGCCGTAACGAATGTTTCCCGACACTGTCAAATGGCTGAAAAGTGCATAATCCTGGAAGAGAAAACCGATTCGCCGCTGCTGCGGCGAAACAAACACTTCATTTTTATCGTCTGCCCAGGTCTCACCGCCGAATTGAATAACACATTTTGCGGATCGTTCGAGTCCGGCTAGTGCGCGCAGGATCGTCGTTTTGCCTGAGCCTGATGGACCAAACAGGACGGTAACGATCGGAGGATCGAGTGCGACCTGTAAATCAGCATCGATCAGCGCGCCTTTTGGAAACGTTTTCCGAAAATGCAAAGTCAACGCATCGGCCATACCGCAATACCTCTTCGTTGCAGGCCGTAGGTGATCGCGAGTACCAAAAAAGAGAACAGCAGCAGCGCCAGAGCAGTCTGATTGGCAGCCCCGTAGTCGAGTGACACTACTTGATCGTAAATGGAAATAGAAATAGTTCGTGTAATTCCCGAAAGATTGCCGCCGATCATCAAGACAACGCCAAATTCGCCCAGGGTGTGCGCAAAGCTGAGCACGATACCGGTCAGGACTCCCGGCCAGGAAAGCGGTAGTGTGATGCGGAAGAACGTCGCCAACCAGCCTCTGCCCAGGCACCATGAAGCCTCAATCAGCCGTCGGTCCACAGTCGAAATTGCGGCTGTAAAGGGCTGCACAGCAAATGGGAGACTATAAAGCACCGAAGCCACCAGAAGCCCTTGAAATGAAAAGGGCAGGCCTTGACCGGTAATCGCCGCATAGGCTTGCCCGATCGGACTATGCGGGCCAATGGCGATAAGCACGTAAAAGCCCAGGACCGTCGGGGGTAGGACGATGGGCAAGGCGACAACGGCTTCCACAAAGAACTTCCACCGCCAACGGGTGAAGGCCAACCAGGAGGCGAGGGGCAAACCAAGGATCAGCAACAAAAGCGTTGTCAGAGTAGAAAGTCGCAAACTGAGCTCAATAGCGCTCCAATCCATCTATCATTTTTCCGGTAAGGAGAAGCCATTACGCTTTAGGACCTTGCGCCCATGATCGCCCGGAACGATCGCAGCGAACACCAGTCGGGTCGGTTTGCTGGCAAAACGGTTCAGAGCATTCACGACGTTTATCCCAGACTGCTGATTCTGGCACTTCAAGCAGATTCGTCCGAAACTCAGACGACCCGAATCGAAATTACAAACGTGGTGAATGTTTTCATCGAGAAGATCCCGTCGCTGGCGAAGGCTTGACGCTGCTCGCCACCGAAGGTACGTTCCCCAGACCCGTAATCTGGAGGCCGAGTACGCGCTCGCACTCCCACGAAAGCCGTACGAAAAAATGAGGTATCCATGTTGAGTCATAAATGCCATTCGCTCAGTGCCGCCTGCAAACCATTCCGTACGATCTGTTTGTCGCTGCGCTTCGGAGCCTTGCTTTTCAGCTGCGCCTTATGGGTCGGGTTGAACGATTGTGACGCCGCGTCGCCACCTGCGGCTGAGCGGAGCAGCGCCGCGCAGCCGGACGCCCAGGGCAATCTCAAACAGCGCCAGATCGCGTTTCTGAAGCGGATCCGCAAAGCTGATCCCGAGCATCGCACGATTGAGCGCGCCCTGTTCAATGAACAGAATGATCTTGGTCTTATTCTCAGCCGCACCATCGAGCTGGACAAAATTCCAGCGCTGATGCGCTCGATACTCACCCAGATGGCACGCGCGTTCCCCGGCCAGGATCTGACCGCGATCGCTTATGCCCCTTCCAACCCGCCGCGCAAGATCGGAACTGCCCGGCTCAACGCGCGCACCCGCGACATGACATACACGCCTGAGCGCTGAGTTAGCGCTCCGGCACAAACCTAACCCCAAAAAAACCACACTCACTATGCCAGGAACTGTTGATGACTTTATGAACCGCTTCGGCGGCAGCGGTACGATCGATGATAACGAAGCCCAGCAATATCACGATCGCTTTGTCTCCACGAATTCGGCTGACCGCGATTTCGACAACCAGACTTACCACCAGAGCGCCACGGAGTATCTCGGCAAGTTGCCGGACGACAAGTTCCAGGAAGCGGCGCGCAGCGCCTACAAGCAGACTCCTCCGCAGGAGCGGCAGGGACTGCTTGGTGGCCTTCTCGGCGCGCTCGGCAGCAGTGCGGCTGGGGGCGGCCTGGGTGACATCGTCAACAAGCTCGGTATTAACACTACCGATCCCAGTCGGATGACCGAGGACGACGCCGCGCGCCTGATGAACTACGCGCGCACTGAACACCCGGAGGCGCTGCAGAAGACTGTCGAAGAAAAGCCTTGGTTCGTGAAAGCACTCGGCAACCCGGTGGTCATGGGCGTGCTCGCGATGGCCGCAGCGAAACTCGTCAGCAGTCAACGCCCCAAAACCTGACGTGATGTTCGTTGCCGAGGAACGTGCCCGCTTCCTGCGCGGTGCGGCCAATTGGGCCGGCGATTATTTTGTGATGCTTGAGCACGATCGCGGCGACCGAGGCCTTCCTTAGATTTGTTCGGCACGACGAGGGTGCCTATGCTGCTGAATGCACGATCAAGATTCGATGCGTCCATTCATCTATTGGCAGATTGCTGTATAGATGTATCTCTTTAAGACGCCGTTTTAACATTCCTCTCGGACGTGCTGACCGTGCTGACGCGGTCAAGCGGGAGCGCTATCGGTAAATCTCTCCGCCAGTTCTAATAAACTCTTCTGACTTCTCCCGCATCCCGGCTTTGAGTGATTCGGAGCCATTGAATCCGTGTTCCTCCGCATACTTACGCACATCTTCCGTGATCTTCATCGAACAGAAATGTGGGCCGCACATGGAACAAAAATGTGCCGTTTTTGCTCCGTCCTGTGGCAACGTTTCGTCGTGAAACGACCGCGCTGTTTCCGGATCAAGGCTCAGATTGAACTGGTCCTCCCAGCGAAACTCAAAGCGCGCCTTGCTCAGCGCGTCGTCGCGGATTTGTGCGCTCGGATGTCCCTTGGCCAGGTCAGCCGCGTGCGCCGCGATCTTATAGGCGATCACGCCCTGCTTCACGTCTTCCCGGTTCGGCAATCCCAGGTGTTCCTTCGGCGTGACGTAACACAACATCGCGGTCCCATACCATCCGATCATCGCGGCTCCAATTGCGCTCGTCAGATGATCGTACCCGGGTGCGATGTCCGTCGTCAGGGGCCCGAGAGTATAAAACGGAGCTTCGTGGCACCATTCCAACTGTTTCTCCATATTTTCCCGAATCAGGTGCATAGGAACATGACCCGGACCCTCGTTCATGACCTGAACACCGCGCTCCCAGGCTCGCTTCGTCAGGTCGCCTTGGGCCCATAATTCTGCGAACTGTGCTTCGTCGTTGGCGTCGGCGATCGAACCCGGCCGCAACCCGTCACCAATAGAGAAACTGACGTCGTAAGCCGCCATGATTTCGCAAATCTCGTCCCAATGCGTGTACAAGAAGTTCTCTTGATGGTGCGCCAGACACCACTTCGCAAGAATTGATCCCCCTCGGGACACGATCCCGGTTTTTCTCTTTGCCGTCATCGGGATGAAACGCAACAAGACGCCCGCGTGGACCGTGAAATAATCGACACCCTGTTCGGCCTGCTCGATCAGTGTATCGCGATAGATTTCCCAAGTCAGTTCCTCCGCGCGACCTCCGACTTTCTCGAGCGCTTGATAAATTGGCACCGTTCCAATCGGTACCGGACTGTTCCGAATGATCCATTCTCTGGTGGCATGGATATTTTTCCCGGTGGACAAATCCATCACCGTATCTGCGCCCCATTTGGTGGCCCAGCGCATCTTTTCCACCTCTTCCTCGATGCCCGACGCCACCGCCGAATTGCCGATGTTGGCATTAATCTTGACCAGGAAATTGCGGCCAATGATCATCGGCTCCAGTTCCGGATGATTGATATTCGCCGGAATAATTGCCCGCCCGCGCGCTACTTCGTCGCGAACGAACTCCGGCGTCATGTGCTCCGGAAGTCCGTTCCGTTGCCGCCCGTTTGCGCTTTCCGTCGCACGTGGCCGCTCTTCTCCCAGGTTCTCCCGGATCGCGATGTACTCCATTTCCGGAGTGATAATCCCTTGTCGGGCGTACCAGAGCTGAGTAACCGGATGCCCTTGGCATGCACGCAGGGTCGGGCGCTTCAACCCCGGAAACAATTCCAGCTTTCCCTTTCGACCATTGCGCATCGCACTCTTCGCGTGAACCGGACTCAGGTAGCCGTCGTCCACGGGCAGTGTTTGACGTCCTCCATATTCCTCCACGTCTCCCCGGTCCAGGATCCAGGCTCTGCGAAGCGGTTGCAATCCGTCAGCGACTTCGCAATGGACATCAGGATCGCCCCAAGGGCCGCTCGTATCGTAAACTGCAATGCTTGGGTTTTCTTCCCCGCCGTCGCCCGGCCCTCGCGTCGGAGATTGGCGGATCTCTCTTAAACTCACTCGCAGCTGTGGGTGGATATTGCCCCCGACATATATCCGACGGCTATTGGGGTACGATGAATCAGTTGTGGTCATAGGAAAACAATCGGAGGACCACTCTGGAGGTTGCTCCCTTCGACGGTACTAGCCGTTTCAGGTTCAAAGGGTCCTCCGCCTTTATGCGGAGTTCTCAGCCAGAGGCTCCCCTGCGTCCTGTTACTTAACATCGAACACGAGCGAACGTCAACCGAGACAATCAAGAGCCTGGGGGCAGGGTAGGCGACAGGAGGTTGTGATGCAGAGTCTTGGTTGAGATTACCCGGTCGTTCTCAATCCGCTTGCGATTGCGTTGATGCAAACCAACAGATCAACAAACAGACGGTCAGCCGATTTGTTGTCATCGGCCGCAGACGCCGCTCGCCAATCCCTCAAAAGCGTGACCTGTTGGGTATGAAGCGCCAAAAGGGCGTCTGCCCGAATTTGATGAGTCATCGTGAACCGGGGCCGCCGTACGGCCGATTCCCTTCCCAAAACCTCCTTGAGCATCAATTCAGCGAGGTCAAATTCTTCCATGATTCGAGAAAAAACGGCCTTAACTTGCTCATCATCTGGGCATAATGATGCATATGCCTTCATCAGCGTCCGCTCGGCGCTCGCCAGGTTCGTTTCTGCGTTTGTTAGAACAAAGCGCAGGAACGGCGAGGACTGCCGCAACTCCGCGATCTGCTGGAATCCCGTGGGATTCATGCTCTGTAGCCTTCTCAACGCGGTTCCAATCCCGAACCAGCCGGGCAAGTAATAGCGCGATTGTGTCCAGCTGAAGACCCACGGGATCGCGCGAAGATCCGCCAATGACCGCTGACCTGTCCGTCGGCTCGGCCGGGAACCGATGCTGCTTCGCTCCAAAACGTCGATCGGAGTCGCCGACCGGAAAAAGTCAACAAAGCCTCCCATTTTCAATAGTCTCCGGTACGCTTCGCGGCTGGAATCCGAAAGCTCGCGCATCAGCAAGGCCGCGCCATCGACCGGTTCACGGATATTGCGCTGCCGCAAAGTTATACCCGTTACACCTGCGAGCAGCAGCTCGAGGTTGTAAGTCGCTGTGCTTCGGTTTCCATACTTTTGCGCGATGGTCTCGCCTTGCTCCGTCAGCCTGACATCGCCCCGAATGGTGTAATGCGGAAGAGATTCCAAAAAGCGGTGGGTCGGTCCGGCACCGCGGCTGATTGTTCCGCCTCGACCGTGAAAATATCGAACTTTGATTCCCAGCGAATCCCCAACACCGGTAATAGCTTCCTGGGCACAATGAAGCGCCCACTGGCTGGTCAACATTCCGGAATCCTTGTTGCTGTCGCTGTAACCGAGCATCACCTGTTGAACAAGGCGCGAGCCATTCCGAGCCTCCCGCTGCAGGGACAGGCTTCGTCCGGTAAATGCCGTCGAGAGATATTTCTCGACCACCGCCGGCGCGATTTCCAGGTCTTCGATCGTCTCAAACAGGGGTACGATGTGCAATTGACAGGCCGGACCCTCCGCAGTTTCCACCCAAAGGCCGACTTCGCGAGCGAACAAATACATCACCAGGAGATCCGCAACACCACGCGTCATACTGATGATCAACGAGCCGATACCCCGTATCCCGTACTCGTCGCGATACTCCTTGATGACGCGAAAGCAACTCAGCACCGCGTCGGCTTCCGGCCCAATCGGCGTTCCGGGAGCCAAAAACGGACGGCGAGAAAGCAGTTCCGCTTCCAGAAAGGGCAGCCTTTGTTCCTGGTCCCATTCCGCGAACCCATCCACCCCCGGAATGCTTGCCCGCTCTAAAATCTGTACCAGTGCACGGTCATGGAACTGGCTGTTCTGCCGGATATCCAACACGGCGCCGTGAAAGCCGAAAACATCGACCAAACGGATGACAGGTAATATCTCGGACCGGCTGATCCGGCCCGCGCCGATCTCTTCCAGGGAACGCGTCAGCAAAAGCAGGTCTTTCTTCAGTTCGAATGGGGATGTATAGCCCTTATTTTCAAGGGTATACGACAGTTTTTTCTGAATTAGGAGTGAGAATTGTCTCCAAGGTTCCTCTGGGCGCAGTTGCAACACCGAATCGGCGGACAATTCAGCCACCATTCGAGGGATGCTTTCCAAAAGCTCTTCAGATGCCGTCTGTTCATGACGCGTCATCGTTAATTGCTGCGAAATCGCGCCTACCGAATCATGCAAAACCTGAAGCGTCGTCTGCCTCAGTTCGCGAAAAGTTTCACGGGTCACATCGGCTGTCACGAGCGGATGGCCGTCCCGGTCGCCGCCAACCCAGGTTCCAAATCGAATCCTGGGCAAGGTCGAAGGATACGTCAGTGTATCAGCGTGATAACCTGCCTCGGCCCAGGCTTGCCTGAGGCGCAGATCGAGATCCTTCAAGACGCTGGGAAAGACCTCCTGAAGATAATAGACCACGTTGCGCCGCTCCTCGGCCACCACCGGCTTAGTCCGATGAACCTCGCCGGTTCGCCAGAGCCGTTCCAGTGTGACTTTGATTTCATCGCGAATCGCGTTCTGTTCCTGGGGTGTCCACATCTGGTTTTCCCGTCGAACCATCGAACTGTAGAGCGCTCGATGTTGTTCGAGCACTGCGAGGCGTTTTGCCTCCGTTGGATGGGCGGTGAGCACAGGCTCGACCCGGATCTTGTTCAGCTGCTCGGCGATAGTTGATTCTGGAATTCCTGATTCATGCAACTTGCGGAAGTGGTCCGCCCAAAGACCCGGTTCGCCGGCGAGCCCGATCTCTGATTCACGGGCGCGCCGCACTTGAGCGGAGACATTTTCCTCGACCATGTTCAAGAGCTGAAACGCAATGGAATAGGCTTGGCAGAGCCGCGGATTGGGCGCGAGATCGATTCTGACCTGGTTGATCCAGGGCAGATTATCAGCCAAGTGTTGTTCGCCAAGCTCCTCGAGAACTTCGCGAAAGCATTGCATTAAAAATGCCAAGTCAACGTGAATTTTCTGAAAACCGCGTGCGAGGTAATCTTCTTTCATCGGCGGGCAGAGTCTGTGGTCCCGGAATAAGTATCGAAAAACCGGCCTTCTGGCAAAGGGGAGAGAAACGTTTTTCACAAGTTACTGACAATCTCGGAACATCCTGACTTCCAGGGGGATATCCATAACATCATACAATAAATGTCATATAAAATAGAGTCTCTGGGGCGCCGTCAAGCAGACTCATTGGACAACTCGCTATAAGCGGCGCCACTTTTCTCGCGAAACGACGCAGTTCGATCGCAGGCGCAATTTTGGGTGACAGGATCGTGCGACGAGGTTCACTATGGCCGGCCGAATTACTGTCCACTGGATAAGTAGTCAAAGTGAAGATTACCGTTATCAGAAAGTGTGCGCTGTTTGCGGCAAACCCGCGGATAAGGCACTGCGGGCGCCTAGACTTTTCCTGTTACCAAAAGCACCTTCCTTCGATGAATGATCCCCACGATCTCAACCGCTTTCTCCTGGCGCAGCAGGAAGATTACGAACGAGCCCTGGCGGAGGTAAAGAACGGGCGCAAGCGCACGCATTGGATGTGGTATATCTTTCCACAAATTGATGGGCTGGGGTTTAGCTCTATGGCGCGGCGCTACGGAATCAAAAGCGCCGACGAAGCACGCGCGTATCTCGCTCATCCCATCCTTGGTTCCAGGCTGCTGGCGTGCGCTGAAGCGGTGGTTGCCAACGCGGGAAGCAACGCCACTGAAATCTTTGGCTCACCCGACGATCTGAAGCTACGATCATCCGCCACGCTCTTTGCGAGCGTGTCCGCGCCAGACTCGGTATTCCACCGTCTGCTGGAGAAGTTCTATGCAGTTGCCGGCCGTGCTCGTGTCAGAGAATACTGTTAAACCGCCAGAGTTGTTGGTGATGGCGGAGTTAGCGGCCGTGCTCCCACCCTGAAAATTCAAAGTTGCAGAATTCCCCAGTGACAGATTTCCAGTAAGCGAAAAGGTGGGACTGTTCGAAGAATGATTGTCAATACCCGTCCCGGGAATCTTCAAAATAGAAGAGCTAAAAGAGGCAATAACACTAAAGGAATATGCTGGCGCTCCGGCGCTAAACTGGAGAGTGCCGACCGTGGTGCTTGGACTTGAGAATGTGATAGCCGTCTTATCCGATGCACCGAATGTAGCTATTCCCGTCGGCGCCGTAGCCGGCTGCCAGTTAACGTCGGTGTTCCAGTCGCCGGATCCTGGATTCGAGAGCCACGTTGCATCCTGCGCATGAGACGCGACTGTGCCGAGGCATACGCCGGCAAGCAGTATTAATTGGCCATAGAGCACGACGGTATCCCACTCGATGGGGCTGACGTGTTCCAGCAGGGAGAGATCGATTCCATTGGCGACCGGGTCTCACTCATTGAGAACCTGGGAGTTTTCCCACGCCTGCCACGCAACGACGGTTCCTAAGTTTTTTTGTTTTAATATTGCGACAAAACGTTGATATGAAGCTGGAAGGCAAACTCGAAATGCTGGAGACTCAGATTATCCCTCGAACCGCCGAGGAGATGCAGTCGAAGCTAAGGAGCAAAGGATTGACGTAATCGAACTTGGACAGGCGGTTCGCGACGTTGTCGCCAGCAAAGAAGCCGCGGGCAGCGTTAAAGACCAAATATGGGCAAGCGCGTAACTGAAAGATCGAAGCCTATCCAGACGGCAATCCTCGAACGCAGACCGATCCTGCGATCCATGCTGGATCCCAAGAAAATCGCTTTAATCGGTGCCACCGAGGCGCCAAACAGCGTCGGCCGAACTCTGATGGAAAATCTTGTCTCATCCGGTCGGATCGTTTATCCGATTAATCCGAAACGCACGAGTGTTCTAGGCGTTAAAGCATTTCCAAAAATTGAAGACGCGCCGGCCACGGTTGATCTGGCGATCATCGCCACCCCGGCGGCGACAGTTCCAGAGGTGGTCGGTGAGTGTGCCTCGGCCGACGTGACAGGGGCTGTGATCGTTTCGATGGGTTTCCGCGAATCTGGAAGTGCCGGGCTGGAGCTCGAAAAAGAGATCGTTAACCGACGGGGCCGGATGCGTCTAATCGGACCGAATTGCCTCGGGGTGATGATCCCTCCCGCACGTCTTAACGCTACGTTTGCCAAAAAGATGGCCCTTGAAGGAAGCGTCGCATTCGTCAGCCAGAGTGGAGCTTTGGGTACAGCAATCCTGGATTGGAGTCTACAGGAAAAAGTAGGATTTAGCGTATTCCTTTCGACCGGCTCGATGCTGGATGTAGGCTGGGGGGATTTAATCTATTACTTGGCCAACGACCCCTTTACGCGCAGCATCCTTATCTACATGGAATCGATCGGAGACGCGCGATCCTTTCTCTCTGCTGCGCGGGAAGTCGCAATAAGAAAGCCTATCATCATCATCAAATCGGGAATAACCGAAGCAGGGGCCAGAGCCGTAGCGTCTCACACCGGTACGTTAGCCGGCGATGACGCGGTTCTTAACGCTGCCTTTCGTCGCGCAGGGGTTCTGCGAGTCAACACGATCGCCGACCTGTTCCATATGGCCGAAGTATTAAGTAAACAGCCGCGACCCAACGGTCCCCGTCTTGCGATCGTCACAAACGCTGGAGGTCCCGGTGTACTTGCAACGGACATGCTATAATAGTCAAAGAGGGAGGAGAAATCGCTCCGCTCTCCGAAGAGAGTATCCGTCGACTCGATCAGTTTTTGCCGGTTCATTGGAGTCGAGGCAACCCGGTGGACCTGTTTAGCGGTGCAACACCGGATCAATATGTAAGGACGATAGACATCCTGCGTGCAGATCCTGGAAATGACGGGCTTCTTGTCATAGTGACTCCGCAGGTGATGACCGATGCTACGGGGATAGCAGAAGGATTGCACGCATTCCAAAAGATTGCTGGGAAACCGATGCTGGCGAGCTGGATGGGAGTGAGCGAAATGGCAGAGGGCGAAGCGATTCTCCATGACTCGGCAATACCGACATTCAAGCACCCGGATACCGCAGCGCGCAGTTTTTGCTATATGTGGCGATACAGCGACAATTTGCGTGCACTTTATGAAACTCCTGAGCTGACGCCCGGATTCATGGAGGGCGCGGGCGGGTTTGCCGGTGCGGCCGCAATAATCGATGCTGTTCAGAAGGCCAATCGGACATTGCTGACTGAAGTGGAATCGAAGCACTTGCTCGACGCTTACGGGATACCGACCGTTCCTGCGCACATCGCTGAGAGTGAGGAGGAAGCCGTACGACTCTCGACTGAGCAGGGGCCGGTTGTTCTTCTAAAGCTTTACTCGGAAATTGTTACGCACAAGGCAGATGTCGGCGGTGTAAAGCTAAATTTGCGAAGCGAAAGCGAAGTTCGCAGAGCATACCGTGAAATAGAGAAGGCTGTTGGCGACAGGCCCGGTGCATTTCTGGGAGTCACGGTTGAACGGATGATTCAGTCCGATGGCTATGAGCTTATCCTGGGAAGCAGTGTTGATCCGCAGTTCGGGCCGGTCCTGCTATTTGGTTCGGGAGGAAGGCTCGTTAACCGTGAGAAAGGTCACCCAAAAACTTGACGGTCTCAAGGTTGGCTTTCGTCCTTGAACCTTCAGTGAGCTTCATCACCTCACTGTTTCTACCTCCTGGATTGGCCGCGTCGAACCCTCGCGGTGCAACCCACCGAACATTTTTAGCCCCGGACGCGATCGCCAACTCCACTACCCAGGCCCCAGTTGCCGCTCCTCCTAAAACCAGGACATTCTGATCCCTAAAATACCGTTCCGCTTGTGAAATGGCCTTCAAAGCCGTCGTCGTCTCATCGAGCGCTACGCGAGGGCCCATGGGGCGGTTCAGAAAGCTTACCCCCGAGCTGCTGAGGCTCCTTTCGGGACCGACACCGGTCAGGAAGATCGCTCGATCAAATCCTAATTCCTGTCCATCGGTTAAGGTTAGCAAGAGATTGCCCGAACCCAGTTTCTTCAAGCCCTGTACTTGTCCCGGAATATAATTGAGCTGCTCGTCCTCGAACGGCATAACGGCTTTCATCATCTCATCGCTCCAGTCTCGGATCGTTTGCTCGACCGTTATCTTCTCCTTCCCAAAGTCTTCGGACCCTCTGAAAGTCGAGACGCTTTGCCCAAGTTTAAAAAAGCGGGGGAAATGCCCTATCCATCCATGCGAGTCCGGCGCGATGATCGTGGACACTGTCCCGGTAGGGGATTTATCTTATTGAGAAGGTATGGGGCCGAAAGGTTACCACCAATAATGGCGGTCTTGGCAACGGAGCGTTTGGAAAACTGTCTGGCGCGTCTGGCAGACCCTTTGGCTGATGTGAGAGCTCTAAACATAGGTTTAAGTTCGACGGTTGGTATGGCGGGTTCGTTGTGTGCTTTATAGCGGCGGAACAAAAGCAGGTCGTAGATTCAGAACGGTCAGGATGGTTAGCTCGAGGGGGGTGAGGTAACGATTGCCGCGTTCGGCGACGGATGGAAATGTTTGGTGAAATCCCAGCGTTGGTACAGCACATTGAAACCGAGCCTTTGAAAGTTCCGATGTGACGAAGTGCCAGAGGTTGCCTCGGCGGCCGCAAAGTCGCAGCCGGAGCCCGGGAGAATTTCGAGCGTGGTGGCAATCAAAGCCGATTGCACGCCGCGCTGCCGCGCTGCGGCAAGCGTACTGAAAGCGAAAAGCCAGGCAACCCCGTCCTGGCAAGCAGGCAGGGCAGCACCGGCGAATCCGGGTCGGAGCCGGGCCAATAGCGGCATCGCGCCCGGAGAAAGGCCGCACGCCAGTAAAAAACGGGCAGCCAGCTCCGTTTCTGATATCTCAAACCCGTGTGCCAGCACGTGCGCCCACATCGGTAACTCGTCAGGTCCCGGTCGTTGAACCGTAACGCCCGCTGCATGGATATGATGGGCGGTTGGCATCACGGGGCAAACCAAGACGTCGGCGGGAAACGCCGGATGATAGCCACTGGCGGCCAGCAGGCGAATTAAAGCTGGATTTGATGCCGAGCAGAGCTCGATCGAAAGGGACGCAATTCCGTGACGGCAGCGCTCTTCCAACTGGTCCAGAACGCGCGGGGTGATGCAATATCGCAGACGGCCGTCCACGTTAGGGACAAAGCGCGCTCCCGCGTCGGTGATCAACGCGAAACCATCCGCTACGGGGATCACCTTGGGCGTGTCTTGGGGACCACGTGCCTGCAACGACAGGAAATTCGTCAGGATCCGCAAATGGGCGGCCTCGATACGCAAGGCGAGGCTTTTCCTCCTCAACCGAGACCAACGACGAAACGAAGCAGGCCCATGGTTCAGACCATTCAAGGGATTCTTCGAGTAACAACTTCCTCCCAAACAAGCGAGGAAAATCCTCCGTTTCGCTCCCCGTTAGGAGTGATTAAGGCGTTGTTGGGCTCACTACACCAAAGGGAAAAAATGCCGAGCTCGGCATTTCGGAAAAAATTGTACGCTAGTGCGCCGGGAGATCGACAAAGAGTAAAGAGTGAAAGTCTCTAGCAGAAAAGGAATAGCAAACCAGACTGGCCCCGAGTCATGCGTAGCGCATCGCGAGGTGCGGGACGAAGCGTTGACAGGGGAGCCTGCAGGCCAGCTGTTGAGCCGCGAAAGCTTTAAATTAGTTCAGGGTGCCGACGCTGTTAGCGTAGCGGAAGGCAACATGGATAGGCGCGATAGTGCGAGTGCCTGTTCGACCCTGCCATTATAAGTACTACTATCGACGTGGCCCGATTCTTTTCTGTCATTTGCATGATTATAGCTTTTCGCTGTGGAGTGATTTGCCGTTCGACTACGCTTGAAACTCTCTTACTTCGTGAACACGGGCAGCCCTGTCGTTGGTCTCGACGATGAGACCACGCGAGCTGCCTGGCCAGCTCTGTAGGGGAGGTTGGCGAGCGTTCCTGCTGTCGCTAAGCGCGCTGTGTTTGCAGAAGTAAAATGCGAAAAAAAGAAACAGCGCACCTACGATCATTCCGAGGATGCCATTCATCCAGGACCGATGCCAAACGTTTCACCGATCGGGACGATGTTTGTAATAGTAGATCTTTCCACCCTATACTCAAGATGGCCGTCCTTCACACTCCATGTCCCGCTAAAGGCATAGGGCAGCCTTAGGCCAAGAAAGGTATAATCTCCCGTCGAGGATACGCGTCGATCGGGAGAAAACGTCGTTTGCTGATCGACAGGAAAGCCGGAGTACATAAATATCAATCGCCACTTGCCAACGATGGCCTTCTTCTTGCCGATCACCTTGTGGAAGTCTTGTCCGGGTTCGATGCCTGCGACGTCGAAAAAAACCATGTCTAGGCCGAAGCGTGCCCTGAGTCCTTCGAAGAGGCGGCCGGCGTAACCCTCTGTATCGCTGCGGCGGTAGCTAATAAAGATTCCTGCCATCTTGAACACTTTTTCTCGGGTGAATTTTCCCGGACATTCACTTTCGCCACAGCGGCGCGGCCAGAGACCGGGTAGATTCGAGGCTGGCGCGGTGACCCGGCGACTCAAAACGTAACATTCCAAACCTTAACACACGCGCAAAAGACAAGCGACGCGTTAACCGAGTTCACACCGAAACCCTTTGATTCTCATGAAAAATCTCGGAGTCCTTCCGTCGCTGCGGATCGATTGTATTGGTGATCATCTCCGACACCTGCCACGAAAGGGGCGAAGAGCTGCTCGAAGGCCCGCCGGAGAAAATCAATTTGAAGATTTGAGGCCCGCCCGAGAAAACTATCTTGAAGGTTCGCCTGAAATTCAGACGATATCTCGGGTCGGACGACAACGAATCGATTATCCCACATTCGAGCGAATTCAATTGTTAACTCGCGATCTTCCTTGCTCTTCGCGGTAGTTGCGGAAGGCTGGAACGCTTTGATGTCGACGCACCCGATCACAAATGTCGCCACCGTAGCAATCCACCAGAGGTGATTCGTTATCGATTTGGCGTTCATGAATCGCAAATTATCGTCGATTCCTTTAGAAGACACACTTACCCACTCGGGTGAGATGAGCAGTTTTCGTTTTGCTCGATGCGTTTGGAGCTAGGGTAAATGCCCAACTGTCGCATTGCCCTTAACCGCAAGAAACGTTGCCCTTAATCGTGAGAAAGCGTGTCGTGCCTTTTTTTGTTAATCCTCGACAATAGCTGACCCAACGGCAAGAACGGCTGGAGACGCTTCCAAGCCGCCTCGTTGCCAGCCGATACCGGCAAACCATCTTTAAAGGAGTACCCGAAAGCGGTATGGCGAAAGCAAAGTTTCGGCCCGATTTTATCTCATATTATGGCAAGGTCATCTCACCTATTTCTCCTGGCGGCGGCGGTAGTCTTGATTCCGCTCTCAGCGTTTGCGGAGCGGTATGTAGTTGTTAACGGTCTGTGGCTGAACGAGGCACAGATCGAATCCTTGGAGCGGATTCATTGCGGACCCATCGCAAACGGACGATATTGGCTCGATCTAAACACCGGCCTTTTTGGGTACCTCGGTGACCTCCGTCCGATAGGGTACATCACGGATAACTGCGGCAATCCCCGGACCTCGTCGGAGCCTCGTCGGAGCCTCTCGGAGCGCGGCTTGCTATTCACGCCCCCAATGGTCGACCCAAGCTCCGGGGATGTGTATCAGTGATTGTCGGAACACCCCGCAGTCCGTGGATTTGCGAAAACCACCCAAGTCGCGCCATAAAGGGGGAGCCCCTGTGCAAAAAATGCCGTCCTCGTGAACGATGAGCGTAGTACTGACGCGTTTTCTTTTGGCAGAATCAACCCACAAAAGTCTTAGCCGCAAAGGTCGAAGCGATGAGCTCATTGCGGGCTAGGAAGCTCTTAAACAGACGCTGCGCGTCTGTTCAAGAGCCTGTTTTAGATAAATGAATTGAGACAAAATGTTGCATAACTATTCTCTCTAGAAAGCAGTCGAATTTTCCGGCGTAGCCGGGGAATTCTGCTGTTTGAGCCTGCATCGCTCACAAATCTCTAAGGATTTGTGAGCGATGCAGGCTAAGCCCTTCAAGAACAGAAGGTTGCAAAAAATCCCGTGAGAGGTTTGGTACCTTTGTGGGAATTTAACCAGAAATGCGGCTCAAAGGGGAGTTCGCGAGCAGCGCCCGGAGTTCATCCAACTGCTTTTGCGTCGCTTCTTTCATCCAGTCAGCCGAGGCGACGGCATAGGCCTTCGTTTGCCGCTGCTCCGCTTGCTCGTTCTCTCCCAAACCAAAATAGGCTTCCGCCAGCGTGGCGAGCACCCAATACCTGCTTTCTTGATATTTTTGGAGCGCGCCTTCCGTCGCTTCGCTGCCGGTCGGCTCAGGGTTTGTTTCCAGCCAGCGTTCGCAATTCTCGATGACTTCCTTACGCACGCGTCGCGCCCGGACAAAGTCGGCGATGGCTTCCGCGACGTCACCGGCATTGGCGGCGCGGACATTGAGCAGGAAGGCGAAGTTGATGCCGTTGTAGTAGTCGTTGCGAAGGTAGAAGCCGCGCTCGTAGGCCCGCACCGCTTCATCGAGATGGCTTCGGTCTTTGGTCTGCGCCCACAGTTGTTTGTGCACCGAGCCCCAGAGGCCAAGTGTTTCGGTGTCGTTGGATGTGTGCGGCTCAAGCAACGATAAAAGGTCCCGCGCTTCCATGAGCGCTTCTTCCGCGCTGGGATACTTGCTTTTGTAAGTCGCCAGCGCGAGGCGCTGCAGGAGGTAAGGATCTTCGAGCTTCGCAGTCTGCTGCTCCTCGAGCCGTTCCGCAATTTTGGCCTTCCGTGACTCACGCATGTCCCCAAGCAGCATCTTCGCCTTGAGCCAGTCGGCAGGTTTGCCCTTCTTCTGCGCCTCGTCCACCCGGCGCATCATCTCGCTGTAAGCCGTCGCCCCGGCATTGCCCGCGTTTACGGGTTGGGCCGGTGCACTCGAGGTGGCAACCGCCCTTTCCGCGGCCGTTTTCACGGCTGCCTCTTCCTCCCGAATCGAGGGAGGCGTGAGCCGTTTGAGGAACGCGTAGACCGGGCTGTCCCGCCGCAGGTCGGGTTCCTTCGCGAGGATGTCCTTAATCGCTCCCGTCAGCTCCGCCGTGAAACGTTTCATTTCCTTGACGCCGATGTCCTCGCCCAGATGCCGATACGTTCGGATGACGATGTGACTCAAGTCGAAGAACGGCGATTTCATGATGCCCTCTTCGGCGATGATGACCGTCGTGTAGGGCCGCAGCGCGTGGCGCACGCCCAGCTCGTAAATGGCGTTCCGATTTGAGGTGGAGAGGTCCGCGACGACGACATCGGCCGTCAGCAACTGCTCATACATCGGGTCGTCGATCAGGCCAGAGTGTTTGATCTCGTCGGCGCGAATGCATTTCAGGTCGGCGGCTTCAACCGCAGGTTTGATGAGGGTCTGGTAGGACGCGTCCAGGTCGAGGACCCGTCCGGTTTCGAAGTCAGTTTTCTTTCCAAAACCCATCACGACAAAACAGGTGGGCCGCTGCGTCGGGGAAAGCTCAGGCGGCATGCTCATGGCGGGATTTCGTTTGGGGAATAAGACGCTGACACCACGCTACGAACGCTGCGAAGGGCGCTCCATCCAATTTCTACTCCGCCTCCTTGCGCCCGACCTCGCGCATCTTGTCGATTCGTTCGACAGAATCTGAGGCCTTCGCATGAAAGGTCTGCAGCGTAACGTGCGCAGGTGAAAAGCTTTGACATGCTAGCAGATACCTTGGCCAATCACGATTTCAACTTCACCGTCCAAGGGCTCACCAGCAAGACATTTGCCGAAGGTGCGGCAAAGAAAGTCCTGCGGCGAGATCGTATCCCCTAATTTCGCGCCCTTCGAAGAGCGAAGCTCCTTCGAGCGCAAAATGCAGTTATCCTTGCAGGCCGAGCGCATAGGAGGTCGGGACCCCTGCGGACGGACTTGGATGAAATGGCAAGCTCTGATCGAGTGATATTCAGGCCGAGCCGACTTTGCGCGAGCTGAGTTGATTTAGAACTTCTGTCAGGACGAGTGCACTTTCTAGCGGGAGATCGTCGTTAACTTTTGTGGTTTCGAGTCGTTCGCGGATCGCCTCGAGGGTCTCGGTCGAGAAGCGTTGCCAACGTTCGCCGCTCGACAAATTTTCTGATTTCATTTCCGAATCGGTCTTTCCGGTGAATTTTTGAAGCCGCACTGTATCGGACGTTACTTCGCAGAAAAAAATTCAGTCCGGGGGTCTTGCCGGCCCGGCTCGACGGATTCGGCACGTCATCCGCAACCGGCTATGATGTGCAAGTGGTCGATGCCGCTTCGCACCCCGTGGCGAATCTCCAGGCCGAACATCTCAAGCCAGCCTTGGCAGTGGTCGAACAAAAGGTCTCGCCACCCTGCACGCGTACGGTGAAAGAAATCCGCTCGATGGTCGAACACTTCAAGGCCGTGCCAGACTTTCGCGAGCGCTTCGAGTCCTATCCGCTATGGTCGATGTTAACGATCCTTCTTTTAGCCACCCTCTAAGCGTGCGAGCATCGCTGGAGCTTCGCGAACCGGACAATTTTAGCGCTTTCGTGTTTTCACCCCTCATTGGTGGTTTCTTTCATTTCAGTGAACGAATGACAACCCCGACCCGGAAAATCAGTATGAACCCCGATTTGACTTTGCTAATCGGGGGCTTTATCGGTCATAAAGAGATCAAATCACAAACCTGGTTCCTTTAGGGACGATCAGTTCTGTTCAGGATTGATTGTTTGAAGTTCGAATCAATCGCAAACCCTTTACAAATACGCTCGGTCTTATGCACAAGGAACAGCAAGACGACAACAAGGCCAAGGAAATCAGGATCATCCAGGACAATGGGTTCTGGAAGGTCATCAACCATGAGGGCCGCATCCTAGACGCAATCCGTACCCGGGCCGAGGCAGAGAAAAGTGTGGACATATTCGAACAGTTTCCAGACTACGGAGGGCGCTGGCCATGAATGCTTCTGAAGCTCAACCTTACTCTGGAACAGGTCCTAGCAGAGGTCGAAGCATGGGTCGCAGAAGCGGAAAATGGAGACAACGATTCTGATCTGGCCCTCGCGAAATTTTATCGCACAATTTCGGCGAGGCGACCCAACTCTCTGGCCAAGCTGGACGGATAACTTTCAGCTCAATAATCAGGATCCCGGTGATTCTTGGTGAAGAGTGTCAGGGGGCTTCGTTAACTGAATGAAGCTGGGAAAGAATTGTTTGGTTCCCCTTCCCCGGTGGCTGAAGGAGAGTGTCGGCCATCATTCCTCGTCGTGCAAAAGTGACGTTTTCTGACCGAGAGATTGCTCTCTCATGGGAGCAATTTCTACGTCTTGACTGCTCTTCGGTCAGTCGCCAAGATTTCGGAAAACTCCAGGATAGCTTCTAACTCGAATTGATCGACATATGGCGGCAACGAAAATTCTCTGCGTCCACGGCGTAGGTCATGCCGAGCAAGATCCACATTGGAACCGGCCCTGGGTTGAGATAATCACGGACGCATTTAAGCGCTGCAATAATCCCGAGCCGCCTCAATTTGAGGTGGTGGCCTATGACAATCTTTTTGAAAACGCTCCGCTCAACCCGGCCGAATATCTAGAGGCGCTTGGGGAGCTGCTCGCCAGCGCCGCCTGGCATTCGATCGCTGGCCCTTCCGCTGCGAGAGCCTTTGGCCCGCCCGATCTTGGAAAGTATGCGAGCCGTTGGTTTGCGGGGATGGTCGTTCAGTGGGTGGTCGATGCCAACTTACGTAGCGAATGCCGCGCGGCAATCAGCGCTAAGATCGACCAGTTCCAACCTGATATCATCTGCGCCCATAGTCTGGGCACTCTTCTTTGTTACGACCTGTTTACATTCGATAATGTCGGTGGACAAAAGATCAATGCCAAAACCTTTATTTCTTTCGGTTCACAAATCGGCAACACCTTTGTAAAAGCCAAAGCCTGGGGTGGTCGAGTTCGCATGATCGCAGCGAAACAGTGGTATCATTTGTTCAATCATCAAGACCCTGCTTTCACGGCGGAGATACAGCAACCAGGAGTAATGAACTTCTTGGAAGCCGTCACAGATTCACCGGCCGGCCATTCGGCCACCGCCCAAGGCGCCGACCCAGGTTATTTGGATCATCCCAATACCTTTGAAAGCGTATGGCAACCGCTCGCTCGCCCGAAGATGCTTGAGAATTTGACCCGCGCTCTAGCAGTACCCGCTGCGCCAGCAGGACGTCCGCCGTCTCATCGAGCTTTGTTAGTTGGAATCAACGCTTACCCTGAGCCGGCGAATCAGCTGAATGGATGTGTAAACGATACGTACCTGCTCAGCGAGGTGCTCCAGGAGAATGGTTTTGTTGCTGAAAACATTCGATTGCTAACTGACGGACGCGCGACCCGAAATGCTATTTTAGATCGGATGCACTGGCTTCTTGACGATGTGGCAGACGAAAGTTATCGCGTGCTTTACTATAGCGGACATGGCGTACAGATTCCCGGTTATGGAGTTAATCAGCAGGTGGATCATCTGGAAGACGGGCTGGTACCAGTCGATTTCGATTGGGTGAAACTGAACGCGATTACAGATCGTGATCTTCTAGACTTATATTCTCAATTGCCATATAGTACTCGGTTTATCGCGATATTTGACTGCTGTTATGCTGGGGGACTCATAAGGCCGATGCATAGCCGAAATCGAACTCTGAGCGTTCCAGCGGATATTCGACATCGAATACAACAATGGAATGCCGCAAGGCGATCCTGGGAGCCGCGCAAGTTGGGTCCCTTAACTTCCGGGTTGGTTGAAGCCGCGCGCGAAAGCTACTCGGGCCTAAGTGGTACTACTTATAAGCTGGGGCGAGCCCTGCCTCTCCGTAGACTGGACGACACAGAATATAATAAGATGCGCGACTTGCGGGGCCACAAAGGCCCCTTCTTACCGGTTGTCCTTGAAGCGTGCCGCGAAAACCAGTTTTCGTACGAGTACACCAACGGGAGCACAACAAACGGGGCATTTACGTATGCGTTAGTCCACGAATATCGTGCAGCTGCCCGTCGCAGAGCACCGACCAGCTTCGTTGAGCTCACTCGCAAGATTAGCAGCCAAATTAAGAGGCTGGGGTACGAGGAAGAACCACAGATAATCGGCCCGAGTGATGTCGTCAGAGGGTCCATTCCCCGTGCAACGCCGGTAGCTCAGGTGCCATAGCGAGCTCGAACTTACTTAGCAAATTGCAACGATCTTGCGCCGGGCAGCCTGCTGAATCGAGCGCTAGGGGTCAGACCCTGCCGGGGATTCCGACGAAGTGAGACGGCACGCGTTTTGACGTTGTGTTCCGCTTTGATCGCCCCTTCTCTTGCTCGGTCTTCACCCTGCTCACCGTTTGTCCGAGGCTTTAAGAGGAAGCGTTGGCGTCTAGTTTCTCCGCCTGCGGCGGCTGGCGACCGTTGGTTGGGCGTACCGGTTCGATGTAGATGACGACAGCCGGCTCGCTGTCAGGTAAGCGCATTTTTCCAAATTGCAGCTTATAGAGCCTTTCGTCTGATCCTCGGAATAGTCTTTCGGTGCCTGCGTCTTCCGCGGTGACATTACCAATGAGGACAAGATAGATTGCCAAGTACGCAAACTGGGCCCGGGTAATTTCGGGCTGCCGATAGTAACAATGCAGTCGACCGAAATCCATACGGACCATGTCTAGTTCTTGGACCGGTATGAGAAGAATTTCTGTCGCTTCTTTTCGGATGGCCGATTCGATCAGGCCGAAGACAAACTCGGCCCCTTCGCACTTTCCGCAAGTCACCCGTGCGATTATCCACGTCGCCATCGCTTCATTATAGACTTTCACTAATTCCATATAGGTTCCTTACGTGGAGGTGATGCACGATTCGTGCCAGCCACGCCGCGTAGAGAACCCGGCGGAGCGGAGAGCGCTGGTCACATAGCAGACATTTGTGCAGGGTGGCAAGACTTCTTCACCCCGAAAACTCCCGAGCAGGCGTCCCCAAAAAGTCACAATTAACGGAGATCACCCTTCGTATTCTGTCAGAGTCTCTCGAGCCGCGACGCTGGGTGCTCAACAACCGTGTCCCGCTTTTGCCCGATCTGCTGTGCTCAATGCCCTTCGATCAATGGCAGAAAGGATTGCCTTTGCCGTATTTCTGAGGATCGCTGTCACGTGAGATGAAATTAGGAGACTGGGGGCGACGCAAATGGTCGTTCGAGGCGGTACGTTCAAAGAGGTAGCCGAACGTGCTGGGGCATCAGTGCTTGTCACCACGGAGATCTACGCCAAGCTCGATCTGGGTTCGCGCTTTTCAGACTTTACTGGCCGATGATCGTCCGCAACTCCATTACACCAAATCGAAGGCCGCTCCGGCCTGGCAACAAAAAACCGAACCCTCTGCTATTCAGCAAAGGGCCTTTGATCTGCTCAAAAACATCGCGGTCCCGTAGCCAGTACCGGGAATTTTGTTTTCGCCCTCAATCCTTTATTTATGCGGGCTCCCGATCAATTAGCCGATCGAAGTTCAATCTGGAAGGGCTGGCCAGTTCCACTGCATGTTACTGGGGCTCGGGATCCTCAGCCGGATCTGCGCCGGCAATCGACGCGCAAAAGCAGCGGCAAACAGCCGGTTTCAGATCACCAGTCCACAAAAAGGCGACCTCTTAAACGGATCCTCGGTTGTCAGTGGAACGCGCTCCCGAAATAGCCCGATTTCATCCGGAACCGGAGATTAAGAAAGACAATTTCAGTACCGACGAGGGGTACTACCCGTACTCCAAGTATCCGTCAATCGCCCAGACCGGGCTTACGTTCTGCGGCAGTCACTTACTCCGGGGCGTGGGGACCTCGCTCGCTGTCAAGAGCAAGGACAAGGGGAACTGGTCGGCGGAAGGCTCGGTAGGGATTGCGAACGCTGCGTGCCAGGAGCACCAAAATCATGGGGGGGTGATCACCTGCTCTGGATCTACTGGCAGGAGACCGGTGGCAACGTCAAGGTAAACACGACAGTCAAACAGGATGGTATGCACGCCCGACTGGATAAATTCCTAAGCGAGGTCCGGGACCCATAGACTTAGCCCTCAAGAGACGTTTCTCTCTAACGGTCCGCTGGTCAAAATCGGCCGTCGAAATCAACCTGGGCCGGCATGGCTCTTAAGTTCTATTTACAGTGAAGGCGGATTGTTGAACACTCGAGTCATGGACACAGCTACCTACGCAGCAGTTGCGGTGATCCCGCTGAATGTCGCTCAAACGAGGCCCCATCCGGCTGGTTCCGCAGTGGAACTTGAGGCTTTGAATTTGTCTTACTTCCGCACATGGAGAATCGACCTCTATCAGAGAACAGGCCCTTGTAACGACATTTGATTGACCACTCCCCAGAGCAGGCCCGCCTATTTCGGCCTCCGAAAGGTCTCGCACACACTATTTCGACCCGGGCACCTCCGATGTCCGAAACTGCAAGCTCGACGAATCGCCGGGTTGAAACGGTCGACACGGCGCCATTGTTCCGCTAGTGTAGTGCTGCACAAATAACTAGACATAATGGCCCTGGCGCGATACTGTGATTTTCAATGAAGACGTGGCGCCAGTGCGTCAATCTGGAAGAACCGCAACGGCAATTACTGGAACAATGGGTGCGCGCTCACAGTACGCCCTCAGCAAGTAGCCAAGCGCTGCCAAATCATTCTGCAAAGCGCCGGCGGAAAGTCCGATCAAGCGATTGCCATGGAGTTGGACCTCAACCGGCACACCTGTCGGCTCTGGAGAGAGCGCTTTGTTGAGTGCGGGGTTGACTGCCTATGGGATGTAGAAGCCGGTCGGGGACGCAAAGTGCAGGCTGGTTTAGCTCAGCGAATTGTCGAAGCCACTCTTCACTCCAAGCCTGCAGGGCAAACACATTGGACCACGCGAAAACTGGCCAAGGAGCAGGGAGTTCATGCCAGCACTGTGGCGCGAATCTGGCAGGAGCACGAACTCAAACCGCATCGGCAAAAGACCTTCAAACTCTCACGTGACGCAAAGTTCGTCGAAAAGCTCCTCGACGTCGTGGGGGTCTATCTCGATCCTCCCCAACACGCCATCGTGCTCTGTGTCGATGAAAAGTGTCAGATTCAAGCCCTGGATCGCACTCAGCCTGGCCTGCCGCTCAAGAAGGGTCGCTGCGGCACCTGGACGCACGACTACGTCCGACACGGAACAACGACCTTGTTTGCTGCGCTCAACGCAGCCAGCGGTAAGGTAAGCGGCGAATGTTATCCGCGTCATCGCCATCAGGAGTTCATCAAATTCTTGCGCCGGCTGGATAACGAATTTGAGCCGGATCTGGAATTACACTTGATCATGGACAACTACGGCACACACAAACATGAGAAGGTGCGCCGCTTTCTGGATCGCCATCGGCGTTTCAAAGTTCATTACATCCCAACCAGTTCGAGTTGGCTCAACTTGGTGGAACGCTGGTTTGCCGAACTCGGCGGCAAGGCCGTACGGCGAGGCAGCTTTGCCAGTGTGCCTGACTTAATTGAAGCTATCTTCGACTTCATTGCACAATGGAATGAAGAGCCGAGGCCATTCGTCTGGACAGCCAAAGCGGAGGACATCTTGGCAAAGATTGAAAGGTGTCGTCAGCGGTTAGAGAAAATCTCTCCAGGATGCACAAAACCGAAAAGAGGGTTAAAGAAAGCCGCATGAATCTATGTATAGTTATTTATGCGACAGAACACTAGGCGTTCAAAAAACGACGCTGTTTGATTCCAGTGGATGGATTCTACGAATAAAAAAAGTCCTCGGTGGAAGAGCCCCCTATCCCATCGGGATGTCAGACAATTCTCCGTTCGTATTTGCCGGTCTCTGGGAGGGCTGGAAAGATCCCGCGAACAACGAATGGCTGCATACCTGTCTCTACAGACTTGCTAAGAACTCGATAAGCAAGTCGTTCACCTCATTTGGGCGCTCCTGCTGGATCCAATGGCCGGCGCCCGGCACCAGAACCTTCTTTGTCAAGCCCGGCATAGTTTCCCCCAAGCTGTCGAAAGCTTGTTGATATATCGTGACTACGGGATCGAACTCACCGGCTACGAAAAGCGAGGGCTGGCGAATCTTGGCTCCGCTGAGAAATGGCGTCAGTTCCCAATTCCTATCTAAGTTCCTATACCAGTTGAGCCCGCCTCGGAAGCCGGTCCGCTTGAACTCTTCTGTGCAGAATTCCAGATCTGCTTCAGTCAGCCACGCAGGGAGCGTTTCCGGTACTGTGCAGCAGTCGAGAAACGTTTCCGACTTGTCGAACAGAAAACGCCAGCGCTTGTCCGGTGGTACATCGCCCGACGCGGAGTACAGCACCGTGAGAATCGTCTTGCGTACGTCGGCCTCGAACTCGGCCTCGGCCTTGCCTGGCTCTTGGAAATACAGTTGGTAAAACTCCTTCTCGCCTACCGCTTTGTTTCATCGCCTCAGTCGGGCAAATGTCCATCCACGATCGCCGAATATAAGGCACGCTCAGGAGGACGACCGCGCGGAAAATGTCAGGCCGGAGCAGTGCACAAAACCAAGCGACCCCCGACCCCCAGTCGTGTCCTACGATGACCGCCTCCGTCTCGCCGAGGGCGTCGACGAGGCCAACAATATCTCCGCTCAACTGGAGAATATTGTAGTCCTCGACAGCCTCAGGTCGATCTGTCTTGCCGTAGCCGCGCTGGTCGGGCGCGACGACGCGGTATCCTGCCTCAGCCAACGCCTTCAATTGGTGGCGCCAAGAGTACCACAACTCCGGCCATCCGTGGCAAAGGACAACTAGCGGCCCCTCGCCATCCTCGGCGAGGTGCATTTTGATCCCGTTCGATTCGACAACGCGGTGATTCATTTCGTATGGAGGTAACTAGCCCGCAAAAATCACGCAAAGGTCGAAGCGATGAGCTCATTGCGGGCTAGGAAGCTCTTAAACAGACGCTGCGCGTCTGTTTAAGAGCCTGTTTTAAGATAAATGAATTGAGACAAACTGTTGCATAACTATTCTCTCTAAAAAGCAGTCGAATTTTCCGGCGTAGCCGGGGAATTCTGCTGCCTGAGCCTGCATCGCATCAGCAAATCACAAAGGGTACTCGCCGACTAGCAGTTAAAATAATGAGTCTTCACCCGAACGCCGTGAGCTGTGTACTTATCAAAAAATTGCCAGTAAGGCCGTGCGGAGGCCTGCTGGTGTTCCGGTTGCGAGCACAAAATTTATCTCTCCAAACCACGAGTGCAGGAGCGATTACGACCGATCATCCGCCATCAGATCAACAGGCTGCGGGTCTTCGCGATGTCGCGCTCGAGATGCCGAACTTCCTGCATCTTGATCAGCAGAACGCGGTGTAGCGCTCACCGGCAGAAGCATGATCCTCATGGCATTCAAAGCAGATCGATTGGTTATCGGGCTCGATTCGTCGACGCAAAGCACAAAGGCCATCCTGTGGGACCGCGCGGGCCGGCTGATGGCGAAAGGTTCGGCGCCCATTTCATTGTCCAACCCGGCCAGGGATCAATTCGTGCAGGATCCGGCCGAGTGGTGGCAGTCCTGCTGCATCGCGCTGGGGTCCTGCCTGAAACAGGTCGACGCCTCGCGGATCGACGCGATGGCGATTGTTCATCAGCGCGAAACCGTGGCGTTTCTCGACCAACGCGCAAAATCCATTTATCCGGCGATCGTCTGGCTGGATGAACGGGCACGGTCAAACGTGACATCCTTTTCAAAAGCGATCGGCGTGGAAACCATTCATCGCATCACCGGTCGTTACCCTGATCTCACGCCGACGATTTACCGTTTGGACTGGATGCGTCAGCACGAACGGGAGACGTTCGAACGCACCGCTTGTTTTGCCGACGTGCAGTGTTACCTCGTGCAGCGACTGGCGGGCGGCCCTTTTCGGACCGGTCGGTTGAGCGCGGACTCGTTGGGAACTTACGACCTGGTCGAGAAATGCTGGTCCCCGCTCCTGCTGAAGGCGCTTGAACTGTCTCCCGACCGTTTTCCTGACCCGCTTCCTCCCGGCGAACTTCTAGGGACCGTGACACGTCAGGCGGCAGCAGACACCGGCCTGGTGGAAGGCTTGCCCACTTTTACCGCGCCATCCTTGAGGGCATCACCTTGGATCAGGTGATGCGCACCCGGGCGCTCGAAGAAGCCAGCGGGCAGTCGATCGACTACTACGTGGCCATCGGAGGCGGAGCCGGCAGCCCGTTGTGGAGGCAGATGCTGGCGGACGCTTCCAATAAACCCGTCCTGATCACCGATACGCTCGAAGCCTCAGCGCTGGGCGCCGGCATGACGGCCGCGTTTGGCGCCGGCTGGTTCTCGTCCATCGCGGAAGCCGCAGCCCAAATGGCGGGCCATGAAACGCAAGTTATCGAGCCCCACGCATGGGCGAGCGAACGTTACGGAGCCTTGCTAGCCCGCAAAAATCACGCAAAGGTCGAAGCGATGAGCTCATTGCGGGCTAGGAAGCTCTTAAACAGACGCTGCAGGTCTGTTTAAGAGCCTGTTTTAAGATATAAATGAATTGAGACAAACTGTTGCATAACTATTCTCTCTAAAAAGCAGTCGAATTTTCCGGCGTAGCCGGGGAATTCTGCTGCCTGAGCCTGCATCGCTCACAAATCTCTAAGGATTTGTGAGCGATGCAGGCTAGACATTTACGAGAAAGTGTATGACGCATGCGCGGGCATAAACCGGCGGCTGGTTGAATTCGCAAAAGAGATCAAGCCATGAAACTGGCAGGCGATTTTTCGGGTGTCATCGGCGAGCTTGTCGCGGGACGATGGCACGACCCGCATACGGGCGCGAAGCAAACCATTCCTGTTGAGTCTATTGTCATCGCAGACACCCTGGAAGGCTTGGAGTTAGAACTCGTTCACCGGGTCCATCCTCGCTATGGGTTTGATTTGTTGGCCCGAATCTCGCAATCATCTTCGCATCCCCCAAAAACATGTGGTCCCAAATTTATGATCCATTCGGGAACACCATTCTTTCGACGGTGGCTGCGGTCATCCCGATCGCAGTGCTGCTCGGCGGAATCGGTTTGTTCCGACTCAAAGCTCACATTGCGGCTTTATTAGGCCTGCTCTGTTCCTTGATCATCGCCGTCCTGGCCTTTCGAATGCCCACCGGTATGGCCTTTGCGTCGGCAGTCTATGGCGGAGCGTTCGGGTTTCTGCCGATAGGCTGGATCGTGCTCAATGTCATTTTCCTTTATCAGCTCACGCGCGAGAAAGGATCATTCACGATTCTGCAGGAAAGCATCGCTTCAATCACCCGCGACCGCCGGCTCCAGCTGGTCTTTATCGCATTCAGCCTGGGCGCTTTCTTTGAAGGCGCTGCCGGTTTTGGAACGCCTGTCGCGGTCACTGGTGCGATGCTCATCGGCCTCGGCTTTCGACCACTTCAAGCCTCAGGACTGTCGCTCATCGCCAATACGGCCCCGGTCGCATATGGAGCTCTTGGCACACCGATCATTGCCTTAAGCGGGGTGACCGGACTTGATCTACACGCGCTTTCCGGAATGGTTGGACGCCAACTCCCACTTTTTTCTGTTATCGTGCCTTTCTGGTTGATCTGGTCATTCGCCGGCTTCCGCGGAATGCTCCAGGTCTGGCCCGCACTGTTAGTCGCAGGCGTTGCTTTTGCTGTCCCCCAATACCTCGTATCGAATTTCCATGGACCGTGGTTAGTCGATGTCGTCGGTGCCCTGATTTCGCTTGCGGCACTCACTCTCTTCCTGCGCGTCTGGCGGCCGCGAGAGATTTGGCTGGCGCTGAGCCTCCACGAAGAGCGCTCCCGGCGAGCCACAGGGAACTCGACTGACCAGTCGCCGGTTGACAGTCCAGCTCGAAATAACCCCGGACGTTCCCCTGGAGAAGTTATCAAAGCGTGGTTGCCCTGGATCGTTCTCAGCATCTTTGTCTTTCTCTGGGGGTTGCCGCAGGTGAAAGGGTTCCTTGACGCGATTTGGTTGCCAAAGATCCCGGTCCCAGGTTTGCACAATCTGATACAAAGGGTTCCGCCGGTGGTAGCGAAGCCGACTGCTGAGGGCGCTGTTTACAACTTTGCGCTTCTGTCTGCGAGCGGAACGAGCATCCTTTTGGCGGCGATCGTGAGTGGTTTCATGCTCGGTTATTCGCCACTGGGGCTTGCTCGCGCCTTTTGGCGCACGTGTATTCGGGTTCGTTATTCGCTTCTGACGATTGTGTGTATGCTGGCTATCGGCTTTGTCACCCGTTATTCAGGCACTGACGCCACGCTGGGTCTGGCGTTCGCTCGAGCCGGCGGATTCTATCCGTTTTTTGGGACACTACTTGGTTGGTTAGGCGTGGCGCTCACTGGCTCGGACACCTCGTCAAATGTCTTGTTCGGTAGCTTGCAAAAGATCACTGCGCAGCAAATCGGCCTCAATCCGGTTCTCATGGCCGCCGCGAACAGCTCGGGCGGTGTGATGGGCAAGATGATCGACGCTCAAAGCATTGTCGTGGCCTCGACGGCGACCCAATGGTACGGACACGAATCGGACATTTTGCGATATGTTTTCTTTCACAGTATAGCGCTTGCCTCACTTGTCGGCCTTTTGGTTTCTGCTCAAGCACACGTTTATCCATTCACACTATTGGTTCATTAGGGGACACCCCAAGAAAGGGGAAGTATTCCGTTAACGGAAGGTTGGATGCGCTTGCAACCGAAATGCCGACGCCGCTGAACAGCGCCACATACGCCGCCACACAAGCGGGACATTTGGGCAGCAAGACCAGCGTGGCGCTTGGAATGATCCACCCGGCGATCTCACCGCTGCGGCGCAATCGCGACGCGGGCCGACGAGCGTTGTCGCGCCCTCGCGTGGCGATTTGGCAACAGTGGCGAGTGTTCACGTGTGCGCCTCCGCCACGTGTCAGCACGAGCCGGCGTTCTGAGGAAGCGGCTCGTACTCGTCGTGGCGACGCCACCAGAGGCCCGTCTCGTTGCGGCCCTTGGGGGCGCGGTCGAGCCACTGGTACATGCCCCAGAGGCCGTCCAGTCCGCGCGCGTACGCCGAGTAGGTGTGGTAGACGACGCCGTCCTCGAGCACGAAGGCGCTCATGCCCGGCCTCTCGCGCGAGTACGTGGGCGTGTCGGTTCCGACCATGGCCGCGTTCTGGGCGACAGGCTCCGGGACCTGTGCCGCGTCCATCGCGTGGCCGCCGCGCTCGTAATTGTATTCGACGAACCCCTCGCGCTGTTGCTCCTCGGTGAACGAGACGTTGAAGTCGAAATTGAAGTCGCCGCCGAGCGAGGACGCCCAGGGAAACGTCCACCCCATCCGGCGCTTGTACGCCTGCAGCTTCGCGAGCGGCGCCCGCGACACCGCCGAAAGCGTGACGTCGTGGTTCGCCAGGTGGACGACGAAGCCGTCGAACCCGTCCGCGATCGTCGAGCAGGTCGCACACCCCGCCGTGTAGTCGGGCCCGAACATGAAGTGGTAGACGAGGAGCTGCGAGCGCCCTCTGAAGAGGTCTGCCAGCGAGGCGCTCCCTTCATCGGTCTCGAATCGGTACCCCTTGTCGACCCGGACCCACGGCAGCTCCTGACGTCGCCGCGCCAATTCGTCGCTGCGCCGCGTCAGCGCCTTCTCGGCCTCAAGCAGTTCCTTCCGGGCCGCAATCCATTCCTCTTGCGATACGACCTTGTGTTCTCGTCGCAGATTTCCCGGTTCAGACATCGTTGCATTTGTGCTCATTTCTTTCCTTTTCTTTGGCTGATCCGGCGCCGCCGGACCAACCGTTTGGTGACTGTTGTTTGTTTGCTGTTTGCTCGTTGATTGTCAGCCGGCCGTTCCCCTGGCGGCCGAGCGGTCTGTGATCATGATCTAACTCCTTTCGGGCGTCGCACGGCGCGGACCTTTCCGGTCGCTCCGCCGCCGCAATAAAAGAGGTCTGCCCCGTCGGACTCGAGTCCGCTGACGCCGGTGCCGCGCGGCATCTCCAGCCGCTCCAGCACGGCGCCGCTCTTCGGGTTGATTCGGCGAATATCGCTCTCGTCCCCTTCCCAGGTCCCGTGCCACAGCTCGCCGTCGACCCAGGTCACCCCGGTGACGAAGCGATTGGACTCGATGGTCCGCATGACTGCGCCGGTCTCGGGATCGATCTGGTGGATCTTGCGATCCTGGTGCTGCCCCACCCATAGAGTGCCCTCGGCCCAGGCGAGTCCCGAGTCGCGCCCGTGGCCGGGCGCCGGGATGGACGCCACCACGTCGCCGGTGGCGGGATCGATCTTGTCGATGCGCGCCTCGGCGATCTGATAGAGGTAGGTGCCGTCGAAGGCGGTGCCGGCGTCGCAGGCGCAGTCGAGTGTGCGCGTGGGCTCGCCGCTCTCGGGATCGAAGGCGACCAGCTTGGCCCCGGTGGCGGCCCAGACGCGGCGGCCGTCGTGGGTGACGCCGGCTACGCGGTCGGCCCCGGCAAAGGGGCCATACTCGCGCACGATCTCGGCCGCTCGCGCCGGTGCCTGAGATCTGTCTTTGCCTGTCTTGGAGGTCGTCGTTGTGCTCATGTTTTCCTTTCTTTGGCTGATCCGGCGGACGCCGGACCAGCCGTTTGTTGACTGTTGTTTGTTTGCTGTTGCTCGCAGTCTACTCGAGCGGGAACGCAGCGGGGAGTAACAAGATTGTCGTGAATCCTGCCAGGGGCGGCGAAGCCAGCGACGCGCCCGCGCCCGCCCAATCGAGCGCACCCGTCTGCATCGCTCACAAATCTCTAAGGATTTGTAAGCGATGCGATGCAGGCTAAAGCCCGCTTCTGCCGCGGTTGCGAAATCAAGACCCTCACCTGAGGAGCAGTCGCACTAGACGCGGGCCGAATAGTATCACACCGACGATTAATGAACACAGAGACGCAATCAGTACGCCGGCGGCGGCCAGGTCCTTTGCATCCCGCGCAACCGGTTGCCGCTGCGGTTCTATCAGGTCAACCGTGCGCTCAAGCGCCGTATTCAGCGCCTCAGCGCATAAGACCGAGGCAACGGCCGCAATCAAAAACAACCATTCGATCGGTGATATGCGAAAATAGCAACCAAGGCAGATTGCTCCCAAGCCGGCAACCAAATGGATTCGGAAATTCCATTGAGTTAGGCAAAGGAGAAATAATCCCCGGCCCGCGTGCGCAAAACTTTGGGCGCGGCATTTGATCCATCCGAAAAATTGATTTGAAAACACGATTTTCAAGGTGCCCGGAGGCGGCGAATGTGACAGTCTACGGCCAAGCTCTGTTTCGCGATTGAAATCGGCCGAGAAGCTGACGCATTTCTTTTCGGAGGGACGGGCAGATGCCCTCCGCGGCGTCTTCCAGGCGTTCAATCGATGCGAATTCACGCTCAACGCCTATAATTGTCCAGTTTTGTTTTATCGAACCGGACAATTCTGACACTTTCATCTCGTCACCCCATACGGATCTGCCGCACAAATTCATTTTCTTCATCGCGAAAGAGTTTGTTTGCCACTCCGGTCAGGAGCGCCATTTTGGTAGAGGTCGATTTCCTCTCGCAATGCTTCGGAGATCCACGCCACCGATTCGGTGTTCCGGCCAAAAGACAGTGTGCGCCAATGGATACTACTGCTGGGTGGCACCGGGTTCGGTCCAAATTCGTGCAGGGTCAGTTCTGTGGAACTTTACGTACCTTTGTGCAAATCTA